>NZ_RDSD01000009.1 GCF_003712195.1 Proteiniphilum sp. X52 | reverse complement strand
CTGTTGATAGCCGCTGTAACGTATGCTCCTGATTTCAAGTCAAGAATTTACAATAGGAACTATTGCGGATAATCATTAATTGTTTTAATGAATAGATCACAAACAGGTCACCAATTAAAATTGAATGATATGGACATACAATTCAGAATAGACAACAGAAACCGGGGTAGTTTTTTCATTGCGCGGGAGGGGCGGCAGGTGGCTGAACTGGATTTCGAGATAAAAGACAACCTGCTGAACGCCTATCATACAGGCGTGCGTCCGGAACTGGAAGGGCAAGGTATTGCCGGAAGATTATTCGATGAGATGGTCAATTACGCGCGGGAGAACGGATACCAGGTAATCCCTTCATGCTCCTATATCCTGGCAAAATTCCGCAGGCACCCTGATGATTACAGCGATATATGGTATCGTGCCGAAGATGAACCCACAGGGGAGGCCTGTGGTATCAAGCCGAAAGAGAAGAATAACTGAAATGTGCCGAATAAAGTAAACTTGAAAAATTGAAGGCGAACATGGGCCATTGAAAAAAGCGAAAAATCCGCCGGAACCTGCATACTTCCCGAAAGGAGGATTGCAATCCGGCGGATAAAAATGACGCATTATTTATTTTGCGTCCCAATAACCCAAAACTATTATCCCTTTGGCTTTTACCTTGTTCATTTTCTGCGCAATTGACACTACGGTCTCCCGGTAAACAAACAATAAACGGGTCTTGTTCACTTAATAATCGAAGGGACGTGTTAAAGGTCAAGTAAAAAGCATTAAGGTGTCAAGAAAAAAGTGCAGGCGGAAGCCCACACTTTTTGTTTTCTAAACCGGCAGCGGTTATATGGAATTGGCAATATGCCAACCCATACACTACAGGAGTGAATCGGGATTCAGGTTATCATGCTCAATATCGAGGAAATACTTGTAAGTGCCCACTTTCAGTTCTGCGCAGGCATCGTAATCGCAAACGATGATTCCTTTTTCATGCAACTGCAAGGCACTGATCGTCCACATCTGGTTGATGGATCCTTCCACGGCGTGATAGAGCGCGCGGGCCTTATGATGTCCGTTGACAAGGATAAGCACTTCCCTGGCATCAAGCACGGTCCCTACTCCTACTGTCAGCGCTGTTTTAGGCACCTTGTTCACATCGTTATCAAAAAATCGGGAATTGGCAATCACCGTATCGGTGGTAAGCGTTTTCACACGTGTACGTGAACTAAGCGAAGAGCCGGGCTCGTTGAATGCGATATGCCCATCGGGGCCGATCCCACCCAGGAAAAGATCAATACCTCCCGCCTCTGTTATGGCCAGTTCATACGCGGCACATTCGGCTTCGGGGTCTTCCGCCATCCCGTCGAGGATATGCACATTCTCTTTTTTAATATCGATATGATGAAAGAAGTTATCCCACATAAAAGTGTGGTAACTTTGCGGGTGCTCCGCCGGTAAACCGATATACTCATCCATATTGAACGTGATCACGTGCTCGAACGACACTCGTCCTGTTTCGTACAATTTGATCAACGCCTTATAGGTCTTCAAGGGTGATGAACCGGTTGGCAATCCCAATTTAAAAGGCTTCTCAGCCGTCGGGTTTGCATTATTGATTTTTGCCGCAATGTAATTGGCTGCCCATTGTGCCATCTGATCGGCATCGGGCTGAATGATAAGTCTCATGTTTGTTTAATTTATGAACAGTTAGATGTGTTATTCGAACCCACTTCTGTAGCGGACATCAGTTTCTGAGCCATGGTCCTGCCCAGATTCCGGGCCTTTTCCACCACATCGCCCAGCATCGCCTGTTTCATAAGCACAGGCTCTGACACCAACTCAAACTCCATGGATTCCGCAAATGCTTCGAATTGCCTGGCTGTAGCGTCGGCCCAGGTAAAACTACCGAAATAACCAAAGAATCGGTCTTTCAGGTTACGGTTTTGCAATGCGGAAACCAGGGCATCCACAGCCGGGTACAACTTATTGTTATAGGTAGGTGATCCGATGATCAACCCTTTATATTTAAACGCGTCACGAAGAATATCCGACTCATGGCTTTTCGACACATTGTGCATCACAATGCTCTTTACCCCGTTTTCAGCAGCCTCGCCCGCAATGATCTCGGCCAATTCTTCAGTGTGGCCATACATGCTTCCATAGGCAATGACCAATCCTTCTTCGGCATCATAACGGCTCAACCGGTCATACAAGGCAATCACATCGGCGATATTTTCGGGAATGGTCCATACGGGACCATGGGTGGAACAAATAGCATTGATCCCAATGTTGGACAATTTCTTCAGGGCTGTTTGCACAGGAGATCCGAACTTACCCACAATATTGGAATAATAGCGGATCATCTCGTCACGATACCTTTCAGGACAAAGCTGCCTGTCTAAGACGCCACCGTCGAGTGTGCCGAAGGTGCCAAAGGCATCAGCGCTAAACAAGGTTCCGGTCTCCCTGACATAGGTCATCATCGTCTCCGGCCAGTGCACCATAGGAGTCATGTAAAACTGGAGCGTACGCTTTCCCAGACTCATCTGATCCAGATCTTTCACTTCAACCACGTTTTCGACTATCCCGTAAAAACCTTTCAGCATTTCAAGGGTTCGCTTGTTCCCTACGATCCGGATATTCGGATATCTGGAGACAAGGAATTCGATGGAACCGGAATGGTCGGGTTCCATATGGTTCACCACGAGGTAATCGATGGGTTTATCACCCAACACCGACCGGATCTTACGCATAAAAAGATCCGAATAGCAAATATCGACGGTATCGATCAGTGCGGTTTTCTCATCCCTGACAATATAGGAGTTATAAGAAACACCTTGCGGCAAGGGCCATAGGCTCTCAAAAAGATGTTTGGTGCGGTCGTTCACACCCACATAAAAAATATCCTCCGTTACTTCAATCGGCTTGTACATATATTTCGTATTCACTAATTTAACTACTAATTACAAATGACAAATTACTAATTACAAATGACAAATTACCAAATCCTGAAAATCATCATATCAACAAATCAACATGTAAATAAAATTACTAATTACCAATTACTAATGACAAATGTCGTTCTTTATTAGTCTCATTGGTATGACTTGTCCCGCTTTAGTTTCACTCAACAAATCGCTAAATCGCGACATCACTTTTTCTTCTTTGGTCTGGGCTGTGCCATTTGCGATTGCTTTGGAGTATCCGCCACCTGGGCGGGTCTCCGCAAGGCGTTCCATATCAGCCACATACCCCAGAGGATAAAGGGAATGCTCAACCATTGGCCTAAGATCAGGCCTGTATTCTCCCGCATGGCAACTTCGGATGGAACCTGTTCGTTTTTGAGAAACTCCACGAAAAAGCGGAACAGGAAAATCAGCAGGATACCTACGCCTGTAATCAATCCTTTGCGGCCTTTGGCATCGGTTTTCCAGTACATATACACGGTGACGGCAAAAACGGCCAGATAGGCCAACCCCTCGTATATCTGCGTGGGATGCGACGGTTGTGAATAAACCGGTTCAGCCCCCTGCATCCATTGGTGGAGATTGGTTACAAACCGGAATCCCCACGGTTGATCGGTCGGACCTCCGTAGATCTCGTGATTCATCAGGTTTCCGAAACGGATCATCGCGGCGGTGAACCCAGTCGGCACCATCACACGATCGAACGTCCACAACATGCTGAGCCTGGTCACCTTCCGGGAATAGAGCCACACGGCGATAATAATTCCGATCACTCCCCCATGGCTGGCCAGCCCTCCTTCCCAAACCTTCAGTATCTCAACGGGATTGGCCAGATAATAAGCCGGCTGATAAAATAAACAATGACCGAGACGGGCTCCTGCGATAATACCGACGATCATATAAAAGAAAAGCGAATCGAACCATTTTTCGGGAAGATCTTCACGTTTGAAGATACGCTGCACCATATACACGGCAACAATCAACCCTATGACCCACAACAGGCCGTACCAACGTATTTCGCGGCCAAAGACGGTAAAAAGCGTGGGGTCTACGTTCCAGGTTACAGTGAGTAATATGTCCATCAGAATTGATATTTTCGACAAAGGTAGTGAACTTTTTCGTTACGCGAGTGCAGAACAAATTTATTTGTTTTGCCGAGTGTAGAAAAAGCCTAATGCAATTGAAAAAGAAGCAAGGCTCTTAGTAAACTAAAAACTAAGAGTGAAAAGTGAAAAATGGATTGGCTCCCATTGGCACATTAGTCCCATTGGCACATTAATCACATTGGCACATTGGCACATTAGACACATTAACTCATACCAATTTCCTGATCCACGCCTCTTTTTCTCCCGGCAAGAGATCCACTACAGGAATTTCAATCATGGTATAAGCGCCGGGTTGCTGTTTCATCGACGCACGCGCTACGGCCACAAGCAGCTGTGCTGTGAGTGCGGGGTTATTGATACGCATATCGAACTTGAACAACTGGTTCTGTGTATTCCCCGAAACGCCTTTGCGTTCCATCAGCACGCCGTGTCCCATATCCTTGAGGGCTTCCACATCCTCCACCTGAAAGACGTGGGTCTCGTCATGGACAAAGTAATCATCGGATTTGATGGCATGTGCTACCGTCTGGAAATCGTGTCCTTCCTCCAGCTCAATATAGACCATGCGGCGATGTACGCCTGTGCCTGTAGGGATAGTCATGGAAAGGGCCGCTTTTACACCATCGATAGCTTTTACGGCCACGGTATGCCCCATACTCATGCCCGGCCCGAAATTGGTATAAGTGATACCTCGCGGTGCCATCGCCTCCATAAGGGTACGGATCACCGAGTCGCTTCCCGGATCCCATCCGGCCGAAATTATGGAAACGGCGTTGTGTTTCTTCGCCACTCCATCGAGCGATTCACGCAATTGTACTATCTGACCGTGGATATCGAAACTATCTACCGTATTGACACCTAACTCCAGACATTCCAACGCAAATTTCTCCACACTTCTGGTAGGGGTACAAAGTATCGCCACATCCACACCTTCGAGTTGCGATATGGAATTCACCACGTTATATTCTTTCAACCCAGCGGGAATATTCGCGGCATCGCGCCGGACAATTCCGGCCACCTCAAGATCGGGGGACGACTGTAACGCCTCCACCACATATTTTCCTATATTTCCGTAGCCTACTACGGCTGCTCTGATCTTTCTTGACATAAAAACAGATATATTTTAGAGGATTCAAAAGTAAGCAAAACAATCCACATACAAAATGCATCTGCGGTATTTTTTTGAGCGGAACGGCAGACTGAACTTCTTTCAATTTCAAGATATCGGATTTGGGGTTTGGGATTTTACTTTCCCTCCTTCCCTCCTTCCCACTTTCCCACCTCATAGTGGACGGCCTACATTCCTTACCGATGCTTTCACTTTCAACTGGGTTTTTAACAGTACATGTTTAGGAGACGTATCATGCTCCAGGATGTTGGAAAACAGTATCTTCACAGCTATTTTGCAAATATCTTCCACCGGTTGCGATATACAAGTAAGCGGAGGCTCTATATAATTAAGGTATGGATTATCGTCAAATGTAAGCAGTGATATATCTTCCGGCACCTTCACCTTCTCCTCTTTAAGCGCTTTTATACATCCCATAGCGATGGTATTGCTAAAGGCAAATATAGCAGTGGGCCTCACTTTTTGCCGGAGCAACAGCTTTGTTTCCAGATATCCGTTCTGTTCACTGAAAGCATCGCCAGTCACCGTATATGAAGTGATACCGGAATTAATCATGGCATCTACAAAACCTCTCACCCGTTGGATATTAGGGGTCGAGTGTCTGACCCCCTGGATACAGGCAATAGAAGTATGACCGTGCTCAATCAGATATTTAGATGCTGAATAGGCACCTTCATAATTGTCCGAAGAAACAAAGGAGAGATCCAGCCCTTCAAAATACCGGTCAATACAGATCAACGGAAGTCCTTTCTCCCGCATCCTCTCGAGATGTCCCCATTCGGCCCCGCAAGGAACAATGATCATTCCATCCAGATTTCTCGATGACAAATGCATTACTTCTGTTTTTTCGTTTTCGATATTGTCATCACTGTCTCCGATAATAGTGATATAATTGTATTTTCTCACCTCTACATTTACCACGCTTGCAATCTCGGCGAAAAAAGGATTTTTTAGAGAGGGAACAATTAGCGCAATCGTTTTACTCTTCCCAGTGCGAAGATTACGCGCGAATTCATTGGGAACATAATTCAATTCCTCCGCTGCAGATTCTATTTTCTGCTGCGTGGCTTTGCTTATCCTGTATTTATCGGCTTTCCCGTTCAAAACCCGCGAGACGGTGGTAATAGAGAATCCCGATTTTTCGGCAATATCAACTATATTCGATTTTTGCTGCATAATCCTATTTTTTTAACAAAGCTAACAGAAATAATGTAAGAAGCAGACATCAACTCGAAAAATAACATGATTTAACTATATAAATTTGCGAAAACGTTTGTTCAAATCAATATTGTGCATATATTTGCAATCAATCCAAATTATAAGGGTGAAAAATCAGATAGATGCCTTGCGTTTTATCCGCATATATAGCAAAGAATTGGGAATTGTTCTGATCGTGTGCGCTCTTTGAATTTTTATATTCCAACTATCTGAAAAACGGTATCAATGAATGCTAATTCATGCCTCTATTAAGTTGAATAATACACGTTAAGACAAATTCCGTTAATGTAATTTATTAATTTCTCTCATTATAGTTCTTTATTAACCCGAAGTAAAGTGTTTTGTTAAAATTATTTTAAAAATATTATGCCTATGGAGATAAAAAACAGATTTGAATACAACCATTCTTTATACGCTACAATTACACGCATATTTTACAAATAACATCGTATATGGATATCCATAAAAATGGATAAACGTCACATCTTTGCTACTCCCATTATTGTCTGTCAAAGTAAACTTTCCGTTGTAGTAGAGATCCTTCAGAATAAAAAAGTCGAACAGTACGGCACATACTGTTCGACTCATAACAATTTAATTTATCATCGTAAAAAATTAAATCATTACAAAGATATGAATAAATACTGTATCACAAAAAAAGAAGCTTTTGATAAAAGCAAACAGACAACAAAGATTC
Source organism: Proteiniphilum sp. X52 (assembly GCF_003712195.1). Taxonomy (GTDB): domain Bacteria; phylum Bacteroidota; class Bacteroidia; order Bacteroidales; family Dysgonomonadaceae; genus Proteiniphilum. The sequence goes on along the minus strand of NZ_RDSD01000009.1, from coordinate 134,372 downwards.
ATATAGCAATGACAATCTGCGTATTTTTGAGCATTTCGTCTTCTGAGGTTCTAGGAAATAATTATTATCTATACGGCTCTGTTTCTTTTGAAGCTGTCCAACAGAAAACCGAAATAAGAGGTACAATAATAGACGAAAAAGGTAATCCCGTACCGGGTGTGACAGTTATGGTAAAAGGAACGTCTTTAGGAACTACAACCGACATTGACGGCAACTATATTTTGAATAATATTCCACAAAATGCAATCATTCAATATTCTTTTATAGGAATGAAAAATCAGGAAATAGCCGTTCAAAACAAAGAAAGAATTGATGTAGTAATGGAAGAAGAAACAATCGGATTAAATGAAATTGTCGCAATCGGATATGGTGTCCAGAGAAAAGTCAGTATAACAAACGCAGTGAGTAGTATAAGTTCCCAAAGTCTATCTGAACGTAACTCCACAAATATCACACAGGCACTGCAAGGGAAACTACCCGGATTAACCATAATAGACCGTGGCGGGGCACCTGGAAATGAAAATCTAACAACCCGAATAAGGGGGGTCACCTCCTTAAATGATAATAATCCTTTAGTATTGATAGATGGTATTCCAGGCAGTCTATCCAGGATCAATCCTGCAGATATTGAATCTGTCTCTGTACTTAAGGACGCCGCATCAACAGCAATATATGGGTCAAGGGCAGCCGCAGGTGTAATATTGGTAACAACCAAGGCTCCAAATGACGGGAAACTTTCAATTACCTACAATGGATATTTCGGCATTGCTCGTTCAAATAACAATCCGGAACATATGGAAGCTGTCACTTACATGAAGCAGCAAAACGAAGCTTATATGAATACATATGGATACAAGTTCTATTCTGACGAATATATCCAAAAATGGCCGGAAAACCACGCCAACGATCCGGAACAGTATCCTCTGCCTAACGTTTGGCATAACACTCTATTCAGACTGGCACTCCAACATAGCCACACCCTCACCTTAAGTGGAGGAAGTGAAAGAATTACAAATAGACTCTCATTCAGATATATGAACGAAGAGGGGATACTCCCAAATTACGGATTTAATTTAAGTGAGATGAGGGCAAAGAACGGATTTAAACTAAATGATAAACTAACCTTCGATACAAATATAAATATACGTTTCAGCGAAAGAAAGGCTCCTTATAATGAATGGGAGTCGTACTATAGAATGTGGCAAAACAGTCAATGGGGCGTACCTTATTACAAGGATGGTTCTTATGGGCTTACAGTAGATAGCTACAGTCCACTTATAAATGTATACGAAATGGGAAAAGCCAGTTCTAAAAGGACTTATATTGTAGGAATATTTAAAGCAAATTATGAAATTCTCAACGGGCTAGACATAAGTGCACAATATTCTACACAGCACAACATGGAAATCTGGAATTCTTTTAATAACAAGTACGATTTCGTAGACAAGCTACATCCCGATAGGAGGACATTTAACAATATAAACAGAATGTACGATTACCGGGATAAATCTCAGGAAGAAGGGATAGATTTACATTTAAGCTACAACAAGGCATTCAACAAACATAAAATAAGCGGTATTGCCGGCTATTCGGAAATACACTATTTGCAGAGTTGGGTGCAAGGTTACAGACAGAACTTTTATAACAACCAGTTGCAAGCACTTTCGATGGGAGCAGATGATGCAACCCAGTCGGCAACAGGTGGAAATTCGGAATGGGGATTACGATCTTATTTTGCCCGATTAAATTATGATTTCGATTCCAGATATCTTTTTGAAGCGAATGCCAGATATGATGGTTCTTCAAGGTTTGCCACAGGACATCGTTATGGTTTTTTTCCGTCTTTTTCAATGGGTTGGCGAATTTCAAGTGAAGAATTCTGGAATCCTTTAAAAGACACTGTTGAAGAATTAAAAATCAGAGGATCCTGGGGGGAAGTTGGTAGTCAGCAAGTAGGACTTTATACATTTATGCCGACATATAATCAACAAAACTATCTTTTCAATGAAACATTAGCTACCGGCTTCCGCCAAATCAATCTGGCCAGCAAGGATATTTCATGGGAAACGACAACTCAATTGAATTTCGGACTTGATGGTTACTTATTTAATAATAAATTGAATTTTTCATTCGATTATTACAAGAAACTGACCACTGATATCCTTCTTATGGTACCAATTCCATCCATAATAGGTCTTCAACCAACTAATCAGAATGCTGGTTCTGTTGAAAATAGAGGGTTTGAGTTTTTAGTAGGAGGAAGACAATCTTTTGGAGATTTTGACGTTGAACTAGGGTTTAATGCAAATTACAACAAAAACAAAGTAGTTGACCTTGCCGGTACCGGCCCCCATATCTCTGCCTTTGGGAATAGCGACTATAGGACAATTACGACGGAAGGCTACCCAATTAATTCCTTCTATGGATTTGAGACTGATGGTTTTTTTCAAACCCAGGCAGAAGTTGACAATTATGCAAAGTGGGATGGCTCTGTTGGCCCGGGAGATATCAAATATGTTGACCAGAATGGTGATGGCGAATTAACGCCTGATGATTTCGTAATATTTGGGAGTGAGATACCTGACTGGACTTTCTCTTCTACTATGTCCGTCGGATGGAAAAATCTAAAACTGGATTTATTCTGGCAAGGTGTGGCCGGCTCAGACAAATTAATGACCGGAGCAATATTAGAACATGGTATCTGGGGCGGTTTTACCCATAAAATATGGGAAGATTACTGGACTCCTGAAAATCCAGATGCCAAATATCCCAGGCCAACCAAATACACCATGAAAAATGCACAGATATCAGATTTTTCAATGCTTAACGGTAGTTATCTACGCCTAAAGAATATCAGGCTCTCTTATGATATCCCACGGAGTCTATGTGAGCGAATCAATGTGAGCGGGATCAATGTATATATATCAGCAACAAATTTGTTGACATTTTCAGAACTAAATAAGTACGACATTGATCCGGAAATGGAAGGAAGAGGGCAGGAATCAAGTTTCCCACAAACTTCCGTGACAACATTTGGACTTAATATAAACTTTTAAATCTTAGAAGGATGAAATCTTACAAAATATTATATATCGGTTTTATTACAGTGATATTCATATCTTGTAATAATGACTTGCTAAATACGATTCCCAAAGACAGATTATCCAGTGCACTTTTCTGGCAAACCGAAGAGGATGCAATATATGCTTCAAACGGGATATATTCAATTTTAGGAAATCAATGGCGATACGCATCAATGGATGCATATGCGGATATAGCACATTACATTTTACAATGGAGGGCTGAATCGGAAGTCGAGAAACATACTTTCGACGCCAGTAACAACGTAATTGCCAGTGAATGGAGTTATTACTACACAATAGTGCAAGCTTCAAATTCCTTTCTGGAGAATATTGATTTAATAGCGGAAATGAATGACGAACTGAGAGTGCGTTTAAAAGCAGAGGCAAAAACATTACGGGCTTTTGCTTATATAAATCTAATTATGCTTTATGGAGACGTCCCTTTGGTAACGAATACATTGAGTGTAGAAGAAGCAAAATCAGTACCCCGGACTTCAAAAGACATTATTTGGGATTTTATTTCGGAAGAATTGACTTCGTCGGCAGCAGATTTACCGGCAATACAGGAAGATAAGGGAAGAGTAACAAAAGGAGTTGCTCTTGGCCTAAAAGCCAGGGCAATGCTGTATGCTGAAAGATATGCTGAAGCTCAATCCGCAGCGAAAGCCGTGATGGATCTGGGAGTGCACCAAATCAATAATTCGTATGCAGCATTGTTTGACTATGCAGGAAAGAATTCTTCTGAAATAATGTTTGCAAGGCAATATGCAAAAGATCTCAATCCTCATTCCATATTTGCTTTTTTTACTCCCAACAGCTTATATACACAACAATGCCAGGTAGTACCCACAAAACCATTGGTTGATGCATATACGATGAAACCGACAGGGCTTCCCATAGATAATCCTGCGAGCGGATTTGATCAGGCCAATCCCTATAACAACAGGGATCCCCGCTTGTATCACACCATATATACAAGTGGGGATATATTGCCTAATGGCAGGGTTTTAAACACTTTGCCCAGTAATGGAAGTGGCGATGATATAACGATATCAGCCGAGAATGTGACGCCTACAGGATGGTATTTCAAAAAGTATGTAAGTGATGCAGACTATGCTAATCCCTGGAATTGTGGACTCAACTTAATTTATTTGAGATATGCGGAAGTCCTGCTAACCTATGCCGAAGCCAGCATAGAACTTGGAGGAGCTGCAATCAATCAGTCCGTACTGGATGCGTTGAATGAAATAAGGAGCAGGGACGATGTGGGTATGCCTGACATCACGACACTCAATCAAGACGAATTAAGGGAAATAGTAAGAAAGGAAAGAATGGTTGAACTGGCAATGGAGGGATTGCGTTTATTTGATATCAGGAGATGGAAAACAGGTGAAATGGTTATTCCGGGTACAATTAAGGGTATGACATATGAACAGCCGAATAATCCGGGAACTTTCGTGACTGTAGAGCTCACCGGTTATGTCAAAGAATTCAGACCGGATAAGCATTACCTTTGGCCTATCCCGTTTAGAGAATTGGATTTAAACGATAATCTCACTCAGAATCCCGGATTTTAAATAAGATATTTCAAAACATATTAATTAAAAACATAAGTTATGAAGAACATCTTTACAATTACCATAATGTGGTTCGCGCTTATGGTTACATTATCCTGCAATGCTAGCGATTCAGAAAAAAAAGAATTCACTCTTTCCAAAAGTGAACTTCTAAACAAGATCAAAGGCGGTTGGGCCGGGCAGGTGATCGGCTGTACATATGGTGGGCCGACAGAGTTTCAATGGAACGGCACAATGATTGATGACCATGTTCCCATCCCATGGGACGATACCCGGATGTTATGGTATTATGAAAATTCACCGGGTTTATACGACGATGTATATATGGATTTGACTTTTGTGGATGTTTTTGAAAAGCACGGCCTTGATGCTCCTGACTCCTTACACGCACTCGCTTTTGCCCACGCCGAATATCCTCTTTGGCATGCCAATCAGGCTGCACGCTATAATATACTTAACGGTATTATGCCTCCCGCTTCCGGGCATTGGAAAAACAATCCTCACGCTGATGACATCGATTTTCAGATTGAAGCTGACTTTGCGGGGTTAATGTCTCCCGGCATGGCAAACTCTGCCGCTGCCATTTGTGACCGGATTGGCCGCATCATGAACTACGGGGATGGGCTGTATGGAGGTATCTATGTTGCGGCAATGTATTCCTTGGCTTTCGTTCACAATGACATTGAATTTATAGTGGAAGAGGCCTTGAAAACTATTCCGGCCGAAAGCCAGTTTTATCAATGTATTGCAGACGTAATCAAATGGTACAAGAACAATCCCGATGACTGGAAATCGGCTTGGTTTGAAGCGCAGAAAAAATGGACGCATGATAAAGGATGTCCCGACGGGGTTTTTGTGCCGTTCAATATCGATGCAAAGATCAATGCGGCATATATTGTAATCGGACTGCTTTACGGTAAGGGCGACTATGGTGCAACAATAGATATAAGCACCAGATGTGGCTATGATTCGGATTGTAACCCGGCCAATGCTGCCGGAATTCTGGGAACAATGATAGGATATGATAATATCCCCGATTACTGGATACAGGGTATTGAGAAAGTGGAGGATATGAATTTCCGGTATACAGAAATGTCCCTTAACAAAGTCTATGATATAGGATTCCGTCATGCTGCCGAAATGATCAAAAGAAACGGAGGCATTGAGAATGACGATTCATTTATTATTCGGTACCAGATTCCCCAAACAGTTGCTCTGGAAATAGGTTTTGAAGGGATCTATCCTACTGAAAGGAAAGATATAAGTACCCGGTTAACTGAGCAAAACAATGAAGTTTCGTTTGGCATAAAAGGTTGTGGTTTTGTTCTTACCGGATACGCCGCAGCGACAAGCAATCAAAAAGACAAGGTGTTAGAAGCGGATATTTATATCGATAACAATTTCATAGAAACCATAAAAATGCCCACCTCTTCTCTTATTCGCAAGCATGAGGTTGCATGGAATTACGATCTCCCTGAAGGGGAGCATACTATAACATTAAAACAAAAAAATATACCCGAAAGCCATTATATACATATCAGAGATATTATCGTATATTCCGGAAATAATCCGGGAAAACCCATATATTTTTAATCTATAATGTATGAGTAAAATAGTATTGATCGGTAATTCTATAATTGAGAACGACGAACTCTAGAAATATACAATTATGACCGAAAACAAATTTTATGTAGTAATTCTTTTATTCCTGATCGCTTTGTCCGGCTGCACAACTAAAGACCGGAGTACACAAACCGCTTCAGAAGCACAGGAGATTATCTTTGAAACGGATATCGGCAACGATGTGGATGATGCCTTGGCACTGGATATGCTCTATAAATACATGGATGCAGGAGACATAAACTTATTAGGGATTATGATCAACAAAGAAGGTATATATCCCCCTGAATATACGGACATTATGAATACCTGGTATGGTTACCCTGAAATTCCTGTTGGTATCATACACAATGGTGCGGACTGCGAGAATGATGCTGCCAATTATGCCAAATGTGTATCCCTGATGAACAAAGAGAACGGGGAGCCGATATTTCACCGTTCCCTCAAAGACTATTCAACTCTACCGGAAGCGCATATTCTGTATCGTGAACTATTGGCTAAACAACCCGATAATTCCGTTACAATTATCTCTGTAGGTTTCTCTACCAATCTGGCCCGTTTATTGGATACTCCCGGAGATGATTTTTCATCACTGACAGGAAAAGAGTTGGTTGCAAAGAAAGTGAAGTTATTATGCACCATGGCAGGATGCTTCAATAATCCGGATCTATATGAGTACAACATCGTGAAAGATATTCCAGCCGCAAAAAAGGTCTTTGCCGAATGGCCGACACGTGTGGTAACTTCTCCCTTTGAAGTGGGAATTGCGATCAACTATCCGGGCGCCAGCATTGAAAATGATTTCGGATGGGCACCGGTACACCCGATGGTAGAGGCTTATAAATGTTATCTGGAAATGCCTTATGACCGTCCTACCTGGGATCTGACTTCAGTATTATATTCAGTGGTAAGGTCCCTCTTATTTCAATATTTCTCCTGCAGGTAAGATTGATGTGACGGATAAAGGAGCTACTACTTTTACAGCCGATGAGAAAGGTGATCGGTATTATTTAATGGTGGATTCCATTCAGGCTGAGAACATCAAACAACATTTTATTGAATTGATCAGCCGGCAATCCGCAAATCTCAGATAAATATAAACATGGTATGAGTAAGATAGTAGTGATTGGCAGTTCCAATACGGATTTAATCGTGAAAGTAAAAAAGTTTCCCAAGGCAGGTGAAACAATTAAGGGGGCCTCCTATCTCCAGGCGATGGGGGGCAAAGGAGCGAATCAGGCGGTGGCTGCACATCGGCTTGGGGGAGCAGTGAAATTTGTAACCAGCCTGGGCAAAGATACCAATGGACTGAATTCCCTGGGATATTATAAGGAAGAGGGATTGGATGTCTCTCTATCTTTGATTGTCGAGGATACCTCTTCAGGAATAGCTATGATTTGGGTGGACGAGAAAGGAGAAAACAGCATTGTAATAATCTCAGGAGCGAATGAGATGCTTTCTCCCGGCTATATCCGCGAAATCGAGAAAGAGATATTGGAGGCTGACTTGATTGTCCTGCAAATGGAGATCCCATACGACACGGTCAAAGCCATTTGCGACCTTGCCTACGAAAATAAGAAACAGATACTGTTAAACGTGGCGCCCGCGAGAAAGTTAGATGAGGACATCATTAAAAAGACAGATATTCTGATCGTAAACGAAACCGAAGCCGAAATCGTTTCAGGAGAAATAATGGAACATATCGGCGAAGAGGGAATTGTTGACAAATTATTGGCTTTGGGTGCAAAAACTGTTGTTTTAACACTGGGAAAACGAGGTTGTCTGTTAAAAAACGACCAAATATATTTACAGGTACCGGCTTTCTCTGTGAAAACAGTAGATACGACAGCAGCAGGTGATACGTTCTGCGGTGCTTTAGCCGCAGAACTAAGCAAAGGTCGCAGTTGGCATGAGACGCTTGAATTCGCATCCGCAGCAGCCGCCATTTGTGTCACACGTATGGGAGCACAGCCTTCTATCCCCACAGAAACCGAAGTGCGTAATTTCTTAAAAATGAGAACAACAAACCATTAATTTATATTGAATTCATGTTTATCGTACAGAATTATCCGTTCGCAGTGTTACTCTGCCTTATTACCATGCTTTGCTGGGGATCGTGGGGCAATACGCAAAAATTAGCCGCAAAGACATGGCGGTATGAACTGTTCTATTGGGATTACGTGATCGGTATTGTACTCCTTTCCCTTATTCTGGGATTCACGCTGGGAAGTATTGGCGGGCAGGGGCGCAGTTTTATCGACGATATTGTACAGGTAGATGCAAATAATTTCTGGAATGCGTTTGTAGGAGGTATTATTTTTAATGCATCCAATATATTATTGTCGGCATCCATCTCATTGGCGGGAATGTCGGTCGCATTTCCCGTGGGAGTGGGATTGGCACTTGTATTAGGTGTATTTATCAATTATTCCGGAGCACCGAAAGGCGATCCTGTCATCCTGTTTGCAGGCGTAGTCCTGATCGTCATCGCTATTATTCTCAACGGCCTTGCCTCGGGAAAAGTGAGTTCGGGAACGGAAGCAGGCAGGAATAAAAGGAAAGGGATTATTATTGCCGTATGTGCCGGGATCCTGATGTCTTTCTTCTATCGGTTTGTCGCTTCTGCAATGGACCTGAATAATCTGGAGAACCCCACACCCGGGATGCTGACTCCCTACGGTGCATTCTTTATTTTCTCGTCAGGGATATTGGCAAGTAATTTCATATTCAACACCGTTGTCATGAAGAGACCCTTTCTGGGAGAACCGGTGAGTTATTCCCAATATTTCAAAGGCAGCCTGGGCACACATTCAGTGGGAATTTTTGGTGGTATTATCTGGGGTGTGGGTACGGCTTTGAGCTATATTGCCGCAGGAAAAGCGGGTCCGGCCATTTCTTATGCTCTGGGGCAGGGTGCACCCATGATCGCCGCTTTATGGGGTGTATTCATATGGAAAGAGTTCAAAGGTGCTTCCAAGCCGGTGAACCTGTTACTGACCCTTATGTTTATCCTGTTTATCGGGGGACTAGCCATGATCGTCATCTCCGGCGGAAGTTAGACGCAAGCAAAGTCTTTAAATAATCTATTTTGGGATGATGGTTCACTACGGGTTGAGGCCATCATCCTTTTATTTTCCTACTTATCGCATTCATTCACTATTATCGAATCGGCTTTACATTCGTCTCAATTGTCATATTACTCTCATTGACACATTATCCTCATTGACACATTAGTCACATTGGCACATTAGTCACATTGGCACATTAGTCTCATTCACACATTAACTAATCATCCTCTTCCTCCTCCCACACCACTTCAGGTTTTTGTGGACCCTGTTTGCGGAAAACAATGGCAAAAATGAGACCGCTAACGGCACCCGAGAGATGTCCTTCCCATGAAATGGAAGTATCCACCATCTCCGTGATGGGAAAAATACTCCAGATAGTGCTTCCATAAATAAATGCAACAATCAGGGAAACCGCAACCAAAGGGATATACTTCCTGAAAATTCCGCTAAAGAAAAGAAAGAAAAGGAGCCCAAACACAAGTCCGCTTGCACCCACATGATAAGAAGCGCGTCCGATGACCCACGTCAGAAAACCACCTGAAAACCAGAGGCATATGAAAGCAACAAATGCGATCTTACTGTAAAAATAGAACAAAAACCAGATCAATATCAGCAGAGGGAGCGTATTCGACAGCAGATGGGACAAAGAGGTGTGTATAAAAGGTGAAAAGATGATCCCCACCAAACCGTCAACAACTCCCGGCAATATCCCCCAACACGAGAAATCCCTAGCAAACACCCCTGCAGAGTCGACAACAAATGCCATCCAGGCCAGGACGACAAACACAATGGCGGGAAGGAGAGCAAGCCGCGCCCGCCTCTTCTCTATATCATTGTCCCACAATGAGTTATATGCATTCATTCCTTGGGATATAGCCTCTTTTCATCTGTTTTTCACAAATATACGAACTATTTTTTTCTCCCCCGCACAAGTCAATAAAACCGAAAATTATTTATTCTTTGCTTGTAGATTAGATTTCCTTTTATTATCTTTCGCAGGAATTAAGCGGCACACTTTACCCTAAATTATACAACGATGAGTTACTTGAAATTTGACAAAGACCTGATGATTAACCTGGAGTATTCTCTATACCGAAATGTTTTGAGAACAAACCGAAGGGGAGCTTATCAGAATACATCCATATCGGGTTGCAATACAACGAAATACCAGGGGCTTCTTGTGATGCCCGTCCCTTACCTTGACGACGAGAATCATCTCATCCTCTCCTCTTTTGATGAAACGGTAATACAGCACGGAGCGGAATTCAACCTGGGTATTCACCGCTATGCCGGAGACAATTACAACCCGAAGGGGCACAAATACATCCGGGAGTTCAACTGCGACAGCGTACCCAAAACGATCTACCGGGTGGGAGGCGTGATACTGTCCAAAGAGATCATGTTCTCCTCGAAAGAGAACCGGTTAATGATCCGCTACACGCTTTTAGGCGCCCATTCCCCGACTTCCATACGTTTCAAACCCTTCCTGGCTTTCCGGAAAATATCTCAACTCACACGGGAAAACGATCAGGTAGACAAATCCTACCGCGAAGTGGAAAACGGTATCAGCACCTGTATGTATTTCGGTTATCCGGAACTGTTCATGCAGTTCAATAAAAAACCGGAATTTGTCTATCATCCCGACTGGTATCGCAACATTGAGTATCTGCAAGATTTACAAAGCGGCGACACATTTCAGGAAGACCTGTATGTACCGGGATACTTCGAAATGTCCATCACCAAAGGTGAAGAGATCATCTTCTCCACCGGAGATATCATGGTAGAGACCTCCACCCTGGCAAAAGAGTTTGATTATGAAATACATAAACGGACTCCACGGTCCAATTTCTATAACTGCCTCAAAAACTCAAGCCATCAGTTTTATTATATCCCTCAAAAGGACGAATATTACCTTCTGGCGGGATATCCCTGGTTCAAAGTGCGTGCCCGTGACCAGTTCATTGCTCTTCCCGGCTGCACCCTTTCGGTAGACAAACCGCAGGATTTTGAACTGATGATGGATACGGCCATTCCTCACCTGCGGGCTTTCATGAAGGACAAGCCATCGAAAAGTTATCTGAAGCAGATAGACGATCCCGACGTATTACTATGGGTGATATGGGCGCTTCAGCAGTTCTGGAAGGAGAAGAAGGATGTTTTCCTGGAGAAATACAGTGATTTCCTTTATGAAATCATTGATTATATAACCACGGGCAAGCATCCCAATCTGGTTCTGGATCAAGAGACTGAATTACTTTCCACCTACGGCCGTGATGCAGCTGTCAGCTGGATGAATGCCACCATCGACGGCAAACCGGCCGTACCCAGATCAGGCTACCTGGTAGAATTTAACGCACTATGGTACAATGCGTTGAAGTTCTCGGAAGAAATAGCCCGGAGAAAAAACAAAGATAAAGAGGCATCCGATTTTGAGGAACGCGCACGCTTGTCGGGCAACTCTTTTAAAGAGCTCTTCCTCAATCCTGCCGGCTATCTTTATGATTATGTCGACGGAAACTATAAAGATCCGGAGGTACGCCCCAATATGCTCTTTGCCGTATCGCTCCCTTATTCGCCTCTGGAAAGAGGACAAAAGAAATCAGTGATCGATTTTATCACCAAAGAACTACTGGCTGCATGCGGTATACGATCGCTTACCCCGAAAAGCGACAAATTCCGTCCCCATTACACAGGAACGGAGAACGAGAAAAAATTCGCCTATTTCAACGGGATGTCTTTCCCATGGTTATTCGCCCACTATATTGAAGCTTATTTAAACCTGTTCCACATCAGCGGATTATCCCTGGCAGACAGGATCATGGTGGAGATGGAGGGGCAGATGCAGAACGACTGTATCGGCAGTATCTCGGAATTCTATGATTCACACCCACCATTCATCGCCCATGGAGGATATTCCTTTGCCATGAGTGTGGGTGAGTTGCTGAGGGCACAACAGATTATCAGCAAGTATAGCGCTGAATTGGAAAACGGAAGATAGGAAATGGGAAGTCTGAAGTGAAGAAGTGATTTTAATATGACAAACAACGTTCAACGGAATTCGATAGAATCGACGGAGTCAACTGTAGTTAATGAGAATAATGAGCCAATGTGAATAATGTGACAATGTGAATAATGTGGCAATGTGAATAATGAAAAAGAAGTCAAGAAGTTATTATTTGTTTTTTCACTTTTAATTCTTCATTTTTAATTTTTAATTCTTCATTTTTCATTCTTCATTCTTCACTTTTCATTCTTGGCTCTTGGATCTAAAAGAAATAATATGAAAGCATTGATGTTTGGATGGGAATTCCCGCCTCATATACTTGGAGGATTAGGGACGGCAAGTTACGGACTCACACGGGGGATGGCGAAACAGGAAGATCTGGAGACCATTTTCGTGATCCCCAAGCCCTGGGGCGACGAGGATCAGAGTTTTATGAAGATCATAGGAGCCAACAACACTCCTATTGTCTGGCGGGATGCACCATGGGAAACAGTAAAACCGCGACTGGAAAAATTCATGAATCCCCAGGAATACTACCGGCTGCGCGACAATATTTACGCCGATTTCAACTATATGCATACAAACGACCTGGGATGCGTCGAATTCTCAGGCAGGTATCCGAACAATATCCTGGAAGAAACCAATAACTATTCTATCGTGGCAGGAGTGATTGCCCGCACCTATGATTTTGATGTCATCCATTCGCATGACTGGCTCACCTACCCGGCCGGACTCCATGCAAAAAGTGTTACCGGCAAACCATTGGTGATCCATGTGCATGCCACCGAATTCGATCGCAGCAGGGGCAAGCCCAATCCGATGGTCTATGGAATTGAGAAAGACGGAATGGATAACTGCGATCACATTATCTGTGTGAGCGATCTGACCCGGCGTACAGTCATTGAAAATTATCACCAACCTCACTGGAAGGTGACCACCGTGCATAATGCCGTAGAACCGCTTAGTCCTGAAATAGAAGCCATTGAACGGATTTCCGGTGTGCCAGAGAAAGTGGTCACCTTCTTAGGACGTATTACCATGCAAAAAGGACCCGAATTCTTCGTAGACGCCGCCACACAGGTAATTAAAAAGACCGATCACATCCGTTTTGTGATGGCAGGCAGCGGGGATATGATGGATCAGATGATCCGTCTGGTAGCCGACCGTAGTATCGCGCACAAATTTCATTTTACCGGATTCCTTCGCGGCAAGCAGGTATATGAAATGCTGAAATCGAGTGACGTTTATGTGATGCCTTCCGTATCGGAACCCTTTGGGATATCGCCTCTCGAGGCAATGCAATGCGGCGTGCCGAGCATTATCTCTTACCAGTCTGGTTGTTCTGAGATCCTCAACAATGTCATCAAGACCGACTATTGGGACGTGGATGCGATGGCTGATGCGATCTACTCCATATGCACCTACCCTGCAATGGCGGAGCACCTGAAAGTAGAAGGAAAGATAGAAGTAGACAATATAAAATGGGAAGATGCCGGATTGAAAGTCCGCCGGATTTATGACAGCCTTATGTAAAATCAAGAAACAAACAAGAAATATGAAGACAATTTGCATTTATTTCCAGCTCCATCAACCATTCCGGTTAAAGAGATATCGTTTTTTCAATATCGGCAGGGATCATTACTATTTCGATGACTATGCCAACGAAGATATACTGCAACAGATTGCTACCCGATCGTACGTCCCTGCCAACCGCATGTTGCTCGACCTGGTAAATCAATATAAGGGAAAATTCAAAGTGGCTTTTTCCATCTCGGGCGTAGCCTTAGAACAACTCGAGATTTATGCGCCGGAGGTGATAGATGGTTTTCGGGAACTGGCCAAAACCGGAAGTGTGGAATTCCTGACGGAAACCTACGCCCATTCACTGGCCAGCCTTTACGATCCCGAAGAGTTCCGCAACCAGGTAAGACATCATTCCGACAGGATAGAGTTGCTTTTTGAACAGAAGCCGACCGTTCTCCGTAATACGGAACTGATCTACTCCGATGAGATCGCTGAAATGGTATATGACATGGGATATTCGAAAATGATCACCGAAGGCGCCAAACATATATTGGGATGGAAGAGTCCTAATTATGTCTATCAGGCAGCCACACAACAAAAACTGAAATTGTTGCTCAAAAATAGTCGTTTCAGCGATGACATAACCTATCGTTTTTCGAATTATAGCTGGAATGAGTATCCGCTGACGGCAGAGAAGTTTATCTCATGGATAGCCGGCACCCCTCCCGAGGAAGAGGTGGTCAATCTTTTCATGAACTATGAAACGCTGGGTAACCTCCAGCCCTCATACACCGGTATTTTCGAATTCTTTAAAGCCATGCCCCGTTTTGCTTTCGAGAACGGAATCGGATTCTCCACACCCGGCGAGGTGTTGGACTCGCATGAACCTATTGGGATCATGAACGTGCCCAATCCTATCTCCTGGACGGATGAGGAACGCGACCTGAGTGCGTGGGTGGGCAATAAACTCCAAAAGAGCGCACTCCAATCATTGTATGAAGCAGGTGAAAGGGTTCGCTTGTGCACCGACCGCCGGCTCAAACAGGATTGGCTCTATCTGCAGACCAGCGACCATTTCCATTATATGTCCACCAAACATTTCGGGAGCGGACAGAGCCAGTTTAGCCCCTATATGTCACCTTATGACGCTTTCAACAATTACATGAATGTGCTGAGCGACTTCATTGGCCGTGTGAAGGCTCAGTATCCCGATACGGTGGATAACGAAGAGTTGAACGCGCTCCTTACCACCATTCACAATCAGGAAATGGAGATCAAACGTCTTCAGGCTGAACTGAAAAAAGTGATCGGAAGAAATGAGGAGATGTTAGTAGAAAAGAGTCCAAAAACACAAAAATCGGAGAAGTAAACATTTACCTTTCCCAAGACAGAGTAAAAGGGTGGAACACATCTATTTGTGATCCACCCTTTTTCTATTTTCGATATCTGGAATCTGAAAAACAATTCCAAACAGTCACTATCGATTGTCTCATTTATTTCGCGTAACTCACCGCGCGCGTCTCACGAATTACCGTGATCTTCACCTGGCCGGGATAGGTCATCTCGGTTTGTATCTTACGCGCAATTTCGGATGACAGTTTTTCGGTATCCTGGTCGTCGATCTTGTCGGCACCTACTATCACCCTGAGTTCACGACCAGCCTGGATGGCATATGTCTTCACCACACCCGGATAGGAGAGCGCCAATTGTTCCAGGTCGTTCAGCCGCTTGATATAAGCCTCTACGATCTCGCGGCGGGCACCGGGACGCGCGCCGGAAATAGCGTCGCACACCTGCACGATAGGCGCCAGCAAACTTGTCATCTCCACCTCGTCGTGATGGGCACCGATGGCATTGCAGATATCGGGTTTCTCCTTGAACTTCTCTGCAAGCTTCATTCCCAGCACAGCGTGCGGCAATTCGGGTTCGTCGTCGGGTACTTTCCCGATATCATGCAACAAGCCGGCGCGTTTCGCTTTCTTGGGATTCAATCCCAGCTCCGAAGCCATAATAGCACAGAGATTGGCCACTTCTCGGGAGTGTTGCAGCAGGTTCTGTCCGTAAGAAGAGCGATATTTCATCTTGCCCACCATACGCACCAATTCGGGATGCAGACCATGCACACCTAAGTCGATCACTGTACGCTTGCCGGTCTCCACAATCTCATCTTCAATCTGCTTCTTCACCTTCGACACCACCTCCTCAATGCGCGCCGGGTGGATTCGTCCGTCAGCCACCAACTGGTGAAGCGACAGGCGGGCAATCTCACGGCGGACAGGGTCAAAACCGGACAGGACAATGGCCTCGGGAGTATCATCCACGACGATCTCTACGCCTGTTGCCGCCTCCAATGCGCGGATATTACGCCCCTCACGTCCGATGATACGTCCTTTCACTTCATCAGAATCGATATGAAATACTGTAATAGCGTTCTCAATGGATGTCTCGGTTGCCACCCGTTGAATGCTCTGGATAACGATACGCTTCGCTTCTTTGTTGGCCGTCATTTTGGCCTCTTCCATGATCTCGTTGATATAAGACTGTGCCCCGGTCTTGGCTTCCTCTTTCAAAGACTCTACCAGCCGCTCTTTGGCTTCCTGCGCGGAAAGCCCGGAAATGGTCTCCAGTCTTTCCACTGATTGTCTGTGTAAACGCTCCAACTCGGCTCCTTTCTTATCGAGGAACTCCTGTTGATTTGCCAGATTCTGCTTTACCTCATCCACCTCGGCCACCCTCTTATTCAGCTCCTCCTGCTTCTGGTTGAGCGTCATCTCTCGCTGTTTCAGCCTGTTTTCGGTAATCTGGATCTTGGATGTGCGGGCATTCGCCTGCTTCTCCGCTTCTGTCTTCATCAGAAGCGTCTCTTCCTTCGCTTCGAGTAAGATCTTCTTCTTTATTACTTCGGCATCTTTCTCCGCATCGCTCAAAATATTCTGAGCGCGCGAATTGGCCATCTTACCGGTCACGTACCAGGCCACAACAGCCCCGATCAGCAATCCGATAATACCTATTACTATTTCCATATTGTCTATTATTAAATTGATTGTTATACACTCACCGGAAAAATTTCTGATTCCGGAAAGGGATTTAATTCCACTTCTTACTAAATAAAAAAAACACACTCAATTACACACATCCCGGCCGATGCATATAAATGGTGCGTCTGTCATCCTATTGGATATCAATAGAATATATTATCTCTTGAGATAATTATCCAACTCGCCTATCAACGAATCTATCTTATCTTCAAAGGGTTTCGTGTTATTCTTACTTCCAAGAGAAAAATTTTCTGCCAATGCCTGAATGGCTGTCATCACCACAAAATCCTGCGTTGTCATGTTGGAATTCTCACCTCCATACACAACGCGGTATTGGTTTATTTTATTATTTATCTTTTTGGCGGCATCACGGAAAGCCTGCTCCTCCGACCGTTTGATTTTCAGTGGATATTTCCTGCCGGCAATCTCTAATGTCAATAAAAATTTTTCGTCGCCCATCACATAAATTTTTCAGAAAACTATTTCAACAAATTTATGCACTTATCTACTTCTCGCACCAGTTTCGACAGTTTTGCCTTAGCCGTGTCCACATCTACCGAAGCGGCAGTGATAGTTCTTGCGATTTTCAAACTGTCATATTTTGCCTTCAACTGCTCCAACTCTTTCACTGTCTCGTCGAGATGGATTCGCCCAGACCGTATTTCAGCCTTTAGCCGGGCATTTTCCTCCTTTAAAGAGTCACATAAAAACAACACCTGTTTTATTCGTACCTCCAGATCAACAAGCAGCTTATTATGTTCTTCAGCCATATGCAAACAAAAACTCACGCAAATATAAACATTGAAATGGAGTTTAACAAATTAATTGTCTCTTATTTTGCGAGGCTCAGTTTATTTTTTATTTCAAACGATTTTTACAGGAGCAAGGGCAAAGGATCAAATCAGAAGATGTATCATGAATTTCGGCATGTTATTTATCAAGTCATGGATTATTGAACTCCCAGCCAACCTGCTCTATGGCATTTTGTCCGGGATTTTGTACCTTTGGGCTTGGAATGGGAGATGAAGGATCGTGTAGTTTGCCAATAAAAGATATAGTTTGCTCCATAAAACATAAAGGGATAGGAAGGATAATATGAGGAATATAACAATCAGTGATCAGATCACGGAAGTGTGCCCGGGGTTCCATGTTGCCGCCATTGCATGCGAAGTAAGGAACAGCTCTCATCATCACGGCTTATGGCAGGAGATCGACGCCTTTTACAACCGGTTCGCCTCTACCTATAAAATAGAAGATATCAATCAGCGTCCGGCCATTTATGCCACACGGCAAGTATATAAACAACTGGGAAAAGACCCCAATCGTTATCGTCCCTCTTCTGAAGCGTTGTGCCGCAGGATACTGAAAGGGCAACCACTCTATCGCATCGATACCCTGGTCGATCTCATCAACCTGATTTCTCTCAAAACCGGCTATTCCATCGGCGGATTCGACGATGCAAAGATACAGGGAGACCTGGTGCTGGGGGTAGGTGAAGCCGGAGAGAAGTTCGAGGCAATCGGGCGGGGATTGCTGAACATTGAAGGTTTACCTGTTTACCGCGATGCGGTGGGTGGCATCGGCACACCCACCAGCGATGAAGAGCGCACCAAGATCACCGCCGGCACAACACGCTTACTGATGCTGGTCAACGGCTATTCCGGCGGGGAAGGACTCCAGGAAGCGGTCGATCTTTCGGTGGAGTTATTGAAAAAATATGCCGAAGCCCGGGAGATAGAGATCGAATTATTGAATGTGAACGGTGCCGCAACGCCGCATTGATCTTTTCTTCCCGGTTCATCTTTTTTCCATTGCCCGGAATGAACAACTCTCCTTAAAAACCGTTATAGTTTACAAAAAGGAAGCCGGCTAAGAAAAACTGTTTTGAATTTTTTCATCCATTGTTTTTTAGCCATTTTTTGATGGATTTGGATTTTCATTGATTGAAATGTGGCGGGCCACTTAAAAGAAATGAAAGTTCAAAGGCGCGAAAAAGGGCAAAAAACAATATGAAAGAGTGGAAAAATAAGCGTGAAAGAATTACTCGTAAAATTCAAAACAGTTTCTAAGGTTAATAACCACAAAAGGACGCTGGTTAATAAGCACAAAAAGCTCTTTCTGAAATATAAACGCCAAGACCTCTATGAGACGAGCAGGTAAATTATCTCTTTTCATCTTTTTCATTGCATTATTTTTTTTCACAATCGGCTGTAATCCCGCTCAATCCGGCGACGACGATCAACTTAGCTCCAGCCCTGATAGCACTTTCGTCGATGATCAGGAAGAAATAAAAAAAGAACTGACAGGAGAGGATATCCGGTTAGAGAAAAATATCCGGTACGACAAATACCTGCTTGATGATGAATATCCCTATAAAGACACTACCCGCCACTTCCAATGGGAGAAGATACAGGAGCAGATCGCAGTGATCGAGAACGCGATGGCAGAGGGAGGTAACTGGGGCGTCTTGAAAAATTACAGGAACATGAACAAAGAAGCCCCCACAGTGGCCGATTTCGTGAGGAACGAATATGGGCGGGTTTCCGATCAATTCGGCGTGGAACGCTATCAATCGGCCCCGCTCTATTCTGTCGACGGCGATACCACACTGGTGCGTTACGGGAGGGACGGATGGATCGTGAAACTGCCGGATAACGATACCAGCGAAATGGTCAGGGTGAAAGGTGTTTCATTCGAAGGTGAATTCCTGGTTCCGAACCGTTACATCCTATCGTGGCGCGACAGTGTCCGCTTCAATAAAGTGATAGCGGTCGACGTGACAAATCAGAATATTGCCACACTGGAAAAAAATGGCGATACCTGGCAGATACTAAGTATGAGTCATGCTACCACCGGCGTTCACAAACCGCCCTATGCACAAGAAACACCCACCGGTATCTTCGCGGTGCAGGAGAAAAAAGAGAAAATGCTTTACCTCAGAGACGGGACAAGTGAAATTGCCGGTTTCGCCCCCTATGCCAGCCGGTTTACCAACGGTGCATACGTGCATGGCGTGCCGACACAATATCCAAATAAAAGTATCATCGAGTCCAGTCCAACCCTGGGTACCACTCCCCGCTCCCACATGTGTGTAAGAAATGCGTCGTCACACTCAAAATTCGTCTTCGACTGGGCAACTGTCAAAGAGTCCGTGGTTGTCGTAATTGATTGATAATTGAGTCGCTCCGCTACTCCAATAACAATTGAGTCGCTCCGCTACTCCAATAACAATTGAGTCGCTCCGCTACTCCAATAACAATTGAGTCGCTCCGCTACTCCAATAACAATTGAGTCGCTCCGCTACTCCAATGACAATTGAGTCGCTCCGCTACTCCAATGACAATTGAGTCGCTCCGCTACTCCAATGATAATTGAGTCGCTCCGCTACTCCAATGATAATTGAGTCGCTCCGCTACTCCAATAACAATTGAGTCGCTCCGCTACTCCAATGATAATTGAGTCGCTCCGCTACTCCAATGATAATTGAGTCGCTCCGCTACTCGATTTTCAATTCCCCGCGGGGTAAAACAAGTTTACTTTTTGCTCTCACTTAACGAAATAGTTCGTATATTTGGACGTTAATTCCGGAATATACGCTATGCTTAAAATAATTATTTGTTTTTTCTTCCTTTTTTCTCTTAGCTTCTTCCGCCCTCTGGGCGGGAAAGAGGGAAATGTGGGACTCGAAACGACAGCATTGCCTGAAGATGAGAGTCAATGGCTGTTTGAACAGATGGAACTGGACGGATTGGTACGGCTGGATGCCTTCAAATCGGCATACAGGGGTTACAAGAAGTTAAATAAAGGCAATAATCCCTTACTCACCCTGGTCGATTTCAGCCTGCCATCGACTGAGAAAAGAATGTACGTGCTGGATCTGGAGAAAAAGGAAATCCTTTTTGTCTCCTACGTGTCTCACGGGCGTAATAGCGGGGAAAATTACGCCACATCGTTCTCCAACCGGGACGGCTCACACCAAAGTTCTTTGGGTTTCTACCGTACAGCCGACACTTATAATGGAGGAAACGGCTATTCTCTGCGGTTGGATGGATTGGAAAAAGGTATCAACGATAAAGCCATGCAACGGGCTATCGTCATTCACGGGGCCGACTACTGCAGTGAAAGCGTTATAAAATCTACCGGACGGCTTGGACGAAGTTTCGGTTGTCCCGCCCTTCCCAGGGAACTGAATAAACCCATCATCGACACCATAAAAGGTGGTTCACTGCTGTTCATTTACGCCGATCAGCCGGAATATCTGGCCAACAGCGAAGTGTTGAAGCAAGAACAAACCCTGATGGAGAAAAATATATTGAGTGCCCGCAACAATACTCGGCAGGGGGCTCTCAGCTTCTCTTCAGCCGGATCCTGAAAGTGGTCCCTTTTCCCTGTTCCGACCTTTTGACAAAGATCTCTCCCTTGTGATTCTCTTCCACGATTCGCTTCACAAGCGTCAAACCAAGTCCCCATCCTCTTTTCTTTGTGGTGTAACCGGGAGAAAAAATCGTTTTGAATTTTGATTTCGGAAACCCTCTACCGGTGTCGGAAATATCAAGGCAGACCCATTCATCCTTTTCGCAGATATCAAAAGTAATGACACCCCGCCCCCGCATGGCGTCGACTCCATTTTTCACAAGATTCTCAATAATCCATCCGAAAAGCGACTCGTTCAACTCGACCTTTACCGGAAACTCCGGAAACCGGGTATGGAAAACCACTTCAGACGAAACCCGTTTTTCCAGATATTCCAGCGAATGCTTCACCACCGCCCTCAGATCCACCGCTACCAAAGCTGGCGCAGAACCAATCTTGGAGAACCGCTCCGCGATCATTCTCAGACGGGAGATATCCTTATCGATCTCAGTCAACA
Source organism: Proteiniphilum sp. X52 (assembly GCF_003712195.1). Lineage (GTDB taxonomy): Bacteria > Bacteroidota > Bacteroidia > Bacteroidales > Dysgonomonadaceae > Proteiniphilum. The sequence goes on along the minus strand of NZ_RDSD01000009.1, from coordinate 112,588 downwards.
ATTGCTGATCCACCTCCTTGAGTTTCATATACTCCATCCATGCCATCAGCGATGAAATAGGAGTTCCCAGCTGATGCGCGGTCTCTTTAGACAATCCCACCCATAGCCTGTCCCGTTCTGCCCGTTGCGAACGGTTCAGGGCAAAAAACGCGAGGCCGATAAAGAATGCGATCACCAACAGCTGGAGATAGGGATAGAGGTGCAACATCTTCAGGGTATATGAATCATCATAATAGAGCAGTTGGTTCATCTCATGCAGCGCGATAGGGTCCCGCTTTCGGCCGAATTCTTCCATTTTTGTTTGTAAATAGGACTCTGCCTCCTCTTCGGGGAACTTGACGTTACGAGGTGTCAATTTCCCCGAACTTCTGTCGTACAATATGATGGGAATGGTGGTATTGCTTTCCAGAATCCGTAATACTAACGACATATCCATCTCTTCATCCGTCACCATCGATTCGGTCGCCAACGCCCAAATCTCCATCTTCCTGCGCTCCTCATCCGCCAACTCCTTCACTAGCTCGTTCGAAAGCCATAGCGACAGCAGGGCAACAACAATCGCCATAATTACAAAAAGGTATGTGAGAGGCTGTCTGGGATGCATTTTGTAAATTAAGAATTAAAAGTGAGTGAGGGCTGAGGCAAGCTTGCCCGCACTATGCCGGGTGACGACAAAAAACCTACAAAGTGAATATTTCAGTCTTTTTTTTAGGCAAATGGCCGCTTCGGACACGCCATTCATGAGGATATGAATTATTTGCCCGGTTACCGAGATTCTTCACAAAACCCAACGGTTCTCCCTTATAGGTGAGAATCAGATAACCTTTGGACGCACCCGGCAGAATAACCGCCTCACCCCGCAGGTAGGAAATAGCCTCCTCATACGTCACCTCATACATAGGGAATGCTTTGAGGTTTAGCTTCCCGCTCATCGCCAACATGTGGGAGGGGATAAAATCCTTTCCCTTTTTCTGACCCATTTCTATACCCACTGAGATTGTTTTCAACTGCCCATCCAGGGTGAGGATCTCTCCGGAATAAGCCGCGGGGAGCGCAACTATACGATTACCCTCCTCCACAAAATCAAAAGAGTCAGGATCCAACAGCAGATGAGTGTAAGCCGAACGATCCTTCACAAATGGAGATGGTTTTCTTTTATTTTTTATCCGCCTCCGCTCAGGAATTGTTTCCTCCGCCTCTGCTTTTCTCAGTACTGTTACGAATAACCCTTCGCCCTGGGTCTTATGTGGAAAAAAACGACAACCCTCCACCCGGTCATCAAACGAAGGAGAGATACCCCACCTTTCATCCATTTCCACCGATACAAATTCCGCGCCCAATTCACGTGCGGCCCAAAAGGCATTTTCCTCATTCTCAGCAGTATTATAAGTACAGGTACTGTAAATAAGCAATCCGCCGGGTTTCACTGCCGGCCAAATGTCATTCAGTATATCTCTTTGCCGTAGCGCACACATCTCCACATTTTGGGTCGACCACTCTTCCACCGCCGTCTCATCTTTGCGAAACATCCCTTCTCCCGAACAGGGAGCGTCTACCAATACCAGGTCAAAAAGGCGGGGAAAGGCAGAGAAATCCTTTGCCATATTATTGGTGACTATCACGTTGGGATGGCCGAATTTCGATATCGTCTCCGACAAGACATGAGCGCGCTGGCGAACCAGTTCGTTGCTCACCAACAAGCTTCCTTCCGGAAGAGCGGAAAGCAGGGAAATCGATTTCCCGCCAGGGGCGGCACACAGATCGAGACATACCATAGGTTCTGCCGCCTCTGCCCCCCATTGGTTGACCACATGCTCCACAAACATCGAAGAAGCTTCCTGCACATAATAATATCCGGCGTGAAAAAGAGGATCGAAGGTGAAAGAAGGGCGCTCTTCCAGATAAAAACCCCATTGAGACCAAGGCACCCGTTGCAAAGGAATCACCGGTTTTAACGGATTACGAGCCGACTTGGAAGGATTCAGGCGAAGGCTGACTGAAGCATCCCCGGCCAGTGCTGATAAGAACGGTTCCGCCTCGTTGCCCAGTAACGACCGAATAGATGATATAAAATCTATGGGAAAATCCATCTGTCTACTATTTTAAATACAAAGATAAAAGGTTTTTCGGCTTATCAAATTAATTCGCATACTCGTTTTAAACTCTTGATAAAAACAGTATCTTTGTGACGAAACACTATCATAAAAAACGATAAAAATGAGCAAAATTCTGATTTTCGCGGGATTATTGTTATCCCTCTCCATCGTCGCGCAAGATCGTCCTGATCCGCAACCGGCACCAGACACCTTCGAAAAGTTCAACGTGGGCATGGCGGGCTACACGTTTGTCAACTTCGATCTCGACAAAACACTCGAAACCATGGAAAAATGCGATGTGAAATATCTCTGCATTAAAGATTTCCATCTCCCCTTCAACAGTACCGATCAGGAAATAGCCGATTTCCATGCCACGTTGAAGTCCAAAGGCGTGACAGGTTATGCTGTCGGCCCTATTTATATGCGCTCGGAGAAAGAAATTGACGATGCATTCGAGTATGCAAAACGCGTGGGCGTGAAACTGATTGTGGGAGTTCCCAATTATGATCTGCTGCCTTATGTGGACCGGAAAGTGAAGGAGTATGACTTCCATTATGCCATCCACCTGCATGGGCCTGATATGCCATTGTATCCTGATGCGGATGATGTGTGGGAAAATGTGAAAGATCTGGATCCCCGTATCGGCATATGCCTTGACATAGGCCACGACACCCGCAATGGCAAGGATCCGGTCAAAGACATCGAGAAATACCATTCCCGCGTGTTCGACATTCATATGAAAGATGTCACAGCGCCTACCAAGGCCGGATACTCAGTGGAGATCGGACGTGGGATCATCGACATTCCGGCATTTGTAAAAATGCTCCGTCAGGTAGGATACGAAGGCGTCTGCAGTCTCGAACATGAACGTGATATGAAAGATCCGTTCCTGGGGATCGCCGAATCCATCGGTTATTTCAGGGGAGTGATTGCCGCCACAAAGGAAAAACAGTGCTGCGGCAACGCTAAAAAAGAGTAAATGACGGGCTTGAATAAATAATGAATGCATGACCCGTTTCATTTCTGCATACGAGACGGCAGGCAGAAAAGAATCAAGAGGGGATGGATCCGACACCATACTTCCCCTTTTTTAATTCATGGGGATGACGTACCTTTGCCTCGCTCTTTAAAAAGATAGAGCTCATTGGAGGTAAAATGGTAATTATGGATCACAAAAATGACAATATGCGTTGGGAAGTAATTGAAAGGGAATATCTTCACAGGCGGCCCTGGTTGACGGTCCGTCGGGAATCATTACAAATGCCCGACGGCACTGTGGTCCCTGAATATTACGTGCTGGAATACCCCAACTGGGTGAATATCATTGCCATCACCAAAGAAAGAAAATTTATTCTGGTAAAACAATACAGGCCGGGGATTGAAAAGACCTGTCTCGAACTTTGTGCCGGCGTATGTGAGAAAGATGACGCGTCGCCGCTGGTCTCGGCGCAACGCGAGTTAATGGAAGAAACCGGTTACGGTGGCGGGAGATGGAGTGAATTCATGTGTGTCGCCCCTAATGCCAGTGCCGCAAATAATTATTCTTATTGTTTTATTGCCGAGGATGTTGAAAAACTGGGAGACCAGGCACTGGACGAATCGGAAGAATTGACGGTTCACCTGTTTTCTTTTGAAGAATTGAAAGAACTTCTTGAAAGCGGCAACGTTGTCCAGGCCACCATGGCAGCTCCATTATGGAAATATATGGCATTACATGACAAATAAATGCTATTTCATCGCACTCCGTGCATCAGCTTTTGCAGTTTTCTTGATTCACCATCGACAGGACAATAGGCGACAGGCAAAGTTCACCTTCACACCCGGCTCCCCCCTGCATACCAATGGCAATCACGAGGTAACCCACTGATAGCAAAAGCAGTCCGATTGCCTGTTTCACTGGCGAGGAGGGCTCCCTTTTGCTGGCTCCCAAGGCAAGCCACAACTGAGCAAACAGCGGCGCGAAACGTTCGGCAATAGAAATGGAAAATACGAAGTAGAGCCATTTAGGGTGTCTGACGGTTGTCATAGTCATAATTGTGGATAAGGATTAATTTTGCAAAAGTAGCCATTTTGATCTGATTACTCCCTCCTTGAAACCAAACATTTTTGATATATATACCGGAAAGCATCTCTTCTTTCCCCTATTTTACCTATTTTTGTAAATGAATCTCCCCGCCGCAGGCGGACGGGGTGTCTTAAAGGAATAATTATCACTCCCCTCGGCAAACAGAAGGGAATTAAAACCCCAGAGATGAAAAGGTCTGCAAACAAGAGATGAAGAATCCGGCACTTTATTTAATTCCCGTCACATTGGGTGATACCCCTGTTGAGAGGGTAATCCCTTCCTTCAACACAACTGTGATATCCGGTCTGAAATATTTCATTGTGGAAAACATACGTTCGGCACGCCGTTTTTTGAAAAAAAGCAATCCCGATATCGATATGGATGGTCTCACCTTTTATGAACTGAACAAGCATACCGATCGTAATCGGATCGAAAGTTATCTGTTGCCTATGAAATCGGGCGAAAATATGGGAGTAATCTCCGAGGCCGGTTGCCCCGCCGTGGCTGATCCCGGAGCAGATGTGGTGGCTATCGCCCAACAGGAGGGCTACAGGGTTGTCCCGCTGGTAGGACCCTCTTCTATTCTGATGGCCGTCATGGCCTCCGGCTTCAACGGACAGAGTTTCGCCTTCCACGGTTACCTGCCGATCGACGCGGGCGAGCGGGCAAAGAAACTCAAACAGCTTGAAGCAAGGGCGTACAACGAAGACCAGACTCAACTTTTTATTGAAACACCCTACCGTAACCTGAAACTGGCAGAAGACATACTCCAACATTGTAAACCGCAAACCCGGTTATGTATTGCCATGAACATCTCCTGCGAAGATGAATTCATTGTCACACGAAGGGTAAAGGCGTGGAAAGGCAAACTGCCGGATATGCATAAAAAACCGACTGTGTTTTTGATTTATAAAGCGTAATATTGTTGTGAAACACAACTGAAAATCAATTATTTCCAAGCTTCTCAATTGCCCGTTCCCGGTTAAATTTCAATAAATAGGTATCCGGATTGGGCAGTGTCCACATCAACTCAAATAAATCCTCATTGGCTAAAATGGCAGGATACAAATATCGCACCGTAGAGGCATACCCTAATTGCTCCAGTACGACATAGTCTACATTTTTTTCGATCATATCCTTTATCACTTCTCCCGGCTCTGTGCTATATAAATAGTTGATGGCATATAAGTCGGGGGCAAAATAGGTGAAAAATTCCGGTTTTCGACAACAAACCGTATTCTTCGGCAATTGCTTCTGCATCTGCTTCGCGATGGTGAAATAATTCTCAAATGCAGGGGGATAAGGTGCTTTTGCCTTTACCGATACCGCTTTTACAGTAGGCCATAATGCAAAAATCAGGATAAGAAATGCATAAGGCGCATGAAGGGTTGTTTTCGAACTGTTTTTCACCCTGGATACAAGCAAACAGTATAATCCGTTATAAAAACAAACAATAATAAAAGGGGCAATAGGTATTACATAACGGCTTTCATTACCACCATGCCAAAGCATAAGCAAACCTATCTGACCCAATAAATAGGCAATAAATGCCCATTTTAGCAGCTTCAGATTCCAGGCTCCGTACAATATAAAGCCCAAAATAAAAAGTCCTGCCACCACTTGAAAAACAGAGGAATTCGCTTCATAATTCACAGGAATAAACGGAAAAATGATCTCTCTAAAACCTTTTATCACGGTTTCATCAAAATTTGTCATCATTTTACGGATAAACTCGCCGACAGTCGAAATACTTCCTTCCTCCGGCCGCCAGGGATTCACGGTCATCATTGTACCAAAATAACGGGATTCAATGCCGAGTGTGCGGTTCCTGAACCACCAAGGCGACAGCAATAACAGGATTCCGCCCAGAGCTGCTATTCCCCGAAGCCACTCCCTGCCAAACAAAAAGAAAACCACAATGGCAAAAATCAATGCGATTCCCGCCGCACGTACGTAGTAAGCATAAGCAGCAAAAATAATTATGACGAACAACCATAACAATCGACGAAAACGACTTGTTCCTCCTCCAATAGCGCAGTACTTATAAAGCGCATAAAAACAAACAACCGAGCAAAAGAGGAATAGCATCTCAGACATCACCATACTGGAAAACCGCAGCGTGTGGGGAGAAAAAACAGCCAATAAAGCACAGACAAAAGCCAATACCCTACTCCCTGTTATTTTCCATAGTAAGTAGAATATCCCCATCAGGCTTACAAAAAATAAGATTCCGTTCAATATCTTGAAAAACACAAGGCTCCGGATACCCAAAAGCATAAAAACAGATAAAAAAACAGAATAGCCGGGTGGAAAATGGCTTGCCGGCACGGTGCCTTTTGGCGTCACATTGGCATATCCCAATCCATCGGATATATTTTTCGCCAAAGTAAGATAATGCACATTGTCGCCATTCAAATCCAGTTTCACATCGAATATCATCGAGTAAATTACGGCAAACAATACACCTAAAATCAGTATGTAAATCCGGTTATCTCGCATATGTATAAAACTATTGATATAATCCCGACTTTATCCATCCCCATTTACAGAAAGGATACATCATGGAAACCCTCAGCACACCCATCCCGTAGACAATACTGCGCCTGAAGTTGATGGAAGACGCTTCTTTGAAGTAGCGGGTAGGACAGGTGATCTCCGCTATTTCGTAGCCTTGATAAAAAATTTGGGAAATAATTTCATTATCAAATATAAAATCATCGGAATTAGCATTGAAATTGATATTGCGAAGCACCTCAGCCGAGAAAGCCCGGTACCCGGTATGATACTCAGATAGTTTCTGATTTAATAATATGTTCTGGAAGAAAGTCAACCCCCGGTTGGCGATATATTTTATCAAAGGCATTCCCCCTTTAATGGCTCCTTTGCCCAAGATACGAGATGCGAAGACCACCGGATACACCCCATTGGCGATGAGATACGCCATAGAGGCAATAAGTTTAGGGGTATATTGATAATCAGGGTGAAGCATAATAATGATATCGGCATTCAGTTCCAATGCGCGATTATAGCAGGTTTTCTGATTACCTCCGTATCCTCTGTTGCGGACATGTACCTGGATTTCACGGATACCTAATTCCTCAGCAACCTTTAGGGTATCATCGTTACTGCCGTCGTCTGTCAAAATCACTTCATCCACGATATCAAAAGGTATTTCACTATAGGTTCTTTCCAGTGTTTGTTCGGCATTATATGCCGGCATTACAATCACTACTTTTTTATCTTTAATCATATCCACTAAGCCCTAAATGGCATACCAACAGTATATGTACATTGTTTTTACATTACGTGGAATTCGGGAAAAAACTAACCGGTTATTCAGTTAAAAAACATGAAAGGGAGAGAGCGGGAAAGAGGAAGGGAGAAAAAAATCGGACTGTCACTGTCAGGCAAAGGAATTATTAAACCGGAGGATTAAAAGATGGAGGTTATTATTAAAAAGTACGACTCAAAGAGATCATAAAACTTTGTCCGTTTTTTACTTCATGAACAATAGGATCATGCCCTTTATCGTAGTTTTCGGTCTTACCCGGAAGAAGCCTATCCGTGGGAAGACCATGTTCACCGCGCACATAATCATCCGGCGTATTCGTATAAAAAATTTGAGTAACATTGAGCAGATTACGGCCGCTCAACTTCAGCCCAATCCCGCTCTTAGGGAATCGGTAGCTGATACTCGCCTCAACCGAATGAAAGGGTGCGCGGTATTCATGCTGATACGCATTTTCACCCAGTAAGAAAAGTTGGCGTCCGCTGCGGTTAAACAGTATATTGGCATGCAGGCTTTTATCGGTATAACTGATCCCCGCCCTGAACAGATAAGGTGTCTGTCCTGAAAGCGGCCGTTTTTGAGTACTCTCGGTTTCGGCAAATTGGGTTTCCCCTTCTCCCTCCGGAATGACCATAACCCTTTTACCTTTCACCGATGATCGTGTCAAAACGAATCCGGCGGAGAGTTGTGTTTTTCTCAAAAAATCGGGATTTCCTACAAAATCCAAATGTTTGCGAATTTCCGCTTCAAATCCGTAACTATCGGCTTTGTCCGAGTTTTGCAGCACATACATACGTTCATCATACCTGTACAGATAGGTCATTCGTTCTATGGGGCGGTCGATATGCCTGTAAAACAGTCCCGCAGAAACGATATCCTGCGAACCGATATATTTTTCAATAAGAAAATCGACCGCCTGAACGGTAGAAGGAAATACGGCACGGTTTACAGAGGTGCCGAGAAGATAGGTGTCGTACACAGGATAAGGAATGTAATCCGCCAACTTCGGACGGATCACGGAACGCTGGTAACTCAATCGCACATTCAGGTTCTTCTGTGGCATATAAACAATATTAGCCGATGGTGAAGCGTACCATTTCCGGTTCTTACGGGGTACGGTTTGCTCATTGGCGGTAATTCTCCTGTAATCCTCATAATCGCCCCGGACACCCCACACAAAGCGCATTTTCTCTTCCCACCGGTGTTCGAACATCAAGAAAGAAAGATGTTGTATCATGTCACCTTTAAAACTATTTCGTTCAAGAACCTGGTAAACCCGTGACGAGGGATCGGTAACATCCTGCCCATTTTCATAGCTGTAAAGGGCTTCATTCGAGATAAAACGAAGGTGCTTGTGATTCCCGTCATAACCGATAGTCATTTTGTTGAGCATCCTGAATAACCGGAAAGAATGACTCAGCGATAACCCCACGTGAAAATTCCGCTCCCGGGTGGTATACCAACCGCTCGAGGCCGGATAGACAGCCCGCAATTCGGGATGCTGATGCAGAAAATACAAAAGAGAGTCATCTTTCAACGGTTTGTACATTTCCGAGAAAGCGGCATCTTTCCGTTCACGTTGAATGAATGTATGCGACATGTTCCATCCCAGTAAAACGCCGCCGACAAGGTGTTGCCCTTCCAGTTTACTCTGACACAGGTCGGAAAATGTGGGATAGTTGAAGAACTGATAGCTGAGATTGCTTTCAACTCCTGAGATATCCTGCAAACGTGCCGTGACTTCCGTCAGGTCGTTATCGAAACTCCGGGTAAAAACGTTCCGGACACTGATCCTGTTTTTCCCGAATTGCCACCCCGCATTCAGCATACCACCGGTTACGCTATTATAATGATGAATATGTCCCTCGTTTTGTTTATCGTTCAAACTTCCCATATAGCCCCCTATGTAGTCCCATCTTCCCCGCTGTGTATGATTTATGAGGGACCGCAGTGAACTATTCCGGTAAGACAGCGAGAGCACGAATCCGAAACGGTCGCCTTTTTCCCGCAATGCATACGTCCTACCAATGGTAATGTTATAATGTTGCGGGGGAAAAGACTTCCTGTCGGAAATAGCAAAGTGTCCGGCGGGAAACAAGGTGGTGTTGCCGGGTAACTCCCGGGGGATTCCGGGCATGACAGCCCGGAAAGCCCCGGGTATCCCTCTACCGCCATCATCAAATCCGATAAGATCAAGACTCCCTTTTCTCCTCCCACGCAGGTTTTTGAATGTACTGATCGTATTAAACTGATAGGAGACATTTGCCTGCACATAATTTTGTTCAGGAATATCTTTGGTGATGATTTCGGTGATCCCGCCGGCGAAACCGACGGGAATATCGGGAGTAGACGATTTGAGAAGGCGGATATTATCTACCAAAGCGACAGGGATCAGATCGAAAGAAAAGATTTTGTAGGAAGGGTCATAATTCGGCAACGGAATACCGTCCAGAAGTATTTCATTCCACCTGCCGCCTGTGCCACGAATGATCTGTGAATGGTTTTCATCGAAGCTGATGCCCGGCAGGAGCGACATGGCATCCTGCACGGTTGTTCCGGGAGACCGGTTTATTCGTTGACTGCCGAGAACGGAACTGATATAAGGAGTGTTCCGTTGCGCGCGTAACGCGCCTGCAAGGGTGCTTTCGGGTTGCGTATAAGTAACCACCACCTCATCCAGACGGATATCGCTCTCTTTCAGCATTATATCCAAACGGGTCGTCCGGTTTTTTCCCACTTCCACATCCTGGATCCGCGCCGTTTCATAACCCATAAAACCGACCTGAACGAGATAACTTCCGGAAGGCAACGCCAGTGAATAATCACCGTTCATTCCCGTTATTGTACCTCTTTGCAGGGCTTGTACCCGAACAGTTGCGCCGGGCAGCGCCACGCCGAAGCCATCGGTTATTTTTCCGGAGAGATAGCCTGTAGCCTGTTTTTCAACAGGGCGGCGGACAATAACGAAACGGTTGGCGTTCATTTTACGGTACGAGAGCGGCGTGTTTTCGAGTGAACGGCGTATCCACTCTTCCACATCTGCCGACTCGCTTGTGAATGCCGGGGCGGTAATCCCTTCCAAAAAACGGCCTTCATACGTGACAAATTGTCCGTTTTCTTTGCCGGCATTGGCTATCTTCTCCATTCTCGAAAGCATCGGCTCCTGTGGAAAGGAAATGGTCTGAGCCGGCAAACGGAAGCTGTTTCCTGCGAAAACAACAATCCATATGATTATATATTGTATGTCGGATAAATGCCGGCTCATTGGCGTTACGCTTTAAGAACCTTTCGAAAAGAAAATAATCTGATCGGCCGTGATCCGGTAGGATAAATCGTAAAGCGCGGCTATTTCGGTTGCCACTTCATCAGGAGAAGTACTCCGATCGAAAATGATATTGACAGACATTATTCCGGGGGTGTGCCGAAAGATCATTTCTTTTCCATAGAACTGCCGCACCCGGAAACGAAGTTCTTCCAATGAAGCATTCTCCAGGACAATCGTTCCTGTACGCCATCCGGCTTTTTGCGCGCTGTTTACGCTCTCAAGGGTAAGTCTTTTCTCCGATTCTTCGTATGTTACTTTCTGGTCGGGATTCAACTCTATATTTTCACCCTTCCCAGTCTCCAGACTCACTTTTCCGCTCAAAACACAGATCTCCTGAAATGGCAACTCTTTATAACTCTGGATAGTGAAACTTGTACCAAGCACCTGCACTGTCAACCCTCCACGGAGATGCACCATAAATGGTTTCGCCTTATCCTCTCTCACATCAAAAAAAACCTCACCTTCATCGAGCCATATCTCACGCATGGCACCATCCATGCCACCTTCCCGCAGACTCAGCGTGCTACCAGTGTTGAGAGAGAGTTGGGAGCCGTCCGGCAAGGTGACATGCTCGATATCGTTTCCCGAAACATATTGTTGGAAGATGGGCGCTGTATCAGGGTCGGACTTCAACGATGCCGGCTGATTATGTTTCTGATAAAAAAGAAAGATGCCGACAAGGAGTAAAAGGATAGCCGCCATTGAACCGATGAAAGCCGGAAAGACGATACGTTTTTTCACAGAGGATGCAGTGTTTCCAATCCTTACACCTGTTTGCCGGAAAACAAAATCTTTCGTTTCATTCTCCAGTTCCTGCATCAGATGATCCGTTATTTCAAATTCCTTCTCCGGAATAACCTCTTTTTCAATAGATTCAATAATGTCGTTCTCCTCCGGAGTGGTATTACCTCTACGGTATCTTTCGAACAAATCGCGGGTAATGGCTGCTTTTTCTTGTGCCGACAAACTATCCCGTAAATTTTCTTTCTTCTCTGTCATTCTTTTACCGCCGATAATCGTTTTAACGGATAAAATTACTATTTTTTTGTGAATCGACGGGGGTATATGGTTAAAAGTTGGCCCAACCCGGAGATTCAAAGATTTTTCTTATTTTTGTCACCCATTGCAAACCACGGACGAAATATTATTAAATGGCATTGAGGAAAAAGATGAAAAGGCTTTTTCTCGATTCTACGAAAGGTACGGCAGTACCATTCTTTGTTTCGTATTGTCAAAAGTGCACAATAAAGAAATTGCCAAAGAAATCATACAAAATTTCTGGGTCGCTTTTTGGGAAAATCCCCGTATCATCCGCGCCAATAAGGAGGGATGCGTGAAAGTTTTTCTATTGCAATATTTGCGTTTCCGTATCTATGACGTATACCGTATTGCTGTTCCCGAAACAATTCCGGTTGAAGAAGCCGGATTATTGGCCGACACAACCGTCTATGACAATATGGAAAAAGAAGAGCTGAAAGAGATAGTACGTGATGCTCTGAGGGAGAGTTCCTCGTTGACAAAAAACAGTTTTTGGATGAGAGTGGACGGTATTCCGGCCAAACAAGTAGCAAAAGAATTAGGGGTAACCACGCAAACAGTCCACAATAAATTTTCGCAATCACTGGCAACCATCAGAAAATATATAAAGACCTATTACTCCGAAATAATAAAAGACAGGACATGATTCCCATCATCATTCTCTCGATCCTCCTCTCCTTCAAGGCTTTCAAAGATAGCACCCTGATGGACAAGCCGATATTTGACCCGCAAACCTCAAGCGAGCTTGGTTTTTCTCCCGGCTTTCGTTATATTTCCATGATATAAGAGGCGCCTCGGAAAAACTCAAGCGAGCTTGGTTTTTCTCCCGGCTTTCGTTATATTTGCATTTCGATTAGATCTGTCCCGAAATGATCATCAAATATAACGTACAACTGCAACCCTATAACTCTTTCCGCACGAAGGCGTCGGCAAAAATATTGTGTGAACCGCAATCGGCTGAGGAACTTTCGGAAATCATCCGCACTTTTCCCGATGAACGGAAACTGGTGCTTGGGAACGGTTTCAATTTGTTTTTCACCAAAGATTTCGAAGGATTGGTCATTAAACCTGCCATGCGGGGTATCCATATCCTTACGGAAACCGATCGGTGCGTAGAAATTGAAGTCGGCGCGGCGGAAGATTGGGATCAGTTTGTGGCTTATTGCGTGGAGAACAGTTACGCCGGTATCGAGAATTTGTCGCTTATTCCCGGTTCGGTAGGCGCAAGTCCGGTTCAGAATATCGGCGCGTACGGTACGGAGGTGATGGAGGTGATCACCAAGGTGAAAGCGGTGGAACTTCAGACAGGGAATCACAAAGAACTCTCCAGCGAGGAGTGCGGATTCGGATACCGTGACAGCATCTTTAAACGCTCCGGACTCCATGTAATCACTTCCGTGGTTTTCACATTGGAAAAGTCGTTTCAATATAAAGAGAGATATATCGACTTGAGCCGTGAGTTGGAAGGCATTTCCTCTCCTACCCTTGCCCAGGTTCGCAATGCCATTATCCGTATCCGCAACCGGAAATTGCCCGATTATAAAATACTACCCAATGCCGGAAGTTTTTTTAAAAATCCCGTGCTTACGCAACAGGAAAAAGACCAGTTACAACTGAAACTGCCGGATGCCCCTGTCTACAACGTAGGAGAAGGACAATTCAAAACGTCGGCGGCATTCCTGATAGACAAGGCGGGATATAAAGGGAAGCGGCGCGGAATGGTAGGCACCAGTACCCACCATTCACTTATCATTGTGAATTATGGCACCGAAAACGGCCGGGAAATTGTGGCCTTCATGCACGAAATACAACAGGAAGTGCGGAAACAATTCGGCATAATGCTTGAACCGGAAGTGCGCATTTATTAACTATAAAAAGCGGTCAACATGTCATCATTTGTCATTGAAGGCGGATGCAGCCTCAAGGGGGAAATCACACCACAGGGAGCAAAGAACGAGGCTCTGCAGGTAATTTGCGCCACGCTTCTCACTCAACAGGAGGTGATCATAGAGAACGTGCCCGATATACTGGATGTGAACAATCTCATCGCACTGCTCTCCGATATGGGAGTGGAGGTAAAGAAACTGGGTAGGGAGAACTACTCTTTCAAAGCGGAAAAGATAAACCTCTCCTATACCCAATCGAAAGACTTCATGCAAAAGAGCGCCGCGATGCGGGGTTCCATCATGATTGTCGGCCCCCTTCTGGCACGATTCGGAGAAGCGGTCGTACCCAAACCGGGAGGCGATAAAATAGGACGGCGGAGGCTGGATACCCACTTCAACGGCATCATGAAATTAGGGGCTGAGCTGATCTTTAATGAGCAAAAACAACTCTTCACGCTTTCTGCCAAAAAACTGTCCGGTCAATATATCCTGCTCGATGAGGCTTCCGTTACCGGCACTGCCAACCTGTTGATGGCCGCTGTCCTTGCCGAAGGGGAAACGGTCATTTACAACGCAGCCTGTGAACCATATGTGGAACAGCTGAGCCGGATGCTGGTACGCATGGGAGCAAAAATCGAAGGAATTGGCTCCAACAGACTGACAATACATGGGGTCTCCTCCCTTTCCGGTTGCCGTCACCGTTTGCTGCCCGATATGATCGAGATCGGCAGCTTTATCGGCATGGCAGCCATGACCGCCTCGGAACTTACCATAAAAGATACTTCAGTGACCCATCTCGGCATTATCCCCGAAAGTTTTCGCCGCTTAGGTATTATTGTGGAACAACGGGGTGACGATCTCCATATTCCACCACAAGATGATTATACCATAGAATCATTCATCGACGGATCCATCCTCACTATTGCCGACGCCCCCTGGCCGGGACTTACGCCCGATCTGCTCAGCGTGATGCTGGTTGTCGCCACCAAAGCGGAAGGATGCGTGCTGATCCACCAGAAAATGTTCGAAAGCCGGCTCTTTTTCGTGGACAAACTGATCGATATGGGAGCACAGATCATCCTCTGTGATCCCCACCGGGCAACTGTGATCGGCATGGGTAAACGATTCCGGCTCAAAGGCATGACCATGACATCCCCCGATATACGTGCCGGTATCTCACTGTTAATCGCCGCCATGAGCGCGGAAGGCATGAGTACTATCCATAATATCGACCAGATCGACAGGGGATATCAGGATATTGACCGACGTCTGAACGCGTTGGGAGCAAGGATTGAAAGAAAATAAAGGGCGGTATCGCATGAGAGCCGGCACATTCGGGATACCGACTGAACCATACACCTTTGTTTTGCGTTTAATCATCAGACAACATTTAAAAATCACCCAATATGTCGAAAATCAACGATTTCAGAAGGCTCCATTCCGGTGACGAACCATTTCTCCTGGGAAACGTATGGGACGCCAAAAGTGCGCAACTGGCAGAAAAAGCAGGTTATAAAGCGGTGGGCATCTCCGGACACGCCATCGCGGAAAATCTCGGCTACCGGGATGGCGAGGATATGAGTTTCAATGAATTGTTGTTCGTTGTGGAGAAAATCATCAAATCGGTCTCTATTCCCGTTTCAGTGGATATCGACGGCGGATATGGCAGGAGCATAGGCAAAGTGAACGAACATGTTGGTCAGCTCGCAAAAATGGGTGCGGCAGGTATTAATATTGAAGACTCGGTAGTAAAAGACGAAAAACGAATCCTGGCGGAAAGCGGGAATTTCGCTAAGATCATAGATGTGGTGTAAAGCGCATCAGCAGCGGCGCGGCCCTTCATGCCCAAAGCTACGCCAGAGCATACGAATTGTATTCCCTGCTCATATGCGAAAAGGATTTCGGAAAATTATTCCAATAAAAAACACACCTGAAAAATAGATTTGCCTTTACCTCGAAAAATATTTGCTTTTTCGACAACTCTTTTATTACTTTGCAAACAATTTTAATAAGATTATCTGCAAAATAGGCACCCATGATCTAACTCCGTTGAATAAGACCGAGCAGATGGGTTCTTGGCACAAGAAAGCGATAATCTGGCAAGCGCCTCCCCAAATATGATTTTGCTTTGCGGAGGGGTAATATTGCATTATAAATAATTTATTCAACAACCACATAAAATTATGCCAACGAATCCGGTCGTGACCGACATTAAACAAGTAACCATTCGTTTTTCAGGGGATTCCGGTGATGGTATGCAACTTTCAGGGACATTGTTCTCCACGTTATCGGCTATTTTCGGGAATGAAATCGCCACATTCCCCGATTTTCCCGCTGAAATTCGCGCCCCGCAAGGTTCATTGCAAGGCGTTTCGGGATTTCAGGTGCGGATTGGCGCCAAAGATGTTTATAATTCAGGCGACAAGACCGATGTGCTGGTCGCCATGAATCCTGCCGCACTCAAAGTGAACGCTTCATTTTTGAAAAGGGGCTCTATTGTGCTGTTTGATACCGATTCATTTCAAAAAAGAGACCTCGACAAAGCACTTTTCCAAACATTAGATCCCTTTGCAGAACTCAATCTGGATTACGTGCAACCGATCGGGGTGAATATCACCACCCTGACAAAAGCCTCGCTGGAAGACTCAGGACTGGAAAATAAAGAGATACTCCGCAGCAAGAATATGTTTGCCCTGGGTATTGTGTGCTGGCTTTTCAACCGCCCGTTGGAAATAGCCGATAAGCTGCTCGAACAGAAGTTTTCAAAAAAACCATTATTGGTAAAGGCCAATATAAAAGCGCTCACCGACGGCTACAACTACGGAAATAACACCGACATGACCGCTTCCACTTATCGTATTGAACCCATTGAGTCGACCAAAGGTTTCTATACCGATATTAACGGAAACACTGCCACGGCATACGGGTTGATAGCCGCTTCCGAAAAGGCGGGCGTGGATCTCTTCCTCGGCTCCTATCCTATTACCCCTGCCACCGACATCCTGCAGGAACTTTCCAAACGGAAGGATTTCGGGGTGAAGGCGCTGCAAATGGAAGACGAAATTGCCGGCATCACCTCATCCATCGGTGCAAGCTTCGCGGGTTGCCTGGCAGCCACTTCCACATCCGGCCCGGGATTGTCGCTCAAAAGCGAGGCATTGGGCCTGGCCGTAATGACCGAACTCCCTCTGGTGGTGATTGATGTGCAACGTAGTGGCCCTTCGACAGGAATGCCCACCAAAAGTGAACAGAGCGACCTCAACCAGGCACTTTACGGACGTAACGGCGAGAGCCCGCTGGTAGTGATGGCGGCAGCGTCGCCTACCGACTGCTTTGAAAGCGCTTTTGAGGCTTCAAAGATAGCATTGGAGCATATGACGCCCGTTATCCTTCTTACCGACGGTTATATCGCCAACGGTTCATCGGCATGGAGAATTCCCGAGATGAATGACTATCCCGATATTAAACCTCCCTATGTGCAGAAGAAATACAAGGGAAACGCGAAAGAATGGAGGCCTTATTTCCGTGACGAAGAGACATCCGTCAGGTATTGGGGTGTACCGGGTACTCCGGAATACATGCACCGCATTGGCGGATTGGAAAAAGACCATCTCACCGGTGTGATCTCGTCGAATCCCGACAACCACCAGTTGATGGTAAATACCCGCAAGGCGAAGATCGAAAAAATAGCCGATTTTATCCCTGAACAGCAGGTAACCGGCGATACAGATGCCGACACGCTGATCGTGGGATGGGGCGGCACATACGGCCACCTGCTGGAAGCTTCATTACGTCTCATGGCAAACGGAAAGAAAGTGGCTTATACCCATTTCAGGCATATCAATCCCCTTCCCCGGAACACCCATGAACTGCTGAAAAAATATAAAAAAGTGATCGTGGCGGAACAGAACGACGGACAGTTTGCCGCCTATCTGAACGGCAGGTTCCAGGATCTGGATAATATTCATAAGTACAACAGAGTGGAAGGACAACCCTTCAAGGTAAGCACATTGATCGAAGAGTTTACGAAAATCATGGAGGAAAAGTAATATGGAAGTAACAGAAATAGCAGCAAAAGAACTAAGATATCAAAAACATCAGCCGAAAGACTATAAAAGCGAAAATGCCATTCGCTGGTGTCCGGGTTGTGGCGATTATGCCATTCTAACCAGCCTTCAAAAAGCAATGGCCGAGTTGAATATCGATCCTCACATGATAGCAGTCATCTCAGGAATCGGATGTTCATCACGCCTGCCCTATTACATGAACACCTATGGTTTCCACAGCATCCACGGCCGAGCGGCAGCCATCGCCACAGGAGTGAAGGTAGCCAATCCCGAACTGAGCGTATGGGTAGCCACCGGCGACGGCGACTCGTTGGCCATCGGCGGGAATCACTTCATCCATGCGATCCGACGGAATGTAGATATAAATATTTTACTTTTCAATAACAAGATATACGGTCTGACAAAAGGGCAATACTCTCCCACCTCCGACAGAGGGTTCGTTTCCAAATCTTCCCCCTTCGGGACGGTAGAAGAGCCTTTCCGCCCGGCAGAACTGACTTTCGGGGCACGGGGTACTTTCTTCGCCCGGGCTATCGACGTGGACATCAAGAACCAGACGGAAGTAATGTCCGAAGCCGCCAAACATAAAGGGACTTCGGTGGTGGAAGTGTTACAAAACTGCGTGATCTTCAATGATGGTATCCATAATAAAACCAGTGACCGTAACTGGAAAGCAGATAACACCGTGATACTGAGACATGGAGAGAAAATGATCTTCGGAAAAGAGGAGAACAGGGGGATTGTACTCGATGGCTGGAACCTCAAAGCGGTCACCATTGGGGAGCACGGCTACACCATCGACGACGTACTGGTACACGATGCCACCACCAGGGATAACACTTTACATATGAAACTGGCATTGATGGATATTGCCGATGGACTCCCCGTGGCACTGGGAGTGATCCGCAGCGTGAAAGAACTTACATACGAAAAAGAATACGAAAAACAGATCGAAGAAGTACAAATGATGACCCCGAAAAGGTCATTCACGGAATTCCTGCTGAACTCGTCCAATATATGGGAGGTTAAATGACGCGTAAATCCACTGATCCACTCATCAATTACGTCTCCGTTTTATTTCTGTCCGGATCATCTTCAGCTCACGGCTCGCCTGTCCCTTGACAGATGAATTCTCTTCGGCGCGACGGAACAGATAAGGCATCATGGTCTTTACCGCCCCGTAAGGAACATATTTTGCGACATTGTATCCTTTCTCGGCAAGATTATGGGTGATATGGTCGCTCATGCCATACAGTTGCGAAAAATAGATTCCCCGATGGTTTCTCGGCAGATTGTACTCATCGATCAAACGGGCCAGCAATAACGAACTTTCTTCATTGTGCGTGGCAACCATAAAGTCAATGGTATCCAGATGCTCCATGAAATAACGGATAATATCATTAAAATCGCGATCCGTGGCGGGTTTGTCGGGTTGGATAGGCGATGGATACCCTCGTTCAGCAGCGCGGTTACGCTCTTTCTCCATATAGGCGCCCCGCACGATCTTCAGCCCGAATTTAAATCCTCCCTCCAGCGCCATACGGTGATGCTGTTTGATCCGCTCTATACTATCGTGACGATACATCTGGTAGGTGTTTTGCACAATAGCCTTTTCCTTGTTATAGCGCGACATGAGATTCATCACCATCTCATCCAGTACCGGCTGTATCCACGTCTCTTCGGCATCGACCAGCACCGGCACATCCAGTTCAAATCCCCGTCTGAAGATAGCATCCACACGCTCCTCCACACGCCGGAATTCATCTTTTTCCTCGTCGGCCAGTGGCTGTTGCTCACTCACTTTGGCAAGCAAATCGAAGCGTGCCACCCCCGTGATCTTGAACACGCTGAATGGCACATTCCCATGGTTGCTGGCAAACTCAACGGTGCGTATTACTTCCTGGCATGTGGCATCGAAGGCATCATCCGATTCCTCTCCCTCCCGCGCATAATCGAGAATAGAATCCACGTTGCTACGGGCAAGACGGGCAATCGTCTTGCCACAATCTTCAATAGAGACTCCTCCCACAAAATGCCGGTAAATAGTATTGCGGATGATACCTTCCACAGGAAAATGGATGGTAAACGCAAAATTAACCAGATGTTTGCCCATATTTACCAGCGTGCGTCTATTCATCACCCTGAAGAGCTGACACGCTTGTTTTAAACTTGCATTGGATAGATCGCGAAAGGCGATTTCCGTATTCTCAAAATTGACCGGTGGTGTTTCCTTCGATTGCATGTGTATTTTCTGTAAAAGTGTTACCTAAGAGTATCATAAAGGTTCACAAAAATAACAAAAAGATTTTATTCTTTTGCCTTCCGCTGTTTTTTATCTATTTTCCCATTCCTTTTTTAAGAAGTCAACCTCCAGATGAAGTTGCCCGACTTTCTTGAACAGTGCGTCTTTTTCCTTGTCATTCCCTCTCTTGGATGCGCCACGTTCAAAAACAACATCCGCATTGCATAAGAATTGACTCTTCCACGTGGAGATCCGGCGCGGGTGCAAACCATACTTGCGACCGGTCTCCCGGACTGTATCCCTTTCCTGTGAAACTTCTAAAGCAACTTTCGTTTTAAAGCCCGTACTGTGACTTTTTCTTTTCTTCATCTCAACTCCCTTGAATTGCCTTTATGTCAAGCCGTTTTGCGTTAATCTTCCGATTTCCTGCAAATATTACAGCGATTTTTGGTAAATTTGTCACATTCAATTAGTAAAAACCCATTAAACAGATTAACTTATGTCTAAAGGAGTCTTTCAATTACCCCAAGTAAAGAATGAACCTGTCAGGAGCTACGCTCCGGGGACGCCCGAAAGGGCAGCGTTAAAACATAAACTTGCCGAGCTTAACCAGGGAGGGCTTGACCTGCCGATGATTATCGGAGGAAAAGAAACGCGTACCGGCAACCTGAAGGAGATCCGTCCTCCACACGACCACCACCATCTTCTGGGATATTACCACCAGGGCGACAAAACACATGTGCAGGCGGCCATCGATGCCGCACTAAAAGCTAAACCCGCGTGGGAAACAATGAACTGGGAAAGCAGGGCTGCCATCTTCCTGAAAGCAGCCGCATTGATTGCCGGCCCTTATCGTTATGAGTTCAATGCCGTCACCATGATCGGCCAATCGAAGAATGCCTATCAATCTGAAATAGATGCCGTATGCGAATTAATCGATTTCTACCGCTATAACGTGAAGAATATGGATGAGATTTACCGGATGCAGCCCAACTCTTCTCCCGGCATCTGGAACCGGATGGTGTGGCGCCCGCTTGAAGGATTCATCTTCGCGCTTACCCCGTTTAATTTCACATCCATTGCGGGAAACCTGCCGGGCGCCCCCGCGTTGATGGGAAATACCGTGGTGTGGAAACCCTCAAAAACGGCTATTTACTCGGCTCACCTTATTATGAAAGTGTTACAGGAAGCCGGACTACCTGATGGAGTGATCAACCTCGTCTATGCCGATGGAAGAGACGCCGCCGATGTGATCTTCAACCACCGCGATTTTGCCGGCCTGCACTTCACCGGTTCCACTGGAGTATTCAACAGCATGTGGCGCACTATTGCCGGTAATATGTCGAAATATAAATCCTATCCCCGTATCGTGGGAGAAACGGGCGGGAAAGACTATGTCTTTGCCGACGCGACAGCCGATGCAAAACAGGTGGCTACAGCACTCACCCGGGGCGCGTTCGAATACCAGGGACAGAAATGTTCGGCCGCTTCCCGCGCTTATATTCCCACCACTCTATGGGAAGAGGTAAAGACATTCCTGGGTGATGATCTCGCTAAAATAAAAACCGGTGTGGTGGAAGACTTCTCCAATTTCGTGAATGCAGTGATCGACGAAGATTCGTTTGATAAACTGGCAAAGGCAATCGACAACGCCAAAGCGTCACCCGATGCGGAAATCGTTTTTGGAGGCACTTATGATAAGTCGGAAGGTTATTTCATCCATCCCACCGTTATCCTGGCCAAAAAACCTGATTACATCACAATGAAAGAAGAGCTTTTCGGCCCGATCCTCACCGTATACCTGTACGATCCGGCGGATCTCGACAAAACGTTGGAGATCGTCGACACCTCCACCGACTATGCGCTTACGGGCGCTATCTTCTCTGCCGACAGGGCCAATATCGAAAAGATGACCGCCCGGTTGACACACACCGCCGGAAATTTCTATATCAACGACAAGCCCACCGGCGCTGTGGTAGACCAACAGCCGTTCGGCGGCGGTCGCGGCTCGGGCACCAACGACAAGGCCGGCTCGGTATTCAACCTGCTCCGCTGGGTTTCCCCACAATGCATCAAGGAAACATTCGTTCCTGTAACCGACTACATGTATCCGAATTTCCTGGAAGAGTAATTACCCAAGACTATCCCGCCTCTCTGTGGCGGGATAGTATCACTTAATTCTTTTAATCGCTCTTTTGATAAATTTTATTTAAATGTCTACAAGCATGATGAAAAAAATGACTTGTTTTTTAGTTCTCAGTATGATAGTTTACTGCATCTACAGTCAGGAAAATTCTGAAAAATCTCTTTCAGATATAGAAAAAATTACCGGACTGTCGAAATGTTGGTCGGAAGTAAAATACAACTTTGTTTATTTTGATAAGCTGTCTTTTGATTGGGATAGCTTGTATCAGGCAACTATTCCTGTTGTGCTTGCAACAAAAAATGATTTTGAATATTTCAGGGAATTACAACGATTCATTGCAACGCTGAAAGACGGTCATACCAGTGTTTCCTGGGAACGGCGGGATTTATGGAATAATTGGGCAACTATTCCACTTTTAACAAAACTAATTGAAGGAAAAATGGTTGTTACCGCAGTACTCAATGACACATTGGAGCAAAAAGGAATTAAGGAAGGACTGGAAATTATCCAAATTAACGAAATGGACGTACATAAATATGTTTCCACAAAAATCAAACCTTATATTCATTCTTCCACGGAACAATGGATGAATTTACGTGCCTATGGACGAGAAGCCACGAGAGGTAAAAAATCAGAAGAGATTCGACTAACTTTCAAAGATAAAGATGGGAAAACTTTTAGCCATTCCATCAGTCATTCTATGTCTGAGAAAAATTTATCATCAAAGCCCTTATTCGATTTTAAAGAAATGGATGACAATATTGGCCTCTTAAAAATCAATTCCTTTTGGGGAGACAATTATATTGAACAATTTGATTCAATCTATGAAAAATTAGTCCATTTGGATGCTTTAATTATTGACATAAGAAACAATGGAGGAGGCAATTCCAACTACTCCAGATATGTTTTATCTCACTTAACATCCGAAACTTTCAAAATGTCGGATTGGAGTAGTCCACTCTTTATTCCGGCTCATGCTTCGTGGAACTATGCAAAAGAGTGGTATTCACAAAAGTCTGCTGATTATAATCCAGTAATGAACAAAACAATCTTTAGTAAGCCGATAGTGTTGTTAATTAATGAAGGGACATTTTCAGCTGCAGAAGACTTTTGCGTGGGATTCCGAAATATGAAGCGCGGGAGCATCATTGGAACCCCCAGTGGAGGCAGTACCGGGAATCCAATTGTATTCACTCTTCCAGGAGAAGGACGGATACAAATTTGCACTAAAAAAGACACTTATCCGGACGGTACCAAATTTGTAGGGGTAGGCATCTTACCTGATATTGAAGTAAAAGAAACGGTCTCAAGTTATTTATCCATTGCACAATCTGATGTTGATAATACCCTTGCTACAGCTAAGGCAATTGAATTGCTCAAAAGTATTGTCAGTAGGAAATAGGACAAAATGCCACCAGTAGTCTTCAATCATAAAACACTGAATATTAGCACATAGAAGACCGCCATAAGCCATACATATACGAGCCCATTAACAATAATTGCAAAAACAGCAGTTTACAGAAGAAATGAAAAATGAACTCAGACCTTACCTCAAAAAATTCGAAGAGGGATTTGAGGTATTTAAACTTGGTATTATGATTAAAGAATTCAGAAAAGAGAGTGGATTAACCCAGGAACAACTGGCTGAGAAATATGGAACTCCCAAAACTTATATTTCAAGGATTGAGAACAATGCATCTGATATAAGACTATCCACCTTAATGAGAATTGGGCGGGAAGGATTCGCCCGACACCTAAAATTGCGTATTTATAGAAGTACAACAGTTACATTCAATGTTTCGATTTGATTGACAATTTTACCGGCTATATTCATTTCTTTTTATTGGAAGATTTGGTTGATGCAAGTCAAAAAATTAAGACAATAGATTTCAACGACACCGAAAAAAGAGACCCACAAACCCACAATGAAAAAATTAATAATACTGCCAATCCTCAGCCTGTTTGTATTCAATTTTACGTTTGGGCAGGATAATGAAAAGTATGCTGAATTGATAAAAGAAGCCTGGGATCTTTATCAAGCTAAAGAATATCTGGAATCAGGACAGAAATACGCTCAAGCTTTTATTGCAAACAGAGGTAAACGACTGATAGGTGACATTCGCAAACACGATCCTCCCTACTTACAGAAAAGTACGGAAAAGGCTGGGGCTATGAAAAACTTAAACAGTGTACGTACCTTTTTTCGGAAAAAGATCAGGTACGCACGGATAAAAAACATCAAATACAAGTTTCCAAATATAGAAACATTGATTATCTTTATGCTGTTAAACAAGGTCTATTGTAATGAAATATTTTTGAAACTAAATTTTTGGAAGAAGCGGACAAGTTTATTGCAGGACTTGATTCTATAATAGTTAGAAAGATATTCTACAATATTGATCTTGCGGAACAAACCAACGATCCAAAACTTTTCAAGAAGCTACAAAGCGGCATTTGGGAGTTTCGGACAAGATACGCGGGACTTCACGTAAACGAAATAGACCGGGCAATAAGCCTGAGAGATGAGTACTTTAAGAATAAACTAAAAAAATAATCATATGGCAACAAAGCAATTAAAGACATATACGCTTGCCGAGATGAAGGATAAATATATCGGCAAAGTTGGCACAAAAGAACGTGATGATTACGAATACGAACTTCATATGGATATTTTGGGCAAAATGATCAAAGCTGCAAGGCAAGAACGTAATTTGACACAAGAAGAACTCGGACAACTTGTAGGTGTTCGGAAAGCTCAAATCTCAAAACTTGAAAATAGTGCCAATAGTGCAACGATTGACACGATAATTAAAGTTTTTAAAGCACTAAAAGCAGAGATAAACTTCAACGTAAAACTTGAAAACAATTTTGTTAAACTCGTCTGATAAAAAATGACGGAAAATCTGGCAGATAAGATCATTACTTTCAACCGGCAATTACACTATTCCGGTAAATTGCCTGAAGGATTCCAGGTATTAAACCCTTTCCTGCAAAACCCGGAAACGATGCTCGTGATGGAAGCCTTCTACCGCAAATATTATAACGACACGAGAAGGCGAAAATTCATCATCGGCATCAATCCCAGCCGCCACGGAGCAGGGGTGACGGGCATACCTTTCACCGACACCAAACGATTGGAAAGTGTGTGTGGGATCACCATGCACTCGGCCCATACCCACGAGGTTTCTTCGTGGTTCATATACGACATGATCGCGGCTTACGGCGGTGCAAATGAATTTTACAGCCGCTTTTACATCAATTCCCCCTTTCCGCTGGCAATCATCCGCAAAACAAGAGAGGGCAACTGGCTTAACGCCAACTATTACGATGACAACTCCCTGTTCGAAATGGTAAAAGGGTTTATGATCGCATCACTCAAAAAACATATCGAGATAGGAGTCGACACTTCTGAAGTATATATCCTCGGAAAAAAGAATGCCGATTTCATCCGCAAACTGAACAAAGAGGAGAAACTTTTCGACCGGATCACAGTATTGGAGCATCCGCGTTATATTCAGCAATACAAGTCGAAAGAGAAACAGCTATATATCGACAAATACCTGCTGGCATTCGGGGAATAAACCGGTAGGCCCATACGAACTTGATCGGGCTTGAGATACGTTGCACATGAATTAAACCCATTTCTGTTAAAAGACATTCTTGCAAAAACATTCTATCTTTGTACTTTGTTTATCTCATTCGGGATATTCACCCATTGCAGGTTATCGCGGGGAAACAACCGATAAAGAGATTGACCATTTGGATATGCACGCAAAAAAGATTAATATTGCCATCGACGGTTTTTCCTCGTGCGGCAAAAGTACAATGGCCAAAGACTTGGCCGGAAAATTGGGTTATACCTATATCGACAGTGGAGCCATGTATCGTGCTGTCGCACTGTACGCCATCAGGAAAGGGTGGATCACCGAGACAAGGATGGACGAGGAAGCGCTTCGCGCGCATGTTTCAGAGATAAAGATAACCTTTGCTCCCAACACACAGGGCAGCCAGGATACTTACCTGAACGGGGAAAACGTGGAAGATGACATTCGTACTTTAGAAGTGGCGAACGGCGCCAGCCGGGTAAGCACGCTCGGTTTTGTACGAAAAGAACTGGTTCGCCAGCAGCAGGAGATGGGCAAAAAGAAGGGGGTCGTGATGGACGGTCGCGATATCGGCACGGTCGTTTTTCCGGATGCCGAGTTGAAACTCTTCATCACCGCCCCGCCTGAAATACGGGCGCAACGCCGTTTTGATGAGATGAAAGCCAAAGGGATCAACCCTCCGGCTTATGAAGATATATTGGCCAATGTGAAGGAACGCGACCTGCGTGACACTACCCGGGCCGAAAGTCCGCTACGTAAAGCCGATGATGCCATTGAGCTCGACAATACACACGTGGATATCGAGGGACAATTGCAATGGGCTTTGGATATGTTTAACAGAATTATGGCGAAAAATGATCAAAATTGAAATAGACAGGCACTCCGGTTGCTGTTTCGGTGTGGAAAAAGCTATTATCAGGGCGGAAGAGGAGCTCAAAAAAGGAGGCACCCTCTATTGCCTGGGTGACATCGTACACAACAACATAGAAGTAGAACGTCTCGAAAAGATGGGGTTAATCACCATCAATCATGAGCAGTTCAGGGAATTAAAGAACGTGCGGGTACTGCTCCGCGCGCACGGCGAACCGCCCAGCACTTATGAAATAGCCAAACAAAACAATATCGAGTTGATTGATGCTTCTTGTCCCGTAGTGCTGGGATTGCAGAAACGGATCAAGAAAAAATACACCCATGCGGAAAACGACGACGCGCAGGTGGTCATTTTCGGCAAAAAGGGACATGCGGAGGTGAACGGACTGCTCGGGCAGACTGATGAATCGGCCATTGTGATCGAGAGCAAAGAGGAGATAGACAAGCTGGACTTCACAAAAGACATCAGCCTGTTTTCTCAAACCACCAAGTCGCTTGAAGGTTTTCGTGAAGTGGGGGAACTGATCAAATCCCGCATGCGGGGCGACGCTAAATTTGAATTCTACGACACCATCTGCCGGCAGGTGTCGAATCGGGTTCCCAACATACAGGAGTTCGCCGAAAATCATGACCTCATCTTCTTCATTGCCGGGGAGAAGAGTTCCAACGGTAAAGTCCTGTTTGCGGAATGTAAGAAAAAAAATCCCAACTCATACCTGATTCACCATCCCGATGAGATCGACCCCTCTCTTCTGAAAGAAGATATCAGCATAGGTATTTGCGGGGCAACTTCCACGCCTATGTGGCAAATGGAGGCTGTAGCTGAGAACATCGCTAAACTACAACCCCGGATGCAAGTCGAAAAAGCTGCTTTTTAAGCAGCTTTTTTTGTATGCATCATTAAAAAAATCTATCTTTGCGTTTCGTTATTTAACAGGATTTTTCAAGAAGTTCACATAAATAACGGCGAAATCTTCAAAGACTAACATTTCAACTATGGACTCTAATATAAAAAGTGTAGGTGTCCTCACTTCCGGAGGAGACGCGCCCGGCATGAATGCGGCCATTCGTGCGGTAACACGTGCCGGGATATTCAATAACATGAAAGTGTATGGGATTTACAGAGGATATAGAGGATTGATCTCAGACGAGATTGTGGAGTTCAAAACCAATAGTGTGAGTAATATCATTCAGCAAGGAGGCACCATGCTGAAAACAGCCCGCTCGGAAGATTTCATGACCCAAGAGGGGCGAAGGATGGCATACGAAAACATGCAGAAACATGGCATCGAGGCGTTAGTTGTGATTGGGGGCGACGGCTCTCTCACCGGTGCCGCTATTTTCGCCAATGAATATAACATACCGGTGGTAGGGCTTCCCGGCACTATTGACAATGACCTGAACGGTACCGACACAACTATCGGATACGACACGGCACTGAACACCATCATGCAATCGATGGACAAAATACGGGATACAGCCACTTCACATGAGCGTCTGTTCTTCATAGAGGTGATGGGGCGCAATTGCGGTTACCTGGCGCTCAACAGTGCCATTGCCTCTGGAGCCGAAGCGGCGATCATCCCCGAAATAAGTATAGAAAAAGACCAGTTGGCCGAACTCATTGAACAGGGTTTCCGAAAATCAAAAAACAGCAGCATGGTGCTTGTCACCGAAAGCGAAGTGACCGGAGGAGCCATCAAATTGGCGGAACGGGTAAAAACAGAGTATCCGCAATACGACGTGCGCGTGTCCATACTTGGCCACCTGCAGCGCGGCGGCTCTCCTACCGCCCAGGACCGTATCCTTGCGAGCCGCATGGGGGTTGCGGCCATACAGGCATTAATGGAATATCAACGTAACGTGATGATCGGTATCCGGGAAAATGAGATCGTATATGTTCCATTCAAAAGGGCAATCAAGAAAGACAGGGAGATCAGCCGCGAAATGCTGGAGGTATTACGTATCTCCTCTATCTGACGATTACGCCTTTCTCGCTATCTTCAAAAGAAATATCCGCTTTTTATTCTTTTTTATGAATGAAAGACGTACATTTGCAGTCAAACTCTGAAATATCATAAGATTATAATAATATGAAGATTACACACATCGAGCACATCGGGATAGCCGTGAAGAGTATTCAAGAGCAACTTCCTTATTATGAAGGGATTTTGGGGCTGAAATGCTATAACATTGAGAGTGTAGAAGATCAAAAAGTTAAAACTGCGTTTTTCATGGTAGGACAAACCAAAATCGAATTGTTGGAGCCGACCGATGAGGAAAGCACTATTGCCAAATTCATTGAAAAAAGGGGCGAAGGAATACATCATATAGCCTATGCCACGGAAAATGTAAATGAGGCTTTAAAAGAGATGGAAAATAAAGGAGTACGGTTGATTGACAAGGAAGCGCGCGGAGGTGCTGAAGGGTTGCGTATCGCATTCTTACATCCCAAATCTACCGGTGGCGTTCTCACCGAACTATGCCAACATCCCGAATAATGCGGAGAAACTTCTTTTCCAACACCATCATTTAGAAAAATTCTCACACCAAACAATATAGTAAAGCAACAGGACTCAAAAGACATTGGTCATTTGCCCTCAATAACAAGAGGCGTTGATTATGAACCGAAACAAAAAACAAACTTGTTTGAATTTTGGTCAAGCAAAAGCCGTTGCAAAAACCTATTTCGTTTTAAATACAAATTTTTATATGAGCAACCAACTCGAAAAAGTAAAAGAGCTTATTCAATTACGCGAAAAAGCTCGTTTAGGAGGTGGCGAAAAAAGAATCGAAGCGCAACACCTCAAAGGAAAATACACGGCACGCGAAAGACTCGCCATGCTTCTGGATGAAGGAAGTTTTGAGGAATTCGACATGTTCGTGGAACATCGTTGCCACAACTTCGGAATGGAAAAAACCAAATTCCTGGGAGACGGAGTGGTAACAGGCTACGGAACTATCTACGGGCGGCTTGTATATGTATTCGCTCAGGATTTCACCGTATCCGGAGGATCCCTGTCGGAAATGCATGCGCAAAAGATCTGTAAAGTAATGGATCAGGCGCTGAAAATGGGCGCCCCTGTTATTGGCATCAATGACTCGGGGGGTGCACGCATTCAGGAAGGTATCAATGCGTTGGGTGGCTATGCCGAGATATTCCAGCGTAACATCCTCGCATCAGGGGTTATTCCCCAGATTTCAGGTATTTTCGGCCCCTGTGCCGGAGGAGCGGTTTACTCTCCCGCCCTTACCGATTTCATCATCATGACCCAGGGAACCTCGTATATGTTCCTCACCGGCCCGAAGGTGGTAAAAACCGTGACAGGCGAAGATGTCACGCAGGAACAGCTGGGAGGAGCCACAGTACACTCTTCCAAATCGGGAGTTTCCCAATTCCAGGTACAAACCGAAGAGGACGGGTTGAAACTGATCCGCCAACTGCTCAGTTTCATTCCACAGAACAATATGGAAGAAGCGCCTCTGCAGCCCAATGATGATCCCATCGACAGGCTGGATGACGCACTCAACGATATCATCCCCGACAGCCCGAACAAACCCTACGACATGTATGAAGTGATCGGTGCCATCATCGACAAGGGAGAGTTCCTGGAAGTACATGCCGATTATGCCAAAAATATCATTGTGGGGTTTGCCCGTTTCAACGGCCAATCGGTCGGCATTGTCGCCAACCAGCCTAAATTCATTGCCGGTGTGCTCGATATCAATGCTTCGCGCAAGGCAGCCCGTTTTGTCCGTTTCTGCGACGCTTTCAATATACCTATCGTCTCATTGGTGGATGTTCCGGGCTTCCTTCCCGGAACAGGACAGGAATACGGTGGAGTAATCACCCACGGTGCCAAATTGTTGTATGCTTATGGTGAAGCTACCGTACCGAAAATAACCGTCACATTACGTAAATCTTATGGTGGGGCGCATATAGTGATGAGTTGTAAACAACTCCGCGGCGATATCAACTACGCATGGCCTACCGCGGAGATCGCTGTTATGGGAGCCGACGGAGCGGTTGAGGTGCTTTACAGCAAGGAGATTGCGGCCGAAAAAGATCCGGAAAAAATGACCGCGGTAAAAGAAGAGAAGAAGAAAGAGTATAACGATCTCTTCACCAACCCCTATGTAGCCGCGCGATACGGATATATCGACGATGTGATTGAGCCACGCAACACCCGTTTCCGTGTTATTCGCGCATTGCACCAACTGCAGACCAAGAAATTGCAGAATCCGCCCAAAAAGCACGACAATCTACCTCTTTAAAAAGCAGTTGAATATGAGAAATTATACAATCACATTATTTCTTTTCATCGTAGCGCTGTTGTTCTCCGGATGTAGTTCCAAACTGAGAAATCCGGCCTGGGTCATTAACGAGGTCATGGTTCTCAACGAGAGCAGCTATGTGGATGATTATGGACAACGGAACGGGTGGATTGAGATATACAACAATACGGCAAAAACGCAGGATTTGGGAGGACGATACCTCACCAACGACCGCAATAATCCGAAAAAATATCCCATCCCCCGAGGGGATGTCCTCACCAGGATACCTCCCCATCAGCATGCGTTGTTTTGGGCAGACGATAATCCTTTCAACGGGACATTTCATGTGAGTTTCAAACTCGACCCAACCAAAGAGAATTACATCGCGCTCTATGATAACGACGGGAAGACATTACTGGACGAAATCGTGATTCCTGCCGGAATTTTAGCTGACCAGACCTATGGATATCCACAGGATGGTGTAAAATACGATGAAGAAGGTAATAGTTTTGCCACCCACCTTGAAAGGGTAACTCCCAGCAGCAATAACGCTATTCTGGAAGAGAACCCCAAAATAGTCACCTTGCGGAAAGATGACCCGTGGGGAGGAGTCATGACTCTCACTTCTATGTTCGTGGTATTTACTGCGTTACTTATACTTTATCTCATCTTCAACTATACAGGCATTTTAGCGCAACGAATGTCACAAAGGAAGGTGGCCAAAAGCGGTTCACTCTCGGCCGTGAGAAGTTATACCCATTTATCGGGAGAAGTATTGGCTGCAATTTCGGCGGCTATTCACGAGCTAAAAGAGGATCAGCACGATATAGAATCTACCATTCTCACTATCCAGTATGTGAAGAGGAACTATTCTCCTTGGAGCTCCAAACTTCAGACATTAAGGCATTTACCGAAGTAGAGCGAAGACTAAGTGGTTCTGATATACTATATACCAAAAGAAAAAAATAAAACAATCATATGAAAGAGTTTAATTATAAAATCAACGGAGCTCCCTACAGGGTGGTGGTCACCAAGTCTGACAGCGAGCTTGTGGAACTTGAAGTGAACGGCACTCCCTACACGGTTGAGCTGGCACCCAAATCAAAAAAACCGAAACCAGTAGTACAGCGTCAGCCCACCTCCGCGGCGGGACCCACTCCACAAAGCACATCTACCCCGCTTGTAACAAAACCTGCCGGTTCCACCGGAAAGAACACCATTCAATCTCCGCTTCCCGGTGTCATATTGGATATTCATTGCAAGATAGGGGATACGGTAAAGAAAGGACAAACACTGATGATCCTTGAGGCTATGAAGATGGAGAACAATATCCTTGCCAACGGCAACGGAAAAGTAACGGAAATTCTTATCCAAAAAGGAGACTCGGTACTTGAAGGAACTGATCTTGTTGTCATTGAATAAAACCCGGAAAATAACATGAACAGTCTATTATCTATAGCAGACAATTTAGCTACATTCTGGAACTTTACCGGATTTGCCAATGCTGAACCGGGGCATATCGTAATGATCCTCGTGGGGTTATTCTTCATCTATCTGGCTATCAAGAAAGAGTTTGAGCCTCTCCTGTTGATCCCGATCGGTTTCGGTATCCTTATCGGGAATATCCCTTTCAATGAAGCAGCCAATATGCAGATAGGGATTTACGAAGAAGGATCGGTATTCAATATCCTGTACCAGGGTGTGGTGCAAGGATGGTACCCCCCGTTGATCTTCCTCGGCATCGGAGCCATGACAGATTTTTCCTCCTTGATAGCGAATCCCAAGTTGATCTTGATCGGCGCGGCAGCCCAGTTCGGTATTTTTGCCGCATACATCATCGCAACCATGTGGGGTTTCGCGCCCAACGAAGCAGGGGCAATCGGCATCATTGGCGGCGCGGATGGCCCGACAGCTATATTCCTCTCATCCAAGCTGGCCCCTCACCTGCTGGGAGCCATAGCCATCTCGGCTTACTCCTACATGGCATTGGTGCCTGTGATACAGCCTCCTTTTATGCGGATGCTGACAACAAAGAATGAACGGGTTATCAAAATGAAAACGCCACGGGTGGTATCGCAAACAGAGAAGATTTTGTTCCCTATCATGGGACTACTGCTTACCGCATTTTTGGTACCCTCCGGCCTGGCCCTGTTGGGGATGCTTTTCTTCGGTAATCTGCTGAAAGAATCAGGAGTAACCCGTCGCCTCGCAGAAACGGCACGTGGACCACTGATTGACACAATCACCATTCTGTTGGGACTTACCGTAGGCGCTTCCACGCAAGCCACCACGTTCATCCGCTGGGAGTCTTTAAAAGTATTCGGTATTGGCGCCCTTTCCTTTATAGTGGCCACTGTCACCGGGATACTCTTTGTGAAATTCATGAATATCTTCTTAGCCAAGGGTAAGAAGATCAATCCGCTGATTGGAAATTCGGGAGTTTCAGCGGTACCTGATTCTGCCCGTATCTCACAACATGTGGGTATGGAATATGACCCCAGCAACTATCTGCTGATGCATGCCATGGGACCCAATGTAGCCGGCGTGATCGGCTCGGCAGTGGCCGCCGGTATCCTACTGGGATTCTTGTACTAGGAAAAGATTATCTGTCATATCAAGAGGCGGGGCAAAAGTCTCGCCTCTTTGTATAGCCTCTTTGTATACAACGGAGTAACCGTACACAAAATAAAATTTGGAATTTTATGGGCTTAGAAGAACTGTTACCGGCAATAGCCGGTATGACCTGGCAACATCTGGTGATGATTGGCGTGGGACTTATTCTGATTTATCTCGCTATCGCCAAGAATTACGAGCCAACACTATTGCTGCCGATGGGGTTTGGCGCTATTTTAGTGAATATTCCTCTCTCTTCGGCGCTCACACAAATCGATCCCGCGACAGGACAGGCTGTAGAAGGTGTTCTCAATGTCTTCTTCGATGCCGGCATTGCTACCGAAATCTTCCCATTACTGATATTTATCGCCATCGGGGCTATGATCGATTTCTCACCGCTATTCAGAAATCCATCGCTGCTACTGTTCGGCGCGGCTGCACAATTCGGTATCTTCTTCACAATGATGTTTGCCACACTACTGGGCTATGATATCCGCGAAGCAGCATCCATTGGCATCATAGGCGCAGCCGACGGGCCTACCTCCATCGTGGTGGCTTCCCGTTTTGCACCCAACCTGCTGGGGCCCATCTCTGTGGCAGCTTATTCCTACATGGCGCTCGTACCTATTATTCAACCGCCGGTTATCCGCTTGCTGACTTCACGCAAGGAACGGCTGATAAGAATGTCGTCTGCCAACCGCAATAATAAGAGAATATCGAAAAAAGCGCTTATTGCCTTCCCCATTGTAATTACCATTGCCGCGGGCATCATCGCCCCCTCTTCTCTGTCGTTGATCGGTTTCCTGATGTTCGGTAACCTGATCCGTGAGTGCGGTGTATTGAATAAGTTATCCCAATCGGCACAGAACGAACTCTCCAGCCTGGTTACCATACTGCTTGGCATAACCATTGCCAGCACGATGACGGCTGATCGATTTATCCGCACGGATACCTTGATTATTATCGCCCTGGGCCTTTTCGCCTTTATTTTCGACACTTTTGGCGGGGTGATCTTCGCAAAATTCCTGAACCTGTTCCGTAAAGAGGGGAATAAAATCAACCCGATGATAGGCGCCTGTGGTATTTCGGCATTCCCGATGTCGGCCCGTGTGATCCATCAGATGGGACAGAAAGAAGATCCTTACAACTATCTGCTTATGCCGGCTATCAGCGCCAATGTGGGCGGCCAGATAGGCTCGGTGGTGGCAGGCGGCATTATACTGACATTGGTTCCATTACTCGCTTAAAAACAACCAACATGACACCGACAACACAAACAGCACTGTTCATCGCCGTGGTAGGAGTGGCAGGGATTTTTGTTTTTATGTCCTTCTTCTACCTGATCATCTTGGCGCTCGACAAATACCTGCCCTACCAGGAAGAAAAGCCTGAAGGAGAGTTTATTGAGGAGATATCCGAAGAGAGTGAAGAATGAAGAGTGAAGAATGAAGAATGAAGAATGAAGAGTGAAAAATGAAAAGTGAAAAGTGAAGAATGAAAAATGAAGAGGGAAGAGGGGGGCGAAAGGTGAAGGACATCACCGGGAAATGGCACCTCATTTCTGCTGCTTCCTTACATCTGCTCCCCACATCAGTTTGTCCCGCAGTGTTTCATAGAAAGTGTGGCCAATGCGTTTCACCACACGGAGCGTGTAATCATCCTTTCTCACCTGGATACTTACCGATTCGTCCAATACACGCGACTCTCCATCCACTGAGACAAGAAACATATGGCTACGACTTTCCACTTTCAATGAGATGATACTGCTGTCGTCTACCACTAACGATCTGGATGTAAGATTGTGAGGAGCAATGGCTGAAAGGATAATGCTGGGTGTGGTGGGTGATAGAATTGAACCGCCGATACTCAATGAATAGGCAGTGGATCCTGTGGGCGTGGATATCACCAATCCGTCCGCCTGGTAAGAAGTCAGATAATCATTGTTGATATAAGCATGGATCGAGAGCATAGAGGCCGTATCCTGTTTCAGGATGGCCACTTCGTTGAGAGCATGCACATTGAAATGTTCCGGGGGAAAGGCTTCATCAGTCGACAACTTCAGCAATGTACGCTCTTCCACTTTATATGAGCCTTCCATTACCTCTTGCAGGGTCTCTTCCATATCGGCATAATTAATGGCAGCCAAAAAACCCAACCGCCCCGTATTGATACCCAAAATAGGAATACCCGAATCACCTACCGTGCCGGCCGTTCTCAGGAAAGTACCATCTCCCCCCACGCTCACCACCATATCTACCGGAGGTAATTTCTCCTCGAGTGTGCAGAGCGGAGCGATCCGCTGGCGGAGAAGAGCCGGCAGGCTATAAAAAAAATTCACAGGTAGGCATAACTCTCCCCCGTTTCGCCTGATAGCCTCACATACCCCGCATATCTGCTCTTCGGCTTTGGCAGTCCTGTCGGGGAACATGCTCCCGAATAAGGAAAATTTCATCTCGTTTGTTTTTAGACGTTTAGAAGACTGAAGTTAAAAAGTGGAGAATTACTAATTATCAATTACCAATTACAAATTACCAATTACAAATTAAAAATTACAAATTAGCAGTCTCAAAAAAATTCGTTTTCCATTTTTCATTTTTCACTCTTCACTTTTCATTTTTCACTCTTCATTCTTCATTCTTCATTCTTCATTCTTCACTCTTCACTCTTCACTTTTCACTTTTCACTTAAATCTTTTCCCCCCTTATTTATCACATATTCAAATAGTACATCAGTTCATCTAACCGTTCTTTTTGCTTATCGGTTACTTCCCCTTCCTTCATGAAATAATACACCACATTATAATTAAACCGTTCAAAGCTTCTTAAAAGCACGGTCACATCATCGGTGTCGAGTTTCAAAGAGACCAAAAGAAATTCTCCTCCTGAAATAGGTATGACGTTGAGAGCTGTTATATGCACGTTATTACTTTCCACAATCCGGGCTATCTCAGTAAGGGTATAATCTTTCAACGGAACTTCCAGAATAATCAGGGAATTTTCCATCTTGGAAAGTTCCGTAAACTGTTCCGGAGTAAACGATGAACTGAATTTTTCCACCTGTTCTTTGATAAATTCTTTGGTCGACATTGCGCAAAACAGTTATTTCGTATTACTTTTGTATCTGATTTACAAAGATGGCAAAATTTTGCCTATTTGAAAGTTCCTACGGGTTTTTATTTTTTCTTTTTATGACCAAACTCAGTGTAAATGTAAACAAAGTAGCCACTTTGAGAAATGCCCGCGGTGGAAATATCCCCGATCTGGTGCAGGTGGTTATCGATTGCCAGCTTTTCGGGGCAGAAGGCATTACGGTGCATCCCCGTCCCGATCAGCGCCACATCCGTTATACCGATGTATTTGATTTACAGGCAAAAGTATATACGGAATTCAATATCGAGGGGAATCCTACGCCGGATTTCATCTCTCTGATCAGAAAAATCAGACCCACACAGGTAACGCTTGTACCCGACTCCCATGATGCTATCACCTCAGACGCGGGATGGGATACCGTTACACATAAAGATTTTCTGACCGATGTTGTCAATGAGTTTCAGACAATAGGGGTACGCACCTCCATTTTCATCAATGCCAATCCGGAAATGGTACGGATGGCATCGCACATCGGTACTGACCGGGTTGAGCTCTATACCGGCCCTTACGCCGAGGCATACCGGACAGACAGGGAAAAAGCCATAGCACCCTTTATTGAGGCTGCCACGCTGGCGAAAAACCTCGGATTAGGCGTAAATGCGGGCCACGACCTGAATCTGGAGAACCTCGCTTTCCTTTACCAGAATATCCCATGGCTAAAAGAAGTATCAATAGGTCATTCGCTCATCAGCGATGCCCTCTATATGGGTTTGAAAGAAACAATAAAAGCGTATAAAAATTGTTTAAAAGAGTCTGCGGAAGAGGTCTGACGAACCAAATTGACTATCTTTATCCGCAAAACAAATCAGAAGGCAAATATTCAGAATGTAAATATAATAATCGCGTGAAATGAATTTATTGCAAATACCGGTACCGGGAGATACAGCCCAGGCAATTTATGACACCATGCAGCAAGTAGCGACTGCCGAGACCGAAGCTGTCACAATGAATGCTTTCGATCTTGCCCTGAAAGGCGGTTGGTTGATGATCGTTCTGCTCATCCTTCTGCTGATGGCTATTTATGTTCTTATTGAGAGAACATTAGTTATCAACAAGGAAAGCAAAGAGGACAATTCATTTATGAATCGCATCAAAGATTATATCCACGACGGTAAAATCGACGCTGCGGTCGCACTCTGCCGCAATACCGACACTCCTTCAGCCCGTATGGTGGAAAAAGGTATTTCCCGTTTAGGGAGACCCACAGCTGATGTGATGTCCGCCATTGAAAACCAGGGAAATATCGAGATTTCCAAGTTGGAAAAAGGAATACAGATACTGGCTACTTCCGCGTCGGGTGCCCCCATGGTTGGGTTCCTTGGTACCGTGACAGGAATGGTGAGTGCTTTTATGAGTATGGCCAACGCGGGGGCTAACGTGAGTATAACCACCCTTTCCGCCGGTATTTACGAAGCATTGGTGACTACCGTTGCCGGGCTTATTGTGGGGATTATTGCTCTATTTGCTTACAACTATCTCACCACGCGCATCAAGGGAATTGTAAATA
This sequence comes from Proteiniphilum sp. X52, assembly GCF_003712195.1. Classification (GTDB taxonomy): domain Bacteria; phylum Bacteroidota; class Bacteroidia; order Bacteroidales; family Dysgonomonadaceae; genus Proteiniphilum. The sequence goes on along the minus strand of NZ_RDSD01000009.1, from coordinate 74,415 downwards.
GATTGGAGATGAGAATCATGGAGTTCATGGATATTCTCAATGAACCCGCAGTATGATTGATTATCGGACTTGCTGATTTACTGATAATTAAATCACAACATCAACAAATCACCACATCACCCCATCATCACATTAGTTTTATGGCTTTAAAACAGCGGTTCACAATAGAGACTAATTTCAGCATGGCATCCATGACGGATGTGATCTTCCTGCTGCTTATTTTCTTTATGATCACCTCTACCTTTGTCGTGCCTAATTCCATACAGGTGTTATTGCCAAGGTCCCAGCAACAGACCCAGGCAAAACCCATTACGCGGGTAACGATAGACAAGGATCTTAATTATTACGTGGCAAATGCCAATGAAACGGAACGGCAGGTATCTTTCGAAAATATCACACCTTTCCTGCAATCGGTCTATTCGGCCGATCCCAGTATATTCGTCGCACTCTACGCAGATGAGACTGTCCCCTACCGGGAAATTGTCCGTGTGCTGGATATTGCCAATCAAAATCAATTCAAAATGGTGCTGATGACGCGACCGAATTAAAAAACCGTTTATCCGTTCACACCTGAGCATCTCATATCGGATGCACTTAGCCTTGCGGTCGATAAACCGATATTCCGCGGAAAGAGAGATGAGACCATCAGGCAGGTAATTGAAAACGGTGTCAATGCGGTTTCCTATACGCCGCCCGCAACAGCCGAATTGTTCAAGGAAAGAATGTTACGCCACCGAAGCGAATAAAACGTCCCGATTAAGTATACACAAATTCAGTTATCAGAAAATATGATCACAAGAGAGAAAATAGGAGGACTAATAGGAACGGTAATTTTTGCGATATTGCTTTTCCTCATCTTGTTATTCTCTGTTTTCACATTGTCATTTCCGCCTGAGGAACTGGAAGGCATACCGGTAATGTTCGGGACCACCGAAGACGCCTTCGGTATCGCCGAACCACCTATAACGGAAGTGACCCCTACACCCACCCCATCACCTGAGGTTCCACCTTATTCCCCGACCGAACCGTTGATTACCCAAACAACGGAGCCGACTATTGACGTGGAAGCGGAACGGGAAGAAGAACGACGTAAGGAACAATTGGCGGCAGAACGCAGGGCGCGGGAAGAGGCCGAGCGACGCAAGAAAGAAGAGGAGGCGCGCAAGCGGGAAATCAACCGCCAGATGTCGGGACTCTTCGGGGAAGGCTCGGGAAGCCGCGGCAATACGGAAGGCGAAGGCACACAGGGAGTTTCCACCGGAAACGCAACACAAGGCTCTCCTACCGGCACGGGTGGAATCGGTTCCTACGACTTGGGTGGGCGCAGTCTCGGAAGCGGAGGATTGGGCCAACCCAACTACACCGTGAACGATTACGGCACTGTGGTTGTTAATATCACAGTAGATCCTGCCGGCAATGTGATCCATGCGGAAATCGGGCGAGGGACAAATACTCCCAGTGCCACTCTCCGTGAGGAAGCATTGCGGGCCGCGAGAAGGACCAAATTCAATGCGATTAACTCTGCCAACAACCAGCAGGGAACCATTACTTATCGATTCAATCTCAAATAAAAAAATGCAATCATGAAGAAAGTAGCCCTCTTTTTAGCAAACGGTTTTGAAGAAATCGAAGCGCTTGCCACCGTAGACATTTTGAGAAGAGCGCGGATAGCTGTCGAAACCATATCCATTGCGGAAGAAAAAACCGTGACCGGCGCCCATAATATACCGGTCATAGCGGATAAAACCTTTCAGGAAGCCGATTTCTCTGGAGTAGAGGTGCTGGTTTTGCCGGGCGGAATGCCGGGTGCCAAAAATCTCAATGAACACGAAGCATTGAAAAAACTGATCACCCAGTTCGATGCCGAAGGAAAGCTGATCGCTGCTATATGCGCCGCCCCCATGGTCTTGGGAGGACTCGCTCTGCTTAAAGATAAACGGGCCACCTGCTATCCCGGATTTGAAGCCGAATTGACAGGCGCACAAACAACAGGTGAAAATGTAGTGGTCGACGGCAATATCACCACAGGAAGGGGTCCCGGACTGGTATTCGAGTTTGCATTAAGGCTGGTGGAACAGATCGCCGGACTCAAAACAAGACAAGAGGTGCAAAACGGCCTGTTACTCTGACCAATGAATAGGGTCGGAGCCGGGAACTTTAGATATTTTACGGTCACAAAATATCGCCGGAGAAAGATTGAGTCCTATTCTTAGCTGCAAATACTATCCGGAACCGTTTTCACCCCCAAAATTAATGGTGCAAATAGTTGTCTATTAACAAAGAAACAACTACCTTTGCACCGTTTTTTATCAATATAATGTCTCACTTATTTAATTGAAAATTATTACTCACAACACATGACAGAAAATTTAAACAATGTGGCTCCAATAGAAGATTTCGACTGGGGCGCCTATGCTGAAGGGGAGTCCTACAGCAAAGAAAGCAAAGAAAAGCTTACCGAAAGCTACGACAACACCTTGAACAAGATCAACGACAAGGAAGTAGTAACCGGTATCGTGACCTCCATGAACAAACGCGAAGTGGTTGTAAATATCGGCTACAAATCCGATGGTGTGGTATCGATGAATGAGTTCCGTTACAACCCCAATCTCAAAGTTGGCGACGAGGTGGAAGTATACATCGAAAGCCAGGAAGATAAAAAAGGACAGTTGATCCTTTCTCACAAAAAAGCACGTGCTTCCCGTTCCTGGGACCGGGTCAATGCCGCGCTCGAAAACAACGAAGTTATTAACGGATACATCAAATGCCGTACAAAAGGGGGCATGATCGTGGATGTATTCGGTATCGAAGCCTTCCTCCCGGGTTCACAGATTGATGTGAAACCTATCCGCGATTACGACATCTTTGTCGATAAGACAATGGAATTCAAGGTGGTGAAAATCAACCCTGAATACAAGAATGTGGTAGTATCGCACAAGGCCCTGATTGAGGAAGAGCTCGAACAACAAAAAAAAGAAATCATTTCAAAACTCGAAAAAGGACAAGTACTCGAAGGTGTGGTGAAGAACATCACTTCCTACGGTGTATTCGTCGACCTTGGCGGTGTAGACGGTCTCGTGCATATTACCGACCTTTCATGGGGACGCATTCAACATCCGGATGAAGTAGTGAAGCTGGATGACAAGATCAACGTGGTAATCCTCGACTTCGACAACGAGAAAAAACGTATCGCACTCGGTCTGAAACAGCTGACCCCGCACCCATGGGATTCCTTGAGCGAAACCCTGAAAGTAGGTGATATCGTCAAGGGAAAAGTGGTGGTCATTGCCGATTACGGCGCATTTGTGGAAATAGCGCCGGGAGTAGAAGGTTTGATCCACGTTTCGGAAATGAGCTGGACACAGCACCTGCACAGTGCTCAGGATTTCATGAGCGTAGGCGAAGAAGTGGAAGCGGTTATCCTTACCCTCGACCGCGACGAACGCAAGATGTCTCTCGGTATCAAACAACTCAAGCCCGATCCGTGGGAAGACATCGAGCAGAAATATCCTGTTGGCAGCACACACACTGCCACTGTACGCAATTTCACCAACTTCGGCGCTTTTGTGGAAATTGAAGACGGCGTAGAAGGACTGATCCATATCTCCGACCTCTCCTGGACGAAGAAGATCAAACACCCGAGCGAAGTGACGGAGATCGGCGCTCCCATAGAAGTACAGGTGCTCGACATCGACAAGGAAAACCGTCGCTTGAGTCTTGGTCACAAACAATTGGAAGAAAATCCATGGGATGTATTTGAAACCATTTTCACGGTGGGATCCATCCATGAAGGTACCATTATTGAAATGCTCGACAAGGGGGCAGTCGTTTCCCTGCCTTACGGCGTGGAAGGATTCGCGACACCCAAACACCTTGTGAAAGAGGATAACTCTCAGGCACAGTTGGATGAGAAACTGGAATTCAAAGTGATCGAGTTCAATAAAGATGCGAAACGTATCATTGTCTCTCACAGCCGTATCCATGAAGATCTGGCAGATGATTCCAGGAAGAAGGGGAATAAACGTGCCGGTGGCAGAAAAGAAGGGGGGAACGAAGCCGCCGCGGCTATCCCGGCAATGGAAAGAACCACCCTGGGTGATATCGAAGAGTTGGCCGCGTTGAAGGAAAAACTCGACAACCAAAAAATAGAAGCACTCAATAAAAAGGTAAAACAGGAAGAGGCAGCCAAAGAGGCTAAAGCAGCGGAAGCAAAAGCGCAAGCAGTAAAAGCTGAAACCGAAAAGGCCAAGGCAGAAACTCCTGAAGTTGCCGAAAACAAGGCTGAAGTGAAAGCGGAAGAAACGGCTTCGGTAGAGCCGAAAGCAGAAGACAAAGCTGAAGGCGAAAAAACCGAAACAGGGAAAGAATAATCATTCTTTCCCTACAGAATGTAAAAACTGCCTGGTAATCCCGGGCAGTTTTTTTATGGATCTGTTTAAAACATCGACCGGATTATGTAAGAATTTATGATGCTGGTATTTTCATCAGGGAATACATACGCAAATCCCCCGATAAGATAGAAGTGCGGGTTATCGAAAACATTTTATTCCCACAATTGTTTAAGATGGGAGTTATAAAATCAGCACTCTTGCAGTCTAAACAACAGGATTCTTTGTGTTGGGGCTTCTGACAGTGATCCGTAAGACAAATATGACACGCGTGTTTTCCAACGACAAACCCTATCGCGATTTTGCCGAATTCCTTTCAGCAAAATTCCCCTATAAAATACAAAAAATTTCCGTCAATGCCGGCTTCACCTGTCCCAACCGTGACGGCAACAAAGGGCGTGGTGGATGTACCTATTGCAACAACCGGAGTTTTAGCCCAGGTTATGGCAAACCGACCAAAACTATCTCGAAACAGTTGAGCGACGGTATCACCTTCTTCTCTCACAAGTATCCGGAGATGAAATACCTGGCCTATTTCCAGTCCTACACCAACACCTATGACACTCTCGAGTCGCTTATCTCCAAATATGAAGAGGCGCTCTCCTACCCCAACGTAGTGGGACTGATCGTGGGTACCCGCCCGGACTGCATGCCCAACGAACTACTTGACTATTTTGAAGAGCTCAGCAAGAAAACATTTGTCATGGTCGAATACGGGGTAGAATCCACCCTGAATAAAACATTGGAGAGGGTGAACCGGCAACATAGTTATGAAGAATCGGCCGAGATGATCCGGAAAACCGCCGGACGAAACATTCTCACAGGCGCGCATATGATCCTGGGACTGCCGGGGGAAAGCATAGAAGAGATACTTTCCCATGCCGGCACACTTTCACGACTCCCGCTGACAACGTTGAAACTGCATCAGCTACAGATTATCAGAGGAACTGCCATGGCTAAAGAATTCCGGCTGTTACCCGAATCGTTCCACCTCTTCGGGCTGGATGAATATATCAACCTGTGCGTCGATTTTGCGGAACGGCTAAAACCGGAGATTTACATCGAACGGTTCACCTCCCAATCTCCTAAAAAATTATTGATTGCTCCCGCCTGGGATCAGAAGAATTATGTGGTGAGAGAAAAAATAGTGAAACGCTTCCGGGAAAGAGAAACCTGGCAAGGACGATTGTACGGACAATCATAAGGACATCTGATTCTTTTACGCGAAGCCTTGGTATCACCTCAACGAGGCAGTTGTCACATTCTGTAGTTCCAGCCTCTTTGCACGTATTTGCCTCTTTGCAACTTCTCTATCTCCTCTTTATCATGGTTACCAAAAGCACCGATACGGCTTGTTCCCAATATCAAGCCTATCTGCCGGGCAAACTGCCGGAAGAACTGTTCCGGCTCGGGGCTGATCCCCTTTGTTTTTTTTAAATATGATCGGATATTTTTCACAGGACTGGGTATTGAAGCGGTGGCCTTCCTTATCAAATCCCTCCGCTCAGGATTCAATGCCTTCGCAAGCATCTGCAGATCGGTGTCATACAGCAATGTGCCATGATGTATCTCCCGCCCCTTGGAAAGATGCGAGGCGGTACCCGATATTTTGTATCCCTCCAGCCAAAGATCTTTCCGTTTTCTTATTTCCACCGGGATATCCAATGCCCGAAGCGCCTCCACCACCGGATCGAGGAAACGGGCACTCAACGGCTCTCCGCTTTTCGCGCGGATAAAACTGTAGTTCAGGTTTCCGGTATCATGATATACCGCTCCTCCGCCCGACAATCGCCGTATAATCCTGATATTGTGTTCTATGCAAAAATCCTGGTCGACCTCATTCAATACCGCCTGGTTAGACCCGATGATAACGCTCGGTTCATTGACATACAACAGCAAGAAATCTTCTCCCTTTTTCGAGAGAAAATGTTCTTCCGCAGCTAAGTTAAACGAAGGTAAAGTAGAGTGAGACAGGATGATGTTCATGACATAAAGTTGAACTGGTTGTAATAACCGATAGTCTCCCTGGTCAGGATATCGAGCTGTGTATAGTTCTCCACTTTTACCGGTTTGCGGTATATCAGGTACTCGATCAATGTCTTCATCGCCAGGAATCCCTGATGTTCCGGCTCCTGGCCGATCAGAAAATCAATATACCCGTTTTTCAACCCTCTCACATTGGGTGCCGTGAGATCCAGACAAACCAACCGGATATCATTCATCCCGTTTCGGGCAAAGTAATCGGCAACGATCCCTCCCCGCGAATTGAGCACTACTATCCCTCCTATGTTATGGTGTGTCTGAAAGAAGTGAGCCAGCTGTTCATCAAACCTTTCCGGCTCCATGGCGGCAAAAGGTATTCTCCGCACACTATTGGTGACCCCCTTTTCTGCAAGATAGTCATGAAAACCCTGCTTCCTCAATATACTCGTATTGGCACTCTCATCCCCTATCCTTACCGCATGCAACATGCCAATATCACTTCCCGAAGGGATAATGGAGGTGATCAGTTTAGCCACCAGATAACCACAGACGTAATGGTCGGAAGTAAAAAAAGCCAACGGCGCTGTATTTTCCAGGGTAGAGTCAACAAAAACATAGGGTATCTCCCTTTCATCCAATCGTCTCGACAGGCGAACGGTCTCTTCCTTAAAAGTAGTGCCGATAATGATGGCATCAGCATCGAGTTGCGCTATCTGATCATATACCTCCCTGCAAGAATAAATATCATATTGATTATAGGTGTATACCAAACATTGTATCCGGATATTCTCGAACTCTTCCAATGCATGCCTGATGCCCGAATGAATACTCTCCCAATATTCTCCCTCCATTACATTGGGGGTGGTAATCGCTACCTTGTATTTTCTTTTTAAGGACAATCCGGAGATATGGATATTAGGCTTGTAGTGTACTTTTTTCAACACCTCCTCAACAGCTATACGGGCTGATTCTGAAACATTTCCTCTATTATGGAGTATCCGGTCTACCGTACCCACCGAAACTCCCGCCATCTCCGCAATGTCTTTTATGCGAATTTTTCGTTGCATATTGGGCTAATTTTACACCTGTTTGGAATGGTGAATTGTAAACAGACAAATGAATGTGCAAAGTAAAGATATATTTTCAAATCCGGCAATATTATCAGCAAAACGATGTGGATATTTACTCCTCAAAGAAAAGTATGAAACAATATCCGCCAGCACAAACATATAAACAAAATTGATTCTCATCATATATATTTTCAATGATGTTTTAGGTTTTTCATTCTTCCGGTTGTAAAAATATAACATACCTTTGTGTTCTGCGATGGGGAGTGGGTTTTAATGCTCCTGCAAAAAGGCTGAAGAGATTGTAAGCCGGTAGTAAGATATCATTTACATTCTTAATTTGATAAAAAGAGGGTTTCAGTAAGGCTTTGAGAAGTGTTGTGCACGTGCACAAAATCACATCCCGTGTGCGAGCATGAAAGAGTGGGAAAATAAGCGTGAAATAATTACTCGTAAAATTCAAAACAGTTTCTTAAATGAAGTAACGAATGAACCGATAGTTGCCCAATTAAACGAATAAAAAACAAACTATGGAAAAGAGTTGGCGCTGGTTTGGTACAAAAGATATAATTACGCTCGATATGCTCCGTCAGATCGGGGTGGAGGGCATTGTCACGGCCCTGTATGATGTGCCTCCCGGCGAGGTGTGGGCAAGTGAAGCCATTCACAGCCTGAAACACCATATTGAGCAGGCGGGACTGCATTGGTCGGTAGTGGAAAGCCTTCCCGTTGCCGAGGAGATCAAATACGGGGCGCCTGAACGCGACCGGCTGATCGAAAACTACAAAGCAAGTATGTCCAATTTAGGGAAGGCGGGAATAAAAACTATCTGCTACAATTTTATGCCCGCTATCGACTGGGTCCGTACCGACCTGCATAGAAAACTGCCGGACGGCACATGCACCCTCTACTTCGACAAGATCCGGTTTGCCTGTTTCGACTGTATGATACTGCAAAGGGAGGGAGCGGAAAAAGATTATACAAACGAAGAACTGGAAAAGGTAAGATTGCTTTACAACAGGATGACCGAAGATGAAAAAGCAGTGCTGATCGACACCATTATCGTAAAGACCCAGGGGTTTATCCACCGAAGTATATCTGATGGGAAGACCGATCCTGTACAGGCTTTTAAAAAACTCCTGCAACTTTATAATGGGGTAAGTAAGATCCAACTCCGGGAGAATTTAAAATACTTCCTTGAACGGGTTATTCCCGTAGCCGAAGAATATGGGATCACCCTTTGCATCCATCCCGACGACCCACCCTTTCCGGTATTTGGATTGCCCCGGATCGTGACCGGGGAGGAAGATATCGAATGGATACTGGATGCGGTGGACAGTCCCGCGAACGGACTGGCTTTCTGTGCCGGATCCTTGAGTGCCGGCGCCCATAACGACGTGCCCGCCCTGGCCCGCAGATTTGCCGGCAGGACAGGTTTTGCGCACCTGAGGAGTACCGGATTGCTTCCCGGCGGCGACTTCATAGAGGCTTCCCATCTGGAAGGAGGGGGAGCACTGATTGAAGTGATCCGTATTCTGGAAAAACAAAGGCCTCATATCCCCATGCGGGTCGACCACGGCAGGTTGATGCTCGATGATGCCGAAAGGAACCATAATCCCGGATATTCCTTCTACGGGAGGATGTTCGCGCTGGCACAGGTGGAGGGGATAATGGCCGTAGTAAAAGATGAAATAAAGTCAGGACTTAAGACTTAAGGAATAATATATCTATTATCAACAACCTTCAATCATGAACAGAAACCATAAGATCAGGGTATTATTTTTTGCTCTTGGACTCATTTTTCACACGTATATCCTACATGCCCAGCAAGACAAATGGCAAGGGAAAGCGGTCGATTTTTCACATGGCAGGTTGGAAGTCCATCCCGGCAAACGGTTCCTTTGCCATGCCGACGGGACACCATTCTTTTACCTCGGCGATACCGCATGGGAGTTGTTCCACAGATTGAATGAAACGGAGATAGACACCTACTTTGAGAACCGCAGGGAAAAAGGGTTTAACGTGATCCAGGCAGTGATCCTTGCTGAATTGGACGGGCTCAACACTCCTAACAAAAACGGTGACAGGCCTCTTCTTGATAACGATCCTCATAAACCAAATGAGGCTTATTTTGCATGGGTCGATAAAATAATACACAAAGCCGCAGAAAAGGGAATGTTTATGGGACTGCTACCTACATGGGGAGATAAAGTGGATATTCAATGGGGAACAGGCCCTGTAATATTCGATACAGACAACGCGTATGCTTACGGGCAATATTTGGGAGAACGCTACAAAGATTTCCCCAATATCATCTGGATCAACGGAGGAGACCGCAGTGGTGGTGGCAGGAACAAAGACATCTGGGAGGCTATGGGCAAAGGAATCAAATCGGCAGATAACAATCATCTCATGACTTTCCATCCGATTGGTGCGGAAACATCGGGAAGTTGGTTTCATGATTATGATTGGCTCGATTTCAACAGTTGTCAGACCGGCCATGGCTATTGTACTTACGATATCTTTGAAAAGCTCATTACCGGGGATTATCACAGACAACCCATTAAACCGGCTATCAATCTGGAACCCTGTTACGAAGATCACCCGGTAAGAGGGCAGCCTGAAGGCGTCGATCTGTGGTTTGATGAAAGTGACGTACGACACGCATTGTATTGGAGTTTATTCAGTGGGGCATTCGGACATACCTATGGTTGTCACCCCATATGGCAGTTCATGGCTCCGGGATACGCGCCGGTAGGGGGCGTCCGTAACAACTGGTTTGATGTCCTCGACTTGCCGGGGGCCTGGGACCTGATTCATGCCCGCAGGTTATTCGAATCTTATGATTTTTTCAGCAGACACCCTGACAACGCCATTATCTTAACGGAGCAAACGGACGCTAAGGACTTTGCTACCGCAACAAAAGGAGATGGATACGCATTCGTGTACTTCCCCCATGGGAATAGCCTGGAAGTATCTCTGGAAAAAATTTCCGGAACAAAAAAAATAAAACTTCACTGGTTTAATCCCCGTACAGGTAAAAAAACCGGGATAGGTACCAAAGCAGCCAAAGGCTCTTTCGAGGCAACTCCGCCGTCATCAGGAAAAAACAATGACTGGATATTGATTATGGAAAGGTACTAAACGCATCTCTTCGCCTGCCCCTTATAACCTTTTCGCCATCTGTTCTTCGAGTTTCTCCAAGTCTTTGGTAAAGTTTCTGATTCCTTCCGCCAGTTTTTCTGTGGCCATGGCATCTTCGTTGATCATCCACCGAAATGTTTTCTCATCGATAGTGATTTTTTCAATCTCGGATTGTCGGGCAGCCTCCTCGCTCAATTTCCGGACCAAGACACCCTCGGTCTTCTCCAGCTCCTTGAGGAACTTCGGGGCAATGGTCAACAATTCACATCCGGCGAGTTCCACTATTTCACCGATATTACGAAAGCTGGCTCCCATTACCTGAGTCTTATAACCAAACTTCTTGTAATAATTGAAAATCTTTTTCACGGAAAGCACTCCCGGATCTTCATGGGCGGGAATCTCCGCGACACCCCGTTCTTTTTTATACCAATCCAGAATCCGGCCCACAAAGGGAGATATCAGACGGACACCCGCTTCGGCACAGGCAACTGCCTGTGCAAAAGAGAAGAGAAGGGTCAGGTTACAATGAATCCCTTCTTTCTCAAGTATTTCCGCGGCTTTTATGCCTTCCCAGGTGGATGCGAGTTTTATCAATATCCGTTCCCGCGAAATCCCCGATGTCTCATACAGAGCGATCAATTCCCGGGCTTTGATCACCGACGCTTCCGTGTCAAACGATAATCGGGCATCCACTTCAGTAGAAACCCTTCCCGGAACAATTTCCAAAATCTTTAAACCGAAATTCACGGCCAACTTATCCATGGCTTTTGCCAATTGCCCGGATTTGCCGGTTAGCTGCGTTTTACCATAGGCGACCGCATCATCTACCAGCGAAGCATACTTCGGGTCTTGCGACGCAGTATAAATCAAAGAGGGATTCGTGGTCGCATCGACCGGGTTGTATGCTTCAATAGAACCAAAATCGCCCGTATCAGCCACTACTTTGGTATACAGCTTCAATTGCGCTAATAAATTCATAAGGCATTGATATTTAACAAACCATCATCAACCATCATCGAAAATGCATTATTGTCATTTTACATTAAACGCGATGCGCAGTTCGTCGATCTCCTTGTCCCCCATGGGTTGCAGGGAGCCGATCGAAGAGGCCATCACCAGCGAGTTAGCTGAAAATTCAGCTACTTCCAGATAATCGAACGTATTCAACAATTTATCACCCGTGACAAAAACACTGTCGTTTTCTACCAGAATAACCCGATTGTGGTTAAACATTTTCGCCACACTATCCACATCATTATAGATCAGCCCGAAAGGAATGGAGGGGACATCCTGGAGGAAGATCCAACTTTCGGGGATTGTGCGCACATCAAATTTTGAGCCGCTCACCGCATGCGCCATCAGGTTCACCGATTGTGTGCAGATGATGGAATTGATATGCGGGTTCAACTGGTAAATACGTTGATGCAGGGCTACCGACCTGCTGGGTGTTTTTCCCGCTTCGGCCATGCCATTCTTTATCTGGACGATATCACCCGGCACAATATCCCATCGCGCCACATTGCTCGGTGTAATCAGAAAATCATTGCCTCTCCAACGTACAGACACCGTACCATAGGTCGATATCATCATCCCCAGATTACAGGCCCGACGGATGATATTCACCATCTCCGTGCGGATTGCCCGTTCATCGGAAGGATGCTCAATATCCATAAAATGAGAGATGTTTCTCGGCAAGTGATTCACATACTGTGCCACTTGTTCGTCGGTCAGATAATTCACCTGTCCCAGTCTTTTGGCATTCACGATGGTGCGGCAGCAGAACTCCAGCGTTTCGAATCGCTGATAGGCATCCATCATATCGGTACCGCCCAATACCACTCCGTGATTTTCCATGATTACCGCCTTATAACGGGTATCCTTGAACTCAAAAGCGATCTTCTCGCCCAGATCCTCGCTACCGGGAGTTCCATAAGGGGCGAATCCTATATCCCCGCAAATGTTGTGTGCCTGCGGAACGATCTTGGTGTCGGGAACAATACCCGCGATGCTAAAAGCGACCAGTGCGGGCGGATGGGCGTGGATGATCGCGGTTATTTCGGGTCTTGCTTCATAAATCGCCTTATGGAAAGGGAGCTCCGAAGAGGGTTTATGCACCCCGATAATGGTCCCATCCCTTTTCACCTGCATGATATCTTTTGGGGTAAGCGATCCTTTGTCCACTCCCGAAGGGGTAATCCAGATATCACCATTCTTATCCCTGATGGAGATATTCCCTCCCGAAGTAGTGGTCATCCCACGACTGTATATTCTTCCGATGATCACATTGATCTGTTCCACCGGATGCATTAAATTCACATCTAATTGTTTCATTTTTTATTGACTAAAGAGTAAAGACTAAAATCGATTAGCAGATTCATCCATCTGCCGATCAGCAGATTAGAAACACTAATCAACTCATCATCAGGTCAGTAACTATCAGACCCTCATTTGCTGTTAGCCAGCAAATAAGCTTCCGCCTCCACGCTCCACAATCCCTTGTGGCGACTACAGATAACAGCCAGTTCTCTAAAAAGTTCGTTGGTCTCACCAAGCTTTTCAAAGTCGGATATCGGAGTGAGCGGCATATCAATATGTGTATAGATCAGCTTCTTTCCACCCGGGATATGGGGCAGGTTGTTGGTCGCGTCGGCTACCGCATTCAATCCGCCAATATGGGTGATCAGTCCTGCTGGATCAAGTCCTTTACTCATAATATCGAGTGCTTCCACCATATCGTCGTTATTGCCTCCGCTGGTGCCGACAATATGTGTATAGGCATAATGCACATTGTAGAAGTTGAACATGGCGCTGAAATTGGGGTCACTGGGTCCGGCAAAGAAATTGAGGCAACCGTCGAACCCCAGTATGGCATCCCCCTGCTCTACCACCGGTCTGACGGGTGCGAAGACAAAGACATCATCATAACCGGAATCACCCGTCAGGGTTTTCAGTTCTTTCACCGGGTCTTCCATCGCGCCGGTATTGATATAGTGGAGATCAATTCCCCTGGATTCGGCAAATTCAACCGTATAGATCGAGGCAGCCCTGTCTAAGCGGGCCTGGTCCACATCGGTCACCACCAACAGCGATGGTTTACGGTCTTCACGATGGAGCACATAATTGATCGCCGCAAGCCCCATTGGCCCGACACCCGCAAGAATAGCCATCTTTCCTCCATCCACAATCTCCATCTTGTGCTTATAACTGCCGGGTGTAGTATGGTAGTTGGCATGCATCGCACCGATCACACAGGAGAGCGGCTCGGCCAGCGACGCAGGATAATACCCCTCACCCCTGAATTTCAACAAGCAGTCCCGCTCCATCACTTCGTCAGGAATAACCACATAGGTGGCATCTCCGCCGACATATTTGTAACTATAGCCGGGAGCGCTCAGGATGCCCACGGGGCCATTCTCGTAGTAGAGCGCCGGTTGAATGGAGAACTTATCCCCTGCCTTAAATTTATGAGCCCATTTGGAACCCACTTCCAACAATTCACCGGCGAATTCATGGCCGATGATGATGGGATTCTCCGCCACATCATCGGGAATACGTTTATGGTCGGTTCCCTGTGAAGAAGCTTTATAGGATGACATGCACAATGAATCGGTCACCACTTTGGCCAGGATTTCATTTTCTTTGATGGGCGGCAAATCAAATTCCTCCAGGCGCAAGTCCTTTTTGCCGTACAATCTCACTGCTCTCGTTTTCATATAATTATTGTTAGAGCCAAGAACCAAGATCCAAGAATCAAGACATGAGAGTCATGATTTAGGACGGTTCTATGACAATTTTATACTATAAAGTGTCCTTGAAACCATTTATCATACGCTGCAATTCTGATAGTTTTTGTTGGAATTGTTCATATGTTTCAGTTTCAATATATGATAATTTAAAAGATACCAGTAACTCTGTCTCTAATTCATAAGCGGATCCAAGTGATATTTCAAGAAAACGTGCAAAATCTTTATTACTTGACTTTGCTGAGCCTTCGGCAATATTAGTAGGTATGGAAACCGCTGCTCTTTGCATTTGAGTAACCAATCCGAAACGTTCAATTTGAGGAAACCTATTGACTAGCCGGTATACATCAGCAACAAATTCCACTGATTTATTCCAAATATCTAATTTTTTAAAATTATGCATCTCAACTTGTCCTTTGTCTTGAATCTTGGTTCTTGATTCTTTTGTCTAAGAAAGCATCACCTGCCCCCCGGTGATCGGCAAAGCCTGTCCTGTCTCACCGCACTGCTCCATCAGGTAAAGTACTCCCTTGGTTACATCTTCGGGCGTGCAACCTTTTCCCATAGGGACTTTAGATAAATAGAACGCTTTCACATCCTCTATCGTTTTAGCTCCCGGCACTTTCCCGGCTCTAAGGTACTGCATGAAAAGCCCGTTTTCGGGATCACTCCAGAGGGGGCCTTCATAGAAGTTTCCCGGACAAATGGCATTGACTTTGACACGGTGTGGCGCCAACTCCAATGCGAAAGACTGGGTAAGCCCGATACCCCCGAATTTCCCTCCCGCATAAGCGAAATTGGCCTTACTCCCTTGCAAGCCGGACTTGGAATTGATCTGGATGATATCGGCATAATAATCGCCCAAAGCATACTTTGTCTGCAACTTCATGACCTTGCTGACCATTTTCGCGCAATAGAAATAGGCGTTGTAATTTATTCTGGTGACAAAATCAAAATTCTCGGGTGTCATATCATCCAGGCCACCGGCCCGAAGCACGCCGGCGTTACTGATAAAACAATCGATTGCTCCAAAGTGACACACCGTCTCGTGGATAAGATTCTCCAGGCTTGCCGTCTCGGCTACGTTCGTTTTCACAAAATAGGCCTTGTTGCTTTTCGCAATACGGTTGAATTCTTCGGCTGTCGCGCGGCCTGCCTCCTCATTCAGGTCGGCAATCACGATATTGGCTCCCTCCTGTAACAGGCATCGGCCGATCCCCTCTCCGAAACCCTGGGCAGCACCGGTAATCACAATGGTTTTATTTTCCGCGCGTCCCCGGGATATCCCAGCCGACACGCTGCGACGATAATTCTCCACCTCCCAGTTGTCGATAAAATCTATCTGCCGCCGCGTCATTGGGTGCGGCCCGCCGAATGAATGTGAAAGATAGGCTACTTTCATCGCGTCTTCAAACACATCCAGAATGATATCGCACTGTTGGGCATTATCACCTGCAGCGACCAATCCAATTCCTTTTATCAGTATCACTTTAGGTTGATAACCCAGTTTCGCCGTAAACGAAGGGATCGCCTTCCGGGCTTCTTCCAACACGGCTTCGGGTGTCTCATCGTTCAGGAAAATAATTTCCGATTTGCAATAAACAATGGCATCGGGAGTAAATGGCCGGGCAATATCCTGCTGTTTGCCGGGATTATCGTAAAAATATTTGATCAGTGCGTTTTTCCTTACCTTCAGCGTTTTCAATCCGCTGCCGGACAGCATCATCCGAAGAGCCGGCAAGATTTCTCCTGTACAACGGCAGGTATCTCTTTCGCCGGTGGGTAACGGCGTAGAAACAGCCTGCTCCAGTGTATGAAGTATCTGTGAATAGATCGACTGCACCTCCGCGATGGTAGGAGCAGCGACAAAAACACCGTGGTTCTGCAACCATATCACCTGGGGCTCCTCGGCGTATGCCGCGCGATACGCTTTAATCCGGTCATACACCTTTTTGAATAGCACATAACCCGGATCAGTATACTCCACATACAATGCCTTTTCACCGAAAAGCCGTTTCAGTTCCGACTCCGCATTTTGAGCGCACATCAATCCGTTCACCGCCGTCGGATGCAGATGTACCACAAAAGGATAGTCAATCACATTGTGCATCGATGTCTCCACCGAAGGGCGCTTCCCTTTGGTAAGGGTGGCTTCGGCCAGATCGTTCTTCACCTGTTCTTCCCGCTCCGTAGAATGCGGACTGTACATTTTCTCCGACATGATTGCGAGTTTGCTCCTGTCAAGCACGGCGAAACCTTCTTCGGTAATCGTTGCCAATGCCGCGCCACTGGCCTTTACCCATATCTTCTCTTTATTCTTGTAGGATGTATTACCGCCACCAGCTATCACAAAACGACTGTCTTGTCCGTAGAACCGTGATATATATATTAAATCCCGTATTCCGAAAATGTCGTTTTCAGGTAGAAAGGTTTGAGAATGCTGTTCCATCTTTATCTTTTTTATATGTGTTCAGTTTCGTTAGCCATTGGATGGGAACCAAAGCGGAGTCATTCAGATATTTTTTGGGGATCTTCAGTTCGAGATGAGCTGATCACCCAAAGCTTCCAGCTCATGCCGTTGAGAACGGGCTGCATGACCGTTCTGATCTATATATCCGTTCAATCCCTGTTTTACTAAATGTTGATGTGCCGCAATGAGGCAAGCCCCTTTGTAATTCATCTCCATAAGCTTTTCGGTCAAAGGTGCGCCTCCCCGGGCAAAAAGTTCAATGGGTTCCATTGCAGGCGTATTATGTTCACTGCCGAAAGTCACCACAAAACCCTGTTCATAAAGATAGGCGGCATATTTTTCCAGAAGCCGGACATCGTTGCGGGTTGTGATAAACTCAACCGAATGCAATCCCCGTTGTGTGAGCTGTTGGGCTACCCGTTCCGGATCTCTCTCAAAATCGGTATAATTTCCATTTGCATCATCCGCTAAAAAGGGATAAGTAGGAATACCACCGGCGGCAATAATGATTTCCTGCACGGTTTCCATCGGCAGGAAAGCGGTGGGTTCCTCAGGAACGAACGCTGCCCCACCCGCTTTCAGCAGGTTGCCCCGGATCTCATTTTCCACGCCGGCAAGGTTTTCCACCGCCGATTTGAGGATCTTTCCCTCAAAGAGCATCTCCAACAATTCCTTTATTTTCGACTCGTCATTACCACACACTTCATAGACATGTATGCGCAACGCTTTTGCCAAATGGCGCTCACGAATTTGTCCTTTGGTCAATTCGCCGGTTATCCGTTTGAAATCAAGTGTGAAACCACATTCTTTCCGTCGAAGCAGGCCGTTCAGTTTGTCGCACATTGCTTCTACTTGTCGGTTGGCCTCATCCCGGACATGGGATAACATTGTTGCATAGGGCTCCTCCAAGCGGAAAGGATATGACAATCCTTTTCCGCTCAGGTAGGTACGCCCCGGATTTGCAGGATCATTCACACGCAGTCCGGCTTTCTGATCCTCCTCATTCAGGCTGATGAATTCGATACCGAAAAGGGGGTAGAGACCTCGCTTATTACAACCATCGGCCCACTCCTGATATCCTTCTGTAGTATAAAAATCGTTGATTCCCACCACTTTCACCTCCTCGGCCACCGCCCTGTCCAATGCATCATTGACATCGGCAAAGGCGCTGAAAGAGTATGGTGTGTGCAGGTGAGCGTTTACTTTCACAACAGCCGGCTTGTTCAATTGGCTCTTCATCGAATAATTAATTAGAATATTTAGTGCTATTCCGATTACCGGATGATTGATCCTCAGATCCTCAGATCATCAAATCCTCAAATCATCAAATCCTCAAATCCTCACATCATCGAATTGTCACATCATCGAATTGTCACATCAACCTAAACACCTTTCTTCGCTCTTCTGATCAGCTCCCCATCGGTAAAGTTCTGTACGGGGATATAATCTTTAAGCGGTTGGATCCGTTCATTGATCATATCCAGGAACCAACTTGGCTGGGGGAAGAAGGATTCTTCCAGCTCATGGGCGGGCGTGATCCAGTTGCGTGAACCCAACACACATACGGGCGCATCGAGCCAATCGAATGCGAGTTGACCGATATTGGCCGCGAGGTCATTAAGGAATGATCCACGTGCGGTGGCGTCACCGGCAACGATGATTTTTCCGGTTTTCTTTACCGACTCCAACACCTTTTCATAGTTGAAAGGCACCAACGAGCGGGCATCTATCACTTCCGCGCTCATCCCGTATTTGTCTTCCAGTTCTTTCGCGGCTTTTAATGCCGGATAGAGGGTATGGCCAATGGTCAGGAACGTAATATCCCTACCCTCTTTCTTCACATCCGGCTCACCAATAGGGATCTCATAGTAACCGGCAGGAACACCTCCTTCATGGAACTGCTCGCCTATATCGTATATACGTTGGCTTTCAAAGAAAATCACCGGATCGGTACCCTGCAACGCGGCATTCATCAATCCTTTGGCATCATAAGGCGTCACCGGGAAGCATACTTTCAAACCCGGGATATGGGCCACGAG
This sequence comes from Proteiniphilum sp. X52, assembly GCF_003712195.1. Classification (GTDB taxonomy): domain Bacteria; phylum Bacteroidota; class Bacteroidia; order Bacteroidales; family Dysgonomonadaceae; genus Proteiniphilum. The sequence goes on along the minus strand of NZ_RDSD01000009.1, from coordinate 55,581 downwards.
CGACGTCCAGTCCTGCGAGTGCTGCGCACCATATTTCGATCCCACCGAGACACGGACAACCACCGGCATTTTCAGCACATTCCCGCTCATGGACTGCCATTTGGGCAACTGGTTGAAAATCTCATCGCCGGCCCGGCCGATGAAATCGCAATACATGATCTCGGGAATCACGCGCCCGCCGCACATGGCGTAACCGATAGCCGTTCCCACGATGGATGCCTCCGAGATTGGCGAATTGAACAGGCGGTGGTAGGGCAATGACTCGGTCAGTCCTCCGTAAACGGCAAACGCGCCACCCCAGTCACGGTTTTCCTCACCATAAGCGATCAGGGATGCATCCTTATAGAAACGATCGATAATCGCCTCGAAAAGAGCATCGCGCAATTGGAACTGTTTCATCTTACTGAACGGCTTCCCTTCGGCATCGAATGCAAAGCGTTCTTTGTTCGCGATCTTCTTCACCCGTGGGTTTTCCTCCATCGGAATCAGCACCTCCGGCTTTTCGTTGGAGAAACTGTCCACCGAACCTTCAGAAAACATCATGTCGCCGATAACATCGGGATTCTCCATCTTGGGTGATATCTCATCATCGATCGATTTGAGGAACATTTCGTATACCAGAGCCCGTATATTGTCGGAGATAGAGTCGAGTTCGGCCTGAGTAGCCACTCCCGCTTCCAGCAACTGTTCACCGTAGCTGCGGATACAGTCCTGCGATTCCCATGCTTCCACCTCTTCTTTGGAGCGGTACGACGAAGCATCGGAGGGCGAGTGTCCGCTATAACGGTAGGTGAGGACATCCAACAGGACAGGGCCTCTCTTTTCTTCGATCACTTTACGTTTACGCTTGTAAGCATCGATAACAGCCAACGGGTTATATCCGTCCACCCGCTCAGCGTGCATTTGTTCCGGGTTGACTCCGGCACCGATACGGGCAGCGATACCATAGCCCATGGTTTCACCACAGGTCTGCCCTCCCATACCATACTGGTTATTCATGATGTTGATGATTACCGGAAGACCGCCTTTCATATCACCTTCCCAAAGTTCTTTGAATTGGTCCATTGCCGCAAAGGTGATTCCCTCCCACACCGGGCCACATGCCATGGAAGCATCCCCGATATTTGCCACGACCAATCCCGGCTTGCGGTTCACCTTTTTGTATAAAGCAGCGCCGACGGCTATATCGCCCGATCCGCCCACGATGGCATTGTTGGGATAGACGCCGAACGGAGTGAAGAAGGCATGCATGGAGCCGCCCAACCCTTTATTGAAACCGGTTTTACGGGCAAAGATCTCGGCCAATGTGCCATATACCAGAAATCTTTTTGCCAGCTCTTTGACCGATCCTTCAAAATCTTTTTTCACGATCTCATAGATCATACCATCAAAAAAATTCTCCATGATATCCATCAGCTGATGGTCATCCAGTTGATGGATGGCAGACATTCCTTTGGCCAGGATTTCGCCATGCGAACGGTGGCTCCCGAAAATAAAATCGTCCACCGTCAGCGTCCAGGCCATACCCACTGCCGACGATTCCTGTCCGATAGACAAATGTGCGGGACCGGGATGATTATAGGGAGTACCGTTGTATTCTCCCTGCGTCTTGATCAGATTCAGCATGGTTTCAAATTCACGGATCAATACCATATCATGGTAAATCGCCTTGAATTCCTCCCTGGTGAAATTCTCTTTTTCATCTTGTACCGTTTTCTGGTACTGGTTGACAGGTATCGGTTGAAACTCCACGAAGCCGGGTTTGCGTGCTTCGATAGGATCTATAAGTTGTACTTTGGGCATTGTTTATCGATTTGTTGATTTACTAATTTATTGATTTGAAGATTATACCACACTCAGAAGTCAAAAGGTATAGAAAATAGAAAATTCAGAAGTTTTAGTTCCAAGTTCCAAGTTCTCAGTTCCAAGTTCTCAGTTCTCAGTTCTTAGTTCTTAGTTCTTAATTCTTAATTCTATAAAAAGACAGTTTCCTTAATAATCTCGCTCACGGTAGGATGCGGAAAGACCACTTCTTGCATCTCTTTCAGCGTCATTTCCTGTTCAATAGCGATACAGGCTCCGTAAATGATCTCGCTGGCGGGATTACCCAGCATATGCACCCCGATCACCTCGCCATGTCTTTCACCGACCAGCACTTTGCACAGTCCGCTTCCGCCCTCGTTTTCAGCGACAAAACGTCCGGCATAAGCCATGGGTAACTTAGCTACCTTATAGGCAATATTTTTCGCCTTGGCCGATTCTTCGGTCTCCCCTACTCCGGCCACTTCGGGATTGGTATAGACCACACCCGGAATGGCATTGTAACGCATGATATCGCTTCTGTCGGTGAGGTTATTCACCACCACCTCTCCTTCGCGACTTGCCGTATGAGCCAGCAACGAAAAACCGGTCACATCGCCGGCAGCAAAAACACCCGGGACATTGGTACGCATCTTTTCATCCACCTTGATACCGCCACGCAACAACTCTACTCCCAGGTTTTCCAATCCGAATCCTTGCGTGACGGGACGACGACCCACACTCAGCAATATCTTTTCACCTTCTATTGTTTCGGTTTTTCCGTCTTTCTCAAACACGACCTTGTGACCATCTACCTGTGTCACCTTTGCGTTCAGATGGAACGTAATTCCTTTCTTTGCATAGATTTCCCGAAGCATGGAGGAAATCTCCAGATCGAGTCCGCCAAGAATTTCCGGAAGCATTTCCACTACAGTAACCCGGCTTCCCAGACTGTTGTAGAAACTGGCAAACTCCATACCAATCACCCCTCCGCCAATAACGACAAGAGATTCGGGCCGTTCGGCCAGTTCCAGTATCTCGCGGTTGGTAACGATGATTTCTCCCGCTTCCCGCAGCCCTGGTATGGGAGGCACGGAGGCTTCCGATCCTGTACAGACCAGGAGATTCTTTCCAATATATTTTTCACCATTACTGGTTATCTCAATCCCCTCCGATGAGCGTCCGTTGATAACGGCTTCTCCCTTTATCACCGTCACTTTGTTGGATTTCATCTTGCTTTCCACACCGAGTACAAGTTTACGCACCACTTTCTTTTTGCGGGAGATCATTTTCCCATAATCAAAACGGATATTATCTCCAAAAACACCATAGAGATCCCCGTGCAAGGCGTTTTCATAGGTCTTGGCACTATAAAGCAGTGTTTTGGTGGGAATACAACCTTCATTCAGACATACCCCACCCATCGCTTTTTTTTCAAACAGTATCACATTCAATCCTTTATGTCCGGCCCGTTCCGCCGCAACATACCCGGCGGGACCTCCACCGATAATCAATAAATCGTACATAATATCTAAAATTTGCCAATGTGGAAATGTGCCGATAAGCTCATGAAACCTATAGAAGCATATTTTCCCATCAATTGTTATACATTTTATTCGCTCCCGATGAACCGGGATCTTCAGCTCAATTCTTTCCGTTTCTATTTAATTGGCAATACTTGTCCCGATTTATCGGGAGTGGCGTATTGAACCACGCTGTGCCCCGTTGAACGTTGTTTGCCTTATTGGCACATTAGAAAATATCCAATTCCAGATTTTCTATTTCTATGGCGATTTGCTTCAGGAAGCGTGTGGCTTCTCCTCCGTCCAATGAACGATGATCGTAAGTAAGACTCAGTCCGATAAAAGGGACAAAAGCGTATACATCGTCACCAATATCTTTTGGACGGGGTACGATGGCATTCACGCCTAGGATAGCCGATTGAGGCAGGTTAATGACCGGCGTGAACATCTCCACGCCATAGTTTCCCAGGTTCGAGACGGTAAATGAACCCGCTTCCGGGGAAAGTATGTCGGGATTCACGCTTCCGTTTCTGCAAGCGGCAGCAATCTCCTTGAACTGTCGGGCCAAACCGGTAATGGACAGATCATCGGCGTTACGTATGACCGGCACCATCAATCCTCTTTCGGTGTCTACCGCCAAGCCAAGATGTATTTTACTGAAATAGCGGATACTGTCACCCAGAAAATGGGTGTTTACATTGGGAAACTTCTTCAACGCCCTGATGACCGAGAAGCAGACCATGTCGTTCAAGGTGATATTGATGTCAAGGCTTCCCTCTTGAAGCATTGCTTTTGCTTTTTTTCTAAGCGCCAATATTCTTCTGGCATCCGCACCCAAATGGTGGGTTAGCTGCGCCGAATTTTGCAGGGAAGCGTGCATGGAACGGGCGATGATCTTGCGCATATTAGATATCTTCCGTTCTTCGAAATCCTTGCAGTAAACATTGTTCACAGGAACGATCAGATCGGAAGCCCGGGCCGTACCTGCAAGCCCCGTTCCGGACGACTGCGGCAGCATACCTTGTTCCGCAGCCAGTTTTTTTGCCAGCGGTGTCATCTTCGGCCGATCATGCAAGACCGCCTGTACATCCTTTTCCATAATACGTCCCTTAGGACCGCTCCCTGAAAGGCGGGAAGTATCCACGGCGTTTTTCTCCGCCAATTTTCTGGCACGCGGGGAAACAGGGCTTCTTCCCGATTGGGCGGTAATGGGGGTCGGACTCTCTTTTTGTTCTTGTTTTTCACTTGTCAAAGAGTCCACGGGTCGGGATTCCATTGACACACCTTTATTCCCCTCAGCCGGCGATTCACGCCCGACCAACAATGAGGAAATATCTTCTCCGGGTTCTCCGATCACCATCATATTTTCCAATACGGGCACTTCATCGCCTTCGCTGTAAAAACATTCGAGAACGACTCCCCCCGCGGGGGCTTCTTCTTCAAACGAAGCCTTATCCGTCTCATAAGAAAATAGTATATCTCCTTTTTGCACGGTATCACCTTTTTTCTTCTTCAGTTCGGTAATGATACAACTTTCCACTGATTGCCCCTGTTTGGGCATGATTACTACAACTGCCATTTATACATGATTTAAGTATGCAAATATAATGAAAACCGGGGGATAAGTCTAATGCGTAGAACTTATCCGAGGCGTATCTTATATTCTATCAATATACATAATTTGACTACCGCCAACTGTGCTGAACTATGCTGACACAAAGATAACATCATCCGGGGTGGAATCCAAAGATAGATGCCGTTAAATTAATAGCCGATATTTTCGGATATGTAAAGATCATTCTATTCATTACAATGAATTGAGCCACACAGAAAGCATCGACAAATATATAGAATTTGCTTTCGCCGCCAATTCAATAAATGATCTTTCATATGTTCTTTTTGATACAATGCTTTATTTTAAAAACAAAACTCATCAGATAAATAATTATCCCATCTCTATTTTGCCGGTGGCTGTAAATAGCATTTCAGTTATAAAAAATTTTAATCCTTTTCTACAGAAAATGAATAGGGGAAATCTGTTTTATCAGTACCCCTCTCTTTATCGGGTGTAGCAGACATTTCAAAATCGAGGGTCGCACCTTTCATTAATCCACTATGTTTCAGATAGTTTTTTGAATAAGGCACTCCGTTTAACTTCATACTCCTGATATAGCAATTTTCATCACTGTTTTCAGGCGCATTAATTACTACCTTATTCCCATTTTCGAGACGGATAGTCGCTTTTTTGAACAAAGGTGCGCCCAACACATATTCATCGCTACCCGGACATACCGGATAAAAACCCAGTGCGCTGAACACATACCAGGCCGATGTTTGCCCGTTGTCTTCATCACCACAGTAGCCATCGGGGGCAGGCAGATAAAAGCGGTTCATCACTTCACGAATTCGAGATTGGGCTTTCCATGGCTCACCGGAATAGTTGTAGAGATAGAGCATGTGCTGAACGGGTTGATTACCATGAGCATAATTTCCCATATTCATGATCTGCATTTCCCGGATCTCGTGGATAACAAACCCGTAATAGCTTTCGTCGAACAACGGTGGGACATTGAATACAGAGTCGAGCATATTGTTAAACTCTTTCTCACCTCCCATCAGGTCGATCAATCCTTGCACATCGTGAAACACAGACCAGGTATAATGCCAACTATTCCCTTCCGTAAAAGCGTCACCCCATTTCAACGGGTTGAACGGAGACTGGAAAGTACCGTCTTTATTCCGGCCGCGCATCAGTTTCGTTTCCTTATCAAACAAGTTCTTGTAATTCCGGCTCCGTTTCGCGAAGACACCTATTTCCGAAGCGGGACGGTTGAGTTTCTTTCCCAACTGATAGATACACCAGTCGTTATAAGCGTACTCCAATGTACGGGCCGCATTCTCATTAATCCCCACATCATAGGGAATATAACCCAACTCATTATAGTATTCATGTCCTAAGCGCCCAGTGGAACGCACGGTAGAATGCACGGTATTGGCTCCATATACTACCGCCTTCCAGAGTGTATCAATATCATATCCGGTAATTCCTTTCAGGTAAGCATCGGCCACTACCGAAGCAGAGTTATTGCCCACCATGCAATCCCGGTGACCCGGACTCGCCCATTCGGGCAGGAAATTACTCTCAAGATAAGTATTCACTAAGCCTTCCTGCATCTTGCTGTTCATTGAGGGAAATACCATATTCAGGAAAGGGAACAAAGAGCGGAAAGTATCCCAAAATCCGGTATCGGTAAACATATATCCCGGAAGCACTTCCCCTTTGTATGGACTGTAATGCAATATGTTACCCTGCGCATCCACTTCGTAAAATTTACGAGGGAAAAGTAAGGAACGATAGAGGCACGAATAAAAAGTGCGTGTTTGATCCGCGGTTCCTCCTTCCACGATAATAGTACTCAGGACCTCATTCCATGCTGCTTTGGCTCTGTCCTTAACAGCATCGAAACTGTCACTATCCAGCTCTTTCAAATTAATATCAGCCTGTTCGTGGCTAATGAAAGAAGATGCAACCCGTGCATGCACTTTTTCGCCTCTCCTGGTATTAAAACCAATTACGGCACCCGTATGATCACTCTTTTTCTCCAATTGACCTGTTTTCAGATCTTGTTCATCAAAAACAGCATGATAACTGAATGGTTTATCGAAAATTATCACAAAATAATTTTTAAAATTATCCGGCACCCCTCCACTGTTTTTTGTGGAATAACCCACGATTTTTCCCTCCGAAGGAATTATCTTCACATAGGAGTTATTATCCAGGGCATCGATCACAACATAAGAGTTATCGTTTTCAGGAAAAGTAAAACGAAACATCGCCGCACGTTCGGTCGGTGTTATTTCCGTAACCACATCATGTTCTGCCAGGTATACGCTGTAATAATAAGGTTTAACCGTTTCGGATTTATGCGAAAACCAACTCGCCCGTTCCTCTTCTCTATAAGAAGGCTTTCCGGTAACCGGCATGATCACGAATTGTCCGTAATCACCTATCCAAGGACTGGGTTGATGGATTTGTTTAAAGCCGTTGATCTTATCGGCATCGTAGGTATATACCCATCCGTCACCCATTTTTCCGGTTTGTGCTGTCCAGAAATTCATGCCCCAGGGAACGGCAATGGCCGGATATACGTTACCGTTGGATAATGAATGTTTCGACTGTGTCCCCATTAAAGGATTGACCAATTCTTCCGGATCATTTGAATTTTCCGCCTTTGCCAAAAAGCTCAGACAAAACAGAGGGATTAATAATAATGATTTAACTTTCATACGATTATATTATTTTCTCTTTTCAGTGTATGGAACCTGAACAATTTGTTAATTTAACGATTTATCGATTTGTTGACTAATAATTATCAAATCGATAAATCATCACATCATTAAATCGACTTATATGCTCGTTTCATCCGTACAATATTTAATAACGGGAATAAGCATACAAAGACAAACAGACAACATAGATTAAACATGCCAAGAGCAGGATCATCCCGGTCATCAGCCCAAATGTATCGTTAAGGATGCCTATCACAGGAGGTATAATCGCCCCACCGCATACGCTCATGATCATCAATCCCGATACCTCATTGGCCCTTTGGGGGAGATAACGCAGACCGGTTGCGAAAATCAGGGGGAACAGCGATGCGCTGAACAACCCTATACAGAAAATGGCTATTTGCCCCGTTACCGGAGAAGACATGAAAAACAACAGCACAAGAGAGGTAACAGATAGAACAGTACAATAAATAAACATTTTATTGCTGGAAATCCAGTTAAGGACAATGGCACTGAGAAAACGCCCGATCATGAGTGCGGCAAAGTAAACACTGATACCGATGCTCGCTTCTTCCTGGGAAACGGCGAACTGAGTTTTCATATAGTTGACTATGTTAGTATTCATTCCCACATCGAACCCGACCATCAGGAAAGTCCCCAAAACCAGTAAAGCAACCCTTTTATCGGCCAACAATTTCAAAGCGCCCGATATACTCGCCCTTTTGGTATCTTTTGTTTCCTCTATTTTTGTTGAAGAAAGCCACAATACAGACACAATAGAAATCGCCAGATATACCCAGTAAATATAGGTCCAATTGCCGAATCGAACCGCACAAAATGCAGCGATAACAGGCCCGAGCATACCGGCTATAGCCTTGACAAATTGTGACAAGGTGAGATTACGGGAAAGTTTATCTGCCGACGACACATCCTGCATTAAGGGGTTGGCAGAGACCTGTATAATGGTATTCCCTATTCCCAGAAAAATGAATGAGCAGAGCATACCGTAATATGAATACCAGACCAACGGAATAAGCATACCTATTCCGGTAAGGATGATTCCCAGGTTAACGGTGTTTTTCTTTCCCTTCTTATCCTGAAAAACGCCTACGGGAATAGACAGTACGGCAAACCAGACAAATATCATCATGGTCAGCATCTGGGTCAGGGTGTCACTCAATTGAAATTCCAGCTTGATATAACCGGTCGCTACGCCTACAATATCGACGAACCCCATCACATAAAAGGTAAAAAAAACAGGGAGTGCTTTCTGAATTGAATTTTTCTTACTCATAATTCGTTTGTTTCATTGATTTGGTTCAAAAACTGCATTGCTTCGGATTCTGTCAATCCGCTTATTTCTTCAAGGGTATGCAAAGCCCCGGACTCTTTTAATCTCTCGTGGAATTCAATATCCGGGGGATACATCTTACCGTTGATATCGGTTGCCTTGAAGCGTAATGCCGATGCCAGAACCTTCGTTATGTTATTATACGGTAGCCCGTTCTTATACGCCGACATCAACGGGATAATGATCCTGTCATCGAATGCCAATTTTCGGGGCAAATCGCACCCGACCCGGAATATAGTATCTCCCAGATTACGATTCGAAAAACGTTCGATCAGGTCATTGATATGCTCCTGCAAATGTACGGAGGAAAAAACACCCGGATGTTCATGTTGCAGTGCGGCGGCACTCTGCTGCATTGCTTCACGCACAAAGGTCCTTATGGATTCATTTTCAAGCACCTCCCATAAAAAAGTACGCTCGGGATGATGTGTATATCCGAGATAGGCAGCCGCAGCATGCCCGAAATTGTGAATAAACAATTTACGATCCACCCAGGCTTTCATGTTCTCTTTCGCTTGCATTCCGGAGATAACGGGGATGGGATTTTTAAATGCTTCCTTATTTACGATAAGTGTGTTGTAAGCCTCTGCATAAACGGAAAGGATATCATTATCCTGATGATTGACAGTGAAAGGCACCATTTTTCCGATACTTGTTTCCACAAGTCCCACACGTTGGTCTAAAGGATAACTTTCCGTGAGGACATCCGTCAATGCATCATGAAGAAACCGATCTGCGTTACGCATGTTTTCCGCCAGTATGATATCGATCTTTCGTCCCGGATATACTTTTTCACGTTCCAGCAATGCACGGGATAGTGTGGGAACGATATGTTTCAGTCCGTTCTTCCCGATGGAAACGGCAAGGATATCGGCGGAGATAATCTCACAGATAACCTTTTCCATGTCCTTACCCTGTACGCCCCGTACATTTTCGACAACAATGGTCTCCGGATTCGTGTCACAGATAAAGACCTTATAAGAATGCTTCTGATTTAAAGCGTCGACAACCTGTTGGTCGATATCAATAAAAACGACTTCATATCCGGAACGACTGAAGAGTTGTCCGATAAATGAGCGCCCGATTTTCCCGGCACCGAATAAAACTAATTTTTTGGGCTTCGCTGTCATCGTTTATCTTCCGTACTCATTACACAGGCAGAAACGTGCGGGTTCATCCTCTATGATTTCCGGATAGCGCCCCAATGACTCATAGAAACGATTATCATTGTTATCATCGTTTACAGTCGACACTTCGCCGACCAGTGCGGGTCCACCTTCCGCCCAGAAAGCGTGATACACATACGGTTCAAAACAGATACTCTCACCCGGTTTCAGGCGAACGATATCACCCGCATTAAATGTTTTCCTCACGCCGTCTATTAATAAAGAAAATCGCTCATTGGTTTTTTCTTCCGTTTGCTTATCGGCTTTCCATAGTTGAATGCAAAGATCTCCCCTACCCCGGTTAATGATGTCTTCCATCTTCTTCCAGTGAAAGTGCATCGGGGTAACCTGCTTTTCTCCGGCAATCATGATTTTTTCACAGTATGTCTTGTAGGGGACACGTGAAGGATACCCGTTACGAACGGTAAATAAGGTCAGTCCTTCTTCGGTGAACCTTCCTTTACCGAAATCGGTAATATCCCAGCCCAATTGGGCCAGCCGTATCTCTTCATACCCTTCACCTTTGGTTTTCCACTCTTCCGGAGTAAGGTATGCCCAGGAAGGCAATTTGAATGAATGCTGTTTAAAAAATTCAATCGCAAAGTCAATGGCATTGTTAATTTCACTTCGTCTCATAATCAATCTGTTTAATAATCAATATATTTTTATGTATTCCTGTAATTCGGTCAGCGGAACCGCTCCTCCTGTACTGTTTTCGCTCAGCAGGTTAAACCTCGCATTCGCATTGGCCAATCGAAGAATATCATGCAATGAAAAACCTTCATGAATGGCAAACAAAGCTCCGGCACAAAAAGCATCACCGGCACCTACCGTACTCTTTATCTCGGATTGGGAAACTTTAAACGCCGGGACAAATAGTTCTTGTCCATCCTTTTGCATGGCGTACCCCCCTTCCGGAAAATGGATCACGACCATCTTATTTACTCCCTGGTTGAAAAGATCTCCAGCAGCTTTAGGCAGGTTTTCCCGGTAAAGCGTATCCTTTTTCCGAAGTACTATATCCGTACAGGCACCGGCTTCTATCTCATTACAGATAAGATAATCTACGTATTTTAAACTTGGTATGACCACACTCCGAAATCGTTCGCCTTGTTCCGACACCACGTCAATGGATATTTCGTATCCTTTTGATTTGAGCATATGCAAGACCTTTGCCGCCACAGTGCCGTACTCCTCATCGAACGAATCCAATTTATCCAACAACAATAAATAGCCCAGATGAAAAATCTTTGCAGGCGATTCCATTTTTTCAAGATCGGGATAATCTAACAGTGCGTTTGATCCCCGATAATGAAAAAAAGTGCGTACCCCGGTCGGTATTTCCGACATCACGTCGGTAAAAGATGTTGTAAGGCCGTAGCGTATCGACATGTATCGGCTGTCGATGTTGTATTTGGCGATTTCATCCATGATGTATTTGCCATCGTCGTCATTACCTACTATTCCTCCTGCCCATAAAGGCATATCAGTTTGCAACCGGGCCAGATTGATAAGCACATTGTGCGAACACCCACCTAAAGCTCTCTCGGCAACAAATTTGATATTAGCTAAATTTCCCCTTTCGGGCCAGACATCTATCATTTTAATATGATCGATAATCCAATTCCCTGCTGAAATGATTCCATTACGTTGCATATTCCCGTTTTTTAATACTTTATTTGGTTATTGATTGATAATCGTTGGAAGATGGCGGGGTATCACTTTCTTTACTTCCCCATTCCAGATTGGGCTTGTCGCCCATTTGCAATTCCATGATACCGCCTTTTGCCAGATCTTCATGGGTAAACCAGCATTTGGACAGGTTGCTACCGTTGAGACTGGCTCTTTGTATATATTTGTTTTCGCCTGAACTATTATGGGCGTTGATGATGAATTGTTTCCCATTGGGTAGATCGATGGTTATCTTTTCAAATACGGGACTCCCTATGTTATAAACCGGAATACCCGCCGTGACAGGGAAAAAACCCATCATTGCAAACACAATAAAGGAAGACATTCCTCCTCCGTCTTCATCTCCTGGAATGCCGAACAGGTTATCCGTGAACCAGGTGTCCAACAACATACGGATGCGTTTTTGGGTTTTCCATGGAGCACCCAGATAATTATACAGGTAAGGAATATGTAATCCCGGTTCATTTCCCATGGCAAACTGTCCTACCAAACCCGATGCGTCCGGTTGTGTGTACCAAAACCTGAATTTAGGAAGACCCAGTTCTTCACGAAACAATTGATCAAGTTTTTCTTCAGCCTGTTTCCGTCCTCCCATAAGGTTAAATAACCCATGCAGATCGTGCTTGGCTGCCCAATTAAATATGTATGCATTATTTTCGGTAAAATATTCCCGACCAGCAAAACGGGGATCGAAAGGTTCAATCCATTCACCATTTTTATCTTTGGGCCAGACAAAACCTTTTTCGACACGAAATACATTTCGATAATTCAATGAGCGGTTTAAAAACAATTCACGGTCTTTTTCATAACCTGCATAACCGGCCATCTGTGCGATACACCAATCGCTATAACTGTTGTCAATAGTAACGGATACACTTTGTCGTTTTTCCCAATCCGGATCTACTTCTTTTACGGTTTCTTCCTCACCGGGCCACAGTCCGGGCATATATCCTTTCTCATTATAAAAAGAATCGAGCGATGTTGCGGGTCCATTATTCCAGGGCAAAAGGGTCGCCTCCAGGGAGCCTTTTTTAATACCCTCATACGCTTTTTCAAAATCAAAATCCCGCAATCCTTTCGCCCAAGCATCCGTCATCCATATAGCCGCGTTGTTACCGGTCATTGCCGGCCAATCACCGAAAACGACCGCAAAAGAAGGCATCCATCCGCTTTGTTCATACATGGTTACATACGAACGGATCCTTTCCTGTGCCATTTCCGGATTAAGGATCATGGATAACGGTTCTAAGGAGATATAATTATCCCACAGCCAATTATCCACATAAAATGGTTTGTCGGATTGATGTACTTTGTGATCGAAAGCACTATAATACTCTCCATATTCATTGATATCGACCATACGTTCATAGCTACGGTACAAAGCAGTATAAAAGACCCTTTTTTGTGCTTCCGTTCCCCCTTCCACATTGACTTGCGACAAAACCTTGCCCCAGGCATTATAAGCAGCCTGTTTGACCTCATCAAAATTCCAGTCCGGAATTTCATTGTATAAATTTTGTTTTGCCTGTTCTACGCTGATATAAGAAATACCGTATTTGAAGCGTACGGTCTTCGCGTTTTGACCGATTTTCAATAATGCCTGTTTCTTTTCATCGTCTTTGTACCGGATATCTTCGATATCCACATCCGTTTCAGCATATAAGTATGCTTTCATCCCCTGAAAATGATCGGTCCCGGTAATCACCCTTTTGCCTACCTGCAATTCTCCTTCACCGTTGAGAATGCCCAAACGAAAAAAATTATGATCATTCTCCCCAAAAGTCATCTGAAAGATCGCACTTCGTGCCGCAGTGGTAAATTCAATCAGATCATTTTTCACTTCCGATGTTACCTGGTAATAATAGGGGGTGGTCTGTTCCGTTTCTATGGTAAACCCCTTGTCCCATAGATCGGATTTACCGCTTACGGGCAGAAACTGAAAAACATAAGCAATCCGGTGGGAAGTCACATTCAAAGGGAAGTAGCGGACCTGGTCATCCAACTGGTCCTTCTTCATCGGATAAGATCTTAGCATGCAATTCGGCAACTGCACGGTAGGTCGTGTAGGTTCAAGTATAAGTCCTACCCCACCGATCGTCGGGTCTACATACGACAGGTTCGGTCGCGCAAAAACTATAGGAGAAATAAGAAACAGTCCTATTAAAATATAAATTCTAAACATAACCTTAAAATATTAATCATTGATTGTATTCTTTAATAGCTTTTATGGCCGACCATAATACTCCGGCTGTGCCGCGATATGCTCCCGAACCGCTAGGCTCACCGGCATGCGACCACCATTCGTAAAAACCATCATGTGCAATTGTCCTGTCAAGCATGGGGGATATGGCTTCATACGCTTCCGCATAAAAACCGTTGCGGGCAAGCTGTTTAACCATTCGTGCCCCGAACCATGTCCAATCACCCCCGTTCTGATAGCCATAATCGCCACATTCGTATAAAATTGGGTTCTTAAAATATCCGACGGGATAGAAGGGATATATCGTTAAGCCTATCGATTGGGCTCCTGCTTTTTGAACATTCTCTTTCATCTTTTCATATGCACGGAGAACTTCCTTCTTTGATAACAATCCCGCTTCTATTGCAACCGCCGTACCTCCGTGATAATAAATCTCCGATTCATTCAATTCACCGGGGAAGGGCGATTCATCCAGATAGAGATGGGGAATGAATTTCTGGTGTTTCCCGTCCCATAAATGTGTCCTTACATTTGTGGATATGGTATTGCATGTTTCTGACCAGAATTCTTTATTGTGGGTGGTTATAGACATAAAATCCCTTATCGCAATGATAAACATCGCATTGTCATAAATATCCACACAGAGATGTGACGTGCTGTCTAAAAAAACGCCCCATTCATGTCCCGGTTGCACATCGCCCCAATCAATTGTGGTAGCTCCCCACAACAAACCATATTTGTCGGAATAACGATGATTTAAAAGATAATACATTGCGTTTTCCATCCGTGATACTACGGATACACCGTTCACTTTTTCCTGGAGGATTGTCGTATCGCCGCTAGCGCTGATATATTTCGCCACAGCTTGTACCAGTGATGTTTCCTGATCGGTTTCAACTGTGTTCTTGTGGGCCATAAAACCGGGAGCGCTGTCGGAATACCGGTAGTCATAAGACTCGTGCGCTTTCTCTGCAGGGACATATCCGTCCGGGATATCGCCGTCTTCTTTCTGGAAATGAAAAAACATCAACAAGGCTTCTCTTATTTCCTGGGCACGGCCCATGTCACAAGCCAATTCTAGGAAAGTATTAAGGTCCCTGATCCAAATCTCATTATAATGCCCGCCGGCATTCAATCCGGTAGCGACCAATCCTTCGGCTTTACTTACAACTGTTTCCAAGCGTTTGTCATCTGCTATCTGCTTACTTAATTCTCTGTTCTGGCAACCGACAAACAACATCAGGCAAACAGGTAAAACAGTAGTTAAAAAATATTTACACGTAACCATTCGGTATTTGTTCATACGATTATTCTATTTTTCTATTTTTCGACACTAAGGTGTATGGAATTGTTGGCGTTATTGTACGGGAATACCTCCATTTGCCGCATCCGGATTTTGTTTCAACCAGATACGGTATAATTCAAAAAAGGTCGGGGCATCCAACAGTTCAATATTCGGATTGATCTTATCCAATTCATCCATTACTTCTACGTACCATCCGGGGGTTTTCAAAATGTTCCGGAACCAGTGAAACGGTATCGGACGGTCTGCGACCCGTTGTGCAATCCGTTGTGCAGCTTCCTTTGGCTCTTGCTGGATGTCTTCATCCGAACGCAATACAGGCATGTTGCCATGCAATAGCGTTAACGGCACTTTTTGCGGGACAATGCCGTTCGGACTGAACGAGGCATAGCAATCCAACCCTTTTGAAGATAGACCCGGAGCATATCCATCAATCACAAAACCGGTTATGCTCAATCCCCATTTATCATAATACTTCTTACAATGTTCCGCCCAGGCATCCAGTCCGCATGGTAATCCTGAAATATCCCGGGGTTCTTGTAACATCCCCGGCATTAAATATCCGGCGCCATTATCGGCTGCTGCAAAATAATCATTCCGGGTAGCGGTTTTACGGAAATTGTGCATAACCATAGGGGCACGTCGTTCCAGCACAGGACTTATCGACCACATCAAGGGTAGTTTTCCCCTGTCCGGATGATCCCATATTGTCGGTGTACGCTGTGTGATCCATGACGAAGCATCGTAATCACCCACATAGAATATCATAAATTCCCGGTTTTCACAATCTACTTTTCCGTCTTCCGTGAGGTAACCACGTTTTTTCAATTCATCCTGTGTCACCCATTTTTGCGCGTATTTCTCTTCCAATGGAAAATGTTGCCAGAACGAAGCGTTTGCCAATGCACCGTAACCGATGGCATCGGCATCTTTGAATGCATTATACGCGCTAATGATACGGCTGAACTCCCATTCGGTAGGCACATCGTCATGACTACCTCCTGCATGCGTGGTATATTTAAACGCCCATGCAGGAAATCCCCCGATATGGCACATTTTTTCGCCTTTATTCAACCTGTAAGCTTCAGAAAGAAATTCTTTAAGAGTGGCTAAATCTGTTCCAACAGCTTGTTCCGGGTCATCCGTTGCGGGTTCATCCCCCCAAGGTGAAAGGTCAAAGAAAAATGCCCGTTTACTGACAAAGAAATCATGGTTTGTCAGTGTATGGTGATTAACGACAGTCGCCTGTGGGTTCTCCCTCCATTTCTGATCGATATAATAGGCTCCAAATTTCCCATTGCACCGGTTCGTTTTCATGTAATTTTCGATAAACCAGATATAGGGATCGTTTTTAATGGAACCGGTTGATTTCCTGTTTGTACCGGGAATATCGCCCTGCCCGCTAAACAAGGGTGTGCCGTCTTCATGGATTAACCATACTTTCACAGGTAGTTTCGGACCTTTAGCGACTAAACGGTCGTACAGACTGCCCGGAGATTTATCGTAACGAATCGCGATCAGATTCTCAATTCCGGCAACGGCCGAAGCGACATTGCTGGTGGCCGCTATATCCGAATCGTAGACGACCACTCCGTCAAAATCGTTTTGATAGGCCTCGATCAATGTGACGATATCATTGTACACGATCGTATCTTTTCCGTGCAGCCACTCGCCCTGCTGTCTGTATTTATTCCACCAGTAACTGTCGATCTCAATCCCCGATTCCACAACATAATTGACAAACAGTCGGGGTTCTTCGCGGTTGACAACTCCCTGAAGTGTAGATATAGTATGTATGTCGTCCCAAAGGGAAAGCACTTGACCTTTGTCTTTGAGGTCATAAGTAAGCGTATATTTCAGGTCGAACATGCCGATCCCGCCAGCACCCTCTTTTTTGCAGGAAACAATGGAGAACAATACAATTAGTATCCAGAATATTTTCTGATTCACTACATATAAACCTGAATATGTGTGCTTACTTAAAGTAAAAAATTTGTAATTATTCATTTCAATTATTGTCACTATTATCCGGCGAAAGCCAGAGTTTTCATTTAATTGCTTTTGAAAAATGCTGTATTTCTTCAACTCCGGCCAATATTTCGATCGTAAGGTCAAAACGACGCACTTCTCCCGGTTCCATATAATCGATAACGTTGGCGTTTCGTAAGGCTGTCCGCCCGTCAACAAAACAATTACAAGGTTCAAGCCCCATCACGTATTCGCCTTCCCCCATCTGCTTCCATTGGATAAAATTAAACAGTTGGTTCTTGTTAAATCGGATAACAAGCCCCAGTCCCAATTTTTCGTTTACCAAAGATACCGCTGTATTTCCGTCACTATCAGCCTTCAAATCGTGGTAGAATACTTGTTCCCTATAATTACGGGTCGGTTTCTGACAACGATCCCAAAATTCGATACCTGCTTTGGCATCGCCGTCGCGGGGCGTGACATGGACTGAAGGGACGATAAGATAAGCATTTTCGTCAAGTAACGGATAACCCACATTAAAATGAAAGAGCAACATCAGTGCTTCCCTGCGGAAACCTTCATTCCGTACCGTATTACGAATTTCTATCTTGTTTTCACCGTATCGACAAATTATTTCCCTGTGCAACAAAAGGTTTTCACCGAACACGCAGGCTTCTCGCATCGTTCCTCTTATTCTTATTACCGGACTTTCGTTGTCATTTTCAACTACTGCACTTACGTCTTCGGCGGCTATATTAGAGATCCGCCCGTGTTGTGTGAAAAAATCCTCACCATCGGCACTAGATGGTCCTACATTTCTCAATCCACAAGTGGTCAACATACCAGAATAAAAATTTCGGAGAAAACCATTACCATCCCTTTCGTAATAAAATGGCGATACAATTCCAGTCTTACTTAGATAACTGCAATTGATACCCCTGAACGACAGTGCGGCGAGATCTAAGCAACGGTCTTGAAGTATAGTAAATTCCAAACCGCTGCCACTACGGATGTCAAAAGCACGGACACCGTTATCACGCCCGTTAGTTAGCATATAATGTTTAATACCAAAGAGTTGTCTGTAGTCGCCTACATATCTTAATAATTCACGCTTAGTCATCTTTTTATTCCTATTGTAATGATTTCATACGGTTTCAGCGAAACTCTCAGCGAGCCGTTACTCAGCACGGGCGTTTTGGCGCCTTTCAGCGGGTTTTCGAGCAGGTCAAGCACGGTTGCCTTACCAGCTTTTACAGGCAGTTGCAGTGTGGCATCGGTTGCTTTTCCTTCTGTTTCATAAATCCTTACGACAAGCATTGTGCCGTCTTCCGACTGCTTGACACCTGACAGCATCACATTGGCAGGCGCAAGTGATAAAAATGACATCTCCTCAGGACGATTGGCATTTTTGGAAACGCCTGTTGAGCGTGAAAGTGGTTCAATAGCATAGACCGGGACATTGAAATCATCACCTTCATTCCATATTTCAGGTGAGAGTCCACCTTCATGGGGCAGTAATGCGTAACGTACTTTAAACTTTCCTATATTAGGATAGATGTCTGGTTCTCCTGCCGAGCGGAATAGTGAGAGGCGTAGGTTGCCATCTTTAAACGAGTGTCCGTACTTGGAAGCATTAAGCAGAGCTATACCGGCTTTGTCGAGACTCAGATCAACCCATTTTTGAGCAGGCACTTCCTGACCGTCGTTAAGGGTGCGTCCATGTTCAGCGCTGCCGTTATGTTCGCCGAAAGAATGGGTAGTTGTACGATCCGAAGCATAAAAAGGTGTGTGGCACATAAATTTAGGATTTTTCATTGCTATTGGGAAAATTGCCCTCAACATTGGTGTGTCGTTGTATGGGCTATTAGTTTCGAGCCAATGTGCTTCAACTTCATATTCTATACGTGGATGCGACTTGTAAATAATGGTGCGGATGATAAATTTAGATTTACCCCACATCTTGACGGCCTCTATGGTAGCGCGCACAGGTCCGTTCTCAGCTATGCGAACGCTTTTGACGTCGGTAACCTCATCTTCAGCCTGAACCTTGTTGAGCCACCATGCTTTCATCTCGCCGCGTCGATCTTCAAGGTATATCTGCAGACGATTCATCTCCCAGCCAGGACGCACATATTCGGTACCGGTCCGTTTGTCGAAAAGGCTGATAATGTTTCCGTTTTGCATATTGATTTTCACCTTGTAATAGTCTGTTTCAAAGGTATTGTCGGCAAAGGGGATAGGCTTGTTGTAGTCGCCGGTTTTGGTAACGTCAACGTAGAAGGTGCGGTAACCGCCTGCGGGCATATCATCAACGATGAAGCGCACTTTGCTCTCCCACAGCGGTGGGGTACGTTTACTGTAAACTATCTGCGCTGGATAGGTTTTACCTGTACCATCGCTCACGAGTACGGTCGCAACCGGAGATTTGTCGGCAAGGCGGATGTTGGCGGCGCCATAATAATCACCCCAAGGGTTGCCCTGAATACTTACGGGCAGGTCGTAGGAATAGACCGTCGCTTCGACTATTTTTTTGCCTCCAACCGGTTGCTGGTTGAACGCCACAACAGGCTGTCCCTTGTCTGTTTTGAACTTTATATCATCAGTGATGCCATAAAAGGCTTTGTTACGCAGGGCTTCGGCTTTCCATTGCACGTCCATATACTTGGCGTGCGCCTCTTTGTTAGCCTCATAGATAGCCGATCCGGGCAGAATGTCATGGAACTGATTGAAGGTTACAGTGCGCCACATCTCGCGCAACTCGTCGGCGGGGTATTTGGCGCCGTCGAGCCAGCGCAGCGTGCTCAACAGTTCGGAGCTATAGAGCAGGTTTTCGCAGTTGCGGTTGCCCTCTTTGGTGTCGGCAACGGTGGTGTAGCAGCCCTCAAAGATGAACTGCATCTCGCCACGGTGCGTGGGACGACCGTCCATCTTCGGCTCCATCGTGCGGAAGTACTGTTCGGCAGTAGCAAAGACATAAGCGGGCTTAGACGGGTCTTTGTCAAACTCGTGCGCCTTGTTGATGTCGTTACGTGTTGGGCCACCGCCGTGGTCTCCCTCTCCAACAGGCTGGAATATAAGGCGTTTTCCAGGAGCAAACACATCCAGCTGATCTTTAAGACCTTCGTGTACCGTTCCATTATAATCCTCATTAGTGTATGCGAGAATGCGGGTCGAATCGGGTCCTATCCACCAATATGGTCCGTTTGTGGGGCTACAGCGCATGTGGTAGAAATAGTTCATTCCAGCGAGTCGGAGCAGTTGCGGCAGTTGTGCTACGTGTCCGAAGTTGTCGGGAAGCCAGCCAACACGGGCAGTGCGTCCGAAGTGCTGCTGAAAGTAGCGTTGTGCCTGCAAGAACGAGCGGCACAGCGCCTCACCCGACGAGAGGTTAGTATCACCTTCCGTCCACATACCACCGACAGGTTCAAGCCTCCCTTCGGTTATATACTTCTTAATCAACTCAAAAGTACGTGGGTCGTTCAATTCCACAAAATGGTAAACAGCAGCCTGACTTTGCAGCATAGTGTAGTCGGGAAACTCCTTCATAAAGGCTACTGCCTGCCGCAAGTTATCCACCGCCATCTTTTGCGTTTCGGCGGTTTTCCACAGCCAGTTCATATCCTGATGGGCATGCCCGATAAGCATAATGGTGTCTTGTTTCGTGGGAATGTCCGTCCCGGCAACCTTTTTTCTGGGAGTACCAGCATACAGGTTTATACAAGTATAACCTGCAATCAGTAACAACAGTACATTTCTCTTCATTTTGGTTTATTTTGTTTGGTTATGGTATAAACATTTTCGTTTTTATCAATAACTTTTATCCTATGCAACCAATACCCCCAATACTGGTCTACAAATTTCATTACTCTTTTTGGGGACCAATCACTGTTATACAAACTGAAGCTTCCATTCGAATCGTTCGTCACACTTACAAATTCCCATCCAAACCGGGTACCTTGAGTCAATGTATTTTCCAGAATTGACTCCAGTTCACTCTCTTTGAAATGGACAAAATCACTTCCGTTAAATGTCATGTGTTCCGCAATTGCCCAGTCTTTTCCCGTCGCTTTTCTTACCTGCCATACCCGGTCGTACGCTTTTTGATTGGGTTTATTATCCGGAAAATACCATGTCCAGTTTACCTGGATGATATTGGCGGCTGTAAGATGCGATAAAAACTCAACCGGATCTCCCATCCTTAATTGTTGTTCATTTTCATTTGCATCCAAATAATCCACTGCAACATATGCTTTCTCCCCGGCTATTTCCCGGTATGCAGCCGCATCCTCATTGACCCATCTGGCAAGGAACTGGGCCCTGAACTTGTTCCACGTCGCATTCGTAATAAATGAAGCGGGAACAGGAAAGGTTGAAGGCATTTCCGAATCGGGACCGGTCAGTTGATTTATATCTCTCCACTTACGATATTCATCCCGGGCGGCTTCGCTGTAACAGAGGGCTATGGCTCCCATATATTGAGGTTCTACCGTAGTTTCGAAATACAATATTTTCCGGGTATCAATTCCTTTTGCCAGACTTTTGATGAATGTATGAGCTGTCGTCCTGTATCCGGGATGAAAAATCGAAACCACTTTTGACCCGAATCCATATTCGGTATCGGTAACTTTTTCACCTTTTTCATTGATGGCAAAGGCATCCGGATATAAATCCCAGAAATCTTCGGGAATTGTGCCTCCGCCGACAGCATAGGTTTCAACCGAAAGACAGGGATACATACCTTTTGCATAGATGGCATCGACCAATTTAGCGAGAGGAGCGAGCGACTTGTCCGGAATACCATCCCCATCAGTGTCAAAATGATGCCAATAACAATTCAACTCAATCGTATTGAAATATTTATTTCGAAAAGTATTCAGATTGGAAATAAGCCTTTCAACTTGCTCCGCATCAGAAAAATCAATTAACGGTTTGGCAATCTTAAGAAACACCCATTCTCCGTCTAAATAGAATTTCCCGTTTTCTATTTTCCAAAGGTTGTAATCTACTATCGGGTCTGGATTAATAACTGGATTCGGATAGTCTGCTTTTGTCAACTCTTCGGGCTTGTCTATAGCATCTTTATCATTACATGCACCAAAGGAAACATAAAACAAAGCAATGAACAGGATGATTGGTTTTTGAAAACTCATAAGTCAAAGTTATATTTAAATTGATATGGTTTTGTTTGTAAGTTTAAACGACATTCCCAGGAATGTCAAATAAGGACATTCAGTCAAAGCCCGGGTGTCAGATATGAATTGTCTTTCCATATTTTACTTAACTCAGCCGCTACAGGTTTCGGATTACCATCAAAATCAATAAGTGACGTATTGATCATACAAGGATAGCTATCGTGTCCCATCCAGATAATAAATCCGCCGCAAGCCGGAAATCTGTCCTTGCTTTTTTTCAATGCAAGGGCAAGTCCTTTGGTTTGTCGGTCCTGACTCCAGTCTACATATTCATGGATGTCGCCGGTACTTTTTCCGGTTTGTTTATATTCTTCCCACTGCAGCCACCAGCAAACACTCCGCCACAGCGGGTTATCCATACTTGCCGGAAGTAAACGGAACTCTCCTTTGTATTTATTCATCATCTCGACCGACATAGCCCCCGGTACCCCGACTTCAGAACGGAACATGGCGTCGTCTTTACTCCAGAAATCTTCAACAGCATTCATGGTTTTATCGTGTTCCGTATATGGCAAGTCCCACGGACCGTGTACATCCCAGTTCCGGCCGGTTCCAAACGTACTGTGATCGCCATAAATACTGGGGCCGGAAGGGCTGGCTTCAACAAACCGTCTTGCAGGATCAAGCAAAAAAACGGTCTCTTTTATCGCTTTGATCATCGCATGTTGGTCGGTTATAGGGGCCACATCACCTTTTTCATACAGTTCATTCCCTCCGCACCACAGCAATAAGCTGGCATGGTGATGCAATCTCTTCACATACTGCGTAGCGATTTGTGAGATCACGTAAACTTCCTGAGATCCTTCGGGGGGGTAGTTATCCAATCCGGAGGAACTGAGCGGAAAATCCTGCCAGACAAGGATGCCCATCTCATCGCATAAATCATACAACCACGTTTTCTCGGGGAAACCTCCACCCCAGATACGGATAGTATTTATACCCATATCTTTATACATCTGTAGTCTCTGCCTGTAATCTTCCGCTGTGAGGTCTGCAAAGTTAGGGCGTATGGGCGTCCAGTTTATTCCTTGCAAAAATACCGGAGTATTGTTCACACTGCAGATCCAGGGATCTGCTCCGGCAGGTGCTCCTTTGGCTGGAAGCCAGTCGATTGTACGGAAACCGATCCGTTTGGTTTCCTGCTGTATTTCATTGCCTTGGGTATCTTTGAGTGTTATCGTCAAGAGGTATAATGGTTGCTGCCCAAGTCCGTTAGGCCACCAGTGTTTTATTTTCAGGTTATTCCACTCTTTTTTCTCTTCGATCTGCCTTACCGATAGGTTTTCATTGATAAGTTTCTTTCCCGACCCATCGGAAAGAGTAATATTTACCTGCCCCGATCCGGCAAAATTATTGAATCGGGCTGAAACCGATAATGATCCAGTATCCTTTGCACGGTCGGCTGAAGCAAATACCTTCAACCCATCGAATCCCATCTGGTCCTCTTTTACCGTCTCGATAAAAATATCGTCCCATATACCTATCTGTACAATTCTCGGCATCCAGTCCCAACCGTAGTTAAATCTGGGTTTCCAATCGGTAATACGTGAAGTCCAGCCGATCTGGGCTAGATTCTTAGGCGGGCACTCAAATATAAAAACAATGTTATTATTACTCTCTTTAAGGTATGGGCTGATCAAAAAACTATAGGGTATAAAAGCATTGTCAAATCGGCCGGCTTCATGTCCGTTAACCATCAATATACCCCTGTAATCCAACCCCTTGCATCTTACAAATATTTTCTCACCTTCTTTGGCTTTGATATTGTCCGGAAGTTTTGCCACGACAAGCCATTCACGATTTTCTATCCACTCGGCATTTCTACTATTCACTCCCACATTCCAATCGTCTATCACATCTGCTTTTTTCAATGCATTCTGAACCGATCCGGGCACTGTCATCGGTAAATCGGAATGTTCGGCCCAACTTCCGGAAAGCTGTTCAAAATTAAAGTTCATTCTCCATACATTGGGCCTGTAGCACCATAAGCGCCAATCCAAAGACGATGCGTTTTTATTTAACAGGGGTTCTTGTCCAAAAACACTTCCAGCCACTATCAAAAGCGCCACCAATACCATCATGAACTGTTTTATTCTGATAATCATCTCTATAATATTTTCCGTTTATAATTCTTTTATCCTAATATTCCTAAACCATATCGTAGCATCGCCGTGTTTACCCTGAAAGCCGATATATCCTTTCACGGGCAATTCTGCAAATGGTATCGGGTGAATTTCCAATACTTTTGTGCCGTCGGGATTCACCTCACTTGAGGTCCATTTGCTCATATCCATCCGCGTGACCTTTTTCTCGTTGAGTATCACAGTAATCATTTTACCTTTACAGGTTATTTTCATTGAATTCCATTCCCCTGGTTTGCGAACCACTTTCTGTTTTTTTGCTGCGAGATGCCCGAAAATAGCTCCGCATTGCCAACTTAAAGGGGAGGTACTCCATTTTTCGCAATAATCATCTGTGATCTGAACCTCCACCGCATTAGCAACCCAATTATCTCTGTCCGAGCAATAAACTATTACACCGGAATTCGTTTCATGTTCGTTTTTAAATTCCAGTTCCAAAATGAAGTTCTCATACTCTCTTGCTGACCATATAGCCTGATCCTGCGATGCCGTCAGAACACCATCCGAAAGGGTCCATACATTCTTATCGTACATTGCATCCGACAGATCCACTCCGAATAAAGGTTTCCATCCGTCCTTTCCTTCGGCAAAAGCCGATACCGACACTAACGTTACAAACAATGCCGTAAAAGAGATTACTGCTATATTCTTAGTCATTTTTGTTACTATTATTGCTTGACTATTCGGTTGCTTTAGGAACGCTTCCAGGAATAGGAACTATTCCTTCGTGATAGTCAGGAAGAGCGCCAAACTCAGCCTTTTCAGGGCCATACTTTAAAGAAGAAGACATCATCTCTTCCCATGTTAAAACCTTTCCCGAAAACGCGGCTTCACAACCCAATATAGCTATCTGGCATGAGTATGCAAGTGCTTCGGCCTGATTGATCTTCTTATTCAGACGTATTGATTCAACAAGATGAACATGTTCCTGCTCATAAGGGTTCTTTACGGGCATAGCCTTATAATCGTACTGCCACAAAATGTTCCCTTCATAGTCCTTAATCATCACATTTTCGCTACTATCCGTCAGTAAAGCAACACCCTCTGATCCGTATATCTGCTCTGAAAAATTACCGTCACATCCGTCGATCTGACGACCTGTAGCCAACATTCGGGTACCGTTATCATAATGATAGTCTACAGCCATGAAGTCATAAGTATCACCAATCTTCCTTTGCGCCCGTCCGCCGAATCCGACTGCCTTTGCCGGTGTCCGCCCTAAAAACCATGTCGCTACGTCAATATTATGAATTGTCTGGTCTATAAAAAGTCCGCCACTAAGCCAGTAGATATTGAACCAGTTACGTATGCAATATTCCATATCATTCCATTCAGGACGTCTGTTTTTAAACCACATAGCTCCTTGATGTCCGTGTGCTGTAGCATATACAAGATCGCCGATAAGCCCGTTCCGGACTTTCAGAAAAGCCTCCCAATAATCCCTGCGATGCCGTTTATGCGTACCTGTAACAACGGTCAGCCCCTTTGCCGTAGCAGATTTCGAGGCAGCGATAACGGTCCGTATGCCAATCGGATCAACAGCACATGGTTTTTCCATAAAAACATGCTTTCCTGCATCCACCGCTGCTTTGAAATGTTCCGGACGAAAGAATGTAGGCGTACAGAGCAACACAAGTTCAACCTCATTCATATCAAGTATTTTCTTGAATGCGTCAAATCCTATAAAACAATTAGCATCAGGCACCTCATTGTTTTGATGTTCTTTCAGCATTTTCCTACAGCTATCCAACCTGTCAGCAAAAACATCACCCAACGCAATAATTGACAACTCTTTTCCCGCTGCGAGAAACTGCAGTGCAGCTCCCGTTCCACGGCTTCCACAACCTATTAAAGCAGCCTTCAATGGCTTACCTTCAGGTGCTACTTTTTCAAAAGAAAACATCCCCAATTCTTCGGGCGTATAAAATTTGGCAGTAGGTTGGCCGCTACACGAAGACAATGCGACAGGCGAGATTCCCAAGGGGATACCCGCACCTATCAATGCTGTATTAGATAAAAAATCTCTTCTTTTCATTATTTATTGTTTTCCTGGTGTGTAGTTTTGAAAAAGTGAAAAAAGTTGTACGCATCAATCACTTCAATATCCAATTCGGGCCTTATTTCTTTCAATCTGTTTATGGCCGAAATTACCTGATTCGGACTCGTCCATATGATTCTGAAAAAATAATATTGGGGGATTTCATCTTTCGAAGCAGGTATTGAAACGGACATTTCCCGGGCTGTTTGCTCCGCATTATAAAAATTACCGGCATTATTAATTAATTCAATTACCGGCATTCCCTTCCAGATATGTGGTTCGGGCAATTTTCCGCCGGCATTTTGAAAATCAATGACAATAGTAGCAAATCCGTCAGGCGAGAATTCAACAAAAGCATCTTTTACTGCCGGTGAGGGTTCATCGGTATCGAGTACCATCGGGGACAAAGACATATCCCATTGTTCGTAAAATTTCTTGTTATGACGGATAAATAATGGCAGATACGCGGGATCGATGCGATTGGGATTCATATAACCTGCTGCGCTTGCATCTGCAGCAAAAAAGTCATTGTCGGTTTTTGTTTCATATAAATACTGCATGATATCGGGATAAGATTCAGACAGGTTCGGATTAATACCCCATAGGAAAGGCATGGAGCCTCTTGCCTTATCTTCCCAATGTGTAGGCATAAATTCATATAGAGGAGTTGCGGAATCATAGTCGGCCATAAGAATGCTGATATAAGTTTTCCCGTTTTCCGGGGCACGCAACTGCGGACGCCCTTGTTTCATCTGCTTTTGGGGTGCCTGTGAATGGATGGATTGATTGAAACAATTATGAGCCACCGTATTTTGATAGCAGTTATAGGGAGAGATTTGGTAAACAGTTTCCCATTCGGTGGGCACCGGATCATGCTTGCTGGGATAACCTTCTATATTACTGTATTTAGGGAAAGAAAAAAAACCTGCTACTTCAGTCATCTGTTGACCTTTGGTCAGCTTTAATACAGCTTCCAACATCAACTTATAGGTCTGCAAATCCGTTCCAAGAGCCTGTCCCGGATCATCTAACGGGGTTTCGTCTCCCCAGGGCGACAGGTCGTAAACAAAACCACGGTTATAAACCGCCCAATCACGGGTAACCACATATCCCACATTTCCTTTATGGCGTGTCATGTAAGAATCTTCATACAGATATAACCAGTGCGGATTACAGCGGCCTGTTTCCAGGAATTCCCTGATAGCCCAGCGATAAGCATCATTTTTCTTACTGCCTGTTTCCACACCCGTAAAAACGCCCCTGAAATCCTTTATAACAGGCAGTCCCAGTTTTTCTAAATATGTATTCGCCATATCGGGACTTAATACCAGAGCATCTTCGAGTCCGGCTAAAGTAGTTGCCACATTCATTGTAGCAGGCACTTCCGTATCCCAGATGATGACTCCTTTCAATTTCGTTTTTGTTAACTCCAACAATTGTTCAAAAGAAGAAACAGGCACCTGTTCTTTTCCGGCCAACCAGCCTCTTGCCATAAATTTATCAAGCCAATAAGATGGTTTATTCAATGTGTTGGATAAAACGTATAAATGGATTCCGTCTCTGTTTAAAATGCCCTGGATACAAGCAACCGCCATAGCCTCATCATATGATGACACCGTAGAAGAGCCTTTTAATGTGTATACATACATGGCGTTTTCCGGTTTTTCCTGCATTGACGATGACGGTAAACTGCCTTTTTTATCGCATCCGGAAACGGACAGGAGTATCCCTGAAAGTAGAAAAGCAATGGAACCTGTAAAAAAATTCATAATAAATGGATTTTATGAATATTTCAGAGAGGAGCAGGTTCTAATTATTATTTTGTACGATAATTAAAACCTGCCCGATTCTGTTCAATATTCTTCGTAGAATTTCATATTGTCAATTTTGATCTCAACAGGACCTTGCACATCAAGATGATAAATTCTGAAGAAATTAATCGCTGCAAGATCTATATTGCCGCCGCTTACTTCGGCTTCCGAAAGTTTCAGCACAACTTTGTTCCATCCGTTTCTAAGACGAAGTTGACTCATAAAATTCCAGTGTAATTCCTGGGAGTCAGGATTACCGGAACTTGTTATCTCAATTTGTCCCGGCCAGTCCCAATTAATAACGGAAACATCCGAGATATATAAATGAAACTGCAAGACGCCGTATTCCAGCCCTACATTTGCATTTACAGGTTGTCCAAAGTTTTTCTGAATAATAAATCCACCTCCGGACTGGAACCTGACGGAATGGTTTCCTTCTTGCGGGTTGTCGGAATCCAAAGTCGGATCGCCATCACCACCGGCCCATCCTTCTGTTGATTCACATTTATCAAAAGAAGTACCTTCCGGTTCGATCTCCGGACTAATTTCCCCTACATTGATCAGTTGGGCCGATGCATAATTGAACTTGGCACCGGCAATGCTGCTTACGGCTCCTATCCTGAAATAATACGATTGATTAGGTTTCAACAACGCGGTATTTCTTGCCACATTGATAGCGACCTTGAAAGTCTCCTCTCCGGTAACCTGCCGGTTCAGTGCTATTTCCGCGGCTATTAAGTATACGGGCTCCCCTACAATTGACTGGCTGTGGGCATACAGCCCAATTTTAGCAACAGCATCAGGGGTCGTCTGCTGAAGTCGGAAGGTGGCTATAATATTGTTCCCTTCTTTCACAATCTTTGCATCTTTTACCCGGATATACGGTGTTACCCTGAAATCGAGTTGCGTATCTTTTCCGATTTTAACCTCCTGTTCATCTATTTGTAAAAAATTACGCTGGTCGGGTTGTACCGTATACGTATTTGAAAATAAAAGCGTATTGGCATATGTACCATCATTTTTCACCCTCAGGTATTGTGGCGAGACAGGATCATAACCATGTTCAATAAGCTTGATGGTGGTTCCATTGATTATGTCGGACTCGATAAGTTCATTCGTTTCGGAATCAATAATACTGCCAGTTAGCGCTGCATCAGGATAATCATAATTATCCAGTTCACAGGAATAGAATACGAACAGCCCCAAAAAGAAAGGCAGAAAATATAATCTTATTCGTTTCATAATATTTTTTTAGCTAATTAATACTGAGGATTTTGAATTAAATCATTAGAGCCGATTCCCGGTATAGGTCCATAATACATCCTTCGGTCAAAAGAGAGTGGTATCGCCCGAATAATATATTTCCTGACAAAAATATATTTCGGAGGGCTGACCTGTAGGTCTAATACCGGACATAAAGCTTTCTGAATTGTATTGTTAAATACTTCATGGAATTCTCTTCTCCGGATCAGGTCCCACCAACGTTTATTTTCAAAAGCAAGCTCTACCCGTCTTTCACGTAAAATATTCTCTAATGTCAAAGGAATATCGGTAGTGTGACCGGCTCTTTTTCTTGTAGCATTCAATGCTTCTTTGGCTGTAGACTGGGCATTGTTATCGGTATAGCCGCTTTCAACAACGGCTTCCGCATAATTAAGCAGAATTTCCGCATAACGGAACTCCATCCAGTCACTCGTAGAATAACCCAGATCCTTATTTCCATCGACCGGAGTTGGAGACAAAAACTTTTTGAAACTAAATCCGGTACGGGTCATTTCCGCCAGGTGTTGCTGGTCGAAACCCGAATATTCTTTCCATGCATCTGCACCAAAAGTGTGATAGGTAACGCCATTCACGACAATAGATGCCTTATCCGCTTCAATAACAGGCGTACCGTCGGGTTGTATGTATCCAGCCTGAATATTAATCGTTACACCTTTCCATTCAGTTCCGGGCAACACAACCGTTGACCATAAACGGGCATCTTTATCTTTAAAGATATCATACGGCGTATCAAAATATAAATATGATTTATCTTTACTATACCCGTTGTAGTCATTGATGTTTCCGTCTACCGTAGTGACAATCGGAGCATCATAACCGGGATTTGAATAGCTTTCATACATGTCGACCAGTTCCAATGTCGGATTCATTCTTCCCGGATGGGGAGCCCCGTCTGCAGTCTGATTCGGATTATACCAGAAATCCATACTATGGCCGCTTCCCGGTTTTCCATATCCGTAAACCAAGATTGCCTCTTCCGGTGCCACATTCGGATCCTGAAAAAGCTTCAACAAGTTATCAATTGCTTCATCTACTGATGCGGGATTCGCTTTATAAAGGGCGTGTACTCCTCCATCCATTATGGCTTTGGATGCTTCTATACAAAGTTTATAATAATGATCTGCAAGCGAGGGATCCATACCCACCAAGCCTTGTGAAACAGCTTCCCCGGAAAGCGCCGCTTTGTTCCAATACTTAGCAACCGATGCCGCATGCAGAGCGGCCCTGGATTTTAATGCATAAGCAGCCCATTTTGTGGCTCTTCTTGAGTCACTTCCACTACGGGTTGAAGGTAAATACTTTATGGCTTCGTCACATTCCGACATTACAAAATCCCATGTATCCCTTTCAGTACTTCGGGGTACTTTCAGCGATTCTATGTCCGATGTGTATTCCTGATATTCTGCAATAATAGGTACTCCTCCATACCGTTTGGCCAGGGCATAATAACCAAAAGCCCTCAAAAAATGTGCTTCACTGAGTAATTCGTTTTTCTTCTCTTCGTTGAGAGATGCAATGTTGGGTATTTCCCTTATCAACAGATTAACGTCCCTGTTAAACTTATAGCCGGCATCCCACCATGGGAAGTTTTCACCATCTACCAGATGGTTGAATTCCGAATTAACGGCATTTCCTGCCTGGGCATCCGGATGAATACCCACCGTATTCACCAAACCCGTGTGGAATCCTACCCGGTTATAGGTAAAATCCTCAAAAGGAGCCTGATAATATAAATTAGCCAAATAAACACGGATACCGTCTTCATTAGCAAGTAACACTTCCGAACTTACCTTGTTTAAAGGTTGAAGATCCATTATATCGTTACGACAAGATGTAAACAATAACAGAGTAACTGATATAATCAACAATAGTATATTTGTTTTTCTCATACGATTATAAATTTCTATTTGAATTAACATGGGATTTAAACAGGATAATTCCAATTTCTTATGGTGCAGCCCCAAAATACACCTTTCTGTATTTCGTTCCATAATATTAAAATGTAAGATTAATTCCTATATTAAAACTCTTGTTCAAAGGATATACCCACCCTGTATTCAGTGAACCTTCTATTCGTTCCGGATCAAAAGGTTTGACAAATGGGTCGCATAGGGTCAATAAGTTATATCCGTTTAAGTAGATACGGAGGTTCTGGACTCCTAACGGATCGAGATAAGTAGAAGGAAGACTGTATCCTATTTCCAATGATTTCAATCGGACATATGACGCATCTTTTCTCCATACCGAACTTTCATTGTACATAGCTCCCACATCCGGTTGACGTCTTATTGCCGGCCACTCTCCGGCAACCCATTCGCTGTTCGGATCATAAGGATCCGATAAATGCCATCTGTCATAGAAGTATGCCGGCATATTACCGTCATTCCATAGCATGGTCGCATAATTGTGCGTAAACCTGACGGAATACTTTCCTGAACCCTGCCAGAGCATATTAAAATCAAAATCCTTCCATTTTGCACTGAAAGTCAATCCATAATACATTTTAGGATTTCCACCCCAAGCCAAAGGAATAACATCATTGCCATCTATCACACCATCATTATTCACATCCCTGTATTGAAAGTCTCCGGGTAATTCAAGGCTGTTTCCCAAAGTTCCGTTTTGAATTGGAGCATTGATGATATCTTCTTCAGACTGAAATTGTCCGATATAATCATACATCCATACCACATCGCTCCATCGTCCGTTTTGTCCGTTCCTCCAACGATCCATACTGTTTACAAATGGTCCTCGTTCGGCGTAGACTACCATCGTACGGGCGAAATTAAAGTTTGCACTGACATTGAAATTAAAATCCCTAGTCACCTGTTTACCATAACCCACGGCAAATTCAATTCCCCTGACACGGTCTTTGTTCAAATTTTCCTGCGGAAGACTGGCCCCAAATGTATTGGGTAATGTTGCATTGCGGTAAGCCAACAAACCGCTTCGATCACGTTGATAAACGTCAAATTCAACTTTTACCTGATTATCAAAAAGCCCTA
This sequence comes from Proteiniphilum sp. X52, assembly GCF_003712195.1. Lineage (GTDB taxonomy): Bacteria > Bacteroidota > Bacteroidia > Bacteroidales > Dysgonomonadaceae > Proteiniphilum. The sequence goes on along the minus strand of NZ_RDSD01000009.1, from coordinate 22,817 downwards.
AATCAAAGCCGACATCTTTGATATTTGATTTATACCATGTGAGTGCTTCATTTACTACTCCAGGAGCAGAAGCACCACTCGTCCATGATCCGTTTACAAATTCATACCCTCCGGAGTTTAAAGAAAATCCCCCTACATGCTGAAAAGGACTTCCGGCATCCTCACCTACCAGTCCGTACGATCCCCGTAATTTCAAATTGGATACAAACGAAATATTTTCTTTAAAAAACGGCTCTTCTGATATCCGCCATCCTCCCGAAAGAACAGGGAAAAATCCCCATCTTCTATCCGGATGATACCGATATGATCCGTCATACCGTGCCGCTAATTCAACCAGATACTTGCCCATATAATCATAAGTCAATCGTCCTAAAAGCGAACGAAATCCGGACATGTCTTCCATTCCACTGGTTCGTTGGTTATTGTCATCTCCCATATCGATCTGGTCAATTGTGTAAAACTGGAATTCTCTTTGTAGTCCGGCCGAACGCGACCAGCCATTACGCTCTTCATATACGCCGGTGACCCCGATATTATGTTTATCTGCAATTGTTTTCTTATAGTTCAGATGAGCCTGTAGGGTAATGCCGTTTCCATCTGACCAGCCATTATGGAGTGTTGTCGGATGACCATAAAGAAATGGGACATAGGTATCATTTGTCTGATCATAAGTATACATGGTAAAACTCTTATTCAACGATTTGGAATAACTGTTGCCATGTTCGTAATAGGCGACACCTTTAAGTTGCATCCCTTCAACGAAAGGGACGTCATAGATTAATGAAACAGATGATTTAAAAGACTTATTGACACCCTTTGTATAACCGACCAAATCGGGGTCAGAGGTAACGACCGGGTTATAGGCCTGTCCGTCATACACATAAGCAGGATATTCAGGGTTGTTATTTGCATACGGTGTATGGATGGGTAATTCTGAAATCGTACCTCTGATAATATCAAAGAAACTCCACCTTGAACCATCTTTTTCATCATACCATCCGGATAGGTCTATTTCTGACGTCAGGTACTTACTTAACCTTGCTGTCACATTCGAACGAATGGAATATTTTTCATAATTAATGGCATTTGACTTTAATAATCCGGGGTCTTTTGTATAGCCGAAACTGGCATAATAGCTAACCATCTCTGTACCTCCCTGTACTGAAAAGGTATGTTGCTGCTGCATGGCAGATTTTTTCATTGTTTGATTATACCAATCAACACTTTCATAGCCTTCCCCTCCCTGACGCCATTTTTCGACTTCTTCTTCTGAATAAATAGGAGCCAATCCCATATTGACTGCCGCATCATTTCTCATCACAATCCATTGGTAAGCATTTGCCATCTCCGGCATTTCCGTAGGAGTACTAAAACTAATTGCCCCATTATATTGAAATTTAGCTTTACCTCGTGTTCCACGTTTTGTGGTTACCAGAATAACCCCGTTTGCCGCATTCATACCGTAAATGGCAGCAGCTCCATCTTTGAGTATGGTAACATTTTCAATATCATCCGGATTTATCCGTTGAAATTCGGCCCCGCTTACACGGGTTGTACCATCAATTATAAATAAGGGGGAACCAAACCCACGAATATTAATCATCGCGTCATAATCCCCCGGTGCTCCCGTGTTTTGCCGGATCTGTAAGCCGGGGATCTTACCTTGCAACCTTTGCGCTAAACTTGTATGTGTCGTAGTTAGTATTTCCTCATTTTTAATGGTACTAATCGCAGCGGTGAGATTTCCTTTTTTTTGGGTCCCATAACCTACGACGACCACCTCTTCCAATGTTTTGGGATCCTCCACCAAGACAATATGGATGGAACTTCTCCCATTTACCAATATTGTCTGCGTTACCATACCTACATAAGAGACCTCTAATATGGCATTTGAAGGCACATTAGACAATATGAAACCACCATCAATATCGGTAACTGTCCCTGTACTTGTTCCTTCTATTTGAACAGTTACTCCAATCAATGATTCGCCTTTAGTATCAGTAACCGTACCTGTTACAGTCAGGTTTTGAGCTGATAAATACAGGGAAAATATCCACGTTATAGTGAACAAGATTCCTTTCACTAGATTTAAATTTCTTTTTTGCATTTCATTTTCATTTGTTTAGATTAAAAAAAGTATTTACTCTTTTTAGAATTATAATCCTCTTTTTCTATCCACCGCCCAACCTTATTTGAATATAAATCCTAAGAATCAAATTATTTCGCCTTCTATTCAATAGCTAAACCGGTTAACTAATCATTTATAAAAAATCGTATCATCTTGGCTAATAAAATTTCAGATAGAATGTTTGATTTCCGCATCCAATACATATTGTTTTATATCATTCGCTCCGTTGATCTGTTCTATAAGAATATCGACCGCTTTTTTTCCCATTTCCCCGATAGGTTGCTCAATGTAATGAATAGGAATGTTCGCAATAGAAAAAGAATCGATCTTATCGAAACATAACACTTCCATGTCTTCCGGTATTTTTATACCCTCTCTATGCATATGCTTTACTCCGGTAATGAATACTCTCCGGGAGCAAAAGAATATAGCATCCACTTTGTCGGGATTGTTTTTCAAGTCGATGATGGCTTGCTTTATCTGTTCTTCCTGGTCTTCATAATTGATATCTTTTATAAGTGTAGTGTCTAACAGTCCATAACGGTTCATCGTATCGATATAACCCTGCCTTCTTTCCCTCAATGCATTCAGATCGATGTCATAACAAACAACTGCAATCCTCCTGTTTCCCTTTTTGATAAGTAACTCAGTTATCTCTGCAGATACTTTGTAATTATCCACGATAATGTAACTGGCTTTCATATCCGGAAAATAACGGTCGACCTGCACTACCGGAAGATGTCTTTTTATGATTTTTTCGGCGACCTTCTCTCCTCCGACTACAGGCACAAATATGATGCCGTCTATTTGTTTGTTCAATAAATTAGTAACAGCGTCGTTAAATTCTTCTAATGATTCATTTGTATTTGTGGTGATTACCGTATAGCCATATTTCTTTGCCTGTTCCTGTATATGGAAGGTAAGGTTTCCGAAAAATTCGTTCGAAATATCAGTCACAATCACTCCGATAGACATGCTCTTGCCTGTACTCAGGCTACGGGCTATCTCATTCGGTTGATAGTTCATCTCTTCTGCCGTTTGCCTGACCTTCCTGCACGTCTCCTCGCTCACACGGCTCCCTCTTGCCTTGCCGCTCAACACAAGCGAGACTGTTCCTTTTGAAAGGCCTAACTTATCTGCGATATCCTGCATAGAGACTTTTTCCATCTTCTTTACACGGCTGCTAAACCGGTTAACTGAATCTATATAAAAATAAATGACATTTTATATCGCAAATATAAAGGTAATTTTTCTTACCCGTCAAATATTTTAGCATTTTTTATATATTTTACACTTATCTTACAACAGAATACCTCAAAAAAGATGAAATGAGCAGGAGAATAATTCGATACGACCTTAGCCCTGGTTTTCATCTTACAAATGATTTCAAGTCGTTTTATTCTTTTCCTATCACTTCCATAATCTGCCTATATAGTTTGGGTATTATGCAGGAGGTATTGAATCGGTTCTTTAGGCATATTGCACTTCTTCTAATATCTGGGGACCGATATAAGGGCTTAGCCCGTTTTTTGTGACGATACCCCTGATACCGTACATGGCAAGATTGGGTTTTACCGACTTTATTTTCTCCAAGACGGATTCTTTTACGCTTGCTTCCTCTATGCTATTTACAGTCTTTGCCATAACACTTGTTTTTTCTATTGGTAAAGATACAGCTTTTTCATTTAATCAATTAGAAAGTGACCGGCCTTTCTTCATCTTTATAGTTTTCCAATATAAAATTTGCTGTTTATCTATTCCCATACTCGCCACAAGGCGAATATGGGAATAGGGATTACTCTTTCTGCCCTATCAACGTGACGGCAGGAAGCGTATAATAATTATCCCTCTTCCAGAAACGCAGTAAAAAGTCGATATCTTCCAGATATAGTTGCCCGGGACCGGCATTGAAAAAAGGCAACTCCTCCCTGCAATTATCTATGCAAAACATTACCAACTCAGAAGAAATGCTTTCGTCCATCAATAAGCACTGAATATGCTCTTCGCTTAATTCGGGCCTGAAATAGGGGTTGTCCGGCAAGGGGAAAGCAGAATTGACTTCAAAAACCATTTCACAGCCGCTCTTCGGATTGAAAAACACCAAACCCGTTTCAAAATCTTCAGGAAAATCAAACGATTGATCATCCGGCTTCTTCATCCCTTCTTTCCGAATTCTCTCTTCCGACTCTTTGATTTCTTTTTCGGAAAGATTCAGTGATTTATTGAAGAACTCCATATAGGCTTTCATAAACCCCTCTGTCTCACCGACCGGCAAGAACGCTATCGGAGAACCATGATTGAAATCCAGAAAAGCTTTCTCCTGTTGCTTCAGCATCTCATCCACATCATTCGATTGATGATCCAAAAAATTCACCTGTGCCCGGCTTTGTATGGAACTTTTTTCATACGCCACCAGTTCCTTGTTGAACGGTGCCTGAAAATACGTTCCTGAAAACCACCATTCTCCCTTCCATTTCACGATCCCGATAAAAATAATAGTGTCTATCACCTTTAATTTATCAGCATGATCGAATGATTTTTTTGTCAGATGAAAGCGTTTTCCCGAGGCAATGTGTTCGATAAACACATCCGTTTGATCCTGTCCCTTATAAAGGAAATAGCCCTGTATTTTAGGAGACATTTCCAGAAAATCCGACTTTAGCGGATGACTTTCCCCTATTATTTCGGCCGCCCATTCCTTGCCGGTAAATGCGAGCAACCGGGTCCGGTGATGGTGAATGAGCGCATCGGTGTTCTCATTGAGAAAAAACATCAGCTTTTCATCATTCCTGTATTTTGTGATTATTTCGTCGTTTTTCTCTTCAAGCACCGGGATGCTATCGATACCAAAAAGGTAAGTCCTGAACAAAACGGTCTCAACAAACTGCCTTGCAGCATAAAAATCACGCTCTGTATCATTCATGCGATAAAAGGAGGAAAGATCATCGTTCTCCGGTGCATGATCCCATGCATCGTCAAAAACCGACATTACCGCTCCGGCTGCCTCGAGGAAAAAAGGATTGAAAGGATTGAAAAAGATTTCGTCCTGAATAGTATTGAAAAAATACCAGGTTAAAAAGCACACCTCCTGCGTATTTATTTCTCCCTCATAATACTCCTGCAGATCATAGAAAGGCAACTGTTTATTATATAAGCGCATGTGCACCCTTACAAAGCTCTTCCAGATATTTGTCCCGGAAATAATGTCTTCAAAATACGACGTCAGAAAACATGCCAGACTGTTGATCTCTTTCTCATCAAAACGGTTTGCCAATGTAAAGAAATTATTATCGGCACAAAGAACGCGCTTCACATCGTTGCATATCCTTAAATAATACATATCCGTTTTGACGGGATGCTCATAGGGCTTAAACAGTAACCAGTCATTGATATATATCCTTTTTTTCATTTTCATTTTCATCTTCATCCTATTACTGGTCGGGATTTACTTAAACAGGTGCGATATTTTTATGCTTGACAAAACTTATGTTTTACTATCTGTCCCTGTAACATAACTTTCAGTTTTTAATTACTTTACAAAAGTACATGAAAATCCAAGTATTTCCAAGCGCATGAAAATAATAATCAAGGCCACAAGGAATCAAGAATAACATTATCAAAAAACACAGTCATAAAATCATTTATTTCATTGCATATATTCAATTTATCCTGTAAGTTTGCGGACAATCTTAAAAAAAATTTGAATTTAACCTCATCATGAGTGTGGATAATTTAATGTCATTCTTAGCAATCGATTTGGGTGCCAGTAGCGGAAGAGCAATGCTGGGAACTATCCAAAATGATCAATTGGAGTTAAAGGAAATCAGTCGTTTCCCTAATCCTATCATCGAAGTGAACAATCGTTTCTATTGGGATCTCTTCTATTTGTATGACCAGATTATAACATCAGTACGGGAAGTCAAATCTCACAGGCCGCGCGTCACCTCCCTGGGTATTGACACATGGGGGGTAGACTTTGTCTGTTTCGGAAAGGATGGTGAACCATTGCGTATGCCTTACAGTTACAGGGATCCCCGTACATTCGACGCGCCGGAGCGTTTTTTCTCCAAAATTCCGAAAGAAGAGGTATATCGAAAAACGGGAATCCAGAACATGAACTTTAACACTCTCTTCCAACTCGACACCCTCCTGCATGAAAATTCGTCGATCTATCCGGTCATCCACAAGATACTGTTTATGCCCGATGCCCTATCCTATCTGCTGACGGGGACGGCGGTGACAGAATACACCATCTCCTCCACTTCACAAATGCTCGATGCTTACACACGAAATTTCGACAGGTCGCTCCTTCAAGCACTGCAACTGGATGACAATCACTTCGGTATGCTGGTATATCCGGGACATAAGATAGCCAATATATCCCCATCTGTCCAGCGCCTGACTGGCATAAAGGATCTGTCCGTCATAGCCGTTGCGGGTCACGACACGGCTTCGGCCGTTTTGGCTACGCCTGCGAAAGATGGAAACTTCGCATATCTGAGTTCGGGGACATGGTCATTAATGGGCATCGAGTCGGAAACGCCTGTAATCAATGACGAAACCTTTCGACTCAACTTTACCAACGAAGGAGGTGCCGACGGATCTATCCGCCTGCTGAAAAATATCTGTGGAATGTGGTTGATTGAACAATGCAAAAAAGAATGGGAGAGTTATCAACCGGTCAGTTATGAAGATATAGTAGCCGCTGCAAAACAGTCGGTCCCTTTCAAATGTTTTATCAATCCCGATTCACCATGCTTCGCTGCCCCGGGATCCATGACCACGGCTATTCAGTCTTATTGCAAAGAAACAAATCAATATATCCCTCGAACAATGGGAGAATTGGCCCGTTGCATTTACGAAAGTCTTGCTTTCCGATACAAGCAGGTATTGGCTGATCTTCAGCAACTTGCCACATTTCCCATCCAAGTCCTGCATATTATCGGCGGGGGAGCCCAAAACAAATTGCTCAATACCTTTGCTGCCAACGCCATCGGCAAGCCGGTCGTTGCCGGCCCGTCAGAAGCTACGGCAATGGGAAATATTTTATTACAGGCAAAAGCTGCCGGTATAGTCAATGACAAACAAGAAATCCGTCAAATCGTGAGAAACTCCATTGACCTCGATACATTCGAGCCGGAAGAGACCGCTCTATGGGAGAGCCACTACATTGATTACCTGAATGTTTACAGGAACATATAGCATAATCGGTGTGATGATGTGATGATGTGATGATGTGATGATGAAAAATAACAATAAAAGTAAATAACAATCTTGATTCTTGGTTCTTGAATCTTGAATCTAAATTTAAAGGTATGAAAGAAGAACAACTTAAAAAAGCGTATGAAGAGGCAAAGGTACAATACGCGTCGATGGGAGTGGATGTTGACCAGGCTATTGAGAAACTGAATAATCTCTCCATATCCATTCACTGCTGGCAGGCAGACGATGTGTCGGGATTTGAAAATCCAGACGGGGAGTTGACAGGTGGCATCCAGGCTACCGGGAACTATCCTGGAAAAGCCAGGACGATAGAGGAGCTACGGAGTGATTTCGAGAAAGTGCTCACGTTGATCCCCGGAACACACAGGATCAGCTTGCATGCCATCTATGGCGATTTTGGCGGTCAATTCGTCGATCGTGACCAGATCGAACCAAAACATTTTCAATCATGGATCGACTGGGCGAAGAAAGTCGGCGTAAAACTCGATTTCAACTGCACCCTTTTCTCGCACCCCAAAGGTGAGAGCGGATACACGATCTCTCATTTTGATCCTGAGATCAGGGAGTTCTGGAAAGAGCACCTGCGCCGTTGTCGTCGTATCGCGGCTGAAATCGGTCGGCAGCAAGGCGATCCCTGTATCCACAATATCTGGTTTCCCGACGGAGAAAAGGACAAAACCGTTTCACGCTTTGCCCACAGACTACTGATGAAAGAGGCGCTCGACGATGTTTTCACCGAAAAGATCAGTACGGATTACCTGAAAGATTGTGTGGAATGTAAATTGTTTGGTATCGGCAGCGAAAGTTATGTGGTGGGATCGCATGAATTTTATATGGGTTATGCGGTAAAAAACAATATGATGCTGACACTGGATGCCGGGCATTTCCATCCGACCGAATCGATCGCCGACAAAATCTCTTCGATGCTCCTTTTTGTGCCTGAACTTAATCTGCATGTAAGTCGTCCGGAACGTTGGGATAGCGATCACGTAGTGATCTTAAGCGACGAGTTGTTGGCTTTAACTCAGGAGATTGTCCGTTCCGGTCACGCCGATCGTGTACATGTCGGGCTCGATTATTTCGATGCATCGATCAATCGCCTGGGAGCTTACATAGTGGGAATCCGCGCTACCCAGAAAGCGATGTTGCAAGCGCTGCTCGAGCCGACCCCGCAATTAAGGGAATTTGAACGGCAGGATAAAAATTTCCAACGGCTGGCCTATCTGGAAGAATTGAAATCGATGCCTTGGAACGCGGTATATAATTACTATTGCCGGCAGCAGAACGTACCTGTGGGCGATGCGTATGTACAGGAGGTCCAGGAGTATGAAGATCAGGTAACCTCTAAACGAGTCTAAACAATGAATACAATTCTGGGTTTAATTATTATTGCTGTGGGAAGTATGGGCCAATCAAGCTCATACGTCCCCATCAATAAGATAAAAGAGTGGTCATGGGAAAACTTCTGGCTGATGCAGGGAATTTTCGCATGGCTGATCTTTCCTCTTCTGGGGGCATTCATGGCCAGTACGCCATCGGACTTGATCGCAATCTATACCTCCCACGCGGCTGCCTCATGGAAAGCCATTGGGTACGGGGTGCTTTGGGGAATCGGGGGATTGACTTTCGGATTAAGCATGCGTTTTCTGGGTATCGCCCTCGGGCAATCAGTGGCGCTGGGAACCTGCGCCGCTTTCGGGACACTTATCCCGGCAATGCTTGCCGGCACGGATCTTTTCTCCCCGAAAGGATTGGTTTTGTTGCTGGCTGTTGCCGTTACACTGGCAGGTATTGCATTAGTAGGGTATGCCGGCAGCCTCCGTTCAAAGAATATGTCCGAAGAGGAGAGGAAAAAAGCGATCAAAGATTTTGCCCTGAAAAAGGGACTTCTTATCGCGTTGTTTGCAGGCGTAATGAGTGCCTGTTTCAGTCTGGGATTAAGCGCCGGGATACCGGTAAAAGAAGCGGCCATCGCTGCCGGAGCAAAGGAGCTGTTCGCACAGAATCCGGTCACACTATTGGTCACCCTTGGCGGATTTGTCACCAATCTCGTGTATTGTCTCTATATGAACCGGAAAAATAAAACGAGCGGTGAGATAAAACGCTCCTCAAAAGCCGTTTTGGTAAATAATCTTCTGTTTTGTGCACTGGCAGGGCTTCTCTGGTATTCTCAATTTTTCGGGTTGGGCATGGGACAAAGCTTTTTCGAACCCGGCAGTGTGATGATGGCTTTTTCATGGAGCATACTGATGTCTCTAAACGTGGTTTTCAGCAACGTGTGGGGCATTATCCTCAAAGAGTGGAAAGGCGCGGGAAAAAAGGCCGTCATTTTCCTGGCTATCGGCATGGCGGTTTTGATATTTTCTTTGGTAATACCCAATCTGTTTTAATCCTATCGGTTTTATGAATCATGTACTGACCTGACAATATTTGCAATATGCCGCAACACAGAGTGATGAGCGCGGCGGGAATTGAAAATCGCTGACTTCCCACTGAAAGTGTAACAGGAAGCCATTGAAGCAAAGCGAAAATCGCTGACTTCCCACGGAAAGTGTAACAGGAAGCCATTGAATTCGGTTTATTTATGTAAATTTACAACCGAAATAGCGTTTTCGTCAAGCTAAATGGGAAGGAAAACAACTATTTACACCCAAAATAAAACATGCAAATCTAAACAGACAAAACATGAGATTTAACGACTTAGGAATCGATTTTAAATACCTGTTAGTAAACGAAAAAGATAAAAAATTCGGGCTAACGGTCAACACCGTTGGTTTTCAGCCCATCGCACCCAATACGGCGTATCCGTCCAAGGAACATCCCAAAAGTTACTACTTCACCCCAAATAACGGACGTATTTTATCGGAATATCAAATCGTTTATATCAGTAAAGGAAAAGGAGTTTTTTCTTCCGATTCCACAAAAAGGACAAATATTACCAAAGGACAGGTTATTTTTCTTTTTCCCGGGCAATGGCATACCTACTGCCCACTCAAAGAAATCGGATGGAATGAATATTACATCGGCTTTGACGGAAAGATCATTGATGATATCGTGGCAAACGGGTTCATATCTCCGGAGAATCAGATTCTCAGTGTAGGGGTGAACGAAGATCTTGTAAACCTGTTTTCCACAGCCATTAAAGTGGCTAAAGAAGATAAAACGGCCGCACAGCAGAATCTGGCAGGAATTGCATTTAATATCCTGGGTACGATTTTATCGCTGGCGCAAAACAGGAACTTCGAGTCGAAGGAATCCGCTCAGAAAATTGAACGGGCAAAAGTCATCATGATTGAAAATATCCATAAAAACGTCGATATCAAAGAGATTGCCACCAACTTGGGGATCAGCTACTCTTTATTCAGGAAAGCATTTAAGGAGTACACCGGTTATGCCCCGGCACAGTATTTTCAGGAATTAAAATTAAGAAAGGCCAAGGAGTTATTGGCTGAAACCAATTATTCTATAAAGGAGATTTCCTACGAATTGAATTTCAGCTCCTATGAGTACTTCTTATCCTTCTTTAAAAAGAGAGTCGGGGTTACCCCTATGGAATACAGAAATTCAGGACGTATAAAACAAAACAGCAACTAATTTCAGGCATTCATGCATTTCAGAAAAATAATATCACCCTCGATCTTATTTGTATTTTTGTCCATTACTGCCAACGCACAGGAGCAATCCGTTCCATACCAGTTAACGGTGAATCTGTTATCACAGGCCGAACAGGTATATGTAAACGGCTATCCTGTAACCACACCGATAGACAAAGCGGTTTCTCAAAGAGAAAATTTCCAGTTTACTGAAATAAGTACCCGCGAACCATTTTTCGGATGGGCAATACCTTCCCGGGAAAAAAACACCCGGCAAACAGCCTATCGGTTATTAGTCGCGTCAAAGAGGGATTTTCTGTTGAAAGATTCCGCTGATCTGTGGGATTCCGGAAAAGTGGAAGGGAATCGTTCTGTCAATATTCTGTATAACGGCAAACATCTTGAACCGGGAAAAGTCTATTTCTGGAAAGTAAAAACATGGGATCAGGGTGGAGAAGAATCGGGTTTTTCCCGAATTTCGGCTTTTAAAACAGCGCCAAATCTAGTCGATTACGCAACAGACCGGTATCCGATTCAGAAACAAGACGAATATCCGGTAAAAATAAACCGGATCGATGAGATGCGTTATTTTGCCGACTTCGGCAAAGCATCTTTCGGCAGAGTAAGGGTGAATCTGTATTCCGACACCGGAACCGATAGTGTGACCGTCCATTTGGGAGAAACAGAAATGAACGGAGAGGTTAACCGCTCCCCGGAGGCTTCAATCCGCTACTCCCGATACAAAATAAGACTTGACAAAGGCTGGAAAACCTATGTGGTCGCCATTCGTCCCGATAAAAGAAATACCGGCCCACAGGCTGTACTGATGCCGGAATATATCGGAGAGGTGACCCCGTTCCGCTACTGCGAAATAGAAGATTATAAACATCCGCTCGGGGAAAAAGACCTGATACGGGAGACGGCTTTTTATCCGTTCAACGATTTCGACTCTCACTTCCACAGTTCCGACACAATACTCAACCGGGTTTGGGATATCAGTAAATACTCGATAAAGGCAACATCCTTCCTCGGTATTTATATTGACGGGGACCGCGAAAGAATTCCTTACGAAGCGGACGCGCTGATCAACCAACTATCGCACTACGGCGTAGCCCGCGATTACAGCATGGCACGCCATACGCATGAATACCTCATACGGAAGCCCACCTGGCCAACCGAATGGCATCTGCAATCCGTTCTCATAGCGTGGGAAGACTATATGTACACCGGTAATGACCTCTCGTTGGCGCACTTTTATGAAGACCTTCAGGCAAAAACACTGATCGCGCTCTCCGATGAAAGAGGTTTTATCAGTACCCGCACAGGCAAGGTAACGCCGGAAGTGCTTCAATCTATCCATTTCGACGGGCAGATACGGGATATTGTCGATTGGCCGCATACCGGTATCCTTGGGTTGGAAAAGGAGGAAGGCGGTGAGACCGACGGATTTGTCTTCACCGATATCAACACGGTAGTCAATGCCTTCCATTACAGAACCCTGGTATTGATGGCGCGAATTGCGGGAACGTTAGGAAAGGCAGCTGATCAGAAATTCTATAACGAACGTGCCGCCAAGTTGAAACAATCTTTCAATAACCACCTTTTCGATAAAAAAAGAGGTGTTTATATCGATGGCATCGACACAGACCACGCATCCCTCCATGCCAATATGTTTGCGCTGGCTTTCGGATTGGTCACTGAAAACCGGATCAACAGTGTGTTGGAGTTTATCCGTTCCCGCGGAATGGCTTGTAGTGTGTACGGTTCACAATTCCTGCTCGACGCCCTCTACGACGCCCACGATGCCGGATACGGGCTACAGCTGCTCACTTCCACCGGAGAAAGGAGCTGGTATAATATGATCCGTGCCGGTTCCACAATCACGCTCGAAGCGTGGGACAACAAATATAAACCCAATCAGGACTGGAACCATGCCTGGGGTGCGGCACCTGCCAACCTGATCCCACGCAAACTGATGGGAATAGAACCATTGGAACCGGGTTTCCGGAAGATACGGATCAAGCCGCAGCCTGATTCGCTGAAATCAGCCCAGATCAGACATCCCACCATCCGGGGCGACATAACGGCAAGCTTTACCAATGATCCGGGTCAATCGTTCCGGCTTGAAGTCGACATTCCGGCCAACACTACCGCCGAAATACACCTTCCTTTCTATTGCCGAAGGCAGACTTTACGCATCAATGGTCAACCGGTAAAATATAAACGGGAGGGAAATTTTTCAATAATTGAAAATATCGGTTCAGGGAAATGGCAGTTCTCTGTGGAACGGTAATATCCCTATCACTCGCGACATTACAAATGATAGCGCGCTGCGCGCGATAATGTCCTGGGCGATAGTCTACTGTGCACGATAATTGATAATTCTAAGCTCCCAGTTCTAACTTCTAAGTTCTTAACTCACCAATCATATGAAAACTCGTTTATTCTTTATTCTTTTTCTTTTTCTTTTAGCGGAAAACGTTCCGGCCCAAAAATACTTGGCAGAAAAAACCTTCCAGGGACAACTGATCAAAGACGAAATTACAAGGGCATATCTTACCCCTGTGAAAATAGTCTGGCAATCGGATGATAAAAACCAACAGGTGAAGAACGCCGAAGTGCTGTTGGCACCATTCGACGGACAACTCTCAACCAGCGGAACAGGCATGTGTCTCCTCCGGTCGGACGACGAAGCACAGGCCTCGGTGTTACTCGATTTCGGAAAAGAACTCTACGGCGGAATAGAAATTGCCGCCGCGATAAGAGGCGAGAAAAAGCCGGTGCGAGTACGTATCCGTTTGGGAGAGTCGGTTTCGGAAGCCATGAGCGATTGTATTGACAACAGTGTGCCGGGCATGGGTTCAGCCACCAATGATCATTCTTTAAGAGATTACACACTCGAACTCCCCTGGTTGGGAACCGTAGAGGTGGGCAATTCCGGATTCCGGTTCGTACGGATAGATCTGTTGGATAAAGGTGTGGAACTGCCGCTACGATCGGTAAGAGCGATTTTCCGGTACAGGAATATCCCTTACCTGGGTTCATTCAAATGCGATAACGAACGACTGAACGAAATATGGGAAACGGGAGCCTATACCGTTCACCTGAATATGCAGGAGTACCTGTGGGACGGAATAAAAAGAGACCGGCTGGTATGGTTGGGGGACATCCATCCGGAAATCATGACCATACACGCCGTGTTCGGGGATCACGAAGTGGTGAAAAAGAGTCTCGATTTCGGAAGGGACACCACCCCCCTACCCCGATGGATGAACGGGATCTCCTCCTATTCATTGTGGTGGCTAATTGCCCATCGCGATCTTTACCTGTATCATGGGGATTGGGATTATCTGAAAGAACAGCAGGACTATCTCTCGTCTTTGATCCGTCAGGTCATTTCAAATATAGGGCCGGATGGCAGGGAAAATCTCGATGAAGGGCGTTTTCTCGATTGGCCCACGGCCAGAGATTCCAACGTGATCCATGCCGGACTCCACTCTTTGACGCTGATGGCTATGGAAGCAGGAAAGGATATTGCCGGATGGTTGAACGACAGGGAACTCAAGAATGCATGTATAAAAGCAGCTGCATCACTACATAAGCACCTTCCACCCCATCATGGCAATAAACAGGCAGCCTCATTGCTCGCATTGGCAGGGATGTTGCCTCCCAATCAAGCTTCTCCGGTTATACTCAGAAACGGGGCAAATGATTTCGCGACCTTCTATGGCTATTACATGCTGGAGGCATTGGCGAAAGACGGCAAATACCAGGAAGCAATGGACATTATCTCCGATTATTGGGGAGCAATGCTCGATTTGGGCGCCACCACCTTCTGGGAGAATTTCAATTATGAAGAACGATTGAATGCCTTACCGATCGATCAACTTCCTGACCCGGCGAAGTTCGATATTCATGCCGACGGGGGTGATCATTGCTATATCGGCCTCAGGGCCAGCCTCTGTCACGGATGGGCATCCGGACCAACCGCCTGGTTGACGGCCCATGTGTTGGGGATCCAGGTGATCGAACCCGGATCAAAGGTAATCCGCATACGTCCGAACCTGGGTGTTCTCGCTTTTGCGGAAGGATCATTTCCCACACCTTACGGTGTCGTGACAGTAAAACATGTGAAACAAGCCGACGGAAAAATAAAAAGTGAGATTGATGCTCCGAAACAGATAAAGATTATAAGATAATAAAGAGTTCCGCTTATTAGTATCATGGAACGGTGTTTATGTAGAAGGATGGGGGTATACCTTTTCAGAGGTTACTCTTGCTCAAACGACATGCTGTATCATGGGTATTTTTATAACAAAAAACTATCGAAATAATTTGCCGATTTATACTATTTTATAACTTTGTAACCGGAATAAACCGGGTATTCTCGAGACTAAATGTCATCTATATTTTGTTCTTAATCTATCAGAGATACCGAGAACAGTTATTTTACGCCAAGAACCATGGTGTTGCATGATTTCAAAGAAAATGTGGAATTGCAAGAAATACGGGTGTTAAAAAATGATCAACGTTGTAACCATACGAAAACTGGTTGACTACCTCCTCCTCAATGCCTGCTCCATCAACTCTTCCGGACTTTACAACGGGAAGGCGGGAATTGCCTGGGCGTTATTCGAAGTTGCACGCTACCTGCAAGACGAATATATAGAAGACCAAGCTTTTGATCTGTTGCAGGAAGCACTGATAAGCAAAACGGATGATATTGGCTTTGAAAACGGGCTCAGCGGAATTGGCCATGTGTTGATTTATCTGATAAAAAACGACTTCATCGATGCCGATTTTGATGAGTTGTTTGGTGAGAAATACGAAAAAATACTGTCCGGATTTGAAAAAGCAAAGGAAAACCCTAAGACCTTGCTGGATTCGATACGGCTAAATTATTTTTTGGCTGCCGTAGAATCATATCATAATCCTGTCGATAAACGGATAGATGAAGCAATGAAAAGCATTTTCGAGGCAAATGAACTCTATTTGGCCATTCAGTTTCTTGATTTCAAAGATATACATTACATCAACAGCAAAACTACGGTTTTATTAAAGTTTGAGAAATATCTAAAAGTAGTTTACGAGTGCGGATATGTAAATTATTCGCGGGTGGTTTTAGATGATTATGCCGATTTGTATAGAAGCGGGCGAGTGAAGAGTTCCCGCAGGGTTGCGTATTATTTGGAAAAATTAGACAAAACAGGAAAATACAACGATATAATCAATGATAACAAACGATTTTCGGCTTTAGATGATGTGAAAAATGCAAGTTTAAAAGACCGCATTGAACTATCTCAATTATTGGGAAATGACAAGCATTTAAGCTTGCTTTTGATGGGAGAAGAAAACGAAATAGAGAAAACGATTTTAAAGCTTATGCCGCCCGGAGTTTTTAAAGCCGGGTATGAACAAGGAGTGAGCAGGCTGTTGATTTATTTGACACACAAGAAAACTGTTTTATTTTAAGATCATGTCTCTCATCAACCTCTATCTCATCGACATGTCCCACGCCACCAACACTTCCGGCGTGGACAGGTACGTAAGCACGCTGATCAGCGGACTTCAGGATGTTGCGGACATACAAGTGCATTGGATACACCTGCGAAATGATGACACGCTACTTTTCCCGAAAGAAGAAACGATTGACCATTACGTGAAATTCAGCATCCCGATGCCGCAGCAGTATAACACCATCATAGCCGAACGCTTCTGGATACGAAAATACAATAGACAGGTCTATAGACTTACCAAACATCTTTTTGATGGAAAAGAAAAACGCATCATCCACCTGCATACGCTTAACTTAATAGATTTGGCGGTATATATTCGGGAACAAATCAACTGTAAAATAATCACTCACTTGCATTGTATCCCTTGGAAAGGACTGTACAACAGCGATAAGAAGCGTTTCAACAAACTCTATCAATTAACTTACGGCAATGCGGAGAATGCCAAAAAGCCCAACCCCGGGATTTATGCAACCAACAATTGTGAACTGCAATCTTACGCCGCACCCGATGCGTTGCTGTGCGTAACCAACTGTGCCGTGGACTTCCTAAAAAAATGCATACACCGCTATTCCCACAATATCCGAGTGATACCCAACGGTATAAATGATTTAGCTTTACACATAGAAAATCAAGGAAAGAAAACAAAAAATGATAAATTTCACTGTCTCTATGTGGGCGTAGTAAGCGAGAGTAAAGGGGTTGTGTATATTCTTAAGGCCTTACGTCTGGTACGGCAACAAGGCTACAATGTTTCGCTGACAATTGCGGGAACCTGCAATCCGCAATTTCGAAATCAACTGAAGCAGGATTTTCCAGATTTGGAAGTTGATGTAAAAGGGCGGATTCCTTTTGACGAATTAAAAGAACTGTATTCAGCGTGTGATATAGGAATAATTGCCTCACTGCAAGAGCAGGCAAGCTATGTGGCAATAGAAATGGCCATGTTCGGTATGCCGATTATAACAACGGCGGTGGATGGTTTGGACGAAATTTTCACCGATGGAGTGAATGCCTTAAAAGTAAAAACCAGATTCTCTCCCGTTTTTGGACTTTCTGTAGATGTAGAAATGATGGCTGCCCAACTGATCCGTTTAATAAACAGTGAGAAATTGAGAAAAATGCTGAGTGAAAATGCACGGCAACTGTATGAGCAGAAGTTAAATCTCGAACTGATGATAAACAGAACCCTGGAAGTGTACAGAGAGTTGAGCCAATAATATAAATGAGAAAATGACAACAGATAAAGATAAACAAACACCTGCTATCTCCATCGTAATGCCGGCTTACAATGCGGAAATGTATATCAGGGAAGCAATAGACAGTGTGAATTGCCAATCATTCCCCGATTTTGAGTGCATTGTAGTGGATGATGGTTCTACGGATGGCACACGCGACATTATTCGCGCCTACGATGATAAGCGAATGGTTTTATTGGAGAATAAGCACGATTTTACAGCATCGCTCAACCTTGGGATGGATGCGGCGCGAGGCAGATACATAGCCTGTATGGATGCCGATGACATCATGCACCCTGACAGACTGAAAATTCAGTTTGCCTTAATGGAAGCCGAACCGGGCATCACGGTCTGCGGCACATGGATGCAGCATACTGGAAAAGGCGCACTTCCACGGGGGATATCCGGAAATATAAGCGGATTGGTAGAGTATCCGCTGTTACAATTTCTAAAAGGGAATTTTATGTGTCATCCTACTGCGATGATACGAAAAGACTTTTTGAAGGAAAATCAGTTGAGCTATGAAAACTATGCTTATGCCGAAGACTACAAACTGTGGACGGAAATCGCCAAGAAGGGCGGAACGTTTTATGTGGAATCCCAACCGTTGCTCTATTGTCGGATTTCAGAAAACCAAATAACGAACCGAAAAGGGGAAGAACAGGTGAAAACTTCGGAAAAAATAGTGCGTGAGGTTTTGTTGTACCTGATTGAAAAAAACAAAAAAGACCTTCCTGAATTGATGTCTATGTTTGAAGCAGTGGAAAAACTTCGGGAAAAAGGAATGATTCCTGTCAGAGGAGTGTCGGATCTGTTTCAAAAAGTGTTTTATTCAAATAAAAACAGACTCTTGTTAGTCTGATCTATAACTATTTATTTTTTTAATTTAATTGTTATGACAAGAAAGAAACTGACAAAATTGAGTTTGAACGAATTGGCAGAAAGAATGCCGGTGCTGAGTGAAACTGTTCAGCATGGTTTTATCGGGGGAGGAGACGGAAGTGCTTCCAATCCTTATACCGTTGCGGAGTTTGACCAGATGGTTGCCGACGGAACATGGAATGGCGGTTATGTTGACGGATGGGGATACACATTCAAAGATGTGGTTGTCACGGGAAGTTGTGGAGGTTCATGCGGAGGCAGTGATTCCGGAAATGAGAACAACGGATCGAATGATAATTTTGGAAGTTCCTCCGGTGATGGCAATACCAACGAATGGGGAGGAATTGATTCGGGATTTTGGAATGACTTTACCGGAGGGGATTCCGGTTCGTCAGGAGACTCCGGTTATTGGTGGGGGTATGGAGTGAGCGGAGACATATTTGGACAAATGCCTCCGGGCTACGGCGGAGGAGGCGGAGGAGGCGGAGGAGGCGGAGGAGGATGGTATGGCGGCGGGATCGATCCCCTTAAAGACGGGGTGGATATCTCCAACTCAAACCATTTCACCCTTAACACCACAGGACACAGCGCCTTTAACTCGCAACTGACAAGAATCCTGGAAACCAACTCCGTGATAAAAAACTTACTCGCTTATTTCGACAAGGGCATCGTGCACATGACTTTTGGCGTGAGGAATCTCCAGGCACAGGGCAATGCAGTAACACTGGCCTTGACATCTTATCCCTCACCCGAATCATATCATATCGACTTTAATGCAATTTTTATCGACAGTGCCGGATGGAACAATCCCCACAATGGTCTCGACAATATGGGCTATGATTTTTCAAAGGCGCGCAATATGGAGGAAAAGTTGCTGATAACACTCGCACACGAGGCGCAACATGCAAACCACTATGCAAGATATCAGGAGGCATTAAGAAATGCCAATGGTTGGCCCCATATCGCAGCGGCAGATTTGATATCCCAAGGATACAGTGAAGAATTTGTTGATATTTTCTTTGAAAAGAATGAGAAAGGTATTTGGGAGCATGAAATTGCCGATGCTATTGTTAGCAACATGCACGAGTATATGGAAAAATATAATCGTCCAATAATAGACGCCGCGTTGGAAGAATACAGAAGAGATTATTATGGATATTAAATGGATTGACTCATGAAAAAAACATATTTTGTATTAATTTCTATCGCTGTTTTGATTTCCTGCAGGGAAAACAGGAAAATCAGCGAGCAACAAACGGAATCGGGGAAAGAACCGGGCAAGTTGGAACTTCTTCTAACCTTTCCCGTTGACACGGTAATTGATTTTTACGATTTGTCGAACGATAGTATCCGGGAGTTCCCCGATCTTTCGGTCTATACCATTAAATCATTGGATTTGTCACATAATGAAATAGATACATTTATCGTGGATTTCTTACCAAAAGGTATCGAAAAGCTAAATCTATCAAACAACCTGCTCAGGAACTTTTATATTCTTGAAATAAAACCACCGTCCAATAACTTAAAAGAGATAGATGCTTCTCACAATCGGATCTCATCCGTTAGCATAGGTGTACCTATCCGAAAAATTAATGCGTCACACAATGAGCTGACATCCATATCTTTTAGCCATAAAAACATAGAGTATGTAGATGTCTCTTATAATCCGAATCTGAGTAATGTGGTAGGCTTTGATCCTTACAAAATAGATACGGTAATTCATAACAATATAGCCAATAATAGAAAATTAATATATATTGGCAGTATTGGTCCTGAACATGTAGATTATATTATCATAAGTGATTCGGTAAATTGAAAACATCATCATGAAAACAACTGGAATTAATAGAATTACGAATATAATTAGGGCTTTTGTTTTACTAATTTTTTTGGTCTTGATTTCCTGCAAGGGAAAACATCAGCCTATGGCGTACCGAGTATCGCCGCCTACGTCGGTGGCGTAAGTCATCCGGTACGAGAGGGAAAGAACGGCTTTTCAATGCCTCCCGCCGCATCGGCGAAAGGTTGGAGAAGATACGATCGGTATTCGGCGACAAAGAGCGTTACATGAAATTGAGGACTGCGTTGCGTCAGGAGTTTGAAACACGACTGAATTGGGATGTGTGGAGAGAAAAAATGAACAGGATTTTGAAAGAAAACGTTTTAAAGTGGACTCACTTTTTGAAAGAAGGTGGTTACAGCGATGAGTTTGTCTCGATTTTCTTCACGCAGGATCAGACGGGAACTTGGGTTGACTCTCCCACGGAGACAAGGAACGACCGGCTTCACGACTATATGAGAAGGTACAATCATGGCATAATCGATGCCGCGTTGGAGGAGTACCGCCGTGATCATCAAAACTGAAAAATTTATAGGTTATGAACAGGATATACATTTGCTTAATGCTCCTGCCGCTCTTTTCCTGCACGGGCGGCACTTCCCAAAAACAGACGGGGGAGCATACCGTTGCAGCGGAGAAACAAAGCAAGTTGGAGCGGCTGATGCAGTTGCCGCGTGATTCGGTGATCGATTACTTCGATTTGTCGTACGACTCCATTTCCGATTTCCCAGACCTTTCGGACTATGCCATTAAATCATTGGACTTGTCCAATAACCGGTTGGACACCGTGATTGTGGATTACCTGCCGAGAGAAATCGTAACGCTCAATCTGTCGTACAATTCATTCCACAAGATTTTCGAATTTGATATTGATCCCCAATGGCAGTTGACCGAAAGGGAAAGAAGAAAATTATACGACAAAGCCACAATCAGGGAGATCGATTTGTCCCACAACCGGCTGACCGGGATAGACATCGGGTTCTCCTTGCGAAAGATCATTGTTTCGCACAATGATATCACGTATATCAATTTTAGTCATGGAAATATCCAATACATAGATATTTCATATAACCCGAACTTGAGCAACGTCGTGCAGTTCGACCCGTATGTGATAGACACCGTCATACGCGACCATATTGCCAATGACAAGAAGCTCATTCCCTCGAACTGGTTCCCGGAAATCGATTGAGTCGCACGATTGACGGAGTAACCGGTGTTTTATCGATATATGGGCGCTTGTTTCTTGCAAAACCGGGTTGCTATGACAAGAAAGAAACCTGTCTGATTGGCGGCGGCAACGGGACCCGGAAAGACCCATACACGGTAGAGGAGTATGACCAGATGGTTGCCGACGGAACGTGGGACGGAGGTTACGTTGATGGATGGGGCAGGTATCAGGACGCGATGCGTTACGCGAATAATAAAAGAGAAAAGGCTGTCGAATATCTAAAAAATAAAGGTTACAGCGATGAGTTTGTTTCGATTTTCTTCACGCAGGATCAGACGGGAACCTGGGTTGACTCTCCCACGGAGACAAGGAACGACCGGCTTCACGACTATATGAGAAGGTACAATCATGGCATAATCGATGCCGCGTTGGAGGAGTACCGCCGGGATCATCAAAACTGAAAAATTTATAGGTTATGAACAGGATATACATTTTCTTAATGCTCCTGCCGCTCTTTTCCTGCACGGGCGGCACTTCCCAAAAACAGACGGGGGAGCATACCGTTGCAGCGGAGAAACAAAGCAAGTTGGAGCGGCTGATGCAGTTGCCGTGTGATTCGGTGATCGATTACTTCGATTTGTCGTACGACTCCATTTCCGATTTCCCAGACCTTTCGGACTTTACCATTAAGTCATTGGACTTGTCCAATAACCGGTTGGACACCGTGATTGTGGATTACCTGCCGAGAGAAATCGTAACGCTCAATCTGTCGTACAATTCATTCCACAAGATTTTCGAATTTAGAATCGATCCTCAATGGCAGTTGCCCGAAAGGGAAAGAAGAAAATTATACGACAAAGCCACAATCAGGGAGATCGATTTGTCCCACAACCGGCTGACCGGGATAGACATCGGGTTCTCCTTGCGAAAGATCATTGTTTCGCACAATGATATCACGTATATCAATTTTAGTCATGGGAATATCCAATACATAGATATTTCATATAACCCGAACTTGAGCAACGTCGTGCAGTTCGACCCGTATGTGATAGACACCGTCATACGCGACCATATTGCCAATGACAAGAAGCTCATTCCCTCGAACTGGTTTCCGGAAATCGATTGAGTCGCGCGATTGACGGAGTAACCGGTGTTTTATCGATATATGGGCGCTTGTTTCTTGCAAAACCGGGTTGCTATGACAAGAAAGAAACCTGTCTGATTGGCGGCGG
>NZ_RDSD01000080.1 GCF_003712195.1 Proteiniphilum sp. X52 | reverse complement strand
TATTCTCCACCGGGCCGGGTGAGGAGAGGCGTCCGGGCCGGGAAGCGTGCGGGAATGTGTGAGAAGCGGTGGATGAGGAAAAGAGTCCGGGGGCAAGAGGGCCCGAGGCGAGAGAACGAGAGGAGTATTGATGTTTGGAGTCCGGAAGGGGACAGGGATAAGTTGAAAATGAAGAATGAATGAAGAATGAAAAATGAAGAATGAATAGTGAAATTCTTAATTCTTAACTCTTAATTCTTAATTATTCACTTAAAAAGTTGCGGTTCGATCCCGCGCCAGACAGCTGCCGGTTGCCCGCGGCGCCCCTTGAAGGGGGGAGCCGTCGGGGGAACAATTGGAAAAGAGATCTTTGACATGATGATATAAAAACAAGAGCAAAAAACAAAAAAAAAAGAGTTCATTGAAAATGTCTTTTCCGCCATGGCATCCTGGCGACAGGCTGTCCAAGTGGCGATAAGGGAAAGACAAACAAATCAAAGACGCTGAAGTATATTTATCATACCCGGCTGTTTCCCAGCCTGGCGCGTGCGCCGCTAAGGGAACAGCAGCCGGACGACGAAATAAAAGTGAACAAGGGCACATGGGGGATGCCTAGGCTCTGGAAGGCGAAGAAGGACGTGATAAGCTGCGAAA
>NZ_RDSD01000096.1 GCF_003712195.1 Proteiniphilum sp. X52 | reverse complement strand
CAAAACAATTCTGTTACTGTAGAAAGAAATCCAAATACCTATTATATGTATACGGACTCTTATATTGTTGCAGATGTTGGGGAGCCTTATAATCGCTCTTATGAGAGAAAAGATATTATTACTTGGAAGCAAGGCTCAATTAGAACTACTGATTTAATCGATATCTCATCTTCTCCGAATGACTATGGACAACCCTACAGATATACGGCACAATTGAAAGGTGATTTGCTGTATCGATTACCAAGAGCTCCTGAATGGTCGGTTTCCGCCGGGTTAAATTTAGAATTCAACGATGGGACAAT
>NZ_RDSD01000095.1 GCF_003712195.1 Proteiniphilum sp. X52 | reverse complement strand
TAAAGCAGGATCATACAATCTTGCGTTCATATTCACCAACCCGAACCAAGGAAGGTATTCATGGCCGGTATACCCGCGTCCAAGGAACAGTGCCGGTTCGCTTCCCGGTGCGTATGCCACCTGTGTGGAGGGATTCCTTAACCTTCCCCATGCGTCATAACTCAATTCCTGTTTCAAAGAACCATCGGCATTGGCTATATGGGTGATACTGCCCAGATAGTCCCTGCAAATATAGTAAATTTTCCACACACCGGCTTCTTTTACATATACAGCAGGCGCTGAATAAGCATCACCACCGAGGTA
>NZ_RDSD01000008.1 GCF_003712195.1 Proteiniphilum sp. X52 | reverse complement strand
TATAAGTTGCGCATGCAGTAAATTGCTTTTTGGCAGTGAAGAGTTAACTTTGCCCAAACAGCCCTATACCGGTAATGGGTTAAGGATTGACGGATATTATTACTACAAGTACTATCCGGGTGAAAACGAAGTTTATTACAGTACATATCTGTTATATGAAAATGGAATTATCCTGTACGGAGGCGCAGTAAACGAAACCGAAATAACAAGATTGGAAAATGACTTCAAAACCAATGAATGGTTAAGTGTTGTGAGAAAATATAAACATCGGTGGGGAGTGTTTATTATTAACGGGAATAAATTATTATTTGAAAGATGGTATCCCAATTCTCCGGGGCAACCCAAGGTGTATATAAGGGAAGGCAAAATCTTAAACGACACCACGTTCCATATCACGGTCTCTTACCGCCCCGATGGTTCGAAAAGGAGCGAAGAAGACGAGGTATATCATTTTAAGCAATTCAGTCCCAAACCGGACAGCACGAATAATTTCGTAAAATAACTCCTGATAGGCGCAAGTCAGAAACTTGCGCCCAAAACAACAGCGGTTTTAAACCGCGATAAATGAAACCGACAGCTATCCCGCGGCGGCGGGGTAGCTCCTCAAACCAACTTATTTTTATTTGGATGGCAGTATTACCGCTTGCGCCGCAGCCACACCGGGCCATGAGCACCTGCCCCGGTTCGGGCCTGTAAATATGAATTTTGCGGTTAAGCGAGCGCAATGCCAAACCTGTTTGGACATTGCCGGGCGAACTAAAAAAAAGAGACTGAATCGTCATCATTCAGCCCCTCTTCATATATTATATGGTGTGAAATCTTATTCAGCGACCACTTCAAACGGGATATCCACTGATACTTCTTTGTGAAGTCTTACCACAGCATTGTAACTTCCCACTTCCTTCACTTGGTCTTTGATCACGATCAGCTTACGGTCTACGTCAAAACCTTTTTCTTTCAGCGCATCGGCAACCTGGATATTGGTAACCGAACCGAAAATTGTTCCGGTAGAGCTGGTCTTCGCGCCAATAGTCAGTGTGACTCCTTCCAGTTTGTCGGCAAGCGCTTGCGCGTCTGCCTTTATCTGAGCCAGTTTGTGCGCACGCTGCTTTTGGTTCTCCGCCAGCACCTTCTTTGCAGATTCGGTGGCAATCACCGCCTTACCCTGGGGGATAAGGAAATTACGCGCATACCCTTTTCTCACGTTCACTACATCGTCTTTGTAGCCTAAACTCTGTATATCTTCTTTTAAAATTACTTCCATTTCTCTTCCTCCTTATTTATTTCATCAAATCGGCCACGTATGGAAGCAAAGCTATATGACGAGCCCTCTTCACTGCTTGCGCGATCCGGCGTTGAAACTTCAATGACGTACCGGTAATCCTTCTCGGTAAGATCTTTCCCTGTTCGTTGAGAAACTTTTTCAGGAATTCGGGATCTTTATAGTCGATGTACTTGATACCGTTCTTTTTGAAACGGCAATATTTTTTCTTCTTCACATCCACCGATAGCGGGGTCAGATATCTGATTTCTGTCTGTTTGGCCATTGCTTAATCCTCCTTTTCGTTAAGTTCCACTTCCGCCTCAACAGCTTCCGTTCTTTCTTTCTTTACGGTCTTTGGGCCTTCACCGGCGGCACGCGCCTCCTGTCTTTTGCCACCTCTGTTATTTCTTCTCTTTTCGGCATATTCCAGCGCGAATTTATCCTGTTTCACAGTCAAGAAACGGATCACACGTTCGTCACGACGGAAATTCACCTCGAGTTTGTCGATCACCGACGGAGCGGCTTTGAACTCCAGGAAGGTATAAAACCCTGTCGTCTTCTTGTCTATGGGATACGCTAATTTACGCAAACCCCAGTCTTCTTCGTTTACAATCTCGGCCCCTTGATCCGTGAGGAGGGTTTTGAATTTTTCAACCGCTTCCTTCATCTGGGCATCAGACAAAACGGGAGTCAAAATGAAAACGGTTTCGTAATTGTTCATACTAATTTAGTTATTAATTCGTTAATTGAAAAAATTTCGAGCGGCAAAGATACAATAAATTATCCAATTCGCAAAACGACAATAATGATTATTTTCATCCTGACAGAATGTCTTTCATGGTCTCAGAAATAGCATTCAGCAAAGGGACGATCCAGCCTTGTATCCGTTAAACCGCTATCTTTCGCAGCCTCGGGACAGAAACATCCCTCTTTAGATATGTAGCCGACAATTCAACTTTTTAGACCTACATTTGTTATCTTGATAAAGTAAATCCACTCAAAAAATGAAGAAAACAATCAACCAGGCGCTTGTGATTTTCGGCGCGTCGGGCGATCTTACATACCGGAAACTGATCCCTGCCGTGTTCGACCTGTTTATGAACGACTCACTACCGGAGGGATATGCTATCCTCGGGGTGAGCCGGACTGAATTCACGCACAAGCAGTTCCGCAAGAAGATGAAAGAAGGCATCCGGCAATTTGCCCACCATAGGGAAGCGGAAGAAAAAAAGATCGACAGTTTCCTCTCTTCCGTCTTTTACCTGAGTATCGATACCGAAAAGGGAGAAGAATACATATATGTGAAAAAGAAACTGAGCGAGCTGAACACAAAATTCAACCTCGGGCATAACTATATCTTTTACCTCTCCACCCCGCCCTACCTCTACCCCATCATTCCCAAATTTCTATACGGGCAGGGGCTCACCTTGCAGCAAAAAGGTTTCCGGAGGATCATCATTGAGAAACCTTTCGGACACGACCTTCCGTCGGCTGTCGAGTTGAACGGGCAATTGCTGGATTTTTTCCAGGAAGACCAGATTTACCGTATCGACCATTATCTGGGCAAAGAAACGGTACAAAACATGCTGGTGACCCGTTTCGCGAATGGCATCTATGAACCGCTATGGAACCGTAATTATATTCAGCACATCGAAATCACGGCTGCCGAGAGTGTGGGAGTGGAAAACCGCGGTGGTTATTATGATGGATCAGGCGCGCTGCGCGACATGATCCAGAACCATTTGCTCCAGGTGTTGTCGCTGGTAGCCATGGAGCCTCCGAACAAAATAACGCCTGAGGAGATTCGCTATGAGAAAATGAAGGTATTCCGCTCCCTGCGCCCCCTGAGTAAGACCGACCTGAAAAAGAATGTGATCCGCGGGCAATACACCGAAGCGACCATACGGGGAAATCATTACAAGGGATATCGCGAAGAAAACAATGTAAAACCTGATTCGCGCACGGAGACTTATGCCGCGATGAAGATATATATCGACAATTGGCGATGGGAAGGCGTACCCTTTTATATCCGTACAGGAAAACGACTTCCCACACAGGTGTCGGAAGTGGTCATCCATTTCAGGCCATCGCCCCAAAGGTTGTTCAAAGCGGCCGGGGGGACAGCCCATTCCGACAACCAACTTATCCTGCGTATCCAACCCGATGAAGGCATCCTGCTGAAGACCGGCATGAAAGTGCCGGGAAGCGGCTATGAAGTGAAATCAGTCAATATGGATTTTCATTATTCGGAGCTGAACGACCACTATATACCCAGTGCCTATGAACGGTTGATACTCGACTGTATGGCGGGCGACAATATGCTTTTCATGCAGGGTGCCGCCGCCGAAGTGACATGGAAATTCGTACAGCCCATTCTCGATTACTGGGAGAACGACAAGGATGCGCCCCTCCACGGTTATCCCGCCGGATCCTGGGGACCGGACGTGGCCGACGACCTTATCGAGGGGAAGGAGAACACATGGCGCTACCCGTGCAAAAACCTGGCGGAAGACGGAATCTATTGTGAGTTGTGATTTATCATTTATAATCTGGAATCCCACCATTGGCTGCCGACAATTCGTCATTGGCAATGGATAATTGAAAACCCGTAATTGAAAAAAAGGATGCACATACAGATTTTTAAAACAAAAGACGATATGAACCAGACTTTTACCGAGCGGATAAAGGAGATCATATCAGAAAAGGAGAGAGTGACGGTTGCCCTGTCGGGCGGTTCCACCCCTAAATCGCTGTTCGACCACTGGGCACAACTGCCAAAGGGTGAAATGGACTGGGGGAAAGTCATGTTTTTCTGGGGTGATGAGCGCTGCGTTCCCCCATCCGACGACGAAAGCAACTACAAAATGACCAAAGAGCACCTGTTCGATCTCGTGCCGGTACCCCGCGAAAATATTTTCCGCATCCATGGAGAAAATGATCCCGGAGCGGAAGCCGCAAGGTATGGCAAACTACTCACCGGGGAGTTAGAAACGACGAATGGCGTGCCTTCTTTCGACATATTGATGCTGGGAATGGGAGACGACGGACATACCGCTTCCATTTTCCCTCATCAGCTCGCACTTTGGAACAGTCCCGAGAATTGTGTCACTGCCACCCATCCCCTGAGCGGACAGAAACGAATAAGCCTTTCCGGAAAAGTAATCAATGCGGCAAAGAACGTTTTTTTTCTGGTAACCGGAGAAAACAAGGCGGACAAAGTGAAAGAGATCATGGAGCAGCCCGACCAGGCCGGGAAAAAATATCCCGCAGCATTGGTGCAACCGGATCCGGGAAACCTTTACTGGTTCCTGGATGATGGGGCAAGCAAATCATTAGGCAAAGTGTTCCGGACTGAGCATTAAGGCCATTTACAAAAGCAAAGCGCACAGAATCACCTCACTGTCCTGATCCTATATGCGCAGGCGACTTTCCCTTTCTCCATATTGGCAAGTTTCCCTTTGACCATTCGTTTACGAAGCGGCGAAATCTTGTCGACAAACAATATTCCTTCTATATGGTCATACTCATGCTGGATCACACGTGCCATATAGCCGGAGTAGGTCTCATCACGCGGTTGCAGATTTTCATCCACATACTGAATACGGATCTCATCCTCACGGGGTACTTTCTCGTGAATACCGGGAATGCTCAAACATCCTTCTTCGGCGGAGACTAACTCCCCTCCCCGTTCAATAATGTGAGCGTTGATAAATGCTTTTTTGAAATCTTTGAATTCGGGATGTTCCTCGTCGGCAAGCGGGGAAAGATCCACCACAAAGATACGGTCCTCCAGTCCCACCTGCGGGCCGGCGAGCCCAACCCCGTCAGCCCCGTACATGGTCTCGAACATATTGTCGATCAATGCTTGCAAATGGGGATAATTCTCCGGATCGATATCCTGTGCCATTTTCCGTAAAACCGGATGTCCGTAAATATATATAGGTAGAGTCATAATTAACTAATCAACAAAATTATCACATCATCCAATCATTTCTCATTCTCCTGCTCTCCATATATCCCTGCAGGATAATGGCGGCACTGATCTCATCAACCAACTCTTTATTCTGACGCTCTTTCTTTTTCAGTCCGGCATCCCTCATCGCCTGCTCGGCCATTTTGGATGAAAACCGCTCATCCCAATATTCAACGGAAATTCGCGGATATAATTTTCTTAATCGGTTCACAAAAGGTTCCACCCTTTTCATGTTTTCCGAAGGTTCATTGTTCATCTGCTTGGGTAACCCCACCACGATGCACGACACCTCCTCCTTCTGAAGATATTCATCCAGGAAATCGAAAATTTTGGATGTCTCCACAGTGGTCAACCCGTTGGCAATGATTTGCAAGGGATCACTTACCGCCAAGCCGGCACGTTTTTTCCCGTAATCGATAGAGAGAAGCCGCCCCATCACCAATTCAACGGATGTCAAACATACGCTTGCGCAACTCGAAGTCACGGCCCAAATACTTCTCCCTTACCACCGGATTGGCCGCCAACTCCTCGGCAGTCCCCTGAAACAGCACTTTCCCCTCAAAAAGCAGGTAAGCGCGGTCGGTGATACTCAACGTCTCATCCACATTATGGTCAGTAATTAAAATACCGATATTCCGGTATTTCAACTGGGCCACAATCGACTGAATATCCTGCACAGCAATAGGATCGATACCGGCAAACGGTTCATCGAGCATGATAAACTTCGGATCAATGGCCAGACAACGGGCAATCTCGGCACGACGGCGTTCACCACCCGAGAGACGGTCACCCGTGTTCTTTCTCACTTTTCCCAGTCCGAACTCACTGATGAGGCTCTCCAGCTTTTCCTTTTGCTCCCGGGCTGATTTATCGGTAAATTCCAACACCGATTTGATGTTATCCTCCACCGTCATTTTGCGGAAGATGGATGCCTCCTGCGCCAGATAACCAATCCCGTTCTGCGCGCGTTTATAAACCGGGAAGCGGGTGATATTCCGCTCACCGATAAATATTTCACCCTCGTTGGGCACAATCAACCCCACCGTCATATAGAAAGTGGTAGTCTTACCTGCCCCGTTAGGGCCTAGCAACCCGACGATCTCCCCTTGCTTCACGTCGATGGAGACATGATTCACCACCGTGCGTTTACCGTATTTCTTCACCAGATTCTCGGTACGCAACGTCAGCGACTCTTCCTGCTGCTGGCCGTGCCTCGCCGTTGTTTCCAGCTCTCCGGTGTCGACGCCGGGGACTATGTCATCTCTCGTTTGGTCCATTTACTCGAAATATTTCCGCAAATATAGTGAAAGCTGGCAGAAAAGACAAGCTTGATTGAACTTTTCCGTGAAGAGAGAGCGGAAGGACAACTACTCTTTTGAACGCTCATTTCGAGCCATGGGAACACCACGAAACATCTAAAGACGTCCTTTTCAGTCACATACATTTCGAACTTGCATGCGAAACTTGAATGAAAGTGTTTACTTTTATTCCGAAATGGTGATGGCCGAATGATCCATCCGGCCGGCTATGGGGGGATTCATTTTTGCCAACTCCACTTCAATCCGTTCGATCTGAGGAAATGCCTCCTTCACTCTCCGTAAAATACGGTATGCCGCGTTTTCAATCAATCTGGAAGGTTTTGCCATTTCCTCTTTTACCAGATCATACACTTGCGCGTAATTGACTGTATCGGCCACATCATCGCTGAGACAGGCCTCCGACAAATCGGCTGAAAACCGTAATGTCACGGAAAAATTGTTGCCATGAATTGTCTCGTGTTCCAACACACCGTGGTAGGCAAAAAAATGCATATTTTTTAATTCGATGGAAGTCTTCATTGATTTATTCTCGTTTTTAATAGTTCAAATGTAAGAACATTTCATTATTTTTGTTGATCTAAATGCAAATATAATGAAAGCCGGGAGGCAAGCCAAGCTTGCTGAAGCTTGCCCGAGGCCCATCTTACACTTTACAAATATAGTGAAAGCCGAGCGACAAAAAAACTTGTTTGAATTTGACCGAGGCGCATCTCCTATTCTATAAAAATACGAAAAATCCGCGATAATGAAGACAAACGAAATCCCCCAAAGACTTTCAGCCATAAGACAATTTATGGAGGAGAAACAACTGGATGTATTCATCGTTCCCAGCACCGATGCCCATCTGAGTGAATACCCACCTAAACATTGGGAATCCAGGAAATGGATCAGCGGCTTCACCGGTTCGGCCGGGACGGCTGTGGTAAGCAAAAAGAAAGCAGGTGTATGGACCGACTCGCGTTATTTCCTGCAGGCTGCCGACGAATTGAAAGACACGGGTTTCGAGTTGTTTAAAATGGGACAATCCGGCACACCCGATATGACTGACTGGATTATCGAACAGGCCGGTAAAGGCGGAACGGTAGGCATCGACGGGTTGGTCTACGCGGCTTCCGAGGCAAAAGCGTTAAAAACAAAACTCGACGCGAAAGGTATCCGGTTGGAAACCTCTCTTGATCCTTTTGCTGCAATATGGAACGACCGGCCGGAAATCCCGAAGAATGCGGTTTTCACTTTGCCGGACACAGTAGCCGGGGAATCGGTCACCAGCAAAATTAAACGCGTCAATGCCGAATTGAAAAAAGTAGATGCGGATGGGTTGATCATGGTAACCCTCGATGCGGTGGCATGGACTTTCAACTTACGCGGGAACGATGTGGATTACAACCCGGTAGCTGTGGCCTATGCCTACGTGTCGGGGAAAGAAACAGTATTGTTTATCGATCCGGAGAAGTTATCCGAAGAAGTAAGTGAAACTTACAAAAAACAGGGGATCAAGATCACCGATTACAATGATATATTCGAATATGTGGCCGGACTGCCCGAAAACAGCTCTGTATGTATCACCGGCAATAAAATCAATTACAAGTTGCTACAAACTATTCCGGTTTCATGCAGGATCGTAGAGGTGCCGTCGCCGGTGGACCTGATGAAAAGCGTGAAAAACGAAACAGAGTTGAAAGGGTTCAGGAACGCCATGATCAAAGACGGCGTGGCCCTCGTGAAATTCTATATGTGGCTGGAAAGAGCGGTTCCGGCGGGAGAAGTGACTGAGGTGACCGTGGAGGAAAAGCTGTACGAGTATCGTTCACAGCAGGATCTCTTTGTGGGGGAGAGTTTCGGAACTATCGCCGGATATGCCGGGAATGGAGCCGTTATTCATTATCACGCCTCTCCCGGGAGCTGCCTGCAGGTGCAACCCGAAGGATTGCTCCTGATCGACTCCGGCGCACAGTACAAAGACGGGACGACCGATATCACCCGCACGGTGGCAGTGGGCAAGTTGAGCCGGCAGATGAAAAAAGATTATACCTTGGTGCTGAAGGGACATATTGCCCTTGCCACAGCTATCTTTCCCGAAGGGACACGCGGGTCGCAACTCGACATACTTGCCAGGAAAGCGCTGTGGGAGAACGAACTCACTTACTGGCACGGGACCGGACACGGCATCGGCCATTTCCTCAACGTCCACGAAGGGCCGCAAAGCATCCGTCTGGAAGAAAACCCAACCCCGCTCATGCCGGGAATGGTCACCTCCAACGAACCGGGGGTATACCGCGCCAATCAATACGGTATCCGCATCGAGAACCTGATTGTGACACAAGAGTACAAAAAGACCAAAGAGTTCGGCACTTTCTACAATTTTGAGACCATCACACTTTGTCCCATCGACACCAGGCCCATCGCAAAGAAGCTGCTCACCGGAAACGAGATCAAATGGCTCAACAACTATCATAAAATGGTATTCAAAAAACTCAAAAGGTACCTGAACGAAGAGGAGAGAGCGTGGTTGAAACGTAAAACAAAAGCGATATAAGAAACAAGACTCCAGGGCCGAGACTAGGGAATGTGCCAATTTATTTCATATGCAAATCTGGAAATTAAATTATTATTCGCATTATTCCTATGGCATATTGGCAAATTATTCACATTGCCACATTATTCACATTGGCACATTAGTCTCATTAGTCTCATTGGCACATTAGTCACATTAGTCACATTAGTCACATTAAGAAACAATGCCCCTTATAAAATCAGTTCGCGGTTTCACACCTGAAATCGGTGAAAACACTTATATGGCGGAAAACGCCACTATCATCGGAGATGTGATCATCGGCCGTGATTGCAGCATTTGGTTCAACACCGTGTTGCGCGGTGATGTGAACTCCATCCGCATCGGAGACCGGGTGAATGTACAGGACGGTACGGTCATTCATACCTTATACCAGAAATCGGTATCCATCATCGGGAATGATGTGTCCATCGGTCATAATGCGGTCATCCACGGTGCTGAAGTGAAAGACGGTGCGCTCATTGGCATGGGTGCTATCGTCCTCGATCATGCTGTGATAGGCGAAGGGGCCATCATCGCCGCCGGCTCCGTAGTGCTCAGCGGCACGCAAGTGGAGCCCGGCAGCATCTATGCGGGTGTCCCGGCCAAATTCGTCAAGAAGGTCGATCCGGAGCAATCCAAGGAGATGAACCAAAAAATAGCCGCCAACTATTTAATGTACGCGAGTTGGTTCACCTCAGATCCACGAACTTGATGGGCTTCCGGCTCGTTTCGGGATACTTAATTTTGGCAATATACTCGGGAGAAGCAAACTGGATAGTGGGTGCTACCCGCACACGGGAGCGGAAGAGATCTTTCAGTTCCTTTTCAAATTTTTCCGAAGGGTGTTCGCAACCCACCCGCACCACGATCTCATCAGTACCCAGATCGTTGGTATAGACATCTATAATATAATCCTTTACTTGTGGTATATTGTCGAGCACATCGTAAAGCGCCGGCGGATAGAGCGAAGTGCCTTTGAATTTGATAAGTTGTCCTTTCCGACCCACAATGGCACTCAACCGGATGCTGTTTCTGCCGCATGTACAAGGTGAAGTGTAATGACAGCAAATGTCTCCCGTCCGAAATCGCAGAAGTGGCATGCCCGTAACACCCAGCGTAGTAATAGTGACTTCTCCGGGTTCACCTTCCGGGACAGGATTTCCGGCATCATCCAGAAATTCGGTTATAATCAGTTCGGGTTGCAGATGTCCTCCGTTCTGGTGCTCACATTCGGTAAACGATGCCTGCATTTCGGTTGAGGCATAGGTACTCAAAAGCATAGGCACATGCCACTTTTCATGGATGCGTTGTCCCAGTGTATTCAGCGTAAAATCAGGATTCCGGAGGTTTTCGCCGATACAAATGGCTTTCTTTAGTGAACTCGCATTGTAATCAATGCCATTCTGCTCGGCGTAGTCGATAAGTTTCAGAAGAAATGAAGGCACTACCATGCAAAATGTGGGCTTCACACTACGAATGCTATCCCATTGCAATTGGGGAATTCCGTTACCTACCCGTATAATTCCCGCGCCGAGGAGACGCGCACCCATATAATAGGCCAATCCGGCCATAAACCGGCGATCGAGTGTGGTCATAAGTTGCATCACATCGTCAGCCGAACAACCAGCAGTGGAAAATGAGAGATACTCATTATAAGCCAGCCGGTCGAGGTCGTTATTGGTCAGCGCAAACATTACCGGTTCACCCAATGTGCCGGATGTAGTGACGTAATCGATTATTTCCGATCGCTCCACACAGATAAAATCCTGGTTGTATTTTTGCAGATCTGCCTTATCAGTAGTGGGCAACAAACGCAAATCCTCCAGCCTTTGAATTTTCCGAAAATCGATATTGTTTTCGGTAAACATCTTTTGATAGAATGGTGAACGTGCTGCCAGGTATTCGACATTTTCCACCAGTAATTTTTCTTGAAATTTCTTGATGGCATCTTCTGTTTCAAACTGAATATGCGTGTGATGTTTCATTTTTAGTTGTTTTTCCCGATCTTTTTCTCAATATTTTCCTTATCTCCCAGTCGTGGAATTTCCTTTGTCAATGCCGTTTGCCAGTAACTAAGCGCTTCGGCAGGTTTATCTTGTGAAAGGTAATAATCCCCTAGCAGTTCATAGGTGTAAAAATACTCGGCATTGGTTTGCAGGAATACTTCCAACCTCTTTGAATCGACTGTTTCTCCCTGTTTTATGGCGTTACTAATTTCATCCTTCAACCGACGGTAATTCTGTACCCGGATGTAAGTACCTGAAGTGAGCCCGGCATCAGGTTCAATTGTCAGATCAGCATCTACACTGGAAACAGTAATTTTCGCACTATCCATTTTCCCGAAAATTTCACCCAGATCATACATCACAAATTCACCCATCTGCCATGGTGAGGTGGAGACCCACATTTTCAGTTCCTGCGGTTTGAAAATCACTGAGTGATGTGCGATGAATTGGTTGATCGATTTCTCGTTAGTAAGTCCGATAAGTTTGTCTTGCAAGCCCAACGTATCACGCAGGATTCCGGCGGCTTTTTGATGGTCGACTTTTCCCGCGCGATCGAGTAATTCATTCATCCGGTGCAGACGGTAACCGCTGTCCGTCGTACGGATATTTTCCGCATTTTTCGGATCATTCCTGAAAACGTCGGATTGATAATGGTTCGTGCATACGATTCGCCCGGACGATGATTGGTGCATCCCTATTTTATCTGGTGATTTCTCGATAATCACAACTTTCCCATCCTTTGCGGAACCGACAAGCAGGCTTTCAGCCACAAATGTTTTGTGAGATTCGGCTATTCTGTAGGCTTCATCGATAGTGCCGGCATACTGCAAAATAATGCGCGCCAGGATCGAGACAGGTGTCGCAGAACCGATAGGCACAGACGCCTGTGAAGCGTTGATAGTAACGGTGAGTCCCACTTCATTCATTCCCGAAAGCACGCCTGTCATCCCAATCCAGCAAACCGACGCAAATTTATAGCCTTCATCAGGATGATAGAATGCCACCACTTTGTTTTTGGCAAAATCATCTCCCACGAAAAAGTCGAAATTTCGCCCGATAATCAACATGGAGTCGGCACTCTCATTGCCCCAGGTGCCAAACGAACTGCATCCCACCAACCTGTATGCCTGCATCATATGTCCGATGTCGTGTGCAGCATGGTAGTTGAGCTGACGCTCGTAGGGTGTGCCGATGGCGTCGAACTCGTCTGTACACGAAAGTGAAATACCGTAAATCTCTTCGCGGTTTTCTTCGGGCACCTGTTTACCCAAATTGCGGTTGAAAATGACCAGGAAATAACGCAGGAATTTCAGGTATTTTTCCGAAGGGATGATTTTCCTGATTTCATCCACAAACACTTTTTCCTGATAATAAAGCAGATCTTCCGAAATGCGTCCAATAGCCACTCCTCTTTCAAAAGGTGTACCCTTCACATATAATTCCCAGAGACCTTGCCGGTTCAGGATGAGCGTATTGTCTCCGTACGAACGGAGACTGTCGGTGATGGAAAACGGAAGGTCAGATAGATCGGACACGTCCAGATCGGGTTGTTTCATGTCAGTCGTGGAGTAGAGAATATACGAACCGGCAATGAGGATTATCACCAAAGTTATAAATCCGATTGCCAACCATTTCAATATTTTCATCAGGAGGTGCATATCAACTGTTTCCTATTTTCTTTGCCAGATATTCTTCGCCCAATAACTCGCTGCAACTAAGCAGAGAAGTGAGTGTAACCCCGAGTACGCCGTGCATGTTCACATTTTGTCCGGCAAACATGAGATTTTTCACCTTGCTCCGTATCGGAATAAGTGTGGAAAGGGGGTTCTGGCAATTTTTCATTATACCGTATGCCGAGCCTTCCGGTGAGCCGGTATAGTCGCGATACGAAAGCGGAGTGGTAGTCACTATGTGCTCCGTATTCTCCAAAAGCGAGGGATCAAACTGTCTCACAAACCGGAGAATATCTTCGGTTTTCCGCTCCTTGAATTGCAGGTAATCATCGCCGCGCCGCTCGTAAAGCGTATCTTTCCACGGTTCCACTTCTCTGTAAAGCATCGGCGTCAGCAACTCTACCACATTGGCATAGCGGAGATCTTCTTCGCTGGGGCGCATCGACGTCAGCACACCAACCACACCCTTATCATCCGGAAACGATGTCCTGTGCCACGCATCCTGCCCGTCAGCATAAAAATAAATATTGTGATTGATATACCTTGAAGAATTTTTCTTCTTAATCAGATACACCGTAAAAAAACCATAAGAATTGGGCAACGCACTCAGTCTCGACAGATACGCCTTACGGATATTAGTGGCTCCGTCGATGATTTCGAGGGTTTTCATCGGATGCATCGTAGAAATGACATTCTTTGCCTGAATCAATTCACTGTTATTCACTTCCACACCACTTACAATGTTTTGGTCGCAACGAATAGCTGTAGCCTGTGCTCGGGTGATCACTTTTCCGCCGTTACTTTCAATCTTATGCACGAGGGTATCGGTCAGTTGCATACTGCTCCCGACAAAACGATAGGAGCCATGCAGGTAAGACGATGCTGTCATTGCATGAATATAAAAGGTAGACACCAATTTGTCACCGCCGTAGAGCATGGCAGGATTTGAAAGCACGTGACGAAGACGCTCGTTTTGAGTGATCCCCGCAATGGTTTTCCAGGCCGAGAGAGAAAAAACATCCAGGTTTGACGTTGAAATCCTGCCCTTTCTGAAGCCCTCCACTGTGACGGCACTTGCAATATCCGAGATCACTTTCATATAACGTTGCAGGTTCTCCCTTTCGTCAGGAAAATCTTTGGCAAGTGTCTCGATAAACCGCTTTTCTCCCATGGCATAGGAATATGATTTATGGGGATATACAATCCGATCGAAACCATCTTCATC
Organism: Proteiniphilum sp. X52; assembly: GCF_003712195.1. Classification (GTDB taxonomy): domain Bacteria; phylum Bacteroidota; class Bacteroidia; order Bacteroidales; family Dysgonomonadaceae; genus Proteiniphilum. The sequence continues at coordinate 136,751 of NZ_RDSD01000008.1, read as the reverse complement.
CAATCGCACAAGGTTTATCTCGTCCATGATACCAAGGTAGGAAAAGCAACGGTTCAATGGCTCATCTTCGTCCATACTCCCGATGTAGTGCACACCAGTATCAAGTGTTCGTCCGAAACGTCTGAATCCCTGAAAACAACCGCCCGGTATGGCGTTTTTCTCAAGCACGCATACCGAATAACCTTCTTTGGACAGCACTGCGCCGCAAAGCAAACCGCCCAATCCGCTACCGATAATGACGATATCATATTTCCGCATAAAACGTTATCCTTTTTTCTTCCTGAAAATAAAAATCTGATTGGATGTCAGCTTGTCATTCGAATGCCGCTCCAAATCCAGTCGGTGTTTCCGGGCAAATGCTTCGAACTGCTTCGCCGTAGGGAATTGCAACTGCTGTTCCGTTTTGTTGAATTTGAAAAAACGGGTAGAAAGCATTTCGGTAAACCGTGTTATTTTATGCTCCCGAGGTCGATCGGCATCACTGTCACGCACGATAATCATACCGCTATCGTTTATCTTTTCCACGCATTTCTCCAATAAAATCTCCTGCGAATCATAATCCATATAATGCAGCATATCATTTACCACAAACACATCGGCATACGGATATTCATATTGCAAGGCATCAGTGCATTCAAAGCGGATTTGCGGTGTTTTGGAGAAATTGCGATTCGCTATCGCAATTTTTTCATCGTCGTAATCGACACCTAAAACCGTACGTTCAGGCGAAGTTGTGGACAGCATGTAGGAGAGCATACCATATCCGCAACCCACATCTACCACCGACGCACAACGGGGAATAATACGTTCGAAATAAGCGTAATATTTCTCCATTGCCGATTTCACCCGCACATACCACTCTTCCACCGGCCCTTTGTATACATAGTTTTGTACCAGTTTATGCCTGAAATAGAGGTTATCGGGTCGATTGTAGCACTCCTGCAAACGATGGTATTCGTTGCTTATAATAGTTTTCACCGCTTTTGCGGCATCATGCGTTGAACCGTATTCCGACAGCTTTTCAGCCGAAATTCTCGGTAGGAAGCTTGCTCCGTAAGTACCCGGCTTCACATACAACATCTGTCGCTTATTGAGTATCTGTCCGGTACCGTAAATCACCATCGGAACCACATCTAACCGTAGGCTCTCAGCCAGCATAAATGCGCCTTTGTGGAACCGTTTGATCTGTCCGTCCGCCGAGCGGGTACCTTCAGGAAATACTACAACCGAATAGCCGTCGGCTACTTTTTCACGAAGTATTTCACCCATATTTGCAAACCCTTTCTGCGTAGGTATAAATCCGGCATAACGCACCACGTGCCCGAAAACAGGTGAGTTCCACACCCAGCGATTGGTTACCATGACAATCTTGGGCGAAAGCGAAAGCATGATCAGGATATCGATCATGGATTGATGGTTAGCCACAATAACAGCCTGTTTTTTTAAATCTTCACCACCGTCATTAATAATTCTCTTTCTCGTATAGAAAATAAAGAATAGGAACAGCCGTGTACTGTACATGATCATCCGGCTGAACAGCACTTGTTTCTTTCTGATTGAGACGGGCACTAAAGCCAGCAGAAGTCTCGCAATAAACAGAAGCAGGCTTCCCAAAACAAATGACACATAAATCAGTGTGGTGCAAACCAGATAAAAAAGCGTGTAGGGATAATTTCCTTCGCGTGCGGGACGGGTAATGAAAGTGCGGAACAGAAGCGGGATCACCGTGTATGAAACCAGCAAAACAGACATCATGCCCAGAATGCTGATCAACGAAATGGATTTCAGGGCGGGATGTCTGGCGAAGATCAGTACACCCATCCCTACCGTAGCAGTAAATGCTGAAAACAGAATAGCTATTTTATGTGAATTAACCAGTTTCTTACCTGTACGGTATTCCTGCTGCACACCATCCATCATAAAGATGGAGAAATCGTCTCCCAATCCAAAAATAAACGTGGACAATATGATATTGATGATATTGAATTCGATACCGAAGATAGCCATCAGACCCAGAATGATCACCCAACTGATTGCCATCGGAGCAAAAGCCATCAACGTAAGTTCGAACCGCCCATAGGAGATAAGCAACGCCAGAAAAATAATCAGCGATGAGAGAAATAAAATGGTGTTGAAATCGTCATTGATCACCGAAACCCATTTATTGATAAAAAATGCTCGGTCAAAAATTACCAGGTCGGGATCAGTGCCCATTGTATCGTACACGAAATCTTTCTGATTGTCCGACAACTGTACCTGGGTGACGCACATCAGCGAATTGCCGTCACTCACTACCCAGTCCGCCAGGAAAGGGATATTCTCACCCAGCTCTTCCGGTGAGAACGGTTTGAATTCTTTATCCAACAGGTAAAAAAACGGCTCAAAGGCATCAGGAGAAAATCCATACTTCATTCCGCTCTCCCGGATTTCGGCTTTTAGCCATTGTTTTCTGGCATCCGTCCAGAAATCGTTCCATCGGCGGATGCGCTCTTGCTGCTGTCGCGGTGAGATCATCAGTTTTTCCGACGATACAAAATCCTGAATCTTCCCTTGTGCTTTTAATAGGGCCAGTGAACTGTTATTTTCAGCATAATTGCGCAGGGCCTCTTCCACCGTTTTGCCTATCGAAACAAACATGATTTGTTGACGGTCACCTCTCATGAAAAGATGGCTCATTTTATGCTCGGCTTGGCTGATATGCGCAGGTTCGTAATTCAGGTTAGAGATATCACTGTCGAACTTCACATTACGCATGGTGAAAAGTCCGGCAACAAAAAGCGCCAGGATCACCCCTAATAGGATTTTGTTTTTCTCAAAAGGATAGGATGTGATTTTTTCGACTACCTTCAGCGCTCTCCGGGAAGTTTGCGAATCAGTCTTTCTACCCAGAAGGTGAGGCAGAAAAATCAGGCAGAACAAGGTGGTGCCCACCAACGAAAGGGCGGAAAACAACCCGAAATCGCGCAAAATGTCGGACGAAGTGAACAACAGCGAAAGGAATGCACCAATGGTGGTGAATCCGCCCACGACCAGCGGATAGGAGAGTTCTTGGATTAATTGGCGGCGCGATTGTACGTGGTTATAATGGGTAAGCACATGAATAGAATAGCTCAGCGCGATACCCAACACTACTGCTCCTACTCCTATGGCAATAGCAGAAATGGACCCTTTAATGAAAAAAATCATCGCCAAAGCAAAAATTCCACCGTAAACCACCGGTGTAAGCAAAAGAGGGATCGCACTCCGGCTTCTGAACATCACCGACATAAACAGGATGATGATAAGCAACGCCGCTCCGAGTGTGAGGTAGGTGTCTTTTTTCACCTGTCGGGCATTGTACACCGCCACCGAGGGACCACCAAAGAACTGTACATGCACACCGGAATATTCCTGCTCCACTTCGGTAGAGAGTCTTTCCAATTCAGCAATCAAATTGTCATTTTTCCCGATTTCTCCCGTACCGTATTTTGGCGAAAGAATCAGCAAAAGCGTGGATAGGTCGGAAGAGAAGATATGGTTGTCGTATATTTCGTAATTCGAGATATTTTCAAAATCTTTCAGTCCCAGCATTACATTTCCGCCAAAGCCGAGCGGATCTTGCGGAATAGTCGATTTAAGCGCCAGTCCGGCAGGCGACATAAGGTTAGCAAAGTTTTGCTGCATCCGAAGGTCAACCGCATCCGCCGTCAGCAACGTATCCATATGCCGGTAATCGTCGTCCGTCAGGAAAACAGGTAAATAGCCATACAGAAAATCACCTGTCTGGGACACTACATCCTCACCCACTTCAGAAAGGATATTAAGCAGATAATCCGCAGCAATACCCGTACTGATGAGCTCACTCATCCGCTGGCCTGCGAGCACGATCGAATCGAGCAGTTCGTCTCCCCTGAGCGAATCACGCGCCGAGATCATCACAATGATCTTATCCTTTACTTTCAGGTTTTGAAAAACCAGTTCATTGTTTTTTGAACCCGCGTTGTCGGGAAAAAAACGGGTAAATTCTTCTTCAAACCGCAGTTGAACGGCAAAAAGAAGCAACAGCGCAAAACTGCCGAACATCAGTATATTTCGCAAAATCCTCTTTTGCGATAAATATTCGTAGATATTGACAAAAATTTTGCTCATAGCACGGCCGTTTTGGGTTTGCGGAAAATTACCAACAACGTATGGCAAACCAATCCGGCAGCCAAACCACATGCCACGGCAAATACGATACTTCCCAACACGTATTGCAGGAGCGAGCTCATCACAAACTCAAGCGACATATTTTCGACGGAGAAATTCAACGCCCTTCCCAACAACCACGCTCCGGTAGCATAACTGCCGAACAGGATAAGCGGGATCATCGGCGGAATACTGATGTTCGACGCCACCAGCGTGATCACTTTGTTGAGTTTAAGCAAATGTGCCAGAAGAAAAGCAAGCACCATCTGATAGCCCCATACCGGCACGATACCCATAAAGACACCCAGCATCACGGCACCGGTAATTCGTTCGTTACTTTCGTTGGAATGAGTGATATTGTTCCGGATAAACTTCCGGATATTTTCTTTTGTCAGACCGCGTACCGTTTTCCACGGATAGTACCAAAGCAGCGCCACCAATACCAAAACGGTATTGAGCAGGCTGATGCGGGTAAAATCACGCCACGGATGGAAATGGCTCACCCGTTCACCTTCGGGCGGATAATATACACGTGCGGGCACATTGCGGACATTCACTCCACGCCAGGCCGATTGCACAATAATCTCTAACTCAAATTCATATTTTCCGGTGAAAAGTGTCAGATTTTTTATTTTTTCCAAGGGGTAGAGGCGGTAACCCGATTGTGTATCCTTCATTTTTTTACCCGTTTCGATCCTGAACCAGAAATTGGAGAATTTATTGGCAAAAGTATTCTTACCGGGCATATTGTGGGCTTGCAGATTGCGTGCCCCTACAAGCAGGGCATCAGGTGTTTTTTCGACCTCTTCCAAAAAGAGGGGAATATCTTCGGGATAATGCTGCCCGTCGGAATCGAGTGTGATGGCATAGCGGAAATTCTCTTTGGCCGCAGTTTTCAATCCGGCTTTCAGCGCGGCTCCCTTACCCCTATTTTTAGGAAAATGGATAACACGGATCGTGGGGAATTGTGTCAACACTTCCCGCGTGTTATCTGTTGAACCGTCGTTTACTACCAGCACAGGAAGCCCGAAAGGAAGGGTCCGCTCAATCACATCACCTACCGTGGCAGCGTTATTATATGTAGGTATAATTATAATCGTATTTTTCAGATATCCTTCCATTCGCAAGACAAAGTCGCTTTCAGTTTCATACATCGCGTGTCGCCTATAAAAACCGCAGCACGCACTTCCTGTTCATCGGTCAACCCGAATTCTATATCAAACACCTTATTCTCCATAGGATTTATTGCCGACAAAAATTTGCATTCCCTGATTTTCCAAAACGAAACTTCACGATCGAGCTTTTGGGAAACCGCACGCTTCACCACGTTGAGCATACACACACCCGGTATTATAGGCATTCCGGGAAAATGCCCGGCAAACAGAGGATGCCCGCTATCTGTTTCGCAATGGAAACGGGAAACACCCCCGGCCTCGCTTTGAAACTCGAGTTGAAAAAGTTCTTCCAGTTTATTCATAAGAAACAAGCATGAATTACAAAGTAATCGACCTAGTCAAAATTGTTCTCACACAAGAATATGATGAAAAGCGACTTCCATATGACACCTCTAAAAATAATCGTTATAATCATATGAAACCGACATGTTTAAAATAATCATATGAAAATGCAACTTCTTAGATCACACAAATGTACATGAAATTTTTGATTTCACCCGTTTCAGAATCAATGATCTTCCTTTATTCCATTTCCCTGATCACTATCGCAGGGCTAAAGATACCGCGGTGTTTGAGGGTGATAGTGCGCGGATAGGTATAGTGCGGGATTTCCACGTTTACGCCGGGAGCTTTTATTTGGTTAATATATTGATTTTCACGATTTATCCTGTATTGATATTTTCCATTTACAGTTTCAACAGAGATCAATTGTTCAGGATGGCTGCATAACGATTTTTGAGCAGTAAATTGTTCCGGCAGATGGATCCCAAGCAATAATCCGAAATCGGTTTTGAAGAGGTTCACCACCGCCGGTTTATCCATGGCGTCGAGCAGATAATGCACAGTAAAGGTACCAGGTTGTAATTCAAAATCGGCCATACTCATCCCGAAGTAGCTATTGATAAGTATTCGGACAGTCTCGGAATCTTGCCTCTTCACAAGCATCATTCCATTCAGGTGTTTTCCAAAAAATGATATTTCTATGTCGAAAGTTTGCAGGCTATCGTTCGCTTGTATCACCCACGGAATATCTGTACGGTTAAGAGACAGCGTTTCGGTTTGGCCGCATCCACCGCGTATGGAGGATCCACACGAAGTAGCGAGCAGACAAAAAGCTGCAATACTAACGAACAGTGAATTTCTCATCCGATTGAAGTGTGTTGTATTGAGAATTGATGAAAATGTAATCAGTGTAATCATCGTTGTTTTCGGCCATTCGAAGCCTTCTTACCTCCATGGTCCGCCTGTCGAACGTAATCCCGATCTCCTTGATATAGGCTTTTACGGCCTTGCTTGTCGGGGATATCCTCACAAAATATTCCGAATCCGATTGAAAATACTGCAAGTCATATTCCTTGCCCAATGCTGAAATGTTGCCTATCATACTGGCTTCGATCAGGCCTCTCATTTGCGCCATCATTTTGTTCGAACCCAGATTGACGGTTGTCTTTTTCCCGCCTGTAACGGTTTGCAGCTTGTCGTCATTGATAGTAACTGTGTACTGCATTGGCTTGTCGTATTGCAGACTGATTTTATTGGGTTTGCGGTAGCAGAACATACCAGTGGAAACCATTTTCTCGGAAAAGACTTTCATGAATTTCTCCTGCCGGAAGTTGCTTTCCACCGATTGGATCTTTTCAGCAGCATCCTTCAGGTTCTTCTCAAAATCCACGGTATTTGTGATGGGTTGCATCTCCTGACTGAAGATGACAAAAGAGAGTGAAAGGGTATATAACAGGGCTGTAATTTTATACATATATTGATTTGTTGATTTACTGGTTTACTGGTTTGTTGATTTAACGATTTATCATCACATCATCAAATTATTAAATCATCACATCGTTATTGGTACGACCTTATATCCGTTTTTTTGGAGATATATCAACAATTTCTCGGTCAATTCGGCAGAGAACGGCATAGGGTCATGCAACAAAATAATGACTCCCGGTTTCAGTTTTCGTTTAATCCGGTGCAGCACTTTGTCAGCTGTTTGGGTTTGCGTGTCGAACGAGCGGATACTCCATCCTATGGCTGTCCATCCGAGTTCTTTGACCACACTACCTATCGTAGGGTTTGTCACACCGAAAGGGGGACGGAAAAGGTGGACTTCCTGTCCCGAAACTCCTTCCAGGATTTGCTGAGCTTTCAGTAAATCCTCCTTCATCTTACGCTTTCCATAAAGTGGAAATTTACTTTCATGATGGTATGAGTGGTTCCCTATCGCGTGTCCTTCGTCCACTATCCGCCTGACAATATCGGGATACTGTTCCGCTTTTTGTCCGACACAAAAAAAACAGGCTTTGGCATTATGTTTTCTCAGCACTTCGAGCAGAGGTAGTGTTGCAGCAGGTTCAGGACCGTCGTCATAAGTGAGTGCGACCACCTTGTCTTTTATGTTGAGCTTACAAACCGCTTTCACATACACTCCTGCTGAAATGGAATAAGAAGCGTAAAACAAGATAAACGCCAGGATAAGAACCAAAGCACCCATGCCAAGCCAAGTCATTCTTTTGTAAATTTTTCGATCACGACTGCCGTATAATTATTGAGCCAAGAGTTGGTAATCAGCACAAAACCGTTACCGTTCAATTGCGTGCAGGCATACCATAAACCAAACGAGGATGCGGTTTGGTATTCGCCACAAATGGGTTTGAACATTTCCTCGGAAACAATACGAGCGTCGGAGACACCATTTCTTCGCAGAAGATCCGACCGTTTTTGGGTCAATTGATCCTTCGAAAAATTTCCGCGCTGCATATCCACCGCAACAATACGGGCAACGGTTTGATGCGTTTTTTCATTACCCAGCAAAAAGAAGGATGTCCCCTCGCCTGCCGGAAATTTTCGCCATGCACCCATTCGTTCCAGAATATAAAAAACCGTGGGTGTCAGTTCCTCCACCGCACCCACAAGCACGCTATCCGCATTGCCGGTTTGCAACTGCATCATACCGTCGAGCAGAGCGCTCTCGAATGAGAACGCACGGTGGACATAGGTGCTATTGTAAGCTTTGTTATCCGACAGCAAGGCGATCTGCGCGCCAATGGTGTTGAACGTGGACTGGATGAACGGTGTGGGTGACAGCAACTCCTCGTTTAGCGAACCGATCGATTGTAAAAACTTCTCGGTATCAGCCAGACAACCCAGCCCCGTGGCAGTGATAATGGCTTCCGGTTTTACAGCCATATTTTGCAGGCATTGCAGACCGGCGGTAACACCCATTTTCACAATACGGCTCATGCGGCGGCGCGACCCTGCCTCCTTGATCCACTCTTTATAGTCGGGTTCATTAATGGAAAAACGACCTTCCACCGGTTCACCCTCCGGATAAATGGATGCAACAGATTGTATGTAAACGGAATAACTGTCCATTGGTTACTTCTGAAAAATCAATGACGCGTTGTTTCCGCCAAATCCGAATGAATTGGAAAGCACAGTGGTTATATCCTGATCCTCCCTCATCCGCGTAACAGGTGATAATCCGGTTTGCATGATAGGCGTTTTGAAATTGAGATTGGGGAAAATGACCCTTTCATGAAGGGCCAGCACACTGAAAACGGCCTCCAATCCTCCGGCTGCGCCAAGCGTATGTCCGGTAAACGGTTTGGTGGAACTGAACGGCGGCACGTACTCGCCGAAAAGCCGTTTGATCGCAGTACTTTCGGATAGGTCGTTATTGTTCGTTCCCGTTCCGTGAACATTGATATAATCCACGGTTGCAGATTCGATCCCTGCTTTCCCCAGAGCATGCAGCATTGCCAGAAACGCCCCTTCCCCTTCAGGAGATGAGGCCGTTTGGTGATAAGCGTCGTTGGCATTGGCATAGCCCGTAAGCCGGCAATACACCTTCGTACCGGGCGTGAGCGACTTCTCCGATTGCAGCACCAGATAGCCCGCGCCTTCTCCCAGATTAAGACCTGTCCGGCTTTCATCAAACGGGCGACAGGGAGCCTTGTCCAGGATCATCAGCGAATTGAAACCGTTTAGCGTGAAACGGCATAACGCATCGGCTCCACCTGCTATCACAGCATCGAGCAAACCTTGCTCAATCATCCGCGCACCAAACATAATGGCGTTGGCCGACGACGAACAGGCGGTGCTGATACTCGTCCGAAAACCGTCCAACTGAAGATAATCAGCAATACACTCGGTATGGTCGCCTATATCGTGATGGGCAACCATACGCAAACGACCTTTTCCGGGATTGACGGAATATTCGGTGAAAAACTGCTCACTCAGGTCCATTCCGCCTACCGATGACGATGAGATCAGTCCTATGCGTAAGCGACCCTTAGAAAGCCCTGCATCCTGAAAAGCCTGCTTGCCTGCCGTCATTCCGAGCAAAGCGGTGCGGGAGAACAACCGGTCAGGATCCAGACCGAGTTGATCCTTCAACTGTTCGTTGCTCATTTTCACCTCCGCAACGGGCACCTGAAGTTTGGTCTGAAAAAGCGTAACCTTTCCCAACCCACTCCGTCCGGACCGGAATGCCTGCAAATGCTCATCAGCACCGCACCCCAAGCCCGACACACACCCTATTCCGGTAATGGCAACACTCATTTTTTACGGTTCTTGTCGATAAAATCGGCCAGCGTATCAATGGAATAAAAAATTTCCCTGGCTTCTTCGGGTTTTGTCAGGCGGATACCATAGTTGCGTTCCAGGATAAGGATAATTTCGAGTGCATCGATAGAATCCAGCCCCAGCCCGTCACCGAAAAGCGGTTCCTCGTCCACGATTTCCTCTGCGGTTATATCTTCCAGGTTCAGCGCCTGAATCAGCGCTTCTTTTAGTTCTTGCTTCAGTTGATCCATAAATAAAGGTAATATTATTTCATAAGACAAAGGTAACGAACCCTCACCTTTCCATCAAATAAAATTCCGACAGAAAGTTATTGTCCAACAAGTCGCACCATCCCACAATACAATAATTCAAATCCTGCTCACTCATCACCATTCCGGCATATTGAATTAAAAAATCCTTATCGAACTCCCGTTGGATAAAAAAGGTGTTTTCACCTTTCATTTTCCAATAGATGCATATCTCACCCAGCATAACATTAGGCAATGTGTATACGAAAATGGCAGGGCTTGCTTCCCGGTCGCCCACCGCATCGAGGTTTTGTCGATAGTGAATGTCCGTATCGAGCGATGATGAACGATTGGCCATAATGATACCCTTTGATTCCGGGGGGAGCCCTGAAAAACCATCCACCGAACGGGTGAGCCAGGCTGTGGTGAGAAAGCCCAGTTTCGACAGATCGTCCATCCTGAAAAACTTGCGATAAGACAGATTGAGTGATGCGTAAGCCTTTCTTATAAAAGTGGGAAAATCATCTGTCGGTTCGTTTGCAAGCACACGTTCATCATTCAGTTCCACCCCCAAAGCACTTATATTACATTTGGAGACAATTTTCGCTCTTTTCAGTATTTGAGAAGAGGTTTCCTCCAGCTGTTTTCCCTGGAGTGATACGCTCCCGGACAGGGGGTTATTCCCCGGCACAGGTTCTTTACCTATCACGATGGCGGCATTACAACCGCCAAAGCCAGAAGCTGTTTTCAGGCAATAAGTCAAATTCATCGGGCGATGCAGAGCATCGATATTGAGCGGATGTGGCACACCCATGGTTTCAAGCCCCGGCACACCAAACACTATATCGTTTTCGAGCTGTTGTTTACAGATGATCGTCTCAATTACTCCGGCTGCTCCGAGCGTATGCCCGAAATAGGGTTTCAGGCTTTGCAAAGGTTTGCCGGAAAGTCCTGAGAGATACAGTGCCTTGCTCTCCATTTCGTCGTTGTAAATAGTGGCTGTCCCGTGCGCATTGACAAAAGATATATCATTCGCAGAAATTCCGGATTGACGCAAAGCCTGTTCTATGGCCATATGCAACTCTTCTCCCGTACGCGATGGCCCTGAGATATGGTTTGCATCATTGGTGATCGCTCCACCGAGCAGCATCGCAGGTTGTTTCTCTGCCACATGCTTTTTATCAGTGGTAAGTAAAACCGACCCAATGGCCTCACCCAAAGAAAGTCCGTCACGACCGGCATCATAAGGTTTACAGATACCTGTGCTTACTGATTTGAACGCATGGAACCCACTGACGATAAAATCCGACAGTTCGTCTCCTCCGGCCACTACCATGTGTGTAAACATACCGTTCTCAATCAACCTTTTCGCAACAATCATGGCCGAAATACCCGAAATACAGGCATTACAAAGCACGATGGGTTTGGCTGAAAATCCAAAGTATGCGGCAATTTTTTCGGCAGAATGGGAAAGGAGAAGTCCATCCCCGGTCTCGTTTCCGACAGAAAGCCGACCAATATTGCCTTTGGTGGAAGCCAGTATAAATCCGCAATTATTTTGACCTATATCCACACCACTTTGTCCAAGCGTCTGACGGATGGAAAGTATAAGAAGCTGCTCAAAACGGGAAAAATCATGTAAATTGTGTTCCGGGACAAGTAATTGTAAACGATTATCATCAATTTTTGCCCCGTAGAACAATTCGGAATAAAACTGCGAATCACGGATAGGTTGCACTCCCGATTGATACTGAAACATACGTTCCCGGCATTCCCCGGTAGAAAACCCCAGCGAACTGATCATGGCATCTGCCGTCAGATAAATCACCGGATGTTCCATTTCTCTTTCCATCTCAGATAAAAATCGGGATTATTCAGCTCTAACAAATTGGAGTTTAGATGAGTGAAAACCTGTATGGTAGATGCTTCGGCAACCACGGCGCCGTCGCTTTTGCGATAAATAGTATAGTCGAACTGGATCTTTGCCGCATCGCAATCCACATAACGCGTTTCCACAACGGCCTGTTCGTTGAACGAGAGCGAGAGTTTGTAATCAATATTCAGCTTCACGATCGGCGCTGCAAAACCGGCTTTCCTCATATCCATATAGCTGAGTCCGTAGCGTTGGCCAAAAGATTCCCGTCCGTCTTCGATGTATTTCACATACTCGCCGTGCCATACTATCTGCAATGCATCCACTTCGCTAAACCGCACCTGAATTTCCACGCGGTCGGTAAGCGACGCTTCCCGTTTTTGTTTTCGCTTCATTATTTGTTCAAGTATATTTTGAGTTCACCTTCGGCAATCAATTCATCTTCCACCCAAGACTTTACACCCACAAGCGTGATATTCCCCACCTCCTGGATTATGCTAACTACTGTCAACAATTCATTACCAACCCGGGGATGTGCATGGATGGAAAATTTGCTCACTGCGCCGATAAATCCGACAGGGACAGTTTCGTTATTTTGTACGAAAAGAAAACCTATCCGGGCTGCTGCCGACTGTGCAAAATGCTCGATCACTCCTTCCTCGGTGAGTATATCATTGCAACAGAAAAGGTTTCCTTCCGTGACCGTTAGCCCTGAAAAAGAATCGCGATCCTCCATGCCGAAAAACTTATCAACCATCACCATCGGTTCGCGTTGCGGGATCAGCTCCAGAACAGTTTCACCGGAATAAACCGGATATTGAAAATGAGATATATAAGGGTTCACTTTTAATTTTTAATTTTTAATTTTTAATTTTTAATTCTTCACTCTTCATTCTTCATTCTTCATTCTTTACGCATTCCAGAATACTATGCCCCAATCCGATATTATCATGAATCTTATCGATCTTCAGACCGGCTTTTTCAATAATTCGCATCATATCCCCGGAATAGTACATTTTACTGTTTCCATTTGCCATGGCAGTGAAATAAACACTGGTCTGGGTCAGGCAGAATGCCGAAGTCTCAAACCGTTGCCGGTCCCAAAATGTTTCCATCACGAACAGGCGGGTATTTCGGGTCATGGAATTCGCCGCACGGGAAACAATGCTGAAAACCTGTTCCTCCGAAAAACAGTCCAGGAACTGGCTCATCCAGATGGCATCAAAAGGGCCGGGAAACGAAGTTTCAGTATCCAATAAATCGGCCGGATATCTGTGAATACGATCAACCTCCGGCAGATGTTCTGTTTGTGATTCCATCAACCCTATCTGCTGTGGTAAATCCATGATGGTAACCTGTACATCGGGCGAATGATATACACATTGCAATGACCAACGACCGGTATTTCCCCCCACGTCGAGCAACGTTTTGGGCGAATGGGCAAAAACCACTTCAAGCGCCTGGGGAAATGAGTTGTCGGAATAAAAATGATCGAACCCGAACCAGCTTTTCTGCACCTGGTCAGGTAGCGACGAAAGTCCTTCATAAATGGTCGGCCAGTCACCAAAAACTTTCAATCCTTCAGGTTTACCGTTCAACAAAGCTTCTTCAAGCGAAAAGAGCCCCAGATAATTCACATCGTGGTTGAAGCTCATGTTCACTTCAATCATCGGATCGGTAAGGAAAAACCAACCCGTCTTACTTAGGTGAAAGCGTTCATCTTTCAGCAGAACCGTTCCGGCAGTAAGTGACGACTCCAATAAGACCTGTGCCGCATAACGTGAAATTCCCACCCGTTCAGCCACCTCATCCATAGTCAGCCCGCTATCGCTCTCACGCAAAAGCGAAAAAATTCCGAATTTGCGCATCAGTCTGGCAACCTGAAAGACCACCGGCGCAAATGCGATCAAATGTGCCATCCGTTGCGCCTCAGAGGCTGTAAGATGGTCGCTTTCATAAGCTTGTTTTAGTGGCGCTTCTAATTTCATTATTTTCTATTATCGAAAAATATAAATCTTCATAAAAATAGTCATCATATTCACCTCATTTTCCCCAGAACCGGTAATAGTTGAACCATTGGTGCGGATATCTTTGCACAATGGTTTCGAGTGCTTGCACGTATTGTTCCAAAAGCCGGAATTCAGGTTTTGATCCGGAACCTCCAGGCACAGATTCGGCTATCCGGAAATGAAATTTATATTTCATCCCCCACTCACGCATGGAAAAATAGAAAATTACGGGAACCTGTAAGCGTGTAGCCAACAGAAAAGGGCCAATGGGAAAACGGGCTGTTTTACCGAGAAACCCGACTTCAGCAGTCTGTGTATTTTCTAAAAAACGGTCACCCTGAAAACAGATATATTCATGACGGTCGAGTATAGCTTTCGCCCGGAGGATATTCGATAATCCGTCCGTTTCATCAAGGGGGAGCACGTTATAGTTGCGGCTTTCACTATGCTGCTCAAGCATTTCTTTGATTTTCCGGTACTCGGCATCGAGCATGGCTATATGCATTTTCTTACCGTATTGATCAAAAAAAGGGGCTCCTATTTCCCAGTTCCCGACATGCGCACTCACCATGATAGCCCCTCTCTCCTGATTCAGAATTTCCAGAAAACGGGAATACGATTCATCAAAAACAAACTGATACCGGTCTTTTTTTCCTGCCGAGACAGCTACTTTATCAATCAATGTCTGTCCGAAACGATAATAATTCGCAAACAGGAAAAGGAACGATTGAAAGGCGCCTTTCTTCAAAATATTCCGCGCGTACCACCATGATGCCGCAGTAGCTTTCGGAGCAAAAGGAATGAAATAGACAACGACAAAAGCCAAAAAAACATACGCGAACCGCACTCCCAATCGGTCAATCAGAAAAATAAAGAAACCATAACCGAAAGAGCCTCCACGCGTTTTTCCGCTCCATTTCTTGTCGTTATTGTCGCCCATTCATTTTTGATTCTATAAACTCATAGAAGTCTTGAAAAGTGGCTATTTCCCTGAAATCAGTCGCTTTGGGTGTGAAGTGAAAATTTTGCTCTATCAGCACTACCATATCCACCAGATCGAGACTGTCCAGATCGAGCGTTTCCATAAGGTGTGCCTCGGGCGTAATTGTCTCGATATCCACTTCGAACTCCTCTGCAAGATTTTCGTTAATGAGTTTGATAAGTTCCTTTTTATCCATGATTCAATATAAGATGATTGCGTTCATTAAAATCAGTCGTTTTCTTACTTGAATTTCCTGATTACCAACGATGAATTAGTACCTCCAAAACCAAATGAGTTCGATAGAAAAGTGTCGAATGAATGATGAATTGTCTCTGTCGCAATGTTAAGCTCCGGGGCATCATCATCTGCCTGTTCAAAGTTGATGGTCGGAGCGATAAAATTATTTTGCATCATCAACATCGAATAGATCACTTCGCTCGCACCCGCCATCCACATCTCGTGGCCGGTCATCGCTTTGGTAGATCCCACATAGGGTTTATGATCGCCAAAAACGGCATCGATCGCTTTCGCCTCATTCAGGTCGCCTACCGGCGTAGAAGTAGCGTGTGCGTTGAGGTAACCGATTTCTTCAACCGAAATGCCGGCATCGCGTATCGCCATCTCCAGAGAACGTTTCGGACCATCCACATTGGGTACGGAAATGTGGTTCCCATTGGATGAAAACCCATAACCCGCCACTTCGGCAAGGATGGGTGCTCCCCGTCTGGCCGCCGACTCGTAACTCTCAAGAATAACGGTGGCCCCACCACCGCTCGGCACTAATCCGTCGCGGTTTCTATCGAACGGGCGGGATGCTTTTGCCGGTTCGTCTTCGCGTACCGAAAACGCTGAAAGCCCGTCAAAACTGCCTATGGAAAACAGATTCACCTCCTGTGCCCCGCCGCACACAATGCAATCCTGAAGACCATGTTTGATAAGCAGGTAACCTATGCCAATAGCGTGCGAACCACTTGCGCAAGCCCCCGACACAGTAAAATTTATCCCTTTCAACTTAAATATAACCGACAAGTTCATTGTGATGGTAGAGTTCATACTCTGAAAGATAGAACCTGAACCCACCAACGCGGTATTTCTTTTTTGACGAATGATATCGCAGGCCTCAATAACCGGTTGAGCGGAACTGTCGTTACCGTAGAGGATACCTACTTCATTATTTTCCAGAAAATCATTGTCGATCTTTGCCTGTTGAAAAGCTTCTAAAGTAGCCACGTAAGCATATTTTCCCTGTTCGGGAATCCCTGCACGCTGACGGCGGTCGAGTTGAGTTTTCAGGTCGGGCACTTCGAGCAGACCCGTGAGGCCCGAACGAAAGCCAAATTCTTTGCGTACTGGATCAAACCCGATACCCGATTTCCCTTCATATAAAGATTGACGAACTTCGTCTTTGTTTTTTCCGATACAGGAATAAATACCCATTCCCGTGATAACTACTCTGTTCATATAATGAATTGACGATTACGTATAAATCCCCCCGTTGATTGAAATCACTTCGCCCGTGATGTAAGCGGCTTCATTGGAAACAAGAAATCCGACCAGGGACGCCACCTCTTCAGGCGTCCCGAATCTTCCGCAGGGGATCATTTTTTTCAGTTCGCTTTCATCCAAATCGTGTGTCATATCCGATTTGATGAAACCCGGCGCCACCGCGTTCACAGTAACTCCTTTTTTTGCCACTTCCTGCGCAAGCGCTTTGGTTCCGGCAATCACGCCGGCTTTGGACGCGGAGTAATTTGTCTGACCCGGCATGCCTTTTATACCGGACAAAGATACAATATTCACAATCCGGCCAAAACGTTTCACAAGCATATTCTTCACCAAAAGGTGTGTTATATTATAAAATCCGTTAAGACCGACATTGATCACGCTGTCCCATTCGTGTGGTTCCATCCAAAGCATCAGGTTGTCTTTACGGATACCGGCATTGTTGATAAGCACTTCGATATAATGGTCGGGATGATTGGTTGCCCATTGATTAAGCGCTGCTTCCACCTGTTCGCGGTCAGCTACATCAAAACGGATCAATTCGCCATCGGCACCCGCATTACGGACGGCGTCCAAGGTCTGTTCCGCTTCCCGCAGACTGTTGTTATAATTAATCAAAACGCTGTAACCCATTGATGCCAGGCGAATGCAGATTGCCCGTCCGATGCCCCGGCTTCCGCCCGTTACGAGTGCATATTTTGTCATGATACAATCCTTTTGGTTTTCAGATATTCAACAATCCGGTTAATATCTTTGTATCTGGGTTTATCATCCACAAATGTAGGAAAAAAACTTCTTATTTCATGATAAATGTCCTGACTTTTTGGGGATAACTTCTCCACCGCCTGCAAGCAATCAATAGCCTGAACAATAGCCATATAATGAATTGCCATTACCTGAAAGCCATTTTCGATAACCGTCTTGGCGAGCAACGCAGAGTTGGTCCCCATACTTACGATATCCTGGTTGTCGTTATTGTTGGGGATGCTGTGCAGATACATCGGATAAGAAAGGGTCTGGTTTTCAGCTGTGGTCGAGGTAGCGGTAAACTGCATGGCTTGCATCCCATAGTTGAGTCCGAGCGTGCCAAGATTGACGAACGGAGGAAGAATTTCATTCACTTTATCATGCATCAGGTAGTTGAGCTGACGCTCCATCAGCATAATCATTTTGGTGACGGCGATTTTCAGTTTATCCATTTCGAAAGAGATATAATCGCCATGAAAATTCCCACCATGATAGATATTTTCCGAAGAACAATCTACGATGGGATTGTCACTCACCGAATTAAGTTCATCTATAATCACTTTCCGGGCAACTTTCAGTGTGTCCCACACAGGTCCGAGCACTTGCGGCACGCACCTGAGCGAATAATAGGGCTGCACTTTCTGTTTGAAATGCGAAGCTTTTGTACCGTTATAGAGTTCTTTCTTACGGTTTCGGAGCAATTTGCTATCCTTAAGCCACTCGCGCATAAACGCTGCCGTCTCGACCTGGCCGTTATGCCGCTTAACACCATTAAGTTCAGGTGCCAGAAAATCGTCGTATGATTGGGCAATTTCATTCATCATGGCTGATGCCACGAGTGCGTGGTGGAGCAGTTTCCTGGCAAGAATGAGATTGACCAGTCCTACGCCGGTCATCATAGATGTACCGTTTGTGAGCGCCAGTCCTTCACGAATATGCAGCTTGAACGGCTCTATACCGGTTTGACTCATCACATCAGCCGTGGGATGCAATTTGCCATTGAAAAATACTTCTCCTTCACCGATCAGTGCAAGCGCAATGTGTGCCAACTGGACCAGATCACCGCTGGCCCCTACGCTTCCGTGTGAGGGCACATAAGGGCAGATATCGAAGTTGATAAAATCGATCAGCAGCTGGATCAGTGCGGGATGAATGCCGGAGTAACCCTGGGCAAATGTGCACAGTCGGTCTATCATTGCCGATTTCACGTAAACGGGCTCAATGGGTGACCCCGTCCCTACAGAGTGACTCCGGATGATATTATACTGAAGCTGATTAATCTCCTCATCCTTGATGTGGTATTGAGCCATTGGACCGAAGCCGGTATTGACACCATAAATCACTTTATCGATGGAAAATTCTTGTAAGAAGTGAAAACTTTTTGTAACCTTGTCTTTTAACTTTGATGACACTTCTACTTTTGCGCCACCAAAGAGCAACTGCTCAATTTCATCTATATCAACACCTTTATCACTTATTTCTACAATTTTTAACGGCATACATGAAGAAGTTCTAATTGCCCACAAAAGTACTCAATTTTTTCGGGATGTCAAATAACGATTCCACAAAGGAAATTTGTATTTTTGCACTCACTCGTTTCACACACTGGCATCACCTATTTGTAAAACTGACTCAATTTTGAAACTACTTCCTACATATATTTTCTATTTCCTCATTCTGATTTTCTGCTTTGCAGTACCATCCCTCCCGTCGCAGGCACAGCAATCCGGATTCATCCACGGGGTTGTGGTAGACAGCATAACCGGGGAGCCGGTCTCGTTTGCCTCGGTACAATTGGAAAACACCACTATCGGTACCGCCACGGATATCGACGGCTATTTTAGCATGAGATACTTATCTGGAAGCCGGAAGATTATAATTTCATCCATTGGCTTTGAAACGAAAACCGAGACATTGCCGGAGCGAATCGGCACAGGAGAGATTATCCGGATCCGCCTCAATCCATCTACCATCGGACTTACCGAGGTAGTGGTAAGCCCCGATAACCCGCGTTATTCGCGTAAAAACAATCCGGCGGTGGAACTCATGAAGCAGGTGATTGCAAACAAAGAACAAAACCGAATAAAAAACATCCCTGGGATAGAGTATGAGCAATATGAAAAGTTGACGCTTTACTGGGATAATTTCAAACTGGAAAACCGTTTACTGAAGAAGAACTTCGGATTTATCGAGAATCATCTGGATACTTCTATTTTCACCGGTAAACAGGTATTGACCCTCTCGATGCGTGAAATACTGAGAAATGTGCGTGCCGATAACATCTCCGGCGGTCTGAAAAAAAACATTGTTGCCAGACGAAGCGAAGGAGTGGAAGAAACATTTAACGACGGATCAATGGATGTTTTTCTCGAGCAGGTGTTCCGGGAAGTAGATATCTACGATGACAATATCGAGGTCCTGCTCAATCAATTCGTCAGCCCCACCTCATCGGCATTGGCTACGCTTTATTACAAATTTTTTATCCAGGACACATTGACAATTGACAATATCCGATGTGTGAACGTGGCATTTTTCCCGTTCAATCCTGAGAGTTACAGCTTCAACGGAAATCTCTACATTGCTATCGATAACCATTTTGCCATCAAGCGGGTCGACCTGTCCATACCGAGAAACCTGAACATCAATTTCCTCGAAAATTTACGGGTCATACAGCATTTCAACCTGCAGGAAAACGGATTATGGACAAAAGAAAAAGAAGATGTATACACCAATTTCGCCATGAGCAATTTTCTCACCAAAGTGTATGCACATCAGGTCCGTTCGTACCGCTATATTGAAAACGGAGAGATGGTTTATCCGGAAAAAACAGATGAAGCGTTCTGGCAAGACCACCGGCATGTAGCGCTGAAAAGGGTCGAATCCGATTTACCCAAGCTAATGGATGAACTGCAGGACGTTCCTATGTACAGGAGATTTGAGAAATTCCTTGAAATAATCATTACAGGCTACATCAAAACATCAAACGAACGGCAGTCAAAAAGTAAAATCGACATTGGGCAGGTGTGGACATTTTATGGTTCCAACCCCGTCGAAGGACACCGCCTGCGGCTCGGCGCCATGACCACGGCACATTTTCATTCCCGCATTTTTCTTTCGGGATATGGCGCCTACGGATTCAAAGACCAAAAGTGGAAATATTCGGCTACCGCCGGCTATTCTTTTGTAAAAAAACAAAACTACTGGCAGGAGTTTCCACGCAACGATCTATCGTTCACAACCGAATACGACCTCTATTCATTGGGTATGCAAATGAACGACGCCCTGAAAGACAACCTGTTCGTGGCGCTTGGCACAGCCGGGATCTCCAACCGAAGTTATCAGCACCGGTATAAACTGGCATACACCGTCGACTGGATGTCGGGACTGGGCGTTTCAGCATGGTGGAAACACACCAAAGACACACCTGCCGGCGCATTGGAATATCGTTTACAGGTTAACGAAAATGAACTGATAGATATTCCCGGTTTCACATTATCGAAAGTGGGAGGCGAGATTTCATTCGCGCCGGGGATGCAGGATTATGGTGCGAACAGGGGCGGACGCAACGCCAAAATAAATTTCATCAACGACAACATCCAATTGAAACTGATGCATGAATATGCCTATCGTGGATTTTTAGGTGGTGATTATGCCTATCATCAATCACAGGCAACTGTTTCAGACAGGATTTGGCTGTCGTCGTTCGGCCATATCGACGGCTATGTCTCCGCAGGGAAAGTATGGAATCAGGTGCCATTCCCAATGCTTGCCAGTCCGGAAGTGAATCCGTCCGTCTTTATGGAAAAAAACCGGTTTCACTTGATACAACCGTTCGAATTCGTATCGGATGAATATATTGCCTTGCACACAAGTTATTTCCTGAAGGGATGGATCCTGAACCGGATTCCGCTGATCAAAAAGTTGCAGTTACGTGAAGTGGTGACATTCAGTGGTTACTACGGTAACCTGACCGATAAAAACAATCCGGCGAAAACTCACGGTTTGTTCGTCTTCCCCCAATCCGCACACCCTTTGCATGGCGACGTGTATGTGGAGGGAAGTGTGGGGGTGGAAAATATTTTCAAGGTTTTTCGCGTGGATTATTTCCGCCGCTTCACTCATCTCGATCTGCCCGGAGCAAAAAAACAGGGCCTAAAAATAGGCTTCCGGTTCGCATTTTAGCCTGCCGAAAGCCCATTTTCGATATTTCACGATAACACTATTTTACATTTTTCATGGCTGATAGAAGCGCGCCTGCCCAAAAATTGCGAAGACCGAAACCACGCGCTTTACCGGCAGTCTCTTGTTGAAAGATAATCTCCTTGGTATCCTGATCAAAGACCACGAAGGTGAATGTGCCGCGGTTGGCCGTCTTGTTGAGCAACCCGGCAACAATCACGGCGCCATATTGGCTGTCACCTTGTTTCTCAATCTTCGCGACCACCTGTTCAATATCGGCATCGGTAACAACATATCTGTTATCGTCCGTAAATAATTCACCGCGCGGGATATTGTCCACATCCTGCTTCAACTGCCTGTTAAAAAGCTCGTCACTCTTGACGCCGAACGTATTGCGCGCACTATACTTTTTAGGCTCCGACTCAAATAAATCATTAATCCTTACAAACGCATCCAGGAATTGATGGGCAGTCTCCTCTGCGCCGTAAACCTTTGCATACGAAAAGTCAACACCATAGAAACTCAAAGAAGCAATATCTTTTAAATCTTTCTTTTGAGCGCTCGCGTGATGTAATGTACCCATACAAAGCAAAATGATTGTTGTCAATACGATTTTTCTCATGATGAAGAATGTTTTTAGTGAGACACTTCAAATACATTGTTTTATACGGCAAAGATAGTAAGTAATGATCGAAATTGCACACGCTCATTCGAGGGGGCCGGGTCTCTTTAAATTTTATTAACTTTGCTCATGCAACATTTATCTTTTTCCTCCATCTTATAGGAAACATGAAGGCCTGCTTGGCAGGCAGGCTTTAAGCAACAACAAACAGAAAATTTCGGATCACTTTCGTCTTAAAAATTCACGTATGAAAAATCTATTGCTACTACTCCTTCTCTGTTTTTTCATGTCCGCAAAAGCGCAACGCGATTCCCAATTCCATATTGGACTAGAGTCCGGAGGGTTTGCCTTGGAGGGAAAGATCGACGACCGATGGGATTTCCGCCAACCGACAGACTATCAACCCGCATACCGGTATTATCACGGAAGTGAAAAGGCTTACGGAGAGGGAACGCTTTTCTATGTGGGTATCAAGCCGCAACTGGCCCTCTGGAACGATCGAATCACACTCGCTTCCGGAGTGCGATATATCCATGTGCAAGAGAGGATCACATCCGGATCAAAAACCTATCCGCTTTTCCTGTATAGTACCTCCCGGGAAGGGATTGACCTGTTTCGCGTGAATGGGATAGACGAGTCTCTCGGCTATCTGACCATTCCCATGGAAGTCAACCTCGCAGTGATCGGGAACCGCCATGTGTGGCATATTTATGTGAAAGGAGGTGTCCAAGCGGGAATGAAAATACATGGGAAAACAGAAATAGACTTTGTCTCGGACAAGCTGGATAAATACAATGACGAAGTGCTTGCCGGCATAGGCAAAGCCCCTGCCTCCTTTTTCTCTGACGTCTACACCAGTATCGGTGTGCGTTTTATTCTCCGGAACGCAATGCGCCTATCACTCGATTTTCCCGCATTTCATTCCATTCTCTCAAAAGGCAACTTCTCGTTGCTCAATTCTCAAACATTCCCGGGCATGCAAGTCACGATCTCTACCCCAGTAAACTTTTTCTCCACGAAGTAAAAATCATAAAAAATCACAATATGAAACGAGCATGATAATTGTTCTCACACAAGAGCACGATTAAAAGCGAGTTCCATACGATACCTTTTAAATAAATAATTATAATCGTATGAAATACATCCGTTTCTTTTCTTTAATCCTTCTTGCGGTCGCGGGAGGATGTTCACGCGGTTTTGATTATCGCATCTCAAACTCTGTATTTATCGAAGACACGGACAACCCGGGCCTCCCCGTCTATTCCGAAAAGGGATACAACAGTTTCGGTGTCTATTGGGGGTTATCGCTGTGGACCACCCAACTGCCGCATGATCCGTCAAAAGTAGTGATTGATAATGATTCCTGCCATATTCATCTTTCGGGGTCTGTCGGTTCAAACCTTCATACCTTGGTAATATCGTTTCCGGAGTACACCCCCGCCACTTTTGCCGAACTTCTCTCGCTGAACGGCAAAGATTTCGATCTGCCGGGACAGGAGTGTGCCATTTCCCTGCTCTACGGTAACCGCCCGATGAATTTGAAAATACTTTCAGGATCATTTACGGTGAAACGCGCCCAGAAAATGTTTATAGACAAGGAATTGGAGAGTGTGGTACTATCGGGCACATTTTCATTCAAAGCCACCATTGACGGAGTAGCGGAAACATTTTCCAACGGGCGTTTTGATATGCGATTCGGGAATGAGAATTTTTACTACCTGCGGAAGGATTGAGCCCACCTTGCCGCCGGGATTTGCTCATCTTTCATGCGCCGTCCCTTGCCGGTTGGCTGTTTCCATTTTATAGAGCCGGTCGTTGGGACGGATTTTCTGACAGGTCCTGATGGAAAAGTGGTCTCCTTTCACCGCTTCGGGAACGGTGGCAAGATCTACCCTGATATCATCGGCAGTGATAAAGATGGCACCGGTGGTAGGTCCTGTGATTAATAGCTCATCTCCCGGTTTTACCGATTGGGTTTCCACCAGGAACTCTGTTACGCCGAGTTTGCCGAAATGCTTGACGGCTTTCCCAACATACACTTTTCGTTTGGTGGCACCCGATCCGTAGCGGTGTGTCCACTCTCCCAACCGTTGCCCGAGGTAATAGCCGTCCCAGAATCCACGGTTGAAGACGGTGGAAAGGCGCCCATTCCAGTCGTTTACCTTCTCTTCGGTGTATGTGCCGTCACAATAGGCCTGCACAGCCTCCTTGTAACATGAGGTCACCACCCGCACATATTCCGGCCCCCTTGCACGCCCTTCAATCTTGAATACCCGCACCCCGGCATCCATCATTTTGTCCATGAAGTGAATGGTCTTGAGATCTTTGGGAGACATGATGTATTCATTATCGATCTCCAACTCTATCTCGCTGTCCCTGTCCTTCACGATGTATGCCCGGCGGCAGATCTGGTTGCATGCGCCCCGGTTGGCGGAAAGGTCCTTTTCGTGCAGGCTGAGGTAACACTTCCCGGAAACCGCCATGCACAAGGCACCGTGACAGAACATCTCGATACGGATCAATTTACCCGAAGGTCCCTTGATTTGCTGGTCGACTATATCCCGGTAAATGGAAGCCACCTGATCCATATTCAACTCGCGTGCCAGCACCACCACATCGGCGAACTGCCCGTAGAACTTCAACGACTCGGTATTACTAATATTCAATTGGGTGGATAAGTGCACCTCCACTCCAACACTCCGGGCATACATCAACACCGCCACATCGGCCGCGATGACCGCCGACAGATTCGCCTCCTTCGCCGCATCCACCACCTTTCGCATCAGTTCCATGTCGTTGTCGTAGATGATGGTGTTAACCGTAAGATAGCTTTTTATATGATGATCGCGACAAATAGCCGCGATGTTGTGCAAATCGGCAATGGTGAAATTATTGGAAGATTTGGCGCGCATATTCAACCCTTCGATGCCGAAGTAGATGGAATCCGCACCGCCCTGTATAGCCGCCGTCAGCGATTCATAAGATCCTGCCGGCGCCATTATTTCATAATCGTTGATATCCTTCATCCGTAAGCTGTAACTTGAGAATACAAAGGTACAAAAAATCAGCCAATCAGATAAAACATGCAACGGATGCAACTCCTGCGAGCACATCCGTTCACCATTATCACTCTTGGATCATTTCCCTGACAACCTCAATCACATGAAGAGGATGTCCGTTCCATATCCGTTTATGACTTTTTCAACAGTACCTCTTCGATAGCCTGTTTGAAAGCATCTTTCGGAAGCGCGCCCTGTGCCATCTGCGGGGCTTCGTCCATCGGCACAAAGAGCAAGGAGGGAATACTCCGGATACCGAATTCGGCAGCCAACTGCTGTTCAGCCTCGGTATCCACTTTGTAGATATAGATTTCACCATCATACTCGCCGGCTAATTCTTCCAAAATGGGAGAAATCATTTTACACGGGCCGCACCAGTCAGCATAAAAATCGATAATACAGGGTTTATCTCCAAGATAGACCCACTTGTCGGGACTTTTTTCCAAATCGGCCACTTTCGTTAAAAATTCGGCTCTTGTCAACTGGATTGTCTTTTTTGTTGTTGTCATATTATTTTCTGTTTTTGTTATATGTGTGCTCAAATTTGTTTCCGCACTCTCCGAAGAGTTTTTCCGCGCGGTGTTGCCGCATGACGACAAGACAAATACCAGGATTGCCGCCGCCATTAAAAAATTCGTTTTCATTGCTTGATATTTTTAGTCATTTTCTTTGAAGTCATTCTCTGACATATCCTTTACACCCTCCAGTCTCTTATCTTTCGAGAAGAGGTCGAAAAGAAGATATCCAACCAGTGCCCCGTAAATCATCATCCTATAGGGATTGGAAGTGATAGGACAGGTTCCGCTCAAACATCCCACGTAATGGTAATAAATATAACCCACCATTGCGCCGACGAATATTCCGGCTATCCTCAACCAGTGTTTCTTAAAAAAACCTTTCATCATATTTATATTATTTCCTGCTAAAATCTCCAATTTCTTACTTCAGATTCATACTCCGCAACTTTTCACTTCTCGGCCTCTATCATTTATTGCGCAAAACACATTATCCTACCCATTTTTTCAACATTCCTCCTTATTCTCCGCACAACGCATAATACATTTCAACACATTCGAGAATCGCTTATCACTAAGCGAATAGAAACTGTTCTTTCCTCTTTTACGACACCGGAGTATCCCTTTTGCCCTCATATCTGTCAGATGGTGCGACAGCAGCGATTGCTCACAATCCATTTGCGCCATCAATTCAGTCACCGACTTTTCTCCGGCTTGAGTAAGCTGCATAATCACACACAGACGGGTTTCATTAGCCAGTGCCCTCAAAATATATGCCGCCTCCTCAAATTGGGAACGATCTATTTTATTTCTTTCCAATACAACGGTTCCTTTCTCCATTTTATCTTACTGAAATTTCAAACAAATATATGAACATATATTCATTCGTTTTTGTTCACCAAAAGTACAACACTTTTTCTCATTCACAAAATTTATCGGGTTATTTTATTAAGAATGAAGAGTGAAGAATGAAGAATGAAGAGTGAAGAATGAAGAGTGAAGAATGAAGAATGAAGAATGAAGAAGCCCAATTCCAAGTTCCAAGTTCCCAGTTCTAAGTTCCCAGTTCCAAGTTCTTAGTTCCAAGTTCCAAGTCCCCAGTTCTAAGTTCCCAGTTCCAAGTTCTTAGTTCCAAGTTCTTAGTTCCAAGTTCCAAGTCCCCAGTTCCAAGTCCCCACTGGCTCATTAAAACACTTTAATATAGTAGGTCAGTTTCGCCTCAATCACACGGGAGGCCGAACGGGAAAAGTAGGCATCTTCGGTACGACGGTTGGTGAAAATATCACCCAGCCCGAAATAGTAGCGTCCCTCCAGGTCAAAATTACCAATACCGGTTTTCAACTCCATCCCTATTCCGCCGACTAAGCCATAATCTATCGGTTTCAGTGGATATATCCCCTCATACTGCATCCCGATACTTCGTTCGGGATTTTCAGCCCTCCTTGCCTCCAGATCGTCCGCCAATGCCTGGCTCATCTTCTGGCTATGGCCCACCAACAGAGATATCTGCGGTCCGAGATTCAGGATAAAGCGTGCTTTTTTTCCGGCATAGATGTGCGTCATAAATGGCATTTCAACATAGTTCAGCGTCCTGCTGTAAGAAAAATCGGAAGCCGGATCGAATTCCTCTTCCCAGCCACGTTGCGCATAGTTGACCTCCACAACAATTCCCAGGTTTTTTTCAGAAATATATTTCGCCGAGACACCTCCAAAGATTCCCTGCTTGAAGCCCGACGGCACAGCCGGCACAAAATCCACTTTCGAGAAAAGGGGGCCTCCTCCGGCACCAATATACAATTCGCCTTTGAATGTCTCCTTCTTCTGGGCATACAATGGGGAAGCACCGAGAAAGAGTAAAAAACACACAACCAAGGGATTAAGAAAGGATTTCATCGGTTTTGTCGGTTTTGATGATTGGGCTATTCCCGGTTACTACCCAGGATTCGACATTCTATCGGCTTTTATCCGTCTTGATGATTCGGCCGTCCGTACCATAATTAATCAGATACAATCCGCTATTAATGAAACCGCCCCAATTATTGGGTCGCTCGAAATAGAACGGAAATTGCAATGAATTCACATTCACCCGTTCGATATTTTGTTCGAAATTATGGCCATATCTATGCAAGGCCGTCAGAAAAAACAGCCCCGTATCGTATCCCCACATACCGTAGTTGGGGAATGTTTCCAGAAGATCCCTGCCGTACCATTTGCGGAAATTGGCCTTGAATGCTTCCACGTCACGGCTTTGCCCATTGGCAAAGAAAGGCGCGAAGATATAAGTGTCAAACTGGCTGTAATCTTCTTTCAGGTCAGAATAGGCCTGCCAGTCAGGATAACCGAACAGACGAATGGGAAACCCGGAATCTGATTCCATCGTCTTCTTCAACTCGTCCGTTATCTGACGCAGCAGTCCGGAGTCACCGCCGGTAGGCACGATAACATTCTCCTTATTCCTGCTCAGCGACGCAAGGATTGTGCCACCAAGTGTCGTTGTGGCGTTCAGCGTCTCGTATCTGACATTATTCTTGCGAAGATCGTTTTGCAACAAGGAAACGAACTCGTTTTTATCATTTCCTCCTCCCCGCACAAAGATGATGTGGGCATTGCGGTACATCTTCAGGAAAACAGAAGAGGCTTTCGTGTAGGTCAGGTGCTGCATCGGATTTACCTGAAATATATTTCCGTTGTTTAACACCTCTCCGTTACTCTGCGAGAACGGCACCACATATTTCATATTGTGGGATATTGAGAAATCGGAAAGGATCTTGATTTGCGCATCACTTACCCCACCGATAATCAGATGGAGCGATTGCATCTCTGTTGTAGCGAGCAAACTCTGCAACTTCTTCGTGTCATCCCCCTTGCCGATCTCAAAAACATACAACTCTATCGTGGCCCCGTCGTTTTTCATTTTTTCCACCGCCAGCAAAAAACCCTCGTAATACTCCTGCAGCCGCAGGTGGGACCCCTTTGTTTCATCCAGGAAAGGCAACAGCAACCCCACTTTGATCACATTCACCCTCTCCGAGGGAATAGGTTGGCTAAGTAATCGGTTGGCTTCATTTGCATTCGATCTGGAATCATCTTCGACGAGACTCCTTTTCACAGGAACAAGCAACTCCATATTGGTTTTCAGTCCTCCCGAGAGCATGGGATTCAACCGTTGGATCTCCTGAACTTCCACGTTATACCGTTTTGCGATACTATAGAGGGTTTCGCCCCTGTTGACTTTATGGATAATATTGGTGGTCTGCTCTTCATAGGGCAAAATCACCTCATAGGATTCGAAAAAAGGAATGCGAATGGTCTTCCCGATCTGGAATGTCTCAACCGACAACCCGGGGTTTGCACTCATCACATCCTCCGGCTTCAAGGAATAGGTTCTCGATACGGAATAAAGTGTCTCTTTAGGGAGTATGGTATGGTAACGATAGTTTTCTTCCTTTTCCTGACTGATAACACGGCGTTGCGGGATAATAAGCACCTGGCCTTCGGCAATCCCTTCCCTAGCTCCCGGGTTAAGACGAAATATCTCATCCACGGTAGTATGATACATCTTGGCAATACCATACACTGTTTCCCCAATGACCACGGTATGTTGAAAGGCCGTATTCTGGTCTGCCGGCGGCGACTGGGGGGAACGGAAAGACTGGAGGGACGAGGGCGACTGGGGAGACGAGGGGGACTCGGGCACGTTTGAACGCGGCGAAACGGACGCACCCCGGCTTCCGCCCTCCCGGGCGACCGGGATTAATAGCTTCTGACCATTTTGCAGACCTCTCTCCGCCCCGGGGTTATGACGCAGGATATCGGCTACTGATACCGAAAATGTGCGCGAAATGGCATAGAGCCCTTCTCCCGATTGAACATTGTATTCATAATAAGTCTGCCCGTTCACTTCCACTGTCTTGTAGTTCAGATCCTGTGCCTGAAGCGAAAAAAGTGACATGCTTAAGAAAAGAACAACCGAAAATATTTTACTCAGAATAAACCTGTTATGCATCTTTAGTTTCAATTTATATGAGTTGTATATACAACTTTTAACGCACAAAAATAGAAATATTATTTGGATTTATACTTTACGGCGATGAAATGCAATGAACCGTTTGACAGTAATTATAACAATTTAAACACAATTAGGTTTGTTGTCAGACTTTCGCGAATATGACTCGAAAAATGTATTTCAACTACAGCGCCGCCTATTTAGGTGAATTTGCCATTAAAAAGGCAACGAGTCATTTTTTTGTGGCGCAAGACCCGGGGAGGAGAAAGACGAATCCGCGGATGAGTCGGCCGGTTTAGTCTGTGCATTCATCCTCGAGGGACGTTCTACATAGTTCCTGCCTACAGCATAATCATCCAGATTCTGGAAACGGGCATACTCACTATCGAAACGCATACTGGCAATACCGGTAGGCCCGTTACGATGCTTTGCCACAATGATCTCGGCGATACCTACCAACGAATTGCCCCGCTCGTCTTCAGTAATCCTGTAATATTCCGGACGGTGAATGAAACATACGATGTCGGCATCCTGCTCAATCGCACCCGACTCACGCAGGTCAGCCAACTGCGGCCTTTTGCCTTCATGCCCCTGGCGTGACTCTACTCCACGGTTCAACTGCGACAGGGCGACAATGGGGATATTGAGCTCCTTGGCTAACCCTTTCAATGACCGTGAGATCATACTTACCTCCTGCTCCCGGCTACCAAAACTCATTCCACTCGCATTCATCAACTGCAGGTAGTCGATGATCAGAATTTTCACATCATGTTCGCGGACTAACCGCCGCGCTTTGGTACGCAACTCAAACACCGACAAGCTGGGTGTGTCGTCGATATAAATAGGCGCATTATAAAGAAACTTATGGTTCTTGTCGAGCCGTTCCCATTCATCATCCGAAAGACGACCGCTTTTGATACTCTCCCCCTTTATCTGGCACACATTCACGATTAACCTGTTGACCAATTGCACGTTCGACATCTCAAGCGAAAAAACACCGACCGGCTGCTCGAAATCGAGCGCCATATTTTTCGCCATCGACAATACAAAGGCGGTCTTCCCCATGGCGGGACGCGCGGCAATAATCACCAAATCGGATTTCTGCCATCCCGACGTAAGTTTATCCAATTCCTTGAAACCGGTGGGCAAACCGCTCATCCCGTCTTTCCGGTTAGCCGCCAGCTGGATATTATTCATCGCTTCACGGATAACCGGATTGATCTGGATCACATCCTTTTTCACATTCCGCTGCGAAATTTCAAACAGGCGCCCTTCGGTCTCCTGCATGAGATCATCCACATCCACCGTCTCATCGAAAGCCTGCTGCGACACATCCGAAGAGAAAGCGATCAATTCTCTCGCCATGGATTTCTGCGCAATAATTCGGGCATGATATTCTATATGCGCGGCAGAGGCCACTTTTTCCGACAGTTCGGCAATATAGACCGCCCCGCCGGCAGTCTCCAATTCACCCCGGCGCTTCAGTTCCTCTACCACCGTCAGCACATCCACCGGCTTTTGTTGCATAGCAAGCCCCTGAATGGAATCATAGATCAACTGGTGAGAAGGGTCATAAAAGCTTTCCGGCTTCAATATCTCACTGACCACTGAATAGGCATCTTTTTCGAGCATCAGCGCCCCCAGCACTGCCTCCTCCAATTCTCTTGCCTGAGGGGGCAACTTGCCCACATCAGGCGCGGCTACCGCTTTCTCCACTACTTTTACCGCGGATTTTCTTTTTTGTCTTTCCATCTCTATAGGTTTTTGCTAAAAGGAGTGTAAAGGTAGGGAGTAATTTGTTCCTTCGGGAATTTTTAATCTCTATTCTTTGGTAAAAGTTATAAACACGGTGTTGAAAACTTATGGGTGGACAGGCGGACAGGGGGGTGGAAAGGAGTAAGAACCAAGGTGAGTGAGAGGTAACATCGACATCGGCCTGATACATCTTATGGTTTATTTTGCTAATTTTACAAACAAAAGTGCCCTCGCTCATGAAAGAGATTCCATTCTTCACGGGATTCAGGCCCGAAACCGCACGGTTCTTACAGGAACTGAAAGAGAACAACTATAAACAATGGTTCGACGAACACAAAGCCGTTTATCAGGAGGTGTTGTTACAGCCGTTCCGAGCGCTGGCTGTGATGCTTTCGCCATCCATGCATAATATTGACCCGACGTTCGAGCTGAGACCGCAAAAAATGCTCTCACGCATTTACCGCGATATCCGGTTCTCTTCAAACAAAGATCCGTATAAGACCAGTATGTGGCTGAATTTTCAGCGTATGAACACACATTGGGAGAATTTTCCCGGTTATTTTGCCGAATTCAGCCACGAGTATTTCATCTACGGAATGGGACTTTTTATGCCCAAACGGAAAGTGACAGACCACCTGAGGGAAGAAATCGGATACAACCCCGAATCATTCAGAGAGATGGCACAAACGGCATTGGACACAGGATTCGAGGTGGCCGGAGAAATCTATAAACGTCCGCTGTCCAATCCTCTCCCAGAATTCTACCAACCGTGGATGCAACGAAAAAATGTATATGTAGTCAAAACCCTGCCGCTGACGGACAAACGGTTGTTCAACGAAGCTATCGCACTTCAGTTGAGGGAGGATTTCACGCAAATCGCCCCCCTGTACCATTTTATGGCGAAAATCGCACAGGAAACGGTGGCCCCGAACCATTAAAAGGGATTTAACCCGTCACAACTCTTTATAACCGATATTAACTTGGTATATGAACCCAGTATATTAACTTTGCCATTTCTTTTCAAAAGAATATAGTCATATGAAACCGACATGTTTACAATAATCATTAAACACCCGAAGGGAATGAATATTTTGAACATCAAAGGTTCCATATGCCGAAATAAAAAAATAAAATAATCATATGAAACGAGCATGATAATCATTATCACACAAGATCATGACTAATGCGAGTTCCATATGACACCATTGAAAATAAATATTTTTAGTCATATGAAAATAGCAACCACTCTTTTTGGTTTTTTCTTTCTTTTTACGGCTTTTATATCTGCCCAGGATATTATCAGTTGGGATTTTTCCGTTGAAGATGCCGGAAAGGGGGAGGTCAACATCATTGCCAGGGCCTCTGTCCAGCAGGGATGGTATATGTACGACACGAAGATACCGGATGGAGGTCCCAACCCCACTACGATCGAGTTCGACAAGACAACCGGCGCGGAAGCGGTCGGCGAATTCCTGCCGGTCGATAAGAAAGCAACAGTAAAACATGACGAGATCTTCGGAATGGAGATCGGCACCTTTACCGGTTCCGTCACCTTTGCCCAACGGATGAAAATAACCGACAAGGCCCGCTTTTCCGTCGAAGGGAACGTGCGCGCACAGGCATGTAACGACCAGACATGCACACCTCCGTTACCGGTGGATTTCTCATTCGCCGCACCCGACCTGCCCGTTTCGGCAACAGTAGCCGGGAGCACTTCCAACGGAGAGAGCGCCTTGCCTTCCACTGCCGGGGAAACAGTAGTAACGGCACACACAACAGAGGATACAATTAGCCCGGGTACTCCGTTCTCTTTAACCAGTGCCAACAGGGAACAGCTCTGGTCGCCGGTTATTGAAGAACTGAACGCGCTGGGGGCGGACAATCCTGCCGACGCCTCCCTGTGGAGCATCTTCCTGAAAGGTCTTTTGTGGGGGTTTGCCGCCCTGATCACTCCCTGCGTCTGGCCGATGATCCCCATTACGGTCAGTTTCTTCCTGAACAGGAACAAGAAGAGCCGCAGGAAAGCCATACAGGATGCCGCAATTTACGGTCTCTCCATCATCATCATCTATGTGACGCTGGGGCTGATCATCACCGCCATCTTCGGTGCCGCCGCACTGAATAATATCGCCACCAGCCCGGTATTCAACCTGATCTTCTTCGCCCTGCTCATCACCTTTGCCTTTTCCTTCATGGGAGCTTTCGAGATCGTGCTTCCCTCCTCATGGACCAATAAGATGGATAACAAGGTGGACAGCACCACGGGAATTATCAGCCTGTTCTTCATGGCATTTACCCTGGCGCTGGTATCTTTCTCCTGCACAGGCCCGATCATTGGGTGGCTGTTGGTGGATGCCGCCACACAGGGTAATTTCCTGGCTCCCGCCTTGGGCATGTTCGGCTTCGCCTTTGCCCTGGCCATACCCTTCACACTGTTCGCCATCTTCCCCTCCTGGCTCAAGACATTACCCAAATCGGGAAGCTGGCTCAACGCAGTGAAGGTGGTGCTCGGATTCATCGTGCTGGCCGTATCCCTGAAATTTTTATCGGTGGCCGACCTCTCCGGCGGATGGGGTTTGCTCAACCGTGATATATTCCTCTCGTTGTGGATCGTCATCTTCGCATTGCTGGGACTCTACCTCTTGGGAAAGATCAAACTGCACGGCGACAGCGACCTGTCCCATGTGCCTCTTTTCAGGCTCTTCCTGGCCATACTCTCCTTTGCCTTCGCCATTTACCTCGTGCCCGGTTTATGGGGCGCACCACTGAAACCTATCAGTTCGATCGTGCCGCCTTTGTCGACTCAGGACTTCAAGCTGGCGCACAACCCGATGAACCAGGTCTTCGACGATTATGAGACCGGAATGGCCCATGCCGCGCAGACGGGCAAGCCGGTACTGCTCGAATTTGGCGGCCACGGCTGCGTGAACTGCCACAAGATGGATGCCACCGTGCTGGCTGATGACCGTGTGAGGGAACTGATCGACGAGGAGTTCGTTTTTATCGTCCTCATGGTGGACGAACGCACACGGCTGCCCCAGCCAATCGAAGTCGATGAAAACGCGAGGACGTCAAAGCTGCGTACAGTAGGAGACAAGTGGAGTTACCTGCAACGTCAGAAGTTCGGCACCCAGTCGCAACCCTTTTACGTGCTACTTAATCCCCAGGGAAAACCGCTTTCTCCTTCACACGCCTATGACGAGAGTGTGGAAAACTATGTGGAATTCCTGCAGACGGGACTAAGAAATTTCAGAAAATAATTCAATCTCAGAAATAATTAATTGATGAGGGGGCGTCGTTCCGGCGTCTCTTCCATTGGGTAGATATGGACAACAGACAACAGAAACTGGAGGCATTCGGCCGGTTGCTCGACATCATGGATGAGTTGCGGGAGAAATGCCCCTGGGACAGGGAGCAGACCAATGAGAGCCTCCGGGCAAACACCATAGAGGAAACGTATGAGTTGGCGGAAGCGATCCTCAACAACGACAATGCCGAGATCAAAAAGGAACTGGGAGACCTGTTACTTCATGTGGTGTTTTATGCCAAGATTGGGGAGGAGAAGCAAGCATTCGACATAGCCGACATCTGCAACTCCCTGTGTGACAAACTGATCTTTCGACACCCCCATGTTTTTGGCGATCAACAGGCCGATTCAGCCGGCAGGGTAGAGCAGTCCTGGGAGCAACTCAAACTCAAAGAAAAAGGAAGGAAACATTCGGTATTGGAGGGGGTACCCGCCGCCCTTCCCGCACTGGTGAAAGCCTACCGGATCCAGGACAAGGCTCGCAATGCGGGATTCGACTGGAACCAACGTCATGATGTGTGGGATAAGGTAAAAGAGGAGTTAGGGGAATTGGAGGTGGAGATAGAAAAAATGAATAGTGACCGCATCGAAGCCGAATTCGGCGACCTGCTTTTCAGTGTCATCAATGCGGCCCGCCTCTACAAGGTGAATCCGGATAATGCACTGGAACGCACCAACCGGAAATTCATCTACCGTTTCGACTATATGGAGAAGAAGGTAAAAGAACAAGGACGAACGCTGGACGGGATGACGCTAGACGAGATGGAAGTGATCTGGCAAGAGGCGAAGAGGATGCAGTCGGACGACCTTTAGCGCCGCCTCCTTCATTTCCCGACTCGCCAGCGCGACAAGATCGTCTTCCGTTTCGGGAAAATACCATTCTTCTTGGTGCGCACATCTTCCACCACATAAAAGATATTGTTGTCGAATTGAGTCAGCATAAGCGCCAGCGTCTTCATTTCCTTCCGATCCACAACGGTCTCTATGATATCGACTTCATTGGTCGAACCCGTGCCGTGAGTCATCGTGGCCCCGAAATTCACCTGATTGAGCATCTGCACCAGTTCTTTTCCATCTTTCTGTGTATAAATACGGCAGAGCAAAATACCATAAGCGATCCGGTTCTCGATAAGGATACCTACGTAATTTCCCGTGGCATAACCGGCGGCATACGACAAATAGGAAACTATGTCGTTGGCACGAACCAGAATTTGTGAGATAATCACTATCCAGATAAAAACCTCCACAAAGCCGATGACAGGGGCTATGTTTTTCGCCCCCTTGGAAACGAAAATAATTCGCAGGGTACCGAGAGTAACATCGATAATACGGCCAAAGAAAATGATAAAAGGCAACAGCCAAGGATAAACGTCTAAGAAATCGAACATATTTTTTATTTAAGAAATTGAAACTATGAAATTAGAACTGGGAACTTAGAACTGAGAACTGAGAACTGAGAACTGAGAACTGGGAACTGGGAACTGAGAACTGGGAGAACTGAGAACTTAGAACTGAGAACTTAGGACTGGGAACTGGGAACTTAGCTTCTTCATTCTTCATTCTTCACTCTTCATTCTTCATTCTTCACTGATCAATTCTTTCAAATAATCTAGAAAATCACGGATATCTTCATCGGTGGTATCCCAAGAACACACAAGGCGGATCTCGTCCCGGGCTTCATCCCAATCGTAAAAGAAATATCTCTCCCGCAATTTACCGGTAATCTTCCGGGGAAGGATCAGAAAGAGAGCATTCGACTGTACGGGTTGTGTAATCTCTATCCCACCCATCCTGTTTATCTCATCATGAAGCTTCTGTGCCGCATCGTTGGATCTTCTCGCGTTCTCCAACCAGATGTTGTCATTCAGGTAAGGAATAAACTGCGCGGAGATAAACCTCATTTTAGAATAGAGCTGAGTGGCCTGCTTGCGGTAATACCTGATGTTTTCAGCCAATTCTTTACGCAGCGGCACGAGCACCTCACCGAACATCAGTCCGTTTTTCGTTCCTCCCAGGGTAAAAACATCCACGCCGCTGTCAATGGTCATCTCCCTCAACGAGACATCCAGAAAAGCACAGGCGTTGGCCACGCGTGTTCCATCCATAAAAAGAAACATATCATGACTGTGTGCCAGGCGAGCAAGCGCTCTTATCTCCTGGAGAGTATAGATAGTACCCAGTTCCGTGGTCTGCGAAATGGCAATCACTTTTGGTTGGGAATGGTGTTCGAAGCCAAAGCCGTGGAGATAAGGGCGCACCAGATCCGGTGTGAGCTTACCATCGGGTGTGGGAATC
The DNA here is from genome assembly GCF_003712195.1 of Proteiniphilum sp. X52. Taxonomy (GTDB): domain Bacteria; phylum Bacteroidota; class Bacteroidia; order Bacteroidales; family Dysgonomonadaceae; genus Proteiniphilum. The sequence continues at coordinate 99,746 of NZ_RDSD01000008.1, read as the reverse complement.
TCTTTCAACGCCGCACCCGTCATTTTCACGGGCGCGCCGCACTCATCCACTGCTATATGGGCAGTAGCGGCACACAGGATGGAATGAAAGGGCAATGTAGTAGCCTGCAAAGCCACCACATTGGCTCCCGTCCCGTTCAAGAGAAAGAAGGACTCCACCTCCTTCTCCCCGAGGAGCGCGCGAACAGCCTCCTCCGCCCCGCGGGTCCATGGGTCATCGCCATAGGCTATGGCATGGTCGTTGTTGGCACTCAGCAGTGCCTGCATGATTCGCGGATCTACACCGGAATTATTATCGCTTCCGAAACTTCGCATGATATCTCTGAATTATGTGTACAAAGATACAAAACCTTTCCGTCAACTATGCCAAATTAGCCAACAGGAACTTGCGAATCTCGTCGGGCGTCGCATGTCTACGACGGGCATAGTCTTGCACTTGCTTTTCCGATATCTCCCCTATGGCGAAATATCTTGATTGCGGATGGGCGAAAAAGAGTCCGCTGACCGATGCATTGGGATACATGACACCGTTCTCAGTGAGCGCAATCCCTATCTCCGGGGTGGCGAGCATATCATGCAGCAGGAAATTCATTGTCTGATCCGGGATAGAGGGGTAACCCACCGCGGGGCGTATCCCTTCATACTTCACAGCGAACATCTCGGCGATCGAAATATTTTCTTCTGCCGCATGCCCCCAGTATTCACGACGCACTTTGGCATGCAGCCACTCTGTAGCGGCCTCCGCAAGGCGGTCGAGCAACGACTTCATCAACAGGGCGGCATATTCGTCTCCTTCCGTCTCATAACGGCCTATCTGCTCTTCGGCTCCCACTCCGGCAGTGACGGCGAAAGCGCCGATATAATCTTTCTTCCCCGTATGGCTTGGCGCAATAAAATCACTCAGGCAGAAGTACTCATTCTTATCGTTCTTCTTCTGCTGGCGCAGGAACGGGAAAGGCGTGCCGCCGACGAAGATTGTGTCATTTTCACTGTATGCCTCATATATCCCGAACACCGCTTTGACATATTCAGCCTTTTCATCGACGAATTTTTGCAGCATGTCCGCGGCATCGTCATACAGTTTTTCAGCTTCACGCCCTCTTTCACGGTCGTCCTCGCGGTATCCGCCCAACCATGCTTCACGAGACTCTTTGGCACGTTCCGTTTTGGTGATAGTATGGAATTTGGCCGACATGTTCCAGGCATGGAAAAAGAATTTCCAGTCGATATAGGGAATAATCTCAGCCATATCGACATGTTCCAGCTTCACACGTCCCAATGTGCGGGGAACGACAGACTCATATCCGCTCCAGTCGATGCTGAAAGCATGCTTTCTGGCCTCTTCCAATGAAACCAGTTCGACCACTTTCCGTGTACTGTGCTCCCTCAACACCGTATACTCATCCTTTACTTTCCGGATATAGTCGTTCCTGTTACCGGGGCTCATCAGGTTGGCAACCGCCGATGGGCTTTGCGAGGCATCTTTGACATAGACTACGGGGCCCAGGCTGTATTTGGGTTCTATCTTCAGTGCCGTATGCAGTTTCGAAGTAGTAGCTCCACCGATGAGCAGGGGAAGACTGAAACCTGCCTTTTCCATCTCAGTGGCGACGATGGCCATCTCTTCGAGCGACGGGGTGATCAATCCGCTTAACCCCACAATATCGGGTTGTTCCTTGATCACCGTTTCGATAATTTTTTCGGGAGGCACCATCACCCCCAGGTCGATAATTTCATAATTATTGCATGCCAATACGATGGAGACAATATTCTTACCAATATCATGCACATCTCCCTTGACTGTGGCAAGCACTATCTTTCCCGCTTTTCGCTGCGAATCGCCGGCCGCTTTCTCAGCTTCAATGGTAGGTTGCAGGATCGCAACTGCTTTTTTCATGGTGCGTGCCGCCTTCACCACCTGCGGAAGGAACATCTTTCCCGCACCGAAAAGGTCGCCCACCCGGTTCATTCCATCCATCAACGGTTTATCGATAATATCCACCGCGCGGGGATAGGCCTGCAGCGCTTCGGCAAGATCCTCTTCCATGTAATCCCCTATCCCTTTTACCAACGCGTGACTCAACCGTTCTGCAAGGGGAAGCGCGCGCCACTCTTCTGTTTTGCCTTTCTCCGCTTCCGGATTCTTTTCTCCCTTGATCTTTTCGGCATAAGCCATCATCCGCTCGGTAGCGTCATCGCGCCTGTTCAGCACCGCGTCTTCGGCCAGCTCTTTCACATCGGTGGGGATATCTTCATAGATCACCGACTGCGCCGGATTCACGATACCCATATCCATCCCGGCACGAATGGCATGATAAAGAAAAACGGAATGCATCACCTCCCGCACATAATCGTTCCCCCGAAATGAGAAAGAGAGGTTGCTCACTCCCCCGCTCACTTTGGCATGCGGCAAGTTATCCTTGATCCATCGCACGGTTTTAATGAAATCCACCGCGTAATTCTTATGTTCATCGATCCCCGTAGCAATAGCCAGCACGTTAGGGTCGAAAATAATATCTTTCGGATCAAAACCATTTTCGGTGAGTAATTGATAGGCACGGCTACAGATTTCGACACGTCGTTCAAATGTGTCGGCTTGTCCCGTTTCATCGAAAGCCATCACCACCACCGCGGCACCATAATGCCGCGCTAATCGTGCCTGATGCAAAAACTCCACCTCCCCGTTCTTCAACGAAATAGAGTTGGCTATGGATTTTCCCTGCACACATTTCAAGCCGGCTTCCAGGACTTCCCATTTCGAGGAATCGATCATGATGGGAACGCGTGACACATCGGGATCGGATGCAAGCAGGTTCAAAAAGTTGGTCATCTCCTCCACTCCATCGAGCAATCCATCATCCATATTGATATCGAGTACCTGCGCGCCATCTTCCACCTGCTTACGGGCGATATCAAGAGCCTCCTCATAATTCTTTTGCCGGATCAGCCGCAGGAATCTCTTCGATCCGGCCACATTACACCGCTCCCCGATATTCATAAAATTGGTCTGGGGAGACACCTCCAACATCTCCAATCCTGAAAGTCGGAGATATGCCGGGGGAGAACTCCTTTGATGGGGGACACCGGTTTCCACCAGCCGCACATATTCGGCAATATGGGCGGGGGTGGTTCCGCAACATCCGCCAATAATATTCACCAGACCTTCGTCAATAAACTCTTTGATTTGGGCCGCCATCTTTTCCGGGGTCTCGTCATACTCACCCAGTTGATTGGGCAAACCGGCATTGGGATAAGTGCTGATATAGAAAGGAGCAATGCGCCCCAACTCCTTCACATAAGGCTTCAGTTCAGCCGCTCCTAGCGAGCAGTTCAATCCGATAGCCAGCGGATTGGCATGACTGACGGAAGCGACAAAAGCGCCCAGCGTCTGCCCCGAAAGGGTTCGCCCTGCCCTGTCGGAGATAGTAACGGAAAGAATGAGGGGTGTTTTTATACCGGTCTCTTCGGCTACCTCCTCAGCGGCAAAAATAGCAGCTTTTGCGTTGAGCGTATCGAAAATAGTCTCTATCAGAAGGATGTCCACCCCGCCTTCCACCAATGCGCTGACCTGTTCTTTATAAGCTGCTTTGAAGTCGTCAAAGACTTCCGAGCGGAACATAGGATTCTCCACCTGGGGACTCATCGAGGCCGTCTTGTTGGTTGGGCCGATGGATCCCGCCACAAACCGGGGTTTCTCAGGTGTTTTCCGGGTAAACTCATCGGCTGCCTCCCGTGCCAACCGGGCTGCCGCCAGATTGATCTCACGGGCCAGGTGGCTCATATGGTAATCCTGCATCGAGATCGATGTGGAATTAAAAGTATTGGTCTCGATGATATCGGCGCCGGCAGCCAGGTATTCACGATGGATCTCGCCAATCACATCGGGACGGGTAAGCGAAAGCAGGTCATTATTGCCTTTGAGCAACCGGTCGAAATCTTTGAACCGCTCACCGCGGAAATCGGCTTCACCGAGGCCATAACGTTGTATCATTGTGCCCATCGCGCCATCCAGGATCAGGATGTGCCCGGGCAAAATATCCTCTATTTTCTTCTTTGTCATATTTTGTTTCAATTAGGCCCGGAATAGATTTTCGAACCATCCACAGTAATATTCCATTCGCAATTTCGGATCTTTAATTTCAAATCTCCCCCCTGAACCACCCAATCTCCACTTCAAAATAATTCTTGTATCCAGATTTCCTGAACGCCAGCAAAAGTATATCGTTACGAAACCGCTTCTCCACTTCTCACCTTCTTCACTTCTTCCCAGTTCTTAGTTCCAAGCTCTCAGTTCCAAGTTCCCAGTTCTAAATTCTAAGTTCCAAGTTCTAAATTCTAAGTTCTAAGTTCTCAGTTCCAAGTTCCCAGTTCCAAGTTCCCAGTTCCCAGTTCCAAGTTCCCAGTTCCAAGTTCCCAGTTCCAAGTTCCCAGTTCTAAGTTCCCAGTTCTAAGTTCTAAGTTCTAAGTTCTAAGTTCTAAGTTCTAATTAATCATTTCCTTAACATCCTGTCCATGGATCTCTTATCCTCTTTCTCTTTCAGGGACTGACGCTTATCGTACTGTTTTTTCCCTCTCGCTACCGCAATCACAATTTTGGCCAATCCTTTTTCGTTAATGAACAGACGGATGGGAATAATGGTAAATCCGGTCTCTTTGGTAAGGCGGGAGAGTTTGCGCAGTTCGTTTTTGTTAAGGAGCAGTTTACGGTCGCGCCGGGCATTGTGATTATTATAAGTACCGTAAAAATATTCGGCAATATGCATATTGCGCACCCATAGTTCATCCCGCTCGAAGAAACAATAGGTATCTACCAGGCTCGCCTTTCCCAGCCGGATCGATTTGATCTCGGTACCGGTAAGCACAATACCTGCGGTAAAGGTTTCCACCAGTTCGTAATCGAACGTGGCCCGTTTATTCTTTATATTGATAGCCGCTTGCTTCATTACTTTAACAAATAGGAAAAAAGTGTATGGATGAGTACCGGCGCCAGAATGATGATGGCCGATGCCGCCACGGTAAAGTCCACCACCTTCGCTGCCGGCACTTTCATAAAATAAACCGACCCTGCATTCACCAGATAAATGGTGTAGAGCGCCAATAGCCAGAGAATAAAGAGATCGGAGAGAAACGGCGTGACAATAAATAAAGCATAGATCACTACCGAGGCATACCCTGTGAATTGTTGAAAGCGGGGTAAATGCTTACTCAGCCCAAAGCGGGGAGCAATCTCGTTGAGCAGGTATGAGGCAATGAAATACCCGCCATAGACCCCTACGACACTGATAATGCTGCCCTTCAGCGCATTCTCCACACCTCCCTCCCGCGCGAACCACAAACCACCCACAAAAGAGGTGAAAGCAATGATCCCGAATATGGGATGCAGAAAACGGTAAAGAAACTCATGCTGCGTCTTCTTTTCCTTTTCAATATCTTTCCATGCCTTTGGAGAGGCAACCATCAGCTGTGCTATAGTGATAAAAATATCCCTCCACATTCCTTTTTGATTTTGGATTGCAAAGGTACATGATTTTTTTGTAACCACACAGACAGATAAAGTAAGGAAAAGAAAAAACAGCAACTTGGTAAAAGCTGCTGTTTTATACGATAAAATGAAAGAAAAGGCTAGTTTGATTCTTTAATTTTCCAGGAAACCACAGGCAATTCGGCTTCCTTAACCTCTCCGTTGGCTTCACGCTTATTATACTTAAACAATACCTTCAACTCCTCTTTCCCTTCACTTCCCCCCGAGTACATATCGCGTAATGCCGACATTTTGAATGCGACCACATCCGTCTGCTGCTCTTGTGAAGTGGCGTCGGTTGTGCCCGACAATGTCAATTGAATTTTAATTACAACCTCACCTTTGTCATTCAGCGCCGCCTCCTTATAGAACTCAACCTTGGCTTTCTGGCCTTTATTTGCCTTATAAGCATACTCAAGTACCCAGTAATCATCCATAAAAGCCCGGTCAGAAGTGAAGAGAGGGGTGCCAATCTCATCAAAACCCGCAGGATCTTCCTCTTCAGGTAACGGAGACATACGCAGGGTTGTGTGGTATATATCATCCTTCTTCTGGATGATATTGACATTGTCAGCGTAAACTACATTTTGCCCAAATGTCAGAGGCGTGGTACCTTTTTCCTCATCCCAGCTATACACCAATAATTGAATTTCGTTAAGTCCCGAAATCAAGGCGGAGTGAGTGATAATGCGTCCTGTGAACGTTTTTGCGTAAACCTCTCCCCGATCGTCAGTATCAATGTAAACATAGGAACTATCAGTATAACTATTAGATGTCTCTCCCAAACAGGATGTCATCAGAAGGGTTGCCCCGATCACACTCAAAAACAAAATTACTTTTTTCATTTCTACTTTCTATTTTATTATTAATATTAAAATTCATACCTTAATCCCACATTCAAATCCATCACGATCTTCCTGTCGGAATAAATAGTCTTATATTGGTTTTCCGCATCAAAATAATAAGCTCCCCCTACTTTCCCGTAGAGCCTCAGCCTGTCGTAGACAGGATAGGAAAGTCCCACACCGGCGTTGACCGATATCTGGGGATTCTCTTGGGAGATCTTTGTAATTTCCTTCTCTTCCGATCCTTCTGCCGCGTTATTGAAATTCGCAGATGCCTGTCCCTCTTTGATTTTCCGGAATTCGCCATATATATCCTTCTCCACCATTCCTCCTATGGAAGCATACACATCCAGTCGTCCCAAAGAAAAAATATTGTAGTTCACATTCAACGGGATACCCAGATAATGAAGTTTTTGCACTTCCTGCACTTTGAAATTATTATTGGTATTCCTGGATTTAGAGTGAAGATAAGAGTAAACAAGACCCGTTTCAATGGAAAGGTCGTCAAGCAGGTATTTGGACACGGTAATACCGAATGACACCGGTTGATCATGTTCCATTTCAGAGACATTGTTCGTCGCATTATTGGCCTGAAGATGTAAGTTTTTATTGCCTTCCGCCATATATTTGTTGTCGGTGTTTACAGAAGCCGACCTCAAAGTCATGGGTGAGTTTACCGTTTGCTGGTAGCCGGTCAGCCCCCCTCTTCCGTTGACGGCAAGCAAAAGGACTCCTTGCCCTGTTTCGGGTACACCCGCTTCGGCAAAAAGGACTTTCTCGTTTCCCCCGACGGTGATTGTTTCTTCTTTCGACAACTTCTCATCCTCTTGGATCATCTCCTTTTCCTCCGGTTTTGTAAATAGGTGAAGAGTGCCGGCTTCCACTTTCTTCTCGGCATGCTCTTCCCCTAACTTTTCACGCTTCATCCATGCCGCCAGCATTCCCGCCGGAGAGGATGAGCGAATAACCGATTTTTCGCCGGTTTCAGCTTTTCCGGAAGAGCTTGCGGCCAAAAGCTGCTTGGATTCAACCGGCCGGGCAACCGGTTCCGGCACTGATTCCAAAGCTGAAGCCAACTCTGTGGCTGGATCCGGAGTATTACCGGTCGGGGATGTTGTGGAAGCCGATTCGGCCCCCCCCGTCTCCGTCTGCTCCATGGGATTGTGGATAAACAGTATGCTGCCGACGAGCAATATCAACACAGCGGCTACCGATCCGGCATACCATCTTCGGCGAAGTGCCGTCCGGGCAACAGCTGCTGACCTCAACGACCGTTCCACGCGCTGCCATCCATCCGGCGGGACAGGCGCTTCAAAACCGCTGAGTTTTGACTGAAATCCTTTTCTAATATCGTTATCTGACATCATTGTATTTGTCTTTGACTACTATGCAGGATGGCTGAAATTTTCTTCCGGAGCATATTCTTTGCCCTGAAAAATTGTGAACGCGACGCTGCTTCATTAATACCAAGCACCTCGGCAATTTCTTTGTGTGACATCTCTTCGAAAATATACATGTTGAACACCGTTCTGTATCCGGGCGGTAAATTCCTTATCATGTCGAGCACTTCTTCCCTGGGGATATCTTCGATATCGAGTGAATTATCCGCCGGGGTTTCCGACTCGTCGGCATTGACATAGCTGTACTCTTCCATAAAGCGGTACTTCTGCTTCTCCTTCCTGTAATTCTCCAATGCCAGATTCACGAAAATCCGTCTGAGCCAACCTTCAAAAGAACCCCTGCCCGAAAACGAGCCGATCTGCGTGAGAGCGCGGATAAATCCGTCATGCAACAAGTCACGGGCCGTCTCTTCTTCCCCGCTGTAACGTAAACATACCGCCATCATCATAGGAGCATACCGCTCGTACAATAGTTTCTGGGCATTACGGTCCTGTTTCTTACATGCTATGACAAGTTGCGAATCATCCATTCTTAACCGCAGTTCATTTTATTAGATGAATAACAAGAAAAAACGCTGCATGAGCCAGTAAGTTTTTATCTCTATTTATGCTTTTTTAAGAAACAATCCATCTTACCCTTGTGGCGTAATTTTCATCTGCCAAAATTACTATCAACGATAAAAACCGACAAATGAAATTAATTAAGAATATGTAAATTAAATTGGGCTATAACTCTTTTTTCTCTATTTTTGCACTAATAATCCATTAACAATTACTCTATGAAGGATTTTCTGAAAATCATGCTCGCGTCCGCTTTGGGTTTTGTCATCGCGAACATTCTCTTTTCCATAATCGCAATGATCTTTATTTTTGGTGCGATGGGATCTTTTCTCGGATCTTTGTCTACCGGTGAAAAATTCATTCTTCAGGACAATACGGTGTTGAATCTCCGCCTGAACGGCCCCATCACCGAACGCACTCCCGAACAGGATCCTTTCACCTCCATGATGGTCTCCGATCGTCCTTTGCCTACGGGGTTGAACGATATTGTGAGCGCCATCAGAAAAGCAAAAAACAATGATAAGATAAAAGGGATCTATATCGACTCCCGTGCACTGTCAGCCTCCATGTCCACGCTGGCCGAAATCCGCCATGAACTGGAAAATTTCAAGGAGAGCGGAAAATTCATCGTTGCCTATGCCGACACCTATACCCAGGGAGGGTATTACCTTGCTTCCGTGGCAGATAAAGTAGCCATCAATCCGCAAGGGATGCTCGACCTCCACGGCTTGGCCTCGATACCGGTCTTTTATAAGGATGCCCTCGATAAGCTGGGAATCGAAATGCAGATATTCAAGGTGGGAACCTACAAATCGGCGGTGGAACCCTTTACCCGGAACGACATGAGTGAGGCCAACAGGGAACAGGTAAGTTCTTTCCTGAACGATGCATGGAGCTTCCTCAGAAGGGATCTGGCGGAATCGCGCTCACTTACAATCGCCGATATCGACTCGCTGGCCAACAGCCTGCCCGCCGTACAATCGACCGACTTCCTGCTCTCCGCCAACCTGGTTGACACCCTTCTGTATGAAACGGAGATGAAAGATTACCTCAGGAGCCTGCTCGACATCGATGAAGACGCGAAGATCCCGTCGGCGACCGTGGCCAACATGAAATCGGTAACCACGAAAACCGTAAAGAAAACCGACAATACGATCGCCATCTTATACGCGCACGGTAATATACTCTCAGGGACCGGATCATCCGACATACAGGATAAATATATGGTGGATCAGATCGAGAAACTAAGAAAAGATGAAGAGATAAAAGCGGTGGTATTGCGCGTCAACTCGGGGGGCGGCAGTGCTTATGCCTCCGAACAGATATGGAAAGCCGTCACCGACCTGAAAGCGGAAAAACCGGTGGTGGTCTCCATGGGCGATATGGCGGCATCGGGCGGCTATTATATCGCCTGCAATGCCGACAGGATAGTGGCCCAGCCTACTACCCTGACCGGATCGATCGGTATTTTCGGTGCCATCCCCAATTTTGAGGGAACTGCCAGAAAACTCGGGATATATACTGATGAGGTGAAGACCAACGCGTTTTCCGATTTCGGCAATCTCACACGTCCCTTCAACGAAAAAGAGAAGCAGATGCTCCAGGCAATGATCGAGAGAGGCTACGACCTCTTCCTGACACGCTGCGCGGAAGGACGTCATATGCCAAAAGACTCGATGGCACTTTATGCCGAAGGCCGTGTGTGGACAGGGAACCAGGCTAAAGAGATCGGACTGGTCGATGAACTGGGGGGAATTGAGAGAGCCATCGAAATTGCAGCCGAAATGGCCAACTTGGGTAAGAGCTACGTGGTGTTCGAGTATCCCAGGCTCCGTTCGCGTTTCGACGAACTGTTCAATCCCCGGAAGGAAGAGCTCGTTGCCCGGACAATGAAAGAGTACCTGGGTGAAAGTTACGAAATGTTTATACTGTTGAAAGATATCAAAGAACAGGATTATATCCAGGCAAGAATTCCGTATGAATTGAATATTCAATAAAATTATTTTGGGTCGCCCTCGCCCCTCGATTCCCAATTCTTGCTATGGTATAGCCCGAATAAGCGAGTTCCGCACACCATAATGTGAAGAATGAATTAATCGTATGAAAATGGACAAACCTTCCGTCGAAATCCGTCGATCATTGTCGCCGTTGGCATGGCTATACGGCCTTGGTGTGAATTTCCGGAATACACTGTTCGACAAAAAGATACTCAAACAAACATCATTTGATATTCCGGTTATCTGTGTGGGCAACCTCACCGTAGGTGGCACAGGAAAAACCCCGCATATTGAATACCTTATCAGGTTATTGTCGCCCATATACAAGGTGGCGGTGCTCAGCAGGGGGTACAAACGCAAAAGCAACGGCTTCATGATCGTCGACACCGATTCGAAAGCGCGCAATGTGGGAGATGAACCCCTGCAGATCAAGCAGAAATTCCCTGAAGCGCTGGTGGTAGTCGATAGAGACCGGGTAAGCGCCATCAGGAAAATCCTCTCTATCGAAAAAGAGGAACGTCCCGATGTGATCCTTCTCGACGACGGATTCCAGCACCGACATGTGCAACCCTCGCTCTCTATCCTGCTGGTGGACAGCAACCGCCCCGTCTTCGAAGACCGGCTGCTGCCCATGGGATCATTACGTGAACCGCTGAAAGGAAAAGAGAGGGCATCTATCGTAATAGTCACCAAATGCGATCCCGACATGCAGCCTATCGACTTCCGCATCCATACCAACGGATTGGATCTCTATGCTTTTCAACAACTCTACTTCACCGGCCTAGATTATGGGATGATAATGCCACTTTTCCCCGGGTTGCAGGGTGATCCTCTCCCCACACAGGACCTTCGCAAGAAGCACGTCTTCCTGGTGGCGGGCATCGCCTCTCCCCAACCCCTGGTGGATAAGGTGGAACATATCACCTATAACCTTTATACTAAATTTTTCCCCGATCATCACTCTTTTACGGCGAAAGACATACAATCGATCCGGAAATTTATCGATACGGTGGATGACAGCAACAAGATCATTCTCACCACCGAGAAAGATGCTGTCCGGCTCCGGGCGATGCCTCATCTCGATGAAGAGATGAAAAAGATGCTCTATTACATCCCGGTACACGTGACATTCATCGATGAGAAAGAACAAGAACAATTCAATAATAATATTTTAGAACATGTTAGAAACTATCAAACAAACAGCAGATTACCTGAAGAGTAGAGTCGAAGAAATTCCCAATACGGCCATTATCCTGGGCACCGGTCTGGGCGAACTGGCACATGAGATCGAGAATAAAAACGAGATCCCCTATACCGAAATACCCAATTTCCCTGTTTCCACAGTGGAAGGCCACAGCGGAAAACTGATCGTCGGCACGCTCGGCGGCAAGAAAGTGCTGGCCATGCAGGGACGTTTCCACTTCTACGAAGGATACGACATGAAGCAGGTCACCTTCCCCATCCGTGTATTCCAGGCGTTGGGCATAGAATATCTTTTTGTCTCCAACGCGGCGGGAGGGATGAACTCCAGTTTCGATGTGGGCGATATCATGCTGATTGAAGATCATATCAACCTGTTCCCCGAGCATCCACTCCACGGAAAGAACTTCAACGAACTGGGTACCCGCTTCCCCGATATGAGCGAGGCATACAACAAATCGCTGCGGCTAATGGCCATGGAGATCGCCAAAGAGAAGAACATCAAGTTGCAGCATGGTGTCTATGTCGGCCTTCAAGGTCCCACCTTTGAAACGCCGGCTGAATACAATTTCCTGCGTATCATCGGGGGAGATGCCGTGGGCATGTCCACCGTACCGGAGGTGATCGTAGCCAACCATGCCGGAATGAAAGTGCTGGCATTCTCCATCATCACCGACCTGGGTGTGATCGGCAAAATAGTGGAAGTGTCGCACGAAGATGTACAGGAAGCCGCCAAAATTGCCCAGCCGAAGATGGCGGAGATCATGCGCGCCATTATCCGGAGGATATGAAACGGACAGAAATAGCCACGTTGGGCGAATTCGGACTGATCGACCACCTCACCAAAGATATCAAACTCACGCGGGAGAGTTCCATCAAAGGGGTGGGTGACGATGCCGCCGTGGTGGATAACCGCGGGCAACGGACATTGGTGACGACTGACCTCCTGCTGGAGGGGATACATTTCGATCTCGTCTATGCCCCCCTGAAACATCTCGGCTATAAAGCGGCAGCCGTCAACTTTTCCGACATTTACGCCATGAACGGGAAGCCGCAGCAGATCACCGTCTCATTAGGCATATCGAAGCGTTTTTCGGTGGAAGACCTGGAAGAATTTTACAGCGGATTGAAGCTGGCCTGTGAGATTTACGGCGTAGATATTGTGGGGGGGGACACCACCTCGTCCCTTACCGGATTCACCATCAGCATTACCTGTATTGGTGCGGCGGAAGAGGAAAAAATTGTCTACCGCAATGGCGCCAAAAACACCGACCTGATCTATGTTTCAGGCGATTTGGGAGCATCCTATATGGGTTTGCAACTATTGGAAAGGGAAAAGAGCGTGTTCGATGGCGACAAGGACTTCCAGCCGGATTTTGCCGGGAAGGAGTACCTGTTGGAGCGTCAACTAAAACCCGAAGCCAGAAAAGATATCGTGAACCTGCTGGCTGAGAACAGCATTGTGCCCACTTCGATGATCGATGTCTCCGACGGATTGTCGTCCGACCTGCTTCATATCTGCGATCAGAGTAACGCCGGCTGCCGGCTTTTCGAAGAGCGTATCCCCGTCGACTATCAGACCGCCGTGATGGCCGAGACCTTCCATATGAACGTAACCACCGTAGCCCTGAATGGCGGAGAAGATTATGAACTACTCTTCACCGTCCCGCTGCATCTGCACGAAAAGATGAACGAGTTGCAGGGAGTCCGCCTGATAGGCCATATCACACCGCCTGAACAGGGGTGCTACCTGGTCACCCGCGACGGCCAAGAAATGCAACTCCGCGCGCAGGGATGGAATCCGCTCACGGATGAATAAAATTTTCGGCATTTTTTATTTATAAATTTTGTAAATCTCAAAAATGCTCTTATCTTTGCACTCGCAATTTAAGTGACGTTGGTGCCATAGCTCAGTTGGTAGAGCAAAGGACTGAAAATCCTTGTGTCCCCGGTTCGATTCCTGGTGGCACCACTTTTAAAAGACTCCAATAACTGGTAAGCCCCTGAAATACTGAAGTTTCAGGGGTTTTCGTTTTCTACAAAACCCCACTTTTTCAGCAAGATCAGGCAGTTTCGTCGGCCTGATTCGTGGTCATTTTTGGGTCGCGGAAAAAACCTTTAAATTACATATCTTCCAATCCTAAACAAACCATATCAATCTGATATTTAGGTAACAACTTATTCTTAAGGTGCTTTATCTTTGCGGCCAATAATTACGCCCGTAACTGTTACGGCAGTTACAGAGATAGATAAAAGTTTGAATATACAGCAATCTTCCTAAATTTCAAGTCTATAGATGGCAGGACAAAACATCTCTCGGTACGATAGAATACCCCTAACTTATCCCGATATTTTGTTTTATTTCTAAAATGCAGTATATTTGCAGCATAATAGAAACAAAATAATAGAAACAAAATAAAGAAATGACTTTTCTGGAATTTAAGAATAAAATGTTCGATTTGGCTTGCTTCAATATCTATCAGGTATATGCATGGCAACCGGATTTTGACCGGAACAACCTTACTCGTTGGGCGAAGAAAGGGTATCTTATCCGGTTACGACAGGGATATTTTGCTTTTTCGGAGTATAAGAGCAAGCCGGATTATTCCCTTTATTTTGCCAACCGGATTTACCGTCCGTCCTATATCAGCCTGCATACGACATTGTCGTTTTACGGGATGATACCGGAAGCGGTGGTGCAGATTAGCAGTGTGACAACCCTGAAAACAGCATCATTCGCCAATGAGTTCGGCGAATACTCATATAAGAATGTCAAAGAAAATCTGCTATTCGGGTACGACTTAAAGCCAATGGCAGACAACCGCACCATACAGTTTGCCACACCTGAGAAGGCATTACTTGATTTACTGTATCTTTATCCGTTCTATAATAGCGAACAGGAATTGGAAGAGTTGCGTTTGGATGAAGATTACCTGCATGATGATTTAAACAAGGATTTACTGATGGACTACTGCGAAAAGTTTCAAAGCAAGGCGCTTGACCATCGGGTAAAGCTACTTCTTAAAACTTACGATTTATGATACAGATTGAACAGATAAAGAATTATTTTCCGGCTCAAATCCGTGGAAATTCGGGTTTCAATAAGCACATCCTGAAAGAGTATTTGCAGTTGATGATTCTGGATTACCTTTCTTCTACGCCAAGCATCCAAAAGATGGCTTTTATTGGTGGAACAAACTTGCGTCTGGTAAAGGGTATAGACCGGTTTTCTGAAGATTTGGATTTCAACTGCAAAGACCTGTCGAAAGACGAGTTTATTGAAATGACAAACGGAGTAATCCAGTTTTTAGAGCGTTCAGGGTTGAGGGTGGAAGCAAAGGATAAGGATAATCCGAAACTAACAGCTTTTAGGCGGAATATCCATTTCCCTGAACTACTATTCGATTTGGGGTTGAGCGGACACAAGGAGGAACGTTTTTTGATAAAGGTTGAAAGCCAAGACCAAGGAGTCGTTTATCCTCCGGTTATTACCAATATCAAAGGCTGCGGATTCTTTTTCCCGTTTCCTGTTCCTTCCGATGGTGTATTGTGCAGTATGAAAATTGCCGCCATGTTAGCCCGTGCAAAAGGACGTGATTTCTACGACCTGATGTTTTTATTGGCGCAGGCAAAACCCGATTACGATTTTCTTTCAAAGCGTTGCGGAGTACATAATTTGCAGGAGTTCAAACAAGCAACAGCCGAATTGCTGAAAACAGTCGATTTGAAGAAGAAGAAAAAGGATTTTGAGCACCTACTTTTCAATAAAGCGAATAGCGAGAAGATTTTGAGGTTTGGAGAATTTGTAAATTCACTTACAGAATAGTTCGATCCGAAATGTGCGTTTCGGAACTGATAGTTTCGGAACAATGGAAAGGCAAATTAAACAGCCGTAAATTTTAACGCCATAAAATTTCCATTCTATTTCCGTTATGCACCATTTTTACTGCATAGCAGAAATAAAAAGACTAATTATTTCAAATTTTCGGGTAAACAATGGATATTCTTTCTTAACTTTGCAACAACAATCGTGTTAAATCACGGGCAAAACGATGAGAAACAATCGTGTGTCAAATCGTGTGGATTTTCCGATGAAAGAAAATGCAAGTCGTTGATTGTCAATGGCGATACGCAAAGTATCCAGTTTCGGGTAGCTCCACTTGGGGGAACTCATAAAAAGTTGTAATTGAATAAATCCCCCCGCAAGAGGTCGGGGTATCATAGAACAGTAATTCCTACTTCCCGCTGCAAGCAGCGGAGAATTAAACCCTAAGAGATTAAAAACTCACCCAATTGATTGTAAAACTTATAAATATCGGTACAATGAAAACAAGAGATTTCATTTTTAAGTTAATTATGATCCATTTAAGGTTGCACCTTGGTGGTGGAATCTGATGTCATTACCAAATATTACACAAGATGAATTCAAGAAAAAAACACTCAATATATGTTGTAGTTTTGATATTGTTCGCATATTCATGTAACACATCAAGGCAAATGCCGGTATCTCAACCGGTGGCCATTAATATGCAAACACAAGATACCATTCCCCATAAAAGTATTTCGTTGCAAAAAGGAAAAATATGCTATCTTACCACCACGTCTTACGATTACGTGTTACCAGATATGGATATTTTCGAACTTAACAGTTCATCCGATTTCATAACGTCCTCTTCGCAGTCTCCTCTCTCGGGTTCGGCTTCCGATTCTTATCAGACGGATACTGTTCTGCGGAGTCAATTTCTGGTAAGAACAGCATTAGAAAAAGTGGCCGAAAACTCGTCACTCGGCTCTGAATTTATATATTATCATACGAAAGAACTTAAAAGAGATAAAAAGGATCTCGATTCAATTATCAAATCATTTAATCCGGATTACATTATTATTCTGAATAAATTGGAGTTTCGGGTAAACGGCAATGTCTTTAGGAACGCGTCGATCGCTTCGTCGAAATATAGTACAGGCGATTTTTATGTTACTACTTCGGAACCAATATTTACATATACGGGCAATATTTTAATTACTTATGATGCTTTATGGAATATTAAACATCTGAAAGATGACCAGCAAACGGAGATTTCACAAAAGGGAGAAGTTCATGCCAATTTTTTTAAAAATTATAATATCATTGAGCATTTGGTGAGCACCGCAAGACAGGCCGGAAATGATTTTCTTACTCTATTAAAAGAATGAATTAGCTAAAGATGGCAGATATGATTCTTGTTCACATTCGGCTTTGGACTTCGTTATTTTTGCATTGAGTAATTCTGAGTTAGGATGTTGCTTTTTCACACGCTGTTTTTTGGCATCCCAAAATACAAAGGTTTCAGGAGTTTGTATTTTCTACAAAATCCTACTTTTCAAAGAAAATAAAATAGTTCGCATAATGAAGGAAAATTGGATTCCATCCCTTATGCGAGAATCGGGAATTCTTTATAAAACCGCAGCAGGGATATGGTTTCCGTCAGTAGTTTTGTACGAACGAATTTCTTCATATCCTCATCCATTAATTTCCCTAAACCGTTCAGAATACCCCGGTCGCTCCGCGTGTCGCTAAAAACCGACCAAATCAAATCGCTTTTTTGAGAACTATTCATGGGATTATCTTCCATGTTCAGTTCACAAAAACTGCGGAATAATTCTGATTCGACCAAATATCCTGCTTTCTCTCCAAGACACATTACTAATTTTGAAAAAGTCATTATTGTTTTGTTGATGAAACGAGAACGGCTCCTCATTTTCATCTTACACCTGCATATGACTTGCTAAAGACAAGTATTCATGCGGACGATACGAAACTTTGAATTTAAAAAAAATGATTAAACAATAACGAGGCAAATACGTTCTTTCCTCGATAAGCAATTGTGATGGAAAAGAGATTACAACAACAAATCACATGTGTATGCATTCGATAATTTTGCAGTCAAAAAATTTTTAGTTGTGGCAGATAATAACAAAACACATTTCTCCGGTCCTCATGACAGCATTACGGTGGCACCAGATCGGCCGGCCTTCAAAGAATGGCTGCCCTGCATAGGTATTGCCATGGCTGCATTCGTTTTCAATACTAGCGAGTTCGCGCCGATAGCTCTCCTGAGTGACATTGCGAAAGGTCTTTCCATCAGCGAAGCCAAAGCCGGATTGTTGATTACTATCTACGCGTGGGTGGTGGCACTGGCCTCTTTGCCATTGATACTTATTTTCGCGGGGGTAGAGCGTCGCAAACTGATGGCAGCTCTATTGATCCTGTTCATTATAAGCCATCTGCTTTCATGGCAATCCTATAATTACCCTTTACTGCTTGTTTCACGTATCATGGTGGCTTGTATGCATGCTATCTTCTGGTCTGTCGCCGCCCCTATGGCGGTCCAAATGGCACCGGAAGGTCACCGCTCAACCGGATTAGGCATTCTCGCCACCGGCGGTTCGCTGGCGACTGTGCTCGGGCTTCCCTTCGGACGTACTGTGGGGCTATATATGGGATGGAGGACAACTTTTTTATTCATTGGCATAGTTGCTTTCCTGGTACTGATACTTCTGATGTTTGTATTGCCGGTCTTAAAAAGTAACAATTCGGGATCATTCAAAAGTTTACCGCACTTAGTCAAACGCCCGGCCCTGATGGGGATATACATGCTGACCGCGATTATGATCACGGCACATTTTACCGGATACACCTATATCGAACCTTTTATGATCAACATAGCCGGACTCAATGAAAATGCGGCTACTGCGGGATTGCTTGTTTTCGGTGTCGCCGGAATTGGCGGAAGCTTTTTATTCTCCCGTTACAATGAGAAACGATCGCTCTTTCTCATGGGTGGAAGTGTAATTGGTGTAACCATATCACTTTCACTAATATATCCGTTAGCGATCAACACTTTTACTGTTTTTTTGTTATTCACATTCTGGGGTATATCAATTATGATCTTTAATCTGGTATTTCAGGATGCCGTGATAAAAATCGCGCCCGACGCGACAGCTGTGGCAATGTCTATCTATTCAGGCATATATAATATCGGTATAGGTAGCGGCGCGCTTTTCGGCGGAACTGTGAACACCCACGCAGGAACCCAACACGTGGGTATGGCGGGATGTTTTATAGGCTTACTGGCCATATCTTTTTATTTCCCGGTTATAAGACGCCATTTACAGGGAAGAATATAGAATGGAAAATTCACCTTCGATTGTTCTTATGAGTCCGGCAAAGAAAATATTCAATCACGCCGGATCAACAAAACATAAAGATTATCTTTGTTTCGGATAATCTTTGTCCACATGAATCGAGAATATGAAAACCGATTATTCAAATTTTCATGTTATATTCATAATAAGATAAGACCATTATGCAGAAGTCCATAGCATATCCTCTTTCCATTATTTATTATCTGTTGTTCGGATGCACATTGCTGATATTTCATCTGATTCAATGGATATGCTTCAACCTTTTTGGATATAACGCCCATAAAAAGAGCGTCGACCTGCTCTGTTTCTTCCTCGTATTGAATACCTATGTGCTGGGCACAAGATATAAAATCACAGGGTTGGAAAAACTCCCAAAAAACAGTCCGCTGATCATTGCCGCCAACCACCAGAGCTGGTATGACATCACGACTATCGGCTGGTATATGAGAAAAGTCCATCCTAAATTTGTCAGCAAGATTGAACTGGGAAAAGGTATTCCCAGTATATCGTACAATCTGAGACAGGGAGGGTCGGTGCTGATCGACAGAAAAGACGCGAAACAGGCCTTATCCGCGATCCGGCAATTGGCCCAATATATAGAGGCAAACAAACGTTCGGCAGTGATATTCCCTGAAGGGACACGAACCAATACGGGCAAGCCACGGCGATTTGCCGAGAACGGTTTGAAAATCCTCTGCAAATACGCGCCTTCCGCCTATGTTGTTCCCGTCACGATCAACAATTCGTGGAAAATGACAAGATGGGGTTCTTTCCCTTTAGGCATAGGCACTAAGATCGAGTTTACCATTCATGATCCTATCCCCGTAAAAGAGACGCCTTTCCCTACCCTTTTTGAAAAGACGGAGCAGCTAATAATCCGGTCTATAAACTGATGGGAGCAACAATCACATATTTGCCAAAGTTCCAATCGGGTGTCTTCCGTTTACTTCACTCCTTGCAAAGACCGGGCGGCAGATATGCTCCGCAATCAATCAACCCCATCCCAGCCGTAATTTTGAGTTAATTCGTATCCCAAATCTTTATACAGTTTGATCTGATCGAGAGGTACGGCATTCAAATATTGCCTTTCGTAATAAGAATTTCCGGCAATCCAATCCCTGCGCATATTGGTTTCATACAAGTTGTGCACAAACGCTTTGGACAAATTGTCCGGATCAGGATAATGGAAATGCAGGCTTTGCATCATCTTGTTATATTGAGCCTCCGTGTACTTGGCTTTAAACGCCTCCAAATCGATATACGCGCCTCTACCCAATGTGGTGGGGCCGTCGCTTTCCATCGTTTTCAGATACTCAAATTTTTTCCACCGCCTCAGGTCGTTTCGCCTGAATCCTTCGAACAGGAGTTCAACCGCCCGTTCCCTTCGTATTTCCCACAACAAAGGAGAAACCGAAGGATCCCGGTCGGGATCGTTAACGATTACACCGTTCGCCGTAACCTGATCTCCGGCGACAACCATTTTGGGCAGTTTCGGCAGCACATCCCCCTGGTTATTCTTTTGGATATTCCTGTTCCGTAAAAGATTGATCGATTTATCAGCGGCAGCCTGGTCAAATCTACCCAGTTCGGCCATCGCTTCCGCATAATTGAGAAGTATTTCACCATACCGTATTACGGGCGCGTCCGTAGTATTCGTGCTTCCCATGTAAATCAACTCTTTATCATTGGCTTCATAAGGAAGGAATTTCCAACAAAGGAATCCGGTGGAAGAATAGGCGTCATGCGGTCCGTTCAATCTGATAGAGTCCACCAAACTAGCCGCCATACGGGGATCTCTGTTCCTATACTGGTCCTCGTAATACCTGAACCCGTTATCGGAATCATAATCATATAACGGGGATTGTTTGATAGGAAGCCCGTCGGCAGACAGATAGGTTTCCACCACTTTCAGCGTCGTACCCGTTTGAGGTTCTTTATTGTTATATGAGACCAGACAATGGGTTACTTTTGCGGCCTCATACTGGCGATAGAAGATCACCTCTTTGTTTCCGGACAGATTCTCTGAAGAAAAAATCGCCCTGTAATCGTCCACCACTTCATATTTACCGGAATTCATCAGTTGTTCCGATGCCCAGGCAGCTTTTCCCAAAAGGGTCGCAGCCGTTTCCGCATCGATATCATGGTATTTCAGGAAGGTTCCGAAATACAGCATATGTCTTGACATAAAGGCTAAAACGACATCTCTGTTGACTTGTTGTGATCCGTCATTTATACGCACATTCTCCGCGGCAAACTGAAAATCCTCCATAATTTTCAAGGCTACATCCGGAAGGGGATCCCTCTTTTTATAACTTGTCTCCACATCATCATGCGGAACCACTTTGTCAAAATAAGGAATATCGCCAAATGCCCTGGCTAAATCAGAATACTCCATCGCCCTGAAAAAACGGCCGATACCTAACCAGTGATTCCGGGCTTCGTCTGATAAATTTTCCATTTTCCCTACCTCATCAATTAGGATATTCGCCCATCTCACCCAGGTGAACGACCATCCGTTACCGGAAGTCGCCGTATTCTGCGTCCATATCGACGAGGAACTGTACTCATCAGCCCACGATCCGCCGGTGAAAAAGCTACCCCAGCTGTATCCGCTTCCATATCCGTAGAAATAAGAGGTATAAGCCCTTTGGGCATATAGCTTTACGTTCCCTTCATTTGTCCAGAAATGATCATTTTCAAACTGATCCAATCCTGGTCTATCCAGATAATCTTCACAGGCCGTAAAGCAAACCAGTAAAAAGACTATCGAGTATATTATTTTTTTCATATTCTTCCGTTTTTAAAATTCCATTTGCATCCCCAATGAAACAGTCCTCCTGTAAGGATAACTACGCCCGAACGAACGTGAATCATTAGCCGTTACACCCGAAACCCAGTTAATCTCAGGATCGATGGCCACACCTCCCATTTTATCGAACTCAAACAGGTTTTCACCGTTCACATAAAACCGCAGTTTTTGAAGCGATATTTTGGATAACACCATTTTGGGTAGGCTATACCCGATATTCAAACTCTTCAAACGCAGATAGGCGACATTCAACAAGTACCGGTCATTGGGAAGGTAATTCCATTTTGCCGTCTGACTGTATTCCAACGGTCTGGGATAGAAGGCGCCCGTATTCTCTTCCGTCCAATAATCCAAAGTATGGGCAAAGTTGGCTTCGGCACCGTAATAGCCGGGTAATACCATATTGCCTGTCGCCCATATATGCCGTTTTCCCACACCCTGAAAGAAAATATCCATGTCAAATCCTTTCCAGGCAGCTCCCACCCGGAACCCATATTGGTAGCGCGGCGTAGTATTCCCGATGACGGTTCTGTCACCAGGATCTCCTATCGTGTTGGTGCCATAATCAATGACACCGTCACCGTTTAAATCTTTGAATTTAACATCCCCGGGGCTAAATTTGAACGTTCCCGATTCCAAGATGTACTGGTCGGGAACGCCCGGCGCCATGGTGTTTTTAGATTGTCCGCTGTCAAGAATCGTTTGCTTGATCTTATCCCCTTCCCATACAAAATCTTCTTTTTGAAAGAGCCCCTCTGTTTTATATCCCCAAATTTCTCCCAATGTTTTGCCCTCGTAATAAGTACTTGAAATAAGCGGGTCATTCGCTGAAGCATATCTGGTCACAATGGTTTTATAATCAGTGAACTGCCCGGACAAAGACAACCTTAGCCCGTTACTGAAGAGATGATTATAGCTGATTTCCAGTTCAACACCCTTGGTAGTCAATTCTCCGTAATTCCTGTTTGGTGCCGATATGCCCACCGTCGACGGAACTGTTTCCCCCGGAGCCAGCATGTCCAATGTTTTTCTCTGGTACCAGTCAAACGTCCCATTTAACTTGTTGTTGAAAAAACTGGCGTCAAACCCCACGTCCAACGTGTTTACCGTTTCCCATGTCAACGAAGGGTTTACCAATGTAGGACCGGCACTTATGTAAGGCACATAATTCCCGTCTACCAGCCAATAACCACCTGAACTTGAGGGGGTAAAAGCAGTCAGGGTTGAAATAAACGAATTCAAAGGCACATCCTGATTACCCACGGAGCCCCATGAACCGCGTAATTTCAGAGAACTGAGGGCAGGTTGAAGCGATTGCATCCAAGGTTCCTCACTTACACGCCACGCGGCAGACAGGGTAGGGAAGAAATCCCAGCGTTTACCTGTCCCGAATTTGGAAGACCCGTCGTAACGCCCACTCACATCCAGCAGGTATCTATCTTTATAAGCGTAATTCGCACGTGCAAAAAATCCGGCCACGGCCCACCACGAATGGCTCGAAGAAGCCAATTGATCCCCGCCGGCCAGGTTTACTTCTCCTTTATCAAAATCATAGACGTTATTCCTTCTTGCAGAAATCCATATGTATTCCGCATCCTCGATATTGGTACCGGCCGTCACCTTTATGCCGTGGTCATTGAATGTATTATCATACGTAATATATCCATTATAGGTATTCCTGATATTTTTGGATGAAGTATAGCGGGCATAATCATAGGTTGCAGTAGTATAAGTACTATAAACATCATCCAGGGTATCTCCGGCGCCCACACTCCATTGATTGATACCCGTCACATATCCTCCCACGGTATGATTCGTGACAAATGTCTGGGCATACGTGTAATCAAAATCAGCCGTTAACCCTTTGGCTAATTGCACAGTAGTTCCCAATGTATATCTACTGTAATAGGTGTCGTCTTCAACGGGCCTGGCCGCTTTCAGGTCGTTCACCGCACCCCGGAACTCTTTCCCGTTATACGTCCCGTACGGATACACCTGATGCCATCTGTATAAATAATACACAGGAGCATATACGGCAGAAGCGTAATTGAAAGGCGTTTCTTGAAGGCTCTTGGAATACATGAAGCCTCCGCGGATCGTGATCCGGTCTTTCACATCCGTACTCAGGAAACCGGAGAAATTGTACCTCCTGTAAAAATCGTCAAA
The DNA here is from genome assembly GCF_003712195.1 of Proteiniphilum sp. X52. GTDB lineage: Bacteria > Bacteroidota > Bacteroidia > Bacteroidales > Dysgonomonadaceae > Proteiniphilum. Next base: position 76,063 of record NZ_RDSD01000008.1, on the reverse strand, counting down.
CAGGTTTAAAACCCCTTGCTGATTCATGTAGGCAGCCGATAAATTATATTGGGTATTTCCGCTGCCGCCGCTTACACTCAAATTATGATTTTGCTGGGGCGTCCAGTCCTTGTAATAGATATCATAGATATCCCAGGGCCTGTAATAGTAAACTCCCCCACCCGGCCGGTAATCGAAATCACGCCCCTCTACCATTTCACGACCCAATCCCTTGCCGTCTCCGTACGTATCGATCCATTCTTTTACCTTTTTAATTACTTCCGCATTGTAATAATATCCCACCTGTCCTGTTTCCGTTACCGGCTGGTCCCTCAAAGCATTGATCTGATCCAGCGAATACTGCAAATTCAGGTCGGCCCGCGTGTGTTCCGGCACTTTTGTCGGGGTCGACCACGAGAAGTTATTGGAATAGGCTATTCTCGGCTGGGCGTCTTTCGCGCCTTTTTTGGTCGTGATCAATACGGCCCCGAAAGCTGCCCGGGCACCGTATACCGCCGTTGTGGAAGCATCTTTCAATACGGATATGGATGCGATATCATCCGGATTGACATAAGAAAGGTTAGGCACCTCAACGTTGTCCACCATTATCAAGGGATTTCCGGAACCGCCACCAATCGTACTGACCGTCCCCCGGATCTTTATATTCGGCGATCCGCCCAAAGCTCCCGAAGTGGTGGTTATGACCAATCCCGGAGTAGATCCCTGTAATGCCCTGCCAACATCGGTTACCGGTCGGGATACCAGCGTTTTACTCACATCTACTGTCGAAACAGCACCCGTAAGGCTTTCTTTCCGTTGTGTACCCCATCCTACCACAACCACTTCTTCCAATATTTCAGTATCTTCTTTCAAAACAACCCTTATATTCGGGCGTACCGGCACTTCCTGAGCGCGCATTCCCACATAGGATATTACCAATGTATTAGCCCCGCCCGGCACTGTTAATGTAAAACTCCCATCGATATCCGTAACTGTGCCTTGGGATGTGCCTTTCACCTGAACAGACGCTCCGATGACCGGATCATCTGACTCGTCCACCACCCTACCCGTCACAAGGGTCTGCGCGGTGGAAATTCCCATTCCTATTATCAGGAATAAGGTTAATAAGATCATTGGATTTTTTTTCATTTGCTTAGATTGATAACATATTTTAACTTCAGAGTATCTTTCCCATGGCTAATGGGTTTATTTTAATCTTGTTACTTGTGTTTCATCCACAAAACCTTGCTCGGTCACAATAAATTGAGCCTTTTGCGCACGCTCCAAACGCGAGGCTGCAGCCCTGATGGAGCTCGATTTCATAATCTTGGAGGATATGATCACAGTTTCACCGACTTTGATTGTCAGCAATGTAGCAGGTATTGATATTTTAGTAACCGGCTTTATGGTATTTACCTGATTATTCATACCTTTGCAGAATGCCTAATTTTGTTGCAATGTATTGTGCATAGTATAGCCAGCATGCAAATTTAAAGAGCATTCTCTGTAAAACCAAACAAAACAACGAGTATATTCAATAAAATATATTAATTTATAATCATTCTAAATAACAAAACTATGGAATCGACTGTGAAAGATAGGATTAAATTGTTTTTACAGCATCTGAATATCGGACAGAATAGTTTTGAATCTAAAGTTGGATGGTCAAATGGCTACATTAACAATACAAAAAGCATATCCGCTGACAAACTAAACCATGTTATTAACGAGTATCCTCAATTGAATTTGAATTGGCTTATCACAGGGAAAGGGGTAATGACAGATCCTTCAGCTCTATCAGACCCTACCGGACAGATCATCGGGATGGTGGAAGAAGGTGCTGCCGAATATAAAAACAAGTACCTTGAAATGCTGGAGGAGAACAGGTTGCTCCGGATTGAGATAGAAAAACTTCGCAAGATAATAGAGACAAAAGTGCATGATAACAGAGACAAATTCGAAAGATAATAGAGACAAAGTTGCATGAGTAATTATGTACACCCTATATCGGCAATTTTTCAGAGACTTTGTAGAATGGTGAAAGTATACGCTATAGCAGAAGTTTTTCCTGATTCAGCCCTGCCAGAATCGTCTTATACAACAAACTGAAAAAGAAAGTCTTACAAATATCACAACACATTTCAACATAAGATCCGGAACACCTTCAACGTTGTCTACTCCTCATAAAATAAATATCAGCGATGACTCAAAATGCACAGATAGACCAAAGGCTCCAGTCACTGGCAGAGAGCGATTACAAGATCTTCAATGAGAAACTGATCCTTACCAGTTATGAAATACAGGGCATCCGTATGCCGGCATTAAAGAAACTGGCAAAGGAACTCTCCAGAGGGCCGGGGATTGAGGACTACCTGAAAAATGCGGAATTCACGACTTACGAACATGTGCTGCTCTATGGACTGGTATTGGGCAACTTAAGCAACCTTCCATTAAGAACCGCATTCAGCTACGTGGATCCTTTGATCCTTCGATTTGACAATTGGGCACATGTCGACACACTCACCGCTGCCTTCAGGATTTTCAAAAAATATCCGGAGGAGGTCCTTGAACATTTCTTGCCATTGAAAAACCACGAAGGGGAATTCACCAAGCGTTTTTTCGTGATCCTGCTGATGTGCCACTATATGGAAGAGGAATATATGGACATGACATTGCAACACCTCTCGGAGGTACCGCAAGGACAGTATTACGTGGACATGGCTATTGCCTGGGCACTCTGCGTGGGACTTGTCAAGTTTTACGACAAGACCCTGCCTTATCTCCAGCAAAAGGCCTTCTCTACGTTCGTGCATAATAAAGCTATCCAGAAAGCGCGTGAAAGCTATCGGATATCCGCCGAAACCAAAGAGTTACTCAACAGAATGAAGGTAAAAAGATAACACCTATTTGTTTTTCTCATCGGGTATGCTGAATTTTTCATCGGCAAAAAGCGCTGCCAAACCCGAAATCTGTTTAAAGCGAAGTAACTCGTCCTCATCCATTCCGATATTTTTCATGATCCATGCGTCACTCATTCCCGCTTCCCGGAGTTCCGCCACTATATTGGTCCAGGTAATCAACAACGGATCGTTTATAATCTAATCCGATCAAATCCAGAGGATGGCTCAATATGGCTTCGGCCCCGGCAGAGACCAGTTCCTCTTTTGTCCTGAACCCCCAGAGCACCCCTATTCCATACATTCGCGCATTGCGGGCTGTCTCCATATCTATCCCGGTATCTCCCAGATAAACGATGTTTTCAGGGCGCACTCCGAAATGTCCGCTTATTTCCAACGCGCATGCGGGATTTGGCTTTTTGAGATCTTCTGTCGTCATTCCGACTACCATATCGAAGTAACCGGGCATCAACGTCCGCACGATCTTTTGGGTGAATTTATCCGCTTTGTTCGAAAAAACAGCGAGTTTCAGTTCACGCGATTTCAGCTCATCCAGCAATGGCATGATTCCCTCATAGGGTTTTGTCTTTTCAGTACAATGATCATCATATATTTCCAGCATCCGGTTATAACACGCCACGACTGTTTTTTCGTCTTGAGCGCTCTCGGGCAGTGACACACGGGTAAGATTCAAGAGCCCCCTCCCCACGAAAATTTTATATGCAGCCAACGAATGCACGGGAAAATGGTTCTCGGACAATACCCTGTTCATCGACTCGGCGATATCTTCGATAGAATCCACCAATGTGCCGTCAAGATCAAAAATTACAGCTTCAAAATTCATTTTCATCAGTTATCAGTGACTATAATTGTTCCGTTTGTTTTTTTCGCAGCCTCCCATCCGACGATGGCCTTTTTCCGGGGAAATCCCCGAGGGTAACCGCCCCATTCTTTAAAACATTTTCTGCAGCGCTGCCCTGTCTTTGATTAGGATATCCCTCCGGTCTACTTCAATAACACCTTCCGCGGCCATCTCCATCATCACTTTCACCAATGCGGGACGTGAAACACTGAAAAGGCGGGCAATCTCCTCCTTGGAGGTTTTCAACCGGAATGATGACTCACCGGCCGACTCTCTCAACAGATAATAGGACAGCTTTGCTCGGATGGTACGCAATGAGACAAGCCTCAATTTTTCGGAAAGGGAGGAGACCCTGTTGGAAATATAGGATAGAAAAGCCAGCATAAACGATTCATACTTCCTCATCAGGAAATAGACATTCTCTTTGGGAATGACTACTGCCGTGCAAGGCATTTCGCAGATCGCGGAGACGGGCGACCGATTGTTGGTGGCAAACAGGAAACCTGTAGCCAACGGATTGGGCGCGCTGATATGCGCCACCTTCATGAAATCCCCCTTTTCATCGGCCATCTCCGTCACGATCTCTCCCCTGATCAGGATATAGAGCGACTCGTAAAGGGCTCCCTGAGTAACAATCACATCTCCTTTCTGATACTCTTTTACTGAAAAGCGCACATCCCGCATAAAATCTTCACGCTGACCTTCCGGCACAGAATTGCACAACGGGCATTGAAAAATCATTCCGGCATGATGGGTATCAAAGTGTTTTCTTTCCATTTTATGTAATTGAAGCCCGAATATAGTTTTTTTTCTTCAATTGTCATAATTATTACACTTTTTTCGTTTTTAAATCCATTACTTTGTTTGTGTATATTTTAATAAGTGCGACCATGGGTAAACTTAGAAATTTCTGGAATGAAATACGGCCGCGTGGGGGATGGAAATATCCGGCCTTCATTATCAGTGGCGCTTTTGTAGGCCTGTTTATCTATACGTTTTTCGCATCAAGGGCATACAGCTATCTTTCCAATGATCCCGCCACCTGCGTGAACTGCCATATCATGGGTCCCTACCACGCCACCTGGATGCACAGCTCCCACGGGCGAAACGCTACTTGTAACGATTGCCATGTGCCGCAGGACAACAAGGTGAAAGGATACTATTTCAAGGCGGTCGACGGGTTACGACATTCTGCCATTTTCACCATACGGGGTGAGCATCAGGCTATCCAGGCCATCGAGGCCAGTTCCCAGGTAATCATGGATAACTGCATCCGCTGCCACACGCAACTCAACACCGAGTTTATAAAAACAGGACGCATGGGTTTCAGGGAGACCAAGGAAATGGGTGGGAGCACCTGCTGGGACTGCCACAGGGATGTCCCCCACACACGCAGCCGGTCGCTCTCCTCCACCCCCCATGCGCGGGTGCCGATGCCGAAAAGCAATGTCCCGGACTGGCTGCACAACATGATGAAAAAGGAATGACGATGTGAATAATGCCACTGTGCCAATAAGAATAATGTTGTAAAGAGGTAAGGTGAAAAGGCATTGGTAATTAGTAATTGACAATTGGTAATTCATAACTTATAATTCATAATCAACAACTTATGAAGAGCAAAAACGATAACAAGATGAAACCGTGGGTAGGATGGTTACTATTTTTCTCTACCCTGGGAGTGGTATTCCTGCTGGGAATGCTGGCGGCTTCCATCACCCAAAGAAGAGCCGAGATAGCAAGCGTGATGAACAACAGGAAAATAGAGATCAAAGGCATCGAGTCGAGAAGTGAAATATTCGCGGTGAATTATCCGCGTCAATATGAGACCTGGGCTGAAACTGCCGACACCACTTTCCAAAGTGAGTTTAACGGAAGCAGTGCGGTGGATGTGCTTGCGGAACGCCCTGAAATGGTGATCCTTTGGGCCGGTTATGCTTTCGCAAAAGACTATAGTACACCGAGAGGCCACAAGCATGCCATCGCCGATGTGGTTCACTCACTGCGCACCGCCGCGCCTATGACGCCCGACGAAGGCCCGCAACCAGCCACTTGCTGGACTTGTAAAAGTCCCGATGTGCCACGACTGATGGATTCGGTGGGAATTGCCGAATTCTACAAAGAGAGTTGGGCACACTGGGGACCCGAGGTGGTCAATCCCATAGGTTGTGCCGATTGCCATGATGCCGAAACCATGGATCTGAAAATCAGCCGCCCCTCACTGATAGAAGGTTTCGTGAACATGGGCATGGATATCAGGGAAGCCACCCATCAGGATATGCGATCACTGGCTTGCGCACAATGCCATGTGGAATATTACTTCACTCCCGAAGGCAAATACCTCATCCTACCTTGGCACAATGGCACCAGCATGGAAGGAGCGGAACAATATTACGACAGTATTGGCTTCGCCGATTACACCCACGCGCTGAGTAAAGCCCCCATCATCAAGGCACAACATCCCGATTACGAAATTTATAAGACAGGAATACACGCCCAGCGTGGCGTATCATGCGCTGATTGCCATATGCCCTATATTTCCGAGGGCGGCATAAAATACAGCGACCACCATGTAATCAGCCCCCTTGCCAATATCAGCAACACCTGCCAGGTGTGCCACAGGGAGTCGGAACAAGATCTCAGGAATGCCGTCTATGAAAGGCAGCGTAGCGCAAACCAGATCCGGAACCTGGTGGAGAAGGAGCTCTCAAAAGCACATTTGGAAGCCCAATTCGCATGGGAAAAAGGTGCTTCTGAAACACAAATGCATGACGCCCTTCAACTGATCCGCCAGGCGCAATGGCGCTGGGATTACGCAGTCGCTTCCCACGGCGGATCATTCCACTCTCCGGTGGAATTCCAGCGTATCCTCTCCATGGGGTTGGATCGCGCACACAAAGCCCGGTTCGAAATCTCCAAAGTACTGGCTCAACTCGGCTTCACGGGGAATGTGCCCCTGCCTGACATCTCCACGAAAGAAAAGGCGCAGGCCTACATAGGACTGGATATGGACACGGAAAGAGCCAACAAACAAAAATTCCAGGAGACCATCGTTCCCCAATGGCTTGAGACGGCAAGGGCCAATAACCGCCTGGTGAGTTTGAACTGAGCCTCTTTTGCAACTAAAGCAGAGACCTATAGATGTTAGCAGAGACCTATAGATGTTTTGTGGGGATCCATACCTCGCGATGAGCATGAAAAGAGTAGTTAGCGAAGCGACTTCCACTCTTTTAGCCCAGAAGGGGTGAAATAGATCACAAAATATCGCCAGTGAATTGATTTAGTTGCAATTAACACGACTTATAAATAATGAATAAAAGTACTTCCCGTAAGATCTGGGAGCACCCATGGGGATATGCGGAAGGTTTTATCGTCGCGGCAGGCGTACTGTTATCAGGAATACTCCTGCAACTTGCCGCCGGAAATATCGAGACCGCCCTTTTTGCTTCCCCCGTCAATACTATCCTGGGAGCCCTGTTCATCGCAGGGCTTCTCGCTGTCCATTTCCTGTCCGGGAAAAACCGGGTGGCCAGGTGGCTGTCAAGTGTGTATGCCACCATCCCCGCATTAGTCGTCCTACTCATGCTGGCTATGATCTTGGGGGTAATCCCCCAATTTTCGTCTGCCACGGGGCAGGAACAATTGCCTTCACATCTTTTTACTTCTCTGGGTTGGTATCAGATGACCACTTCATGGCCGTTCGTATTGCTCTGTTTTTACAATCTGAGCATCCTCGGGCTTACCACCTTGAGGAGAACAACCCGGAAACAGACTTGGCGGGATATCGGCTTTTACCTGAACCACCTCGGACTGTTTATCGCCCTTTTAGGTGGAATATTGGGCAGCGCCGATATGGAACGGCTTACCATGACCATACAGCAGGGAGAGGTGGAATGGCGCGGAAACCTGAAAACGGGTGAAATAAGGGAGCTGCCTTTGGCCATCCAGTTGGACACCTTTAAGATAGAGGAGTACGAACCGAAATTGGTCATTATCGAAAACGCAACGGGAAAAATGTTGCCCGCCTCCCGCCCCGAAAGTCACATGTTTGAAGGGATAGGTAAATCGACACAATTGGCAGGTGTCACGCTCGAAATAACGGACTACCTGCCCCACGCGGCCATCTTCAGGGATTCCACTTTTATGAATGTGGTTCCCATGATGATGGAAGGAGCCACAACCGCCATCAAGGTAAAAGCGGACAAACCCGGCTTGGCACAACCGGTGGAGGGATGGGTCAGTAACGGCAGCTACCTCTTTCCCCATATCTTTTTACAAATCGATGAAGAAACAAGTGTGGCCATGCCGGCGCAGGAGGTGAAAAAATACAGTTCGCATGTGACTGCCTTTACCGAAAACGGAATTACAAAAAAAGCGGTGATCGAAGTCAACAAACCGTTACAGGTTGAAGACTGGATGATCTACCAGTACAGTTACGACGACACGAAAGGTAAATATTCCGACACATCCGTCTTTGAACTGGTACGTGACCCCTGGTTGAAAGCGGTCTACACAGGCATTTTCATGCTTTTGGCCGGAGCGCTCTTCCTGTTCATTGCCGGACCAAAAAAGAGGATTATAAGACAGGGAGGCGGGGAAAAAACAGAATGTGAAACTGTTTAAATTTCTTACGGACAAAGTAAATAGAAAACCTTCAAACAGTTTCTGAAATTAGCGATACAAATTATGAGCTGGGATGCATTTATATATTTTGCCATAGGAGCCGTAGTACTCTGGGGCAGCGCCGCTGCCCTTGCCTACGGAAGCAGGCGTAAGCTATGGCCGTCATTGCTGACTACAGCCGGATTAATGGTATTTTCCATCTTTATCGCCGGGTTGTGGATGTCACTCGAACGTCCGCCACTACGCACCATGGGCGAAACACGCCTCTGGTATTCGTTTTTCCTGCCTGTCGCCGGGCTCCTCACTTACCTACGGTGGAATTACAAATGGATACTCTCTTTCACCACCGTGCTCTCCACGGTTTTTATCATTGTGAATATCGTAAAGCCCGACATCCACAACAAAGTGCTGATGCCGGCGCTGCAAAGCCCCTGGTTCGCGCCCCACGTGATCATCTATATGTTCTCCTATGCCATCCTGGGCGCCGCGACGCTGGTCGCCATCTATTACCTCGCCAGGGAAAAGAAGATCACCCACAAAGTCCGCCTGATGGAGATGACGGACAGCATGGTGTATGCCGGCATCGCCTGTGTCACGCTGGGCATGCTGATGGGGGCCATCTGGGCGAAAACAGCCTGGGGACATTACTGGAGTTGGGATCCCAAAGAGACCTGGGCCGCCGCCACCTGGCTGGGATACCTGCTCTATATCCATTACCGGTTGAAGAGAAATTCATCGGACAAAACCTCGATGATCCTCCTGGTCATCGCATTTATTTTATTGCAGATATGCTGGTACGGCGTCAATTATCTCCCCTCGGCACAGCAAAGCATCCACACCTATTCATCCTAGCACAAGCGGTTCAAAAAATTATCCCAATACCCGTTTCCGTTGTCATATCGGCGTGAAACGGGTATTTTTGTTGGAATATTTTATTTTCACGGTTTCCATAAGAGAATTTCCTTAAAAACAGCTGTTTCATTTTCAAAATGGTTACTTTTGCAATGAATTTCTGTCATTCAATATCAAAGCGGAATCCAGAACAACATCACCAATGTGTTTTTGATAGATAATGATCGAAAAAACAACCATAAAGCTATTTTTCAAACGGAAACATAGCTTTTTATCGCTTTTACTTATATTATCAAACAGATTGATTATTTTTGCGGAAGATTGTTTACTCAAATATAAAATTACGGGCGTAAAAGCCTCCATTTATCAAATTTAGTCCTATTATGTCAACATTACGTTTTAAAGCAGTAGAAGAAGCATCGAAGAGAACGCCCATAGAAGTGACGCCCCCGACACAATTTCCTTCCGAGTATTATGGCAAATATGTGTTCAACAGGACACAGATGGCCAAATATCTCTCCAAAGAGACGATGAACATCGTGCTGGAAGCTATCGACCGGGGCACCACGCTCCACCGGGGGATTGCCGATCACGTGGCGGCCGGCATGAAAATGTGGGCCATGGAGATGGGTGCCACCCATTACACGCACTGGTTCCAGCCTCTCACGGAGGGTACTGCCGAGAAACATGACTCTTTTATTGACTATATAAACGGCCCTGACGGAGGCATTATCGAAAGATTTTCCGGCAAACTGCTGGCACAACAGGAACCCGATGCGTCGAGTTTCCCCAGCGGCGGCATCCGCAATACTTTCGAGGCAAGGGGATATACCGCGTGGGATCCTTCTTCACCCGCTTTTATCATTGACGACACATTGTGCATCCCGACGGTTTTCATCTCCTATACGGGAGAAGCACTCGACTACAAGACTCCGTTGCTGAAATCGCTTTCAGCGGTCGACAAGGCGGCAGTGGAGGTGTGCAGGCTATTCTATCCCGATGTGAAAAAGGTCTACTCATACCTCGGATGGGAACAGGAATATTTCCTTGTGGACCAGGCACTCTATGCCGCCCGGCCCGACCTGAGCCTCACCGAACGCACTCTTATGGGGCATGAGAGCGCCAAAAACCAGCAGCTGGAAGACCACTACTTCGGCGCAATACCCCCGCGGGTAGCTGCTTTCATGCGCGAGGTGGAACTGGAGGCCTATAAATACGGCATTCCGTTAAAGACCCGCCACAATGAGGTGGCGCCCAACCAGTTCGAGCTGGCGCCTATCTATGGTGAGACCAACCTGGCAGTCGACCAGAACCTGCTGGTCATGACGCTGATGCACAGGATTGCCGCCAAACACCACTTTAAACTGCTGTTGCACGAAAAGCCGTTTGCCGGCGTGAACGGATCGGGCAAGCATAACAACTGGTCGCTGGGCACAGATACCGGTATCGGGCTGTTTACCCCCGGAAAGACTGCCAATGAAAACCTGTTGTTCGTCACTTTCCTGGTGAACACGCTGATGGCAGTATATAAACACCATGGCTTGCTGAAAGCCTCCATCATGTCGGCCAGCAACGCGCACCGGCTGGGAGCCAACGAAGCGCCGCCCGCCATCATCTCCATCTTCCTCGGGACAGAGATTTCATCCGTGCTCGACAAACTGGAACAGAGTTCAGAAGATGACGACATCACCGTGGACGAACTCAGACAGATGAAATTAGGGATTGCCCACATCCCCGAAGTGCTGATCGACAATACCGACAGGAACCGCACATCCCCCTTTGCCTTCACAGGCAACCGGTTCGAATACAGGGCCGTCGGATCGTCAGCCAACTGCTCCTCAGCTATGATTGTGCTCAACGCGGTGATGGCTGCCCAGTTGATCGACTTCAAGAAAGAGATCGACGTGAAGATGAAAAAAGGGATGAAAAAAGAACAGGCCATCTTCGACACGCTCCGCCTTTACATCAAGGAGTCGAAACCCATCCGTTTCAACGGTAACAACTACAGCGACGAGTGGAAAGAAGAGGCCAAAAAGCGCGGACTCGACTGCGAAACCAGCGTTCCCGTGATCTTTGACAGATATACCTCGAAAGCGTCGGTGGAAATGTTCGAAAGTATCGGCGTGCTCAATGAAAAGGAACTGCATGCCCGTAACGAGGTGAAATGGGAAACCTACACCAAAAAGATACAGATAGAGGCACGTGTGTTGGGAGACCTCTGCATGAACCATATCATCCCGGTCGCCACCGAATACCAATCGATGTTGCTCGACAATATATATAAAATGTACGCCGTCTTCGACAAGGAAAAAGCCGACAGGCTGTCGAAGGAAGATGCCGCGCTCATTGAGGAGATCGCGGACCATATCTCGGCGATAAAAACGAATGTGGACGATATGGTGGAAGCCCGGAAAGCGGCCAATAAACTGGAGGATGGCCGCGGGAAAGCCGTGGCTTACCACGACAAGGTGGAAGTCTTTTTCAATGTGATCCGCTATCATGTGGACAAACTGGAATTGATCGTGGACAACCAGATGTGGACACTGCCGAAATATCGGGAACTGTTATTCATAAGTTAAGCCTCACATCTTTAAATCTAATTTTCCACATTTATTTGAATAGCAGATAAACACTCACTCACGGGAGAGAAATTCCACGACATTGCGTAGAAGATCATCCATGCCCCGGCTATTGAAGAGCGCTCGGCCAGGCACATGAGCTTGGGTATCGGCAGGTGCAGCCACCCTGACCCTTAGCAATACCGGTTTATATTCCGGGCGGGTTAAACGTATTCGTCTCCGTAGCGGAATTTCACATCCGTCACGAAGTGTTTGATCCGCTGTTCCTCACTTTTCTTGCAGATCATCAGCACGTTGTCCGACTCGGCGACGATATAGCCGTCAAGACCCTGCAAGAGGACCAGTTTGTCTTCACTCATCGCGACGACATTATCGTTGCTCTCGACAAACAGGGTTTTACAGTGCAGGCTGGCATTGCTTTCCCCATCCTTATCCGAGATTTCATGCAGGGCGCCCCAGGTTCCCAGGTCGCTCCACCCGAAGTTGGAGATGTTCACATATACGTTGTCCGCTTTCTCCAGGATACCATAATCGATGGATATATTAGGACAAAACGGAAAACTCGCATCGACAAATTTTTTCTCGCCGGGCGTGTTAAACACCTCTTTTCCCTCGCTGAACTTCTGGTTGATATCCGGAAGGTACTTTTTAAAAGCATCCAGGATGGTGTTTACATTCCACAGGAAAATACCCGAATTCCATACAAACTCACCGCTATCGACAAATTTTTTGGCCAGTTCCAAATTAGGTTTTTCGGTAAACGCCTTCACCTTATGTATTCCACCCGTCTCCTCCTCATTCACCTGAATATAGCCATAGCCTGTTTCGGGACGACTGGGTTTGATTCCGAGCGTGAGTAAGACCGGATTGGTGTTTACAAAATCCAGCCCCTTTTGAATATCGGCCACGAATTCGTCAGTATTCATGATCAGGTGATCCGACGGAGCGACAACTATATTCGCTTTGGGATCGATCGCGTTTATCCGGAAAGAAGCGTAAGCAATGGCAGGAGCAGTATTTCGCCTGATGGGCTCCAGCAAAAGCTGGTTATCTTTCAGCTCGGGCAACTGCTTTTTCGTCATTTCAGCGTATGCGTTGTTCGTCACAATGTATATGTTCTCTGCCGGAACTATTTGCTTGAACCGGTCAAAAGTACTTTGCAGCAACGACCGTCCTGTTCCGAAAAAATCAAGAAACTGTTTGGGTTTTCCCTCTTTACTGAAGGGCCAGAAGCGGCTTCCCACCCCGCCGCTCATGATTACACAATAATTATGATTGTTTCTCATTCCTAAGATTATATATGTTTAAAAAAATGAATTTCACCTTTATCTACTTTTTCTTTGCACGGGTTCCTTTTTAGTTAAATAACATCCTTCCGCGACAATTTGTTTATGGTCTCCTCAAATTTGCCTTTAAAGATACAAAACAAAACGGAAACAACATCCTGAAGCAGCCAGAAACATAACATGAAAATCATAGGAAGTGATCCAAAAAATATCCGTAAAAGATATCAGAACATACCTCAGGCGATCAAAACTCCAATTAAAAACACGGATTGATCGAATATCTGCAAAAAAGAATGGGAACTTATTTCAAAATACCAAAAATATGCGTATTTTTGCATCCACTTTTTGGCAATGCCCAGATGGCGGAATTGGTAGACGCGCTGGTCTCAAACACCAGTGGATTCACTTCCATGCCGGTTCGATCCCGGCTCTGGGTACGATTTTAAAACGCTAAATATTTAATAATAAAATATTTAGCGTTTTTGTTTTGCTCTCCGTGTCCGCAATTTGTCCGCATTTTTAGGGGTGTCAAAAACATTAAGTCGTTATTGTTTTGTTTCTTCGTTTTGATGGGTGTCATATTATTTGGAAGAGGTAGCTTTCGCATATAGCATTCGATGTATTTATCAAGTTGGAGCAAATTCTCACCCGCTATAAGCAATAAGAGCGGAATAATATGGGTGTTGATTTTTCGATAATCCATGATTTTGAGGTTATTTTATTTTCCAATAGCTATCTTTGTTACTACCTATTCACTCGAGTTTGCCAATCTCTTTGAGCTTTTCCATATCACTCCTCTTTTGTCGTTTTTCAACACACTTGCAGTCTTTTTTCTCTTTCACACGCGAAAGGAACTTGTCCATCCATCGGAGGATTCGAGCAGAAGCGGCGCTCAGTTCTTTATTTAGTCTTCAATAATCGATTTATGGGTTAAGGCAAATAGCCAACCGGAACATTAAGAATTCTATTGTGTTTCAAGGTGGTAATCTGCATAACACCGATAATGACGCCATCGTGACCGGATGTTACATCGAATGATTTTTCGAGTTTATACTCAAGGGAGATATTCCCTTGCGCATCGGCTTTCACATAATACGACTTGAGTTGAAGCGCATTGGGAAAAGCGATGATCTTATATTCGCCCCCCTCTAAAGCAGTTTTGGAGATTTGTCCGGTAACAAATTTTCCTCCGGTTTGCTTTACTTCAAACACTCCCGGATATACCACATAAGAAGGTTCGGACGCCTGTTGCATAACATACGTTTCGGAACAGGAAAAAGCCATGGTCAGCAGAACGAGTATCGAAATAATTTTACAGGTTTTCATTGCCATTGATTTTAAGAAACTGTTTTGAATTTTACGAGTAATTATTTTACGCTTGTTTTTCCACTCTTTCATATTGTTTTTTGCCCTTTTTCGCACCTTTGAAATTTCAGTTCTTTTAAGTGGCCGCTACATTTCAATAAATCCAAATCCATCAAAAAATGGCTAAAAAACAATGGATGAAAAAATTCAAAACAGCTTCTAAAAGTTTAACGATAAGGAGAGATTCAGCTTAATGTTCGATAGATTGGGTTGCGCGTCTTCGGGCAGTTTGGTTTTGACTTCACTCAAATTCACCTTTACTTCTTTTATTTTGGAATAAAAATAACCCGTACTTATCCCCACCGAAATATTTTTGGTAAGAAAGTAATCGACTCCCAAATCTGCCTGAAACCCCACATTATTCCCTGAGAACATAGCCGTTGTTGCATCTACGGATCCTTTACTCTCTAAATGGACATAACCGGCCGATAAAGCTCCCGTAGCCAACAACTTTCCGTTTCTATCAAGCCAATGGGCATACATAAGCGACGGTGCGATAAACATTATATCGTTGTTCTCCGAGAGAGACACCACGCCATAATGGTCTTGTCCGGCATCGTACAGCAAATCCGTCTTCGGAACATCCACCATCATATAACGGTATTTTGCTCCCAAAGCTAATCCGTTGTTGAAGATGTAATGAACGTTTCCCTCCACGTTTAATCCCCATTTCCCTTGTCGGTCAACTTTCCTGAAAGCGTCGTCCCTGATAAACTTATCTCCTATTTCGGAGTTAAGGTCGGTAACCAAAAAACGGCTGTATCCGCCTGTAATGTTTATTCTTACATTTGGAAGTTCCTGTGCGTTCACCGATAGAATGCTGCTCAGCACACATAAAACAGTCAAAATTTTTAGTTTCATATTGGTGATAATGGATAAAGATGTTCATTATTTCAGTTAAAATTGGAGCTATTGGCACTACTTCAAATAATACCTCACCCCCACGGTGGCATTTATGCGGCTAACGTTTAACCTGTTTTCGGAACTGATTTCGGGCGACGAAGGGTCTCTGGTCAGGTTGTTGTAATTGACGGAAGTTAAATAACCACTTATTTCTGTAAGATCGACACCGATGCCGATGCGCTTGGAAACCTGATATTCAAACCCCACACCAAAATGCGGGCCTACGGTTGATCCGGTCAAGGTACCGTACTCGCTTGGATTGCCGGGATTTGAGAATTTCTGCATAATTCCCAGGTATCCAAGTCCAAAATACAGTGAGCCTATCCATTTGGGAGAAAAAGCGTTGCGCCATCCAAACGACAAGCCGGCGTAATCTAACCGCACGTTGTTTTTCATATTGTTGTAAACCAACTCCTGAAACGGACTGGAATAAAACTGCGACACCATTAATCCCACGCCATAGGGAAATCCTTTGTGATGATAGTAATACCGAACATCCCAGGTAATGCCCTGATGCAGTTTATCCACCATTTTTTTCTCTTCGGAACCAAATCCATCCGTGTTCCCGCCAAGATTGCCGTAGCCCGTATTTATCATCAGAGTGTGTACGGGAATGTTGATGCGCTTGCGCTCGTTATCTTCCTGAATGCTCACGTATGCTTCGCGCGAAGAGACAAAATCCGTGTCCGTTGTATCAACTTTCAGCATTACGCCGGCTATCTGATGAATGGTGCTTCCCCAGAACGAAGGCTTCAGGTGGTCGGTTATCAGCAGTCCGTTTCCGCCATTTTTGCGGGTTTCTTCCGATGCCAGTTCCACCACTTGCTCAAACGATCCTTTTGCTTTTGTCGAAAAGCCGTTATCCACCACGGCAATATTGCCTATTGTTTCGGCGCCGGCAGGAACGGTGTCATCTTTTTCACGTTCATAAACAATTACTTCTTCGGTTTCGGGCAAAGGCGGATAACTTTTAATTAATTGTGTCACCACTTTGGGCGCACAGGAAAACATCAGACCGGATAATACGGTCAGAACGATTAAACGTATTATGCTTTTCATCCTATTAAGCTGTTGTGTCTTTATTAATTATAGCATTGAAATATGTCGTGCAAATATAATTGTTTATTTGAAATATTGTGTTGATTTAAATGAGGAAATTCTTCCATATCTCTTTTGACACAGCCCCGGCTGAACTTCTTTACAAATATATCGAAAAGCCAACATACACCTTTACCTCATTCATATTGGCTTTCAGCGGATTATCTTCTTTTATCGGACCGAAACTTGAATAAGGCACACTGAATCGTTTTAAATTTGAGTGCAGGTATTGTAATCCTAAATCGATGGAAATATTATTTCTCACAAAAAAAGCGCCCCCTGCCCCGCCGCCGAACGCAAATCCCTGAACATCGCCTACAGGTATACTTTGTGCGAAAAGTCCCCAGAAATCTTTATATTTATATCCTGCATTTACTTTCACAAAAGGACGAAAGTTGGTTCCTTTGAAAAAATACTTAAACTCGGACAGTAAATCGGCATGAGCGCCTCCTGCGTCGCCTGTGTAACCCTCTACTGAAAAGGATAACCCCACAGAAAAGTCATCAATAAGAAAATACCCCACTTCGGGCTTAATAATGATGGTAGTGTTACTTGTTTTGGAAGGAGCGCCCGAAAGTCCTACCTTGGTATTCGACACATCAACCGAACCGCCTGCTCCGATGATAAACCCGCCTTTTTCTGTTTGCGCCTGAAGGTTTGCCCAGGCAAACAACGCCATCAATGAAATTGCTATAATTTTGTTTTTCATAACTGCCGATATTAAAAGAAAAGAGAGAAACCGATACTGCCTGAAAACCCATCCATATTCATTTTAATGGAAGAGTCACCGGAAAAACTGGTCTTAACAGACGCATATTGTCCTGCTAACTCAATAGAGATGTTTTCTCTCACGAAAAAAGCCACGCCTACACCGCCCGCCAGCATATATCCGTTGAACCAATTAGTGGCTTTTCCTCCGCTCGACAACGGAATCTTTGTACTAATATTCACATATCCGCCACCGGCTTGAACAAATGGGCGAACGATACTTCCGGTGGGAACATAGTAAATGACACCGGGTAGAACAGAAAATTGCGACATTTGACTATCCGTATTGCCATTACTGATGGCATACGACGTTTGCAGCGATATGCCAAAATCATTAACTACAAAATAACCCAAGGCAGGCGCGATATTAAAATTGTACGTTTCTCCGGTCGCTTCACTGCTCTGGATACTGCTCCCTTTAAATTTCGTGTTGGAATAAATAAAATCAATCGAGCTTCTGCCTGAAACCATAAATTTCCCTCTTTCCGTTTGCGCAAAGGTAGTTGCCCACACAAACAATAAAAGGCTGATAAAATAAATTCGTTTCATAAAATAGTTGTTTTAAAGTGTTTAGTTTTTTATTTTGTGTGTATTAGCCCGCAATAACCGAGCACTTTAATTGCATTTAATTTTATTTATGGCCCTATGATTTTTAATATGACTCCACATTTACGGATACATATCTCAATTTCCATGAAAAAAACAGTGTTGCGATTCTGAAATTATCATCATTTCTGTATCCCCTTGCTATTGATTTTATCTTTTGTGTTGAACTGTTTAGCCTTTCGCCTCTTGCATTTGTTGAGCCTGTTTCTATTGCGTTGAGAATTCCGTTTTGATGTCTGTCGAACATATCCACTACCTGATTAACTTCTTTGATATTGGCTCTTAGGGCATCCAAACGTCAAAATGAGTATATCGCAAGGGCGTCCAACCTGTTTTGACGAAAGGCGATGTCTCTGAAATTTTCCTTTACTCTCCAAGCCCGGGAAACTTCGTAATTAGCCTTCGAGATAGCCTCGAAAGCAATCGATTGCTTGTCTGTAAAGTTCATTTTATCTTTCAAAAACAGATACTTGCCTCTCTTTAATACATTCTTCACGTTCTATTTGATTATTATCCACTTTCCAGCCTTTGTAGAGCCTTCGTGCTTGATGAGTCCTTGCTTAGTCATATTCTTAATATGATATTTAATGCCATCAAGAGTAATGCCGATAGATTGAGCCAACTCCTTTTGAGTAATTTCAGGCTTTGCCTGAATAGCTGCTAAAATTCTTTCTTGGGTAGTTTCTTGGGTAGTTTCTTGGGTAGTTTCTTGGGCTTTTCTTGGGTCTTTCCTAGGCTTTTCTTGGACAGTTTCTCCTCCAAAGCCTTCTTCAAAATACTTTTGAGAGACGTTCTCAACTACTCGAAAAGCTGTAATTAATGAAAAATCAAAATAGGCTTGTCCGTTACCGTTTTCTTCCAACTCCTTCTGAACTCGATAGACTCCACGGCTGAATCGGTTTACATAGCCCAAGATTTTCATTGCTTCGGCAATAAAGGGATTCCGATAATCGCTAACATTGGGGAAATTGTCGGGACTGACCTTGCCGTATAAGCCGCCAGGGTTTTGGATCTCGATGCGGTCATCGTACTCATAAAACTGAATAGGTGCATTCCCTTCGTAATCCCTGTGCATAATGGCATTCATCAACAACTCTCGAGTAGCCCAGTATGGGTACTTGGAAACTGTTTCTTCCCGAAGTACACTTATGGGAATGGGACGCTTTTGTGAGATACTTGTCTCGACAAAAGCATCAATCTTAGGCAATACCTTGCAAAGATTACCGCTAAACTTATGTTCATTGAGAATATCACCCGAACGATCTTTCCCCTTGAAGCGTACATATTGAATATACGCCCCATGTACGTGTCGCTCAGGATTCTTTCCGAACAGGACAATAGCTCCATTAGTCGGACAGTTATAACGCAAATCATATAAGCCAAGAGAGACAAGTTGATCCGTAATATCTCGTTTGTCTTCACCGAGAACATCCTCTGCCACTGCCTTGGGCAAAAACTCCTTACGAATGAGAGATACATCCAAGTCGTCAATGCTCGTTTCCAGGCAAGGCATGGCATCAAAGGTATGAACGTTGGAGTGCCGTCTTTCGGTAAGTATCTTTTCTTCTGCCTCTGTTGCAGTACTCTTTCGAGGCCCCACACGTACCCAAACGCGCCCGCGATAACGTACAGGAGGAAATTCTGAGGGCTGAACTTCTGCAACCAATACGTCCCCCTCATCAAAATGGAACTTTTCTACTGTCATGATGGGCTGAGGGAGAATGTTTCCATCCGTCCGGATATTGGCAATCTGCAATAAGAGTTTGAAACATTCTTTTCCGTAGCTGGATCAAGTCAACACGGTCAAATCCATTGTATTTTGCCACTTTTATAGACATTCCATTGACATCAGCCAGCAATTATACCACATAATTATATTGTCCTTCTTCCGTATGTAACTCCAAATTAGATGCAAATAGCTATCACTCCAAATTCCGGAAGAACCAGATTTAAAGACCCACATGCTCTCCAATTAGCGCCCCGCACAAATATGGTACAAATATATGGTAAAAAAACAATCTACAAATATTATTTTCAATAATTGTGAAAAACAAAAACCGCAGTAAATCATATGTTTACTGCGGTTTGCTAATATTTGATTATCGATTTTAATCTACTTTACTTCACTTCCTCGAAGTCTACATCTGTGACATCGTCGTTGGGCTGATTGTTGCCCTGCGACTGTTGCCCCGCGTCCGCTCCGGGCTGCTGCGGGCCGGCTTGTGCATTGGAGGCATTGTACATCTCCTGCGAGGCGGCCTGGAAGGCTGTATTCAACTCGTTGGTCGCCGCGTCGATACCTTCGAGGTTCTGTGCTTTGTGGGCTTCCTTCAGTTTGGTGAGGGCTGCTTCAATCGGCGCTTTCTTGTCGGCAGGTATCTTGTCGCCCAGATCTGTCAACTGTTTTTCAGTCTGGAAGATGAGCGAGTCTGCATGATTCAGTTTGTCGATACGCTCCTTCTCTTTCTTGTCGGCTTCGGCATTGGCGGCCGCTTCCTCTTTCATCCGTTTGATCTCATCATCACTCAGGCCTGAAGAGGCTTCGATACGGATCTTCTGCTCTTTGCCCGTAGCCTTGTCCTTGGCGGAAACGCTCAGGATACCGTTGGCATCGATATCGAAGGTCACTTCGATCTGAGGTACTCCACGCGGTGCGGGCGGTATACCGTCAAGGTTGAACACGCCGATCTGTTTGTTGTCACGCGCCATGGAGCGTTCACCCTGCAATACATTGATCTGTACGGAGGGTTGGTTGTCAGCCGCGGTCGAGAATGTCTCGCTCTTCTTCGTCGGGATGGTGGTGTTGGCGTCGATCAGCTTGGTCATCACCCCGCCCAGCGTTTCGATCCCGAGGGAAAGCGGGGTTACGTCCAGCAGAAGAACATCCTTTACTTCTCCTGTCAGCACGGCTCCCTGGATAGCGGCGCCAACGGCAACTACCTCATCGGGGTTTACACCTTTATGGGGTTTCTTTCCGAACAGTTTTTCCACCATATCCTGTACAGCGGGTATACGGGTGGAACCACCCACGAGGATCACTTCGTCGATCTCGGAGTTGGTTAATCCGGCATCTCTCATTGCTGTCAGACACGGCTCTTTACATTTCTGCAACAGATCGTCGATCAGTTGTTCGAATTTGGCGCGTGACAGCGTTTTTACCAAGTGCTTGGGGATACCATTCACCGGCATGATGTAAGGCAGGTTGATCTCGGTGCTGGTAGCGCTTGAGAGCTCGATCTTTGCTTTCTCTGCCGCTTCTTTCAGACGTTGAAGCGCCATCGGGTCTTTACGCAGATCCACTCCCTCATCCCTCATGAATTCATCAGCAAGCCAATCGATAACGCGATGGTCGAAGTCGTCCCCTCCCAGGTGGGTGTCGCCATTGGTAGATTTCACTTCGAAAACACCGTCGCCCAATTCGAGAATGGAGATATCGAACGTGCCACCACCGAGGTCGAATACGGCCACTTTGGAGTCTTTGTTTTGCTTGTCGAGTCCGTAAGCCAGCGCGGCGGCTGTCGGCTCGTTAACGATACGACGGACAGTGAGTCCCGCAATTTCTCCGGCCTCTTTGGTAGCCTGACGTTGGGCGTCGCTAAAGTATGCCGGCACGGTAATCACCGCTTCTTTCACCTCTTGTCCGAGATAGTCTTCGGCTGTTTTTTTCATCTTCTGCAATATGATGGCCGAAATTTCCTGCGGGGTATAAAGATGGCCGTGGATATCCACACGCGGAGTGTTGTTGTCTCCCCTCACCACCTTATAAGGTACACGTCCGGTCTCTTTCTGCACCTGGTCGAAAGTTTCCCCCATGAATGTTTTAATGGAGGAGATTGTATTATTGGGGTTGGTAATGGCTTGTCGCTTGGCGGGGTCGCCCACTTTGCGTTCGCCGTTTTCCATAAACGCTACCACCGAAGGTGTGGTTCGTTTTCCTTCATTATTGGGGATTACAACGGGTTCGTTGCCTTCCATGACGGAAACACACGAGTTGGTTGTCCCTAAGTCTATTCCTATTATTTTTCCCATAATTTATTGTGTTGTTATTTTTATGATTTATTTCCTGTTTTAATTTGTTTGTCAAAAATCCCCCGGTCATCGGCGGTCTGCTTCAACTCATTATTCCTCTCTCAAATGTTGTGCCAAATTTTTGAAGCAATGAAGTTTCTGCCAATATGACGGTTTTTAATTTTATGCTTTCATGGCCCTCATTTAAAAAAATAATCTCTATCTTTGGTAAATAAAGATTAAAGAAGGAGGTAAGGTTTTTGCCTACCCTTTTGTTTAAAAAGATAACAATTCTAAACCCAAGCGCTATGTATACACAACAAGACCTGGAATTACTGCGTGAAAAAGGAATCACCCAGGATCAAATCGACACGCAACTGAATTATTTTGCCACAGGATTTCCCTATCTTTCCATCGTAGCTGCTGCTTCCGTAGGGAAGGGTATAATGAAAGTGGGAGAAGAGGAGGAAAAGGTGTATCTGGATGCCTGGCAGGATTTTCTGGGTAGTGGGAAAAAAGTGACGAAATTTGTGCCGGCTTCCGGGGCGGCCAGCCGTATGTTTAAGGATTTGTTTGCCTTTTGGGATGCTGATTATGATGTGCCCACCACACCGTTTGAGAAGGAATTCTTTGATAAGATACAGCGGTTTGCATTTTTCGGTTCGCTTGATGAGACATGTAAGGATTTATTTGCCAGAGATATCGCGACATTGTGTCAAGAAGGACGATATAAAGATGTGGTTTCCGCATTGCTCGATGCTGGAGGAATGGAATATGGGAGCTTGCCCAAGGGACTGCTCCTCTTCCACAAATATCCCGAGGGGAATCGGACTCCTGTGGGAGAGCATCTTACCGAAGGAACATACTATGCCAGGAATAAATCCGGAGAGGTGAGTGTGCATTTCACCGTGTCGCCCGAACATAAAGAGATGTTTGAATTATTGGTGGCGGCCAGGAAACTAAACTACGAATTCAAATTGGGCGCGACCTTCTCGGTATCATATAGTATTCAGAAACCGGCTACCGATACCATCGCCGTGGATATGAACAATGAACCTTTCAGAAATGAGGACAACTCCCTCCTGTTTCGCCCCGGTGGCCATGGCGCGCTGATTGAGAACCTGAACGATATCGATTCTGATGTGATCTTTATAAAAAATATCGACAATGTGGTTCCTGACAGGTTGAAAGAGAATGAAGCGCGTTATAAAAGGTTGTTGGCAGGTGTTCTTGTCACCATGCAACAACGCACACATGCTTACCTCAACCGGCTGGAATCAGGAGAAGCTACCGCGGAGGAACTGGCAGAGATGCTGGCTTTCACCGAGAAGGAACTGTCGATTTCCCGTCCCGGAGAATTTGCCTCGGAGGATGAACTGAAAAAATACCTGAAGAGGAAACTCGACCGCCCTTTCCGGGTCTGTGGCATGGTGAAAAACCAAGGAGAACCGGGGGGCGGACCTTTCATCGCTGTCAATCCCGACGGAACCGCTTCTCTTCAAATACTGGAAAGTTCCCAGATCGATAAGAATGATCCCGCCGCAATGGAGGCATTCAGGAACGGTTCCCATTTTAATCCCGTGGATGTGGTGTGTGGCGTGAAATGCAATCAGGGAAACAAATACAATCTGACGAAATTTGTGGATCGAAATACCGGATTCATATCCTACAAGTCGAAGAACGGAAAAGAACTCAAAGCGTTGGAACTGCCCGGATTATGGAACGGAGCCATGAGTGATTGGAACACTATTTTCGTGGAAGTGCCTGTTTCCACTTTCAATCCGGTGAAGACAGTGAACGACCTGTTGCGGCCGGAACACCAGTAAGGGGAGCTATTCAGTCATTACACAATATTTTTCAAAAAAAGCCGTTTACAGCCAAAACGACAGGCTTGAAATTTCGTGTTCTATATACTTTGTTGGCTGTGGCGTGGCTACTGCCCTCGTGTGATCAGGCAAGACTGAGTGTGGCACGGGAACAGTACCTGCGTGGGGAATATTATGCCGCAAGCGAGACCTACCGGAAATTATACCGCAATACCCCGCGTGAGGAACGGGTACAACGGGGAATCATCGCTTTCGAGATGGCCGAGAACTACCGCAGGCTCAGTCAGCCTGCCCGGGCCATAGCCGCTTACACGAATGCCATCCGTTACGGGTATCCCGACACCATCATGTACTTCCATTATGCCCGGATGTTGCATCGGGAAGGGAATTACGAGGACGCGGCTGAAGCATATCGCCGATTCCTGGCATTCCGCCCGGACGATCCGATGGCGCGGAACGGACTTCGTGGGGTGGAACTGGCAAAGGAATGGAATAAAAATCCCACCAGGCATATTGTGGAGAGGATGGAATTGTTCAATTCTAACCGGGGGGAGTTCAGTCCGATGCTTTCGCAGGGGGGAGACCGTCTCTATTTTGCTTCTTCGAGGGAAGAGTCGCTTGGTGAGGAGAACAGTCCCATTACCGGAATGAAATACAACGACCTTTTCCGTTCAGTCAAAAACGTACACGGGGAATGGCAGCGGCCGGAACGGATAAACTCGGGTGTCAACACCGGCAATGACGAGGGCACCCCTTCTTTTTCCCAAGATGGGGAGTGGATGTATTATACTTTCAGTGGTGTTGATGCCAACCGGCCTACTACCGCAAACATCCATCTTTCCCGGTGGGTGAACGGCAGATGGGGTGAAGGCATGCCTTTGGAGATTGTGAAGAATGATTCGTTGTCGGTTTTTGCTCACCCGGCAATTTCCCCGTCGGGACGTTACCTCTATTTTGTTTCCGATATGCCGGGAGGCTATGGCGGCAAAGATATCTGGCGGGCGGCAATCGGAAACAATCACGAGATCCTTTTTGTAGAGAACTTGGGACCGGATATCAATACGCCAGGTGACGAGCTTTTTCCCTATCTGCGAAATGACACCACACTCTATTTCTCTTCCGACGGGCATCCCGGGATGGGTGGACTGGACATGTTCGTGGCGGTCGCGTCCGGAGGGGAGACAGGCAGACAGGCAAACAGGCAGACAGGTCGGTGGCGTGTGCGTAACCTGCAATGCCCGCTCAACTCGCCGGCTGATGATTTTGGAATCACGTTCGAACCGAAAGCAGAGAAGGGATTTTTCAGTTCTAACCGGAATGATGCGCGGGGGTATGACCATATCTACTCTTTCGTTTATCCCGAAGTGACCGTCTGGATAGAAGGCTTTGCGGTGGATCCGGAGGATGAATTCATCCCGGGGGCCAGTGTGACCGCAGTGGGAAGCGACGGATCGCAATTCCGCTCCGTGACCGGAAGAGAAGGGGAATACCGCTTCAAGGCCCATAGGGGAGTGGATTACCTGCTGATGGCTTCTGCTGATGGCTTCCTCAATCAACGGCAGAGATTATTGACTGACCCCGCCGAAAAGGATACACTCTACTATGTCGATTTTGAGATGATACCTTATCACAAACCGGTAATATTGGAAAATATATTTTACGACTTCGACAGCGCTACTTTACGACCGGAATCGGAGGAAGAACTGGACATGTTGATAGCCCTGCTCAACGATCATCCATCCGTCAGCATAGAACTTGCGGCCCATACCGACCGGAAAGGTTCGGATGAGTATAATCTCGACCTCTCCTTCCGTCGCGCGCAATCGGTAGCGGACTACCTCATCGCTCACGGTATCGACTCACAACGCTTGTCTGCCCAGGGTTTTGGTAAAACCCGACCGGTGAGAGTGACAAAAAAGATAGCGGAACAATTTGATTTTCTGAAAGAGGGAGATTTACTGACCGAAGAGTTTATCAAAACCCTTACGGCTGATCAACAAGAGATTACCGACCAGATTAACCGCAGGACATCATTCGAAGTGGGCGATCACCAATTCGGATTGCATTAATAACCTGCAGAACCTGATATGTTCAAAAGGATTTTACTACCTTTGGAACATGATTTTTGTAACGGGCATACAAAATATCTCCGAAGTCAGGACAAATGCAGTGTAAGCTGACGGCAGTGTGGTTTCTTATGGTCAGCTCTTTCAATCTGACGGGGTTTATACCCTTTGCCGAAAGAAAGCTGGAAATCATGGTTTGGCCTGGATGGAGGTAGAATATCGGGATGAAAAGGGGGGATTTTCAACGTGTCCATTTGGAAGGATATGCCAGGTACGATCTTTCAACATGCATACGACCATTTGCGGGTATATTATTCACGGATAAAATTGGTCCGGAATTAGAACGGCGACGGCAATAGGGCAAAAAGAAGATTATGTGTAAGATATCTGAGTGTTAGAGGTATGAGTCGACGGGAAATGTATTGTTGGCTGGTGAGCCTGTTTTTTACGGCTGCGGGGATATCTCCGCTTTCCGCGCAGGAGTTGAGTGCTTTTGTAAAAGTGAATAGCTCCAGGGTTCAGGGCACCCACAGGCAGGTGTTTGATACTCTTGAAGAGGCGTTGCGGACTTTTATCAACGGGCGTAGATGGACGGACAGCCCGCTTCTGGCGGGTAAACGGGTAAATTGTTCTTTCACCTTGGTTGTTACCGAGGCACTTTCTTCCGGATCCTTTAAGGGTGAGTTGTATGTGCAGTCGCACCGACCGGTAGAGAAGAGTGACCACAGCACTCCCATGCTGAATGTGCGCGACACTGAGATGGAGTTCGACTATACCTCACATCAATCCTTGCAGTTTGATCTCAATTTTATTCAGGGGAACCTGACGGCAATCATCGCATATTATGCCTATCTGATTTTGGGACTCGATCTTGACTCCCGCTCTTCGTTAGGTGGCACATCTTGTTTCCGCAATATGGAACTGATCGCTGTCAATGCGCAATCCCACGGATGGAAAGGATGGGATCGCCGCGGCAACCGGAACCGTCCGGCTATCGCCGCAGCTTTTAACGACGGGGCACTGGAAGGCTACCGGCATATGTGGTTCGATTATCACCGGCAGGGATTGGATGTGCCGGCCGCAAACGGCGCACCGGGATCGGAAAAAATAGTTTCTTCAGTACTGTTCTTGTCGGCGCTGCAAGCCAAACGTCCGACCAGCGTGCTGATAAAGCTTTTTGGCGATGCCAAACTCGAG
Organism: Proteiniphilum sp. X52; assembly: GCF_003712195.1. GTDB lineage: Bacteria > Bacteroidota > Bacteroidia > Bacteroidales > Dysgonomonadaceae > Proteiniphilum. The sequence goes on along the minus strand of NZ_RDSD01000008.1, from coordinate 49,151 downwards.
GAGATGGTAAATCTTCTTTCCCAAACCGATGTCCGGGAAAAGAAACAGGCACATGAGGCCCTTTTGAAATTATATCCCGCCCGTAACAATGAATTGGAGCGGTTGAGATAAATAAAACATATGTTAAAATCGTTATACATACAGAATTTTGCACTGATCGATTCTCTCAGGATCGGATTTGATCCCGGCTTTTCAGTGATCTCAGGTGAGACGGGGGCGGGCAAATCGATCATCCTTGGCGCACTCTCACTGATCCTCGGGCAACGTGCCGATGTGAAACAGATCAAGCAGGATGCCGAAAAATGTGTCATAGAAGGAGTTTTTGACGTCTCGGCCTATGATCTCGCGCCTTTTTTTGAAGAGATGGATTGGGTCTATGAAGGTGATGAGTGTATTCTTCGACGGGAGATATGGAGTAACGGGAAATCACGTGCTTTTGTGAACGATTCGCCTGTATACCTGAATGACCTGAAAGGATTGGCAGACAAGTTGATCGACATACACTCCCAGCACCAGAACTTGTCGTTGAACGACAATCTTTTTCAGTTGAACGTGGTGGATTTGCTGGCCGGCACAAAGATGGAGCGTGCCGACTATGGTGTGGCGTATGCCGCGTGTCGAGCCTCGGAAACAGCATTGAACGATCTCCGGGAGCAATCCCGTAAAAACCGGGAAGAGGAAGACTATCTCAGATTTCAATATGCCGCGCTCGCGGAAATGAACCTGCAACCGGATGAACAGGGCCAACTCGAAGAGGAATTGGAGGCCGTTGCACACGCCGAGGAGATCAAGACAGGGCTTTATACCGCCACGGCGCTTCTTTCAGAAGAGGAGCGGAGTGTGGAGTCACTCTTGAGGACAGTCGCGGATACGCTCCATAATGTACAACGGTTCTATCCAAAGTTATCTGAATTGGTGGCCAGGGTAGATTCCGCCTTTATCGAACTGAAAGATGTGCGTGAGGAGATAACCGGGTGTTTTGAAGAGGTGGAGTTTGATCCCGGTCGCAGGCAATTGCTGGAGGAGCGATTAAGCGCTATCTACGACTTGCAGAAGAAACATTCCGTGGCTACCGTGGAAGAGTTGATCGCTTTGCGTGACGAAATGGGACGGAAGCTCGAAAATATCGATTCGCTCGACGAACGGCTGCAGGCATTGGAAAGGGAGACAGAAGAGAAGCGGAAAACAATGATGGCGAAAGCCGGCCTGTTAAGTGAAAAGAGAAAGAAGGCCGCGCCTCGTATTGAGAAGGAGCTGGTAGAAAGGCTCGCTTACCTGAGGATGCCCAATGTGAGGTTTCAGTGCGATTTCAAATCCAAAGACATCCCTGATGCCACAGGTGCCGATAGTGTGCAGTTCCTCTTTTCGGCCAATAAGAACGTGTTGCTGCAGCCTGTCTCGCAAATCGCCTCGGGTGGTGAGATGTCGCGTCTGATGTTGTGCATCAAGGCGATGATCGCAGGGGCGACTTCACTGCCGACCATCATTTTTGACGAGATCGATACCGGCACATCGGGCGAAGTGGCCGACAGAGTAGGGACTATCATGGAAGGGATGGGTGCCAGAATGCAGGTGATCGGCATCACACATCTCCCGCAGATCGCTTCCAAGGGAACTGCCCATTTCCTGGTTTATAAGGAGGATTCGGGTTATATAGTAACCACAAAAATAAAAGAGCTGACTCCCGAAGAGCGGGTGCAGGAAATTGCCCGCATGCTGAGCGGTGCGGAAATCACGGAACAGGCAATCGAAAATGCCAAGGTGATGCTGAACAGAAATTAAAATATGAAGGAAAAAGAGATGATCTTCGGCATTCGTGCCGTTATTGAGGCGGTAGAGGCCGGAAAGGATATAGACAAGGTGCTGGTAAAGCGCGAACTGTCGGGTGAGCTGTTCATGGAGTTGCAGGAGCGGCTCCGCCGTGATGAGATACCTATGCGGAAAGTGCCCGTGGAACGGATAGACCGTATCACCCGCAAGAACCATCAGGGTGTAATCGCGTTCACTTCGGCTGTCACCTATCAGAAACTGGAAAATATCGTACCGTTGCTCTATGAAGAGGGCAAAACCCCGTTTATCTTGGTATTGGACGGACTGACCGACGTGCGGAATTTCGGCGCTATCGCGCGCACCTGTGAGGTGGCAGGTGTGGATGCCATTGTGATCCCTGCCAGGGGAAGCGTCTCAGTGAATGCCGACGCGATAAAAACTTCCGCCGGCGCGTTACATTCTGTCCCGGTTTGCCGGGAGAATAGCCTGAAGGAAGCAATCGGCTTTCTGAAAAACAGCGGAATAAAAGTGGTGGCCGCTACCGAAAAAGCCGCCTCTTTTTACACCGAGTCCGACCTTTCCGTGCCGGCCGCCATTGTGATGGGATCTGAAGACACAGGTGTGGCTCCCGAACATCTTCGCATTTGCGACGAGCTGGTAAGGATACCTCAATCCGGAACAATCCAGTCACTCAACGTATCCGTCGCGGCTGGAGTATTGATCTATGAGGTGGTTAGGCAGAGGAGGTGTTGATGTGATGATGTGTTGATGTGATGATTAATGGCAATGAGACTAATGTGAATAATGTGAATAATGTGAATAATGTGAATAATGTGAATAATGTGAATAATGTGAATAATGTGAATAATGGCCTTCTCCACTTCACTCTTCTGAATTCTCAGCTCTCAGCTCTCAGTTCTTAGTTCTAATTTCTTAGTTCTTAGTTCTCAGTCTTAGTTGTTACCTATCATCACATCGTTGACAGTTCTAAGTTCTTAGTTCTTAGTTCTAAGTTCTCAGTTCTAAGTTCTTAGTTCTCAGTTCTCAGTTCTCAGTTCTCAGTTCTAATTTCTAATCTCAAATTTCAAAAAAATGAAAAAAGTTATTTCAACAAACAGTGCGCCTGCGGCTATAGGTCCCTACAGCCAGGCTATAGAAGCGAACGGGATGTTGTTCCTGTCGGGGATGTTACCTATTGACCCATCGGACGGAAATATTGTTGCTGGTGGTGTGAAAGAGCAGACCGCTCAAATATTCAGGAATATAGAAGCGGTGCTGACAGCAGCCGGCGTTACGATGGATAATATTGTGAAAACGACGGTCTTTCTGGATGACATGTCGTTGTTCGCGGAGATGAACGAAGTCTACGGCAGTTGCTTCACGGGTACTTTTCCGGCCCGGTCGGCCTTTGCGGTAAAAGCTCTCCCGAAAAATGCGCTGGTAGAAATAGAAGTGATTGCCGTGAAATGAAGCCCCCCGGGAAATGATCGGGCCAGCTTCAGAGACTCCTACTCGAATACAGCCGGGAGATTTTCTTCTTCTTCAGGTGGATCTTTCTTTACCATAAAGGCGCTGATCTCCCATAGCATGTATATGGGTATGGTCACCACGAAAAGGGAGAAGGGATCTCCCGAGGGAGTGATTAGCGCCGCGGCTACGAGGGAGCCTACGACGGCATGGCGACGGAATTTCCGGAAAAAAGAACGGTAGATCAAATCGAGTTTTGACAACAACCAAAATACCAGCGGCAGTTCAAATACCAGTCCCATGATCAGGATAAGGGTATAGAAGTTGTTCATATAGGAATCGAGCGAGATTGAATTCTCAATGGATTCGCTCAACTCAAAGGTGATAAGGAAACGGAAAATCAGGGGAAATACGATAAAATAACCCACCAAGCAACCTATGATAAACATGAACCCCCCGAATCCGAAAGCGGTTTTCACCCCTTTCGCCTCATTCTCATAGAGTGCGGGGCTTATAAATTTCCATATTTCATACAGGATATAAGGAATGGTACAGAGCACGCCAAACATCAATGAGGTAGAGATATAGGTCATAAATTGCGTGGTCATGTTGATATTGAGCATCCTTACCGCAAACGCATCCGCTGAAAAATCCGGCAGGAATGGGATATATTCACTCGCCTTTTCAAAAAAACGGTAGGTAATAAAATCCGACGAGCGGGGGGCAAGGATGATGGCGTCAAAGATTTTCGGGATAATGATGAAACCCACGACAGAGAAAGCAATCACAGCAATGATGATACGTATAATGGTCCATCGGAACTCCTCCAGATGATCCCAAAAAGACATTTCTTTCTCTGGCATTTCTTTCTGCGCTATATAATAGACATGTAAACACCCGAAGACAAACGGATTTTACCAGTCTTGCCTTCGAAATGATAAATCTTATGTGGCACTGATGATAGCATGAAAGAAGAACCGGCCGGAATGATCAGGCAGGCTTCTTCCACGGCTATTTAATTATTTGATGATGAATTGTTTTCTGTCGGTTCAGCCTTGATATCCTCCTCAATATCTTTCAATCCTTTTTTGAAGCTATTGATGCCTTTTCCGAGACCTTTCATGAATTCGGGTATTTTTTTCCCTCCGAAAAGAATCAGGATAACCAAAACTATGATAGGTATTTCCCATCCGTTTAAGTTGATAAGTAATGGATTCATAAGTGCGTTATGTTTAATTTGTTTATACGTCCCAATTGCTACGAAATACAAATATAGAACTTATTTATGGATATAAAGAAAATATTATGATAAAGTTTGAAAAAATATGCAAGGCCGGTTTAATGATTCTCCAAAATGAGAACCAGATCCATATAAACGGGCAGGTGGTCACTGAATCCGCCTATATAGCGTGGCCCCGCACTCGTCCTGTAAGGTTTTTTACCGTAATACCTCTCATCATCTTCCAACAGGAAACCGGCATTGAAGACATGGGCTTCATTGCCCTTCACGCGAATGCGGCTTCCTTCCATTAAGAGATTCCCACTGACAATAAACTGGTCGAGGATCTCCCATTTCCCCTGATATTTGTAAGTGCCATATTCAGCTTCTTTTGTCCGGTGACGGAAAAGGTTGTATAACCGATCCCTTTGGAGCGGTGACATCAGGCTTTCCGCTCCCAATACTTGAGAAAGGCTTTTATCATCAGGATGGTCGTTAAAGTCTCCCATAATGACAATATGGGCGTTCTCGCGGCGAATAAGCAAGCTGTCCGCCTTGTCTTTCAGAAGAGCCGCCGCCTCCACACGCGCGGGCTCGCTTTCCCGCTGTCCACCGCTGCGTGAGGGGAAATGGCAGACGAAAATGTCGAGGAGATTTCCATTGAGCAGCTCTCCGGTGACGTGGAGAATATTGCGTGTAGGCCTGATTTTTTCGCTTCTGAACTTTATTTCGTATTCGCTGGTCTGTAAAGGCTTGAATTGATCACGCTGATAGAGCAATGCCACATTGATCCCCCGACCATCCGGTGAATCGGTAATAATATAATCATATTCCTGTGCCCGCAAGGACGATCGTCTTGTGAGGTCGAAAAGCACCGAGTCGTTTTCTATCTCGCACAGCCCGATCAATGCGGGAGATTGCATGCCGCCGACAGCTGTAACCACACGGGTAATATTCCGCAGTTTCTCCCAATACTTCCATGAGGTCCACCGCATAAAACCATCCGGCAAGAAATCGTCGTCCTCCTTCAACGGGTCATCATGGGTGTCGAACAGATTTTCCACGTTGTAAAACATAATACGGAAGTCGTTTTGCGCAACGACCCCCGTAGTATGGATGATGAGTAGAAGGCCGAGAATGAAGAAATGGCGCATTGTTTTAGGGCTTATTTCTCAGCCGGCATATTTTCCAGGATCTTTACCAAGAAATCCCAGAATTTACCCACGGAAGAAATCTTCATTTTTTCGTCGGGTGAATGCACATCGGTCATATCCGGCCCGATGGAGATCATGTCGAGATGAGGATATTTTTCGAGGAATAAGCCGCATTCAAGGCCTGCATGGATAGCCTTTACTTTAGGGCTTTTCCCGAACAGCGCTTCATACTCTTTTTGCGCGTGTTTCAGGATATCGGAGTCGGGATTGGGTTGCCATCCCGGATATCCGTCATTATGGATTATTTTTGCACCGGCCAGTTCAAACACACAAGACACCATATTCACCACATACTCTTTCTGCGACTCGACGGAACTGCGTTGGCTGGAGCCGACTTCCACCAGGTGGTTGTCAATCATCTTCACAGATGCCAGGTTGGTCGATGTCTCCACCAGTCCCGGGATATCGCAACTCATCCCGATAACGCCATGGGGACAGGCATACAACGCGCCAATCAGTTTCTCGGCGGTCTTCTTGTTGATCACTTTTGAAGGGATCTGCACAGACTCAAGTTGAATGTCGAGACCGGGATCGGTATGTTTGTATTCTTCTTGCACCTGAGCCAGAAAAGTATTCAGTTTCACCCTTATCTCTTCTTTGTATTTCTCTTTTACTCCCAGGAGCGCGTAAGCTTCCCGGGGAATGGCGTTGTGTAGATTTCCCCCTTCTATTTCGGAGAGGACCATGCCATATTTTTTTCTTGTAATGGAGTGCAGAAAGCGGGTGAGTATTTTATTGGCATTGCCCAGTTTCTTGTCGATATCACTGCCGGAGTGACCCCCACGCAGCCCTTTTACTTGCACCTTGAACCAGAAATAGTTCTTTGGCGCCTCTTTTTCCTTGTATTTGAAATAGGCTTTCGTGCCTTTTCCCCCCGCACATCCTATATATATCTCACCTTCCTCTTCCGTGTCGAGATTGAGCAGAATACTCCCGGTGAGAAGGTTTTTGTCGAGCGAGTGAGCGCCTGTCAGTCCTGTCTCCTCATCCACAGTGAAGAGCGCCTCGATTTTACCGTGACTAATGTCATCAGCGGCCAACACAGCTAACTGCGCGGCCACGCCTATGCCATTGTCAGCCCCTAGGGTGGTGCCGTTTGCCTTTATCCAATCCCCGTCGATAATGGTCTCTATGGGATTATTATCGAAATCATGCGTCACATCTGAGTTTTTCTCGCAGACCATATCCACGTGCGACTGCAGGATCACCGTGGGAATATTCTCTTTCCCCGGAGTGGCGGGCTTGGTTATTACTATATTGCCGACTTTGTCCTGCTTTGCTTCTAAACCATGCTCACGGGCAAAATCGAGCAGATAGGCGAGAATTTTCTCCTCTTTCTTGGATGGTCTTGGAATTTGTGTGATCTGGTAAAAATAATTCCAGATGGCCGAAGGTTGTAAATCTGTTATCGTCATAATTATTTTATTTTAGAAGGCTTATAAAGTGGGTAAAAGTACAAGAAAAATGGGGGATAGACAAAAATTTAATATCTTTAATTCCAAAAAATATGGTTTAATTGGCTAATTAGAGTATCTTTGCGGCATCAAAAAACATCATTATGATAAAAATACTCATTTTAGGCTTTGCTATTCTGTTTATTGCTATTCTATTGATGGGGATACGTGTTTTCTTTACCAAAAACGGAGAGTTTCCCAGCCTCCATATTGGTGATAGCAAGCCTTTGCAGGATAAAGGAATCCATTGCGCCACATCCCAGGACGCGGAGATAAGCAGAAGAGAAAGTCCGATAGAGAAAATGTTGAAATCAGAAAATATTTAAATCTCTCAAAAATGAAGAATTCTACTCCTTACATCGTCGGCGGAGTGTTGGCGGTCGCAATCATTATTCTTTACGTTTTACATTTTACATCCAAACCATCCAACGGCAGATCCGCGCAAAAAGATCTTACCAGTTTGCTTAACGACTCTTCCATTACATTGCCAATCGGTTATGTGAATGTGGATTCATTGTTGATGAATTATAATTTTGCCAAGGACCTGAACGAATCGCTGTTGAGAAAGCAGGAGAGCACCCGGGCAACGTTGAATCAGAGAGAGGGGCAGATTCGTAATGCCGCCGCCGATTTTGAGCGTAAACTACGCAACAACGCGTTCTTAAGCACGGAAAGAGCGCAGCAGGAACAAAACCGGATAATGCAGATGGATCAGGAATACCAGCAGTTGGCCGAACGGTTGACACAGGAATTTATGATAGAGCAGGAAAAACTGAATATCCAGATGGAAGACACCATCAGGGCAAGAATGAGGGAATTCAACAGCGACAAGCATTATGAGATTATATTCAGCAACAGGACCACCAGTACGATCCTGCTAGCCGAAGACAAATATGACATTACCAACGAAGTGGTTGATTTTTTGAATAGCAAGTACGGTCCGGCCACAGCAGCCGCCACTTCGGAAAAATAAGCCTGTCTCGCGGTTTTTAAGACAGGGTAAAAGGGGATGTCACTGTGTGATTTCGCCCTTTTTTTATTTTATGTGAATTAAGAAACTGTTTTGAATTTTACGAGTAATTATTTCACGCTTGTTTTTCCACTCTTTCATATTGTTTTTTGCCCTTTTTCGCGCCTTTGAACTTTCATTTCTTTTAAGTAGCCCGCCACATTTCAATCAATGAAAATCCAAATCCATCAAAAAATGGCTAAAAAACAATGGATGAAAAAATTCAAAACAGCTTCCAAGAAGTTTGTGTTGAGAAGGGAGATGAGAATAGAGTATCGAGAATCGAAAATTGAAAATGGACAGCGCCCAATTCACAATTGGAGGTATCTCAAGTCCGGTATCCCAAGTTCGGTACCCCAGGTCCGGTATCTCAAGTCCGGTATCTCAAGTCCGGTATCCCAAGTCCGGTATCCCAAGTCCGGTATCCCAACTCCCCAACAGTGTCTGGTTTTGGCTCTTGATTCTCAATAAATAGATCGGATGAAGCATTGGGAAGCTTATATCAAAAGGCAGAAGCCGGAATACCTGTGTACCATTATTCCGCCTGAGACAGCCGCGGAAATAGTCGTGGTAATTCCCTGCCACAACGAACCCGCCCTGTTTGACACATTGGAAAATCTCTGTGCTGCCGATCGCCCTGACGCAAACGTGTTGACGCTGGTTATACTCAATTCGGGCGTGCTCGCCGGAGAGGAGGTTGTGAGGCAGAATAGGATTTCTTATGAGAGCACCAACCTGTTTGCCGAGCGTTATAATGAAAGAAGTTTCGTTTTTTTGCCGTTGCTGTTCGAAGATTTGCCGCGAAAACATGCCGGCGTGGGTCTGGCACGAAAAATAGGGATGGATCTGGCAGTGGAGCATTTTCTGCGTAATGAGAAGCCGCGAGGTATAATCGTTTCCCTGGATGCTGACTGCACGGTCTCGTCCAATTTCCTAATAACGATATGGGAGGCTTTCTCCCGTGATAAGTCGCTGAATGGCACCATTCATGATTTTCGTCACCGGGTGGAAGCAGGCGGCCCTCTGATGGAAGGCGCGGCAAGGCAGTATGAAGCCTATATCCGTTATTTTCGGTCGATGTTGGAATATACGGGCTTCCCTTATTATTGGCACACGATTGGATCCGCATTTGCAGTGTCGGCAGACGCCTATGTGCGGGTGGGAGGTATGGGACGGCAACAGGGAGGGGAAGATTTTTATTTCCTGCAAAAGGTGTTTGCCCTTGGGAATATCCGCGAGTTGAAAGACACCACGGTTTTTCCTCTGGCGCGACTTTCCGATCGGGTTCCATTTGGCACAGGACCCTCATTGCAAAGAATTGTGGATGAACCGGATGGCAACGTGAGAGCCTATTCGAAGAGGGCGTTCGAAGCATTGAAGCGACTCTTCGACATGAAAGATGGCTTCTTTGGGAAAGACACGCAAACGGTAGAAATAATGATGGCCGGCCTGCACCCTACATTGCTGCGATTCTTGCGGGAAATCGATTTCCTTGAGCTGGTCAGGGATTGTAATGAGAACAGCGCTTCCCTTGCCACATTCCGGAAACGCTTTTTCCACCATTTCAATGCGTTCAGGACTATCAAATATCTTAACCAGGCACATCCCCATCCCTTCCCGTATGAAAGTTTCGCTTTACTGGTTGACAAATATTAGATGTTGTTTTGCCGTTTGGCCGATATTTTGTAATTTTGCGCTCAAAAGGTAAGTGTTTCCTTCCATAATTCTAAAATGAAGTGGTATGCCGGTTCTTAACGGAGTTGAAATCATCAGCGCTTTTCTGGTCTTGTTCGCAATCATCGATGTGACGGGAGCGGTACCGATTTTTCTGAGCCTGAGAAGTCAGAACAGAACGATCCATCCTGAAAAAGCGGCGTTTTATTCACTTTTGATTTTGGTGGGTTTCTTATTTGTCGGAGAGTGGATATTGAAACTCTTCCAACTCGACATCTCTGCTTTTGCCGTTGCCGGAGCTGTGGTGCTGCTGATTCTCTCTATAGAGATGATTTTCGGCGTGGAGATATTCAAAAACGACAGCACCTCCGCGGACAACTCTTCCACGCTGTTCCCGGTCGTGTTCCCGCTGATTGCCGGACCCGGCAGCTTCACCACCTTGCTTTCCATGCGTGCGGAATTTCATGTGATAAACATCATTATCGCGGTAATCCTGAACCTGGCCATCGTCTACCTGGTGCTGAGATACCTCGATTTGGTAAAGAAATTACTGGGTGAAAGTGGTGCTTATATCCTCCGTAAATTTTTCGGAGTCATCCTCATGGCCATATCGGTGAAGCTGCTTACCTCCAACCTGTCCGCGCTTATCTCAACTGTAAACGGTGTAGCCGCGTAATCGGGGCATTATCCGCATTTTAACTGAACTTTCCACGTCGACACAGCCCAAAGTAGCAAAAATATAGCTATATTTGCGGGTCAGAAACTCTGACACCCCCTTACGGAAATCAGGTTATTTTCCATCAATCAGGATTTTCAAATTAATCTATTTATAAAATTCAACAACATGAGAATTGTAAGTGTTTTAGGACGGGAAGTTTTGGATTCAAGAGGTAATCCGACCGTTGAAGTGGACGTGTTGACAGAATCGGGTGCGTTTGGACGCGCCGCTGTTCCTTCAGGAGCTTCCACAGGAGAGAATGAGGCATTGGAACTCCGTGACGGAGACAAAAGCCGTTACCTGGGAAAAGGCGTGTTGAAAGCAGTGGCAAACATCAATGACACCATTGCTCCGGCACTGTTGGGGATGAATGTGTTGGAGCAGACCCAGATTGATGCCAGATTACTCGAACTGGACGGCACAAAGACAAAATCCAACCTTGGTGCAAACGCTCTTCTGGGTGTGTCTCTCGCAGTGGCAAAAGCCGCGGCTAACTATCTCGGCCTGCCGCTTTATCGTTACATTGGTGGTGCCAACACCTATGTGTTGCCTGTTCCCATGATGAATATCATCAACGGAGGATCCCACTCCGACGCTCCCATCGCGTTCCAGGAATTTATGATCCGCCCTGTGGGTGCCAGCTCCTTCAAGGAAGGATTGCGTATGGGGGCCGAAGTATTCCACGCATTGAAGAAAGTGCTTCACGACAAGGGGCTCAGCACCGCTGTGGGTGACGAGGGAGGTTTCGCTCCCAACTTGAGCGGAGGAACCGAAGAAGCCCTCGAATCGATTCTGACCGCCATCAGGAATGCCGGTTACGAACCGGGTAAAGATGTGATGATCGGACTCGACTGTGCTTCTTCCGAATTCTATAAAAACGGCATATACGACTATTCCAAATTTGAAGGGCCGAACGGTAAAAAACGTACTCGCGAAGAGCAGGTTGCTTACCTGGAAGAACTGATCACCAAATATCCTATCGACTCTATCGAAGATGGCATGAGTGAAAACGACTGGGAAGGATGGAAATTGCTTACCGATAAGATTGGCAGCAGATGCCAGCTGGTGGGTGACGACCTGTTCGTGACCAATGTTGAGTTCCTTGAAAGAGGCATCAAAGAGGGTTGCGGAAACTCTATCCTTATCAAGGTGAACCAAATCGGAACGCTCACGGAAACGCTGAACGCTATCGAAATGGCACACAGGAACGGATATACCAGCGTAACGTCACACCGCTCAGGTGAAACCGAAGACGCTACTATCGCCGATATCTCTGTGGCTACCAACGCCGGACAGATCAAGACCGGCTCTTTGAGCCGTTCAGACCGTATGGCAAAGTACAACCAATTGCTCCGTATTGAAGAGGAACTGGGCGACCGCGCTGTTTACGGGTACAAGAAGATCAGACAATAATTTTCTTGATACATACTACAATATGGAGGCTGTCTCAAAAGTAAAGACAGCCTCTTTTTTTATCTGTTTTTTCTTTGCCACCTGATTATATTTTAGTATTTTAGATGTGAAACCGTGAGAACCGCGCCAAAGAAGAGTCCAAAGCCATCAAAACCCTGGAAGACAATTATCTTCCCAAATTACAGCAATACGATTTCTTTCCCAATCCCACCGATCCCCTCACGCTTATCCCTTTTCTCGGCGGCTTCAAGAATCGTTACGATAAAATTCCCCGCTGAAAATATTGCCGGTTCTGAAGACAAATCCGTCTGAATCACAAAAAAACGCCCCTTTATTTATGCGTTTTTGCCGCTTTTATCTCGTCGGTCTATAAATGTACAAAGCTTGAAGGCACTGTTGGTGAAAACTTATCTTGTGCCGCTTGATATAAAAACAAAGAGCCGTCTCGCTTTAAGACAGCCCCATGATGACCAATAGCCCAACCTAATTAATGAACTGTGTAAACAAAATAGTCTCATCAATTATATGTCGATTTAACTTTACCGAAAATTGTCGATTTTAAATATCCTTTTTACAGAAGATACGTTCAGTGAGAATTATCTCCTGTGGGATGTCACATCCTTCCACAGTCTTAATCCTTATTTCAGTGGAAGATACGTTCAGTGTCCAATGCCGGCACAAGCTGTTAAGTGGTCAAAACCTAATCTATCCTTGTACTCTGCAACAAATTTCGTTTTTTCCTCGAATTGTTTGATAAATTCGGTCACATAGTCCAAAGCAAGATCTGCACGGCAAATCACCGTAAGATCATCGCCACCAAGGACAATTGGACGAATAGGAATAATCTTGCTTTCCTTTATTCTATCTTCTAAGGAATTATAAGCCTTTACCGCTGCCATTTGGGTTGCCTTATCTAAATTCTCGGAAAATCTCTTGAACTTATCCTCATCTTTTCCAATTTCCTGTACGATCTGCCCCAAGCCATTGCCATCGGCATGAATGATAGCTATCCAGTCATTATCCTTGGTGATTTTTTCTATATCGTATGCCACCTGATCATCCTTTAGCGAGCTCTTTTCTTCTTCCGTTTTACAAAATGCCTTTTTGCATAAAGACAAGGTGGTTTTTTTCCTTACCTTATTGTTCTTTTTGTCAATCTCATAAAGCTTCGCCCATGTACCCGCATCTATCAAGTCATTTTTCCCTTTATCATTAGGCTTTAACACCACAGGCAATCCGGTTTGGCGGCAACGCAGCATGCCCATCAATCCGAGTGTGGCACTACGCATTGGCTTATTTCGCTGGACACGAAGACGTGTCTCCAACTCCCCGACAGCTTCCTTAAAATCGGAAAACGCTCCTTCCATCTTTACCACAGCCTGACTTGCCGTGATACCGGGGGAAAATTCGGCAACCATTTTAGGAAATATACGTACAATTTTTTTACACTCTTCTTCATTATCAAACATATACTTGATATTGCCCGCAGCATGAAGAATGCAATTTTCATCCTTATAGTTAATTTTGGCTTTAGTAAATAAACCCACAAACATATCCGTGCAGATTTCCTCTACCAATTCACTAGCCCCAACAATCTCGCGAAGTTTGTTGGTCTGAAAGATAAAGCCTTGGATGCCTTGCACCGCAGCTCCATACAAGTACTTCTTTTCTTTTCCCATACTCATCTATTTTGTGTTGTTTTTTCTTTTTTCCTCACGGTCACCCCGTATCCCAAGCTGGCACCCTTTCCCAAACCCACATAATCGGGAATGGAGACATTGGTGATGAACTCGGCGTCGAAAACGGTCATCTTCACTCCTTTATACTGCATTACAGCCGGATCGCCCAAACGGGTAATCTTACACTCCACCTGCCGGTCGAAAAAGATATCCAACCCTTTGGCGAACGACAAGATGTTTGCTTTCAGGACATTTTCTAAAAAGGCCGATTTTTCCGCCACGCTCTCCAGTTGCTGAAACTGTCCGTAATTTTCCTGATTCAGGGCAAGCCAACGCCGAATGCGATAGACAAAACGTGTCTCCCAAATTTGAATCAGATATTTGTAAGCCGTTATACCTTCAACCACAAACGCTTCCTCTTTTCCGGCAATATTCAACATCAGATCGGAATCGAGAAATAACTTACCCACAGCTTCCGTGCCCGCTTCGATGCAGAGAATGGCTGCCTTTTTACGGATCCTTTTATACTGGATCATGGGATAGGCATACCGGAATCCCTCCTTGTCAAGGTGGTTATGAAACAAAACATCTTTGTCTTTGAACGCATGAATGATGGCTCCACGAAAAGACTCCAATTTTGAAAAGGGAAGTTCATTTTGAAAACGTATCAACAAAAACCTGTTTTTTCCATCGTCTGAGAAAATAATTGAGCCGATCCTCCCAAACCGGCTTATCATTGAAATATTTAAAAGTAGAGCTGAACAGCGTACCCGTGTCCTCCTAACTGGCGGAACGCTTGCCCAAGTTCACTATTCGTGTAGGTCGCAAGAGCCGGTGTGGTGTCCGCCATCTCTATCGAACGGCATATGGAAAAATAATGATCCATATAATCTTCTTCCGGCATGTTTGCAGCCGGACTTCAGGCATTGAAACGAGATAAAGGAGGAAATTTTCACAAGTAAGTCAAAAAAAAGTCCTGATAATTTTTGAGAAAAGCTCTGATCAATTACCTTTGCGGGGAATTTTACAAAAATAAGACAAAGAATTATGCAAGCATTATTAACAAACATCAACGAACAAATCAAGTTGTTTCAGGAAAACGCTGCTCAACAAGCAGAGAACAACAACAAAGCTGCTGGTGCCCGCGCGCGCAAGGCTTCGTTAGAACTGGAAAAACAACTGAAAGCTTTTCGTAAAGCGTCGATCGAAGCTTCCAAGTAAGATTGACCAAGTTCAATAAGATTTTGTAGATTGTCCATCTCCGGGCAATCTTTTTTATTTATTGCGGCACAATAATTATCCTCCTTTCCAAATAACCAAATAAACGAGGTTGTCAATTTTTCGGTTGTGTTTGGAATAATAGAATCGTAACTTTACAGCGCGAATTTGCCATCAAACAAAATATGGCTGCTTATTTCCAGTATGGGAAAAAGAAATTGAGCACTTAAGAAAGGTTGATAAACCGTTAGCTGCGGTCATCGACCGGGTGGGCATGATAGAGAGAACGGTCAATCGCGACTTTTTTTCCGTACGGGCACATTGAAGAATTGACAGGGTGTTTCACGCGACTCAAACGATTAATCTGGTATAAAAATAATCTGGTATAAAAAATGGAAATGGAAAAAGAAGTGTTCTATAAAGCATTCCTTGAAAGGGATAGTTCTTTCGAGGGCGTATTCATTGTCGGAGTAAAAACAACAGGCATATTCTGCCGCCCCACTTGTCCCGCCAGTCCCAAAATAGAAAACGTGGAATTCTTCCCTTCCGCGAAAGAAGCCATGCTTAACGGTTACCGGCCTTGTAAAGTCTGTAAACCGTTAGAAAAACTGGGAAACCCGCCTGACGGCATTAAGCAATTATTGAAATGCATGGAAGAGAATCCTGCGGTTAAAATAAAGGATGCCGATTTGCGGGAAATGGGGTTAGAGCCAAATCAGGTACGCCGGTGGTTTTTGAAAAACTACAAGCAGACATTCCATGCCTACCAAAGGATGTACCGGGCGAACAGTGCCTTCCAACGCATCCAATCCGACCGGAAGGTAACGGACGTTGCCTTTGATTCGGGTTATGATTCTTTGAGCGGGTTCAACAGCATGTTCAAAAATATCATCGGTACTTCTCCGCAAAAAAGTAAAGACAAGCGTGTAATCAACGTAACATATGTTGAAACCGATTTGGGGCTGATGATTGCCGCGGCGACGGAGAAAGGTATCTGCATGTTTGAGTTTGCCGACTATAAGTGGATAGATTTGGAATTAAGACAATTGGAAGAGGAATTCAAAGCTCCGATTATACAAGGCGACAATCCTCATTTTGACACGCTTCGAGAGCAATTGAATGAGTATTTCGCAGGAGAGCGAAAAGATTTCAATATCCCGCTGGATTTGGCAGGCACGGAATTTCAAAAGGAGGTGTGGCTTAGCCTGCTACAAATACCGTATGGTTGTACGACCACCTATGGAAAACAGGCCGAAGCTTTAGGAAAACCTTCCTCCGTTAGGGCTGTTGCCAATGCCAACGGCAAAAATAAAATCTCCATCATTCTGCCTTGCCATAGGGTTATCGGAGCCGATGGCACGCTCACAGGATATGGCGGAGGAATGTGGAGAAAAAAGAAGTTATTGGAGTTTGAAAAAGAAAATATAGAAAAAGAGAATAAAACAACTTCCCATTAGATGGATGCTTCAAGGGAAGGCGCGAAGAAGGGACACTTCATGTCACCAGCATTTTATCCGCTACCATTTTGCTTAAAATTTCTTGCCGATCATCATAGCTCACGGTCAAACTTCCATCATAAGGTTCAATGGACTCGATTTTTATCGCTGTCCCCAATTTGAGGTTCTTGTTGTTGAGGAATCTCAGAAACTCTTCCGAAGAATCATTCACAGCCGTAAAACAAACCGTCTCTCCCTCCTTGTGATTGCTCAGCCTGGTGCGCGATGACGGTAAAATTACTCCTTCTTTTGTGGGAATGGGCTCGCCATGCGGATCTGTTTCCGGGAAATTGAGCATTTCGTCCATTCGGTCAAAAAACAAACCGGATTGTATGTGTTCAATTTGTTCGGCAATGGAATGCACATGTTCCCAGCCTAAGCCCATCCTTTC
Source organism: Proteiniphilum sp. X52 (assembly GCF_003712195.1). Lineage (GTDB taxonomy): Bacteria > Bacteroidota > Bacteroidia > Bacteroidales > Dysgonomonadaceae > Proteiniphilum. The sequence continues at coordinate 32,429 of NZ_RDSD01000008.1, read as the reverse complement.
AAAAAGGAATGTTTCCGTCAAGCGGTGTCTTCTCAAAATTAAAGCCGCTTCTGTCTTGCCCTTCTCCGTCAGCCGTATCGGTTTATAAGGCTCAAAATACACGAGTTCTTTGTCTGCCAAGCGTTTCATCATCGAATTTGCGGTCGGCATTTTAACATTAAGCTCCTGACTTAACACATGGACAGGAACGTATCCTTTTTCCATGGAAAGAACAAGGATGGTTTTAAGATAATTTTCTTCTGTCAGCGTAATCATGCTGCAAATATAAAAAACAATTCAATATTATATGTCTAATTCTATTGTTAGATTAATCTAATCTATTATCTTTGCACGCGAAACAATATTTCGTTCTTTCACCGGTCGCGTTTCAATAAAGGAAAAAACCATTTGGACAACAAAGCAACCGACCGGAACAAACAAGGAAAAAATCAATGACACGTAAATAAAAAGACAATGAAACGTATTAATTTATTATTGACAGGGGTTGTGTTGTGCATGGGCATGTCGGCGCAACAGAAGACCGACACAAATGTGTTTGGCGATGTGAAATCGAAAGGAGAACACCTTCCTTACGCGTCGGTAAGGGTTGTGGGAACAAACCTGGGCACGGCCACCGACGAGAGCGGCCATTATATGCTGACCAACGTGCCGGAAGGGAAAGTCGAGGTTGAAGTTCATTCCATCGGTTACAACAAGGAAAAGAAAACGGTTTATCTGAAAAAAGGGGAAACGATCGAACTTAATTTTGAAGTGGAAGAATCCTCCCTGTCCTTAAACGAGTTTGTTGTAACCGGCACCAAAACAGCGAAGAGAAAAACAGAATCCCCCGTTATCGTGGGCGTCATTGACGGCGGCATTTTGGGAAAGATACAAGCCAACACGCTGTCCGAAGGGCTTTCCTTTTCAACCGGATTGCGGGTGGAAACCGATTGCCAGACATGCAATTACTCCCAACTCCGGATGAACGGGCTCGGTGGCTCCTATTCCCAGATATTGATAAACGGCCGTCCCGTATTCAGTTCGGTGATGAGCCTGTACGGATTGGACCAGATACCCGCAAACATGATTGACCGCATAGAGATTGTACGCGGAGGCGGTTCGGCCCTGTACGGCTCTTCCGCTATCGGGGGCACTGTCAATATCATCACAAGGATTCCTTTCAACAACTCTTACGAAGTTTCCGTCAACAATGCCATAATCGGTGGAAAAACCAACGACAACCAGATCAGTGTAAATACCAATATCGTGTCCAGACAACGAAACGCGGGAATCGCGCTTTTTGCCAATCGCCGCGAACGGGGGTATTATGACGCGAACGGGGACAATTTCTCGGAATTTCCGCTCCTTAAAACAAACACCTTCGGATTGACCTCTTTCTTGAAACCGGCCGCAAATCAGAAAATAGAGTTCAACCTGAACAGCATCTACGAATTCCGGTATGGGGGGGAGATGGTGGATAAACCCGCCCACCTTGCCCTGCAATCCGAAGAGCGCATGCACAATGTGATCACCGGGGGGCTCGATTACGCGCTGAATTTTAACGACAACAGAAGTGCCTTCATCGCCTATGTGTCCGTCCAAAACACCAATCGCAAGCATTACACCGGGATTGTCCCGGACGAAACGGATGCCGAAGCTTACGAAAACCATTTTCTGAACCCGCCTTACGGGGACACCCGCAATACAACGTGGCAGGGAGGCGTGCAGATAAACCACAAACTGGAAGATTTCCTTTCGGGAACCAACCTGCTGACTGCCGGGGCAGAATATTTGTACGATGACATCCTGGATGAAATTCCGTCCTATTCGTATATCACCGACCAGACCGCGAAGAACATGGGTCTGTTCCTGCAGAGCGACTGGGATGTGTTCAAGGGTTTCAACCTTTTGCTGGGCGCGCGCGCCGACAAGCACAGCATGGTGGACAAAATCATCGTCAACCCGCGTGTTTCGGCCTTGTACCGGTTAGGGAAAAACACGCAGTTCCGCGCCTCCTGGGCCACAGGCTTCCGCGCGCCGCAGGCTTTCGATACCGACATGCACATTGCTTTTGCCGGGGGAGGGGTTTCCCGCATCAGGCTGGCGGAGAATCTGGAAGCCGAGCGTTCAAACAGTTACAGCGCATCGGTTAATTACGATAAAGCTACGGAAAGACACATCTGGGGATTTACCTTTGAGGGTTTCTATACCAAACTGGACAAAGCCTTCGCCCTGGAGCAGGTCGGCTCCGATAATTTCGGCGATATTTTTGAGAAAATCAATTCAACCGGTTCGGCCGTACAGGGGCTTACATGGGAGCTGAGAGGGAATTACGACGGGAAAATTCAACTGGAAACCGGATTTACCTTGCAAAAGAGCGGATATGACGATCCCATAGCCAACTCGGAAGACCTCGAGGCAAGGAAAGAATACCTCCGGACTCCCGACCGCTATGGATATTATACATTGACATTTTCTCCCAACAAAAAGTTCAACGCGTCAATAAGCGGGGTATATACCGGATCCATGCTCATCATGCACGCCGGTGGCGCGCCCGAGAATCCGGAAGACCGCTATGTCGATACCCGGTCGTTTTTTGACAACAATATCAAGCTCTCTTATCTTTTTGGGATGGAAAAGCTGAATACCGGACTGGAACTATTCGGGGGAGTGAAAAATATCTTCAACACGTATCAGTCCGATTTTGACAGCGGCAAAAACAGGGACAGCAACTACATCTATGGGCCGGCTTTACCCCGCAGCATTTTCTTCGGGATTAAAATCAAATCCATCTGAGAATTGGCGGCGTATTGAATATCGAGTTTCAGATTTTCACAACGTCACATCCACCCGTACCCTGCCCAGTGAAAAAAAAAGACGGGGCCTGTCACATCGACAGGTATTCGTTTGCGTTTCTGCTGGAGATAGGCCTCTTCGAACGACCAGACGGCTTCTCCGCGGTACTTGAGCTGCCGGTCCTTAAAACCGTAGGCCAGGTATCCTTTCACAAAAAAAAGGGGACTCAGGCGCGAATTGGATGCTGCTCCCGCCCGCAGGCGGACGCCTTCGACGGGGTTACAGGATACGGTCCAGGAACCACCGGTCGTGCGAGATCACCACGGCACATCCGGCAAAGTTTTCCAGCCCCTCTTCCAGCGCGCACAAAGTGTTCACGTCGATATCGTTGGTCGGCTCGTCGAGCAACAATAGGTTGGCAACGGCTTTGAGCGTCAGCGCCAGATGGAGACGGTTCCGCTCACCGCCCGACAGCACGCCGCAGAGTTTTTCCTGGTCGGCGCCGGAGAAGTTAAAACGGGAAAGATAGGCACGGGCATTGATCTCTTTTCCGCCTACACGTACGAATTCCGAACCGCCGGACACTACCTGGTAAACCGTTTTTTCCGGGTCGATGGCTTCGTGCGCCTGATCCACATAAGCCGTTACCACGGTCTCACCCACTTCGAATTTTCCCGCGTCGGGCGTCTCTATTCCCTGAATCAGCCTGAAGAGAGTCGTTTTTCCGGCACCGTTGGGGCCAATTACCCCGACAATACCGTTGGGCGGAAGCATGAAGTTGAGGTTGTCGAACAGCAGCTTGTCGCCAAAGGCTTTCTTCACGTTCACCGCTTCAATCACCTTGTTTCCCAGCCGGGGGCCGTTGGGAATAAAAATCTCCAGTTTCTCCTCACGCGCTTTCTGATCCTCATTCAACAGCCGCTCGTAGGAGTTCAGACGCGCTTTTCCTTTCGCCTGGCGCGCCTTGGGCGCCAGGTTGATCCATTCCAGCTCCCGTTCCAGGGTTTTGCGACGCTTGCTCACCTGCTTCTCTTCCTGCTCCATCCGCTTGGTCTTCTGTTCAAGCCATGAGGTATAATTTCCCTTCCAGGGGATTCCTTCGCCGCGGTCGAGTTCGAGGATCCAGCCGGCCACATGATCGAGGAAGTAGCGGTCGTGGGTGATGCAGATCACCTTCCCTTGTACTGCTGCAAATGCTGTTCCAGCCAGTCGATCGACTCGGCATCGATTTCAGGATATAAAGCAGTCGCGCAAACTCCAACGAGTAGGTTCGCAACGTATTTTCGCTGTATCCTTTCAACTTGAGCTGCTCCTGAAAACGCTTAAATGCCGATATGTTTACGATGTGTATTTTGTTTAACACCTCTTTTCCTACAATAACCGGTTCAATGCCGAACAATTGCCTATGATGACGATTATCGGTTACATACCATGCCTTTCGTGATGCAGACCAACGCGCTTTGGTTTGCGAACGCAAATAAGTAATCAATTCCTGGTTTCGCTCAAAACGAATCCAGATAACTCTTTCCCCGTTATGCTCGCCCGGTTGAAACTGAAACCGCTTGTCTGTAAAACTCATAATGCGTATTCTTAATACGTTAATAGTAGTTACTTTTAAATGTGAATATAAACATATAACACCATACACGCAACAATCAATACCCCTGTAAAGTTCTTATAAATAGTTATTTTACTTGAATTGTAAAAAAATATTATTTATTCTATTCGGGAATAAATAAAGTTGCGTATATTTGTGCGATGTGCAAAATCCACTTCGCTCCTTTTGCACATCGGGCGGGAGCTGCGCAGATTGAATATCTTGGTATTTGGGAAACGGTTTACAATCCTAATTTTAATTATGGCGAATTCGCCATAATTAAAAGTCAAGCAGGGCTAAATAGCTATAAAATAAGCGTAAAAGAATGGGTCGAAAAGACAAATGCAATTGGATTGAAAGCTACCGCAGGGCGATATGGTGGAACTTACGCTCATCCCGACCAGGAAACAATGGCAAAGTTTCAACAAAACAAATTTGATGTGTCTGATGAGTCATTAAATTTGTTTGGAAAAGACGGTTGGGAATTGGTCGGTATTTACGAAAAAACCGAAACAGTACACCCAAATTATGGTAATGATGAGTATGTTACGGGCTTACAACCTAATGTTAGAACAGCCGAAATAAACTTTGTTTTTAACGCCATTACAAGGTACTGTTGAACAAATTCGTTTTAATTACGGATACCAAGCCAAAATTAACAGCGATAGTAAGTATTATGAGAAACATAGATGTATCGAAACAGACCCGCTTTCTGCTCCAAGAATTGGGTATTGGGAAGTAAGTTATTCTGATAGAGATAAATTTGCAGGTAAAAATGTTTCTACATTTTTACGCGATTACAATCTGTACATTGAAGTTACAAACATTCGTAAAGATGGAGTAAATATAAGCAAAGACGATTTTAATATTCCAAAATCAGTTTCCGATTATTTTGACTATGGCGAAGATGTTGATTTTATGCGTGATTATTACAAAGATGATGTTATTAAAGAGCTAATCAATACTGATTATGTTGGAAAATGGGAATATTCCAGTAAAAAAGCCGATGAGGTAAGAGAAAAGAAAGATAAACTTTGTTTTGATTTTCTGAAAGAGCTATAAAGCCTTATTTTTGTATTTTACAGAACACAAAAAACAGGTATTTTTGTATTTTATAAAATACATTTCGTATCTTTGCAGAAAATTTCAGAGATATGAAACAGTTATTTTTGGCGTTTTATCGCAAACTGGAAGAAACAGATATGCGTTTTGAACGCTATCTTAAAAGTCAAATAGATTGGAACAACCGTTTGACAGCCATAACAGGCGCACGCGGAACGGGAAAAACCACTATGCTTTTACAGCACATAAAAGAGCTGTACGGCAATAATCCCGAAGATGTGTTGTTTGTAAGTTTAGACAATATTTATTTCAGTACCAATAAGTTGTATTCGCTTGCAGATGATTTTTATTCGCTTGGCGGAAAGGAACTGTATCTTGACGAAGTGCATAAATATCCTACTTGGGCGCAGGAAATCAAAAACATTTACGACGATTTCCCGAAACTGAAAATGGTTTTTACAGGTTCGTCAATGTTGCAAATTTTCAAGGCAGATGCCGATTTGAGCCGTCGTGTGAGGCATTTCCAGTTGTTTGGCTTGTCGTTTAGGGAGTTTTTAATTTTCGAAGGATTACTCCGAAAGTCGCAAACGCCATTTTTGCTCGAAGAAATTCTTGAAAATCACGTTTCAATTGCCCAAAAACTAATAAGAGAAATTACGCCATTGCCCGCTTTTCAGAAATACCTTCAATACGGATATTACCCTTATTATCAAGAAGATATTGCGGGTTACGGCGAACGTGTTTTACAAACGTTCAATACCGTAATGGAAAGTGATTTGCCAAACGTAGAAAACATTGATTTTTACTCAATTAACCGAATAAAAAAGTTGTTTTACATCCTTTCGGAAATGGTTCCTTTTACGCCTAACATTTCACAATTAAGCCAAATGGTTGATGTAACCCGAACAAGTTTAATGAATTATTTGCAACTTCTCGAAAAATCTCACAGCGTCTTGTTGCTCAGACAGAAAGCGACAGGAATACGACAAATGGTTAAACCCGAAAAGATTTACTTGCAAAACACCAATTACAGTTATGCTCTTTCGGCAGAAAATCCAGAAATCGGCAACTTGCGTGAAACTTTCTTCTTTAATCAACTACAACAGAATCACAAAGTTACGTATACGAAACAAACAGATTTTTGTGTTGACGGAAAATATTATTTTGAAATCGGTGGTAAAAACAAAACCACAAAGCAGATCAAAGAGTTAGACAATGCTTTTCTTGCCCTTGACGGCTTAACAACAGGTTTCCGCAATGAAATTCCGCTTTGGATATTTGGATTTTTGTATTAATAATTGTATTGTAGAAAACACAAGAATAACAGAAAAAACGATAGACAAAAAGACAAACTACGGCAACTTTCACCCCAAGATCCTGGCGTTGCTTCGTGACCAGGAGATGGAGTGCGGGCGTCTGGCCGGCAGTCTTTACCGCAGGGGTCTGACACAGAGTCAGGTTGGTGGGATCTTTGGAGAGATTTACGGGGAGCACTATGGCAAGGCCGGCATCCCGCGCATGATCGATTACCCGCGCTCCGATGTCGGGAGATGGTTAAACCGCCCGCCGGAGAGTTATTAACCGATTGTTTTCGTGGATGCCATTCATGTCGAGCATCAAAAAAATGGGTGGGGAAATCGGCTACAAGTATTACTTCACCTATTTGCAGTACCATCACGCAATCCAGTCAATGATCCACACCACAAACTGGATAGAGCGGCTGAACAAGGATTTCCGCCGGGTGCTGAGGATGCGTGGCGCCATGCCCAATGAAGACTCTGTTTTGGTGCTCATGGGAAAAGTGGCGATGGACAAGGACGCGTATGACAGGGAGTTACCCGGTATAGACAAGGATAAGTCATTGTTCCCCTGGGAGCAGTAGATGTTTTTCCCTAATCCTTGACAAAGGTCTTTAATTCCTCTTACCTTGCACAAGGACAAGCAAGTTACAGGCCACGCCGGTAATCCTTGTGCAAGTATCGGAATTAAAAAATACTGATCAAGGATTGGTTGAAAAAGAAAAAATGAATAATTTTGTTTCAAGACTGATAAAGAAACTAGACTGGAGACACACTCAATGTAACACTACCGTGTTTCCTCCGAAATCATACTATTTCGTCGCCCAATAACAAGCTAATTGTAACACCCATAATATTTGAAATGAAAAGTGCCGGGAAAATAGACTTAAGAGACCAAAGGTTAAAAGCTATCATGAATTGGTCGGAAAAGAACAATGATGTGAGAGTAGTTTTGCTAACCAGTTCCCTGGTGAATCCCTTGGCGCCTGTTGATGAATTTAGCGACATAGATATTGAAATCATTTTTGAAGACAATGCAGAATATATTTTAGACAATTGCTGGACGCATTTTTTCGGCAATCCTATCGCAATGGTCGAAGAAGATGAGACTTGCTTCGATCATAAACACGCGATGAAAATGGTTTTGTATGATGATTATGGAAAAGTTGATTTCAAATTATATAGTAAACCCAATTTTATAAAGGAGGTAAATCGGAGTGAGCTTGACAAGGATTGGGATATTGGTTATAAAATATTGATTGATAAAGAAGGGTTGACACAGGGCATGAAGCAGCCCACCTATCAGGTCTCCATTATTAAAAAGCCAGGGGAAGCGAAATTCAGACAGGTTTTGAATGATTTCTGGTGGGATACAACTTATGTGGCCAAATGCCTTGTAAGGGATGAAATATTTTTTGCAAAATTCATGTCTGAAAACAATATCAGAACCGACTACCTCATCCCTTTGATTGAATGGTATATTGCCAGTCAACACAATTGGGATATCACGACCAATAAGTATGGAAGGCTTTTTAAAAAACACTTGACTGCCACCATGTGGAAAAAAGTAGAACAAACATTTTCAGGGGGAAGCATTGCGGATAATTGGAACGCGCTGTTCGCAATGGCAGACCTGGTAGGCGAAATTGGAAATGAGTTGTCAAAAATGCTGGATTATGAGTATCCTGCGAAACTGGAAACGGATATCAGAAAGTATTTGAATGACCTAAAAGCTAAATGTCTATTGTAGGTAATTATTGAGATTTTATTCATTTTTCTTGCATATTAAGCTTTCCAGCCGATAACCATCTCCACGAACTGTGGGTTACGGTGATCGACTATCAGCGGTTGACGGGTGTCGATGGCGGACAAGGTGGCCATATCTTCGTCGGAAAGCTCGAAGTCGAAGATACTGAAATTCTGCGCCATCCGGTTCTTGTTCACGCTTTTCGGAATGAGGATAATCCCTCTTTGGGCGAGAAACCGTAAAGCTACCTGTGCTACCGATTTTCCATATTTCTCACCAATGGCTTTCAGGGTCGGATGGTTGAAAAAATCGTTTTTTCCTTCGGCGAGCGGCCCCCACGACATGAGTTTCGTGTCGTATTTTTTCATGATTTCCTGCAACTCGGCTTGTTGGGTGAAAATGTGTGTTTCCACCTGATTGACGGCAGGTTTGATGGTTACAAAGTGCGCCAAATCCAGATAGCGGTCGGTGCCGAAGTTGCTGATGCCGATAGCGCGCAGTTTCCCCGCCTGATAAGCTTCTTCCATGGCGCGGTAAGTGCCGTAATAGTCGCCAAAGGGCTGGTGAATGAGCAGCAGGTCGATATAATCGGTTTGCAGTTTGCGTAACGACGTGTCAATAGAGGCTTTGGCCTTTTCGTATCCTGCGTTGGAGATCCACACTTTGGTGGTGATAAAAAACTCCTTGCGGTCAATACCGCTTTTTCTAACGGCATTGCCCACACCTTCTTCATTCGCATAAGCCTGGGCTGTGTCTATGGAACGATAACCCACGCTGATGGCATCGGTCACACATCTCTCACACTCGTCCGGTGATACCTGGAATACCCCGTATCCCAATTGCGGCATTTCAACGCCGTTGTTCAATGTAATGGCTTGCATATGGTTCGTCATTTTATACGTTAATATTCCCATTCTTATTCGACTTCACTCGCTACCCATTCACGAATGGCTTGTTCGGTTGCATGGGTCAGCAATTTGCCGGTTCTCCACTTTATTTCCGGATACGTTTTTTTCAACTCGGCCACACTATGGTCGATAGCGCTGCTGCCCGAGGTGGCAAAGGGGATAACGGTCTTGCCTTTCAGGTTATGACTTTCGATAAATGTATTGACGATTCTGGGAGCGACATCCCACCAGATAGGATAACCGATGAAAATGATGGCATAGTCGTCAATGTTTTCTTTTTTCCCTTGAATCGCGGGACGCGACGCGGGATCACCCATTTCCCGCGAACTGCGCGACTCTTCGTCACGCCAATTGAGGTCGGCGCTTGTGTAGGGCGTTTGGGGCACAATCTCATAGCGTTCGCCGCCCGTCACATGAGCCAACTTTTGGGCCGCCTCCGCCGTGGTTCCCGTTGCGGAAAAAAAGACGATCAATGCGTTGGACAAGATGGTGTTCCGTTTGTCGTTCTCTTGCGCGTAAGCGCTTCCGGCAAGTAAAATGATACCTGTCACGGCTAAAAAAATTCGTTTCATATCGTTTAATGAATTTAGAAACTGTTTTGAATTTTACGAGTAATTATTTCACGCTTATTTTTCCACTCTTTCATATTGTTTTTTGCCCTTTTTCGCGCCTGTGAACTTTCATTTCTTTTAAGTGGCCCGCCACATTTCAAAAAAAGAAAATCCAAATCCATCAAAAAATGGCTAAAAAAATCAATGTGGTCGAGATTGAGGCCCAATCCAAACTGCGGCATTTCGATGCCGTTATACAAAGTGATATAAGGCACAGTCGGTGCCGTTTGTGGGTAAGCTGCCCATCCCAGAAAAACGAAGGAAGCAGCCATAATGATTTTTTTTAGCATATTCCTTCTGTTTTTTTGCTTACGGATTTGAACCTTTTCATCGCTACAAAAGTAGGCTGAAAAACATGTCATGCAAATAGACAAATTACGGTTTCTCATACCATTTTTACGGATGGAAAAACAAGGATACACGAATTACGGTTTTTTATACCATAATTACCGATAATACGCTCTTCCTTGCCGAAATACGATAGAAAGTCGTTACTTTTGCAAAACGTTTCATTGAATCGAAGGCAACATGAGTACTATCCTGAATTTCGACACGATACACGAATACAACACTTTTCTGGGAGTAGAGACATTTCATCCTTTCATCAGTTCGATTGATTTCTCAAAAGTGACCCGGGAGTTCAAACATGCACGCAAAAGATATGGCTTCTACATGATTTTCCTGAAACAAGTGAAATGCGGCGACCTGATATATGGACGCCATACATACGATTATCAAGAGGGAACGCTGGTATTCATAGGTCCCGGTCAAGTGGCGGGAAAAGACGATACGGGAGAAGTCTTCCGCATGAAGGGATGGGGACTTTGTTTTCACCCGGATTTGTTGAGAGGTACCGCCTTGGGACAAAAGATGAAAGACTACTCCTTCTTTTCTTACGAATCGAACGAATCCCTGCACATGTCGGAGCGCGAGAAAGCGACCATTATCCATTGTTTTCAGGAAATCAAGGATGAATTGGAACATTCGATCGACAAGCACAGCAAATCAATCGTCATCGCGAATCTGGAGGTTTTTCTCAATCACTGCACCCGTTTCTACGACCGCCAATTCATTACACGGGAAAACATCAATAAAGACATCTTGTCGCGTTTTGAAACGGAACTCCACCTTTATTTCGAGTCGGATAAACCTCAAACCATAGGATTACCCTCCGTCCAGTATTTTGCGGACAGGGCGCATTTGTCTGCCAATTACTTTGGGGATTTGATCAAGAAAGAAACCGGGAAGTCGGCACAAGAATACGTGCAATTGAATATTATCGACCGGGCAAAAGAGCTGTTGCATAGCCCCGATAAATCCATCAATGAAATTGCCTATGAATTGGGGTTTAAATATCCGCATCATTTCAGTCGGCTTTTTAAAAAGAAAGTAGGGGTAAGTCCGAACCAATATCGATTGAAGAATTAAAGAACATTCCTATTACTACGAAGAAAACGAATATAAAAAATTCAACCCCATATGCCATTGATATTTATAATTTTATTTTTACCTTTGCAGCCCGAAACAGAGAGGAGGTTATTGTACAGGAGAAATCAGGAAAAGAAGGAATAAAAAACAGTTATCTTTCAGGCTGGGGGCTAAAGCAGCGATAACAGGCCTGCCTATGCATTCATTATCACAATAATCTCTCACAAGGAAATAATTAAACAGACAATAAAAACATGATCATTGTACAATTAAAAGAGGGCGAAAATATAGAAAGAGCCCTGAAGAAATTCAAACGCAAATACGAAAAAACCGGTGTTGTAAAAGAACTGCGTAGCCGTCAGGCATTCATCAAACCTTCGGTGCAGAAACGCAAACGCAAACAACACGCCGTTTACGTGCAGCAAATGCAACAAAACGAAGAATAACGCGTTTAACGTAACGGGAATATTCATCCCTCCGGGTTTTAAAGATTATTATAATCGGATGAGGTGCGGGCGCCGAAAGTGTTGTTCACTGATGCTGTTATCTTTTAAGGATTATTATAACCGGATTGGGGTCGGATTTCAAAAAATTTTCTTTACTTTCGTAAGTTCATCGACGGGCCAACGAAATGTGGAAAGAAAAATTCATACAATATCTCCGTGTTGAGAAGAACTATTCTTCCCACACGGAGATTTCTTATTTTGATGACCTTACTCAATTTGAGGAATTCATTGCTGCGGGGAACAACACATTCGATCCCGCGCGCATCGACGGCGACGACATCCGCGCATGGATGAGCCACCTGATGGAACAGGGAATAAAGCCCCGTTCAGTGAACCGAAAACTCAGTGCGGTAAAGTCGTTCTTCCGATACCTGAAGAAAAAAGGGGTGATCGCGCGAAATCCCGCGGAATCAGTCACCGGCCCAAAAGCGGCTAAAAAACTCCCCTCATTTGTAAATGACCCGGAGATGACAAAAGTGATCGATGATCCGCTGGAATATTCCGACGATTTCCGGGGACACCGGGATCGGTTCCTGATCGAACTGCTTTACCTTACCGGCATGCGTCGCGCGGAACTGATCGCCCTGAAAGACACCGACATCGACTTCGGAGCCTGCGCGCTCCGGGTAACGGGGAAACGCAACAAACAACGCATCATCCCTTTCTCCGACGCGACAAAAGAAAAGCTCAAAGAATACATCGCTATCCGGGACGCAGAGATAGAAAACAAATCCCCTTTTCTGTTTGTTAAGGAGGATGGAAAGCCCCTATACCCTAAACTTGTTTATAATGTCATACACAACCATCTCAACCGCATCCCCACCCTGGCAAAAAAAAGCCCGCATGTGCTGCGCCATTCTTTTGCCACCGAGATGCTGAACAACGGGGCCGAGATCAATGCGGTAAAAGAATTGCTGGGCCATTCCAGCCTGGCATCCACGGAGGTCTATACACATGTTACTTTTGAGGAATTGAAAAAAGCATATCAATACGCTCATCCCAGAGCAAAAAAATGAAGGAGGAAAAGTATGGAACTGACAATTCAATCTGTAAATTTTGACGCGACCGACCAACTGAAAGCGTTTGTGGAAAAAAAGATCAAAAAACTGGAACGATTCTCCGACGACATCATCCTGGCGGAAGTGATCCTGAAAGTGGTCAAACCGGAAACTGCAAAGAATAAAGACGCAGCCGTGAAATTGAAACTCCGCCATAGTGAGGCGTTTGCCAACAAAACGGCTGACACCTTCGAAGAAGCCATTGACCTGTGTGTTGTGGCGATCGAAAAACAGATTTTTAAAACCAAAGAAAAAAAGGAGAGATAGCGCCAAAAAATTCAGACAAAAGTTTTGGCATCAAAAAAAATATCACTACCTTTGCGACCGTTTCTCTCTTAAAATCTGGAGAGAAGCGGTTAAATTCAAGACTATAAGCCTCTTTAGCTCAGTTGGCCAGAGCACGTGATTTGTAATCTCGGGGTCGTTGGTTCGAATCCGACAAGAGGCTCAAAAGGTAAAGAAAGAAATGCACAAGGGCAGTTACCAGAGTGGCCAAATGGGGCTGACTGTAACTCAGCTGGCTTACGCCTTCGGTGGTTCGAATCCATCACTGCCCACCCGAGTTTGATGTGATGATGCGGCACTTGGATGATGAGTCGATTTAATCGGCAAATCCGCGCATCGGCCAATCATCAAATCGATGTTGCGGAAGTAGCTCAGTTGATAGAGCATTAGCCTTCCAAGCTGAGGGTCGCGGGTTTGAGTCCCGTCTTCCGCTCTTAAAGAAAGAGAGCACAATCTGGTTCGCGGCAAATTACCGGCCTCACTGGAAAGTCCCGTCCCGTGGCTCTGAAGCGTGCAAGAACCTCCAGTCGGGAGGGAATCCCGATACTTATCGGGGAATTACGCTCTTTCCGCCTATGTAGCTCAGTGGTAGAGCACTTCCTTGGTAAGGAAGAGGTCGCGGGTTCAATTCCCGCCATCGGCTCAAACAGATAGATCAACGGATTTCAAGAAAAGGCTTATTGTCCTGTCTCTTGCGTTTTACTGTTTATTATAATGCATATATAATTTATTTAAACTAATTAATAGTATATTTTATGGCAAAAGAACATTTTTCCCGGACGAAACCGCATGTGAACATCGGTACAATCGGCCACGTTGACCACGGTAAAACCACTTTGACGGCTGCTATCACAACCGTTTTAGCGAAAAAAGGTTTCTCTGAAGTACGTTCGTTCGATTCCATCGACAACGCTCCCGAAGAAAAGGAAAGAGGTATCACCATTAATACTTCTCACGTTGAATATGAAACTGCAAACCGTCACTATGCACACGTTGACTGCCCCGGCCACGCCGACTATGTGAAGAACATGGTTACCGGTGCTGCCCAGATGGACGGTGCCATCATCGTAGTTGCCGCGACCGACGGTCCGATGCCCCAGACACGCGAACACATTCTTTTGGCACGTCAGGTAAACGTTCCCAAGCTGGTTGTCTTCATGAACAAAGTGGACTTGGTAGACGACGAGGAAATGTTGGAACTGGTTGAAATGGAAGTAAGAGAACTTCTTTCATTCTATAATTTCGATGGTGACAACACGCCTGTCATTCAGGGGTCGGCTCTTGGTGGATTGAATGGAGATCCCAAATGGGAAGAAAAGATCATAGAGCTGATGGATGCCGTTGACTCATGGATCCCGCTGCCTCCGCGCGACATAGACAAGCCGTTCCTTATGCCGATAGAAGACGTATTCTCGATCACGGGTCGTGGCACAGTTGCCACAGGCCGTATTGAGACAGGTATCATCAAAACAGGAGAAGAAGTACAGATCATCGGTCTCGGCGCGGAAGGCAAGAAGTCAGTCGTTACCGGAGTGGAAATGTTCCGTAAGATCCTTGACGAAGGGCAGGCCGGTGACAACGTGGGTCTGTTGCTCCGTGGTATCGACAAAGACGAAATCAAACGCGGTATGGTGATCTCTCACCCGGGCAAAGTGAAACCTCACTCTAAATTCAAAGCCGAGGTGTATATCCTGAAGAAAGAAGAAGGCGGTCGCCACACTCCTTTCCATAACAAATACCGTCCCCAGTTCTACATCCGCACACTCGACGTAACCGGAGAGATCCAGTTGCCCGAAGGAGTGGAGATGGTAATGCCCGGTGACAACGTAACCATTGAGGTAGACCTGATCTATCCGGTGGCATGCCACGTGGGTCTCCGTTTCGCTATCCGCGAAGGTGGCCGCACAGTAGGTGCCGGTCAGATCACCGAGTTAATCGACTAAAGCAACCCTCTCCTATCCTTTTCGCAGGAAAAGATAGGGAAGTAACATAAAAACCCTGCCTGCAATGCACCTTCCTGTCCGGTTGGGAATAGGCGGGGTTTATACACGGGTCTAGCTCAGTTGGTAGAGCACTGGTCTCCAAAACCAGGTGTCGGGAGTTCGAGTCTCTCGACCCGTGCAAAAAAACTATCCGAATTAAATGAAAAAAATAGTTGCATATCTCAGTGATTCCTACAATGAATTGGTTCATAAGGTATCCTGGCCATCCAGAGAAGAACTCTCCGGCAGCACGGTAATTGTATTGATTGCTTCCCTTATAATCGCCGTGATAGTGTTCGGGATGGACTCTCTGTTTGAGCGGATATTAAAGCTTCTCTATGGTATTTTATAAAATCTGAAAGAAAGAGACTGACTATGACTGATGAGAGAAAAAAATGGTACGTACTGCGTTCCGTTAGTGGAAAAGAAAATAAAGTCAAAGAGTATCTTGAATCAGAGATGAAGAAGACCGATCTGGGGAAGTACATTTCTCAGGTTCTCATCCCCACAGAAAAGACTTACTCAATACGCAACGGAAAGAAAGTGATGAAAGAACGCGCTTATCTTCCCGGCTATGTGCTTATTGAAGCGGAACTGACGGGTGAGGTAATTCACGAACTAAAGAATATCAATTATGTTGCCGGCTTTCTACCCAACACAACTGACCCCCAACCTTTGCGGGAGTCGGAAGTAAAACGGATCCTGGGAACGATGGACGAGTTGGAAGAAGCAGGCGATGAAATGGATATGAAATACTACGTGGGTGAAAGCGTGAAAGTGATCGGAGGTCCTTTCAGCAGTTTCTCCGGTGTGGTAGAAGAGGTGAATGAAGAGAGGAAGAAACTCAAGGTGATGGTGAAAATTTTCGGAAGAAAACAACTCCTCGAGTTGGGTTATATGCAAGTAGAGAAAGAATAATCAGATATTTGGTTACGCAGATTCTGTAAATTCTTTAAAGTGTTTCGAAAACCCCAATTTATTAAAATCAAAAAAATGGCTAAAGAAGTTGCCGGACAACTAAAATTACAAATCAAAGGAGGAGCTGCAAATCCATCTCCCCCGGTAGGGCCTGCGTTAGGTTCCAAAGGGATCAACATTATGGAGTTTTGCAAGCAATTCAATGCCAGAACTCAGGACAAAGCCGGAAAAGTGTTGCCAGTGGTGATCACTTATTATACCGACAAGTCTTTTGATTTTATTGTTAAAACTCCACCGGTTGCGATTCAGCTTTTAGAAGTCAGCAAACAAAAGGGCGGTTCAGCAGAACCTAACCGTAAGAAAATAGCGGAAGTTACCTGGGAACAGGTAAAGGCTATTGCCGAGGAAAAAATGCCCGATTTGAACTGCTTCACACTTGAATCAGCGATGCGGATGGTAGCCGGAACGGCTCGGAGCATGGGTATCGCAGTCAAAGGGGATTTCCCGGAAAATATTAATTAAAAACTTCAATTGAGACATGGGTAAACTGACAAAGAATCAAAAGTTGGCTTTAAGCAAGATTGAAGAGGGAAAGACCTATTCACTAAAAGAAGCCGCGGCACTGGTGAAGGAAATCACCACCACCAAGTTCGATGCTTCTGTGGATATCGATGTGCGCCTCGGCGTGGATCCGCGTAAAGCTAACCAGATGGTGAGAGGGGTTGTATCCCTTCCTCACGGAACAGGTAAACAAGTAAGAGTTCTCGTATTGTGCTCTCCAGAAGCTGAAGCCGCTGCCAAAGAGGCCGGCGCAGACTATGTGGGACTCGATGAATATATCGAAAAGATTAAAGGAGGTTGGACCGATGTGGATGTAATCATCACACAACCGCAGATCATGGGTAAGATTGGCGCCCTCGGCCGTATTTTAGGGCCAAGAGGACTGATGCCAAACCCCAAGAGCGGAACCGTTACCCCTGACGTGGCGAAAGCCGTGAATGAGGTAAAACAAGGGAAAATCGACTTTAAGGTAGACAAAGCCGGTATTATTCACACCTCTATTGGAAAAGTATCTTTCACGCCCGAACAAATTCGAGACAACGCAAAAGAATTTATCCAAACGTTGATCAAATTAAAACCGACTGCGGCAAAAGGTACCTATATCAAGAGTATTTATCTTTCCAGTACGATGAGTCCGGGTATTAAAGTGGACACGAAGTCGACGGATGAGTCTAACTAAAAAAGTGAGGGAATCGTATGAAAAAGGAAGATAAAAAACAGATAATAGAGCAGATAGCCGCTAATCTCCAGGAGTATGAAAACTTCTATCTTACCGACATCGCCACACTCAATGCGGCGAAGACGAGTAATTTAAGAAGGGAATGCTCCAAGCAGGGGATCAAGCTGGTAGTGGTGAAGAACACCTTATTGCAGAAAGCATTCGAATCGCTCGAAAGAGATTACAGCGAACTGTATCCCCTTTTGAAAGGGAACACAGCCATTATGTTCTCCAACGTAGCGAATACTCCTGCCAAGCTCATCGACAAGTATAAAGCCGATAAAATACCGGCTTTAAAAGGCGCTTACGTTCAGGAAAGTTTCTTCATCGGAGGAAACACTTTACAGGAACTGGTGAATATCAAGAGCAAGACAGAGTTACTCGGAGACGTGATCACATTATTGCAATCACCTGCAAAGAACGTCATTTCCGCACTTCAATCCGGTGGCAACACGATCCACGGGGTGTTAAAGACATTGTCGGAAAGATAACTATCCCGCGGGCAACTTGTTTTGCCGGACCAGATAGTCGACCAATCCAATCCACTAGACTATTTCTCCGCCCAGCATGATCAAAGCAAGCTTTGTTTCCGCATGTGCTCAACGAAATAGTGCAAAATTAATTTCACAACAAACAGAATTAGTAATCAATTAAACAAATACAACAATGGCAGACTTAAAAAAATTTGCTGAAGACCTGGTTAACCTGACAGTAAAAGAGGTTAATGAACTGGCTGAAATTTTAAAAACCGAATATGGTATTGAACCGGCAGCCGCGGCTGTTGCCGTTGCCGCGGGTCCTGCCGCAGCCGGAGAAGCTGTAGCTGAAGAAAAAACTGAATTCGATGTAATCCTTAAGAGCGCGGGCTCGGCAAAACTTGCTGTAGTTAAGGCTGTAAAGGAACTCACCGGACTTGGCTTGAAAGAAGCCAAAGATTTGGTGGACGGCGCTCCCAGCGAATTGAAAAAAGGTGTATCAAAAGACGAGGCAGACGCTTTGAAAAAACAACTTGAAGAGGCGGGAGCAGAAGTTGAACTTAAATAACATTTACCTAATTTAGGTTAATATGGTTAGGAATCTTCTACCTGAAGATTCTTAACCTTTTGTGTCAATATATAGTAGGTTCAAAAACTCACATCCATGTCTTCAAATAACGCCAATCAAAGAATCAATTTCGCGTCGATAAAAAATCCGCTTGAATTTCCCGATTTTCTGGAGGTACAGTTAAAATCGTTTCACGATTTCCTTCAACTCGACGCCCCCCCCGAAAGTAGAAAGAATGAAGGATTGTATAAGGTTTTCACGGAGAATTTCCCCATCGCGGATACCCGGAACAACTTCGTCCTTGAATTTTTAGATTACTATGTGGATCCTCCGCGCTATACCATCGACGAGTGCATAGACAGAGGGCTCACTTACAGTGTCCCGCTGAAGGCAAAGTTGTATCTCTATTGTACCGATCCCGACCACGAAGATTTCACTCCTGTCATTCAGGATGTATATCTCGGTACCATTCCCTATATGACCGAAAAGGGCACGTTCGTCATCAACGGCGCCGAGCGGGTAATTGTCTCACAATTGCACCGCTCTCCCGGCGTATTCTTCGGACAGAGCTTGCACGCGAACGGCACCGTGCTTTACTCAGCCCGTATCATTCCCTTCAAGGGTTCGTGGATTGAATTCGCTACGGACATCAACAATGTGATGTATGCCTATATCGACCGGAAAAAAAAATTACCGGTCACCACACTGCTTCGGGCCATAGGCTTCGAAAGCGACAAGGATATTCTTGAGATCTTTGACCTGGCTGAAGAGGTAAAAGTCAATAAGGCAAACCTCAAAAAAGTGCTGGGACGCAAGTTAGCTGCCCGCGTGCTGAAATCATGGATGGAAGATTTTGTCGATGAAGACACCGGTGAGGTAACCTCCATCGAAAGGAATGAGGTGATCATTGAACGTGAGACCGTCCTGGAACAGGGGCATATCGACGATATCATCGAATCGGGTGTCGCTTCTATCCTGTTGCACAAGGAAACGGCCAACACCTCCGACTATTCTATCATTTACAACACATTACAGAAAGACCCGAGTAATACGGAAATCGATGCCATCCGTCACATCTACCGTCAGCTCAGGAGCGCGGAGCCGGCTGATGACGCCAGCGCCCGGGAGGTAATCAACAATCTCTTTTTCTCGGAGAAAAGATATGACCTGGGCGACGTGGGCCGCTACAGGATCAACAAAAAACTGAATCTCGATATCGATGTCGATACACGTGTCCTCACCAAAGAAGACATGATTGAGATCATCAAATACCTTATCGAGCTTGTCAACTCCAAAGCCGTGGTGGACGATATCGACCACCTCAGCAACCGGCGTGTGCGCACGGTAGGGGAACAATTGTATACTCAGTTCGGCGTAGGTCTGAACCGCATGGCACGTATTATCCGTGAAAGAATGAATGTGCGTGACAACGAGGTTTTCACCCCGATAGACCTGATCAACGCGAAAACCATCTCGTCGGTCATCAATACGTTCTTCGGCACCAACGCGCTCTCGCAGTTCATGGACCAGACCAACCCGCTTGCTGAGATCACCCACAAACGCCGTCTCTCGGCGCTCGGACCGGGCGGACTTTCGCGTGAGCGCGCCGGATTCGAGGTACGCGACGTGCACTTCACCCACTACGGCCGTCTTTGTCCGATAGAAACACCTGAAGGACCGAATATCGGGCTTATCTCTTCGCTTTGCGTCTATGCGAAGATCAACGATCTGGGATTCATCGAAACTCCCTACCGCAAGGTAGAGAACGCGGTGGTGAACATCAACAACGACGAGGTCATCTATCTTGCCGCCGAGGAGGAAGAAGACAAGCTGATCGCACAGGGAAACGCGCCGCTTGACGACAAGGGGAGATTTATTAACCCGCGCGTGAAAGCAAGGCAGGATGCCGACTATCCCGTGATCGCCCCGGAACAGGTGGAACTGATGGATGTCTCTCCCATGCAGATTGCTTCTATCGCCGCCTCGTTAATTCCGTTCCTTGAACACGACGATGCCAACCGCGCGTTGATGGGATCGAACATGATGCGCCAGGCCGTTCCGTTGATGAGAACCGAATCGCCTATCGTGGGCACAGGTATTGAGGGTCAGGTTATCAAAGACTCCCGTACCCAGATCATGGCCGAAGGAAGCGGTGAAATACTCTATGTAGATGCCACTACCATCAAAATAAAATATGACCGGACTGAGGAGGAGGAATTCACCAGTTTCGAGGATGCCGTAAAAACTTACAACATTCCCAAATTCCGGAAGACCAATCAGAATACCACCGTCGACCTTCGTCCTGTATGCAAAGTGGGGCAAAAGGTGAAAGCGGGCCAAATCCTCACCGAAGGATACGCCACGCAAAACGGAGAACTGGCACTGGGAAGAAACCTGAAAGTGGCCTTCATGCCATGGAAAGGCTATAACTTCGAGGATGCTATTGTATTGAACGAACGGTTGGTAAGTGAAGACATCTTCACCTCTGTCCATGTGGAAGAATTCTCTCTTGAGGTGCGTGAAACCAAACGAGGGATGGAAGAACTCACTTCCGATATTCCCAACGTGAGTGAAGAGGCGACCAAAGATCTCGATGAAAGAGGGATCGTCCGCGTGGGAGCGCGCATCAAACCAGGAGATATCCTCATCGGTAAAATCACCCCTAAAGGGGAGTCTGACCCGTCACCCGAAGAAAAACTGCTCCGCGCCATCTTCGGTGACAAAGCCGGCGATGTGAAAGATGCCTCCCTGAAGGCATCCCCTTCACTCAAAGGGGTGGTCATTCATACGAACCTCTTCTCGAAAGCATCCAAGAAAGGAAAGACCAAACTTTCCAGCAAAGCGCTTCTTCCCAAACTCGACGAGGAGTACGAGCTCAAAATGGAAGAGTTGAAGAAATTGCTTATCAACAAGTTGCTCGCACTCACCGAAGGCAGGACCTCTGTGGGAGTGAAAGACTACACCAATATGGATATTGTTCCCAAAGGAGCAAAATTCACACACAAGGTGCTCGCTGAGATCGATTACCAATCGATCCAATTGAACAAATGGACGGCTGATGCCCAAAAGAACGAGCAGATCCGCACCACGGTCATCAACTATCTGCACCGTCACAAGGAACTGGATGCGGAATTGAAACGGAAACGTTTTGACTTTACCATTGGTGACGAGCTTCCTTCGGGAATCATGCAGATCGCCAAAGTATATGTGGCCAAAAAGCGGAAGATACAGGTAGGAGACAAAATGGCAGGGCGCCACGGCAACAAGGGGATAGTATCCAGGATTGTACGCCAGGAAGACATGCCTTTCCTTGCCGACGGGACACCTGTGGATATCGTACTCAACCCGCTGGGCGTGCCTTCACGTATGAACCTCGGGCAGATATTCGAGACCGTCCTTGGATGGGCCGGACAGGAACTGGGGGTGAAATTCGCCACTCCCATCTTCGACGGAGCGTCGCTCGAGGACCTGAACACCTGGACAGATAGGGCCAAGGTGCCGGCATACGGCAAGAGCTATCTCTATGACGGTGGTACCGGTGAGCGTTTCGACCAACCCGCAACCGTGGGTATCATCTACATGCTCAAACTCGGCCACATGGTGGAAGACAAGATGCATGCCCGTTCCATTGGTCCCTACTCGCTTATCACGCAACAGCCGTTGGGCGGTAAGGCGCAGTTCGGGGGTCAACGTTTCGGAGAGATGGAGGTTTGGGCGCTCGAGGCATTCGGCGCGGCACATATCCTTCAGGAAATACTCACCGTCAAATCAGACGATGTGGTAGGCCGCTCCAAAGCATATGAAGCCATCGTGAAAGGTGAGCCGATGCCACAGACCGGGATCCCCGAATCATTGAACGTCTTGCTTCACGAGTTGAAAGGACTGGGCCTTAACGTCAGTCTCGACTGATCAACAATAATTTAATGTCCCGACACGCATCATGCTCACAACAACTGTAACCATTGGCATTGCTTGTCCCGATTTGTCGGGATCGCCACATTGGCACATTGGCACATTGAATTATTAGCAAATTAAACAAAATAACTCTTTATACTGATTAGTATATGGCATTTAGAAAAGAGAACAAAATAAAGAGTAACTTCTCAAAAATCACGATTGGGCTGGCCTCGCCCGAACAGGTTCTGGAAAACTCTTTCGGCGAAGTGTTGAAACCCGAGACCATCAACTATCGCACCTACAAACCCGAACGTGACGGTTTGTTCTGCGAGCGGATCTTCGGACCGGTAAAAGATTACGAATGTCACTGCGGAAAATACAAACGCATCCGCTATAAAGGCATTGTCTGCGACCGGTGCGGGGTGGAAGTGACTGAGAAGAAAGTGCGCCGCGAACGTACCGGACATATCCACCTGGTGGTTCCGGTGGCTCACATCTGGTATTTCAGGTCACTTCCCAACAAGATAGGATACCTACTGGGAATCCCGACCAAGAAACTGGACTCCATTATCTATTATGAAAGATATGTGGTGATCCAACCCGGGGCGCTGGAAGGTCAGGTGGCCGAGAGAGACCTCCTCACCGAGGATGAATACCTCCAGTTGCTCGACACGCTGCCCAAGGAAAACCAATTGCTCGAAGAGAGCGACCCCAACAAGTTCATCGCGAAGATGGGGGCGGAGGCTATCCTCCAACTTCTGGAAAGGATCAACCTTGACAAGCTGGCTCACCAGTTGCGTCACCGCGCAAGCACTGACACCTCGCAACAGCGCAAAAATGAGGCGTTGAAGCAACTGCAGGTAGTAGAAGCTTTCCGCGGATCGAAAAACATCAACAAACCGGAATGGATGATCATGAAAGTGATCCCCGTTATTCCGCCCGATCTGCGTCCGTTAGTGCCGCTGGATGGGGGACGTTTCGCCACTTCCGACCTGAACGACCTCTATCGCCGTGTGATTATCCGCAACAACCGTCTGAAACGTCTTATCGACATCAAAGCGCCCGATGTGATCCTGCGGAACGAAAAGCGTATGTTGCAGGAAGCGGTGGACTCGCTGTTCGACAACTCACGCAAATCGAGTGCCATCAAAACCGAATCAAACCGTCCGTTGAAATCTCTTTCCGACAGTTTGAAGGGGAAACAGGGACGATTCCGTCAGAACCTGCTCGGAAAACGTGTGGACTATTCCGCCCGTTCGGTAATCGTCGTAGGCCCCGAACTCAAAATGCACGAATGCGGACTGCCCAAAGACATGGCGGCCGAACTCTATAAACCGTTTATCATCCGCAAGCTCATCGAGAGGGGTATTGTCAAGACGGTAAAATCTGCCAAGAAGATCGTCGACAGAAAAGAGCCGGTGGTATATGATATCCTTGAGTATGTGATGAAAGGTCACCCGGTACTGCTGAACCGTGCCCCCACCCTCCACCGTCTGGGTATCCAGGCATTCCAGCCCAAGCTGATCGAGGGGAAAGCCATTCAGTTGCACCCGCTCGCATGTACCGCCTTCAATGCCGACTTCGACGGCGACCAGATGGCAGTCCATTTGCCGCTCGGCAACGAGGCTATCCTCGAGGCGCAATTGCTGATGCTGGCCTCCCACAACATCCTCAACCCCGCCAACGGGGCCCCCATCACCGTTCCTTCACAGGACATGGTTCTCGGATTGTACTATATTACCAAGATCCGTCCCGGCGCCAAAGGGGAAGGCATGACCTTCTACGGGGAAGAGGAAGCTATCATTGCTTACAACGAAGGCAAAGTAGATGTGCACGCTTTGGTGAAAGTGATCGTGGATGACATCGATGAAGAAGGCAATCCGATCCGCAAGATGCACGAAACGAGCGTGGGACGCGTGATCACCAATGAAGCCATCCCTAAAGAAGTAGGATATATCAACGAACTGCTTTCCAAGAAATCGCTCCGCGACATCATCGGTAAAGTGATCAAGACCTGCGGGGTAGCCCGTACAGCGCAGTATCTCGACGATATCAAGGACCTGGGTTATTACATGGCATTCAAGGGCGGACTCTCGTTCAACCTCGAAGACGTGATCATCCCTGCCGAAAAAGAGACGCTTATCGCCGAGGGATATGCCGAAGTGGAGCAGATCATGGATAACTACAATATGGGTTTCATCACCTACAACGAACGTTACAACCAGATCATCGACACCTGGACGCATATCAACTCCAAGCTTTCGAATATCCTGATGAAACAACTTGCCGAAGACGACCAGGGATTCAACTCGGTATATATGATGCTCGACTCGGGCGCCCGCGGTTCGCGCGAACAGATCCGGCAGCTGTCGGGTATGCGCGGATTGATGGCGAAACCGCAAAAGAGCGGTGCTGAAGGAGCGCAGATCATCGAGAACCCCATCCTGGCGAACTTCAAAGAGGGATTGTCGGTGCTCGAGTACTTCATCTCCACCCACGGTGCCCGCAAGGGTCTTGCCGATACCGCGTTGAAAACGGCCGATGCCGGGTATCTCACCCGCCGTCTGGTAGACGTATCGCAGGATGTGATCATCACCGAAGAAGACTGTGGCACCTTGCGTGGCCTGGTTGCCACCGCCATCAAGAACAACGACGAGGTGATCGCCTCGCTCT
Organism: Proteiniphilum sp. X52; assembly: GCF_003712195.1. GTDB lineage: Bacteria > Bacteroidota > Bacteroidia > Bacteroidales > Dysgonomonadaceae > Proteiniphilum. The sequence continues at coordinate 7,361 of NZ_RDSD01000008.1, read as the reverse complement.
ATGAACGCATCCTGGGGCGCGTGTCGGTACACGATGTGCAACATCCCAACACAGGAGAAATCATTGTGAACGCGGGAGAAGAGATCACTGAAGATATAGCCAAGAAAATTGAGGAATCGCCCATTGAACGGGTGGAGATCCGTTCGGTGCTCACGTGCGAATCATCGCACGGTGTCTGTGCCAAATGTTACGGCAGGAATCTTGCTACCGGAAGAATGGTGCAACGGGGCGAAGCAGTAGGAGTTATCGCCGCCCAGTCCATCGGCGAACCGGGAACACAGCTTACGCTGCGCACGTTCCACGTGGGAGGTATCGCCTCCAACATCGCCACCGAGAACAGCATCGTCACCAAATACGACGGCACGCTCGAATTCGACGAGCTCCGCTACGTGGAGACCACCGACGCCGAAGGCAAGCCCTACAAGGTGGTGGTAAGCCGGTTGGTGGAAATGCGCATCATAGATCCCAACACTAAGATCGTGCTGTTAGCACATAACGTTCCCTATGGCTCGAAGCTTTATTTCAACCAGGGCGACAAAGTGAAGAAAGGCGACCTGATCTGCGAATGGGACCCGTTCAACGCGGTCATCGTTTCCGAAGCGTCCGGAAAAATCCGGTTCGAAAATTTCACCGAGAATATCACCTACAAAGTCGAGTCCGACGAACAGACCGGCTTGAAGGAGAAAGTGATCATTGAATCGCGCGATAAAACCAAAGCGCCTTCGGCACATATCGCGGATGAGAACGACGATATCCTGCGTACCTACACCCTGCCGCTCGGATCTCACATCGTGAAGAACGAGAACGACGATATCAAAGCGGGGGATGTGTTGGTGAAGATACCGCGTGCCGTTGGTAAAGCCGGTGATATCACGGGAGGTCTGCCGCGTGTGACCGAGCTGTTCGAAGCCCGTAACCCGTCGAATCCGGCGGTAGTGGCCGAGATCGACGGCGAGATATCGTTCGGTAAGATCAAACGGGGTAACCAGGAGATTTCCGTCACCTCCAAAACAGGAGAGACAAAGAAATACATGGTGCCGCTCTCCAAGCAGATACTGGTACAGGAAAACGACTATGTACGCGCGGGGATGCCGCTCTCCGACGGAGCTATCACCCCATCCGACATTCTGGCCATCAAGGGGCCGACTGCCGTGCAGGAATATATCGTAAATGAGGTACAGGACGTGTACCGTCTGCAAGGCGTGAAGATCAACGACAAACACTTCGAAGTGATTGTACGCCAGATGATGCGCAAGGTGGAAGTGGTGGATCCGGGAGACACCCGCTTCCTCGAACAACAACTCGTCGACAAGAGCGAGATGATGGAAGAGAACGACCGCATCTGGGGCAAGAAAGTGATTGTCAGCGCCGGCGACTCGCAATTGTTCGAACCGGGACAGATCGTCACCGCCCGCAAGTTGCGCGACGAGAACAGCTCGCTGAAGCGTCGCGACCTGAAACCGGTGGAGGCACGCGATGCCGTTCCCGCCACCGCCAACCAGGTGTTGCAGGGAATCACGCGCGCCGCGCTCCAGACGACCAGCTTCATGTCGGCCGCTTCCTTCCAGGAAACCACCAAGGTATTGAACGACGCCGCCATCAACGGCAAGACCGATACCCTCGAAGGCTTGAAGGAGAACGTGATCTGCGGCCATCTTATCCCCGCCGGAACCGGCCAGAGGGAATTCGACAAACTGGTAGTCGGCTCACGCGAAGACTTCGAAAAGCTGAACGCCAACAAACGTGTAAACCTGTTCCAGGAGGCCACGGAATAAACACCTCTTCGGAAACAATCAAATAAAACCCGTACCGGAATTTCCGGCACGGGTTTTTATTTGATTCATTTGTTTGCTACGTAATATATAATTATACTTGCACGTAACAAATAGTATGAAATATGACTACTAAACTAACATTAAACATTGATAAGGATATCATTGAATATGCGAGATCATACGCCAAAGAAAATAATGTGAGTTTATCCAAGCTCATCTCCAAATTTATTGAAGTAATGGGGGTACGCTTTGGAGAGTGACGAAGATAAAAATGGCCTTACTGCCCGGTCGATTTTTTCAGGTATTCATAAATTGCCTGCTGCGCGCGCACAGGGGAGGCATCCTCCGGCTTCACATCCCGTTTGAACATGTTTTGTAGGTTCTCGTCGATCCACGCCGCGCTCTGGTTGTCGGCTAGTTGTATTTTCAGTATGTCGATGATCTGCCGCTTCAGCGGCTGGGTATAAATGGGAAAGGCCACCTCGATGCGGCGGTGCAGGTTACGCCGCATCCAGTCGGCCGACGTCAGGTAAATATCCTCCTCGCCCCCATTGAAGAAATACCAGACCCGCGAATGCTCCAGATAGGCGTCCACGATACGGGTCACGGTGATATTTTTGCTGAAGGGCTGTCCCGGCACCAGGCAGCAGATACCGCGTATAATCAGGTCGATCTTCACCCCCGCCTCGCTGGCGCGGTAAAGCGCATTGATCATCCCCTTGTCCTCCAGGCTGTTCATCTTTAAGATGATATGCCCTGTGCCTCCACTTTTCTCATGTTCGATCTCCCGTTCAATCAACCGCTGGATTTCGGGAAGCATATTGAACTGCGTCACCAACAAATGCTTGAAGGTACGCATGTGGGGTTTTCCCTCCAACACACGGAATACTTCGTCGATATCTTTGATAAACTCTTTATTCGAAGTAAGCAACCCCTTGTCGGAATAGATACGGGCCGTTTTTTCATTGAAATTGCCTGTCCCCAGGTAAGCGTAACCTTTGATAGGATCATCCGGGTCGTTACTACGCTTGCGCACATAAGCCAGCTTGGCATGCACCTTCAGCCCCGGCAGGCTGTAAATGATCTTCACCCCTGCCTGCTGCATCAGTTCGGAGGTAAGGAAATTATTCATCTCATCGAAGCGGGCTTTTAGTTCGACAAAGACCGTCACCCTTTTCCCGTTCTTCGCCGCGCTGATCAGGCTGTTGATGACTGCCGAGTTCTCCGCCACCCGATATTGGGTCACTTTGATCTCCAGCACCTTCGGATCGAAAGCCGCCTGTAAGAGGAATCGCAGCAGATAGTCGAACGACTGGTAGGGAAAATGCAGCAGCACATCCTGTTTCCGCAGTACCCTCAGCAGAGAGTTGTTGGCTTCCAATTCCGGCACCCTGAGGGGTGGAGGTAATTGTTGTCTGAGTGAGTCACCCACCGGATTGGGTAGTTTCGCAAGATCGGCTCTGTTCAAATAACGGCCGGAAGGAAGCATTTCCTCCTCTTCGATCTCGTATACGTCACGGAGATATCGCAGAAAATAATCCGGTATATTTTTATCATACTGGAAACGGGTAACCGCCCCTATCTTACGTTTACGCACCTTGCGCAGGATCTCTTCGGCAATATCTTTCCTGTCTTCATCTTCCAATGAGAAGTCGGCATCACGTGAAATCTTGATGCTGAAGCAATCCACAATTTCATATCCGGGAAATACACTCCGCATATTCGCTTTGATCACATCATCGATAAACATGATATAATGATTGCCTTCATACGAGGGAAGTTGAATAAACCGGGGAATTTTGGTATAGGGGATCTTCATCATGGCATAGGTATATCCCAGCTTGTCAGACTTTTTCTTCTTTTTCAGGAGACTGATCACCTGGTAGATGCGGGCATCCTGAATGAACGAATGAATATCATCCTTCTGAATGATCATGGGCTGCAAATAGGGAAATACCTCTTCGTTAAAATACTTCTTCACATATTCCTGATGGAACGGCTCCACCTTGTCGGTTTGATATAATATGATACCGTTGCGCTTGAGTTCCGGCAGGATCATCTTATTGAAGATATCATCATACTCCTTCTCCTGGGCAGTGACTTCCCTGTTGATCCGCACGAGAGTTTTCTTCGCCTCCTCTACAGATTCATCCCGGTCTATGCTTTCCAGCAGAGAACTATGGTATCCTGAAACACGTATTTTATAAAATTCCTCGAGATTGGAAGAATAGATGGAGAGAAATTTGATGCGCTCATACACCGGCAACCGTTCGTCTTTCGCTTCCAGCAATACGCGGTAGTTGAATGACAACCAGCTGATATCACGTTTGAAATAAGAGTATTGATGATTTCCCATTATAGCCGACTTTATTTACACATTAAACCTCAAAAATACAAAGTTTGTTCGAATAAACCCTCTTTGAAGACTCATCTTCGCCGTTTTAGATCCAAAGCCTGAAGTAAAGCCCTTTTACTTCGGATTTCTTTGTGCGAAAAAATTTATCTTTGTATTAAACCGATAAAAAAGAGTTCAAGCGTATGAAAAAAATCGGCCTGCTTTCCGATACTCATAACCATTGGGATGAGAAATTCGAGACGTACTTTACCTCCTGCGACGAGATATGGCACGCGGGCGACATCGGCTCCGCGGCACTGGCCCAACGGTTCGAAGCATTAAAGCCTTTTCGGGCAGTGTATGGTAATATCGACGATGCGGTAGTCCGCAGCGCCTATCCGCACACCTTGCGATTCATGTTGGAGAAGGTGGACGTAATGATCACCCATATAGGGGGATATCCCGGTCGCTACCATCCCGGCGTCCTGTCACAATTACGGGCAAACCCTCCGAAACTGTTTATTGCCGGGCACTCCCATATTCTCAAAGTGATGTACGATAAGAAACTGGAATGTCTCTACATGAATCCCGGCGCTGCCGGCAAGTACGGGTTTCACCAGGTGCGTACCCTTCTCCGTTTTGTATTGGACGACGGCGATATCAGAGATCTGGAAGTGATCGAGATAGGGAAACCGGAGTAGAGGGAGTGGAGGGAGTGGAAAGGCGGAAAGGTGAAGAGGTGGAAAAGGGGAAAAGTGAAAAGTGAAAAGGGGAAAAGATGGAGAGGTGGAGAGGTGGAGAGGTGGAAAGGTGGAGAGGTGGAAAGATGGGAAAAGAAACTAAAACAGTCCGGGAAACCGTGACAGGATGCTCTCCCCTGCTCCCAGCAACATCAGTATGATTCCTACGCTCCGGTTAAGAATTACCAATCCTCTCCGGTTAAAATGTTTGCGTAACCGGGCAACCAAAGTGGTGAGAAAGAACCACCATATAAATGTGGCAGCGGTAAACGCGGCCAACCCGGCGGCAAAAAAACTTGATATTTCTTATTTTCCACGAATGGAAGAAGAAGATGTCAATATGATTCCGTTACTCAATTCGATTTCAACTTCTGTATAATTTCCATTCGAGAAGCTTTCCTTGTCAATTCCGTCAAAAATAAAATGAGCTTCAGCAAACACAAGGGGATTATAGGACAAGTATTCTTTTATGGTTGTTCCTATCTTAATTTTGCCTAACAGTTTTTTCTCAGAATCGATGATAATATTTTCTCCTACTTCCGAGTGGGAGTTTGGATTGCTGACATAAAAGAAACGTGCCTGGTCTGTTATATCAGATATGAATGAACCGTTCTTATCATACATGGTGATGCGAATAGACTTGCAAGCCTCTGTTCTGTATTCTACATGAATAGGCACATCGCCAGTGTACTTGTCATTATCAGGATCAAGAAAGTTTGCAAGTTGCAGCTCAATCGCCTTGTCTCCATCGATGGAATAGTGGTGAGGTGTGGAATAGCCTGGTTGTACTTTGAGAGCACTTGTTACAAAGATATGTAAATCTGCGCATGTGGTGTCAATGATGCTTGGCAAATAATCATTGTGATAGGCTATTAAACTCTCAGCCGGCCGATGAATGTAATTCAAGTGCCATCCATGATTTCCAACTATTGTATCGTTTTCGCCGCTGCAGGACATCACTAATATCGCTGTAAACAAATAAATAAAAATTCTACCTGAAGTCATAATGAATTTTCTTATCGTATTTATATTCTCTATCCAAATATGTCCATGTTGCGTCCGGATAACTGCTGAAAAGACCATTGTCGTTATCTCCATCATATCCCCAATCCTTGCCCCCATTTTGTGGATATCAAAGGAGGTATCACTAGGTTAGAAGTCTCACGATCAAAGTAAGTATAAGACACAACAGCCCATTTGTATGTAACCGATTTTGTCGTTTCCAAGTCAACTTTTGACTTATTCGGAGAGATTTTCGACCACAATTTTGTGTATTCGTTTTCTGTGACCTTATTGTTTGTTTTAATAGATAGAGTATCACCCGATTGGATAACTCTGAGTGCATCAGCGTAGCTGTCTATCCACGTCATTAAATTTTCATTGGTAGAGGATTTTAAAAGCATTCCTTCATCAGATTCTGCAATGATTGGATTTATTCGTTTGTCTCCTGCAATAATAGTCCATCCTTTGTTGTGATTGACTATATACAGGAGCGTGTCACTATTTACCTCGAACGCCTCAATTTTTGAACGCTCATTATATTGGAGCGCCTTTAAAAGATTCTTTGCGTCATCCAAGGTTACTTTATACAGAGTTTCATCTTGATTGGACAGATTTGTTATTTTCTTATCCGAATCGCCAATAGATATATCTCTTTCCATATCATGAGTATATAGCAGATTATCCATCTTACTACAACTTGTAAACGAACTCTGTAATAAAATTGCTAACAAAAAAGCAAGTCCGATTGGTGATAGGTTTTTTTTCATGTGGTATGTTTTTTAGATTTTCCACGAAATTAAAACAGAAAAAGCAAAATTCCAAATAAATTATGTTATTTATCCATAAAAAGCAGCGATTAAAGTTATTTTATGTTAGAATCCGTTTTGAATTTTTTCATCCATTGTTTTTTAGCAATTTTTTGATGGATTTGGGTTTTCATTTATTGAAATGTGGCGGGCCACTTAAAAGAAAGAAAGCATGCCATTAAGAGAGTCGGGAAGAGTGTGGATAAGGTACTAAGTATAGCAAAAGCCATTACCACGCTAAAAATCAAACTCCCGAAAAGTGGAGAGACAATGAGTAGAAGAACTATGCTGATAACGCCAAGACACAAATCTATAGACCAACTTTTTGATGAGGATTTTTGGACGAATTATTAGGGTGTCCCTGTGTCGAAGTCAGGAAAAAGGGTTTACAGATATTCTTACAACCCGTGAACTGTTTAATTCACGAAACAAGACAAAATAGTAGTTGAAAGAATAATTATCATTTCTAAAAATAAAAACCAATAATAAAAGGGTTGCATATAAAGGGTTAAAACAGTCCGGGAAACCGTGACAGGATGCTCTCGCCTGCTCCCAGCAACATCAGTATGATTCCTACGCTCCGGTTAAGAATTACCAATCCTCTCCGGTTAAAATGTTTGCGTAACCGGGCAACCAAAGTGGTGAGAAAGAACCACCATATAAATGTGGCAGCGGTAAACGCGGCCAACCCGGCGGCAAAAAA
>NZ_RDSD01000094.1 GCF_003712195.1 Proteiniphilum sp. X52 | reverse complement strand
CGCCCCTCCGGTAAGGGTGCCCAATACCCTTTTTTCCCTGTCGATGAGTGGCGAACCCGAGGATCCCCCTTCGGTGGCTCCGGTATCCCATGCCCCTACTTCCCAAAAGGAGTTGGGTTCAGCCTGGTAATTATTGGGAAGGGTAAACGAACCGAGGCGTAGCCGGTCTTCGTCTATGGCCACTTTCTTGACCCCTCCGTTGGGATGGTGCAGGCCGTGGAACGGTGCTGAAGGCGAAGAGCGGGCATTCCATCCCAGATAATAGGGTTGGTATTCTGCCGGAGGGATCTCTTTCAACCTGAGCAGGGAGAT
>NZ_RDSD01000079.1 GCF_003712195.1 Proteiniphilum sp. X52 | reverse complement strand
GGTTCAACTTCTTTCCCCGTTACGACATGCCAGCGAATGCGTTCTGCGTCCGTTTGAAACAGCCCATTTGACATAATGGCTTCACTAACCTTGGCATATTTTTCAGGGTATACCGCCCGTGTTTTATAAAAGAAGTTAAACCATCCCCCGGGGTCGTCTCTGATATAGCGACTGTCGAACAATTTCATATTTTCCTCGAACAATTTACGGGCTTTTTCCGAAACATCCCGAAGGTCGTATAACAGATTCAATGCATAGGGATAACAGCAGGATGTCCGTAACAGTTGTAATTCGGTCAGGAGAACTACTTTTTCGATCATCTCTTTAATTTTATCCTGCCTCCCGCTATTCCTGATCCGGATGCAAAAATACCTTCCTATCCCGATTATCTGTTTGAATGAAGACAAATCTACAAATGTTGACATGTGTCTGGAGAGGATATTGTCGAAATCTTCCAGGATTTCATCCGGATTGGCGTCAAAATAGTTGTTCTGTATCGTATAGGCGATCCCCGTTCCCATGCCGCTCAGTCCATAGGGATAATTAACCGGACTTTTCCCTTTCATCTGCCTTTGGGCTTCTTCGATTAAACCGAAAGCGAAATCGCAGTATATCTCCTGTTGGGACCAACGGGCATAATGGCACAAGAATACGGCGATCCCGATCTTTCC
>NZ_RDSD01000078.1 GCF_003712195.1 Proteiniphilum sp. X52 | reverse complement strand
TGGAATGGTACACGAATGCCCAGCCCGGGCAACTCATCGTCAGCAAGGGCAAGTTCGACTACGGGACGGACAACGACGGGCTCATCTCGCTACCCAACAAGAACCCCTATTGGCACTATTTCCGCAACAAGACGATGTTCAGGAGGCAGCACAACCAGTACCAGAACCAATATGACGGGACAGAAAAGATATTCCTGTATTCCGGTTTGAACGACGGCTTCGCCACCCCTATGCCAAACCTTGCCACTGAAGCCGGTTTCACCGACATCTTCACCGCGAATATAGACGGCAAGTATGAAGAGGAGGTGATCAAGGTGAACAACACCGTCTCGGGGAATTATGACCGGCTCCAATTCAAGGTGTACACTGTGAACCTGTACACCGGCCTGGCATTGAAGAATACCTGGGTGTTCAATTTCTCCACAGTGTTGCAAGACAATGACAAGAATAAAAGTGTCCACCCCAAGTTCCACTTCACGGGGGATTTCGATGGTGACGGCAAGATAGAGGTGCTCTCGGTGTCGAACAACCATCCGTTCGGATGGGCGGACAAGCCGGGACGGTGCTACCTTTTCGACCTTGAAACGGGGACCAAATTATACGAAGGCGCGCCTTTCACTTTCCACAAGGAATTCGTGGGAACCCGGCAGGGGGACGCGGCCGCGGCGGCACAAAATTCCGACCGGTTGTTCGCCTTCGACTATGACGGTGACGGCAAAACCGACATCTGCCTGATCAATGACAACGGCACGTATATTTACACGTTCGATGTCACGGGTTCCACCTA
>NZ_RDSD01000093.1 GCF_003712195.1 Proteiniphilum sp. X52 | reverse complement strand
CGCTTCAACGGTTTGTCCCTCTCTTCAAGGGATATTTCGGTGGAAAAGAAGGCGTCGTCCAACTCGATGGCTCCCTCGAGGGTGTACTCATCATCGCGTTTGCCCATCACGTCACGCAGTTTATTGACCATTTCCCATATAGGCTGGTAACGCTTGTGTCCCAGCTGGCGCTGCAGCTCCGCAGCGGAAAAGGAGCCCTTGGTCGCCGTGAGCAGGTGCATGGCCACGAACCAGTAACGGTAGGGCAGGTTGGAGTGCTGCATGACGGTGCCTGAACGCAAGGTTTGGCGTGCGCGACAACGCTTGCATTCATAGGCCTG
>NZ_RDSD01000007.1 GCF_003712195.1 Proteiniphilum sp. X52 | reverse complement strand
TTTTTTCATCGTGTCATTTTTAAGAGTTAAGAGTGAAGAGTTAAAAATTAAGAATTAAGAATTAAGAATTAAGAATTAAGAATTAAGAATTAAGAATTAAGAATTTCATTATTCATTATTCATTATTCATTATTCACTATTCACTATTCACTTACAATATTAAGGTGGTTATAGCGTTGGGGATCCACCTCTTCCCATTCCGAACAGAGAAGTTAAGCCCAATGGCGCCGATGGTACTGCATGATTTGTGGGAGAGTAGGTAGCCGCCATCCTTTACACATGAGCCCCCGGAGTTGATGCTTCGGGGGCTTTTTTTATACCCTTGTGCCAACCGTGCGCTCCCTTGCCATATTATGAAATCCTGGACCGTCTAAGGGAAAATGGGCTGAACGATACGGCAAATTATTTGCATTCCCTTCTTTGGGTAGGACAGATGTGGCCGGAAGAAATCGAAAAAATTTAACCATACCCCGTGCAACGTTTTTAGTTTTTTTGCATCTTATAAATAAAGAGGTGTGTTTTTTATTGTTTGTCTTGATTGACAGGTGATTATTTATTACCTTTACTGTAAAATTAACCGAAAATGAAACCAGATATTCCGCCAGGCTGTAGATGCCGCTTGTAAGCATGCTTTGCAGGCGGTAAAGAGTTTTTTGAATTATCATTAACTTAAAATCAAACAAATGAAAACAAAAATAATTTTATTTCTTTTCATGATCTCCTTATTCATGTTGATAGTAGGGATTGGATGCGAAGATGCCAAATTGAAGCTTCCTTCAGAAGAGCAGCCGAGTCAACAGGTGACGACTCGACAGGCCGGAGCAGCGATTTGGGATTTTCCCGTGAAACCGGGAACTGAAGAATGGAAGAGTCTTGAGACGATTGAGCAACAATACGAGGCATATAATATTCCGGAAAGTTTGATAAAAGAAATTTCCACTGATGATCTGGTTAAAATATGCTTGGATTATCCGGAGTGGGGATTGATTTATGCCTTTAATGATCCTCAAACCGGGTTTGCCCATGTATTGGATCTCTTTAATGGTTTTGAAGAGCTCTTTTCAAGAAAAGATGCGGCGAAAGAGTTGATAAAGGTATATTTGGAGATGAATCCTCTTGACGTTAGCCGGCTAAGTACAGATTTAGACAAGGGGTTATTCAGTTTTCAATTTACCCGTATCGAGATGTTGATGGCGACGAATCCTATTGTCTCTTTATTGGGTGATGAAGACGAGCGTCTTTTGCTGCGGGAAGGCATTACAAAATATAGAAGCAAGGAACAGTTTCCCGATGTCTATTCTTTATGGTCTTTATCACCTGTAGCTCATTTATGCCTATCCATTTTAGAAAGTGATGGTAGAGTTTCAGAAGATATTGGCCGGAGAAGTCTAAAAAGAAGAGCCTTATATCATGATAAATCAGTGCTGGATGAAATTATTGTTGAATCTGAAAACTTTTTGAAACAATGAAGAAGTTACATTACATTTACACAGTTATTTTTATGTTCCTTTTTGTAGGTTGTGAAATGGACTCGGAGGATCTGCCGACTTGCCATAACGATCAGTTGCTGTTTGATTTTACGACTGAATTGTCAACTTATTTAGATGATCATTTCTCTTTTATGTGCGAGAATATTCCTTTAACGCAACGATGTTACCGGGATGATTTTATCAAACTGGAGTTGGAAGAAAAAATAGCTTACTATGAACCGATAGGCAATGGAGGCTATCAACCCAGTTATATGTCATATCCGGATTATACCGATGAAGAAATTAGCGCAATCGAATATGTCTTTTCCTTGCATTCGGAGTTGGATAAGATGGACTCCCGTTTGCGAAGGGACTTGCTGTCTATGGCAGTTGGTAAGCACAGGAAAAAATTTGGTCAGGAATATACTGCTCCTGTAAATGCCCGAAAATCAGGCATAGTATTGATCTTATCCATCCTGCAATATGAAAATGCATCTGAAGTGCTGGATAGAATATGCGGTTATTGCACCAAATATAATTTGATTGATCCCTTCGAATTAACTCATAATGAAGAATTCAATCAATTCCTTATAAAGGAAGTATCAAGCTATTTATCGAAATAAAGAGAATAATATGAGAAGACTTATTTACATAATTATAATACACCTGATTAGCATAGGTGTGTTTGCTCAAACCTATACACCATTCGGGACTCCGATTGATGGGTTCTATAGAGGGGAAGGGAGCAGTTCTGATTTAGCGCTTTGGGAACATGAAGCAGATGCATGGGTGAACGCCCATGGCAATGGACAAGTGATAAAGACAGGAAACGCTACGGCAACATATAATTGTCATTCCTTTGCATGGAACATGTCGGAAGGAGGCAATACTATGTGGATAAATATGTTCACGATACTTGACGGACTCATCTTTAATGAAAAAGATCCAAATACAACCCTTCCCGGCCCCACCAATATAACCAGATACTGGACAGATGGGAGTTATATAGAAGTTCCGGAATATCAGGCTACGAAGGTATGGTTTGGCTCTTGTTGGACATGGAGCCATACTCTTAAAAAATGGGTAAATCAATGTGACCATTCTGCCATTAGGTTACCTTCCGGCTTATATGAGTCGAAATGGGGACCGTGGGGCCGGTATATACACCCACGCGATAAATGTCCATACAATTTAAGCAGCAGGAGATATTTTAAAGTCAATCTCCCTATCTCCGGTCCCCCGGCACCCTGTAATGAAGGTTCTTATACTATTGGAAATTTTAATAGGCTTCCGTCGGGATTTACGGTGCAGTGGGGTACAAATAACAGTAATCTGACATTGGTTTCGGGTCAGGGTACTGATATCGCTGTCTATAGAAAAGTAAGGAACGGAGCGGATATGATTGAATGCAAAATCGTGTACAGCAACCGCACTATTAATTTAAACCCCTTGAATGTATATTTTGGGGCACCAGCAATACAATGGATTGCAGGGCCGCAAAGCCCTCCGAATGGACAGGAAGCAGGATATGAAGCTATTCTTCCTCATGGAGCACCAATCCCGACAAACTACGAGTGGATACTCAATCCCCAGGGTCGGAATTCGGTTTATCCTTCAGGTCGTTTTGTATATATTGCTTTTTATGATGCCGGAACATACCAACTTGTATGCAGAGCTACCAATAACTGTGGAGTGGGAGATTATAGTGTTATAACGTTGAATGTCACTAATAACTAAATAAAAATTCTGTCCATCTGTTTATATAGCAGGTAGTTCTCCGGAGGAGACAACTTACATTTTGTTTGAGTGATTTCTCAAATGCTAACCAGTGGGGTAAGAATAAGTGGTGCCAACAAGACTCTTTCCTTTAGGGATATTCACCCAAAACCGGTCAAAAAAGAGGCCGTCTCTCTGAAGTTAACTTCAATTTGAGACGGCCTCCGGTTTTTGTCTTTATCATTACTGTACCGGCTCAAGGTATTGCGAGTAGCAATAACCCTCTTCACCGTCGTTATCACGCACCAACCACCATTGGTCGTTTGCTTTGCTGATGAGTGTGATAACATCTCCTTTGTCGGCTTTACCAACGACAGGTTGATCCGTTCCGGGTCCTTTACGGATATTCAAGCGGCTCTCCTGGGTTACAACCCTTACTTTGCCCCCGTCTCTGACGGCAGTCTTTATATTCAAGACTAAATCGTTACTCTTAAAATGGGGATCGATCTGTTTGTAGATATCCCACATCCTATCTTTCACGTCGGCGTTAGGAACGGTTCCCTCCACTTTCAGCACGTTTCCCGATTCGCTGATGAGGAGATTGTTCTGCCTGGCAAGATCCACCAGTTCCTTGTATTTTTCTCTCAAAACCATACATTACTTTTTCACTGTTAAGTAATTTTCGACCCGTACGGGATTCAAGGCATTCAGTTTTTCCATTAATACTTGCAGATCCCTTTCCTTGATCTCACCGTTTAGCGTAATAACGCCATCTTGTACCGTGGCTGTCACTGTGGCATGGTCTTTGAGGGCGTCAGGTAGTGCTGCGTTGATAGAGGCATCCAGAGCACTGTAATCCGGTGCGGGCGGAATCACTTCCACCTGGTTGACAACCGAAGTCACATTTTTTACTCCTGCCACCACACTTTCAGCATAAGATTTGGCAGAGTCATCACTTACGGTCCCGGTGAGCGTAGCGACTTTATTTTGCACGGTTACCGTGACGCCTGCCAGCTCAGGATTTGCATCCAGCAATTCCTGTGCCGCGCTTTGAATGTCCGCGTCATTTACCTGGTTACACGATGTCACACCCACTCCAAATGCGAGAATGAGTGTTACTACGAATAATAAACGTAATGCTTTCATAATTCTTCTTTTTTAATTAAACAATTCTATTTAAACGATAATAATTAAACGTATGAAAATTGGAATTGTTTTCAAACCGGGCGGATTTTTACGAGAGCATCCCTTTTGTCAGAAGATTTTTGTATACTTATGGCAGTAGGGCAGGGTGCCTTTGTATTCGTAATACTGTTGATGATAATCCTCTGCCTTCCAGAAAATAGAAGCCGGTTTCAACAGTGTGGCCACCCTGTACCCCTTATCAGTCAGGATATCGATATACTTCTTGGCAATTGCTTTCTCGGCAGGATCGGAATAGAAAATGCATGAGAGATACTGAGGCCCTATATCCGGCCCTTGTCCGTTGGTTTGCGTGAAATCGTGGGTTTCGAAGAAGAGCTTTACCATCTCTTCGTAGGATGTCACAGCAGGATCGAAGACCACTTCAGTCGTTTCCAGATGCCCGGTATTCTTCTGGCATACCTGTTCATAAGTCGGGTTATCCACATGTCCACCCATAAATCCTACTGAGGTCTGCTTCACGCCCGGGGCTTTCATAAAGAAATACTCCGTTCCCCAGAAGCATCCGGAAGCGAAATAGGCCGCGGTGAGTCCTTCTTTTTTCTCCGGGACAAACTTCAGCGAGACAGAGTTTACGCAGTGCCGGGTCTGCTTGGGTGTAAACCCTTCACCCAAGAAAACATGCCCCAAGTGCGCTCCGCAATTATTACAAATGATCTCTGTACGGTGTCCGTCAGCATCGCGCACACGTTTCACGGCACCCTCTATCTCGTCGTCGAAAGAAGGCCATCCGCAAGCCGACTCGAATTTATCTTCCGACCGGTAGAGTGGGGTGTCGCATCGTTTACAATAATATGTCCCTGCCACTTTATTATTCAAATATTCACCCGTGAAGGGACGTTCCGTACCCTTGTGGATGATCACTTTCTCTTCTTCGGGGGTCAGTCTATTATAATCCATGATCTCATTTTTGTTTTTTGTGATGGCTGATTCTTTTTGTTTACCCTGTCCGCATGCGGAGACAAGAATGAGGGTAAACACAAACAGCAGGTATGTTCTCCTCATTGTTGTAATTACTCCTTGATTTTTTTTAAGATATTTCATAAAAGCATACCGCCTCCTTTGTCGCGGGTAGAGTGGGTCGGTGACAGATCACCAGCAGTTCTACCATCTGCCCCTGAATCCCTTCACCGGTAACACGTTGGAATAGATAACCTTCATTCATTTCAAATTAAAGAAAATCGATAATTATCTCTATTTCCGGGAAGACAGGGATCAATTCTCATCCTTTCATTCTTCCAAAGGTAGAAACATTCTGTAAATTTCGTAACTTTGCAGACTTAAAAATCGATAAATCAAAATAGAATACAAAATGGATATGAATTTCTCACCGGATCTTCCCTATAAGGTGGCGGATATTTCGCTGGCCGGTTTCGGAAGGAAAGAAATAGAGATAGCCGAGCATGAAATGCCCGGTTTGATGGCGATACGGAGGAAATATGCCGCCGAAAAACCATTGAAAGGCGCGCGTGTGATGGGGTCGTTGCATATGACCATCCAGACGGCCGTATTGATAGAGACGCTGGTGGAATTAGGAGCCGACGTCCGTTGGGCCAGTTGCAATATCTTCTCCACACAAGATCATGCCGCTGCGGCCATTGCCGCTGCGGGTGTACCTGTGTTTGCCTGGAAAGGTGAAACGCTGGAAGAATACTGGTGGTGCACCGAGATGGCCTTGCGTTTTCCCGGCGGGGAAGGGCCTAATCTGATCGTAGATGATGGCGGTGATGCATCGTTACTGGTACATATGGGATATCAGGCTGAAAATGATGCTTCTGTCATCGACAGAAAAGGATCCAACCGGGAAGAACAGGCTATTCTGGATACACTGAACCGGATACTGAAAGAGGACGGTCAGCGTTGGCACAAAACTATAGCCGGAATGAAAGGGATCTCCGAAGAGACTACCACAGGCGTGCACCGATTGTATCAGATGATGGAGAGGGGCGAATTGCTGGTGCCTGCCATCAATGTGAACGACTCGGTAACCAAATCGAAATTCGATAACCTGTATGGTTGTCGCGAATCGCTTGCGGACGGTATCAAACGGGCTACCGACGTGATGATCGCCGGCAAGGTGGTGGTGGTGCTCGGCTACGGCGATGTGGGCAAGGGATGCGCCCATTCGATGCGTAGTTATGGCGCACGCGTGATCGTTACGGAGATCGACCCTATCTGTGCCCTGCAGGCAGCCATGGAAGGTTTTGAGGTGACTACGATGGAGGAAGCGGTGAAAGAAGGGAATATATTTGTCACTACGACCGGAAACCGTGACGTGATCACCATCGGGCATATGCGGCAGATGAAAGACCAGGCTATCGTGTGCAATATCGGTCATTTCGACAATGAAATACAGGTGGACCGTCTGGTGGCCTTCCCCGGCATTGAACACCTGAATATCAAACCGCAGGTGGACAAATATACTTTTCCTGCCGGTAATTCGATCTTCCTGCTGGCTGAAGGTCGTTTGGTGAACCTGGGTTGTGCCACGGGGCATCCCTCGTTTGTGATGAGCAATTCATTCACTAACCAGACCCTGGCGCAGATCGACCTCTGGCAGAATGATTATGAGGTAGGGGTATACCGTTTGCCCAAACACTTGGATGAAGAGGTGGCAAGGCTCCATCTTGAACGGATTGGGGTAAAGCTCACTACCCTTACACAGACCCAGGCCGATTATATCGGTGTGCCGGTAGAAGGACCTTTCAAGCCGGAACATTACCGGTATTGAAGAGAGGGGAAACCCCAATTCGCGGTTGAAAATGGATCTGTGAAATAAAAATGAAAAAAGTCCGTTTGGAAACCTTTTCGGTATTAGTTGTTTAGCCGCGACTGCCCAAAAAACCCCGTTTTTTATGGCTTTTTAGGTTGCATAATTAAAATAAAGATTTTATCTTTGCACTCGCTTTTGCAAGAAAGCATCAGGTCGATTCGCTAGCTCAGCAGGTAGAGCACATCCCTTTTAAGGATGGGGTCCTGGGTTCGAGCCCCAGGCGGATCACTTTTAATAAATCAAAATAAAAAAAGCTCCTGAATATCAATCGATTTCAGGAGTTTTCTTTATTATCTCCACCCGAATTAGTGCGAAATAAGGGATCAACCCGAATTGTTGTGGACTAGGCAGGTATCCCAACTCCAGTGTCTTAACATAATCACCATCTACTTCAAATGCTACAATCTCACGAGGAAGCGAATTACCGGACAACCTACGGCTGGCTGTGTGTCTTGTCGATTTTTTTTAAAGATACTTGTTGTCTAAGATCCGGGGCAATTATAGATTCATTTTGTTTTGGGAAAATCGCTCATACGGGTAGTATAACAAGGGGTCAGACGTTCCTGTCTTATTTTCCATGATTGCCCATCCCCAAGAACTGCGAGCTTCAAGGAGTTGCGTCCGTATTTTTCATTGGTATAATCTAATACTTCCATGAGTCTTTTATGCTTCTTCGTTTTCGTAGGGCTCTTCCAATTTATCTACTACCAGTAAGTCCCCGATAAAAATTCCATCCCCGCTAAGACTGTTGCCTCCCGCGATAAGGCAAAATGTGGTCTCCTTGCTCTTTATAAGCAGCTTATTAAAGTCGATCCCTTTTTCCACATAATTGAAAGCCTCGCTGGGAAATCCCGCTGAGACAGGGCTTATATACAAATCCACTTCTGCCGTGATGAGTTCATCGGCAATTGGAATCAATCCGTTCAAATATTTGTTTATTACCTTCATAAAGTTGCAAAAATACTGCTTTCCTTATGATATGGAATGATATTAATATTTATTCAACTTTCGCAATCTCTTTTAGCCTGCTTGCGGTATGCTTTTGAAATTTAAGTGTTTTTTAAGTCTTTCATTCTCAAAGGATAATTTTTCCATTCATGTTCCATTTTTAGTTTCGTCTTGTTTTTTCAATTGATGCAGTTTCACTATTAAAAGCATGCAATGTATCATACTTTATGCAAAATGTCGAATATATATTTCCAGGTAAATGATAAGTTGTGTATAATTACCTCCAAATCCTAGACAACAAGTATCATTAAAAAAAGTATTCAATTTGTTGATGAGATGAAGAAAAGAAAAAGTGACAGTCCGGGCTTTAAAACGAAAGTTGTTTTGGAAGTCTTACAGGTTGATTTTCGGGCATCCCGGTTCTCGACGATCTCCAAAAAATCAATTCCCGCCTCAAGATGGGAATGGATTTTTTGACCCGTTTTATTAAACTGTCTTTTTGTGAGGTCCAATGGAGAAAATACTTTCCTATTGATAAAAGAATTGAGTCTGAGGATGAAAATGTAAGATTTCAAGGAGTATGTGAGGTAATAGGATAATGAATGGCCGGAAATGGCCTCTTAAATTAAGAAATAAACCATAAACACAGCTGAGAATTAACAAATATCTTTCGTTCTTTTATGAAAAAAATATTATATTTGCATATAGTAGCGTGCTCTTTAATCTTGTCATGTGTAAAAGGGCCTACGATAAGTCTATTGTATTATCAGCAGGTAACAGGAAACTATGAAAAGACCTTTTTATTTGTATCTTTTGCTACTTCTGACCGCATCCAATTGTGGCAAAGAAAGTGACTTACTTCCGGATACGGAAACAGGAAAAACACTTTTGCGTTTTTCAGCGGTGCTTTTTGAGAATGACATTACCCGTGCGGGTGGTACTGCGTGGGACAGTGGCGACGAGATCGGTGTGTTTGCGGTCAAACATCAATCCGCTCTTGCCCCGGGCAACATCATAGACAATAACGAAAACCTCCCGTTTGTAACCACCAGTGGTGACGGTTTTTTTTATGCCAAGGGCAAAAAAATTTACTATCCCGAGAAAGAGGCCTCGATGGATATTGTTGCTTATTATCCCTATAAGAGCGATTTGAACGGTTACGATTACCCTGTGGATATTACCGAACAACCTGAAATTTTTTACAGCAACAACCTCACGGATGTAAATAAAGACAATCCGCAAAATAATGGCTTACAATTCAGAAGAATACTGTCGAGGGTTGTTTTTAACGTTACTTCTCATACAAGCGATGGTTCATTAGAGGGCTTAACCGTGTCTATTAATGGGGCGAAAACCTTGGCTTCATTTTCATTATCCGCCGGTACGCTTTCCGTGGACGAAGAGTCGGTTAAAACCATTACCATGGACATTTCCGGCGGTAATATGCAAAAACAGGCGTCGGCCGTTCTCTTGCCCACGGATCAGGGAAACGAAATGTCGGCACAATTTACCGTGGGAAACAAAACATTCACATGGACAGTTCCCCATGCCCTGGAAGCAGGTAAAGTATATCGTTACGATATCAAATTAGATGGGTTGTCTCCTGTGGTCGGATTGTCGAGCCCATACATGGAAATACCTGTGTACGCCACAAGCGGTACGGCCCCTCATTCCGCTGCCGCCCTTCATATGGTGGGGAATAAAAATTGGCTTAATTCCACTTATCTCTCCAATAGTCCGAATGATATCCGTAATTACAGCATATTGTTTGACACCCAAAACCGGGTTCCTTACTGGGTGGCCTTTCCTATGCATCCGGTATATATGGCTTCGGGCAACCGGACGGATGCGTGGGAATACGATCCCAATATTCCCAGGAATGTGCAGCCGAACCTTTACAGCGGATGGAACGGTCAAAGTGTGGACAGGGGACATTTGCTGGCAAGTGCCGACAGGAACGCGACACGAGAGATCAATAAGACGACATTTTACTTTACCAACATGGCTCCTCAGAATTCATCAATGAACAGTGGTTCATGGGCCCAGCTTGAAGGGAAAGTGAGGTCATGGAGTGAACAACCCGGATATGACACACTGTACGTCGTAACCGGTTGTATCCTTCCTGAAACGCCGGAACCGCTCACTTATGTAGAAGACAATGACGGGAAAAAATCGGTCGTTCCCAAATATCTCTATAAGGCGTTGTTACGGAAAAACAACAGTACAGGTGGCTACTCGTCCATTGTTTTCAAGATGGAGAATGAAAATACAGGCATACCTTATACCGATTCGAGAAATATCATCTCCGTGGCAGAGTTGGAAAGAGAGACCGGATTTACTTTTTTCCCGAATCTTCCGGAAGGCGCGGCCGCTTCCGTGAAAAAGAACAAGTCCATGTCACCCGACTGGAATTAATATAGATATCTGTTCCTGAAAATATAATATAAACAATTTGTGTAATTTTTTAATCTTGTCAGTGTATGAAGAGTATTAAATTTATTTTCTTTTTGCTATTCGGATTATTGCTACTCAACGCATGTGATACCGATAGGGATTGTCCTGAGAATCCGCTGGAAAAGGGCAATCAGGTGAAATTTCAGGCCATCATTGGCGCTGCAAGTTCCACGAGGGCGAGCGGTACGGAGTGGAATACCGGTGATGCTATCGGAGTGTATGCCTTGAATGGGGGAACAACCCTGCCTTCGGGGGTGTATGATGGAAAAGAAAACATCAAATACACCACTCCCGGAACCGGATCGTTCACAGCTGCCACGGTAGGTATCTCCTTCCCTGAAACCGGCACTCTTGATTTTATCGCTTACTATCCTTATCAGGAAACCATCAATGGTTACATGTACAATATTGACGTCGCGAATCAATCGAATTCGGCAGCCATCGATTTGTTGTACTCCAATGATGCCAAAGGGGCTACAAAGGGAAATTCATCGGTAAGCCTTACATTCAAACATATGCTGTCTATGCTTGTGCTGAATATCGGGGCCGGGGATGGTGTTGCTTCTTTGGAGGGATTGACCGCTTCGATCAGGGACCTGAAAACCGATGGAACATTCAATCTGGCAAACGGAACCCTCGCCACGGGGTCAACTTCCGCCACTATTACCCCTGCAGGGGTGGTTTCGGGGACAAACGGAACCTTAGCCGCCATCCTTGTGCCCGGGCAGAACTTGAATTCTTCGAGAATAATTTTCTCATTAGCCGGGCAAACCTATGAATGGACACCGGGGGATATGGCATTGGAGTCGGGTAAGAGATACACCTATTCGCTTCAGTTATCAGCTTCCGGCGTGGTTATGCTGCAACCTGAGGCAACCATTATCGATTGGGAAGAGGCCGATACGGGAACGGGGAGTATTATTCTCACCCCGGAGGAAACGCAAAATGATTATTGGACTATTGCCGAATTGCGTTCGAAGTACACAGGTTCCAACGTGACAATCACCGATGACGCGAAAATCAAGGCGGTAGTCGTTCAAAACCTGGCCGGTGGGAATTCAACTTCCAAAAAAAATATTGTCGTACAGGATGAAACGGCAGGAGTTGCTATCCGGCTTGTAGCTGATAATGCTGACCTTGATTTTGGAGATGAAGTGGAGATCAGCCTTAAAGACCAGCAGTTGTCGGCATATAACGGCCTGCTTCAGGTGAACAACCTCCCCAACGCCAATGTCACCAAGGTAGGTGAGAAACCTGTCGTCGCAAAAGAAATAACCGCCGCCGAACTCCTTAGCGGCAATTATGAGTCGCAGTATGTGGCCGTCTCGAATGTACAGGTAGTTGAAGCCGACTTGAGTAAGACATTCGCTACCACAAATGCCCACGGGTCAATAAACATGGAGGCTGAAAGCGGGGAGGCTTTTGTCATGTTTACTGCAAGGTTTGCCGCATTCCAGGCCGAGACAGTGCCTCAGGGAAGCGGAACGCTGAAAGGAATAGCAAGCGTCAATAATACCACCTATCAGGTTTTGCCCACAGTGGCGGCCGACTACGCGGGAATGACCGGCACCCGTTTTGGCGTTACCAATACACTCACCGTTTCTCCGGAGACGATACAGTTTGAAGCAACTTCAGGAGATACGAAAGATATTACTATCACTGCTTCCGGGGCTTGGACAGCCACGACGGAAGGCACAGGCTTTACCGTGAGCTCTCTTGGCGGAACAGGGAATGCTACCGTTACCGTTACCGCAAATGCTGCCGCGGGTGTTTCCGGAAAAGTAATATTCACGTTGGACGGTACAGCCCTTACAAAAGAAGTTGCCGTTTCACAGAAAACCGCGGGAGGAACAACCGGAAATATTTTATTCCCCGGATCAGATTTTGAAAACTGGGATGCTTTCTTGGGCTCATTGGGTAGTTTCGGATTATCTACCGACGGATATGCAAGCCATACTACAAATGGAGGTCGTGATGATTCGGGAGCTTTGCTTTTGAAGGGAACGCCGAGTAAAAATGACTATACGTTTACTGCTGTTGTACCGGAAGGTTTTTCAGCTGTGGGCAAAACTAAAATAGTATTTTACATTAAGGGTACTTCAGCCAAATCTTTATCGTTGAATGTGTATGTCGGTACTGGTACTACTATGGGAACCGATTATAAGTGTTATAATCTAGCAAATTATTCGGCAGAAGGAACGCTATCTGCCACCAATTCAAATAATTATAGCGGAATAATCAATACTGGTGGAAACTGGATGAAGGTAACGCTCGATATAAGCGGTCTTACATTAAATTCAACGGCCGGACAGAACCTGTTTGGACTGAAAGTAGGTAATAATGCTGCTTACGATTTGTTAGTAGATGATATTACATTAGAATAGTAAACAAGCCAGTGAAGCTACGTAATTAACACGGAAACCGGGCTTTTGCCGGCCCGGTTTCCGGTATCTTTTAAATTATTAGAAGAATCATATGAAACAAAAACTATGGCTTTGGATTTTCCTGTGCTCCTCTTTTCCCGCGTTCGCGCAAACGGCGGATGTGAAGGGGCGCCTGGTGGACGCCGTTTCGGAAAATCCCATCGCGGGCGTGCTTGTTATTTTGCGCGGGAATAACCAAACGACCTATACGGATGATAACGGCCAATTCCTCTTCCGCGACGTCGACGGCGGAGAAGATGTGCTTGTTTTTAACGCGGCGGATTTCCATTCCACGGAAGAAACAGTGATAATCCCTGTCAGCGGCACATTAGATAGGGGCGACATCCGGATAACCCGCAGGCCGGGGGATAACTTCCAACTGACGGCGACAATCGACGAGATCCAACGCGCGATGGAAGATGATGATGTCGGACTTTCGCAGGACGTGAGCGCCATGGTTATCTTTTCCAATGATATTTTCTTAAAGAATGCAGGCTATCAGTTTTCACAGTTTCGTTACCGCATGCGCGGTTATCAAAACCGATTCGAGGAAAGGTATATCAATGGTGTGAATTTTAACGACCAGATCCGGGGCGTATTCAACTATGCCTCCGTGGGTGCGCTGAACGATATGACGCGCAACGGCGATGTGGTGAATTACTTCGCACCGTCAGCTTATTCTTTCGGCTCTATCGGTGGCTCTGAAAATATCAATATGCGCGCGGGGAATTACACACGGGGTGGCAAAGCGACCATATCCCTGACCAACCGCAATTACTATGCGCGGGCAATGGTCAGCTATTCAACCGGAATGCAGGATAATGGCTGGGCTGTCAGTGCTTCGATTGGCGGGCGCTATTCGCATGAAGGAAATATCGAAGGGGTTTTTTACAGAAACATATCTTATGCCTTCGGGCTTGAAAAAGAAGTGAATAATCACCGGATTTCGTTCATGACTTTCGGCTCTCCCGTAGAACGCGGCCAACAAGGCTCCTCCGTGCAGGAGGTGTATGATCTGGTAGGCAATAACCTCTATAATCCCAATTGGGGTTACCAGAACGGGAAGAAAAGAAATGCGCGGGTGGTGAAATCTTACGACCCCACGGGAGTTTTGTCGCATATCTGGAGAATCAGCGAATATACTACACTGACCAGCGGCGTGGGCATGCATCACAGCCGTTACGGCGGCACCGCCTTGAACTGGTATAACGGACCCGACCCGCGTCCTGATTATTACCGTTACCTACCGTCTTACCATAGAGAAAATCAAACCGCATTCGATTATTATACCTATTTATGGGAAAAACAGTGCGGAAAAGATAATATATCTCAGGTCAACTGGGACAAGATGTGGGAAGCGAACCATATCAACAACATCGAAGGGAGCGGTTCGGCCATCTATATGGTGGAAGAGAGGCGCAGGGACCTGTTTGAAATGGCTCTTAACTCCACACTGAACACGCGACTCTCGCAGCGCGTGAAACTGACTGCCGGCATAGGACTGAAGAATTCATTGTCGAAACAGTTCAAGACGGTAGACGACTTGTTGGGCGCACAATACCTGTTAGATACGGATAAATTTGCCGAGCGCGATTTTCCGGGAGATGAACAGACGGTACAAAACGACCTGAATCGTCCCGACCGCAGAGTATATGAAGGGGATGTGTTCGGCTACGATTTCAGGTTCAGGGTCAACTCTGCGGATATCTGGTTCCAGCAGGAACATTCCTATCGTTATGTCGATTTCTATTTCGGATCCAGATTGAAATATTCCGAATTTCAACGTGAAGGGAAAATGCGCAATGGGCGCTATCCCGACAGTTCGTTCGGAAAAGGAAAAACACACCGCTTTACCGATTACGCCCTCAAAGCCGGGCTGACCTATAAGATAAGCGGGCGCCATTTCATCACAGGGAATATCAGCTACCAGACCGTGGCACCTTTGGTGGACAACGTATATATTTCGCCGCGTATTACCGACCAGGCCCCGGAAAATATACAAAGCATGCGGGTCTTCTCTTCCGACCTTAATTATGTGTTTTCACTGCCTAACCTTGCCGGGCGTGTCACCCTTTTCAATACCAATTTTTACGATGACATGATGCGTTCCAGCTATTATCACGACTCGGAAAGGACATTTGTGAACCACCAACTGTCGGGTGTCGACAAAGTCCACCGGGGTGTCGAACTCGGCGTGAATTATAAGCTGAATAACACATGGAATTTCGATTTGATCGGCTCTACCGCTGAATATTATTACAGCAATAATCCCGAAGGTGTGATCAGTTATGAGAATGGCAAGGAATCGGGGAAAACCGAAACCGTGTATATGACGGACTATTATCTGGGCGGAACCCCGCAAACGATGGGAACCTTCGGTATCAACTTCTTCCGCAACTACTGGTTCCTGAACCTGAACATCAACGGGTTTGGCCGTAACTACGTCGAGATATCGCCGCTGCGCAGATTAGCATCCAACTATATCGGTATCATGCCGCCTGAAGCTGAAGGATTTGACGAGGACCTCTATAACGCTTATCGCATCCTGACGCACCAGGAGAAATTTAAAGGTGGTTATACGCTGGACCTGGGTATCGGTAAAATTTGGTACCTTCGTAACCGCCACTCCGTAAACTTCAACCTGACAGTGAATAATATCCTGAATCGTAGGGATATCCGTACGGGGGGATATGAGCAGGGACGTGTCAATCCGGATTATCCCAACCGGTTCAACTCAAAGTACTATTACATGCAGGGCATTAATTGCTTCTTCAATATGAGTTACCGTTTTTAAATCGATTTATTAAAGAATATGCAACTACCCAATATAAAAAATAATCGTATGAAGATCGCTCACTATTTATTCGGATTTGCTTTGGCAATAGCTGTATTGTTTTCGTGCGAACGGGATTTCCAGGCGCCTCCCTTGACCGAGCCTGCATATACCGGGGACGAGGCCAACATGACTATCGCGAAATTGAAAACATTATACGCCAATATTACTGACCCGGTACTTATCGATGTCGATTATATCCTTAGAGCTATCGTAATAGGCAATGATATTTCAGGAAATATCTACAAACAGATTTATATTCAGGATGAAACGGGCGGCATCAACATGGGGGTTGACCAAAATTCCATTTTTACGGAATTCCGTGTCGGACAGGAAATATATGTCCGGCTGAAAGGCCTTTATATGGTGATGTATGGCGAACAGCTCCAGATTGGATACGGACAGACAAACGCCAACCGGATTCCCTGGGAGATTTTCAATTTCTATGTGCATAAAAACAAATGGCCCCAGGCAAAAAACAGCGTTCCGAAAACAATCAAACTTTCTCAACTGGATCAGAGCATGGTGAACACCCTGGTGAAATTAGAGAATGTTTATTTTGTGGATGGGGGCAAGTTGCCGTTCAGCGAATCGGATGCAACCACCAACCGGATATTGAAAGACGGTGACGGAAATTCCATCATCGTGAGAAACAGCAATTACGCCAATTTTGCCGCGGATATTCTGCCTGAGGGGGGCGGAACGCTGATTGCCATTCTCTCGAAATACCGTGCGGACTGGCAGTTGCTTATCCGGTCGATTGAGGATTGCCAGCAGTTCGGTCAACCGATTCCCGGCAGCGGCGGTTCGACACCCGCCGATCCGGGTGTGACAACCTATTACAGTGAAACATTCGGGACGGCAGATGTTTCGGCACGGCCACTTATTGCCGATTATACCGGTTTTGACAATAAGAATGTCACATACAGTGATGCTTCGGGTGCCGTTTCCCTACGGACGACATCCACATTCAATACGCCTCACCTCTGGTTCCCGGCAAATAGGGACGGTTATCTCACGATCGAGGGAATAGACACATCAGCGGGGGCTGATGAAACGCTTGTCCTGAATTATGAATTGGCGGCCAATCTTTTTGATGCGGGGTCGGAAATGAACCTGAATGCCATGGCGGTCACTGTTGACGGGACAGCGATGGATGTCCCCAGTCAGATGGTAAGCAATGCCAATGGTGATAATAATAAGGTCTATGCCATCTCACTGAGAGGAATCCCCGCCAAAAACAACTTAAAGATCGAGTTTCACGGAAAAGCGTCGGATAATAAGTTCGGATTACGTTTGGATAATATCTCCATCACCACCGCGTCGGACGATGTCATAGTCATCAGACCTAAATAAAACCGCGCAAACATGAAGAAGTTTTTGGAAATATGCGTTCTTTCACTGTGCATCACCCTTGTGTATGCCCAGCAGAAGAACTACACCGTATATTCACTTTCATTTTACAATCTGGAGAACCTGTTCGATACCGAAGACGATCCCGATAATCCCGGAGATGATGAGTTCCTTCCTGCCAGCGCATATCATTGGACACAGGAAAAGTACGAAAAGAAACTGGACAATCTTGCCCGTGTGATCAGCCGTATCGGCCGCGAATATTGTCCTTGGGGGCCTGCCGTGATCGGTGTCGCGGAAGTCGAAAACAGGAAAGTGCTGGAAGACCTGGTCAAACGTCCGGCCATCGCAATGATGGGATTGGAGATCGTCCATCGGGATTCGCCTGACAGGAGAGGTATAGATGTGGCGTTGCTTTATAACCCCAAAATGTTCACGGTCACCGGTTACTCGGTCTCTCCTTACCGTAATGAAAATGACACCGGCTATGTCTCGCGCGACCAGTTATGGGTCAGCGGAATACTGGCAGGAGAGAAGATTCATGTCTCGGTCAACCATTGGCCCTCGCGTTATGGTGCCGGCTCGTCGGTATTGCGCGAAGCCGCCGCGGCGAACGTGAAAGCAGTGGTGGATTCATTATATCAAGACAATCCGGACGCTAAAATACTTATCATGGGCGATTTAAACGACGACCCGGTGGACAAAAGCACGAGGGTAGTATTGAATGCGAAAAAATCGGTAAAAGAGGTAAAACCGGGAGGCCTGTACAATCCTATGTGGAGACTTTACAGCCAGGGTATCGGCTCGTTGGCCTACCAGGGAAAATGGAGTTTATTTGATCAGATCATTGTTTCCTATCCTCTTCTGGGAAATGACTATTCGCAGCTACGCTTCTGGAAGGCGGAGGTATTCAATAAAGATTTCCTCATTCAATCGGAAGGACCTAATAAGGGATACCCCCACCGGACATTTTCGAATAACACATTTATAAACGGGTACAGCGACCATCTTCCGGTGATTGTTTATTTGATCAGGGAAGAATGATATTTGTCCTATAGGCATAATTCCGATGAAATGAATGGAGCCGCCTTATCCGGTTTTGTGTGATCAAGAGCGGGGAGGACGGCTTTATTGAATCTCCGAATCGGGTGGGGGAATGTTTACCCGCTTTTCTTCCACCAATGAGGCCACTTCTTTATGATCGCGTATTTTAGGGATGACTTCCTCCTCCGCCATTCCGATAATGACCCCGAACTCGTAGAGTTTGATGATGAGCAGTCCCTCCCGGTGAAGTTGTTCTGCCACAATGTTCAACCGGTCCAGGTAAATTTCCGATATAGTGATTATGATCTGTCGCATATCCTTTTTATTCAGGGGCTATGGAGAGCCCCGCACCCACATCTTCGGCCGGTAAAGAGAGACTCCGGGCATTCTTTCTCAGTTCCTCTTCAATCATTGCGGGAGTGGCGTCCGGATATTTCTCGAAGAAGAGGGCCGCGATACCTGCCACATGAGGAGTAGCCATGCTGGTTCCCGACAAAGTATGGTATCTTGACGGCATAGGCCAGGAAGAGTAGATATCCACCCCCGGCGCGGCAATATCGACCAGTCCGGAGGGGTTAATGGCGCGGTTGGAGAAGTCGGCGACCTGTAACTCCGGATCGATTGCGGCTACGGCAAGGATAGAGGGGCAATCGGCCGGGCTAGCCACGGGACTGAACCGGTTGTTTGACCGCCGGCTTTCGTTGCCTGCCGCGGCTACGACCAGCGTTCCTTTTGATAGGGCGAATTGGGCCGCGCGCTCATAGGCAAGGTCGTAACTCTCTCCTTCCGTTACCGGTGAGCCCAGAGACAGGGAGAGCACCTTGCATCCCTGGTTGGCAGCCCAGGTCATGCCGTTCAATATCCACGACTGCGCACCGCTGCCCAGGTTGTTCAGCACTTTTCCCGCATAGATATGTGCGCCGCTTGCCACACCGTAACGTTTTCCCTGTCCATTGACCGATCCGCATGCAGTTCCGATACAATGGGTGCCATGCCCGTGGAGGTCATCGACCGTTTCATCGGAGACAAACGAAGTGGAGGTGATCTCCCGTCCTTCAAAATCGGGGTGGCTTATATGGAATCCGGTGTCCAATACCGCCACTTTGACGCCGGCGCCTGTATAGGGGGAATCAAGCGCTCCCGTAATGTCTATTCCCCAGGTCGCGCCCTTGCTGTTCTTATCCTCCGATGGGATTTCATCCGGAATGTACACTGCCTTTTCCGGGACAATCAGGAATCCGGTGCCGGATAATTTCATCTGTGCTACCTTTTCTTCTTCCACGCCGACAAGCGCTACGCCCAGCTCGTTGAACACCAGCGCGTCGGCATCTTTTAATTGGCTTTCATCGGGTGATGTAATGATAAAATCTGCTGTGGAGGCTACGGATAGCCCCCATTTTTTCTCAAGCATGCGAATGGCTTCCAGTATCTCTTGATTGTTTTTGTCGAGAATCAGGAAGTAACGGCCGGTATAACGCGGGTTGGCCGAGGTGGCCGAGACGATATTGTCTTTCAGGAAGGTTTGCCTTCCGAGTTTGGGTGGTTGCATAATTGTTCTTCTTTTTTCCGTACCTCTTCCCTCCAGAGGGCGATTTCTGCCTTTTGCCTTCTATTTTCCTCCATGATGGAGAACAGGTTCGGGAGATAAATCCTTGTGTAAAAATAACCGGTAACAAATCCGGCGAAGAGAGAATAGATGATCAGTGCGATCAGAAACGGCCTGGCAGAATCCACCTGAAGCACCAGGCTGCTATTGTCGATAAGATAATCGGCCAGACTTCGCAGGTAACCGGGTATCTTGCCCAATTGCGTAAGGGTAACCCCGATGATTATCTTGGTGAGCCAGTCCGACACATCTTCCAGGTTCGTATTCGGCAGGTATTTTGTACTTCTGTCATAATCTTCCCCGGGATTGTAGTTTCTGTTCAGTTTGGGAATCCCGAACAGGAATCCCAACAGCCCGCCTGACAACATGCCGGCAAAAGCAATGATGGCCAGCAGCCCGAAAAGCCCCCAGTAGTTTTGGGATATGCCGGCATAGGCGAAGCAGGTGATCAGCCCGGGCAGTATCATTGCAAGAGGGAACAGGTGAATATAGCGCCCCGTTCCGGTTGAAAGTTTGTTCGCGTTCATGGTTTTAAGTATAATGACTCTTTTTACTTCGCCTCCCCATGTTGCCGTCAATGGGGAGACGGTCGATACCCTACACCAGTAGCAGGTTACACTGTCTGAGGGCCGGCATGTTTGTCCGGAAAACCGCGCGGCCCAGATACTTCGCATTACGACTGCAAGGTAATAAATATTTTGATTCCGGCAAGGTAAATCTGAAAAAAGGCACCGGTATGCTCCATTACGGGGATAATGGAACCGTGTGTGCCGGACATAAAAGGGTAAGTGAGGCATTGAATTGTCAGATTTATTTTACCCATCCCCACAGTAGATGGGAAAAAGGGCGGTGGAGAATAAAAGTTGCATTTGAGAGTTGAGTCCACTTAATCCAGAATGAGGTAATTCAATTTTGAAGGTAAGAAATTAATCACTATCTTTGCACCCGCAAATACAAAAAATCAATTTTAAAAGAAACTACTAAATGGCAACAAAACTTCGTTTACAGAGAAGAGGACGCAAAAATTATCCCTTCTATCAGATTATTGTTGCAGATAGCAGAGCACCACGAGATGGAAAGTACATTGAGAGGATAGGTTCTTACAATCCGAACACACATCCTGCTACAATCACTTTAGATTTCGAGAGAGCTTTGTATTGGCTGCAGACTGGGGCACAACCCACCGACACGGTACGTAATATCTTATCGGAAGAGGGTGTGTTATTGAAAAAGCATCTTCTCGGAGGTGTGAAAAAGGGCGCTTTTGATGAGGCGGAAGCTGAAAAGAGATTTGAGGCGTGGAAAAATTCGAAATCGCAGCTTGCCCAGAAAATCAAAGATAAGGACAATGAGCAAAAGCGTGCTGAAGAGAAAGCTCGTCTGGATGCCGAAAAAGAGGTCAACAAGACCCGGGCGGAAGTTTTGGCTAAGAAAAAAGCCGAAGAAGAGGCTGCTAACGCCCCCGCACCCGTGGAAGAGGAAGCCCCGGTCGCTGAAGAAACGGTTGAAGTGGCTGAGCCGGCCGGATCAGTGGTTGAAGAGACTGTTGAGGCAAAGGTTGAGGAAGCAGCTGCGGAAGTGGAAGAAGCACCTGCGGAAGTGGAGGAAGCGCCTGCGGAGGTTGAAGAAACTCCTGCTGAAACTCCCGCCGCAACCGAAGAAGCTCCCGCCGCTGAAGAGAAGCCCGCTGCTGAAGCCGCTGAAGAGAAAACAGAAGAGTAAGATAAATAAAGACATACATTATAAAAAGGCTCGATGCTCACGCGTCGGGTTTTTTTATGGGATCGTCCCATGAACCTGATTGATTATTGAACGGCCCTATTTGCTACGCCATTGATCCACCATGCCAAAGAACCACCTTTGCCGGATCGCTTTCGAAATTCTTAATGACATACAGTATAGCCTTGCCTATTTCTCTCTAAATCCCAAATTGAGCAAAGTATTTAAAACTGTGTTATCCGCATGAAGGATCTGATAAGCCGGATATTCTCTCCGTAATGGATAATGGGAGCGGAACCAATAGAATTTCCCGGGTGAGGATTTCAGCGCGGTTGTCTCCGCCATGGGATTATAGGTGTGCCACACCGTATGTCGAAGTTGATGTTCGGGGGCAATTCCCTGTAGATCGATAATAGGTTCTGAAGGAGAGGGTATCTCCTGATAATGTATGTCTTCCACTCCTAATTTGAAGAAATTGTTGAGATTTTCGAGGCTCATCTTTGTGGCTGTCCATTTGCCGTCGGCACTGTAGCCGGCGATATGGGGTGTGGCGATATCGGCCAGCTGGAGTAATTCCCTGTCTATCTCGGGCTCATTTTCCCAGCAGTCGATTACCACTCCGGAAATATTTCCATCATGAATTGCCTTTTTTAGTGCCTGGTTATCTGTCACGCCTCCCCGTGCTGCATTGACAATAAATGGCTTCTTTTCGACCGATGCCAGAAAATGGTCATCTGCCAGATGGTGGGTTTTGTGTTTTCCTGTTTTGGTCAAAGGAGTGTGGAAGGTGATAATATCCGCTTCCCGTTGGATGGTTTCCATATCGGTAAAAAGGGCAGAACCTTCCTGTTCTTCTCTCGGAGGATCGTTCAGCAGAACCCGCATTCCCAATTTTTTACAGGCCGCATCCACTTTGCGTCCCACATTCCCCACACCTACTATCCCGATGGTTTTCTCTTTCAGGTCGAATTGATGTTTTTTAGCCAGATATAGCAGGGAAGCGGTCACATACTGTTCCACCGAGGCGGCGTTACAGCCGGGTGCTGTGCGCCAGGCCACCCCGTGGGCGTCACACCATGCCGTGTCGATATGATCGAACCCGATGGTGGCCGAGCAAATCAGCTTCACTTCCGTTCCCGAAAGAATCTCTTCTCCGAAATGAGTGACCGTGCGCACGATAAGCGCATCTTTTTTCCTGATCACTTCCCGGGTGAATTGATTTCCCGGAAGATATTCCACTTCGCCAAGCTGTTCCGCGACCCCTTTTAAATAGGGGATATGCGCGTCTGCCAGTATTTTCATCATCACATCGTTAAATCATCATATCAGCGAGGTACCGATCCATGGCCTTGGCAGCCTTTCTCCCGTCACCCATAGCCAAGATAACCGTCGCCCCGCCCCGCACTATATCACCACCGGCGAAGATCATCTCGTCGGCAGTCTGCATAGTGTCGCTGTTCACCACAATGGTGCCCCAGGAAGTGACTTCCATTCCGTCAAAACTCTGCGGAATCAATGGGTTGGGGGATACCCCCACACTCACGATCACTTCATCTACTTCGAGCCAGGTTGTCTCGCCCTCAATGGCTACTGGGCGGCGACGGCCGGACGGGTCGGGTGCCCCCAACTCCATCCGTTGTAGCAGCATCCTTTGCACGTGCCCCTGTTCGTCTCCTTCATACCGAAGAGGATTATGCAGTGTGTGGAACTCTATCCCTTCCTCTTTGGCATGCTTGATCTCTTCCACGCGGGCAGGCATCTCTTCTTCGGAGCGGCGATAGATGATCATGGCTCTCTCGGCTCCCAGTCGTCGCGCGGTGCGAACGGCATCCATGGCGGTATTGCCACCTCCCACCACTGCCACCTTTTTCCCTTTATAGACCGGGGTATCGCTCTCCGGATCGGCCGCCTGCATAAGGTTTACGCGGGTAAGATACTCATTGCACGACATAATGCCAATCAGGTTCTCACCGGGAATATTCATAAAGTTGGGCAACCCGGCGCCGCTGCCTACGAAAATACCTTTGAATCCTTCCGCTTTGAGATCTTCCTGCGAGATGGTCTTGCCCACAATACAGTTGGTCTCGAACTTCACACCCATCTTTTTCAGGCCATCGATTTCCACATCCACTATCTCATTGGGCAGACGGAACTCGGGAATACCGTAACGAAGCACACCTCCCAACTCGTGGAGGGCCTCAAATACGGTGACATCGTATCCCAGTTTCACCATGTCGCCGGCAAAAGCCAGTCCGGCCGGGCCGGAGCCGACTACGGCAATCCTGATACCGTTGGCCGGAGCGGTCTCAGGTACCGAAATATTACCGCTCATGCGTTCGTAATCGGCTGCGAACCGTTCCAGATGACCGATAGCCACAGGTTCTTTCTTCAGCTTCAACGTATAGAAACACCGGCTTTCACACTGTCGTTCCTGCGGACATACACGACCGCAGACGGCCGGCAGGGCACTGGTTTCCTTTAAAGTCTTGGCTGCTTCCAAGAATTCACCCCGCTCGATGTTTTTGATGAATTTGGGTATATTGATCTCTACGGGACATCCGGTGATGCAGGTGGGATCTACGCAGTCGAGACAGCGATGCGATTCCTGGACGGCCAACTTTGATGTCAATCCGAGGTTCACCTCATCGTATGTGCGACTACGTAGCGCGGGATCCACTTCGGGCATTTTTACCCGGGCAATGGCGATACGGTCTTTGTTCTTTATCGACTTGCGGAGCGCTTCACGCCACTCCTGTGCCCGTTCGGCTTTCAGATATTCACTCATATGTTTTGTTATTCAAAATTCAAAATTCAAGATTCGATATTTGGCTTGCGCCGATTATTGATGACTACGTCTATTTTGGCTCCGCCGAACGTTGTTTCAATTCAAGAATCTTAATTTCCCACCTGACCAATTTTATCTATCATATGCCTTTAATCGCATCAGCATTTCATTGAAATCCACCTGATGAGCATCGAATTCAGGCCCGTCGACACAGACAAAACGGGTTTGTCCGCCCACAGTGACGCGGCATGCCCCGCACATTCCAGTGCCGTCTACCATGATCGTATTAAGCGACGCCACGGTAGGAACATCATGTTTTTTTGTCAGTTCCGACACAAATTTCATCATGATGGCAGGACCGATAGTGACACACAGATCGACTTTTTCACGTTGGATCACTTTCTCCACGCCGGCGGTGATCAACCCTTTATTCCCGTAGGAGCCGTCATCAGTCATGATGATCACTTCATCGGAATGTTCGCGTACCTGCTCTTCAAGGATGATGAACCCCTTTGTCCGGGCCGCGAGTACCGAAATCACCCTGTTGCCCGCTTCTTTCATGGCCCTCATGATGGGCAGCATCGGGGCAATACCCACGCCTCCCCCGGCGCATACCACTGTCCCGAAGTTTTCCACGTGGGTGGCTTTTCCCAATGGACCCACCATGTCGGTGATATAATCCCCCACTTTTAATTCGCATACTTTCTGTGATGATTTCCCTACCTTTTGAATGACCAAGGTGATGGTGCCTTTTTTCACATCAGCATCTGCAATGGTGTAAGGTACGCGTTCTCCTTTTTTTCCTACCCGTACAATCACGAAATGGCCGGCTTTACGGCTTTTGGAAATAAGTGGAGCTTCCACTTCAAACTTCACCACTCTGTCGGATAAGTACTCTTTCGAAACGATTTTGTTCATGTTGTGTTGGCTTCAATAAATCGGAATACAAAAATAGGTCATTTTGAGGGTTTCTAAAAGTAATTAATGTATTTTTGTGGGAGTTTTAATACGCTTTGTGGCTGATTTCCCCCAAGAATGGAAATTTTAAAAGCGAATTGCCCGATTAACCTGTAAAAATGAAAACCGAACCGAATTTTTATCCGGCTTCCCGTTTTATTTCATTGAAAATACTTATCTTTGTAGAATATAAGATGCGTCACGGGCAAACCCAAGCAAGCTTGGTTTGCCTCTCGACTTTCATTATCTTTGTGCCAAAGAAGGCAAACTATTGTTGAAAAACAATTTTGTTACGGATGTGTTATTTATATACTCAATGATATTTTGTTTCTTTTGAGTGCGAGACGCTCTTTAAAATATGGGGTTGACCGGTTTTGACAGCGGGTAGAAGAGGTTTGTAAGCATGCAGTGCGTTGTCGGTTTGCACTTTAATCTCAAACGTCGAACAATTAACTGGCAATAACAATTACGCTCTTGCTGCGTGATCGAAGTATAGTAGATCAATCGCTTAATTCCGTCACAGGTGACGGAACAAGACATCACCCGGAAGCTGTGGCTCCGAAGCGTTCCGATCAGGTGGTGCAGGTAAATCGGAGATAGGATAGGCGAGGCTTCGGCGCCTTTCCGAAATAAAGAAGATAAGGATGGAGTATGGTGGCTTCAGTCGCGCTCCTTCCCGACAGTCAAAATGAAGCTAAGCATGTAGAAAGCAAATTGCTTCCTCGTTTGGACGAGGGTTCGACTCCCTCCAACTCCACAATAATGGTTAATGTGTTTATATCCAGTAGAATGGCGAATTTAATAAATGGCAATAGGATAGGGATTGCCATTTAATTGCCAATTTAACAAAAAATCCAATGGCTCGACAATCGAAAAACATCATTTTACGTTTGTTTTTCCACTCTTTCATTTTGTTTTTTGCCCTTTTTTGCGCCTTTGAACTTTCATTTCTTTTAAGTAGCCCGCTACATTTTCAATAAATGAAAATCCAAATCCATCAAAAAATGGCTAAAAAACAATGGATGAATAAATTCAAAACAGCTTCTAAATTTAAGTCTGAATTAACGGAACAAAGGTGGTAGAAATTAAAAATATGTAAAAAACCGCTCCGATTAATTCGGAGCGGGTAGTCAAGAATCGTAAGGTGTAATAATTAAACGACTTGAACTTGACTTAAATTTTTTGCGAAATCTTGAATCGATGTGTCTATTTTTTCGATTGTTTTTTTACTCGGATTTCGAGTTCCGTTCACATAATGACTCAATTGACCCTGATTGATGCCGGTCAATCTTGATAATCCTGCGATAGTGAAATAACTACTGTAAAACTGAATGAACGAAGCAGCGTCATACGCATACTCAAACTCAGCCTCTTTAAATTCCATATTCTTTTTACGATAAAAATCTCTCATTGCTTGATAGGCCGATTTAAAATCATCCACAGCCTCTCTTGCTGTGTTTCCATTACCGTGTATTCCATAATTCAGCGAGTTTTCATTTAAATCTATATACACACTATACCCGCCGTCTGATGCTCTCTCTACAAATGCTTTTACTCTTTTCATGTTTTTACTTTTTTAGATGTGTGGGGAATAAGTTTAACCCCCGAATCCCTGATAATGCTTTTTAATGTCCCCGGAGCTACTTCCTTTGCGCCGTGATGGCTCATTTTGAAATACTTTTTTGTTATCGGGCTGTACCACAATGGATGACTGCCCATGTTTCCTTCCTGATAACAACCGGCTTTCTTAAGTCTTTTCTCAAGTTCGTTGTATTTCATTTTTCATCGTTTAATTATTACTCCACAAAGATAATGATATTAATTTTAATATCAAAATAATTTCGATAAATTAGGTTCTTCAAGTTTTAGTATGATTTAACAAAACAGGTTTTATCTTTGTAATCTATGAGAACAAGCGATATATTAGAAAAGATATTAGTGACTATCAATGATTTATGGCGTGTTGATGATGTTCAAGTGAAGGAAGATGAGAAATCAGTTTATGTGCATCTTTCCCACAAGTTCGATTTTGTAGAGAGTGAAGGGAAGCGATATCCTATTTACGATTACCGGCATGAGCGTAATTGGCGTCATTTGGATTTATGGCAATATAAGACCTATCTGGTATTGACCGGCATTGCCGGGTACTTGGTGACCATCGTATACTGGAACAGAGCCGACCAGGGTGAGTAGGGGAGATTATCCTCGCGTCAACCTCGACATTACTTTGCCCTGGTTGCCACAATAGAATAAGTAACGGGTATTTTATCCTCTAACCCCTTTATATGGTATCTTCCTTTCTCAAGTTCTATCATATTCCCGAAAAGGTTGAAAGGCGAATGGTAATGCTCGTTTACCTCCTCAATGCGTATCCGGTTTTTGGCGAGTCCGTTTAAGGGTTCGGATAACCCGTAATTCCAAGTGACGGTTTTATCCGCTGTTCCATTTCCCTGCTCCGTGTAGGTCGGTTCTTCCGCGGTATATGGTTCTGTTCGGGAATAGGCATACATGATATGCTGGAAATTTTCATCAAACATCCATAAAACCGGATGAAATTCAACCATGACAAATTTTCCTCCCGGCTTCAACAAGGCAGATATGGTTTTTCCCCATTTGTCAAGGTCTGGCAACCAATTAACCACTCCATAAGAGGTATAAACCATATCGAAGGGTTCCTTCGCGATTTCAGGCAGGTCGTAAACATCGCAACAAATAAAATCAGCGTCTACTTGTAATTGATCTCTCAATTCCTTTGCTTTCGCAATCGCTTTTTCTGAAAAATCCGCACCGGTAACTTTTGCCCCTTCTCTTGATAAAGAGAGGGTGTCCATGCCGAAATGACATTGCAGGTGAAGTATTGACTTCTGCTGGATATCTCCTAACAGTTTCCTATCCAATGAAGGGACACTGGATGCTCCACGCAGAAAAGAATCCATGTCGTAAAAGGAAGAGTTTACGTGTGTGTCGACCCGGTTGTTCCAGGCCTTCCTGTTGATTTCCAAATAATTTTCCATTTCATTTACAGTTATTTCGGCGGCAAAGTTATGGAGAAATAAAACCTTGGAAAATAACAGATGTTACCAAATTCACCTATGCCCTCTTATTCTGCTAAGGGATTGAGGGGTGATTTTTAGAAAAGAAGCGATATGTTTTATTGAGGCTTTCTGTAGAATTTCCGGATATTCCTTGATTAATAATTCATATTTCTCTTTGCCCTCCAACCCGTTATAATGAGCGATATAATGGATATTTAACTCCAAGTAGTGTTCAGCTACTTTCCTTGCCCAGTTGGCCAACTCCAAATCCTTTTCCAGCAAAGCTTCAAGTTCCCGCCGAGACGCAATCAGCAATATGCTGTCTTCCAGAAGTTCGACATTGATGGCAGAACGCCTGCCATCATATGCGCCGGTGGGGCTTCCGCTTGATGCAAACCATAGCGTTATTTCTTTTCCATCCCTGTAAGTGAAGGCTCTTGAAAATCCCTTTTTTAAAAATATGATTTGATTTGTACTATCTCCTTCCCGAACTATTATTGAGCCCTTCTTCTCCTTTTTTTCATGGAAGACACTTAAAAGCAACTCCATTGCTTTGTCCGAAATATGATAAATGCATCGTATCTTATCCTTAAAATGTTCCATAATTTTGCTTTGAGAAATCAAGACACCAAGATACAATTTATTTTTCTCCCTGCACTTTTAAAATATTTTTATCGGACAAAATATCTTGTCACGAACGGAACAGACCTTTATTATCCGTTCGCTACCGCCATTTGAAAAGAATATCAAGAAACGTCTGGTTAAATCCCCGAAAATTTTTGTGAGAGATAGCGGGTTATTACATAGGCTGCTACAAGTGGATGATTTCAATTCACTCCTGGGCAACCCTGTTTTCGGATCATCTTGGGAAGGCTTTGTGATTGGAAACATCATTTCCTCGTTGAAAGATTGCAAATTTTCTTTTTATCGCAGTGCTACGGGAAATGAGTTAGACTTGCTTATTGAGAGGGGTAGCCGGAGGATAGCGATAGTGGAGTTCATTGCTTATCCTGCCGGCAGAATCATTCATTACTCAGCGTGAGAGTAACCGGATTGTAATAATCGGACGTGAGATGGATTTCGTCGGACTGGTTATCGCGGTTGCGGGTAAAGTGCAAGTCGATTCTTTTGCCGATGGAAGTATCGTCTTTCACCGTGTAGCGGTAATAGTAGGTGCCATTTTTTAATACCAGAATCATCGCGTCGTCAAAAGCTATGTCGGGTGTCAGTTCTTTGGTTTCGATAAGAACATCGAACGGCACCGAACTTTTGTTCATTGTTGCGGGCACATCGAAAGAGATGGTTACTTTACTGCCTGCCGTTGCGCCTCCGCTTACGATACTTTCATGGAAATCATAGGGCGAGCGCAGGTAGAGCGTTATTTTGCGGGTAATGATTTCACTGCTGGCGCTTTTTGCCACCACGTTCACGGAATATTCCAGCGTACGGTCGGTGGGAACTTGTTTCACGGGGATGGTCAGTGTGCCTTCGTTCATGTCCTCGCCGGGTGTGAAAACGTAATCGCCCAAATAGGCATCATTGGTGTCCCACGAAGGAAAATACTTCACGTTTTGTATTCCCCCCGTGTAAAGCACTTGTGTGGTAAATTCGGCCGGAGCCGAAACAAAAGTGCTGCCGAGTTTTTCCACGTCGAGGGTATTTTTACCGTCGGACACGGACGGGAAATCCGCCAATTCCACCGAGGCAAACAAGTTGTTTCCGGCAGGGTTACGGGCTGCTTCGGCAGCCGTGGCGTAGCCTTCGTTGGCAACGTGCGACACGATCACGCGGTAGTGGAAGTTACGCACCACATCGTAAAAATAGGTTACGCCGGTACCGGGATTTTGGTCGTCGCCGATGTCCACTTTCACAAGGTCGATTTTATAATACCCTTCCCTTTTTCCTTGCAATTGTCCCTTCATTATAATGAAAGCGGGGCTTGTGCTGGATGCATTCAATACTTCGAAAAGATTGTAGCCGTCGGGATAGGGCGCTATTTCCTCGGGGTCAAGGTGCGTAACTCCGGCGGGGATGGTGGGAGTTTGGGGCGTCGTGGGAAATTGGTACGAGAAATTCTCTTCGTCGAAAACGAACGGCGCCACGGTGGCCCTGTCGGGCGCGTTGTACACGGTGAAACCACTGTATGTGAAGTTGGTTGTTTCGTCACTCATCGTTACGCTTACTTTGGCGTTGTTGCGCAGGAGTTTTATCACTTTTCCGTTGATGGTGGCTTGCTGCAAGCCGTTGAAAGTAACCACCCGCCAAAATTCGGTTTTTTGGGTCAGCATTCCGCCGATAAGCTCGCCATCGGTAGTCCCTTCGATGAAATAGTCCTGTGGAAATCCGTTCCAATCGTGGTTGGCGATGAAATGGATGTAGCGCGTACGCGAACTGCTGACAAGGTTGGCGGTAAAGTGCATCATCTGCTCGATGTTGTTTTTTTCGCCGTCGGGCAGGTGGTCCGCATCGGGTTTGTTATCGTTTACGATAGCGCCCAATACGGCTTTGCGGCTGTAGAGAAAACGGCGGTTTTCATCGAACACCAGCAGGCGCAAGTCCGTAATTTGGTCGGGCTCGTTTCCGGTGGCGCGCAAGGTGCGGGTGACCATACCGTCGGCAAAACCGCCGAAAGTGGCGTCGAACGGTGTGCCGTCGGGCAGTACGAGGTTTTCTTCTTCCTGCACAAACCGGTCTTCGGTGGTACAACTTTCCAACAGCGCGAAGCCGATGAAAAGCAGAATAAAACAGATATGCTTTGAATGTATCATAATATTTATTTTTTTAGAATCAA
This sequence comes from Proteiniphilum sp. X52, assembly GCF_003712195.1. GTDB lineage: Bacteria > Bacteroidota > Bacteroidia > Bacteroidales > Dysgonomonadaceae > Proteiniphilum. The sequence goes on along the minus strand of NZ_RDSD01000007.1, from coordinate 136,658 downwards.
GAGCCAAGTCAAAAGTGCCAAGACTTTAGATTGATAAACTTTTAGACCGATGGCTGTTAGCCTGTTTCCGTCGAGTTAATCGTTCACTTTATAAGTGTCGAACACGCAGCGCACAGGGGCGGTACGGCTTGGACTAGTATCCCATTGGTTAGTATAGAAATTATAGGCGTAATCCGTCCGTGCCGACCAGTAATACTGCCCCCACAGCAGACTTTTCACGGCGCTGGTGGGTGCGTCCTGTATGCCATCAATATATTTCAATTCCGCCTCGGTGGGAATGCGCCAGCGCCCCTGGTATTTAAACGTTTTATAGACAGTGCGTGAGGTTTGTCTCCCCCATGCATCCAGATAATATTCTGTGTAATTTCCGTCGGTTCCGTACTCGCCTTCGAAATAGTTATAGCATCGGTCTTCGGCATGGGTGTAGGAACGGTAAGTAGGCTGACTCCTATCATTGTTATCGTAATCGTACTCGTTTGGGTCATAATAGGGAGTCCTGTCCGGAAAACGGCTGGAATAGGGCCCAAATCCGGCACCGTACGTGGTGTTCATCCAATTTGTGTTTCCTCCTGAATATTGCGGTATCGGATAAGACATCCCCTGCTGCGAGGCAATAATGAACTCGGGCGAGATCAGTTGGTTGGAAGCCGCATCTCTCAGTGTACGACCGTTCGCATCGGTGGGGTCGCCGATTTTTTCGTCTTCGGCGTTTACCACCGTGGTTATTTTGTAAAATACATCGTTTTTCTGTGTTCCTTGTTGGCCGGTGGCCGGATCTGTGGTTCTTGAGCCCAAGGTATTGTGAAAGCGGAAGTCGGCATTTAAATCGTTGCCGCCTCCGAGTCCGGGCGATTTTGTCCCGATAACGTATTTGGGCGGATATTGGGTTACGCGCACGTCTTTGTAGAGCGGTTCTCCCGATTCGCCCTCCACTTCCACGTGTTGCACGCGGAAATAAATATCGTAGGGCACGTAGTTGCTCGGTATGTCGTGATGGATGATGAGTTTTTTATCCAACTCGCTGGTTTCGTCAAACGTCACGGTGGCTCCGCCAAAGCGGGTAAAGGTTTGACCGTTATACGAATCGCCGTAGTTATATGTGTTGAAATATTCGCCGTTTTTGGTTGCCACCACGTTGGTTCCGTTGTCGGTAAACACGTAGAGGTCGCCTGCTTGGTCGTAATATTCAAACACGGTTTTCTCTATCTGTATGTCGTTTCCGCCGGTTGTTGCCGGTTGAATGGCCAAATCGGACAGGTATCCCACCACCCGGGTGTTTATATTGGGCATCAGCGGATGCAGTTCTTTTACCACCAGGAAGTGGGCGTTGCGGATGCTTCCGTCCACGGCGTCGGGTTCGTTCCACGGCTGGATGGCCACGTAAGCCTCTACCTCGAACGGCTCGCCTTCGTCTTCGCTACCGAGGACGCCGATGAACGAAACGATGTCGTACAGGTGGTTGCGCTGCATTTTGTAAAGTCCCGCTATCTCTTCGTCGTCCATATTGGGCAACGGCATCCGGTAATTGATGGGGATGCGGTAATAATAGGGTTTCGCTTCGCCATATTCTCCGGTGGCGGGATTTTGCGCCTTAAAGCGAATCTCTACCGTAAGGTAGGTTTCGTCCGCGCTGTTATTGTCCGACCAGTCGTTCTCGTAAGCGTAAAAGGGCAGGTTTGCCGACAGGAACGTATTGGTGGGATTGTTGGGGTCGGTGTCGTTTATTTTGCCGTCGAACACACGGAGTGCCATCGAACGGTATTCCGAACTTTTCCAGTCGCCCGACGATATGGTGTAGGGAGCACCTTGCAGCAACGAAGTTTTCTCGGTGTAGTGCACTAATTTCACTCTGGGTTCGCCCTCCATCTCGTAATGTACGGTTTGGGCGTTTTGGGTAACGTTCACGTTCACGTCTTTGATGCGCAGGCGTACTTTTGCGGCAGCCCGGCGCAGGGGTAATTCACCCGGCACGTTGTAGATTATGCTTGTTCCCCAGTTTACGGGTTGGGAATTGATTTCGCCGTCCATCAGAAATTTGGCTTGCGGCGCACCGGGGCTGGCATTCATGATGGCTGTTTCCTGCACCACATTTTGCAAATCGGCAAAGGTGGCGGGCGTGGGGATGGCCACGGTAGCGTTTGCCACCACCACTATTCTGAAACTCTGTCCTTCGTATTGCGAGACTTCGGTATTGGGAATCAATACACGCAGCGTGGCACGGTCTTCGTTGCCGTTTTTTTGCAGCTCCGTGCCTTTGGCGTGGCGTTTGAGCGAGCCGTCGGCATTGAAGAGGAACACTTCCACGTTGTCGATGATATTCTCGTTGAGGTCGGCGGGGTATGCACTTTCGTATTTGTCGCCCGGCTCGGTGCCCAACGCCCTTGTGGCTGCCGCTCCGCTTGTTGCCGAACGGAAAGCACTTTTTCCTGCCGATTGGTTTTGCACTTCCAGGCTGAATTCGATGGCTTTGACGCCATCGGGCAGTTCAGTCCCGGTGTTGAGATCGTCGTGCAAGCAGGCGCTAAACGCGAACAGCAGTGCGAAGAGGGCGGTTATGTATTGTAACGTAAATTTTTTCATCTGTTTGTATTTTTAGAACCAAGAACCATGACTTTTAGACCGCTGCGCCGGCAGAGGGCGGATATCCGATTTCCTTACTTCTTCTCATTTCTTTTGTCAATCGTAATTCGTAAATTGTAATTCGTCAATCAAATAATAGATTGTTCACTTCGTCCAGAATAACAGGTTTGCCGAAGTCGCCAATCTACTCCACTTGTTTAAACACGGCTCTTTTTCCGGGTCCGATTTCGCCCGTGGACGACACAAAGGGAATTTCATCGCCGTTTACCGTGATGTAAAACTCGGTAACGCGGGGTGTTCCCTCGAAAGGTTTGAGCGGTGTAATGAGCATAGAGTATTCGGTGTCGGGGTCGGCAATTCCGTAAACGGCACCGTTCGGGCTGTCGGGGTCGGGCGTGAGCGAGAAATCCAGCCCGTTGGTCAACGTTGCCCGCCAAATGGCACCTTTGGGTTCACTCAGTTTAAACACGATTCTGGCGGCATTTTGCTGATGCAGCAAAACGGTTTTGTTGTCATCCAACAGTTCGCCTCCGCCCTGTTCGGGAAACGAGAAATTTCCGTTAAAAGTGGTTTGTCCGAAGGATATTTCGGATTCCACCAGTGTCCAAGGCAGCACTACCGCCGTTACTACAATTTCCTTGGCATCCATTGGTATGGTAATGTTGTAGAGGTAGTGGTTGTTGCGGATGACGTTGTAGTCGGCTTGGGTGTCGTCGCGGGCGATGTCCAAATATTTGGTGCCGGTGGGAATGGTGTTGGTAATCACAGGGATTCTGTACACATTTCCGCTGGTCATTGTAATCCGTATATAATTAACCATGCCTTGCGGGGCGTCGGCAGTGGTATCCCAACCTGTTGTTTCGGTGGCGGCAAAGAGCCGTTCGGGGACGTAGAGGCGGGTAACAATATTTTCCGTTGCGCCGGCCGCGGGTTTGTTATATGAGAAAGCTTGTGTGGCAGCCACACTTTGATCCGGCAGAGAAGCTTCGGGCATCTGAGCAAAGGTATAGTTTTGCGCGGCGTTCACATATTCCAGTTTGGCTACGTCGCTTTTCCCCTCGCCGCCGATGTTAAGCGATATTTTGGCGTTGGCACGCACCAGATTCACGGTTTGCTGAGTGCTCGCTCCTTGCCAATCCTGCCCAAAGAAACTCACGGGTTTGAGTTGTTTGTCGGCTACCGTTCCCACCTGCGGATTGAAAGGCAGTGGTGCGTAAAACGTTCCGCCTTCGGTAATGGATTGCGAACGATATACGCGTGCCATCGGGAACAACACGGCATCGGTTTTCGCGCCCTGATACGAGGCGAATGCTTTGCCCGATTGCAGATAGGCGTCCACAGCGGCTTTGCTTGCCAGCGCGGCGATGGCTGCATCGGTATCGGTATAGTTCGCGATGAAGTAGAAATCGTAAGTGCCGGGTTTCATTTTCATCTTGAAAAATGAGGCGGAGGTATATTCTTCAGCAACTTTAGCTCCGGTTCCTGCGGATTCGAATACCAATACGGCCAGTTTATTCACATAGTCTTCTTGGTCGTCGTCGTCCGTGTTGATAGACGGATTGTCTCCTTGCGAGCGTGTCGCCCTATTATTAGCGGAAAAGGCCATCTGGAAAGAGATATATACGACCTCTCCGTTTTCGGGCTGCACCACGTCGTCTTTCTCACAAGAAGAAAACGCGAGGGCGAACACAAACGCCGATATGGATAACCAAAAAAGTTTATTAAAATCGTTCATTTAAAGTTTCCCTTAATGTTTTGTTATATTTTTTCTCTTCGGGGTGTAAAGCCCGGTTGTTGTATGGAGGCGCAAGCATTGGGAATTTGCTTGTCGCCCGGTCACGTTGTCAAATTTACAAATCCACGGAATAGGAATGTACTTGCCAGTTATCCACGAGTATTTCCCAGCAGACGTATGTTCCGCAATCGAGACATTTGTCTTTGATGACGAATTTCACCTCGAAATCGTTTTTGCACTCCAAATTCACGTTGGGGTTTTTTAGCAGGATGCTACCGATGAGGTCGCTTTGCCAAACCACTTCGTTGTTTTTGGTATTTGTTACGGTGATCAGGTTTCCGTATCCCGTTTTTAAATCCATCAGGGTGTAGGCCGCTTTCACGCTGTTGTCGGTATAGGTTACCGTGGCAGGGTAGGTCAGCACACCGGAGTTGAGCGGCATGGAACCGTCGATGTTCACGGTGCCGTTGGCCGAAACGATTTTTACTTCAAAGTCCTTCGGGTCGGTATCGTTCAAAACCGACTCGTGCAGTTCTATTTCGATGTTTACCCGGTTGGTAACCTCCAGTAAGTTTATCGCCGTGCGTTTGTATTCGCTCCCCACCACGGCGGGGTCTTGCAAGAAGACCACGGGACTGACGCCCTGCCATACTTTTGTTGTGCCCAGCGCTACGGCTTGGTTGTTTTGCGCGTTGAGGGTAAGCATCACCTCTTTTTTTGTGGTTACGCCTTCAGTGAACGAGGCGGTGGTAAACCGGTCGTTCACGCCTGCCCATCCGATAAAGGTGTAGTAGCCGTTGGTTACGGGAACCAACATTTCGTAGTTTCTATCCAACGACACATTTTTTTGTTGGGTGACGGAAACCAGTACGTCTTTGTCATTGAAAGCGAACAGGTGCAAATCGGACACCTGACCGATAAACGTAGAATCCGTGGCACAAGGGGTCATCGAATAAAAGTTCACATATACACCTTGGGGACATTCGCTCAAATCGTCGAAAATTAAGGAATCGCAACCCCAGAAAATTGTTCCCAACGCGGATAGCGCGACGAATAACTTGTATTTTAAATTCATTGTCTATCGTTTTATGTTAGCAGTTTGCTTGTTCACTGTTTTTTGTAAAACAATCCGGAGGGAGAGGGATTTCTCCCTCCGGGTTGAAAAGTCAGCTTTATTGTTGTTTTAAATTTCGAGATCCACTTCGTAGGTATGAACTTCCCAAGGAAGAACGGTCATATCCACGCTCATCCACGTTTCGGGAGTGGTCAACGGATCTTCCGGATCGATCGGATTATCGGGTTCGTCCGGATCCGGTTGATTGGGATTGTCCGGGTCGGTGGGTTTCGGGTCGGGGTTGTTCTGGTCGTCTTCCGTAGTTGTCGGGTCATCGTTAGGAACAAGCGGGTTCCAGTTTGTACCGATGGTTTTGAAACCGGAGATATGGATGTGGTAGATGTTGTTTCTCACTACCGGCGAATTTAACCATCCGGGTACTTTGTCGGGATTTACCCAAGCGTAATACAATACTTTACCACCTACGTAGCGGGCTACGGTTTGCCCTTCAATACCACCTGTTTCGGGATTTTGTGCGTTGGCTTTCGAGGAATAGAACAAACCGTTGGCACCTAAGTAGAAATCGTTCCCGTCGGTGTAGGCTGTTCCGTCAGCCATTTCTCTGGGCGTGAATTTGGCACGAACCAGCACATAAGCGGTGTTGCCTTTTACGTAACCGGTTGTAGCTGCATCGGCACCGTAAGCGTGGGTTGTGGGCAAAATGAATTTGCCGCTCAATTTTTGATTCAACTGTTTGTCGGTAACGTCTTCCAAAGCCCCGGCGTAGTCAGCCAATGTGGGAACGTCTGTTCCGCCTAGTTTGTTGCCTTGTGCTTCGAACAGTCCCGAATAGTCGTAACCGTTATCGCCCGTTGTGTAATAATCGGTGGCGGTGGGTTTGAAAGTGTATTGGGGTGTTTCCAAACCGGCTTTTTGTTGCAGGAAGAGTGAGTTTTCGCCTTGCGCCAATACCCAAGTAATGTCGGATACGGTACCGGTTATGGTTCCGTTGGAAGCTTTTACCTCATAAGAAGTGGTCGTTGTGGTGACCATCACTCGGGCAACGGTTCTTTTGACATTTACTTTTGCACGGTTTTGACCGGCCAAGGCTTGGGCTTCTGTAACACCTTCCTGTACATTCACGGAGGCTGCTTCCGAGTTGGTCATTACGATAACGTCGTTATCTCCGTCTATTTGGGCAATGTTGCTTGCCGACGATTGAACGCTCGGGTTTGTGGGATAGTCATTCGCCAATTTTAACGCCTCTGTTTGATAAGCGGCCTCAAAGTTAGTTGCATTGGCAGTAGCCAATTTAGCAACCACTTGGGGCGTGCCGTTGATGAGAGCGTACACTTTTTTTGTGCCGGGCGTTGTTTTAATGGCCTTTAGGGGGGTCAACGTGATGGTTCCGTCGCCGGGATTCGCAATATTGAAGTCGGCAGCGGTGAATTGTCCGGTAGTAACGGTTGTGCCTTCTACAATGAATACAGCAACGCTGTTGATTTTGTCTTTACCTGCCCATTGGCCTACATAGTTGTAGTCTTGTGAACGGGTAGCGGCTTTTGTGCCCGGAGTGGACATCGTGAGAGCCACGCTTACGTGGGTGTTCCCTTCCTCTTGAGGCAGGGGAGGCACATTGTCGTTGTTACAGGCCGCAAAGCCAAAAACGATGGTGGCCGTCATTAAAAATTTAGTTACTTTGTTCATACTTCTTTTAATTAATTAAAAATGTTAGTAAATTGGTTTTTAAGTTTATATGTGTGCAGGGTTCCGGGTTTCTTAATCCCTATCCTGTTTATTTGCCATTGAGTAATTTATCGATTGAAGCCGTTAATTTTCCATCGCTTTTTCCAGTTCTTCCAGGTTGGCTTTGGCATCGGCATCGCCTTGTGCGGCCGCCCGTTGGAAATAGTCTTTTGCTTTTTCCATTTCGCCCAGTCTGGCGTATGCCACTCCGAGGTTGTTCCAGGTGCGGGGGTCGGCCTGCATTTTCTCCAGCCGTTCTATGGCGGCGCGGTTGCTGTTCATTTCAATGTCGGCCGCTGCCGAATTGAGGAGGGCAATGGGTTCGTCGGGATACATGCGGGTGGCAATGTCGAATACTTCTTTAAATTCTTTGCTGTCGGCCGGATAGGATTGCGCCACCAGATACATTTCGTTCAAGCTCAACAGCTTGGGATTTGTTTTGATGATTTCGCGCGCCTCTTCCACGCTAAATGCCCTGACGTTGTAGGCAATGGTGTAGTCGGTGCGACGCAAGGGCGGATAGTAGTTGTTGAGCAAAGTGCGATAAGTGGTTCCACCCGAAAGCTTCATCAGTTGGGCATCGCGTGCATCGGGATTTGCCACGGAAGCGATAATGCGCAAAATCTCGTCTTTGTCGGAAATTTGCGATTTTTCCACGGCCCGTTTCAGTCCGTCCCAGTCTTCGCCGTATCCGGTTACCCTGAATTGGCTGCGGCTGATGCCGTGCGTATTGCTCAGATAGTCGGCAAACGAGTTGGCGCGTCGGTCTGCCAAAGCCCGGTTTGAGTTGAAGTTTCCTTCGGGCGAAGCGTATCCCGCTACGGTAAACTCGGTAATTTGGATGTCTTTGTTGTTTTTTACTTCATTTATGACCTTGTCCACGCGCTCAAATTCGGACGCGTTGTTTTTGTAGTGGCGCAGCAACTCGTGTTTGCCCACCACGTAATTGAACGTGGCTGTATGGCGGTCGGCACGTGCTTTGACGGGCTCCACTTCGGGAACGATGTAGGTCAGTTTGTACGACGGTTGGTAGGGTTCGTCGAAAAGACGCTGGGTCAGCAGCAGCTCCCCCAGTCCTTCGCCACAATCGGCACAGCCTTTCACTGCGGCGAGCACCTTCAAATTGGCGTTACGCATCCAACTCACGTAAGGCACGGCACCGTTGTAGGTGAGTGTTTGTTCCGTCCTGTTTTTTCGTGCCACCACGGCTTGCGTGCCGGCGGGAAGGGGAACGGGATTGTTGAGCTTGGTGTTGCGCTCCACTATCCGGTTGCGTACTTTTCCGAGTACAGCCATGGGTGCAAACGCCATGCTGTCGGCACTGTTGTTGGAATAGAGCACGGGAGTGAGGATGAGCATATCGTTGGTGTTGAGCTGCAAGTCGCTGAGCAGCACGTCCATCGCTATTTGTACCCGGTCATTTACCTTTTCGCGGGTAAGGTTCCCGAATTTCACATTATTAATATAGCGTGTTTGAGCGGAGGCCGTTGCCGCCGTCAACACAAGAATGCATATATATAAAAACTTCTTCATGTTTCTGTTTCTTACAATCATTAATAATCTATTGTCGGGCGACCTATTTAATCATATATATGAGCGAAATAGCCCCTTTGGTAATGCCCCAGTAGTTGTACTTTCCTTCGTCGAGCTTGGTGCCGCATGTGGCACAGGGGAACCTGTCGTAATGAATGCGCGCGTAACCGCCTCCCAGACTCAATTCGAAGTTCCACCGCGGGCTAAGCACCCACTGGTAGCCGTAGCTGATGCCGGCGCCGTAGAGGTAGCCTTCGTAACGATGGTCTTTGAAGGTGTCGAGACGTCCCACCGGAATGTCCCACCCGCCCACGTTGAACTGTGCTCCGTGTGCGTGCAGGCCGATGAAGTGGCCGTTGAACGATTCGCAAAACCAGTAACGCAATTCGGGTTGAGCCAACCAGTGGCGTGCGGTCTTGCTCTTTTCTCCGGAATCGAATTTCCATAAGTTGAATCCGCCTCCAAGTTCGAGGGTCGTTTTTTTGCCCGTGGCAACTTCCAGCCCCAGATTGGGCGAACCTGCGGCTGCCCAATAGGCGAAGTTGGTTTTTATGCCAGCCCGCTGGGCATGCACCGCATTGGCGCCCAATAGCAGCAGCACGATAAGAAAGTGTTTCGATAATTTTTTAATCATATTTTAGCGATAATTAGTATTGGGTACTTCTAAAAACTCATTAATATTTCTCAAACAGTTGTTTCAGCCCTTATTTTAGAGCAGACATTTGATTGATATTAGAGTTTTATTATCCCATTTTTTTATGTCATATTTTGTATATGTTTGATTATATGTGTATTATCATCGTGTCAGCTTGCCGGCAAGGCATAGTTATCCCTTTGAAGGGCAAGCAACTGGATTTTGCTATACATGTTGTAAGTCAGCTTCTTCAATCCTATAATGGCTGTAGCACGCTTTATTCCGATAGAGCGGATGCGGGATTTTTCGGTGTTCGATGCTTTATTGTAAAAATGAAAAGCAGACACGTTTCTGGATCTTGGCGACCCTGAAAATTTAAAATGACAATCCATTATACGAAAAGAAATAACGGACAAAAAATATATAAAATAAGACATTTTAGCTTTCATATACCAATCAACCGTTTGCCTCTCGGATCCCGGAGGTTTTTTTTCAAATAGCGGCGACAATAGTTAGTGAGTTGAATTCACCTTATATGGTTCCGGTAAAATATTTTTTGTTAATTCTATAACATTCATAATAGAATAGCCCTCCTGTTTTGTATCCAAAAATCAAATTATCTTGATTCCGTATAAAATAAAAAATGTGACTTATGGACAGGCAAAATTATTTATAATAGAGCTAATTTACAAATGTGTGTTTTTATTTTGTTGATTTTTGGGTATTTATTCCACATAATTTTGAGGTATGGGTGCAAAAACATCGCAAGTTTCTTCTGTCATTGTTGGAAGCCTGTTGGTTATAAGGTCTTGATAGATGGTAGCAGCCGTTATAATGAGTTTATCACAGGTATGATGATAAAAACAAACCCCGAATATTCGGGGTTGAGTGTCAAATAACAGATGAGTATGCAGCTGTTTGTTTCATCCACGGGGCAGGGAGGGCGTTTTGGACCTAAGCTGTTTCATCGCATTGTGTTGCTTTTTGCCTCGTTCCTGAAATTAGTTACTTCGCGCTGAATAAAATTTCTCTCGGCCTGCTGGGCTTTGAACAGTTTTTCCGGAGAGAGTACCTTTTCGAATTTGGCAGAATATTCTTTATCAAGTTCCGCCTCTTTGAGTTTGACATCTACATCGTCTTCCAGCATTCTCCTGTACTCTTCGTCGGAGATATTACTATTGTCTTTGATTCGCTGTACTTTATCGCGATGGCTCCTATGGAGTGTAAACTTTTTTTGTGTCAATTCATTACTCAAGGGAAAATATTTACTGGCCTCCTCCTGCGTGAGACCTGCCTCTTTCGTCACATACTCCTTCTTCCTTTTTTCATAATCTGCCATATTCATTTTCCTGTTCTGGGGAGTCTGGGCAGAGAGAATTAGAAAGTTAACAGGTAGTGTAAGCAAACACAAAAGCAAAATAACACTTCTTCTCATTACAAAATTTGTTTTTAAATGATGTATGATACTTTTTTCAGTTCAAATAATACTGATGATACATATAATCGAAGTAGCTGTCTTCGATCAACTGCTCTTCGAGATATTGATAGAATTCCTCTTCGGTTATCTGTACGGTAGACCAGTAATTACCGGGTGCACCCGAGAGTGTTTGTGGATTCGCGACCTGGTTTTCAGCCAGATTATCATTCCCCGGGGTTTTCATCAGAAAATGAATGGTGATGTAAAGCCCGAGGAACATGGCAGCCAGATAGACCCACGGCTTAGCTCTGTCCCATAATGAAACCGGTTCCGGGGCTGCTATCTCCTTTTCCGGCAGTCGATTCATTATTTCTTCATTGAATTGCGCGAAATAATTTTCGGGAACTTTAAAGGGATTTTCAGTCTTATCTATTTCTTTTAATTTGTTAATTTTTGTCTCCATACCTCTTATTTTTGCGCTGCTCTGTTGAATAGACTTAATGAATCGATAAAAGTTTAATGCGGTTCACTTAAAAATTTTTCAATTTTTTTTACCGCATGATGGTAAGAAGCTTTGAGTGCTCCCACCGAAGTACCCAATATGTCGGATATATCTTCATATTTCATCTCTTCGGAGTATTTCATATGAAAGACCAGACGCTGCTTTTCCGGAAGGGTAAGAATGGCTTTCTGAAGAAGTTTTTGTGCCTCGTCGCCGTCAAAATAGGGGTCGCTCTCCAATGTATTCAGCAGAAACGAATTGTCGTCATCTACAGCGATATGATTTTGACTCCGTTTCTTATTGAGGAAGGTGATACTTTCATTAATGGCAATACGGTAGAGCCAGGTGGTCAGTTTGGCCTCACCCCTGAAGTTCTCAAGATTCATCCAGGCTTTGACGAATACATCCTGTAAAATGTCATTGGCATCATCATGTGAAATCACCATCTTTCGTATCTGCCAATAGAGTCTTTCACTGTATTCGGAAACAAGCCTGGCAAATCCTTTTCGACTTGTTCGCGGATCACGCAATTCTTCCAGTAATTGTTCCTCGTTATTCATTTCCTTGATATGTGGAATTCAACGCAAAGGTAAACGATTTTTATTGACTTTTCCATTAATCCTCGTCCCCTTTTTCAAACCAGATCACAAAATCTATAGCATCGCCCGGATTTTGTTGCCACCATTCCATGGATTCGGGAAAGTAGGATACACTGATATAGCGGCAGAAGGTATCGTAATAGTCAGATCTTGCAATATGAGAGAAGAAGGGAATATAAAACGTCCAGAAAACGCCCTCTTTAGTGCCTTTGCTCTCCCGGGTGAGTACATTCATAATCTCTTTGTTGACTGTTTTGAAAAGGATGAAGTCATTTTTTTCTTCAGGTGAGTTTTTCAGTGAATCGAGCGTAGTAGTAATAGCATGGTATACAAAATTGCGATTCAATCCCTCTTCAATACTCAATGGAGGAATTTTGGCGGACGGGGGGCTGGTATCAGGTTTATTACGCGTCATCTGTTGCTGGATGAATGACCTCTGCACAGGCCCTTCAGCCGTTTTAACGCGCATGATGTTCAACATTTCCTCGAAAGCGCTCTTCGACCGTTTACTGTCCGGTTCAAGCAGGAGAAACATCTGGAATGACAATATGCTTTGTACCCATAAACCGCTATCATTAAGTGCATACGCATTCAGTAAAAAGGCGCCACTATGGGATTTATCCAGGTCGATGGCTTTTTTCACATGTTTCAGCGTTTTGTCGATATCCCCCCTTTTATAATAATTCAGTGCCAAGTTGAAATGCAACAGGAATTCATCCCCGTTTTTTATCAAACCTTCCTGAAGTAGGGCGATGGCTTCATCCACCTTGTCCAACCCCGCCAATGCCTCGCTTTTTACCGCGTATGCACCGGAAGACAATGGTTTGTAGCCAGAGTTGATTACCTGTGTGCTGTATTTTGACGCGTTCAAGTAATCCTGCAATGCCAGGTAGGATAATGATAGCTCATAAGTTGCTTGTATCGATTTGGGATCGATGGTGAGTGCCTTATTATATTTCTCAATAGCTTCCTTGAACTTCCCTTCATCATGTAATTCAACGCCTTCCCGGATCAACTCCTCCGCTTTGGCATTCTGCCCGTATGAAAGAAACAGCGGGGAGGAAGCAATCAATAAAATGATAAATAATATGGTCCTTTTCATTATTGTGTAGTCTAATAAATAATAATTGAACGTCTTCGTCAAGTGATATACAGAAGACGAATTTGTCCGGATTATGTTATCACGAAAGAACGACTAAATTTTTTTGAGAGAATAAAAATAGGACAAAAAAAGGTAAGTTCCGGTTCTTATCGACAAAATCAACTTCATTTGTAACACAAATAAACAAATGGTCCTCTAAAGCAAAATGATTTTTACATTTTTTTGTGCCACCATAAAGTTCAAACAAGTTTGTCTGTTGTTCATAATTACTTGTCGAAATAGTTGACTACCTTTGCCTTTATTTTTGAATAATCATCATGCGATATATACAGTTACAATTCAATTGCGAACCCAATACGGAGGTGTTGACCGATGTGCTCTCGGCCCAGTTGGGTGAGATCGGGTTCGAGTCGTTTGTCCGGACTGAAACGGGGCTGGAGGCTTATATCCCTTTACCGGTACTGTCACTGGAAAAAGTAGATCAACTTCTATCCGACTTTCCGCTGGCAGCGGAGATCACTTATTCACACAGTGAAATGGAAGACAAGAACTGGAACGAGGAGTGGGAGAAGAATTACTTTCAACCCGTCGTGATTGATGATCGGTTATGCATTCACAGTTCATTCCACAAGATCGGGGGTGAGTTCAGATACTCTATATTGATAGATCCCAAAATGTCATTCGGCACAGGTCATCACCAAACCACCGAGTTGATGATGAGAGAACTGTTGAAGATGGATCTGCAAGGGAAATCTCTTCTCGATATGGGCTGTGGTACGGCGGTACTGGCTATCCTGGCATCCATGAGGGGCGCTGGGCCGGTAACTGCCATCGACATAGATGAATGGGCATACCGTAATGCCATGGAAAACGCGCGGTTGAATGGTATCGGCAACATTCACCTGTTACAGGGCGGAGCGGAATTGCTCGGCGAGGAAAGGTATGATGTGATCCTGGCCAATATCAACCGGAATATTCTCCTGCGGGATATACCGGCTTATACGCGGGTGTTGAATAGAAATGGAGTGTTGATGATGAGTGGTTTTTATAAAGAAGATATTCCCGCTATCCGTGCTGCTGCTGAAGCACAGCGACTCACTTACGGACACTTTTCCGAAATAGACCGGTGGGTTGCGGCCATATTTTGTTTTCAATAAAATAAGCGCTACTTTTGTACTGATTTTCAAAAAGACGAATACATTTAACGGTTTTTTAGGTTATTAAAATTATGGAGTGGTTGATAGAGTTAGTTGCCGGAACGGGTATTGCGCATTCAATACTGGTGATGGCATTGGTGATTTCGGTGGGATTGTTACTGGGCAGGATAAAGATTTTCGGTATTTCGCTCGGCACGACGTGGATACTTTTTTTCGGTATATTTCTCGGGCATATCGGCCTGCAGATCGATGAAAATGTGCTTCATTTCCTGAAGGAATTCGGACTGATTCTGTTTATCTACTCCATAGGGATGCAGGTGGGTCCCAGCTTCTTTTCATCGTTTAAACAGGGAGGGGTCACTCTCAATATGCTCGCATCGGGTGTGGTGCTGCTGGGAGTATTTATCACCTATGTTATCCATTTAGTAACCGGATTGCCCATCGCCACTATGGTAGGCATATTGTCGGGGGCGGTCACCAATACCCCGGGATTAGGGGCTGCGCAACAAACCTATACCGATGTAACGGGATCCACCGATCCCACTATCGCTACGGCTTACGCGGTTGCCTATCCCCTGGGAGTAGTGGGAATCATCATGAGTATCGTTTTTTTCAGATATATATTCAAGATCAATTTTGCCAAAGAGAACAGCACCCTGGACAATAATGATGCCTCCCGGATGACCGAAGCACACATGTTTTCATTGCAGGTGATCAATCCCTCTATCTTCGGGAAAAATATCCGGCAAGTGAAGCGGTTGATCGACAAAGAGTTTGTCATATCGAGGGTATTACATGCAAGGACAGGCATGCTGGATGTTCCCCAGACAGAGACGGTACTCGAAGAGAACGACAGGGTATTGGTAGTCTCCAACCTGAAGAATATTGATGTGATTGAAGCCTTGATCGGACAGCGTATTGACATGGACAGGGGAGAATGGAATAAATTGGATTCACAACTGGTTTCACGGAGAATATCGATTACCAAGCCGGCAATTAACGGACGCTCCATAGGCAGTCTGAAATTGCGGAATCTGTTCGGCATTAACATTACCCGGGTGAATCGCGCAGGGGTCGACCTGATTGCCGACTCCAGGCTCCAGTTGCAGTTGGGCGACCGGGTGACGGTCGTGGGCTCTGAAGAAGCCATCGCCAACATTGAAAAGTTCCTTGGCAACTCGTTGAAACGCCTTAGGGAACCTAACCTTATCTCTATTTTTATAGGTATTGGATTGGGGGTACTCCTGGGAAGCATTCCCTTCATGATCCCGGGCGTTCCCCAACCGGTAAAACTGGGACTGGCAGGTGGACCGCTGATTGTGGCTATCCTGATCAGTAAATTCGGTCCGAAGTATAAGCTTGTGACTTATACGACCATGAGCGCCAATCTGATGTTGAGGGAAATAGGTATTGCCCTGTTCCTTGCCTGTGTGGGACTCGGCGCCGGAGAGAATTTTGTCGACACCGTGATCAATGGCGGATACAAATGGGTGGGCTATGGAGTGATCATTACCGTTGTACCCCTCCTGATTATAGGTGTCATTGGTCGGAAAGTATATAAACTGAACTATTTCACGTTGATGGGATTGATTGCGGGGAGTATGACTGATCCTCCTGCATTGTCCTATGCCAACACCACGGCAGGGAATGATATGCCCGCGGTGAGTTATGCTACTGTCTACCCCCTTACGATGTTTCTTAGGGTGATCACAGCCCAGTTGCTGATCCTTCTCTTCCTCTGACCCTTAGCGTCCCGCAAACGATTGCACGGGAATCCGGATAAAAAGATCCGTTTTTTAGCCGGCCCGTTCATGAAACATTGTAGCTTTGTTTGTCAACCATACATAGTGAATAGATATTACCTAATGGCACACCTTACATTTACAATCAATTATCATACTGCCTGGGGAGAGCAGGTCTGTCTTTGCGGGACCACGCCGGAACTGGGAAACTTGAATGAAGATCAGGCGGTCCCTCTTGCCGCCGATGGCGACAATTGGTCGGCGACTGTGAGTATTGGAGAAACGACCGATGTGGATTATTACTATTTCATCAGGAAAGGCCGACACACCGTTCGCCGTGAATGGGGAAATAACCGCAGACTTCACGTTACAAAAGGCCGGAAAGAGTTTATTATTAACGATCTTTGGAAGAACAAGTCGTACCATTCCTATTTATACTCCACGGTCTTTACCGATACTGTTTTCCGGCATAAAGCAACTCCTCTCCCTACGAAGTATCATTCTCAGACTGTTTTGTTGAATGTGATCTGTCCTTATGTGGCGGGCGATCAGATGCTGATGATCAGCGGTGAATGTGAGGAGCTGGGGCGTTGGGATCTGAAGTTGGCCAAACCACTCTCTTATCTTGACCAAGGAGAGTGGCAGATAACACTCGACGCGAAAAAACTACCTGCAAAGAGTGAGTATAAGTTTGTGATCATAGATAAGAATAGTGGTGAGGCGGTGCACTGGGAAGATGGCGGAAATCGTGTTTTGACGGCAGAGGCAGCGCATAAAGGAAACCGGGTGCTTGTGGAAATGGCTTTGCACTTTCATTACCAGAGTTTTGCCTATCGGGGAACGGGGACGGCCATTCCGGTTTTCTCCCTGAGAACGGATGAAAGCTTCGGAGTGGGTGATTTTGCCGATCTCCGCAAGATGGTCGACTGGGCAGCAGTCACCCATCAGCAGTTGATCCAATTGTTGCCTGTGAACGATACCACAGCCACTAAAACCTGGCGCGACTCATATCCCTATAGCGCTATATCGGCCTATGCCCTCCATCCCATATATCTGGGATGCAACGACTATCCGCTGAAAGTGAAGAAAAATCAGCGCGCTTTCCTGAAAGAAGCGGGAGAACTGAACAGCCTGCCCGAACTGGACTATGAAAAGGCACTCTCTTTAAAAACCCGCTATGGCCGGGAGCTCTATCACCAAGAAGGGGAGAAGGTACTTGCGTCGGAAGAGTTTATTGCTTTCCGGCAGAAAAACGAATCATGGCTTTTTCCCTATGCATGTTACTGTTTCCTGCGTGATAAATATGGCAGCGCCGATTTCAGGGAGTGGGGTGAATATGCCGTTTATGACGAAGAGCTGTTGAAGAAGATGATCGATGCCGATACCGAGGCAAAGGAGGAAACGCGATTCTGGGCTTTCCTGCAATACCTGCTTCATCAGCAATTCTCCGGCGTGAAAGAATATGCCAATGAAAGGGGAGTAGCTCTCAAAGGAGATATCCCCATCGGTATCAGCCGTAACAGCATAGATGCGTGGGTGGCTCCCGAGCTTTATCATATGGATACCCAAAGCGGCGCGCCGCCCGACGATTTTTCCTTCTTCGGCCAGAACTGGGGCTTTCCCACTTACAACTGGCAGATGATGGAAAAGGATGGATATGCCTGGTGGGTAAACCGTTTTCGCAAGATGGCTGATTATTTCGATGCCTACAGGATAGACCATATCCTGGGTTTTTTCCGTATCTGGGAAATACCCCTTGAGGCCGTACAGGGATCACTTGGCCACTTCAGGCCGGCATTGCCTTTCTGGGTGGAAGAGATCCATCGCGCGGGAATCCCCTTTGATGAGGAGCGGATGGTAAAACCGTTCATTCATGAGCACTTTTTGCCGGATATCTTTGCGGAACATGCCGACGAGGTGAAGAGGGAGTATCTTGAGCCAACAGGATGGCAGCGATTTCAATTGAAATCGCACTGCGACACCCAGAGGAAAGTAAAGCAACTGTTTGATAATAAAAAAGATGATAAGAGCCGCAGGATCTGCGACGGGCTTATGTCGCTATGTGCGGAGGTGCTCTTCGTACGTGATCCCCAAGATCATCACCGGTATCATCCCCGTATTACGGCGCAATATACACATTCGTATCGCTA
This sequence comes from Proteiniphilum sp. X52, assembly GCF_003712195.1. Taxonomy (GTDB): domain Bacteria; phylum Bacteroidota; class Bacteroidia; order Bacteroidales; family Dysgonomonadaceae; genus Proteiniphilum. The sequence continues at coordinate 118,707 of NZ_RDSD01000007.1, read as the reverse complement.
TCTTGACACGCATGTGAAGGAGGCGTTTAACCGCCTGTATGACGAATTTTATTATCACCGGCACAACTATTTCTGGCGTGAAGAGGCAATGAAGAAATTACCAGTACTTATTTCCTCCACCAGGATGATGGTCTGTGGAGAGGATTTAGGGATGGTTCCCGACTGTGTGCCGTCGGTGATGCATGAATTGCAGATGTTGAGCCTGCAGATCGAACGGATGCCCAAAGATCCATACGTCACTTTCACCGACCTGCGGCAATTGCCCTATCTGTCGGTATGTACTACCTCCACCCACGACATGTCGCCCCTACGTTTATGGTGGACTGAAAACCGGGAAGTCACACAACGCTATTACAACGAAGTGTTACACCGCGAAGGAGTTGCTCCGGCAGAGTGTGATATGAGTATCTGCCGGCAGATCATTGAACATCATCTCCGCTCCTCGGCCATGTGGGTGATCCTGCCGTTACAGGACTGGCTGTCGCTTGATGAAGAACTCCGTAACCCCGATATTTCCCGTGAGCGGATCAATGTGCCGGCAAATCCCGAACACTACTGGCGCTACAGGATGCATATCTCTCTGGAGGATCTGCTCAGGAAGACCGGTTTCAATGAAAAAATGCGGGCGCTTTCCCGGAGGTAACATGAAAGGTGGGAAGATGGGAAGGTGATAAGGTGGCGGACGATGGGTGGCAAAAGCGGCGGGAATCGAGCGTTAATGCCAAACAGAAAAGCTTGCGAAACGCAAATAATATAGAAAAGAGGGTAAAGTCGCATTGGATTCACCCTCTTTCCAAAATATGTTATTTTTGTATGGTCACGCTCTTCCGGCGCTACCCAATACCTTTTCTGTTTTGTGCATATACAGTTTCTTCAACTCTTCACGTGCCGGACCCAGGTATTTACGCGGGTCGAATTCAGCCGGTTTGTTGGCGAATACTTCACGTATGGCCGCAGTCATGGCCAAACGTCCGTCGGAGTCGATATTGATCTTGCAAACAGCCGATTTGGCAGCTTTGCGCAATTGTTCTTCGGGGATACCGATTGAATCATCCAGTTTACCTCCGTATTTGTTGATAATCTCCACATATTGCTGGGGAACGGAAGAAGATCCGTGGAGAACGATGGGGAATCCGGGGATTCGTTTTTCAATTTCTTCCAGAATATCGAAGCGCAATGGGGGAGGAACCAATACGCCCTGTTCGTTGCGGGTACATTGTTCGGGAGTGAACTTGAAAGCACCGTGTGAAGTGCCTATGGAGATAGCCAAGGAATCAACGCCGGTACGTGTCACGAAATCCACCACCTCATCGGGTTCGGTATAGGTGTGGTGTTCCGCCTGTACATCGTCTTCAATACCTGCCAATATGCCGAGTTCTCCTTCCACAGTGACGTCGTGTTGATGAGCATACTCAACCACTTTCTTTGTCAGTGCGATGTTTTCTTCGTAAGGAAGATGCGATCCGTCGATCATCACAGAAGAGAAACCGCTCTCTATACAATCCTTGCAAAGCTCAAAGCTGTCGCCATGATCAAGGTGGAGTACGATGGGAATTTCGTAACCCAGTTCTTTTGCATATTGCACCGCTCCCTGAGCCATATAACGCAATAATGTCTGATTGGCGTATTTACGTGCGCCGCTGGATACCTGAAGGATCACAGGTGACTTTGTTTCAACGCAGGCCGAAATAATGGCCTGAAGTTGTTCCATGTTGTTGAAATTGAAAGCAGGAATAGCATAGCCGCCCTCTATTGCTTTCTTAAACAACTCTCTTGAGTTTACAAGACCCAATTCTTTATAACTTACCATTGTTCTAAATTATTATTATAGATTGAAAAATCTGAATTATTGTCACAAAAATACGATATAATCCGTAATGAAAGAAATTTTTATGCGAAAGAGTCATTAAAAATGATTATCGAACCGTGAAAAAAGACAAATCGGCCCATTCATAAATCTGTTTGAATAAATTGTGGATTTATTTTTTCTTTTTATTTTTGCACATATGAAACCGACATGTTTACAATGATCATCACACACCCGGAGGGAATGAATATTTCCGTTAAGCTAAATGAGCAAAGGACAAACTTGTTTGGACTATGCCATAGCGAGGAATTGAAAATCGAGGCGCGAAGGCGACTCAATTAGCAATCGAGGTGCGAAGGCGACTCAATTAGCAATCGAGGCGCGAAGGCGACTCAAATATCTAACTTTAGTGAATATTTTGAACATCGAAGGTTCCATATACCGGAATAAAACAATAGAATAATCATATGAGCCGAGCACGAATATGGTTTCACCAAAGATCATGACTAAAGCGAGTTGCCTCCAGTGAAGATTTTTAATGGAAGCCGGCGATTTCGCTTCGCTCAATTTTCATATGACACCATTGTACTTTTTCGATAAGGGAATACATTGTCAAAACTTCTTTTGACAATGTTGAGCGTAGAAAAAGCCTCATGAAATAGAAATAAATAATTTTAGTCATGTGAAACGATCATATTACAACAGATCACTGACAATAATACCATTGCAATTATCTTGCAACAACATATAATTTTATTATTATGATCGTAGGAATACCCAAAGAAATTAAAGTAAAAGAAGGAAGAGTGGCCATGACACCCGGTGGTGTATTGGAACTTACCGGTCGTGGACATAAAGTTTACGTGCAGAAAGGTGCCGGCGTCAAAAGTAACCTGTCGGATGAGAGCTATGTGAAAGCCGGAGCTGTCATCCTTGACCGTATTGAAGATGTGTATGAGATTGCGGATGTGATCGTGAAAGTGAAAGAACCGATAGAAAGCGAATATCATCTGATAAAAAAGGATCAGGTGGTATTTACCTATTTCCACTTTGCGTCCGACAAAAAACTCACTGAAGCCATGATTTCGAGCGGAGCTGTCTGCATAGCCTATGAAACGGTAATGAATGACAAAGACGGGTCGCTGCCGTTGCTCACGCCCATGAGTGAGGTGGCCGGCCGTTTATCTGTCCAGGAAGGTGCCAAATATCTGGAAAAACCCCAAGGAGGCAAGGGGATTCTGCTGGGGGGCGTGCCTGGCGTGAAACCGGCCGAAGTAGTGGTCATCGGTGGTGGAGTGGTCGGACATAATGCCGCCCTGATGGCTGCCGGACTGGGAGCAAACATAAAACTACTCGATATTAATCTGAACCGTCTTCGGTATTTGTCGGAAATTCTTCCTCGAAACGTAGATACCCTTTACTCCACAAAGATGTCCATTGCCGAATCGATCAAAACGGCCGACTTGGTGATCGGTGCCACCTTATTGGTAGGTGCCAGGGCTCCGCACCTGATTAGGCGGGAAATGCTCAAAGAAATGGAGCCAGGCACGGTAATGGTGGATGTTTCCGTAGATCAGGGCGGATGTTTCGAAACTACACATCCTACCACACATGCCGATCCAGTTTTTGAGGTGGATGGCATTGTTCACTATTGTGTCGCCAATATGCCCGGAGCCGTTCCTGTCACCTCCACACGCGCGCTTACCAATGCCACGCTGCCTTATGTGGTAAAGCTGGTTGAGATGGGATGGGAGGGAGCTTGCAGGCAATATCAGGATTTACGCCACGGATTGAATATCGTAAAAGGGGACGTAGTGTTTAAAAATGTGGCCGACTCGCTGGATTTGCCTTACACTCCATGGGAATTGTAAGCGATACAGAATATCTTCTCCCCGGAAAATAGAAAATTAGTCCGCTGATTCTTGACTGTGACATTTGGCTCATCGGTAGTTGATGAACGGAGAATGCAAAAAGCAAAGAATTTTCTTCTTTTCTTTTGTAGATTGGAGAAAATTAGTTTTCTTTGTTTAAACTATTTTAATAGTTCACCGGGATTTTTCATGCCTGATAAAAAGAAAAGCGCTGTTTGTTTGATAATCAGGCATACACTGCATTTCTACGTATCCAAACGGTGATATTATGTGCCGGAGTTATTAAATTCACAGTCAAACAATGGAAAATTTCAATAAGAACAACGAAATACAGATAGAATTGAGTGATGAAATCGCACAGGGGATTTACTCCAACCTGGCAATCATATCGCATTCCTCATCGGAATTCGTTGTGGATTTTGTCCGTATTGTCCCGGGCGTGCCCAAGGCGAAAGTCAAATCGAGAATCATACTCACGCCTGAGCATGCGAAGCGGTTGCTGATGGCGTTGAAAGATAATATCGATAAATTTGAACAGCAGAATGGGGCGATCAGGATGCAGAACGATCCCGGTTTTCTGCCACCCATAGGGGGGATAGGGCAGGCGTAGGTGCGTATGGCGCTGTGTGGTGAACGCTACCAGCAGGCGCTGTCAATGGAATAACCAAGATTAAATATTCAAAATTTATGGATCTGTTAAGTGTGTCTACAGTCAATTGGTCGAGGGCACAATTTGCTCTCACTGCCGGCTATCACTGGATATTTGTCCCGCTCACTATTGGGCTGGCGCTTATTATGGCCCTCATGGAAACCATGTACGTGAGGACGGGAGATGTAAAATGGAAAAATGTCACCAAGTTCTGGCAAAAGATCTTCGGTATCAATTTCGTGATCGGTGTCGCCACAGGTATTATCCTGGAGTTTCAGTTCGGCACCAACTGGTCGAACTACAGTTGGTTCGTGGGTGATATTTTCGGTGCTCCCCTCGCCATTGAAGGGATCGTTGCATTTTTTTTGGAAGCCACATTTATTTCCATCATGTTTTTCGGATGGAACAGGGTGAGCAAGAAAGCGCACCTTGCCTCTACCTGGTTGGTGTTTGCCGGTGCTACTTTATCTGCCTTCTGGATCCTGGTCGCCAACGCCTGGATGCAATACCCCGTCGGGATGGAGTTCAACCCCGAGACGGTACGGAATGAAATGGTCGATTTCTGGGCTGTGGTGCTTTCCCCTGTGGCATATAATAAATTCCTGCATGCCATCTATTCCAGCTGGGCTATCGCAGCCGGTTTCGTGGTGGGTGTCTCTGCCTGGTACCTGCTGAAAAGGAGACATATCGATTTTGCCCTGAAAAGTGTAAAGGTCGCTGCCATAATAGGGCTGGTTGCTTTTGTGATGCTGGCGGTTACCGGTGACGGTTCGGCCTATCAGGTGTCACAGAAACAACCCATGAAACTGGCTGCAATGGAAGGCTTCTATGAAGGTAAAGAGGGTGCCGGATTGGTGGCGATAGGGATGCTGAACCCGGCCAAACAGGTCCATGACGATGACGTGGATCCCTTTGTCTTTAAGCTGGAGATACCCAAACTGTTGTCGTTCCTGGGATACAGGAACATGAACGCGTTCGTGCCGGGAATCATGGACCTTGTGAATGGAGGTTATACGCTTCATGACGGCGCCACCGCCCTCTCCTTTGAAGAGAGGAAAGCCCGCGGGAAGATTGCCATCCAGGCGCTGGCCGATTACCAGACGGCAAAGGCGGAAGGACGCGACGCCGATGCCGCCAATCACGAAGCCATCCTTAAGGAAAATTACGCACATTTCGGCTACGGTTATCTTGAAACCGGGGAAGAGCTGATCCCGGACGTGCCCCTTACTTTCTATAGTTTCCGCATTATGGTGATAATAGGGTTCTATTCTATTTTATTTTTTGCAATAGTGCTCTATTTCATTTATAAAAAAGATTTGCGCGACACGAAATGGCTGCTATATGGGGCCCTGTGGAGCATACCCTTGCCCATTATCGCCGGTCAGGCAGGATGGATAGTGGCTGAAGTGGGACGACAGCCATGGACTATCCAGGATATTCTCCCGGTAGAGATGGCTGCATCCGCGATATCCGCCGGCAATATTGTCACTACGTTTGTCATTTTCACGGTATTGTTTACGGGAATGTTGATCGCGGAGGTGGCCATTATGGTAAAACAGATCAAAAAAGGGCCGGATACTGTTGCCGGAGAAGAAACCTGATCTTATACATGGTTAAACAGACAAAAAGAAAAAAATAATGATAACTTACGACTTTCTACAGAAATACTGGTGGCTTGTAATGTCGCTTCTTGGCGGAATACTGGTGTTCCTGCTTTTTGTGCAGGGGGGTCAGTCCATGTTGAACTCTCTCGCGAGGAAAGAAGATGAGAAGAAACTTCTTGTCAACGCGCTCGGACGCAAATGGGAATATACCTTTACCACGCTGGTTGTTTTCGGAGGCGCCTTCTTTGCGTCGTTTCCCCTGTTTTACTCGACCAGCTTCGGGGGAGCTTACTGGGCATGGATGATTTTGCTGTTCTGTTTTGTATTGCAAGCCATATCCTACGAATACCAGTCCAAGCCGGGGAATATTTTCGGTCCGAAAACCTATCGCGCGTTCCTGTTTCTCAATGGTGTGCTGGCTACCTTCCTGTTGGGCGTGGTGGTAGCCTCTTTTTTTACCGGATCGGAATTTACTGTCGCCAAAGGGAATATTGCCGGGCTGGGGGCTTCAGGCTTTACCATCAGCCAGTGGCAGAACCCGCTCCACGGGCTTGAGTTGTTGGCAAATGTGAGAAATCTGAGTCTCGGCTTGGCGATACTCTTCCTTGCCCGTACCCTGGCAAGCCTCTTCTTTGTGAACCGGCTCGATCACGAGGTGCTCGAAAACAGATCCCGTAAATTTACCCTGTATAACGGAATACCTTTTGTGGTTTTCTTCCTCGTCTTTTTGATCTGGACGCTGGTCGCTGAAGGCTATGCGGTGAATCCTGAAACAAAAGTGATATATATGGAAAAGATGAAATACCTTCATAATTTCATCGATATGCCGATGATACTGGTACTCTTTGTGCTGGGAGTATTGGCCGTTTTGTATGGTATTTTCAATACGGTTTTCAATGCGGGCTTTAAAAAAGGAATCTGGTTCGCCGGCGCGGGTACTATTGCGACCGTGACCATGCTCCTGCTCGTAGCCGGTTATAACAATACCGCCTATTATCCTTCCTTGGTGGATCCGCAGAGTTCACTCACCCTGCAAAACTCCTCATCGAGCTATTTTACGCTTTCGGCCATGGCGATAGTTTCGCTCCTCGTGCCCTTCGTGATTGCCTACATATTCTATGCATGGAGAGCGCTGGAGAAAAAGAAACTGAGCCTGGACGATCTGGAATCCGACGGACACACTTATTGATAGTCGAAATTCCCAGGATTGACGAATTTCTGACCGATAAACGAGGATGCGGGTTGACCGTATCCTCATCTATTTGTAAAAAGTGGAAGACGGCAAGGCTATTCCCGATAAAATATGTATTTTTGTGCCTGTTATTTTAAAGTCTTTCGTTATGGGGATGTATCATAGAATGTGGGCTGTCTTGCCATCCCTGGTGGCATTGCTGTTTTTCATCTCCTGCAACCAGCAGGGAGGCAGGAGCATGTTCAGAGCGGAGAATGACGTTGACTTCGATACTGTCAACCTGGTTGCCCGGCACCATCTCGACGGGGATACGGCAAATCCTTATTGTAACATAGAGGTGGATTTCATTTATCCCGTCAGCAGCGGTAAAATGAATCTTGACATGTTACAGCAATTCTTTATCCGCAATACGTTCGGTGCGCCGTATGATACTTTGGCGCCGCCTGATGCCATACAGGCTTATGTGCGGAATTACATCGAAAACTACACCGCCGATGCACAAACATACCGGGAAAGTGCGGATGAAATCCGTGAACTTAACAATCTCATCACAGGTGTCGATGTCGCCGACAGTGAGCATTATACCCAAGCTTTTTTCTATTCCTACTATGAAAGTCTCTCCGATTCCATTGTGTACAATTATCACGGAGTCCTCGCGTTCCAGGTGAAACAATCCAATAACAAGGGTGGGGCGGCATCTTACGACTCCTACCGCAATTATGTGTTGAACCTGAATACAGGCAGACAAGTCACCGAGAATGATATCTTTAATGCCGGATACGATACCGCTCTTCAGCGTCTTATTATCGCGTCTCTACTGCAACAGAGTGGCGCAGAAAGCGTGGAAGAACTGGAAGATCTCGGTTTCTTCGGCGTGCGTGAGATTGTGCCTAACCAGAACTTTTTACTGACCGATAAAGGGATTGTTTATACCTATAACAAGGGTGAATATTCGGCTTACCAATTGGACGCGCCGCAGGTCTTTATCCCTTACGAGATGATATTCCCCCTGTTGAGGGAAAACAGTATTGCCGTTAAATTAGCCGATTTATAGTGAAGAGCATTGAAACCTATTTTCCGTCGCTTACCGCTCAGCAGAAGCAGCAGTTCGAAGCACTGTCCGATCTCTATGCCGGCTGGAATGCCAAAATCAATGTGATCTCCCGGAAGGATATCCATAATCTCTATCCGCATCACGTGCTGCACTCTCTGGCTATTGCACGGTATGTCCGCTTTACTCCGGGTACCACCATTATGGATGTGGGCACGGGAGGTGGATTTCCGGGTATCCCGCTGGCCATTTTTTTCCCTGATGTGCGGTTTGTGCTGCTTGACAGTGTCGGCAAGAAAGTGATGGTTGCGAAAGAGATCTCCGACGCGGTGGGGTTGAAGAATATAGAAGCAGTGCACGCGCGTGTGGAGGCTGAAAAAAGGAAATTCCATTTTATTGTCAGCCGGGCGGTGATGCCGCTGCCCCAACTGGTCAGGATCGCAAGTAAAAATATTTCCTCGGAACAGATGAACGCCTTGCCTAATGGACTTATCTGCCTGAAAGGGGGAGACCTTACGGCGGAGTTGCATCCTTTCCGACGGGTCGCCGAGTTGGTTTCTTTGTCGGATTACTTCTCCGAACCCTTCTTCCAGACAAAAAAACTGGTGTATGTCCCGTTAAGTTGAATTGCACTTTGGCATGTGGAAATTAACAATCGGGGAGTGAAGGCGACTCAAAACGACGAATGTAATATAGAATGATTCCTCCCTATTTTCTGTAAATCCAAAAGAAAGCGTTATTTTTGTGCTAAATGAAAATACCACGGGAAAAGGTATGGATTCTTTCCCTATAAGAATGTGGCAAGATGAATATAAAAACATTTGAATTCAATCCGTTGGGAGTAAACACATACGTGTTGTCTGACGAGACCAGGGAGTGTGTCGTAATTGACCCCGCCTCTTTTTATCCCGATGAAAAAGAGTTGTTACTCAGTTATTTGATCGACAATAACTTTAAGGTGAGGCATCTGTTGAATACTCATCTGCATTTTGATCATATATTTGGGATCAATCTGCTCGCCTCTGAATTCGGGCTTAAGGTGCAATGCCATCGCGACGACCTCTTCCTGTTGGAGGATATAGCGGCACAGATGCAGCTGTTCGGGTTGCCGGGCGGTAACGCCGATTTCAGGCCGGAGATCGGTAATTATTTGAACCAAGGCGATATGATCACTTTCGGGAACCAATCGCTCAAAGTGTTTCATACTCCCGGACATTCGCCCGGCAGTGTGGTATTCTATCACGAAGCGGAGGGTTGTGTTTTCAGCGGCGACCTGCTCTTTTATGCCGGCGTGGGAAGGACAGACCTGCCGCGGGGAAGCTACGAGGATCTGGTAAACAGTATTGAAACCAAGATGTTTACCCTTCCCGACAGTACGTTGGTCTATTCCGGACACGGCCCTGCCACCACCATCGGATTTGAAAAAAAGAATAACCCTTTCGTCGGGAAATAAAAATATAGGCGGTGGAGGCAATTATCCCCCGGCCGATTTTTTCACGTGCAATTTTTTCACGTGTCCTGAAGAGAAAAAAGATTAATAATAAGAAATTTACCCTTAGCGCGTGTTATGATAAAAATGGAACAATTTAAAAACCGGCATATCGGTATTACCGAGGCCGATAAACAGAAAATGCTCGAAGCCATCGACCTCTCGTCAATGGATGAACTCATCGATCAGACAATCCCTTCAGATATCCGTTTGACGGAACCTCTTTCTTTACCCAGGGCATTGTCGGAACACGAGTATGCTGAAGAGATTGCTCATATTGCATCGCTGAATCAGATCCACACTTCTTATATCGGTATGGGTTGGTATGATACCGTCACTCCCGCGGTGATTTACCGGAACGTGTTTGAAAATCCGGTATGGTACACCTCTTATACACCCTATCAGGCTGAGATATCGCAGGGACGGCTGGAGGCACTGCTTAACTTTCAAACGGTAGTAAGCGAACTTACCGCATTGCCGCTGGCTAACAGTTCGCTGTTGGATGAAGCGACCGCCGCTGCCGAAGCAGCCACGATGATGTACGGGTTGCGCGGCCGTGAGCAGGTGAAAAACGGGGTGGAAACGCTGTTTGTGGATGAGAACATCTTTCCTCAAACATTAGCAGTGCTTAAGACGCGGATGTATTATGCGGGAATAGAGGTGGTTGTCGGTGATTATAAAACTGTCACTTTCGATAAACCCTTTTTTGGCGCTATCATTCAATATCCCAATAGCGACGGAAATGTGGAGGATTATACCGACTTCACTGAAAGGGCGTGCAAGGTTGAGTGCAAGGTGGCTGTGGCCACCGATCTGATGGCGCTCACATTGCTTGTCCCTCCGGGTGAATGGGGTGCCGACATAGCTTTCGGAAGCAGCCAGCGTTTCGGTATCCCCATGTTTTACGGGGGGCCGTCCGCCGCGTTCTTTGCCACCCGCGATGAGTACAAACGCTTCATGCCCGGGCGTATCATCGGCATCTCCAAAGATGCCTACGGCAGGGAGGCGCTTCGCATGGCGCTACAGACGCGCGAACAACATATCAAACGTGAAAAAGCCACTTCCAACATCTGTACGGCGCAGGCTTTGCTGGCTACTATGTCTTCCTTCTACGCCGTCTACCATGGACCGGAAGGTCTCAAAAATATTGCCCGCCGCATTCACTCCATCGCCTCCCATGTAAGTGAGGAATTGAAGGAGATGGGTTATAAGCAATTGAACAGCAGCTATTTTGACACGCTCAAGATCCGTCTGCCCGAGGGCATATCGGTACAGGATATCCGTGATAATGCCGAAATACGCAGTATCAACCTGCGTTACTTCGAAAGTGGCGAGGTAGGGATCAGTATCGATGAAACTACCAATCCTTACCGGGTACATGAACTGCTGGCAGCATTCGCGATGGCGGCAGGCAGTTCGAAGGTTTACCTGCTCGAAGAGTTACCCGCGAAGAGCACCTTGAAAGAGTCACAACTCAGGAAATCTGATTTCCTTGCTCATCCCACTTTCAACAGTTATCACACCGAGACGGAACTGATGCGTTATATCAAGCGGCTCGAACGGAAAGATATCTCGCTGGCACATTCCATGATCTCACTCGGCTCATGTACCATGAAGCTGAATGCGGCCTCTGAATTGTTGCCGTTGGGACTTGCCGGCTTTCAGCGCATCCATCCCTTCGCACCGTTGGAACAGGTGGCAGGATATACGCAGATGATCAGTGAACTGGAAGAGATGCTGGCTCAGATCACAGGATTCGCCGCCACCAGCCTTCAACCCAATTCGGGAGCGGCAGGTGAATATGCCGGACTGATCACCATTGCCGGCTATCTCGAAAGCAATGGCGAAGGACATCGCAAGGTGGTGCTGATCCCCGCGTCGGCGCATGGAACCAATCCCGCCAGCGCGGTACAGGCCGGATTTAAGCCGGTGACGGTTGCCAGCGATGCCAACGGCAATGTGGATATGGATGATCTGCGGGCCAAAGTAGATCAGTACAAAAACGACCTGGCAGCCTATATGATCACCTATCCGTCGACGCATGGCATCTTCGAGACGGAAATCAGGGAGATGTGCCGTCTGATCCACGAAGCGGGCGGACAGGTTTATATGGACGGCGCCAATATGAACGCGCAGGTGGGATTGACCAATCCCGGCACTATCGGTGCCGATGTGTGCCATCTCAACCTGCATAAAACATTCGCCATTCCGCATGGAGGAGGAGGACCCGGTGTGGGGCCTATCTGCGTGGCCGAACACCTTGTGCCTTTCCTGCCCGGACATCCGGTGACTATGTCGACCGACAAGAACACTGTTTCGGGTGCAGCTTACGGTAGTGCGGGCGTGACAGAAATCACCTATGCCTATATCCGTATGATGGGAGCTGAAGGTCTGAAAGAAGCTACTGAAGCCGCTATCCTTAACGCGAATTATGTGGCGGAGAAGCTGAAGGACTCTTACGGTATTGTATATCGGGGTGCCAGAGGCAGGGTGGGGCATGAGCTGATTCTTGAGTGCCGCGGCCTGAAGGAGGTGTCGGGCATCACCGAAACCGATATTGCCAAACGCTTGATTGACTACGGTTACCACGCCCCCACGCTCTCTTTCCCAGTGCATGGCACGCTTATGGTGGAACCCACGGAAAGTGAAAGTTTGGCCGAACTGGATCGTTTTGTGGAAGTGATGAACCAGATCCACGAAGAGATCATAGAGGTTTCGCGGGGTGAATACCCGGCGCAGGATAATGTGCTGGTGAATGCGCCGCACCCCCAATATGAGATCACTGCCGACGAGTGGAAGCATGCTTATCCTCGTAGTAAAGCTGCTTACCCGCTGCCGTTCGTGGCCGACAACAAGTTCTGGGTCAATGTAGCCCGTGTGGACAATGCCTATGGCGACCGGAATCTGGTCTCTTGTCTCTGTCGGCAATGAATATCTTGCAGCGAGAAGTGAAAATTGTCCCTCCATGATACCCGGCCGCTTTGTCAACACTTTGTCATAAACCCGAAGACAGAAGGGGCTGCCCGTAGGGACAGCCTCCTGTTTTATCTGCACGTAAACCGTGGCGGTATGTCAAAAGCCGAAAATATCCTCCTGTGAGAGCCGTATGAGAGGACCATAGGTCTCGAGTTGTTGCAGGTCGAGTTCTTCCTCGTTGCCCAGGATGCAGTAAGCATAGGTGCGGTTCTTGACCCATTTTTCCTGGAATGCTTTCACATTGGACAGTGTCATGCTTTGTGCTTGTTGATATAGTTCTTTCCGCCTGTCGGTATTTAATCCGAGATCCTGCGCGTTGACATAAGCCCAGAGTATATTTTCCTTGGTGATGCGATCGGTACGCAGCCGGGTGATCAGGCCCTCTTTTGCCAGATTAAAGGCATTTTCCGATTCGGGCATCTCATCCAGTATCTGGTGGAATGCTTTCAGCGCATCGTCCATCTTATCGTTCTGCGTGGCAATAAAAGCCCGTAAGATATAGGGGCGATTCAGTTTCGAGGGAGACATCAGGTAGGCATAGGCCGAATAGGCAAGGCCGCGCGATTCCCGCATCTCCTGAAATACAATGGAGTTCATGTTGCCGCTGAAGTATTCATTGTACATCTCCCGGATAGGCTCGATGGCCGGATCGTATACAATCCCGTCATTGGCCACCATTGCCATATATATCTGTTTGGCGTCGTATTTGGCGAGGTATACCTTCTTCTCCCTTATCGGCTCCTGTTTGAAGCGGTCGTCTTTCGGTACGGGAGTCAGGGTATCGGGAACACGGTGCAATTTATCGAGAGTGCTAAGGAATTGGCTCTCGCTGTCCGGCCCGTAATAGAGGATGCGATGTTCAAAATGATTGAGTCGCCTGATCCTTGCCACCAGTTCTTCGGGATCCATGGTATTGAGCTCTGCCTCGGAAAGGACATTCTTGTCGGGTGAATCCGGCCCCCAGATGGCGTAGTGCAATAATTTGTTGAAGTTCTGACCCTGATTCAGTTTTGCATCGTTACGCTTTTTAAGGATATCTTCAGTCAGGTTGGCATAGGCCTCGGGATTCACCTGGGCGTCGGCCAGCAGTTCTTCAAAGAGGTCCAACGCTTGGTTCATGTTTTCAGCCAAACCGCTGAGCATAACATATACCCGTTCACTGCCGGGATATACTCCGAAAGAACATGCCAGGTTGTAAAATGCCGTTTTGATCTCTTCGGGCGATTTGGTCGAAGTGCCGAGATATCTCATGTATTCGAACGCCGTACCGATGGCTTTATCGGTATTATTCCCCATGTCGAAGACATAGATCAGGCTGAAAAGGCCGTTGTTCACATTTTGTTTATACAGTACGGGGATATCTGATCTGGCTTCCAGCTTCTTCAGGTCTTTTTCAAAATCGAGAAATACCGGTTCGATGGGTTTCACTTCCGACTGTTGTACCCCGAGTAGGAATTGACTGCGGGCATCGCGGTTCATCACGATAGGGGTGATCTGCGGCTTGGCGATCTTCAGCTCGTTGGGATCCTTGCCTTCGCGTTTGTAGATCACAGCGTAATTCTCTTTAAAATAGGCATTGGCAAAATTAACCACATCTTGTTTTGTGATCCGTGCGAGGCGGTCTAAACGGTCGACTTGGTCTTTCCAGTCCAGTCGGTTGATAAAAGTGCTCACGAACCAGTTGGCACGCCCCGCATTACTCTCTATCCGTCGCATCTGGCTTAATTTCAGGTTGTTGACCGATGCGGAGATAAGTTCTTCCGAAAATTCCCCCTTCTTCAGTTTATCGATCTGTCCTAACAGTAAATCGCGGGCTTCCTCCAGCGTTTGTCCCTGTTTGGGATGGGCACCCATGACGAATGCGCAGTAATCGCTCATGCTGTAAAGCCCGGCATAAGCCGAGAGCACTTTTTGTTGCTGGATCAGGTTCAGGTCGACAAGGCCTGCCTGTCCGTTGTTCATGATCAGGCTGATGATGTCGAGCAGGTCTTTCTCCTGGCTTGCCGATCCGGGGAAGCGCCAACCCAGCGAAACGTTGGCCGCTTCCAAGCCGAGCACTTCAACCGAGACCGGTTCCGTAGCTTCTTGTGCATGAGTGACAGGCAGAGGTGGCAGGTTCCTGTTGGGTTTCATGCCGCCGAAATGGGTGTCGATGATCCTGATCATCTCATCAGGATCGAAATCACCGGCAAGGCAGACAGCCATATTATTGGGTACATAATAGGTTTTGTAATACTCCTTGATGTTGGTGATGGAAGGATTTTTCAAGTGCTCCTGCGACCCCAGCACTGTTTGGGTGCCATAGGGGTGGTGGGGAAAGAGCGTGGCCAGCATTTTTTCATAGACTTTGCGACCGTCTTGCGTGAGCGACATGTTTTTCTCTTCATACACGGTTTCGAGCTCGGTATGGAATCCCCGGATCACACTGTTCTGAAAACGTTCCGCCTGTATCTTCGCCCAGTTCTCCACCTGGTTCGATGGAATGTCGTCTGTGTAGACGGTCATGTCGAAACCGGTGTAGGCATTGGTTCCCGTGGCCCCGATAGCCGACATCAGTTTATCATACTCGTTGGGAATAGCCAGTTTCGACGCTTCGTACGAAACACTGTCTATCTGCTGGTAAATAGCTCTACGTGCATCTTCATCCGTGGTGTTGCGATATACTTCGAAGAGACGTTCGATTTCGTCGAGCAGCGGCTTTTCCCTCTCATAATCCAGTGTGCCGAATTTATCGGTTCCTTTAAACATGAGATGTTCAAAATAATGTGCCAGCCCGGTTGTCTCGGCAGGGTCATTTTTACCCCCTACGCGGACAGCAATAAAGGTTTGTATGCGAGGTGTTTCCCGGTTCACACTCATATACACTTTCAGTCCGTTGTCCAGCGTATAAATACGCGTGTTGATCGGATCATTGGGAACGCTTTCGTAGCTGTACGATACGTTCTGCGCCAAAAGAGTTGTAGCGAAAAAAAGCGCAACAACCGACGCGAAGAGTTTTGCTGATTTTTTCATTGGCTTAAATTTTTAATGAATTCTCTAATAGATTTTCTTCCCTGTTATTTTTTGAAAGAAATACGATTGTGTCGTACAAAGATAGATGAAGTTTTTGCTGAATGTATAAATATTACGAAATAAAAAGACAGTTATATAGGAGATCGATCTGATTGTTTTGATGTTGCTGAAATTTTCAGGCTATACTTTTTCACATTAAATCCGGCAGATTTCCCTGTTCGAAAATCACCAGGGGAGAGTTCACCACGTCTTTCTGGAACAGCCGGATGGTTGTATCGTCAACTTTCGTGAGGAGCACTTTCACCCGATTTTCCATCACGTCGGGATAGGCACCGGCAAAACGGCTCATCAGTGGATGATCTTCAGGGATAGTGTTGTTCATCAGAAAAGCGTCGATACGATCCATCACCCGCATCATCTGGCGGTAGGAATATTCTACGGTCTCCACCTTAAAGTTGTCCGTTCCGAGGATCTCCGACAGACGTTTTTTGTGTTCCTCCCGGTTGCCGGTTACCGCAACCACAAACATGCCGTTGTTATTGATAAAAGCCCCACCGTAATATTCCGGATAGAGAGTGGGATCGGCTTCCCTTTCCATCCAATCGTCGCCGAAGGAAGCCAACAGGCGGTCGAACAATTCTTCGGGGGATTGCTGCGGTGGAATACTTGAATTCTCGGTTTCAGATTGGGAAACGTTGTTCCCGTCATTCTTTTTACGCTGTTGATCGCATGCCGTCATAAAAAAAATCACCAGAAAAGAAATAAAAAAGAGGAATGTGTCAGTTTTCTTCATAAGATTGTTGAACTTGGAACTTGGAACTTGGAACTTAGAACTTAGAACTTAGAACTTGAAATTTAGAATTTAGAATTTAGAATTTAGAACTTGGAACTGGAAAGTGAAGAAATTTAAAAGTCTTGGTTCTTGGCTCTTGAATCTTGGTTCTAATATTTACTTTCACTTTTAGATTCCCACTTTTCCACTTTCCCCATTCATATAACAGATATGAAAAAGATTTGTTTTTGGGAAATTCATGAAAATTAATTGTTTTTTGTGGCCTCGGGATGGGGATTTGTGTAATTTTGTGGTTCAAGTATCATTAAAAAGGAGTTGACAATATGCGCCACAGGCCTTTTCGATATATTCTGCTCACCACAGTGCTTTTATTTTCATTTTCATGGCAGGCATGTGAGAGTGACGATCCCAGCGCCAATGCTTCCCGCCTGCGTCTCAAATTGACGGATGCTGCTTCACTGGTAATAAAGGAATTTTACGTGGATATCAGGGAGGTGTCAGTTTTTCTGGTGGATACTGCCAGTCAGGAAGGGAAGTGGGTCTCCCTTAAGTTTTCCGGAAGCAGATATGATGTTCTTAAGCTAAGGAATGGGAAAACAGTGCAATTGGTAGATCAATATGTCCCCGCAGGTACGGAATTACAGCAAATCAAATTGGTATTTGGAAATGACAATCTGCTAAGAACCAATACCGACTCGATCATACCGTTGCATATCCCCTCTGAACTGGAAGAAGGAGTGATTATTGATGCTGTGAAAATGGAAATGCGGCTCAACACTATCTCCAGTATGGTGATCGACCTCAATGCCGCCCTTTCCGTGGTGAAGACGGAAAAGGGTGACAATTATCTCTATCCGGTGGCAAGAGCTTTTCCCGAGGTCTTTGGTGGAAAATTGCGGGGGTATGTGGCCCCTCTTGAAGCCAATCCATACGTGAAAGTCATACAGGAAAAGGATACTTTTCTCTCCCTTCCCGAGAGGGAAAATCTCGGCGACCAAATGCTCATGTTCCAGTTTATGGGGTTAAAAGAGGGCGATTGGGAAGTACACTTTGTTCCCGATCCGCAGGCGAACTTCAGCGATACGGTAGTCGTCGTCACCGTTAAACAGGGAGAGACCTTCAACATCCCTACCAAACCGATCCGGTTAAAGCGTCTGTCAGGGGAGTGATTTAATTTATTTTCACACAGACAAAGGTGCAATCATAGGCATCTTTATTATCTTTGTTGCAAGATTTCGTGATAATACAAAATTATACACGAATAGCGAGTTGATTTGAGAAATGAACTATTTCGTTAAGCAACGGCGGAAACAAAGTTTGCTTTGATTATGCGATCACAGAAATAGTCTAAAGGTAATTGAACAATTTAATAAAGCGAACAGGCATGAAAAAAATCCATTACGCATTGGTTTTAGTAACCCTGCTGCTTCTCGGGGTATCCTGCAAACCCAAGCAAAGCGCTTATAAACAAGTGTATGAAGCAGCCAAAGAAAGAGAAATGCAACAAACTGCGTCTCAGCCCACCACAGTGGTAAAAGATGCCAGTCCCCTTCCTCCTGTAGAGGTTTCGGTAAGAAAAGAGAAGGTGGAACCGGTTTATCCGACCGATGCCGCGGGATTGAAGAAATTTAGTGTGGTGATCGCCTCACTGAGTGTGAAGTTGAACGCCGAGTCATTGAAAAATCGCATGGAGAATGAAGGACATTCGGTAATCCTGGCACAGAATGAACAAGGGATGTACCGCGTGATCGTTGCCAGCTATGATGACAAGGCACAAGCGGCAGCCAGACGCGATGAGATATACCGCGCTTACTCGGCCAAAGGAGATACGGAATACCTGAAAAGAACCTACGGAGTGCCTTTCAACGATCTTTGGATTTTGGAAAGAGAATATTGATCTTTTGGCTTTACACTTTATATTCACTCCTGCTTTGTATTGAATTGATATAATATACAAACCGAAAGCTGCCCATTTCAGAGAATGAGGCGGCTTTTTTCTTAAACTTGTCATATGAAAGTGAGATTTCTGGGTACGGGTACCTCCACCGGTGTCCCGCAAATCGGATGCGGATGTGAAGTCTGCCATTCAGCTGACCCGAGGGACAGGCGACTCCGCACATCGGTGAGGATCGAGATTGATCACAAAATGCTGATGATCGACTGCTCACCCGACTTCAGACAGCAGATGCTACCCTTCCCGCTCGAAAAAATAGATGGGATCCTCCTCACGCATGAGCATTATGATCACGTGGGAGGAATTGATGATTTACGTCCGTTCTCCGTTTTCGGGCCGGTGGACCTCTATATGGAGCGACGTCTGGAGAAGGCTCTCAGAGAGAGATTACCCTACTGTTTTGCGGAATATAAATACAGTGGAGTGCCCAACCTTACCGTCAGGCCGATCAGTGCCGACAAGGATTTTCAGATAGGAACAGTTACTGTGACCCCTATCCGGGTCATGCATTACAACTTGCCTATCCTGGGATTCCGGATACGGAATTTCGCATACCTGACTGATATGAAGTCGATGGAGGAAACTGAACTGAGGAAACTGGAAGATGTGGATACGCTGGTGGTGAGCGCACTCAGGAAAACAGAACATATTTCACACCAAACTTTGGATCAGGCATTGAAAATGATAGACAAGATAAAACCGAAAACCGCTTATCTGACACATATGAGCCATGAAATCGGCACCCATGCCAAAGTGGAGGAGGAACTCCCGCCACAGGTCTTTCTGGCATATGATGGTTTGGAAATATCAGTCTGATCAAACTGGCAGTTTTGTTTTTTTAACCTAAACGGGTGCAGCGTTTTTTTACCGTATACATCTTTATTGCGAGACATTTGCTATATTTGTGTATCAGTGTGCTTCGGAAGGGACCGAATAGACTTATTTGAGCGCACCTGTTTTTAAACTTTTCCGAAGTTTCTGAGTCATAGATGATGACAGATAAAATTATTTACAAACAAATATAAAGAGGGAGAAACGATGAAAACTATAAAAAACTTACTAACGGTTTTGCTGGTTGCTGTACCATTGTTCGGTTTCGCCCAGGAATGGGATGATATTTATGCTGATCCTACTCAAAAAGAACCGGTAACGGTTCAGAAGAAAGCCGAAGAACCGCAAAAGAAAAAAGTGGTGATCGTGCAGGGTGACGCGTCGCGCATGGAAGTGAGGGCCAACGGCAGGGATATCGATGAGTATAATCGTCGAGGTCGCGGCAACGTGTTAGCAACCGATACTGTCGATGAACAGGATCAGGATAATTATGAAGAGTATGCATACACCGACCGGATCGTCCGGTTCCATGATCCGGAATCGAGCATCAAGATCACCGGCGCGGATGAGGTGATTGTCTATGTGGGCGATGATCTCTATCGGAATTATAACCACCGCGGATGGAATACCCATATATACTATGGTATGGGATGGGGTTCCTCTTATTATCCTTGGTATGACCCATGGTACGATCCCTGGTATTATGGTTATGGCGGCTGGTACGGCTGGGGTAGTCCCTGGTATTATAGCAGATGGTACTCACCCTGGTATTACGGCTGGCATAGCCCGTGGTACTACAGCAGATGGTACTCACCGTGGTATTATGGCGGTTGGTATGATCCCTGGTATTATGGCGGATATTGGGGCGGCGGTTACCATCACGGCTTTTATGACGGATATTACAGCAGCCTGACCCATAACCGTACCGGAAGAAGTACCGGTACTTACAGAGGGAGTGCCGCGACCAATAGAAATGCCTCAATGGCAAATGTCTCGGGCAGGTCGTCAAGAAGTGGTACCCGTAGCGCTGTGTCAGGAAGAAATACTACGACCGCATCTTCTAGAAGTGCGGTTTCCGGAAGAAGTAGCGCCGGCGTGGGCAGAAGCAACGCTACTACTCCAAGAACAAGAATCGTCGATAGCTCAGGCAGAGTATATGATTCCAGAAATGGACAGGTAATCAACCGTTCGGCTACTACCGGCTCCAGGTCAAGTTCGATCGACCGGAATACCCAATCTACCCGCTCGTCAGATACATATAACAGCGGCCGAAGCTCATCGAGGAGTTACGAAAGAAATGCGGTTACTCCTTCAAGAAGCAGTTCGACTTATCAAAGAAGTACGACAACACCGTCGCGTTCCTCTTATCAAAGCACTCCCAGCCGGAGCAATGACAACTATTCAACCCCGTCGACAAGCAGTTCGACGACCCGGAGTTCTTCCACCTATTCCACGCCCAGCAGGAGCAGTTCTTCTTCCGGTTCCTTTGGAGGCGGTAGCAGTAGCGGGCGCAGTTCCAGTGGGAGTAGTGGAAGTAGCGGACGTAGTGGAGGTCGCAGATAAAATGGTGAAATAATTAAATGCTAAATCATTATGAAGAAGATCACTTATATTCTTTTTTCATTATTCGTGTTCACGGCACCCCTGTTTGCCCAGAGTGAGATCGACGCCTTGCGATTTTCACGGGAAGATCTCCACGGGACCGCCCGCGCTATGTCGATGGGGGGAGCCTTCGGCGCCTTGGGGGGCGACATGACCGGTGTCTCCGTTAATCCTGCCGGCATAGCAGTGTACCGTAGCTCCGAAGTGACGGGTACGATGAATCTGATGAAAGAGGGTTCGGTTGTGGGAGACCAGAAAGCCAATAGAACCGATTTCAACATAGATAATATCGGATTTGTGGGTTACTTCCCGTTGAGAAACGACGTGATGCCGCTGATCAACTTCGGATTCTCTTACAATAAGTTGAAATCGTTCGATAAAAAGGTTTCAGCGAGGGGAGACTCCCGGGGTACCCTGCTCGATTATATTTACAATGACTACCAGGGAAAATTGAATGATGGGATTATCAAGAGTCCGGATGACCTGAAATGGATTGAAAATGAGTATGACCCGTTCTTGTCACAGCCATGGTTGCCGGTGCTTGGACGTAATGCGTTCCTTCTTAATCCCGATCAGGGTGGGAGAAATCTTATTCCGTTGAATATGAAGGGAGAGAGAGCGTTCGCCGGGATCGACACGCGTGAAAGAGGTTATATAGATAATTATGATTTCACCGTGGGAACTACTATCAATCATGTGCTGAACCTCGGTGTGTCGCTTTCTATCAAGGACATATTTTATAGTCTCGATTCGCGTTTTGATGAAGATTTTAACGATGGTGGATACACCTTGAACAATTGGATGACTGTCAAAGGTGCGGGAGTGGGTGCCAAGGTGGGAGCGATCTACCGGCCGGTGCACTCTTTGCGGTTCGGCCTGGCTTGGCATACACCTACCTGGTATGCCTTGTCGGAGACTTATCAGGCCGAAATGCTGGAAAATATCGAATCATATCTCCCCTCTTATGACGTGGGTTATGAAGAAGGGGGTATCCATTCAGCCAACTTTTATAACGATTACGATTTGAAGACCCCCGGAAAGATAGTAGCCAGCGTGGCAACCGTCTTGGGTAATAATTTTATTGCCAGCCTGGATTATGAATTGGTGGATTACAGTAAGATGAAATTGAAGCTTCCTTCCAACTCTTCGAACGATCCTGCCTGGTATGATGGCGATAACGAAATCATTTCGAAGGATCACAAGATGGCATCGACCGTGAAAGCGGGGATGGAATACCGTATTACTCCCCAATTCTCCGGCCGGTTGGGATATGCATGGATGCAAAACCCTTATGATGCTGATCTGGTGAGACTCGGTGATGCGCTCATTGCCGGTTCAAATACTATACACCGTATAGAAGGCGACACTCATTACTTTACCGGAGGATTGGGATACCGTTTCAACAGGAATTTCTATCTTGATATGGCGATTGTCTATAAAACGCAAAAAGACGATCTCTATCCTTTCCCCAACTATTATATCAATGACGCGCTTGAAGTGGATGCGGCTCCCTTCTCCCTGAAAAACAATTCTATCAGAGGATTGCTTACTTTAGGGTACAGGTTTTAATAAATAATGAATTTCTGTCAAAAGAGGCCGGGACAATATTCAGTCTCGGCTTTTTTTGTCGCAGGTTAAAAGCATGGATGGATCCGCACATTTTGAAAACAGGTGGAAAATGTGAAAAGAATCTGTAAAAGCACTACCTTTGCCATAGAAAACGTGAGGCTCATTTTCAAGTAAACCATTAAAACTGTAAAGATGTCAGAAGATAAAAAAGGGTATCTTACCACTTCCAACCAAAAGAAAGTAACTACATACCGTTTGCGGGAGATGAAGCAACAGGGCGAAAAAATATCGATGCTCACAGCCTATGACTATTCCATGGCATCAGTGATCGATCAGGCCGGTGTGGATGTGATCTTGGTAGGGGATTCGGCTTCTAACGTGATGGCGGGAAACGTTACCACCTTGCCGATGACGGTAGAGCAGATGATTTATCATGGAAAGTCGGTGATGAACGCGGTAAAGCGGGCAATGGTAGTCGTGGATATGCCTTTCGGCAGTTATCAGGGAGATCCTTACCAGGCGGTTGGCAACGCGGTGAAGATCATGAAGGAGACGCAGGTCGATTGCCTGAAGTTGGAGGGAGGGAAAGAGATCCTTGAATCGATCAAGGCCATCCTGAATGCCGGTATTCCGGTAATGGGTCACCTGGGGCTGATGCCGCAATCGATTAACAAATACGGAACCTATGCCGTACGCGCCAAAGAAGAAGAGGAAGCCGCCAAGCTGATGGAGGATGCCCGTCTCTTACAGGAAATAGGATGCTGCTCCATCGTGTTGGAGAAAATTCCGGCAGGACTGGCAGGCAAAGTCACGGCCGAACTGGCTATCCCGACCATAGGGATTGGAGCAGGGGCTCAAGTGGACGGGCAGGTACTGGTGATGCATGATATGCTGGGATTGAATAAAGGTTTCTCACCCCGTTTCCTGCGCCGCTACGCCAATCTCTTTGATGAGATCACCGCTGCTGTCCAGCAATACATAAGCGATGTCAAATCAAGCGATTTTCCTTCGGTAGAAGAGAGTTATTGATCGGCGAAGGTGGATTTTCTTCACTTTTCACTCTTCATTCTTCATTCTTCACTTTAATTCCTGGTAAGTGGGGATTTCTGTAAGGTACCGATAAGACCGCTGTTCATAGTCCATGTGGCAACAATGGTGTACTAACCCATTCGACACAACGATATAGGGAACTTTTAATACGCTGTTGTATCGTGTGATCTGGTCGAATACCTCTTGTGTTATGATTACGTCCGGCCTTTTGTATTCCACGATCATTAGGGGTTCAAGCTTACGGTTGTAGACCACCGTGTCACATCTTTTTGAAAGCGAGTTCAGTTTGATTCCCGCCTCGTTGGCTATCAGCGAGCCGGGAAATTGTTTCTCAGAGATCAGATACTGGACAAAATGCTGGCGTACCCACTCTTCAGGAGTCAACCTCACATATTTTTTCCGTAAAGGATCGAAGATCTCCAGTCCCTCGCCCTTTTTACGGATTTTTGTATCGAAAGATGGCAAATTTAAATCGCACATTTGTATCTTTGTTTGCAGAATAACGGCATAGCCCGCACAAAATTACCTTTTTTATGTGAGATGGTATGAAAACAAAACAGGAAATTGTGGAGAATTGGCTCCCCAGATATACGAAAAGGTCACTTGACGAATTCACCAAATTTGTTTTGTTGACTAACTTTCAAAAGTATGTCGAGATTTTCGCCGATCATTTCAATGCTCCCATAGTCGGTTTAGACGCCAATATGCCCAATGCCTCTGCCAACGGTATCACCATCATCAATTTCGGGATGGGTAGTGCCAATGCCGCCACCATCATGGATCTGCTGAGCGCGGTATCGCCTTCGGCAGTGCTCTTCCTGGGAAAATGCGGCGCATTGAAGTCGAGGAGCGAACTGGGTGATTATATTCTGCCTATAGCCGCTATTCGTGGCGAAGGCACATCAAATGACTATTTCCCGCCCGAAGTGCCCTCTCTACCGGCGTTCAGCCTCCTGAGGGCGGTTTCTTCCAATGTGCGGGACTTTCACCGTGACTACTGGACAGGTACGGTCTATACCACCAATCGCCGCGTGTGGGAATATGACGATGATTTTAAGAATTACCTGAGGCAGATACGTGCCATGGCGGTAGATATGGAAACGGCTACCCTTTTTACCTGCGGCTTCGCGAATCGCATCCCTACGGGAGCACTACTGCTCGTGTCTGACCAGCCGCTGATCTCTACCGGTGTGAAAACCGAAAAGAGCGACCAGCATATTACCGAGAATTTTGTGGAAGAGCATGTGAAAATAGGGATCAAATCGCTTTCATCCATTATGAACAGAGGCTCTACCATCAAACATTTGCGCTTCGACTGGTAATAATGAGCGGCTAATGAAGAATGAAGAATGAAGAATGAAGAATGAAGAATGAAGAATGAAGAATGAAGAGTTAAGAGTTAAGAGTTAAGAGTTAAGAGTTAAGAGTTAAGAGTTAAGAGTTAAGAGTTAAGAGTTAAGAGTTACACCAATTAGCATATTCATCACATCAACCAATGGCTGCATCCACACAATCATCTTTTCATGCTATTCGCAACGCTATTCTGCAACGTCGGTTCAAACCGATTTATCTCTTTATGGGGGATGAATCCTATTTCATAGATGTGCTGACCGATTTGCTGTGCGATACGGTACTGACTGAAACGGAGAAAGATTTCAATATGCTTACTTTCTACGGAGTGGATACCGATGTCAACCTTATCATCTCCTCGGCACGCCGTTTCCCCATGATGGCCGAGTATCAGCTTATTATTGTGAAAGAGGCCCAGAATCTCGACAAATTCGACTTGCTCGATCTCTATGCCAAGAATCCGATGCCTTCCACTATCCTGGTAATCAATTATAAGCACGGCACGGTCGATAAGCGGAAAGGGATAGTGAAAAGCATACTTAAAACGGGGGAGCTATTTGAATCCAAGAAATTGTATGAAAACCAGATACCGGCATTTATCCAGTCCTGGCTGAAAGAGAAAGGAATAGCTATCGATGAAAAGTCGGCACAGATGCTGACTGATTTTGTGGGAAACGACATCAGCAAGTTAATCCCTCAGCTTCAGAAATTGGAGGTCTCCCTTCCCGAAGGGGAACGGCGTATTACATCCGCATTGATAGAGAAAAATGTGGGTATCAGTAAGGATTACAACAATTTTGAACTACAAAAAGCCATTATCTCCAAAAATGTAGTGGCAGCCAACCGGATCGTGGATTACTTCGACAAGAATCCAAAAGAGAACCCGATGATGGCCACCATCGCCGTGTTGTTCAATTATTTCAGTAATCTGCTGGAATGCTTCTGGTTGCCGCGTAAAGATGAACAAAGCATTATGAACGCACTGAATATGAGGTCAGCCTATTTTGCGCGTGATTATATGACAGGCCTGCATAACTACACCGCTCAAAAAGTGATGGAAATCATTTCAGACCTGCGTACATTCGACGCCCGCTCGAAAGGTGTGGATAATGTGTCGGCTTCGCAGGGAGACCTATTAAAAGAGCTGGTATACAGGATTATGCACTAATCCTGACTGCCGGTGATCCAATTCAGTATCTTGTCGCTCATAGGGCTTTCCTTCGGCATCACCACATCCACCAGATGTCCCTCTTCATCGATCAAGAACTTCTGAAAATTCCAAGTTACCTCTTGATCCATCACTCCATTCTCTGATTTCTTCGTAAGCCACTGGTACAAAGGTGCCTGATCCTTACCTTTCACACTGATCTTTTCCATCATGGGAAAGGTCACGCCGTAATTGACGGTGCAAAATTCTTTGATTTCAAGATTGGAACCCGGTTCCTGTCCCATAAAATTGTTGGCCGGAAAACCGATAATTACAAAATTCAGATGGCGGTATTTCTCATAAAGCTCCTGCAGTTGTTCATATTGGGGAGTCAGTCCGCATTTTGAAGCTACATTTACCACCAGCACTTTTTTCCCTTTCAGGGAGGCCAGGCTGAAATCGTTCCCATCTATGTCCTTTACGGTGAAATCGTGTGACGTTTTTCTCGCTTCCATACGCTGATTATTTCCCGCGTTTTCCGCTGTTTGCAGGGTTTTGTTTTGTCTTCCCTGAGCGTTACAGTGTATAGCGGTAAAAGTTAATATTAAGACGATCCAAAATTTTGTGGTAGAGAATTGCATGTTCGATCTGTTGAATAATTACATTGGACATTTTCTATGCTCGCTATAGTCAAATAAGTTTTTTTTCCGTGTTTATTTATCGATATTACCCCATTATTAAACAAGGATGGACACCAAACAGTTCATCCCTTTCAATATTTTTTTCAGAAGTAAATTATATACACGAAAAATAGGATTGAATTATCTATTTGTCAAATAGATATACAATTTTAAAGTATCCAGGAGCAGTCCCTTTTGCCTTTTGCCGCAATTCCGTACGGATTTATACGATTCTCACGGAAAATAGCTTTGTGAATTCAGCAGATAATAATTTTTAACAAACAATTGTGTACTGTGAATGATCAGGTGTGGTTTACAAAAGTAAATAACGATGACCGGAACATTTGTTCGTTTCATAGATTGTTCATAACTAAATTGCGATTACATTTCTATATTTTGAGGATTAACTATTCAATGTTGGATTATATAATCAAGATATGTGCCTATGAAAAAGATAATTATGAATGATTCATGAACTTAAAAAATAGATGCGTTCGCAATATGCAGCCATTCAGCTCATATTAATGTTAAAAACAAAAATAATTTTATGATTATATATATAAATATGAGTTTATTATAAATATAAAATGAATAAATAGTTTAATTCTTTCTCTGGGTGTTTCAAGAATCAATTCATTGTTGGAGTATAATTGTAAACTGTTGCATGAACATTTGTAATTTACAATTATATCGCAAAACAATTTTCATTTGTGAATGATTTGTTATACATTTGTATCGTTGATTTTGTGATAAAATAAACTGCCATCGTTTTAATAATACCTAAAAGATGATTGTATGAAGGATCGTATCAAACTGATCATGGAAAAAGAAAACCTGACACCTGCAAAATTTGCAGACAGGTTACAGATCAACCGGGCTATCATTTCTCATATCCTCAATGGTAGAAATAACCCCAGCCTCGATGTTGTCACGAAGATCCTGAGTGAAATGAACTATATCAACACCGAATGGCTGATCAATGGTACCGGCAATATGTACAAAGAAGGATTGAATGCTACCTCTCCTTTGGCCGGGCCGGATTTATTCAACCAGGATGGACGGAATGCGGCCATAGTGCCGGAAACTATCGAAAAATCGAAAGAAATAGGGTTTAAACAGGTTGATAATGGGAATCAATCATCAGAAAACAAACCTGTTGCGCCTTTAAAAAGCAATGATCGAAAAATTACACAGATAATTATCTATTACGATGACAACACTTTTGAGGTTTTCGGACCTCATCTGAAATAGGGATATCTGTCCTTTAATGGAATAGGATGAGAAGACAAATAGACTCGTAGTTTCTTTTCGAAATTGCTTCATAAAAAAGTTAAACATTTAAAAAGGATACTTTTCTTTGCTGTGAATATTCATATCTTTGATTTTCCGGTATTTGTATACTGGGCATATTGCTCTCGATGAAGAAAGGCGAACCGTTTCCTGTTTTTGACAGGGCATGTGCAGGAAGCCTTTCGTTTATGTAACCACCGGACATACTTTACAATGTGTTGCCCGATGAAAGAAAAAGATCGACTTACAGACCTGGCCGCGCCAGCACCCGCGTTGCGACTGATTGATGCTATAGTCCTTATTGTGGGAATTGTGATTGGTGCGGGAATTTTCCGGACTCCTTCGGTCGTCGCGGCCAACTCCCCCGATCAATACTGGTTTGTTGCCGCGTGGTTACTGGGAGGTGCCATTTCTCTGACCGGCGCCCTTTGTTACTCCGAACTGAGTTCAGTTTTCCCCAATGCCGGCGGCGATTATCACTTTCTGAAAACCGCCTTTGGAAAGAGATTCTCTTTTTTGTTTGCCTGGTCCCGCGTTACGGTCACGCAAACAGGATCCATTGCCCTGCTGGCCTATATCGCGGGTGACTACCTGGCCGAAGTTCTCCCCTTGGGAGCCTATTCTTCCGCCTTTTACGCCGCGGGCATTGTCGTTTCCCTCACATTGGTGAATATATTGGGCATCCGTTTTGGTACAGGTTTCCAGAAGCTATTCATGGCATTACAGATTGTCGGGATTCTGATCATTGTCCTGACCGGATTTTTAGTAGAACCAACCACAGCGGTGCCCTCCCCAACGCCGTCTGTGGATACCGGTATCTCATCCAACGCATCGACAGGTCTCGCGCTTATCTTTGTACTGTTGACATTCGGCGGTTGGAATGAAGCGGCATACATTTCCGCCGAATTGAAGACCGGCAGTCGGAAGATGGCGCTCGTGCTGATTGTCAGTGTTTTAATTGTCACGCTGATCTATCTGCTGATGAATCTTGCCTTTTTGAATGTGCTGGGGTTAAGCGCAATGGCAGCTTCAGAGGCGGTGGCAGTGGATATGATGCGGGCTACGCTGGGTGAAAAGGGGGTGATATTGATCGGCCTGCTGGTCTCCCTTTTTGCCCTTACCTCTCTTAACACGACCATCTTTACAGGGGCCAGATCCAACTATGCGTTGGGAAAGGATTTCTCTCCTCTGGCATTCCTGGGAAAATGGAACAAAGAAAAATCATCACCTGTCAATGCATTGATATCGCAGGGAGTGATCGCTGTGGTACTGATCGTTTTTGGCGCGTTTACCCGCAACGGTTTTGAAGCTATGGTCGATTTTACCGCACCCGTCTTTTGGTTCTTCTTTCTTTGTACCGGTGTGAGCCTGTTCGTCCTGAGGAAAAAACATCCGGATGTTCCGCGCCCTTTTAAGGTACCGTTATACCCGGTTATCCCCTTTCTGTTCGTCGCCCTTTGTGCCTATATGCTCTATTCCAGCCTTTCTGTCACCGGAACAGGCGCGCTGGTGGGAGTAGCCGTCTTATGGGTCGGATGGGGCGTCTCTTTCTTTCAAAAATAAAAGGCGGAAACGCCCTGATATGTGAAATTTTAAAAGTCAAAACCTATGAAATCAATGAATTATCTCATCACATTGCTATTCCTGTGCGGCGCAATGCGGCTGAACGCGCAACAAATTGAGCTGGATGTGCCTTACGTACCCACACCACAGAATGTGGTGGATGGTATGCTCGACCTTGCCAATGTGGGCAAGGGAGATGTGGTTTACGATCTGGGATGCGGAGATGGCCGCATTGTAATCACTGCGGCAAAGAAATACGGTGCCACCGGGATTGGAGTAGACCTTAATCCGGAAAGGATTAAAGAGGCCAATGAAAATGCCCGGGAGGCAGCCGTGGAAGACAAGGTGACATTCCATGAGGGCAATCTTTTTGATTTTGACTTCAGTAAAGCTTCGGTGTTGACACTTTATCTGCTGCCGGATGTGAATCTGAAGTTGATGCCGAAGATTCTGTCTGAGATGAAGCCCGGTAGCCGCGTGGTTTCTCATGCTTTTGGTATGGGTGACTGGAAACCGGATGGACAAATTTCGGTGGATGGTAAATCTGTTTTCCTCTGGATAGTTCCGGAAAGAGAATAACCGGTTTATAAAAGTAATTGTGACCACCCCCAAAAGTTTTTCGTTTGACTTTTGGGGGTCAAATGTTATCAATTGTCATACAGCCTTGGCGTTGAAAATAAGAAGCTGTTTTGAATTTTTCATCCATTGTTTTTCAGCCATTTTTTGATGGATTTGGATTTTCATTGATTGAAATGTGGCGGGCCACTTAAAAGAAATGAAAGTTCAAAGGCGCGAAAAAGAATATGAAAGAGTGGAAAAATAAGGGTGAAATAATTACTCGTAAAATTCAAAACAGTTTCTAAATATTGTTGTATGAAAATTAAGATGTATTTTTGTGCTTAATAAAGGAAATTATCCCGAGTAAGGGGTGTCCCTATCCGTCGTGTCAGTGGAAGGATCACTTTTGATGTTATGGATTTAGAGAAAGGATTAAACAATTCACATGCAACTACTTGATTTTACCGTTCGCTCCAACGAAGCCCTGAACGACCAGAATCATCTGATAAAGGTAGCACCTTCTGGCAACGAAATATTGCCTGAGATGCAACCCGGACAGTTTGTGCAGATACTGGTCGATAATTCACCCCATGTCTTTTTAAGGAGGCCCATATCGGTCAATTTTGTCGATAAGGAAAAAAACGAGATATGGCTTTTGATCCGGAAAATAGGTGAAGGGACGGAGAAGATCTGTAGCATTCATCAAGGAGAGATTATGAACCTGATCTATCCGCTCGGCAACTCGTTTACCCTGCCTGAAAGGAATGGCAAATACCTGTTGATAGGCGGAGGAGTGGGGACTGCCCCGATGCTTTTTCTGGGTAAGAAAATCAAAGAGGGCGGTATCGAGCCCGAATTTCTGTTAGGCGGACGATCGGCAAAAGATATCCTGCAACGGACCGATTTCGAACGGTACGGTAGGCTCTATTGTACTACCGAAGACGGTTCGTTCGGCGAGAAAGGGTTTGTCACCCATCATTCCGTGCTGAAAGAAAAAAAATATGATTTTATTTATACCTGCGGTCCGAAACCAATGATGGTCGCCGTGGCAAACTATGCCCATGAGCATGGCATCGAATGCGAGGCTTCACTCGAGAATCTGATGGCATGTGGTTTTGGCGCCTGCCTCTGCTGTGTGGAGAAAACAGTCCGGGGAAATATCTGCACCTGTACGGAAGGACCTGTTTTTAACATTAAAGAACTATTTTGGTAAGTTGAATGACCAAAGGAGCTGCGAGGGTATGCCATGACCGGAAGTGAAAATCGAGGAGCGAAGGCGACTCAAATAGTGAAAATCAAACTAATATGACTGGATTAGAAGTATATATAGGAGATTTAAGACTGAAAAACCCGGTGATGACCGCTTCCGGCACATTCGGATACGGCACGGAATATGCCGATTTCATTGATTTGGGACGCCTGGGAGGCATTTTCGTGAAGGGTACCACTCTTGCTCCCCGGCAGGGGAACGATTATCCCAGAATGGCTGAAACGGCGTCCGGAATGCTCAACGCGGTCGGCCTTCAGAACAAAGGGGTAGATTATTTTGTGGAGCACCTCTACCCCGTCATAAAGGACTACGATACCCATATGATCGTGAATGTCTCGGGATCTACTGTGGAGGATTATGTCGCTTGTGCGGAAAAACTGGCGGATCTTGACAAGATGCCGGCTATTGAGCTGAATATCTCCTGTCCTAATGTGAAGGAAGGCGGCATGGCATTTGGTACTTCCTGTCAATCGGCAGCACAGGTCACAAGGGAAGTGCGTAAAGTATTTCCCAAGACGTTGATTGTGAAGTTATCACCCAACGTGACCGATGTCACTGAAATTGCCCGTGGCGTCGAGGACGAGGGAGCGGATGCCGTATCGCTTGTCAACACCTTCCTGGGGATGGCTATTGATGTGGAGAGCAGAAGACCGAAACTTTCCACCATCACGGGAGGACTCTCAGGCCCTTGTATCAAGCCGATTGCCGTCCGCATGGTATGGGAAGTGTTCCATGCCGTGAAGATCCCTGTCATCGGAATGGGAGGGATATGTAACTGGCAGGATGCCATAGAATTCATTCTGGCAGGTGCCACGGCAGTACAGGTGGGCACATACAATTTTATCGACCCGACGGCATCGGTGAAGATGGTGGAGGGTATTCACGACTATCTCGCGCGGCATCATATCGCCTCGGTAAAAGATATTGTGGGGAAAATGATTGTTTAACGGGTGATTTTTGTGATAATTGCTCCCTTTTTAACCGGAAATCTGTCATAATGATGTTTTTATGCGGTTTTTATTTGACAAAATGAATAAAAATCATATCTTTGTGGATTCAAAATCGAAATCACATTCAAGTAATATGTCAAAACTGCAAATTCCTGCCGGTTACGCACCGCTTCTGAACCTGAAGCAGACGGAACTGGGAATTAAGAATATCAAAGATTTTTTTCAGGTCAACCTCTCATCCGAATTGCGGCTTCGTCGTGTCACCGCGCCTCTGTTCGTGGAGAGTGGAACGGGTATTAATGACGACCTGAATGGTGTGGAGCGGCCGGTACGGTTTCCGATCAAAGATATGGGTGACCGGAGTGCGGAAATAGTGCATTCGCTGGCAAAGTGGAAACGGTTGACGCTGGCCGATTACGAGATAGAGGAGGGTTTTGGCATATATACCGATATGAATGCCATCCGTGCCGACGAGGAATTGGACAATCTTCACTCGCTCTATGTGGATCAATGGGACTGGGAATTAGTTATCGGAGAGAAAGACAGGACAATAGAGTTCCTGAAGCAGGTGGTCAGACGGATCTATGCCGCCATGCTCCGCACCGAGTATCTTGTGTATGAGTTATTTCCCGTGATAAAACCACAACTGCCCTCCCAGATATCATTCATTCATTCCGAAGAGTTATTGCGGAAATATCCGGGCTTGGACGCCAAACAGAGGGAAGATGCTGTCACACGGGAGTATGGCGCTGTCTTTGTGTTAGGTATTGGCGCGCCATTGTCCGGCGGGGAACCGCATGACGGACGGGCGCCCGATTACGATGACTGGAGTACCCCGAACAGTGACGGCTATTTAGGGTTAAACGGTGATCTGCTGGTCTGGAACCCGGTGTTGGCGAAGTCGGTAGAGTTATCTTCCATGGGTATCCGTGTGGACCCTGTGGCGCTGAAACGGCAATTGGCGTTGTGCGGCAAGGAAGACCGCCTGTCGCTCTATTTCCATCGACGATTGATGAATGGGGAATTACCCCTGTCCATCGGGGGGGGGATAGGACAATCCAGGCTGTGTATGTATTATCTTCGCAAAGCACATATCGGAGAGATCCAGGCCAGTCTCTGGCCGCGTGAAATGAAAGACGAAGCCAGAAGACAGGGCGTTTTCCTTATCTGATGGCTTCCCCTCTTGGTTGTATTCTTCCATTCCCTTTTCTTTACTTTTAAATTCTTATTACCTTAGCACTCTCATTCTGATACAAACGGAATGGGCGAGATCACTCAAGTCAATCAAAAAACAGCATATGGATGTAAAAATAGAGGAAAGCTGGAAGGTGCACCTTCAGCAGGAGTTTGAAAAACCTTATTTCAGCACATTGACCCATTTCGTGCGGGAAGAGTATATGGCCAAAACCGTATATCCGCCGGCAAGGCTGATTTTCAACGCATTCAACAGTTGTCCCTTCGACAAGGTGAAGGTGGTGATAGTGGGACAGGATCCCTATCATGAGCCGGGACAGGCGCATGGGTTGTGCTTCTCCGTGAACGATGGAGTACAGATCCCCCCTTCATTGGTTAATATCTTCAAGGAGATAGAGGATGATTTGGGAATCCCCGCGCCCCGCTCCGGAAATCTGACGAGGTGGGCGGAACAGGGAGTGCTTCTGCTGAATGCCACCCTGACGGTGCGGGCGCATCGGGCGGGATCACACCAGGGAAGAGGATGGGAAGAATTCACCGATGCCGCCATCAGGTGTTTGGCTGAAAAGCGCGATCATCTGGTTTTTATCCTTTGGGGGGCTTATGCCCAGCGAAAAGGGGCAAATATCGACACGAACAGGCATCTTGTGCTCAAGTCGCCGCACCCTTCGCCACTGTCAGCCCACCGGGGATTCTTTGGTAATAAGCACTTTAGCAAAGCCAATGAATACCTTTCGGCTCATAACATGGAGCCGATCCACTGGTAGGGTCGGGGAGGGTGTCGGATAACCTGTCAAGGAGCTATCCGACGCTTCCTTCCAGACTGATCTGAAGTAATTTTTGCGCCTCCACGGCAAATTCCATTGGCAGCTTATTCACCACTTCCTTCACATATCCGTTTACGATCAGCCCGATGGCTTCTTCTTCCCCTAAACCGCGTTGGTTACAGTAGAAAATCTGGTCTTCACTGATCTTGGAGGTGGTCGCCTCATGCTCAAGTACCGCCGTAGGATTGTGGATATCGGTGTAAGGGAAAGTGTGTGCCCCACAATGGTCGGTCAGCAGCAGGCTGTCGCATTGCGAGTGGTTACGCGCGTTTTCCGCTTTTTGGGTTACCTTCACCAATCCCCGGTAGCTGTTCTGGCTATTGCCCGCGGAGATCCCTTTGGAGACGATGCGGCTGCGGGTGTTTTTCCCTATATGGATCATCTTGGTGCCGGTGTCGGCCTGTTGATAGTGGTTGGTCACCGCGACGGAGTAAAATTCACCTACCGAGTAGTCTCCCGCCAGAATACAGGAGGGGTATTTCCATGTGATGGCCGATCCGGTCTCCACCTGTGTCCAAGCGATTTTGGAGTGGATCCCTTTACAAATACCCCGCTTGGTGACGAAATTATAGACACCCCCTTTTCCTTCTTTATCGCCCGGGTACCAGTTCTGTACCGTGGAGTACTTCACTTCGGCATGATCGAGAGCGATGATTTCCACGATCGCCGCATGCAATTGGTTCTCGTCACGGATGGGAGCGGTACACCCTTCCAGGTAGCTCACGTAAGCATTGTTTTCTGCCACGATAAGTGTGCGTTCAAACTGGCCGGTATTGGCCGCGTTGATACGGAAGTAGGTGGAAAGTTCCATCGGACAGCGCACACCTTCCGGAATATATACGAATGAACCGTCACTGAACACGGCTGAGTTCAGCGCTGCATAATAGTTATCCTTATAGGGGACAACCGTTCCCAAATATTTCCTTACCAGATCAGGGTGATGCCTTACCGCTTCACTGAACGAGCAGAAGATAATCCCTTTCTCGGCAAGCACCTCCTTGAAAGTGGTTTTGATGGAAACACTATCCATCACGGCGTCTACCGCGACACCTGTAAGCTGCTTCTGTTCTTCAAGCGGGATTCCCAGACGTTCAAAAGTCCTCAATAATTCCGGATCCACCTCGTCCAGGCTTTTCGGACTTTTCTTCTTGGTGGGATCGGCATAATAGATGATGTCCTGATAATCGATCTCGGGGATTTTCAGATGCGGCCAATCCGGCATTTCCATCGTCAACCAGTGGCGATAAGATTTCAACCGGAATTCGAGCAACCAGTCAGGTTCCCCCTTCTTTGCCGAAATCAACCGGATGACATCCTCATTCAGTCCTTTCTCAATCACTTCAGTTTCCACATCGGTGGTGAAACCGAATTTATAATCCTGAGTAGTTAACTCGCTTAATATTTGATCTTGGTCTAATTCCTGCATAACTCATTATATTTATTTGTATTGGACTTTTCCCGCGATAAACGAACAGGGTGACGAAAAAAGCCCATTTCCGGCCGGTCAGGCCCGATTCATCACGGGAGACAAAGCCTCCGGCTTTTACTAACAACCCAGCCGACGCTTTTGTTGTACAAAGATAGTGGTTTTTCTCCAATTCCTTTGAATGGGTCACCTGGGTAAAGATTGAACAATCATTCCTTTCCGTATGTTAATCAGTATATCAATTCAATGAATACCCCCGCCGCGAGCGGTAGGAGTATCATGGAGGATTTAAAAATAACGTATGAAGAGAGGATTATTTTTTTCGATCATCTTTACCGCCTGTTTTGGCGTAATGGCGCAATCCAATTATAAAGTGGATCCGGCACACGCTTCGGTGAATTTCAAGGTGAAACATAACGGTATCACGTTTGTCCAGGGCCGATTCGACCAATTCGACGGTGCCATTATTGGTAGTCCGGGCCAGTTGGAGTCGGCAAGGGTCTTTTTCAATGTGGAGGTGGAAAGTATCAATACCGGCATACCCATGCGTGACGACCATTTACGGAGCGCTGATTTTTTTGAAGTGGAACGGTTCCCTATCATGTCATTTGAAAGTACGGGTATCGAAAAGGTGGAAGACAACAACTACAAGTTACATGGTAAGCTCCAGATCAAGGATGTTGCCAAAGATGTCACCTTTGACGTGGTCTACGGTGGCGCCGTGAAAGGGGAAGACGGAACGGAGGTGGTCGGTTTTACCGCCAAGCACCAGATCAACCGCCTGGATTACAACATCGCTTTTGACCCTGACGGGGCAGCTATCGGCAAAGAGGTATTTATTACCCTTTTCCTTGAATTCAAGAGCAATTGATTCCTGAATAAAGTGGAACTGAATATCTGAAAAATGGAAAATCAAGTCCCAGAATTGAAGATTTGAGATTATTTCAGAACAGGGAAGTATCTAAAGGGAGGGTGCACCGCATTGTGATGCACCCTTATCAATATTATCATGTTCAATGAGAAGTATAAGTGAAATCAGGGAAAAATCTCCAGTTTATTTTTTCAGAAAATACTTTGAAATAGCACCATCCGGCAATAATATATCCGACAGTTGGGTATAGGGTAGCGATACATCAATAACTCCCATAGCATAAGGAGCGATCTCATACTGGTTGTAGGAGTAATGAATATTTTCGGCATCGAGCCAGAAGTTGTTGTTAGGCACAATATCTTCAAGCGTGAAGAACCCCCTCATGAGAAGGGAGTCAGGGACATCCGCGTCGTAATTCCTCATCAACTGGGCCACAATTTTTTCCGTAAGCGGCTTGAAATAGCCCGGCACGAACAGATCCTCTTCCGTGAGGGTGACCAGCTCATTCAGGTCGACATTGGTATAGGTGATCCGGTAGGAGCCATGCGCGCCTCCCTCATAGTCACTGTACTCGACGGCATAACTCAACAGCGAATCGTGTTGGAACAGTATTTTATTGCTGTTATTCATGATGTACCAGTACCATGAGGGCATCTTTCCTTCTATGCGTGCTTTGTCTTCGTAATAGTGGTTCGACAATGATTGATACCGGTCTGTGTAATCCTTAAGATATTGATCTACCGATTCTTGTGGAGAGAAAGAGTCGTAATTGCTGTCGCCGAAGAATGTCCCCTGGAATATTTGTCGTAGACGCGCCAAGCTTTCACTATCCCTGAATTTCACAGGGTAAGTATAAGAAATATTCACATCCGCATAGGGCAGGGTGGTATCGTTCTCCTGCAACAGCGGGATATGCCGTGCCACCACAATACTGTCAAAATCTATCCTGGATGATTTTTCACCTCCTCTTCCGGTACAGTTGGTAAATAATCCCAATCCGAGGGAAAGAAAAATAATAGTCACAGATAAGGCCGATTTAGTCTTGATTGTCATAAAATTCAGTTTTAGTCTTTAATTATATACAGATTTATTGAACGTTTTCGTTGAGCGCGGGCGACTCAAAACGACTCACCTCTATTGAATAATCTGCTTGATAGCACCTAACTCCGGGTAGAAATATACTTTGATCGGCTGCTTGGCGTTGTCGAACATCCTCCTTACAAGGACATCCTGGGTACCGTATTGTGCCACGTCTACCTCTTTGTTTGCCAGTGTCGTGTTTTTGAATTCAATGGTCAAGGTGGCTTTTCCCGGAACATTGTAGACAATCCCGTCACTGAGTTTATTTTCTAATCGTTTCAAATCGCGCTCGGATAATGGCATCTCCACCTTTGGGGTTTTATTCACCAGAGAGAGGTAAATGGGTTCTCCGGCAAGGTTATCTGCATCCACAGGTCCCAGTTTCTCGGAAAAACGGCCTATCACCCTGCGATCAATATCTCTCTCATCGGGAACAACCGTATAGCTGTGAGTAAAGTACTCGACCTTTTCGCTGCCTGCAAATAACTCCGTCAGTGTTTTCTCCTGCAGATTGATTTCATCCATCACTACCTTGTATGCATTCCCGTCAGGAGGCATGTTTTCCGCTTCTCCGGTCAATATGTCTGTTCTGCTGGCGCGTAGCCCGAATATCTGCCGGGCCACCAACTCGGCCTGCTTTGCCGTAGAGCCGGCCATCAGGGCTTCCTGGGAAAGATAGTTGCGCGGATTACCCGACGGGACCTTTCCTTCGGGAATTGCTAAAGCCTGGGTAGCCTCAGGATCGGGATCAGCATTGATGGTGACGATCACTCCGTCTTCCCGGAGATGGACGAAAGGTTCTAACGAGTTGGCACGGAATGCTACCATAAAAGAGTTATTCTTGTCGGCTATCCCCTTATTCATTATGGAGATATCTTCCAATGTGTGCACAATTTTGTCCTCAGTGACAGGGTTTTCTATCCCCAGGTAACGTTGTGCGTAGGGGTAGAACTCCCCTTTCCGGTAAGTCGTTTTCTTCACTAATAACGTTACCTCGAACGAGGTCTTTGGCAATGAATAAATGACACCGTAGTTATTGGCCTTGATAGCATTTACCCGGGTTGTCTTCTGTGCGGATACACCGAAGGCGATCGTAAGAAAAGACGCCAGAATCAAATATTTTACTCTCATCATTGTTCAATAGTTATGCAATTGTTGTTCGATTGTTATTCAGTAGTTGTTCAAATTTACTCCGTCAATTTAGAAACTGTTTTGAATTTTTTGATCCATATATCGAAATAAAAAATAAAATAATCATATGAAAGAGTGGAAAAATAAGCGTGAAATAATTACTCGTAAAATTCAAAACAGTTTCTTAGATCTTTTCTTCGCCCGCTAGAGTGAAAAACTCGTTTTCACCATGCGCGCATTTATCGAAAACCTCCGGCTGTTGTTAATAATCAAGTTTCGCATGTAAGTTTGAAATGTATGCACTAAAAGTCTCCGCTTTAGTTGCAATCATGTCACTTGCGGAAGTTGAGTGAATAACAAGAAGTGAACAACCGCGTAAGCCGAATAACGTGCGTGGCACGGGTCAGTGGGCTGATTGAAATTGTTCCAAAAAGCGGACGTCATTCTCAGAGAACATCCTCAGGTCTTTCACCTGATATTTGAGATTGGTGATGCGTTCAATCCCCATCCCCAACGCGTAACCGGAATAGACTTTACTGTCGATACCGCAGTTTTCGAGCACGTTGGGATCTACCATGCCACATCCCAGTATCTCCACCCATCCGGTGTTTTTACAGAACGGGCAGCCCTTCCCACCGCAGATATTACAGGAGATATCCATCTCCGCGCTGGGTTCGGTAAAGGGGAAATAGGAGGGACGCAACCGTATTTTTGTTTGCTCTCCGAACATCTCCCTGGCAAAGAAAAGCAGCGCTTGCTTCAGATCGGCAAACGACACATCCTTATCGATATAAAGCGCCTCCACCTGATGGAAGAAGCAGTGGGCACGGTAGGAGATCGCCTCGTTCCTGTACACGCGTCCCGGGCAGATGATCCGGATCGGGGGATCTGACTTTTCCATCACACGGGTCTGTACGGAAGAGGTGTGTGTACGCAATACGACTTGTGGATCGCTCTGAATGAAGAAGGTGTCCTGCATGTCGCGCGCGGGATGATCGTCTGCGAAATTCAAAGATGAAAACACATGCCAGTCATCCTCCACCTCCGGACCTTCGGCAATGGAAAAACC
Source organism: Proteiniphilum sp. X52 (assembly GCF_003712195.1). GTDB lineage: Bacteria > Bacteroidota > Bacteroidia > Bacteroidales > Dysgonomonadaceae > Proteiniphilum. Next base: position 78,851 of record NZ_RDSD01000007.1, on the reverse strand, counting down.
GAGCCGTTTGAAGATATCACAAATCTCCTCTTTGACGATCGAAAGAGGATGACGTGTGCCCAAAGGTATGGGATAAGCCGTGCGCGACAGGTCAATATCACTGTTGGCCGCACCGCTGTTTTCGAATTGCTTCCTCAATAATTCTATTTTTTCGGTCGCTTTCTGTTTCAGCTCATTCAGCCGCATACCTACTTCGCGTTTCTGTTGCGGGGGAACAGTGCGAAAATCATCCATCAGGGAAGATATGCTCCCCTTTTTACCCAGGTATTTTACACGTGCCGTCTCTGCCTGTTCCGGGGAAGAGACCGTCAATTGCTTTATTTCAGAGAGCAGAGCTTCTATCTTTTCTATCATTCTGTTGAATCTTATAAACCTGTTATACACTACAAAAATAGACATTTTATTACTATTTACGCCAGTTTTCAGTGAAAGATTTGTTTGAAATGGCAATAGGATAAAGGTTAAATTAGTAATTTTGCCGGATAAACCATTTTCAGGAAAATGATCGACAGGGTACACAGATTCATTGAAAAAGAGAAACTACTGACGCCCGACGCCACAGTGGTGGTGGGGTTGAGCGGCGGGATGGATTCGATGGTGCTGCTCGATCTGCTTACCTTGCTGGGATATCAGTGTGTGGCCGCTCATTGTAATTTCCATTTGCGCGGCGAGGAATCAAACCGTGACGCGGAATTTGTGAAAAGGTGGTGCAAAGGCATCGACATACCCTTTACATCCATCGATTTCGATACTACCCAATATGCGGGCGACAAAAAGATATCCATTGAAATGGCGGCTCGGGAGTTGCGTTACCACTGGTTTGAAATTATCCGCCGCCAGTATGATGCAGAGGCTGTGGCCGTAGCGCATCACAAGGACGATTCGGTGGAAACTGTCTTGCTGAACCTGATCCGGGGTACCGGCATCAAAGGGTTGACAGGCATCATGCCCAGAAACAGGCATGTGGTGCGCCCCCTCCTGTGTGTGACACGTGCCCAGATTGAAGAATATATCATTGGGCGGGATATGCCTTACGTGTTCGACAGCACTAACGATGACGATATTTATCTGCGGAATTCGCTCAGGTTGAATATTATTCCTCAACTCGAGAAACTGAATCCGTCGGTGAAAGATGCTATTTGGCGTACTTGCCGTAACCTTTCCGAAGCGGAAAAGATTTACGCTGCTTCTATGCGGGACATGATAAGGGAACTGTTCCGCGAAGATAAAATCGATATCGCAATGCTTCGCAAGACCCCCTCGCCCCGGTCGGTACTGTTTGAAATTCTCTCACCCCTGGGTTTTGGCGCGCCGGTTATCGATGATATTTACCTTGGTATGGAGAGCGCTCCCGGAAAAGTTTTCCATTCAAAGGCTTATCGTTTGATAAAGGATCGTGATTTTTTTATCCTCGACCGGATAGCGGATGCTGGTGCCGGAGAAGAGGCTGTTTATATCGATTCGCGGACGGAAGAGATCATCGAACCCCTTCATCTGAAAATCCGGAAAGAAAAGATGCCTCTCACCATAGAGAAAGACCGGCGCTTTTTGTATGCCGATGCCGGCAAGTTGTTGTTTCCTCTGATATTGAGGAGGTGGAAAGAGGGTGACTGGTTTATCCCTTTCGGGATGAAGGGCAGGAAGAAAGTGAGTGATTATTTCACCGACCGTAAATACAACCTCAAGGAGAAAGAAAACGCATGGATACTGCTTTCGGGGGATGAGATCGTATGGATCGTGGGAGAACGTCCCGATGAACGTTATAAGGTGACGGAAGAAAGCGGGGACGTATTTATAGCGGAAATGATAGATCATGACCATGCAATTCAAAAAAAGTGAAAATTTTTCAGGATTGATGCAACCTTTTTCTCGTTTTTGCATCTATAATATTAAGAGTGAAGAATGAAGAGTGAAGAATGAAGAGTGAAGAATGAAGAATGAAGAATGAAGAGTGAAGAATGAAGAGTGAAGAATGAAGAGTGAAGAATGAAGAATGAAGGATAAAGGACAAAGGGCGCTTTACAGACTTTTTGAATGATTAACACTTATATTGTGGCCGGATAAACCATATGAAAAGGATTATACCTAAGTTTGTGCCTTGAAATTAAAAAAAGAGAAAAGAAAAAAGAAAAATGACACGTAACACGATCTTAGTAGCGATTTTAGCACTCGCGGCCGGATTCGTCGCTTGTACGGGACAAAAAAGTGATCCGGATAAGTTCAGAAAAGGATGGGCGCTGGCTTGGGAGGATGATTTTGATGGTAAAACCGGACTGGATGCCTGGTCGAAGATACCCAGAGGGAAACAACCCTTGAGCCGCCATATGAGTGACAACGAGGCGCTCTATGTCTTGGAAGACGGACTACTTGTACTCCGGGGGGTGGAGAATGTGGCGGATGGCGCGGAGATACCGTTCCTCACGGGAGGTATAAGACGGCAAGGGGTGAAAAAGAACAGTCTGGGCAGGGTTGAAGTAAGGGCTCGCATGAATCCGGTAGCAGGAGCTGTGCCGTTCATTTCATTGCTCCCTTCGGATGGAACCGCAAATATCGCTATCGATATCATGGAGCGGTATGGTCATGACGAGTTCATCTACCAGTCAATCACCTCACGATATACCACCACGGAGGGGATGCCGGATAATCCGCCTTCCAGCGCCTTGGTCGGCGTAAATCCCAATCAATTCCACACTTATGGAGTGGAGACCTATCCCGACAGTATCGTGTTTTTTGTGGATAACAACCGTACTAAAAAATACCCGCGTATCTTGACTGATATGCCGGGACAGTTCCCCTTCAATGACATGGATCTTGATCTGTTTATTGGGATCCGGCTCAATAAAGATGCTGACTCTACTGAATTGCCGGTAGATATGTTTATCGACTGGGTACGCTATTACGAACCGGAAACGAATAATTAAAAAGTCGCTCTTCGGCTAGTTTTTCGTACTTGGTACCCTTCCGCCCGTAATTGGCATACGGATAGATACTGATGCCTCCACGGGGAGTGAAGATACCTCTCACCTCAATATATTTGGGATCCATCAACCGGATCAGGTCTTTCATGATGATGTTCACACAATCTTCATGAAAGGCGCCGTGATTGCGGAAACTGAAAAGATAGAGCTTGAGGCTTTTGCTTTCCACCATTTTTATGTCGGGTATGTAGTCGATGCGGATGATGGCAAAATCGGGTTGGCCTGTGATAGGACAGAGGCTGGTGAATTCCGGGCAGTCGAATGTAACCCAATAGTCGTTTTCCGGATGTTTATTGTCGAATGCTTCCAGCATTTCCGGCGCGTAATCTTGCTTGTATTCTGTCTTGCCACCCAGGTGGCTGAGTCCTTTGTGTTGCATAACCGTTGTTGTTTCTCGAAAAATCGAATGTAATTTAAAAAGATAGGATTTAGGGTCGGCAGTGTATATCCTTCCAGGTAATCACAGGTTGTTTCCCCGTTCTGCCAAATATTCCTGTAAACCCTTGTTCCGTAACCGGCAAGCGGGACAATGACCGCATCCTTCGGCCAGAATTCCGTTATAGCAGGTAAGGGTTTCATTTTTTACAATGTCGAAAACATCCAGCTCATCAGCCAATCGCCATACCTCTTTCTTATTGCGCCACATAAGCGGCGTATGGATCACAAACTGGTTATCCATCGCCAGGTTGAGTGTGGCATTGGCTGAGCGGATGAAAGTGTCGCGACAATCGGGATAACCGCTGTAATCGGCTTCTGACACCCCTGTCACTAAATGTTTGACTCCCTGTGCATAGGCGAGGGTGGCCGCAAAAGTGAGGAACAACAGGTTTCTGCCCGGAACAAAAGTATTAGGGTAAGAGCCGGCCGGTTTCCCTTCATCCATCTCCACGGAGAAATCGGTCAGTGAATTCGGTGCCAATCGGGAGATGATACCCGCATCCAATACTTGAAACGGAGTGCGGGCCATGTCAGCGATCCGTCGCGCATTTTCCACTTCCTGGGAGTGACGCTGTCCGTAGATGAAACAGAGCGCGTAGGTGTTTCTGAATTGTCGTTTTGCCCAATAGAGGCAGGTCGTGGAGTCCTGTCCGCCCGAGAAGAGCACAAGGGCATCCTGTTCTTGGTAATCTTTCATTGTTCTTTGTTTTTTAGGTGGTACCTAAGCTACACGGAAAAGCGTTGCTTTTCATTGCAAAGGTACGAACGTTTTCGTTAAGTAAGCGCGGAACAAAATTTATTTGACTTTGTGTTTTTCCTTCGCGCCTCACCAAGACTCAAACAAGTTTCGCAGTCAAGCGGCGAATCCCTGAACTGCAATCTTAATAATTTTGTAACATTTTTGTGACGGCATTGTCACATCCATGTCGTATTTTTGTGCAAAATATCCGCAGGAGGACAATTTTATTGATGCGACGATTTCCAGACGATTTCCAGTTGATTTCGGAAATTGTACCGACACAGATAAAACCGCCTTCTGATCTGGTGCGGGGATAATCGTAACATCAAAAAACCGGCAGCCGGTGAAAAATCAGGAGATGAAGACAGATGATAGATAGAATTTTAATCGTTGACGACGAAAAGGACATCTGCGATATCCTGCAATTCAATCTGGAGAACGAGGGATATATCGTAGATGTAGCCCATTCAGGAGAGGACGCATTGGAGATGATCACTGGGGGGCATGGGGTTGTTATCCTTGATGTGATGATGGGTGGAATCTCCGGGTTCAAAGTGGCCGAGAAATTACGAAAATCGGGAAATTTCGTGCCGATTGTTTTCCTGACGGCCAAGAATACGGAGAACGATATGCTCACCGGATTTTCATTGGGGGGAGATGATTATATAGCCAAACCATTCTCGGTGAAAGAAGTGCTTGTCCGTGTAAAAGCATTGCTCAAACGTAGCGCGCTCGCTAAAATGGCGCCGGCCGAGGCTGTGCCGACCGACTGGAGCTATAAAAGATTGAATATTGATCTGCAGGGCAACCGTGTGACCGTCGACGGAAATGAGGTGTCACTCACTAAAAAAGAGTTTGAAATCCTTTCTCTGCTGGCACGGACGTCGCCTAACCTGCTTACCCGTGCCGAAATACTCAACAGCGTATGGAGTGAGAACGAGTTTGTGCTCGACCGTACTGTCGACGTGCATATCACCCGCCTGAGAAAGAAGCTGGGAGATTACGCGGGTATTATTGTAAACCGCTCCGGATTCGGGTATTATCTGAATGTCGACGCTAAAGAAGACTGATTCAATGATTTGATAATTAACCCATGTGCGAATGTCCCAATATCAATTTGGATAATTAGTAATTAGTAATTTGTAATTTGTAATTGGTAATTTGTCCCGGCTCTAATTTTTAGTCGTATGAGACGAAAAGTATCTTTTAAAACTCGTATCTTACTTGACTTCTCAGTGATGATAGGGCTTTTCACTGTGGGGGTTATCCTTTTTGAACAGCAACAGTTCAAAACGGAACGCACACTCAGTCTGGAACGTACACTTGAGAATAATGCCGATATTGTGTGCCGGTATCTCAACCAGAATGGCATTGATGTGCAAAAGGAGCCGGAGCGGATGGGGGAACTGTTACGCTATATGCCCTCTGAAGCGCGTTTTACCATTATAAACCGGGAGGGACGAGTGCTCTATGACAACTTTTTGGATGTTGGCAAGATGGAGAACCATCTGAGACGTCCCGAAGTACGGAAATCGATTAGTTTCGGACATGGGTCGAATATCCGTGTATCGGATAGTGATAATATCAAATATCTCTATTATTCAAAAAAATACGATGAAGGTTGTTTTATCCGGTTGGCGGTTCCGTATAATGTGCAACTGCAATCATTTATCAATTCCGGAAGTTCGTTTATCATCTATATCCTTCTCTTTTTCGTGGCGTGTATATTGATGATGCTCTATTTCTCCAACCGATTTTCCAGATCGTTGAGAGAGTTAAGAGAATTTTCGATGAACCTGAGAAATGATGTCAAGATACCGGCCAGTTTTGTTTTTGCCGATGATGAGGTGGGAGAGGTGAGTGCCGATATAGTGGAAAACTACAACCTGTTGCAGGAAAATCGACGTAAATTGGCGGCTGAGCGTGAGAAACTGCTGCAGCATTTTCAACTTTCCGAAGAGGGAATCGCCATTTTTTCAAAAGATCGGAGAGAGATCTATGCCAATTCCCATTTCCTGCAGTTCCTGAATATTATTCTCGACAATCCCACATTGGAGCCCGAACTGCTTTTCGATGATCCTGTTTTTGGAGAGTTTGTCGATTTTATCGATGTGCATCCGAGGGAAGGAAACATGTTCTCGAAACGGATTGAGAAGAGCGGCAGACAATTCAATGTGCGGATCATCATTTTCGAGGATGAGAGTTTCGAATTTTATATCAGTGATATCACCAAATCGGAGAAAACACGTCTGCTCAAGCAGGAAATGACCAATAATATAGCGCATGAGTTACGTACCCCGGTCACCAGTATCCGCGGTTATCTGGAAACCATTCTCAATCTTTATGATTATGATGGGGACAACAGTGAACGTATTGGTGGATTTCTCGACAGGGCTTATACACAGACTATCCGCCTTTCGGAATTGATACAGGATATCAGTATGCTGACCAAGATCGAAGAGGTACCCGACCGGTTCGAACTGGAACAGGTGCGGATGAGTGAGTTGTTGAACGAGTTGTCGAATGATCTGGCTGACAAGCTGAAGGAGAATAAGGATAATTTCCTGGTGAATGTAAACGATACCGTGGTGATCTACGGTAGCCGTACGCTCCTCTATTCCATCTTCCGGAATCTGATCGAAAATGCCATCTCCTATGGCGGGGAAAATATCGATATCGTGGTGCGTTGCTATAACGAAAATGAGAATACTTACTTCTTTGAATTTTACGATACCGGTATCGGTGTTGATGAAAAACACCTTGTACGTATCTTCGAACGCTTTTACCGGGTGAACGAGGGGAGAACCCGTAAGACCGGCGGCTCGGGACTGGGACTTTCCCTCGTAAAGAATGCCGTATTATTCCATAAGGGGAGCATTGGGGCAAAGAACCGTCCCGATGGAGGACTGCACTTCCTGATGACTTTTCCGAAACTCATGAGATAAACCTAAAAAGTAATTATTCGGATTAAGTAAACCTGTGCAAGTTGTATAATGTATTCGACGGGGGAGGGGGCTCATAATAAAGTAATCGTGCGGATATCAATAAACCCCAAAAGTTAGAAAAACTCTTGAGGTTTATTTCAATATTATTCCTGCTGTTTTGAATTGATAGCTTTTCGGGAACAATATGTTATCTATAACATTGCATTATTGCTGTACAATTATTTTCAATTTAGTGGTTCTGCCGTAGAGTTTGGTTACTCCTTCGTATACAAATCCCGGCAGATTAGGGCCTGTGTAATGGGCAGAGGCTCCGGGAGTAGTACCTCCGGTGATTGGATCGGCTATCTTGCAACCGTCATTATCGGTTGCATCCGTGTCGTCCGCGGCCTCAATAACTTTCATGATACCCAGTTTATCCTCCGATCCTTTAACTACCCGTCTGAAAGCAATGTATGTACCGGAGGTGATTTCCAGGCTGCAATTTCCGCTGGCTCCGGCATTAGTCCGCTGTCTCAATACTCTATTGGCATCATTGTTGGCCATAGCAGGAGTAACATAACTATCCAAAGCGGATAAAGCTTCGAATGTTTCCCAGTTTCCGGTGGTTGTTTCAAAGAAATTATCCAGATCAAGGGTCGCAGCTTCTTCCTGGGAAAGGATTCTAAATCCAATGGCATTTTTTGTCATGCCGCCGAGCCAATCCGTATCAACCTGTCGTCCTACCGGGCCTCCACTTAAACGAGCAGCACTGACGTATGCGAAGCCCCTGCTGCCAACCGGTACCCGACTGGAATTTCTCCAGATATTGACAAAAGCAAAGTCAATACTTCCGGAAGGAGCATCCACTGCTTCTTTCAGTGTCACTACATTTTTTATCTGATTACCTACTTGAATTCCTTCTATTGAGAACAGGTAAGGCTGTGTAGGGATTACTCCGGCGTTAGACATAATTTCCCATTCAGGAGCCATTTCAAAATCCTCAAATATAAACGCCCTGCCTTCCGGTATGCCGGTGATTGATTTGATGTCTGTATACGCCGTTGTTTTAAATCCCTCTTTATCGGTCACAACCACACTGATAGCATCTGCCCTCTCATCGTCCACCGTGATATCGAAACTGAAGCTCTTCTCTGTTTCAGAGGAACCAACTTCAATTATCCCGGGTGTAGACAGTTCCAGATAAGGGGTTTTCCTAACCAATGCATAGGTAATGGATGCCAGATCTTCGGCGGATGAAGCGGTTCCTTCGATAGTTAGGGACTCATTAAGTTCAATCTGGTCGATTTCCGATGGGTTGAGAGTAACCCTTGGCGGTATTCCTTTGAGTTTTTCTATCACGATAGGAGTAATGGTGGTTTTTGTATAAATATCGGTAGCAAATACGCCTATCGCTGTTGTCGACGCATCGGAGAGAGATATATTCAGAGAGAAATCCAATTCATGGGGAAAACTATCGAGTATTTGAAAGACCCTGTTATTTCTGCTTATTTCTTCATATCCCACATCAGCATTGCCTTTGAGCAATGTAATATAGATGTCGCGTAATCCATTGCGGGATTCAATACTCCCTGTCACCCGCTGGGTTTGTTGGAATAAGGCTTCTTCCAATGATGTGGGAGAGGTAATATTTACTGCCGGCGGCGGGTAAGCATTATCGTCGGTATAATCCACAGCGACCTCCCCATCGCTACAGGTGGCAAATATAGCCAGACTCAATGCCAATAGCGTATAAATTATCTGTTTACACCTTTTCATATATGTTTGTTTTTAAATTGTTTATATTCTACTATTGTAAGGCTTGGATAACCATGATCCGATTTGTATTATCCTATTGATGGTTTTTACATTATAGGAACTCCACCTGTAACAGAAAGTGTTTTATATTTCCGCTGACCGACCCCTCGGTGAAATCCCGGAACTTCCATTTCATGGAGCCGAACAGATAAATAGCATATTCACTATTCTTGGCGGAATTCTCTATTATTTCCAGTGTATATGTGCCGTCGGTCAGTGTGGAAATTAGGGATTCCAGAGTAGGCACGAGGTTTCTCCTGATCGTACCGGTCACCAAGGTCGAAGATGTTTGGGCCGATCTGAAAAGGTTCGCAGAAACTGATATCTGATTTTCGGAGTCAAAAGAGAGGAGCGCCGTACGAACTGTAAGACCTTGCTTAATTTCAACAGTAATCGGTATCATTCTGCATGCATCTGCGACAATTGTTTGTTCCATTTCTGGGACAGGTTTCTCATATAATAGAACGCTCCCTCTGTATTCCGTTTCTGTTGTTGAAACAGGAACGAAAATAGGAAATCGTTCAGCTAAAACGGCAATATTGGCTCCCGGGTTAATCCGTGGCGTTCCATAAGTTACATTGGCCCTGTCCAGTATAACAACATGGCTGTCGTTTCCTTTTATTGCCGAACTCACTGCATTGTAATTGTGGGCAGTAAAAGGATTATTTCCCGTTAAATCGGAAACAAACGACACTCTTGCCGTTCGCGTTTTATCCCATTCTGTCCCGGGCTCCGGCTCTTCATTATCGTTTCCTGAGCAACCGGATATTAGAAAACAGAAGAATGATGCAATCAGGTATAAATTGATTTGTTTCTTCATAACATTTCCTTATTGAAGTTCAACCTCTGCTAACAGGGCACAATGGTCTGTTATTGCCGCGCTATTGGATAATACCTGGTATGATTTTACATTCCATTTATCGGTTGGTTGGGCGAAGATGTAATCTATCTTACGGGACGGATTGGAAGCCGGAAATGTAGCGAAATTATTACATACCCTTTTCCATGATGCCATCCCGGTACTTATTGCCGTCTCACTGGGAAATGCGTTGAAATCACCTGCCAGTAAAGTGGGAAAAGAACTTCCGATAGCCCCATTCAATTGCTGCACCATAGATTGTCTTACACCGTCGGTCGAGTGATCCAGGTGGGTTACTGCCATACGTATTTTCTCACCTGTATCGGGTAGGATTACATCAATAAACAAGACAGTGCGCATTTCTTTCATTTCGCTGGCGTTGCCGGTCAGTTGTGTATTGGATATTTTTTCAATAGGGTATTTGGAGAGGATGGCTACTCCATATTCTCCCTGGGAATATGCGATTGCGCGTCCAAAAGCTGAAAAATATCCAGTTTCCGCTGCCAGTTCCGTCGTAAAATCACGGAATCCGTTTCGTGCTGTTTTGTAATCTATTTCCTGTAACATCACGAAATCAGGGTTATACTGTTCAATATAATCTGCAAAGGGGGCAGCATTGTATCCGACCATTTGTCCGGACATGCGGGTATTGATGTTCAATACCCGGATAGTGGTTTGCGATGTCAATGTCCCAGATGCTAGTAATAACAATAAGGAACACACTATATATTTTAATTTATTCATTATCGAGTGCTATTTTTGTTTGATTAGTCCTCCCATCCAGGGTTATTTGGCCGCAGATTCGGATTCAGTTCCATTTGTCTGTAGGGAAGGGAGAATAGGTAATTTTTAGGATTTTCAAAAACACGGGAATCATCAAAAATAAGAAATCCATTCTTGTCGAATTTCTTGCTGGATGTAAATACTGACTGATCATAGGCATAATCCTTGCGGATACCTTTCAAAATTCCCATTTCCTGCCGCTCTGGAGTTTGAGATTTGTCCACTCCCAATTCATATCCTTGTTCCCATCTTACCAGATCGAACCAGCGATGCCCTTCCATGAAAAGTTCCACACGGCGTTCACGTTGTAATTCCGTTTTCAGATCCAAGCCATTGGCATCCAGTTCGCTCAGTACCATTTTTTTCATACCCACTCTGTCTCTAAGGAGATTGATGGTTTCGTCTATTACGCTTTGATTAAGGCTCCCCAGATTATACATAGCCTCCGCATAATTCAGAAGTACTTCTCCGTAACGAATGAGAATAATATCATTATCATCCTGATTGTAAATCGAAACTCTTGAAGGCTCACAATATTTCAGGCAGTAATATCCTGTGTTAGTTACGGCACCTCTACCGTCGTTATTGAATTTGGGAGATCTGAAAATGTTCGTTCTGGAAGCGTTTTCGTCAGGATTGGTTGTGCCTCTACCGTCCACTTTTCCGTACCATTTGTCGTAGCCGGGATATACGATGGATTGTTTGAGTCTTGGATCACGGTTTACAAATACACTGTCGTAAGCGCTGTAGGCCGGTGTATAGGTGCCGTTTCCTTTATATAATGGCGATTTGTCGATCGGTAATCCGTCAATACACAAGTAGCTGTCGACAAGAGATTTTGTCGGATTGAAACGAATGATCTGATCGGGTACCTGTAGTTCCCTACTTAAATTATGCCGGGTTGGGTTGGAGAGTTCAAAATTATATACATACGACAAAATGGCTTCTTTGTTGTTCGCATTTCTGGAGGCCCTTCCTATAAACGTAAACAGATCAAAATAGTCCTGGTTCGGACGACCTGTGGAATAAAGTTGATGATAGGCGAATCGCCCGCCGGGCATCAATTCTTTGGCGGCATCCCTTGCTCTTTCCCAGCGTTTGTTTTGTAATGCCACACGCGACTCAAATGCCTTTGCTGCGGCACCAGAGATACGCCCGAAGTCGGTAGTTGCAGGGTTGATATGTGGGGGTAAACTTTCGGCTGCTTCTTTTAACTCATCCAACATAAAGTCGACGATGGTTTCCCTCGATGTCCGAGGAGCCATCATGGCGTCATCTCCAGCATTTACAGGTTCTGTCACAAAAGGAACATCTCCCCAGAAACTGGTAAGATAGAAATAGATGAAAGCCCTTAGAAAACGGACTTCCCCGGCATAACTCTCTAATATTGCGGGATCTACCGTGGTAGCTCTCGTGTAATTTTTAAGGAAGTGGTTACATCTTCTTAGCTGCTTGTAAGAATCCCGGAAACGGGTATTCAACGTACTGAAATCGGATCCGTACAATCCACTACCAACTTGTCGCCACCCACTCATCGTATACCAGGGAGCATTGTCACTCAGCCCTTCCGACATGTTGATGGGCAAGTCCTTTCCTGACAAAGCCCAATAACAGGCATTAGCGGCATTCTTTACCTGTAGTTCCGATTCCCAGAAGTTTTCGTCAGAGAGTTCATCCAAAGGAGCTCTTTCCAGAAAACTGTCGTTACAGGAAAAAAGAAACGGGAATAGAACCAGTATTAATAATGTATTCTTTTTCATACGATATTCATTTTATTTTTTCATTATTTTTTCATTATGGTGTATAGAACCCGAACGAATAATTAATTTAACGATTTATTTGTCTATTGATAATTACCGAATTGTCACATTGTAACATCATCAAATTGATTTATGCTTATTCCATATTGAGGTTTATTTGGTTTAGTGAAGTGTTATATTCACACCGAACACAAATGTCTTGATTTGCGGATAGTTTCCTCCGCCCTGCACTGGTCTTTCGGGATCGGCCGAAGAAAAATAATTTGTAAGCGTGAGTAAATTGTCTGCAGATGTATATATCCGGCACCGATCGACATTGATTTTCTGAGTTAGTTTGGTAGGAAGCGTATATCCTAATTGTAAATTCTTTAACCGGAGATAGGCGGCATTTTCCATCCAGAAAGTAGAAAAGCGCTGGTTGTAGTTCTGATTGTATGTGAAACGCGGATAAGCTGCATTGGGATTGGGATTGGATGACTGATACCGATCGGCATGGAACCATTGTGGATAGGTTGACTGATCGGTGAACGCATGGCGGGCAGGCCCGTAAATATATCCGTCTACTTTTCCTACTCCCTGAAACAGGAAGCTGAGATCGAATCCCTTGTACCCCATGTTCCCTTTAAAAGAGTAAGTACAGCGGGGAATGGAACTACCTACCACTTTCCGGTCATTATCAAGATCAATGACACCGTCACCATCCAGGTCCTTATACTTTATATCACCTGGTTGTACCAATCCGGCGTCTCCCGACATGATGGGGAATTTCGGATTTTCATATTTCCCTGAGACAGGATTGTATTTTTCAAAATCGGTGGGCACGGCAATTCCGTCGGCAACCAATCCGTAAAGAGCCTTATCGGGATAACCGACCATAGTGATATTATCAGATCCGATAATGGCACCTTCCCATTCGGTGATTTTATTTTTCACATCTGCCAGCATAAATGTGGCTCCGTAGGTGAAATCGGTTCCTATACGGTCTTGCCAGCCAATCTCAAGTTCCCAGCCTTTGTTTTGCATTTCTCCTCCGTTTTCATCCATGACCGAAGGAAATCCACCTACGGCGGGCAACTCTCTCTGGTATATCATTCGCCGGGTTTTACGTATATAGTAATCTCCGGTAAAAGATAAACGGTTGTTCAAGAAGTTGGCGTCAATCCCGATATTGGTTGTATGCAGCATTTCCCATAACAGATTGGGATTGCCGATATAGGTTTCGGCGTACCCGTCGTTGGCCACACCTCCTATGGTGGGAACAGTGACACTGGCGATACGGGACATGTATGGGTAATTGTCGGATCCGGTCGAGAATTGGTTCCCCAATATACCCCATGAGGCACGGACTTTCAATTGATCTAGATAATCCTTTGTAGAGCTCATAAACTCTTCTTCGGAAATACGCCACGCCCCCGAGAATGAAGGAAACCATTCCGCCCTGTTCCTTTTGATGAAGCGGGAGGTAAGATCATACCGCAGGTTGGCTTCCAATAAATAACGTTCCTTGAAATTGTAATTGATCCGTCCAAATCCGGAACGCATTGCCCAATGGTTCGCGGTTGCGCTGTTAGCTTGAGAATCAGGTGAACCAAAGTCAAGGATTGGGTCTTTTTCCGTGATCAGGTTTCTTCTGAGAGCATTGAACTGGTCGGCTCTCTGCCATTCCTGTTGAAACCCAAGCATCGCGTTGAGAGAGTGATCGCCGATATTTAATTTATAATCGGTTTGCGCGAACAGGGTTTGACTAAGGGTCCGATAATCTTTGTTTTCTATTGAGTTAGGGGTGTTCGTTGTGTACCATATATCGTTCGTTTCCGGATAATAGAAATGGATAGTCTTACTTAACAGGTTCCTGAAACTGTTTGACTGGCGTGTAATATAATTGGCAGAAGCCGTCCATCCTTCGAGAATATCCATCTTTACAGAGAAATTGCCCGTAAATTCCTGTGAGGAAAACTGCTGTCCACCTCCGTCGGTAAGATAAGCCACCTGATTGGTTTGTCCGCCCCCGTAACCCCATCGACCATCAGTAAAACGTACTGGTACGGTGGGTCTTGTCCGCATAGCGTTATACAACGCACCTCCGGTAAGGTCGAAAGACGCATTAGGTGCAGAGAATTGGCGGTCAATATAGCCCATATTCGCTGTAATGTCGAAACGGTTGGCTACTCTTGTATTGAGTTTTAACCTGATATTGTGCCGGTTTGTATGTGTAGATTTGCCCACGGTCAAACCATCCTGATTCAGATAGCCGTAAGAAAGCAGGTACCCCATATTTCGTGCTTTGCCGTCGACACTGGCATTCAGGTTGTATTGCGGAGCTGACGATAAGAATGTTGCGTCAATCCAATTGGTGTTAGCATAATAGTTGGGATCTGTTCCGTCAATGGCTTTCTGAATATCCTCCGGTGTATAATTCTGAATGCCTCCCACATTTGCCTGAGCCTCATTTTCCCATGCCATGAATGTAGGGCTGTCAGCCATTTTGGGGAGCTTGGTGGGTGTTTGCACGGCATAATATGTGTCAATGCTGATACGTGGCGCGCGTTCGTTCCCCGATATGTTTTTTGTGGTAATCAGGATAACTCCGTTGGCGGCCCTGTTCCCATAGATGGCTGCAGAAGCAGCATCCTTTAATACTGAGATGCTTTCGATATCATTCGGATTGATGATGTTCATATCTCCTTCCGCGCCATCGATCAATACAAGGGGATTATTGTTGCCTCTTGAGCCAACACCCCGGATTTGTATAGTAGCATTGGATTGCCCCGGTAATCCTCCGTTTGCATTGGCTGTAACAGTCATCCCCGGAACAAGTCCCTGTAAACCGGTAGACACATTGGCTATCGGTCTCTTTATCAGGTCTTCAGATGAGATCACACCTACAGACCCCGTCAAATTAACTTTGCGTTGTGTACCATAGCCAACCACAACCACTTCATCGAGCAATTCGGAATCTTCATTCAATACGACGTCTATCGTGCTCCGCCCGTCACGAGGTATTTCTCGGGCAGTGTATCCAATATAAGAAAACAAGATCACCGCATCGGCAGGAACCGATAAAGAGTACCGCCCCTCTATATCGGTCACGGTCCCGTTGGAAGTCCCTTTTTCCACAATATTTACGCCGATAAGAGGCTCGTTTTGCATGTCCGTCACACGTCCGGAGAGAACCGACACCGGCTGTGTTTGTTCCGGTTCAGGCTCCGCCTGCTTGTTTCGAACAACGAGGTAATGGTTATTATTCCTCTTCTCATATGTGAATTCCGATTCGCTCAGTGATTTGTACAACCACTCTTCCATATTGTTGGTTTCAGCATCAAATGCGGGAGCTTCTTCATTCTGAATCTCGGTAGCGTTGTATGACACGGATTGCCCTGTAGTCTTTCCAATTTCATTGAGTCGCTCCAACCTGTGTATCATCGACTCGGCAGGAAAACTACTTGCATTCTGCACGGTAGCGGACAAACTCCCAAGGCCCACCCAGCATAATAGGGCGACTGAGAGAGTGATCCTGCGCATTCCATCCATTTTAATTCCCATAATTTTTTCTTATTTAATCAATTCAACTCTGTTATTATTTCTCTTATAATGCACATTATATAATTTACATATTGTGGTAAGTATTTCTTCCTGTGGCGTGTTTAAAGTGAATGATGTCACTATCCTTTGGTTGTCATTCACAGCATGATCGTAGATCAGGGTAATATTAAATGTCTGTTTCAGCCTGAAAGCCACTTCCCTGATGGTCGCCTGTTCCAGCATGATGGTTCCCGACCGCCATGCGGCCATGTTTCCGGCATCTGTTTTACCACCTACAAACTCGTTATTCCCGTTTTTGACAGAGACTTTATAATCCGGATCCAGGATGATTTTATTCTCTTTTTCATCGTATACCTGTACACGGCCCGTATTGACCGAGATCACCTGTTCTTCGAGTTGGGCATACGCCCTTATATTGAAAGAAGTGCCTAATACCTGTGTACGGATCCCATTGGGAGTATGAACGATAAACGGCCGGCTTGCCTCTTTTTTTACATCGAAGAATGCTTCTCCCTCATCCAGCCATATTTCACGGGTATGAGCGTTGAATTTTCCCTGTCGCAGGCTGATAGTCGTCCCCTGATTGAGGAAAATGGTAGAGCCGTCGGCCAGTACGATCTTTTTCATATCGTTGCCGGTTGTGAATTGTTTCTCAATCGCGGGAAATTCCGACGATATTGCTGTTGTGCCTGTAAGAGAGGTATCTTTGGTGAACGGGAATGTCAATAAGATAAGAAGCAAGGCTATTGCGGCGGCGCTGCTTCCTATAAATAGAGGAATCCGCCGTATAGTCTTTCCTTTGGAATATCGGGGGGACCCGATCCTTTTCATGATTTCTCTCCGGTTCCTTGTGATAGCTTGCTTTAACTCCTTGTCGGTTAGCCTTCTCGTTCCCCGAGCCGGCTCATAAGACTGCTTTAATAATTCTATGACATTTTTCTCCTTTTGAGTGGTTTCGTTGTTATGAATGCGCCGAAGAAAATATTTTAATAAAAATTTTTCTTCATTATTTTTTTCAGGCAAATTATCTTTATCCATATTCATTTTCGGTTCTTTCTTATATATATTACGGAATGAAGGGATTGTTTTTCCCTGACTTTTTGGTTAATAAAGCTTAATGCGCTTTTTGGTCTATCTTAGAATGTTTATTATTGTGACGTTTGTGAAGCGACCATTTTTCGATGAATAAAAAAAAGTAACATTTTTGTAATTTTTTCGCAGTAAAAACTTAATTTGGCTTATGGGCCTTTTTATGGATGAAATAATGTTTCTTTGTAGTGAAATCAGATGCAGTTAAGGAGACCGTATGATTAAAAAGTCGGATTATTTTTTGCTTGGGTTAATTTCGGAAAAAGATCGGAAAGCTTTTGCTTTGCTTTATGACCGTTATATCAAACTAGTCTATAAGTTTGTTTACCAGGCATTGAACGATCAGGAGCGGACAGACGATCTTATTCAGGAGTTCTGGATGAAGGTGTGGGAAGATCCCTCTTTCCTGAAATGCAACGAGCAGGGTTCAGTACAATCCTATATGTTGAGATACCTTCGTTTCAGAGTGTTGGATGTATATAGGGAAACATTGAAGGATATGGTCTCCATAGATCAATTGGAAGAAACCATGGCGTTCAACTATCAGGATATTACTGCTGCACTGGATGAAAAAGAGTTATTACTGGTAATCCGTGAAGCATTGGATAAACAGCCCTATGTGGTGCGGAAAACATTCTGGTTGCGGATTAATGACTGGTCGGTGGAAGAAACCGCGAAAGTGTTGTCCGTGAGCAAAAAAACAGTATATAATAAATATTCGGAATCACTGTCGATTGTCAGGTCGCATCTGAAAAACAATCATCCTGAACTGATCGAAGATTTTAATTCGGCCTTAAACGGTAAAAAGATATTTTCATTGCGTACCCTCTTTTTCTGACGGTTGCTCTTTTGCTTTGAACCTTTATCGTCGTATCTTTGTCCATTAAAATATAAATAATCATGAAATTTATCGGAGCTCATATCAGCGCGTCGGGCGGTGTGGAAAACGCCCCCCTTAACGCGTATGCCATCGGGGCAAAAGCGTTTGCCTTCTTTACCAAGAATCAACGACAGTGGTTTGCCTCACCCTATACCCAACAGAATATCGACCTTTTCAAATCACGTTGTGAAGAATGCGGTTACTCCCCCAATCATATACTGCCTCACAGCAGTTACCTGATCAACCTGGGACATCCCGAAGAGGAGGGACTCAACAAATCGAGAGCCGCTTTTAATGATGAGATGAGGCGATGTGAACAGTTGGGAATCAACCGGCTTAACTTTCATCCGGGAAGCCACCTGAACAAGATGCCGATCGACGCCTGCCTCGACAGGATTGCCGAGTCGATCAATATAGCGCTTGAAAAGACTCATGGAGTGACAGCGGTCATCGAGAATACCGCCGGGCAGGGAACCAACCTGGGATACACATTTGACCAGATTGCCCATATTATTGATAAGGTGGAAGACAAAACTAGGGTAGGGGTTTGCCTTGATACCGCGCATACACTGGCCGCCGGTTACGAGATCAGAACCAGGGACGGTTATGACATGACAATCCATCTGTTCGACCAGATAGTGGGTTGGCATTATTTAAAAGGGATGCATATCAACGACTCGAAGAAAGAACTGGCTTCGCGCGTGGATCGGCACGACAGCCTCGGAAAAGGCTTGATGACCATGGATCTGTTCTCATTTATCGTGAACGACCCCAGGCTCGACGACCTGCCGTTGATCCTTGAAACCCCCGATGAATCGCTTTGGGCAGAAGAGATAAAATTGCTTTATTCGCTTCAGAAATAATTTTGAAATGAGAATATTGCCTATGGTTTTTTGAAATAAGTCTCTTTTTTCACATATACCAAAGTGTCATTTGCTTTCAGTTCGCCTTTAAGATAATCGAGATCGAGGTAATTGGCGTCTGTGCTGCCCCTTGTAATAGTTGAAGATTTGATGAAAATATTATAGGTGGATAGGAAAAATCCTCCTTCGATGAGTTTACCTTGCAAAGTGGCATGAAGATCCGCTTCTTTTCCGCTTACAACAGCAAGTCCCATTTCGGTATAGGGGGCAAATTTCACCACCTCGCTCAGATTTTTCGGTATTAAAAAGAGGCTGTCGTTTTTCACATTTATTTGCATGGAGGTGTCCAGGCAAGTTGGGCAAACAACTCTGGCCGTATTTCCTTTTCCCAGAAGAATGGTGGTAAATCGTATGGTGGGTTCTCTCAGCACATCTACCCTGGGTTCCATGTCTACAATATAAATATTGCCCATCTTACCGGCAGGGCCGGTTATTTTTATTGAACTTCCGTCAATTTCCTTGTTATCTGTAAAAGCATAAATGTCTGAAATGACCTGTTTATAAGGTTTGTATATTCCAGGCTCATAAGCGGGATTCGAATGCTCCTCGCTACAGGAAGATATTATCACTGCAACCAAGATTATAAAAACAAAATGTATATTCTTCATATGATTAAGACTTAAAAACTGTTTTGAATTTTACGAGTAATTATTTCACGCTTGTTTTTCCACTCTTTCCTATTGTTTTTTGCCCTTTTTCGCGCCTTTGAACTTTCATTTCTTTTAAGTGGCCCGCCACATTTCAATCAATGAAAATCCAAATCCATCAAAAAATGGCTAAAAAACAATGGATGAAAAAATTCAAAACAGCTTCTTAATTATTTTCGATGTGATCCATGATCTGTGAAAAATAATATTCGACCTGAAAAATGTATCATGGTACAAATATAATAATAACATCTAACACTATGAACTATATGTATGTGTTTTTTATCTGTTAGACCTCAATATTTTACAGAAAACGGTTACATTAGCCGTTCCCCGAGTTTACTGTGGTAAGACCGGCATTATTGTTTCAGCTTTTCCAATGCAGCCACTGTTTTGCGGACCAATTCGGAATGGGTGACCTGTTGTTCGTATTCCTCGATCATCACCATGGTACCCCCCATTTTAATATTGGGATTGCGGTAGATCATGCCACTTTCCACCGGCTTTCTTGCCGAAAGATGAAATTCTTTAGCGCCGGTCTCCCTTGCAATAGCGGCTATATTATCCATATTGATGCCACTGCCGGGCATAATGATGATACGATCTCCCGCATGTTGTACCAACTCTTTCAGCAGCGGGATACCTTGCTCCGCCCGTGGCCGTTGTCCCGAAGTGAGTATCCTGTGACATCCTAACGAGATAATTTTCTCCAGACTGTCGAATGGATCGCGGCACATGTCGAATGCGCGGTGAAAGGTGACACTCATGCCATCGGCAGCTTCGATCAACTCCCGGTTACGCCCCATGTCTACGTCCCCCTCTGCCGTCAGACAGCCGACCACTACACCGTCCACCCCTAATTGGCGGGCTATCTCGATATCTTTCAACATGATTTTATGTTCCAAGGACGAATAAAGAAAGTCGCCGCTTCGAGGACGGATGATCACGTTGAGTTTGATATCCAATAACTCTCTGGCCATGGCCATGTCGCCATAGGAAGGGGTCGTTCCCCCCTCGGGGATGGCTGCGCAAAGTTCCACACGATAAGCGCCCCCCCTTTGTGCTTCCAAACAACTGGCGACAGAGTTGGCGCAGATTTCCAATTTATAATTCATATTTCAAAGACTTTTATCCCGGTGTTATCGGATTGTTTGGTAAACATTCTATTGACATATATAAAACATTTCAAAGATACAAAATTAACGGGAGCCCGGCGATTGTGTTTCCCACAATACGGCAAAAAACATACTCTATTCCGCTGTGCGTATTATTATTTTTTCTACCTTTATGTTGTCCTTTTGGGAAATGAATACTTTATTAAGATAATCTATAAAATGGCTGCTATAAAAATCAACATCAACCTGTTTTTTGTAATTTCTCTTTTATTGGTTTCAGCGCCTTTCTTGCACGGTTGTAAGACCAAGGAGGGTGAGGAGAATTATATTAAATTTAAAAAGCTTGGGGATACGCGTCAATATTTTGCTTACAAAGGAGACAGTTCAATACTCTTAAGTGGGCACAGAGGCGGGCGTGAGGCCGGATATCCGGAAAATAGCATTGAAGGATTCCAGCATGTGTTGAACCAAATGCCTGCTTTCTTCGAGGTCGACCCCCGCCTGACCAAAGATAGTGTTATTGTACTTATGCATGACGCCACACTGGACAGGACTACTGATGCAACCGGCAATCTCTCCGATTACACCTTTTCCGAGTTACAATCGGTAAGGTTGAAAGATCATGAAGGAAATGTCACTTCCGCCAAAATACCCACCCTCGAAGAGGTGATCAAATGGAGTAAAGGCAAGACCGTTGTCAATCTTGATAAGAAAGATGTACCGCTTCATATGATTGTGGAGTTAATCAAGAAGCACAAGGCGGAAAAGCATGTAATGCTTACAGTACACACCGGAGCACAGGCAAGATATTATTCCGACAGATTACCGGGAATCATGTTGTCAGTGTTTGCAAGGACGGATGAAGAATTGGCAGATATGGCTATTTCCGGTGTCCCCTGGGAGTGCATGATTGCTTATGTGGGACAGACGATCAACGACTCCAACAGACATATTGTCGAACAGTTGCGGGCCAAAGGTGTCAGATGCATGGTGTCATACGCTCCATCACTCGATCGGCTAAAAACAGCCGAGGAAAGAGAATCTGCCTACAGACAAGCAATCAGGTTAAGTCCCGACATCATTGAGTCAGACTATCCGGTGGAAGTATGGAAGGTCCTGAAGGATTGAGTTGCCGGTATCCCTGCTGACTGACGCCCCGGATCTCTTCCGTGGCTTCTATTTTTTCCTGAGGAAGCGGGATCTGCGGGATGGCCAGGCTGTTCTTATACCGGTGCGGGGCATCGATCAGAAGGCATTTCCGCCCACAAGCTCTTTAACGTTTTTTTTGACATTTAGGTGAGATCAATGTTTGTTTAAAATGCAGCCAATTGCTACTTTTGTGAAGAAGTAGGTTGAGCTACTTCCGGCATCAAAATTTACAGCAATGCGAATAACCTTACCTAATCAATTGCCTTCATATCCCGTATTTTACGAAGGAATCCGTCGTGCCCCTGACCGTGGGTTCAGCCTGACAAGCCGCCAGACAAAAACAGCATTGGAAAATGCGCTGCGTTATATTCCCTCCGAATTGCACGCGGAGTTAGCACCCGAATTTCTGGAAGAGCTGAAGACCCGAGGGAGGATTTACGGCTATCGCTATCGCCCCGCAGGGGACCTGAAAGCCAAACCCATCGATCAGTATAAAGGAAAATGCGTGGAAGGAAAAGCCTTCCAGGTGATGATCGATAATAACCTTTGTTTCGATATCGCGCTCTATCCCTATGAATTGGTCACCTATGGTGAAACCGGACAGGTATGCCAAAACTGGATGCAATACCGGCTGATCAAAATGTATCTGGAGGAGTTGACCCAGGAACAGACATTGGTGATCGAGAGCGGGCATCCGCTGGGACTGTTCAGGTCGAGGCCGGATGCTCCCAGGGTGATCATCACCCACTCGATGATGGTGGGCATGTTCGATAACCTGGCCGATTGGGAGGTAGCCGCGCAGATGGGTGTGGCCAACTATGGGCAGATGACTGCCGGCGGATGGATGTATATCGGGCCGCAAGGCATCGTCCATGGGACATTCAATACGCTGTTGAACGCGGGCCGGTTGAAGTTGGGTATTCCGCAAGACGGTGATCTGAGGGGACGATTGTTTGTCTCCTCCGGTCTGGGCGGGATGAGTGGCGCTCAACCCAAAGCGGCGGATATTGCGGGCGCGGTTTCGATTATTGCCGAGGTGGATGTTTCACGTATTGAAACACGTCATTCACAAGGATGGGTGCGACGCATCACCGGCGATTTGCCCGAGGCATTCCATTGGGCGGACGACGCGATTAAACGCAAAGAGCCACTCTCCATCGCTTACCACGGAAATATTGTCGATCTGCTGGAATACGCGGAACAACACAATATCCATATAGAACTGCTGAGCGACCAGACTTCGTGTCATGAACCCTATACGGGTGGTTATTGCCCCGTCGGCATCACCTTTGAAGAGCGTACCCGCCTATTACATAAAGATCGGTTGACATTCAGGGAACTGGTCGATGCATCGCTCCGACGCCATTTCGATGTGATCCGCAAATTGGTGGACAAAGGCACTTACTTCTTCGACTATGGCAATTCTTTTATGAAAGCGGTGTATGATGCTGGAGTGAAGGAGATATCGAAGAACGGCAGGGACGAGAAAGAGGGATTTATCTGGCCTTCGTATGTGGAGGATATCATGGGGCCTGAACTGTTCGACTATGGTTATGGCCCTTTCCGTTGGGTATGCCTGAGCGGAAAGCAGGAAGACCTGGCCAGAACCGACCGGGCAGCGATGGAATGCATCGACCCCAACCGACGGGGACAGGATCGTGATAACTGGATATGGATCCGTGATGCGGAGAAAAACCGGTTGGTAGTCGGTACCCAAGCCCGTATTCTTTATCAGGATGCGGAAGGACGGCTGAAGATCGCACTGAAATTGAATGAAATGGTGCGTAACGGTGAGATCGGGCCCGTGATGCTGGGACGCGATCATCACGATGTGAGCGGTACGGATTCTCCATTCAGGGAGACTGCCAATATCAAGGATGGCAGCAACGTGATGGCCGACATGGCGGTGCAGTGCTTTGCCGGCAATGCGGCCCGCGGCATGAGCCTGGTGGCGTTGCATAACGGTGGTGGCGTGGGTGTCGGGAAAGCCATCAACGGGGGCTTCGCTATGGTGTGCGATGGTAGCCGGCGGGTGGATGAGATACTGCGTTCAGCCATGTTATGGGATGTGATGGGAGGTGTGGCGCGCCGTTCATGGGCGCGTAATCCTAACGCCATCAGTACCGTGAGTGCGTTCAACCGGTCACATGAAGGCGATTACCATATCACCGAACCCAATCTTGTGGATCAAAAGGTATTCGATGCGTTAGATGGCCTTTAGATGCTGGATGATTCCAAACGTGGGACGACCGGAAAAAAAGGAGAGAATGGTGAAAGTATATCGAAAAAATCTTTAGGAAGCATGAAAGAAAGATTTGTTTTACTGTTTATTGTGGTTTTTTTTGCCGGGACAATTCACCCGGATGTATGGGGGCCGCCTTCCATCAAAAGCTACAAGTCTGAAAACGGCCGGTTTTTATTGAAAGTATACCCTACCCAAATTCCTGAGAATTATTCTAAATGGCGTTCGGCTAAACCGAAAAAGAAGAGTAAGTTTTCAGCGGAAGACACCACTATCGTACATTGCCATGCCATATTATATGAAATCTATAATTCCGATACAATAAAGATATGGGATAAAAAATTGATAAATAGGGTTGCCCCGAATTTTGTAATTGTTGCGAATGATGGAAAATCAATTGTTACTTTTGATAATTGGAGTTCACTCGGATATGGGGTTGATGTTATGGTTATTTATGATGAATCCGGAAATATGGTTAAAAGATATAATTTAGAGGAATTTTCTCCTTTTCCGATAAACAATTATTTTTTATCGATGACTTCAATAGGGTGGTTATGTGGGGCAAAGTATATCAGTCATGACGAAATTGAAATCTGTTTTTCAGATGATAAAGACCATACCGGAACAAGAATATATAATTTATCAACCAAAGAGTTTCGGTAAATGACCTTCAAAAATGATATGTATATGAACAAAATCATGGAGTGTGTGCCCAATTTCAGTGAAGGGCGAGACAAACAAAAGATCGAGAAGATTGCGGATGCATTCCGCGGCAAAGAGGGTGTGAAACTGTTGGATTACAGTGGGGATGCGGATCATAACCGGTCGGTGATTACCCTGGCAGGTGAACCGGAAGCATTGAAAAACGCGGTGATTGAAGCGATAGGAAGAGCAGTGGGGTTGATCGACCTTACACGACACCGTGGCCAGCACCCCCGCATGGGGGCGGTGGATGTGGTGCCGTTTATCCCGATTAAAAATGTGACCATGGAGGAGGCGATCGCCCTATCGAAAGAGGTTGCACAAACGGTGGGAGAGCGGTTCGGCCTGCCGGTCTATCTTTACGAGAAATCGGCTTCGGCAACGCATCGTGAAAATCTTTCGACTGTACGCAAAGGCGAATTTGAAGGATTGTCCGATAAGATGAAACTGCCGGAATGGACACCCGATTTCGGCCCTTCCGAACCACATCCCACGGCAGGAGCGGTTGCCATTGGGGCACGTATGCCGTTGGTGGCTTATAACGTGAATCTGGGAACAAATAATGTGGAGATCGCGACCGCCATCAGCAAAAAAGTACGCCATGTAGGCGGAGGATTGCGGTTCTGCAAAGCGATGGGGGTGGCGTTGGAAGATCGCGGCATCACGCAGGTATCGATGAACCTGACCGACTACACCAAAACAGCCATCTACCGGGCCCATGAGCTGGTGCGCATCGAAGCGCAACGTTACGGAGTGACTGTGGTGGGCGCCGAAGTGATCGGACTTGTTCCGATGGAAGCATTGGTCGATACGGCCGCATACTATCTCGGTCTCGAGAATTTCTCCGTCAATCAGGTACTTGAAACCCGTTTAATGGAATGATAGGAGTCCATGAAAAGCAATAGTGAAAAATAACAGACAGATGAATGCCAAGTTTTGCTCCATTCACCGGAGGTTTGATGGTGATAAATGTAAAAGGGAGAGATGAATAACCTAATCATAAAAAATGCCGACCAGGTGGTCACTTGCAGCGGTTTTGAAGGAAAACGGGGCAGGGAGATGTCTGATTTGCACGTGATTGAAGGCGGAACGGTGATCGTGACCGGCGGCATCATATCTCATGTGCTTCATCCCGGGGAAGAGATCCCTGTAAGCGAACGGGATTACACCCTGATCGATGCTGGCGGCAAGGCATTGCTTCCCGGATTTGTCGATCCGCATACCCATTTCGTGTTCGGCGGATACCGTGAGGAGGAGTTCTCCTGGCGGATGCGGGGCGATAGCTACATGGATATTATGAACCGCGGAGGAGGTATTGTAAATACGACCCGAGCTACACGTGAAGCGACGGAAGAGGAGTTGATGGAATCCGGCAGGCAGCGCCTCGACGCGATGATGCGGCTGGGTATTACCACTGTGGAAGGGAAGAGCGGATACGGGCTCGACAGGGATACCGAACTAAAACAGCTCCGCGTGATGCGCCGCCTGAATGAAACCCATCCGATGGATATCATACCAACCTTTATGGGAGCTCATGCCATACCGGAGGAGTGGAAGGGGAAAGAAGACGAATTTGTCGATTTCAATATCCGTGAGATGTTTCCTCTGGTGGCGGGAGAAAAGTTGGCCGAAGCGGTCGATATCTTCTGCGAGAAAGGTGTTTTCTCCGTGGAACAATCGCGCCGCTACCTGGCAGCCGCGCGCGAGCATGGATTCCTGTTGAAGATGCATGCTGATGAAATAGTGCCAATGGGAGGAGCCGAATTGGCGGCAGAGCTTCGTTGTCTCTCTGCGGACCACCTGTTGCAGGCATCAGACGAAGGAATCCGGGCCATGGCCCAAGCAGATGTGGTAGCCACACTATTACCCCTTACTGCCTTTTCATTGCGGGAGAAATATGCCCGGGGCAGGGAGATGATCGATACCGATTGTATGGTAGCGCTCGCTACCGATCTCAATCCCGGAAGCTCATTCTCCGCATCGGTACCGTTGCTCTTCGCCATTGCTTGTATTTACATGCGGTTATCGCCCGAAGAAGCAGTCTCCGCTTTCACCATCAACAGTGCGGCAGCCATCAACCGGGCTGACTACATCGGCAGCATCGATGTCGGTAAGCAGGCAGACCTTATATTGCTCCAATTCCCTTCCTATAAATTCCTGCCTTATCATGTGGGGATGAATATCGTGGAGACGGTAATAAAACGAGGAAGGATTGTGGTGAAGAATTAAAAATTAAAAATTAAGAATTAAGAATTAAGAATTAAGAATTAAGAATTAAGTGATAAATTTCACCAGATCGTTGACACTTTTGTTTCAGCACATCGTTGACATTTTAATTGTCAATCTGTGTCATCAGATCGTTTACAATAGAAAAAGAGTTCTTTGAAATATTGCCAACTTTGCTGTCAAAAAAATATGAACAGCGAAGAAAAATTAAGACAAGAGGCAGTACAATTACACCTGCAGGATGAGTCAGCAAGTTCGATAGCCACGCAGCTTTCAAAAAGCCGTCAATGGGTTTACAAATGGGTTTCAAGATATCAAAACACCTCCGATCCGGAATGGTACAGGGAGCATTCAAGGGCTCCCCATAAACAGTCCGGGGAATTACCGGCGGATGTTGAACACTCCATTATTGAAGTACGGAAAAGACTTTCACAAAAGCCTTATTCCCAGAAAGGGGCGGTAAGTATCCTATATGAGCTGAAGCGGTTAGGGATACAATCCCCTTCTGTTTCAACCATAAACAGGGTTCTAAAAAAGAACGGATTGATAAAACAGTCCAAAACAACTATCGGCAAATCCAAAGAATATCCGGATCATTACCACGATGTCCAACAAATGGACTTGATCGGGCCGCGATATCTGAAGGGTGGTTTCAAGTTCTACGTTTTCACTGTCATCGACAAAAACAACCATATGGCCGGAACTTATCCGATTGCCAACAAGTCGGCAAAGAGTATCGTTCCCGGAATAGTTGATTTTTGGAGGCTTTACCAGATGCCGGACTATCTTCAAATGGATAATGAATTATCTTTCCGGGGTAGCAACCGGCACCCCAGGGGACTGGGTCTGTTATTGAGGACAGCCATCAGTTGCGGGGTGACCCCTATCTTTATACCGCCTGCGGAACCCTGGAGAAACGGTGTGGTGGAAAAGTTCAATGATACGGTCAAAAACCATTTTCTTAGCGCCCCGTTTTCTTCATTGGATGAAATGCAAAGGAAGTCAAGGGAATTTTCCGATTTCCATAATTCCCATCACAGGTATTCATCGCAAAACAACAAGACTCCTGATGAGCTGTTGAAAGAAATGAAATATCTCTCAAAACTTACAAGGGAAATGGATTTGACGAAAAGGCCAATTATCGAAACGGGCCAATTGATTTTTATCCGTTTCATCAGGAGTGATTTGAAACTCCATCTTTTGAACAGCACCTTTACGGTCACTGAAGATCTGGTCTACTGCTATGTGGAGGCTATTGTTCAAATAGATAAACATCTATTGGTGGTAAAACACAAAGGGGTCGTTTATCACTATTTTGAATTTGTGATGCCCTTGTCTTAAAATGCAATATGTCAATGATCTCTTGATATTTTGCCTTCTTTAGAAGGCGCAAACCCTATAGGGTTTGTCAACGATGTGGTGATACGTCTAAGAAACTTAGAACTGTCAACGATGTGATGATATGTAACAATTAAGAATTAAGAATTAAGAATGAAATATGGCTGATTCAGTATTGAAAATAAAAAGTTATCAGTTTGCTCTTCAAATAATTCAACTGGTGAAGAAATTACAAAAAGAGCAAAATGAATATATTTTGAGTCGCCAGATAATGAGGAGCGGAACAGCTATTGGAGCTTTAATTAGAGAAGCGGAATTTGCACAAAGTAAGTCTGATTTTGTTCATAAAATGAGTATCGCTTTGAAGGAAGCCAATGAGACTATTTACTGGATTTCTCTTTTGAAAGATTCATCCTATATTGACAATGATACCTTTATACCGATGAATTCTAACTGTAATGAATTAATCGCTTTACTCGTCACGATAGTGAAAACATCAAAGAGAAATTTAAAAAACTGAACATATCATTCTTCACTCTTCACTCTTCATTTTTCACTCTTCATTTTTCACTTTTCACTTTTCACTTTTCATTTTTCACTCTTCATTCTTCATTCTTCATTCTTCATTTTTCACTTTTAACATTCAAAATATGAAACTACAAGATTTGACTTTGAAAGGATTTCTTGAAAAAACCGCAGCCAATGAAGCTCTTCCAGGCGGCGGCAGTTCTTCGGCATTGAATGCCGCCATCGCTTCGGCATTGACAGGGATGATGGCTAACCTGACCGTGGGCAAGAAAAATTATGCCGGTGTGGAGGAGCAAATGAGGGAAATCGTGGAAGAGATGGAAGAGAACAGGCTGCATTTCATCGACGACATCGATCGTGACGCTGATGCCTATAGTTTGGTGATGGATGCCTACAAACTGCCCAAAGAGACGGATGAACAAAAAAAACTGCGTGGCGAAAAAATTCAGGAAGCCATGAAGGTCGCTTCGCTCGTCCCGATGGAAGTGGCGGAACGGGCACATAAAATGTTAGATACCATCATTGAAACGATCCGAAAGGGAAATAAAAATGCCGTGACCGACGGGATGGTCGGCCTGATGGCTTGTCGTACCGCCATTATGGGAGCTTTGCTCAATGTCCGTGTCAACCTGGGAGGTATCAACGATACCGTGTTTGTGGAAGAACTCAAAGAAAAATGCGAAAGGATTGAAAAAGACACTATTACCAAGGAAAACGAAATGACTGATTGGGTGAAATCTGTAATTTAATGGAGTATGAAAAATATCTATTATATAGGGGAAAAAGAGCTCACATTGGATGACCTGAAATGGATCATTACCGAGAATATAAAGCTGGAACTGGCTCCCCAAGCCAAGGAGCGGATACAAAAATGCCGGGATTACCTTGATAAGAAAATGGAAAATCAAACAGGACCGATCTACGGCATCACTACCGGATTTGGTTCATTGTACAACCGTACGATTTCGAATGACGACCTGAGCACACTTCAGGAAAATCTGGTGAAATCACATGCTTGCAGCGTGGGTGAAGAGGTGCCTCCATTGATTGTCAAGCTGATGTTCCTGCTTAAAGCACATGCCCTCTCATTGGGTTATAGCGGAGTGCAGGTGGTGACGGTGCAACGGATGCTCGACCTGTTCAACAACGATATCCTACCCGTCGTGTACGATAAAGGTTCACTGGGCGCTTCAGGCGACCTTGCACCGCTGGCCAATCTCTTCCTCCCTTTGATCGGAGTGGGGGATGTTTTTTACAAAGGAAAAAAACAGGATATAGGCGTGGTGCTCGATGAATTCGGCTGGAAGCCGATCCGGTTGAAGAGCAAAGAAGGACTGGCGCTGCTCAATGGTACACAGTTTATGTCGGCCCACGGAGTCTATGCCATTATGAAAGCGGAGCGGTTATCCAAACGAGCCGACCTGATCGCCGCCATGTCGCTGGATGCATACGACGGCCATATCGAACCGTTTGAAGAGAAACTACAACTTATACGGCCTCATCAGGGACAATTGGAAACAGGGAGGAATATACGCAGATTCCTGGAAGGAAGCCACATCATCTCAGCAGAAAAGAAAC
This sequence comes from Proteiniphilum sp. X52, assembly GCF_003712195.1. Taxonomy (GTDB): domain Bacteria; phylum Bacteroidota; class Bacteroidia; order Bacteroidales; family Dysgonomonadaceae; genus Proteiniphilum. The sequence goes on along the minus strand of NZ_RDSD01000007.1, from coordinate 48,595 downwards.
ATTTGCAAGATCCTTATTCCTTCCGTTGTGTGCCACAGGTGCATGGCGCGACCAAAGATGCTATTAATTATGTGAAATCGGTGGTGATGACCGAGGTCAATTCCGTGACCGACAACCCTACCATTTTCCCGGATGATGACCAGATCATTTCGGGTGGTAATTTCCATGGACAACCCCTTGCCGTGGCTTTCGATTTCCTGGCCATTGCCCTGGCGGAACTGGGGAATATCTCCGAACGGCGCACCGCCCAGCTTATCCTCGGCAAGCGGGAACTCCCGGAATTTCTGGTGGCCAATCCCGGTCTTAACTCAGGTTTTATGATCCCTCAATATGTGGCCGCGTCGGTGGTAAGCCAGAATAAGATGTATTGTGCTCCGGCAAGTACCGACTCGATCGTCTCGTCCAACGGTCAGGAAGATCATGTGAGCATGGGCGCCACTTCGGCTGTCAAACTGCTCAAAGTGATGGATAATCTGGATATCATCCTTTCCATTGAACTGATGAATGCGGCGCAGGCGATGGAATTCAGGCGTCCCCTTAAATCATCCCCGTTAATTGAAAGGATACTGAAATCCTATCGCAAAGAGGTTCCCTTCATCGATGAAGATATTGTGATGTATAAAGAAATACGCAAGACCACTTCATTCCTTAACCGCCTGGAGGTGGAGGGGCTGTAAAATAAGATTAAATCATCCCTTTATGGTATATTGTTTCCGGATTTCGTATCTTTGCCACTTAAAAAAATAGAACGAAGAATAGTTTAATGCTCTAAACATATATTTAAATCGTGGAAAAAATTCATAACACGCTTCGTGATTCGCCTGTGGCCAGATGGACCGCATTGATCCTGCTTGCCCTTACCATGTTTTTTGCTTACATGTTCATCGATGTCTTGGCACCGTTGAGCACCCAGTTGGAAACTTCCCTTAAATGGTCTCCCGACACGTTTGGGGCAGTCGCCGGGTCGGAATACTTTTTAAATGTATTCGCCGCGTTTCTGATCTTTGCGGGAATTATCCTGGATCGGATCGGGGTGAGGCGGTCGGCAATCCTCTCGGGAATACTTATGGTGGTAGGTGCTTCCATAAAACTGTATGGTATCAGTGATCAATTCAACGCCGGAGGATTCGGATATGATTTCTTTCATTCATTCTGGACCGGTTTCCCCGCTTCAGCAAAAGTGGCGTGCGTGGGTTTTGCTATTTTCGGCTGCGGAGTTGAAATGGCCGGAATCACGGTTTCGAAAGGAATTGTCAAATGGTTTGCCGGAAAGGAATTGGCCTTGGCAATGGGGTTGGAAATGGCTATCGCCCGATTAGGTGTATTTTCCGTATTCCGTCTGTCGCCTTATTTGGCCGAACAAGGGGGCATAACGCTTTCGGTGGGAGTAGGCACGTTGTTGCTATTGATAGGATTGCTGTCGTTTTCCGTTTATTTCTTCTTCGATAAAAAACTCGATTCCCAGACCGATAGCCTTAGAACCGCTTCAGATCCCGAAGAGGAATTTAAGGTAAGCGATTTGAAAGCTATCTTTACCTCCAAGACATTTATGGTGGTTGCCGGATTATGTGTCCTCTTTTATTCAGCCATTTTCCCGTTCCAGAAATTTGCTACGGGTATGCTGGAGAGCCGGTTGGGTATGACGACCGTGGAAGCGGGAAACTTATTCTCCTATTTTCCCATCGGAGCGATGATTCTAACTCCCTTTCTGGGTTGGTTTATAGACCACAAAGGGAAAGCCGCGACAATGTTGTTCGCCGGTTCATTGCTGGTAATTATCTGCCATTTGATTTTTGCCATGACCCCGGTAGAGAATTTCACCTTTGCCGTGGCTTTGGGGGCTATTATTCTGTTGGGTATTTCATTCTCCCTGGTGCCGGCCGCTTTGTGGCCTTCAGTACCCAAGCTGGTAGATAACAAAGTGTTGGGATCGGCTTACTCCATTATTTTCTGGATACAGAATATAGGCTTGATGCTGACACCCATCCTGATCGGATGGTCATTGAAAGTATCCAATCCCGGTGTGGCAGAACGAATTCTGGCAGGAGAAGATATAAAATACAACTACACGGTTCCGATGGTTATTTTTGCCGCGTTTGGAGTGGCCGCGTTGGCGCTGGCTTTTTATCTCAAAGTGCTGGACAAGAAAAAAGGGTACGGATTGGAATCACCCAATATCCGGAAATAGGAAATAGGAAATTTCTCACATCAATACTGTCCGGCCATATATTGGGTAATTCTCCGCTAAACCCCATTTCCGGAAGTTCGTTTATTTGTTTCCATTTCTTCTTCGGACAATTCAAAATCAAAAATACGGATATTCTCTTCAAATCTTTGAAGCGTACTTGATTTCGGAATTACAATCACTTCGTGTTGAATTACCCAACGCAAACAAATCCGGGAAACGGACTTATTGTGCTTTTCGGCAATTGCTTTTAATACTTCATTTCCAAAAACCTTTCCTCTTGCCAAAGGAGACCATGACTCAACAGTAATGCCATTTTTTGTACAAAAATGATGTTAACTCAGGTTGCCGGTAACCAGGGTGAAATTAATCCCCAAGTTGGAATGATTTTACTTTATCCGACACTTTTTGCTCTTAGGTACTTGCAGCCAACACACAAATATATGTAATCATATTGAAAAACAGGAATTTATTATGATAAAACTAAAATGGCTGCCAAAAAGTCAGATTATATGCTTTGGCAAAGATTTTGACCACAATCTGATATAAATCAGCGTGAGGCGGGTTGGGAATCCAGTATTCTTTGGAACTTTTGGGCCGGCCGCCACGTTTAACAATAAGATAAGAAAGGAGACAATATATGAACTTTAATAACTTTACGATAAAAGCGCAGGAAGCGGTACAAAAGGCTATCGACCTGGCACAAGGGAACAATCAGCAGATGATTGAGCCGGCACACCTGCTCAAAGGGGTGATGCTGGTGGGCGAAAATATAACCGGATTTTTGTTCCAGAAACTGGGTGTGAATTCTCAAAACCTGGAGAGAGTGCTCGACAAGGAAATTGAATCGTTCCCCCGTGTGTCGGGAGGAGATCCGATGCTGAGCCGTGAGACCAATGCCATCTTCCGGAAAGCTGTTGATTTTACCGGCAAGATGGGCGACCAGTTTGTGTCTCTGGAGCACTTGCTGTTGGCTATCCTGGATGAAAAGAACAGCGCGTCGCAGATGATGAAAGATGCGGGCATATCACTGAACCAGTTGCAGGAAGCTATAAAAGAGTTGCGCAAAGGGGAAAAAGTGACCAGCCAGTCGGCGGAAGATACCTACCAGTCGCTGGGTAAATATGCCGTAAACCTTACCGATCGCGCCCGTAACGGTAAACTCGATCCTGTGATCGGCAGGGACGAAGAGATCCGCCGTGTCTTGCAAATTCTAAGCCGTCGCACCAAGAATAATCCCATCCTTATCGGTGAGCCGGGAACCGGCAAGACGGCTATTGCCGAAGGGCTGGCATATCGTATCGTGCGGGGTGATGTGCCGGAAAATCTCAAGAGCAAGCAGATATACTCTCTCGACATGGGAGCGCTCATTGCCGGAGCAAAATACAAGGGAGAATTTGAGGAACGGTTGAAGTCGGTGATCAACGAAGTGGTGAAGTCGGAAGGGGAGATCATCCTTTTCATTGATGAGATCCATACATTGGTAGGCGCGGGAAAAAGTGAAGGAGCGATGGATGCCGCCAATATATTGAAGCCGGCCCTCGCGCGCGGCGAATTGCGTGCCATAGGAGCTACTACGCTGGATGAATACCAGAAGTATTTCGAAAAGGATAAAGCGCTGGAACGCCGTTTCCAGACAGTGATGGTGGACGAACCGGGTGAATCGGATACAATCTCGATCCTTCGCGGTCTGAAGGAGAGGTATGAGAATCACCATAAGGTGCGCATCAAAGACGAGGCGATTATCGCTGCCGTACAGCTTTCGAGCCGTTATATCACCGATCGTTTCCTGCCCGACAAGGCGATCGACCTGATGGATGAGGCAGCGGCAAAACTGCGTATGGAGGTAGACTCCGTGCCGGAGGAACTGGATGAGATCATGCGCAAAATCAAGCAGTTGGAGATCGAGCGGGAGGCAATACGTCGTGAAAAGGATACGCAAAAAGAGGAGCTGCTTACCAGGCAGATTGAAGACTTGAAGGCTGAAGAATCGGAATACAAGGCCAAATGGCAGTCCGAAAAGGAAATAATCAATAAGATACAACAGGATAAGATTGACATAGAAAATGCCAAATTCGAGGCTGAGCGCGCCGAACGTGAGGGTGATTACGGCAAGGTGGCTGAATTGCGTTATGGTACGATCAAGGAAAAAGAAAATGAGATAGAAGAGTTGCAGAAGCAACTGCATGAACGCCAGGGGGGCCGTGCCATGATCAAAGAGGAGGTGGATGCTGAAGATATTGCCGATGTGGTATCGCGGTGGACCGGTATTCCTGTGAGCAAGATGCTGCAGAGCGAAAGGGAGAAACTGCTTCATCTTGAAGAAGAACTTCATAAGCGTGTCGTCGGCCAGCAGGAAGCTATCTCTGCCGTGGCTGACGCGGTGCGCCGTAACCGTGCCGGATTGAGCGATCCGAAACGTCCTGTGGGTTCCTTCATCTTCTTGGGTACGACGGGTGTCGGTAAGACGGAGTTGGCGAAAGCGCTGGCAGAATACCTATTCGACGATGAGAATATGATGACCCGTATCGATATGAGTGAGTATCAGGAGAAATTCAGTGCTACCCGGCTGATTGGAGCGCCTCCGGGATATGTGGGATACGATGAAGGTGGACAACTCACTGAGGCTATCCGCCGTAAACCCTATTCAGTGGTATTGTTCGATGAGATTGAAAAGGCCCATCCCGATGTGTTCAATATCCTGTTGCAGGTGCTCGACGACGGTCGGTTGACCGACAACAAGGGTAGGGTGGTGAATTTCAAAAATACCATCATCATCATGACCTCTAACATGGGGTCGAACCTGATCCGTGAGAATTTTGAAAGGATCACGCCTTCGAACCGCGAGGAGATCATCGAAAACACCCGGATTCTGGTGATGGATATGCTGAAAAGAACTATCCGTCCGGAGTTTTTGAACAGGATCGATGATATCATCATGTTTGCCCCGCTGAAGGAAGAGGAAATCGAACAGATTGTACGCATCCAGCTCGGTGTTGTAGGGAAGATGTTGTCGGAGAACGGCGTCGAACTGAGGTACACCGATGAAGCGGTCAGAAGTATATCGGTGGCAGGTTTTGACCCTGAATTCGGTGCGCGTCCGGTAAAACGGTTGATCCAGCGCAAGGTGTTGAACCAGCTTTCGAAAGACCTGCTGGCAGGAAAAGTGGATAAGACAAAACCAATCATTATCGACGCGATTGACGATACGGTCTACTTCAGGAATTAATTATGAAGAGTGAAGAGTGAAGAATGAAGAGTGAAGAATGAAGAGTGAAGAGTGAAGAGTGAATCACCTTTTCCAGAAACCGGGGATAAACAACGAGAGTAGGGTGAATATTTCAAGGCGCCCCACCAGCATAAGGAAGCAGAGGTAATATTTCATGAAAGGCGTCGCTGATTCGAACGTGCCGCTGGGCCCGTAAGAGCCTAATCCGAAGCCGTAGTTGCTGATGGTGGAAAGGGAAACCCCGATCGATTCTTCGAAATTCATTCCGGTAAGCCCCAATATCACGGCACTGATCACCGTGAGGGTGATATACAGGAAGACAAAAGCAAATAGGCGGGACATGGTTTCGCCGGTGATCACTTTCCCGTTCATCTTCACCACATAAAGCGCGTTGGGATGTACCTGCCGCTTGAAAACCAATAGCGCGTTTTTGGAAAGCACTATCAGGCGCGAGATCTTCATCCCGCCCGAAGTGGAGCCTTCACTGCCACAGAAGAGGATCATCGTCAGGAAAAGAAGCCAGTAGCCGGAACCCCACAACTGGAAATCGGTTGTGGCAAATCCTGTGGTGGTGATTGCCGCCACCACCTGGAAGAGCGCTATCCGGAAAGTTTGCTCCAGGTCGCCCATCTGCCCTGAAGTCAACAGGCTTGCTGTGATCCCCACGGTGAAAAGGATGATAATCAGGAAATACCATTTGAACTCTTCATCCCTGATAATAGTAATCTTGAAGCGTGTGACAAGCGCCGAGATGAGAAGGAAATTGGTGGCACCCAGGAACATGAGCAGGGTAATCACATATTCCGTATAGGGAGAATTGAAAAAGGCGATGCTTGTCTGCTTGGTGGAAAACCCCCCTGTGGAAATGGCTGTGAGTGTATGGCAAGCTGCATCGAACGCGTCCATCGGGCCTGCCCAAAGAAAGAAAAATCCGACAACCGTAAGGCCGAGATAAGTAAGTGCCATCTGCTTGGTGATCTCGCTGATACGCGGGCGGAACAGCTCCTCTGCGATGCCGGTGGCTTCTGCCTCATAGAACTGGCCTGAGATCCCCCCGAAGATAGGCATAAACGAGAGGACGAAGATGATGATCCCGATCCCTCCGATCCATTGCGTGAAACTACGCCAGAAATGAAGTGATTTGGGAAATGCTTCAATATTGACCAAGGTGGAACTGCCGGTAGTGGTGAAACCGCACATGCTCTCAAAAAAGGCGTTTGTAAAAGAGGGAATGGCGCCGCTGAACAAGTAAGGTAATGTGCCGAACAGCGTCATCATCAACCATGAGAGCGTGACGGTAAAGAAAACTTCCCGTTTGGTGAGGTTACCCGAGGTACGCTTCCGTTTTCTTCCCAGAAATGAGAGGAGCACTCCGGAGCCGAAGCTGGTGAGCGCCGAAAGATAAATACTCCTTACGGCCGTTTCGTTGTAATACTCGCCCACGAGTGCGGAAAAGAGCATGAAGACCGCTTCAATTATCAGGAGCAGACCTATGGTGTTCAATACAAACTGATAGTTAAATCTCTGCATGCGTCGTAGTGGAGCCGGGGACATATGCATGGGCAGGGATGCAATATCTGCCCCGACACAATTTAATTAAATAATTTTTCGATACTTTTCAGTGATTTATTCAGGAAAAACACCACTACCTGATCATAGGGTTCAATCAATGTGTCTCCATCCACCAGCATGGGTTCTCCGTTTCTGATAAGCGCTCCGAAAGTGATGTCAGAGGGCAGGTTCAAATTCCTGATCAGTTTTTTCGTCACTTTGGAGTTGGGCTTGGCAATGACTTCCCCCACATTCGCGTCGGCAATGGTAAGGCTCTTTATATTGGAAGCATCGGCTTTCAGCAACAATTCATAGATCTTGCTGGCGGCAATCAGCTTCTTGTTGATCACTGTTCCGATATCGAACCGTTCCGCCATCGAAATGTAATCTATATTCTCTACTTCGGCCACTGTCCTTTTCACCCCGTACTGTTTAGCCATTATACATCCCAGAATATTGGCCTCGGAATTGCCGGTAAGGGCGAGGAAGGCGTCGGTATCGGCGATGCTTTCCCGCAGAAGAAATTCGGTATTCCTCCCATCTTCCACAAAAACAGTCACATTGGATGGAGCCATTTCGACTAACATCTGGGCACGTTCCTTATCCCTTTCAATGATCTTTATGCTGATGTTCTGAGGAAGTTGTTGAATTGTTCTCATCGTGATACGGCTACCTCCCATGAACATCACTTTTTTTGTTTCGAACGATTTTTTCCCGAACAGTTCGGGAAGTGAATCTATATGTTTCCTGAGCGTGGTGAAATAGAGAATATCATCAGGGAGTATCTGGTCGCTTCCTTTAGGTATAAGGGTGTGTGTGTTACGCTTGATAGCCACCATGTGGAAACGCTTGTTTGTCTGTGTGAGATCGGACAGATAGGTGTTTACAATAGGAGCGTTTTCCCTTACTTTGGCGGCGGCAAGGATCACCGTGCCGTTACATAACTCCCACCAGAAGCGGGTCCATGGTGTTTTAAGCGACATGGCGATCTCCCTGGCCGCGATAAGCTCCGGGTAGATCATGGAGTGGATCCCCAACTTCTCAAAGAATTCTTTGTTCTTGGGCAACAGGTATTCATAATTATCTATGCGCGCAAGCGTCCTTTTCGCTCCTAAATTGGAGGCAAGCATGCAGGAGGTCATGTTTTTGGACTCTTCAGGAGTCACACCGATATAAAGATCGGTATTGGCCGCGCCTGCCTCCGTGAGATCTTTGAGTGACATGCAATTCCCGACAAAGGTAAGTATGTCGCTGTTGTCGCGTATAAGGGCAAGCCGGTCTTTATCGGCATCGATAAGTGTTATGTCGTGATTTTCCTGTCCGAGAAGTTTCGCCAGATGGGTTCCGACGGCGCCCGCACCTGCTATCAAAATCTTCATTGCATCTTTTGCAGTTAATGATTCACTATCTCAACGGTCTCGTATCGGTACGACAGGGTTTATCCTGTCATGCGGTGGCAGCAGATGTGCATGCATTCCCCGGGCCTCCTGGTGCACACGCGTAATATGTCCCAGAATACCCTTTTCATCGATTCCGGTGATCTGCTGAAGTTCCCTGACTGATCCGTGGGTGACGAATTCATCGGGGATACCTATGCGGAGCAGATGCACATCAGTATAGTGGTTTTCCGCGAGGAATTCGAGGACGGCGCTCCCCAATCCTCCTTTAATGACCCCGTCTTCCACGGTGATGATATATCTGAATTTCTTTGCCACCTGGTGCAGCAACTCCTCGTCGATGGGCTTGAGGAAGACCATATCATAATGGGCCACGCTGATGCCCGATTTCTCCGCTTCGTCGATTGCCCTTGCCGCATTATTGCCGATCGCGCCAATGGAGAGGAGGGCTATATCTTTTCCCTTTCTTAGTTTTCTCCCTTTACCGATAGGAAGGATATCGGGTTCGTTTTTCCATTCGATCAACTCACCTTGGCCGCGGGGGTACCTGATCGCGAAAGGTCCTTCGTTCCCATATACGGCCGTATGCATCAGGTCGCGCAGTGCGTGTTCGTTGTAAGGAGCCGAGATTACCAGATTGGGTATAGGACGCAGGTAGGCCAGGTCGAACACGCCATGGTGGGTGGGACCGTCGGGCCCCACCAATCCGGCCCTGTCGAGGCAGAATATCACTTTGAGGTTTTGCAGAGCCACATCGTGGATCACCTGGTCGTATGCCCGTTGCATAAACGATGAGTAAATGTTACAAAACGGGATCAATCCTTCTTTTGCCATGCCGGCGGAAAAGGTCACGGCATGTGCTTCGGCAATACCCACGTCGAAGGTTCGTTCGGGAAACTTATCTGCCATAAACGTCATGGAACAACCGGTGGGCATGGCCGGAGTCACTCCCACGATTTTCTCATTTTTCTCAGCCATCTCCACCAGCGTATGACCGAAAATATCCTGGTAAAGCTGGGGTTGGTTTGCATTATCCTTCAGGATCCGCTCGCCGGTCTCTTTATTGAAAAGACCCGGTGAATGCCAGATGGTGGCCGATTTTTCAGCAGGCTTAAACCCTTTGCCCTTGACGGTTTTGATATGGAGCAACTTCGGACCCTGCATATCTTTGATATTATGGAGTATACGGATCAATCCCGGCAGGTCATGCCCATCCACAGGTCCGAAGTAGCGGATATTGAATCCTTCAAACAGATTCTGCTCTTTGGTTATCAGGGATTTGACGCTGTTATTGAACCGAAGCACGAGGTTCTTTTCTTTTTCCGAAATCAGATTTCGTTTTTTGAAACCCTGGTAGAGATTGTTCCGCACCTTATTGTATTTTGCAGAAGTGGTCAGTTTTACCAGGTAATCCTGCATTCCCCCCACATTGTTGTCGATCGACATGTCATTGTCGTTGAGGATGATCAACAAGTTATTGGGTTGCGAACAGGCGTTGTTGATCCCTTCGTAAGCCAATCCACCGGTCATGGAGCCGTCGCCGATGATGGCAACGATATGCCGGTCTGTCTCTTTGCGGAGATTGGCGGCCACGGCCATACCCAGCGCGGCAGAGATGGAGGTGGAGGCATGGCCGGCGGCAAAAGTGTCGTATTCGCTCTCATTCGGGTTGGTGAATCCGGAAAGACCTCCCAGCTTGCGGTTGGTTGAAAACCGGTCGCGCCGGCCGGTCAGTATCTTATGGCTGTATGCCTGGTGTCCCACATCCCAGACCAGCCGGTCGTAGGGGGTATCATAGAGATAATGCAGCGCCACGGTCAACTCCACTGTTCCCAAGCTCGACCCAAAATGACCCGGATTGTTGGAAAGCTGCTCGATGATGAATTCCCTCAGTTCGCCGCAAACTGTTTCCAGTTGTTCCATGCTGAGTTTTTTCAGATCGTCGGGACTGTTTATATGTTGTAAATATCGCATACGCTTGTTGTATTTAGAATAAGGGGGAAAGAAATAACACTTTCCCACTTTCCCACCTTAATTCGCCATATCGGAGAAGAACTTGATGCGAACCAGGCGTATTTCGGTTTCTGTATAATCTGACAATTCTTCCTGCGCCTTCTCCAGATCATCTGTCTCGGTCTCTTTGAAATAGGAGTAGATATCCTGCAGTACATCCTGATCCATCACTTCATTGAGGAAATAATCGATATTGATCTTGGTTCCCGAATATACAATGGCTTCTACTTCCGACAGCATTTCGTTGAAATCAATACCTTTTGATTCCGCTAAGTCGTCAAGCGCCACCTTCCTGTCAATGGCCTGTACGATAGACACTTTGAGTTTCGATTTGTTGGCGACCGTCTTCACGCGGAGATCTTCGGGACGGGTGATGTCGTTTTCCTCCACGTGTTTCTTTATCAGATCGACGAATTCTTTGCCATAACGTTTTGCTTTTCCGGCACCCACTCCGGGAATATTTTGCAATTCCTCCAGTGTGATGGGATAGGAGGTGGCCATGGCTTCGAGTGACGAAGGCTGGAAAATAACATAAGGAGGAACGTTCAGTTTTTTCGACAGTTTTTTCCTCAGGTCCTTCATCATGGAGAAAAGCACGGGGTCGGCAGCTCCACCGCTTCCACCGGCAGAGATCACATCCGAATCATCGCTTTCCGGATCGCTCATGCTGTCCTCATCCTCCTCATCTTTCGTTATCTTAAAGGAGACGGGGCTTTTCAAGAAGTCTTTTCCCTTCTTGGAAATCTTGAGAATGCCGTAGTTCTCGATGTCTTTTTTCAGATAGTTGTCGAGTAATGCCTGACGGATAACCACCTCCCAGGTGCTTTCTTCTTCATCGGCTCCCGATCCGAATTCCTCCAGTTCATTATGCCCGTACGTCTCTATATCAGATGATTCTTTTCCTATGAGGAAATTTATAAGATAATCGGCCTTTTGTTTTTCTTTGAGAGCGGTAATCGCTTCCAATACAGTAATAAGTAACTCTTTCGCTTCCACTTTCTTCTTGGGATTTAAACAATTGTCGCAATGTTCACAATTCGGTTCGTTATACTCTTCGCCAAAGTAGTGCAGCAGCACTTTCCTCCGGCATACGGATGTTTCCGCATAAGCGGCTGTTTCCAGCAGCAGTTGTTTTCCGATCTCCTGTTCCGAGACCGGTTTACCTTGCATGAAACGTTCTAATTTCTGCAGGTCTTTTTCTGAATAGAATGCGATGCATTTTCCCTCACCCCCGTCGCGTCCGGCACGGCCGGTTTCCTGATAATAACCCTCAAGGCTCTTGGGAATATCATAATGGATCACATAACGTACGTCAGGTTTATCGATCCCCATGCCAAAGGCAATCGTCGCCACAATCACATCCACCTTCTCCATGAGAAAAGCATCCTGATTATGGCTGCGCGTGGCGGCATCCATTCCGGCGTGGTAAGGTAATGCCCTGATATCGTTTGCTTGCAGGATCTCTGCAAAATCGTCCACTTTCTTCCTGCTCAGACAATAGATAATTCCTGATTTTTTGCCCTGGGAGAGAATATACTTGATGATCTCCCTGTCTATTTGCTCCGTCTTATTCCGAATCTCGTAATAAAGGTTGGGACGGTTAAAAGATGATTTGAATACCACCGCGTCAGTCATCCCGAGATTCTTCTGGATATCGTGCTGTACCTTTGGTGTGGCCGTCGCGGTCAAAGTGATGATAGGCCGCAGGCTGATCTCACTGATGATAGGCCTGATGCGCCGGTATTCCGGCCGGAAATCGTGGCCCCACTCGGAAATACAGTGTGCCTCATCCACAGCATAAAATGATATGGGAATATTCCGGAGGAACTCCACGTTTTCGGTTTTGGTGAGCGACTCGGGGGCCACATACAGCATCTTTGTCCTGCCGGAGAGCACGTCTCTTTTCACCTCTTCTATCTCCTGCTTATTGAGGGAGGAGTTGAGAAAGTGGGCGATACCGTTTTCTTCACTATGGTTGCGCATGGCGTCCACCTGATTTTTCATCAGTGCGATAAGCGGTGAAATGACAATCGCCGTTCCCTCCATCAGCAGCGCGGGGAGTTGGTAGCAGAGTGATTTTCCGCCACCGGTAGGCATTAATACAAAAGTGTCTTTTCCCGACAAGATATTTCTAATTATAGCCTCCTGGTTACCTTTAAAAGTATCGAATCCGAAATATTTCTTTAACCCTTTGTATATTGAATCTTGTTTTTCCATTGAGCAAATCACTCTGTAATCAAATCTGCCTTTTTCCGAAAGGCAAGCACAAATTTAGGAAAGTATTTTATATTTCCAAATAAGATTATTGTAATACAAAATGAATATCTGTGGTTGTGCTGTAAATCCGTATAAATTTGATGACGGACGGCCGGATGGACACATGAAAAAAACGCAAGCTGAACATGCGTTTTTTTTTGATTCACACGCAACCGGCTTTCACCGGCCGGGCAATTCCTATATCTGGTGAATGGAATAGGTTTCAGGCGACTCTTAAATGATGGAGATCCGAATTCTCCAACTGTTGAGCCGCATATTCACGCGTGACGTGCATTTTTTTCTTCTCAGTGGAAGATGGAAGGGTGAACATCGCCTCAATCATGATAGCTTCTACGATAGAACGCAATCCGCGCGCTCCCAGTTTAAATTCGATCGCCTTGTCGACGATAAATTCGTAAGCTTCGTGGTCGAAAGTGAGCGTTACGTTATCCATCTCAAATAACTTCTGATATTGTTTGATGATCGAATTTTTAGGCTCTACCAATATGCGCAGCAGTGCATCCCGGTCGAGCGGCTCCAAGTAGGTGAGCACCGGAAGTCGCCCGATGATCTCCGGGATCAGCCCGAATGACTTCAGGTCGAGCGGAGTGATATATTTCATCAGGTTATTCCGGTCGATTACCGAACTTTGATTGCTGGCGGCATAGCCCACCACACGTGTGTTGAGGCGTTGGGCGATTTTTTTCTCTATCCCGTCGAAGGCACCCCCGCAAATAAACAATATATTTTTGGTATTTACGGCGATCATCCTCTGTTCCGGATGTTTTCTGCCACCCTGGGGCGGGACGTTCACCACCGAGCCCTCGAGCAGTTTCAGTAATCCCTGCTGTACTCCTTCTCCACTCACATCGCGGGTGATAGAAGGGTTGTCGCTTTTACGGGCAATCTTATCGATTTCATCGATAAAAACGATCCCTCTTTCCGCGGCGTTCACGTTATAGTCAGCGACCTGAAGCAGACGGGTGAGAATACTCTCTATATCCTCTCCCACATAGCCGGCTTCAGTAAGCACAGTGGCATCCACAATGGTAAAGGGAACCTGCAACATCTTCGCGATAGTTCTGGCCAGTAATGTTTTACCCGTGCCTGTGGCACCTACCATGATGATATTCGATTTTTCAATCTCCACATCATCCTTGGTATTCTTTTGCAAGATACGCTTGTAGTGATTGTAGACCGATACCGACAGAAAACGTTTCGCACTCTCCTGTTTGATCACGTACTGATCCAGAAACTCTTTGATCTGTGCCGGTTTGGGAAGTGAGGAGAGGGACAATCCGATGTCTGACTTCTTGTTGCTTTGGAACGAGTCGTTCACGATTTCGTGTGCCTGCTCAGCGCACATGTCGCAGATAAAGCCGGTCATCCCCGAAATAAGCAGATTTACTTCCTGTTCGCTTCTTCCGCAGAAGCTGCAATGATTGCTGCTATTCGCCTTTTTAGCCATTGTTTATTTCTTTTTTGTCAGGACGTCATCCACCATGCCGTATTCTTTGGCCTCGGCTGCCGTCATCCAGAAATCGCGGTCGGAATCTCTGGCCACCTCCTCAACGGGTTTACCCGAATGGGTGGATATGATGGCGTAAAGCTCCTGTTTGATCTTTGCGATTTCACGGGCGGTAATTTCTATGTCCGAGGCTTGTCCCTGCACACCTCCCAACGGCTGATGGATCATCACGCGGGAGTGGCTCAGGGCGAACCGTTTTTTCTCGGTACCGGCTACCAGTAATACGGCTGACATTGAAGCCGCGACACCGGTGCAAATGGTGGATACGTCGCTTGAGATGAATTGCATGGTGTCGTAGATACCCAATCCCGCGTAGACTGACCCGCCGGGAGAGTTAATGTAGATAGAGATATCTTTTCCCGGGTCGGAAGAGTCGAGATAGAGTAACTGAGCCTGGATCACATTGGCCGTATAATCGTCGACCGCGGTGCCGAGGAAGATAATACGATCCATCATCAAACGGGAAAAGACATCCATCTGTGCCACGTTGAGCTGACGCTCCTCGATGATGGTGGGGGAGATGTATCCTCCCTGGCTGGTGATATTCATGTAACTATCCAATCTGGAGCCGTTCATGCCCAGATGCTTCACCGCATATTTTCTAAAATCGTTATGCATAAAATTTGATTTGATCTTTATAATTCTAATTATTGCCAATAAAGCAACAGCAAACAGAGTGCCAAATTTACAGTCAGCCACATTTGCCGGTATTGGAATTATACAACAAATATATAACCAATTATCGAATTACAAAACAAAATCCTGGTAAACAATCGATAGGTTGCCCGGCAGCTATTTATTTTTTTGTCGATGTTTTTCTTTTTTTTGCCGGTTTTTCGGTTGACTCCGTACCCTCTTCCCTGGCAGGTGCGTCGGCCACCTCTTCTGTCACGCTGTTGTCGGAAACGATTTCCTCCACAACATCTTCATCCTGAGCGTGCTCTTCTGTGTGTTCACCGTGTTGATGCATGTGTCCGCTCATTAATTCGCTGAAATCTTTCGATGAGATCTCTTTTTCAATCAGGGTCACATTTTCTTTTAGCCAGTCGATAAGTTTGTTTTCGGTAGCCCGGTCGTACAGGTTACGGACTGTTTCTTCTTTTTCGAGCAGGCTCTTGGTGTAATTTTGCAGCACATCTGCCGGCAGGTTGGTCATTCCATATTGGGCAAACTGCGCCCTTGCCACTTCTGTGGCAAGCGCTTCAATATCTGTGAAGTCGACTTTGATCTCATTTTCTTCCACGATTTTTTGTCTTGCCACATGGAATTTCAGGTCATCCAGGATTTTCGGAAAATCTTTTTCTATCTCTTCGGCTGTGCGTTTCTCATCGGCTTCGCGCAACCAACGCTTCAACAGTTCGTCGGGGAATGTCACGGTTTCCATCATCTTTACAATGAGATCCCGTGCTTGGTGAATGAACAGATGGTCGGTGTCCGGTTTGAATTGTTTCGCCAGTTCTTCTCCCACCTTTGTCCTGAACTCTTCTTCCGTAGTGGCTGCTCCTTCACCCAACACTTTGTCGAAAAGTTCCTGATTCATTTCCGCTTCCTTATAGCGGGTCACCTCTTTGATATCGAACCGGAAATCGGAATTCATCTCCGCCACGTTTTCTTTAGTGGTTTGCAGCAGTGACGCGATTTCGGCTTCGTTATTGTCGTAGGCCTTTCGGGGATTGAGTAGCACGCTGTCACCTACTTTGGCTCCGACAAAGCGGTTTTTAGTCTCCTCATCCTTCATATAGGAAGGCATCAGGATGGCGTTTTCTATTACCTGGCCGTTCTCTTTTTCCTTGTCAGCATCCATTTCTACGAGGATGCCTTTGATCAGGTCGGTATCTTTCGCTTCCTCTTCCACGGAAACATAAGTGCCGTAATTCTGTTTATAGGCATCCAACTGCCGTTCGAGGAGTTCCGGTTCCAGTTGCACGTTATATGAGGTCAGTTCAACACTTTTGTCGAGCTTCAGGTCGAATTCGGGAGTAAGCGCCACGTCAAATGAGAATTTGAGTACTTCGTCTTTCTCCAGATCTATCTCTTCATCCAGGTTGTCAGCCGGCAGGGGTTCCCCAAGAACTTTAAGTTTATTGTCGCGGATGAAATTCCCTATCTCGTCGGAGACTATTTTATTGATTTCGTCGACCAATATAGCTTTCCCATATAATTTCCGGATCAGGCTTTTGGGTACTTTTCCCTGACGGAATCCGGGAATATTGGCCCTTTGACGGTATTGATTCAGTGATTTATCCACCTTTTCCTGATAATCTGTTTTTTCCAGTTCAATGACGATGGTTCCATTCACATCGTTCGTTTTGTTCAGTGTTGACTTCATTATAATATGTGAAAATGATTGTTTTTTGTTGAAAGTGCGTAAAATTCAACCGTTTGAAACATCCTTAAAAATAAGATTGCAAAATTAGTGTTATTCTTTTAATCTGCAAAAAATATTTTATTGCACCCGCTCCAATTCTGGTTCCGGATTATTGTACTACCTTTGCACTTTAAATGACAGCGGCAATGAAACCCTTATTTTCGTCCCTCACACCCGGCTATAAGATAGCCTGGCTTTTTTTGTTTCTGCTGATTGGTGTAATCACAGCCGGTATCCTGACAAATCTTATTCTGATGATACCGGGAGTGGACGGCGGAGAGGGAGTGACTGCCATTTATGTGGGCTCGGTGATGCAATCGGTGGTGGGCACCGCTTTGCCGGCATATTTTATTGCTGTTTTGACTCACCCTGCCCCGGTGCGTTACCTGAAGATGACCGCCAACGGCCGGATGGGCGAAAAAATGATATTCGCCGTGCTGGCTTTTATCTTCTCTTACTGTTTGGCCTCGTTTCTGTCACAATGGAACAAAGGGATGGAGCTTCCTGCGTTTATGGATGAAGTGGAGCAGGTATTGCGCTCCATGGAAGATGCTGCCCTCGAGACCACCGGTTTGTTGCTGTCGGGTAAGACCATCGGAAGTCTTATCCTGAACCTGATTATTGTGGCAGGGTTGGCAGCAGTGTCGGAAGAGATGTTTTTCCGTGGAGCCTTGCAACAGTTTATTCAGGAGAAGTTCCCGAACGGACATCTGGCTGTCTGGATCACGGCACTGGTATTCAGTCTGGTCCATTTCCAGTTTTGGGGATTTTTACCGAGACTCCTTTTGGGCGCTCTGTTGGGATATCTCTTCCTTTACACGCGGAATCTGTGGGCTCCTATCCTGTTCCACTTTGTGAATAATGCTTTCATCATTGTGCTGCATTATTTCTGGGGCGGCACCCGGTGGATGAGCGCGATTGAGGAAATGCCGGTCGACGGGTGGTTTGCTCTCGTGGCCTCCGCCAGCGCATTGTGTACCGTTCTTTTATTCGGGAGATACAGGAGGGCTTTAAGAGTGGGAGAGCAGCAGGCTGCGGGACTCGGTGAATGGGCGAATGAAGAGTGAAAAATTAATTTCCCAGTTCTCAATTTCTCAGTTCAAATTTCAAATTAACAATAATGATACAAATTCAGCATACGCTCTTGTCTGACGAGATACTCGAGGAACAATTTATTTGTGACCTTTGTAAATGTAAGGGAGAATGTTGCGTGGAAGGAGAATCGGGCGCGCCTATTACCAGAGAGGAATTTCAGGAGATAGAAGGTATTCTGCCCGAAATATGGGATGATCTTTCCCCAAAAGCACAGGAGGTGATCAACAAGCAGGGGATCGCCTATACCGATTACGACGGTGAACTGGTTACCTCCCTTGTAAACGGAAAAGAGTGTGTGTTCACCTACTTCGATGCCGAGGGTGTGTGCAAATGCGCCATCGACAATGCTTACCGGCAGGGGCGGATATCCGTCCGCAAACCGGTCTCGTGCCATCTTTATCCTATAAGATTGGCAGAGTACAGAGATTTCACGGCTGTCAATTATCATCGTTGGTCAGTATGTGAGCCGGCCGTGAAGCTCGGAAGAAAAGAGGGAGTTCCTCTTTACCGCTTCCTGAAAGAACCTTTGATCAGAAAATTCGGAGAGGAATGGTATAATGAAGTGTGCGAAGCCGCCAAGTTATTGGATAAAAAGGAGGAATAAAAACGAAAAAATAAAACCGGTTTGTTGCTGAACTTGCCTTATAGATTGTCGTCCTTAGCTTCGGTATGTTCTCGTCCTTACTCTCTCTATGTTTTGGATGTTAAATATCTATTTCATTTTTTTGTGTTATTTACTTTTTAAATTTGGAATCTTGTACTATTTTTGCACACACGTACGTAAAATGTGCATAGTGCTATGGCTTCAGCAATTTCTAAGACAAGGAAAAATTTAATCGATGTAGCCCAGCAGCTTTTCGCCAGGAAAGGTGTTGAGAATACAACGATGAATGATATTGCCGAAGCATCACAACGTGGCCGACGTACTCTCTATACCTATTTCAACAGTAAATACGATATTTACAAGGCAGTTATTGAGTCGGAGCTCAATGTGCTGTACAACAGACTCGAGGAGGTAATCAAGCGTGACATCCCTGCCGATGAGAAACTGATTTTGTTGGCTTTCACCCGCCTGAGCGCCGTTAAAGAGGTGGTTACCCGCAATGGTACTTTGCGTGCCAATTTTTTCAGGGATATCTGGCAGGTGGAAAATGTCCGTAAGGAGTTCGACAGGAAAGAGATCAGTTACCTCGAAGGGATTATCCAGGACGGTTGTAATAAAGGTATTTTCGGACTGAGGAATGTAAAGCAAACCGCGGTAATATTGCATTATGCTTTCAAAGGGCTGGAAGTGCCCACCATCCGGGGTACATTAAGGCTTGACTATAATAAAAAAGAAGACCGGGAAATTATTTCTGATATTCTCTTTAAGGGATTGTATAGAGTGAAGAGTGAAGAATGAAGAAATTGATAATTGGTAATTTATAATTGATAATTGAAAATGAAGCTATTAGAAGGAAAAACAGCATTAGTGACCGGAGCTGCCCGCGGTATCGGGAAGGCTATCGCGATGAAATTTGCTTCGGAAGGTGCGAATATCGCGTTTACGGACTTAACCATAGATGAAGTGGGAGCGGCTACCGAACACGAAGTCGCCTCTTTGGGTGTGAAGTGTAAAGGCTATGCCTCCAATGCCGCCAATTTTGAAGAAACACACAAGGTCGTTGAGCAGGTGATGCGGGATTTTGGCCGCATAGATATCCTGATCAACAATGCCGGTATCACTAAAGACGGCTTGATGATGCGGATGAGCGAACAGCAGTGGGATGCGGTAATCAATGTGAATCTCAAGTCGGCATTCAACTTCATTCATGCGGTGACCCCCATAATGATGCGCCAGAAATCGGGCAGCATTGTGAATATGAGTTCTGTGGTAGGGGTATCGGGGAACGCCGGTCAAGCCAATTATTCTGCCTCTAAAGCCGGAATGATCGGACTCGCGAAATCGATGGCCAAAGAGTTGGGTTCACGCGGTATCCGTGTCAATGCGATTGCTCCCGGCTTCATCATTACCGAAATGACCGGACAGTTGTCGGAGGAAGTGCGTAACGAATGGGCAAAGCAGATTCCGTTACGACGCGGAGGCACACCGGAAGATGTCGCGAATGCGGCTCTTTTCCTTGCTTCCGACCTCTCTTCGTATGTAAGCGGGCAAGTGATGAATGTCTGCGGTGGGATGAATACCTGATTCGATGACAATTCTTTACGAGGATAACCACATCATTATTGTCAACAAGGCGCCGGGCGAGATCGTGCAGGGCGACAAGACGGGCGATCAACCGTTGTCGGAGATGGTGAAGGAATATCTGAAAGAGAAGTACAATAAGCCCGGCAACGTTTTTTGTGGTGTGACGCACCGGCTCGACCGTCCGACGAGCGGGGCGGTGGTGTTTGCGAAGACCAGTAAAGCGTTGTCGCGGCTCAACGATATGTTTCGCAATGGCGAGGTGGACAAGACCTATTGGGCCATTGTGAAAAATCGTCCTCCAAAGGAGGAAGATCAGTTGACGCACTATCTGATCAAGAATGAAAAAACCAACAAATCCACCGCGCACACTCTTGAGAAACCACATACCAAAAAAGCGGTGCTGCATTACCGGCTGATCGCCGCTTCACAGAATTATTATTTGCTGGAGATAGATCTGGAGACCGGTAGGCATCACCAGATCCGGGTTCAATTAGCCAAAATAGGATGCCCGATCAAGGGAGATCTCAAATACGGCGCGGCCCGTTCCAATCCCGACGGGAGCATCAGTCTTCATGCACGTACCATCTCGTTTGTCCATCCTGTTTCCCAAAAAAAGATACACGTCACCGCGCCCGTGCCGGAGGATAATCTGTGGAAAGCGTTTGAAGTATGAGATGTAGATTTTTTCGTGGCTTGCCGGCTTTTATTGTTCTCAGCCGTTTTTTTTAACCTATTCTACAGCAACGAGACGATTCAAAGCAAAACCAATCCTTCCCCATAGCATATCGATTTGTTCGCACCATCGGGCTGATCATACCGTAATTTCGACAGGTACTCTTTGCCGCTATAGCTTGCAGCCGCCATTTTGGCAAGGCATGGTTTCTCTATCAGTTTTTGCAATCCTTCTGTTATGATTGGGGAGCCTTTTGACAAAAATCCGATTAAAGTTAAAATACATGAAATGCAAGATGAGTCTAAGAAATATTTTTTTATTTTGCAAACAATTGAGTGGATTGTTTTGTATAACACACTGTGAATCAGTGAATTTCTAGGAGAATGAGCAAATTTTAACCAATTGTTACGGTGGATAGGACAGATTTATATGATTTTTTACTTGTCGGAGCAGGATTATTCAAAGAAGTGTCTTGTCGTGGAAAAGAGGAGCCATTGAGGAGGCAATCTGTATTGCCGCGCTGTTGAAGGGGGGCAGGTTCACATGAAACAGTGGAAAAGGCACTGAATTTGTTTGCGACAATTAATTAACACTGATGGCATGGAAGAGGGAATTTCAGTTATTATGCCCACATTTAACCAGGCGGGATTTATCCGCCGGGCAATATTCAGTTTGTTGGCCCAAAATTATCAAAAATGGGAGCTTATTATTATTTGGCTTTATACTGAATTGGCAAATCTTTCGGATCAATATTAATTGAGAATAATTTTAATCAAGAAATTATGAAAATATTTAGAATTTTTCGTGTTGCAATCTTATTCATTGTCTTATTTAATTTTCCATCATCGTTATTTGCACAGGAAGATGTTTCGGTGGAATTCTCTTTTAATAAACCAGGTGAATATGTTTGTGAAATTCGAAATATGACAGATTCCTGGATGACCATTTGGCTTAACAAGGAAGAAGCTGACATACGTAGTAATTTGTATTTCTATGCTTTAAACTCAATTAATGATACCGTTCCTATATACTATGAATTATGGAAAGATCCAAAGAAGTTAATTTTACATCTAGATGCGGGGGAGACGTATACAAATTCGTATAAATTTATTCACCCTGAACGGTACGTCAAGGCACGTGTCGTTATTAAATATGTGGTAAAATCTCTCCCTCGCAAAGGGGGGTCTTATGAAAGGATATTTAATTTGAGAGAGGTTAGAAACAAGGCGTATATCCCTCAAGTATTAAGGGAAGATGAGGAATAGAAGTTTTTATTATGAGTGATGAAAGAATGAATTTATCAACATAAAATCCAACCGTATGAAAAAGAAATTAACAAGAAGCAGTTTCAGTGCTTTAAGAGAAACAGCGACCCTCTTGAACGAACAGGAACAGAGGGCTGTAATAGGCGGCGATTATTGGGATGACCACGGCTATTGGACCACAGATTCATTTGGAAATATGTATTGGACAAGAACTTCCCAGGGAGATGGATATTATTACGGTGATAGCGGTTATTACGGTGATAGCGGTTATTATGGTGGAAGTGGTTACTACGGTAGTAGTGGTTATTACGAATATTATGGCGGTAGTAGCGGTCTGGGTAATATTCCTATAACAAACAGTCAATTCATGTTAAATCAAATGATATGGGAAAGTTCAAAATCTACGTTCTTTAACCAGGCATCCATATTGTTTAACATTGATTTATCTCAGATGAATATTATTGTCTCACCGATAGGTAGACCAGCTAATGCATGGATAGGAGGCAATGGAGAAGTTTTCTTAGAAGATCGTTTTTTTAATTTACCATCAAATAGGCAATTAAGGGTTTTAGTTCATGAACATACTCATATAACAGAAGACCTGTCATGGAATCCGACAGTAAAAAGTATTCATACAACACTTCCTGAACCTCCTCCGCATATAAAATCATATATTATGAATGTTTTATCTGGAGGTGATGAATTTTCTTATATGCAAAATATGAATCATTCAACTTTACGTGATCCTCAGTATTATAGGAATGAAGTTAATGCTTATATGAAAGAAAAACAATTATTTACAAATCTTTCACCAGAAGAGGCCGCAGAATTAGATTATCGCATCTGGTATTATTCAGAATTAGCAAACCTTGCTGATCAGCATTATTGATAATAACTTTAAACAAAAGGATAATGATAACAAATAAAATTTTGCAATTATCAATGATATTGGTGATGCTGTATATATTTCCGATGACACTTTTTACACAAGAAGACGTATCGGTGAAATTCTCTTTTAAAAGACCCAATGAGTTTGTTTGTGAAATACAAAACATGACAGAATATGAGATGAGTATTTTACTTAGTAAGGAAGAGGCTGAGGGACATAGTGATTTGTACTTCGATATTGTAGGGCTTAGGAACGATACGACTCGGAATGTATATTATGGATTAATGCAGGATGTGAATAATCAAAGTCAGATATTACGCCTAAATTCCGGAGAGAGTTATACAATCTCATACAAAGAATACTTTCGATTTATCAAAGCCCATGTTTATATAAAATATGGAGTAAGAAGTCCGACACCAATATTTGTAGCACATTATAGAAAAACATTTGACTTAAATGAGGTTAGAAGAAGGGCGTATTGCCGGCCGGTATTAAAGGAAGATGAGGAATAGAAGTCTTTATTATGAGCGATGAAAGAATGAATTTATCAACATAAAATCCAACCGTATGAAAAAGAAATTAACAAGGAGCAGTTTCAGTGCTTTAAGAGAAACATCGACCCTATTGAACGAACAGGAACAGAGGGCGGTGATTGGTGGCGATTATTGGGAGCCGTGCCGACAATGCGTTGTCTACGGCAAGCCAGCCGCCAGGCTTTAGGCCTGTCGGCTGGCGGAGGGATTTGGTCCCGCGGACCACCTCGTCCTTCATCTTCTCCCTTGAAGGAGGAGTGCCGCTGTTCTTGGAATTCTTGTCAGGTTTCTGATATTTGGAAAGGCGGTCCCCAAAGAATCAAGATTGCTTAAACGGCATATCTCAATATGCTGTGATTCCATGGTCTTGCGCATAGACTTTATCTCATCAGCCATGGACTGAAGCGGGGAGGATATGTCCGTAACATTGCTTTCCATACTACAAAGGTGCGAAAAATTAATGACATACGAAAACAAACAGGTTATTTATGTTACCGAATATCAAATAATTATGAAAACCAGGCGCTGATAGTGTGGGGACGGACACTTTACAATTATCCAAATCTCAGAAAGTTGTCTTACTAAAAAAATAAGCGGAATACTAAGGCTAAATAGTTACATAATAGATTTATAAAAGTTAAATAATGTAAAATAAATAAGGGGGAGATGAAAGCATTTCTGCTGTTTTAATGATGGCTCATTTTCCATGAGGTGAAGGAGTCTGTTATTCTGATATTGAATTTTACATCTTCTTAAAAGAAAAAGAGACTTTCCCGGTTGATGATTGGGTGTGTCAAGTCCATCCTGTAGTGATGTATTTTGAATTAACTCCGCGGGAATTTGATTTTATCCATAAAGTCGTGAATGAATTTTAAGATAAAAATCTTACATTTGCATCTCGGTGAGTGATCCCGACTTATTTATAAAGGAAAAAGTGCAAATCTACAAATCAACAAATCAATAAATGAAATGAGCATTTGACAAGAAGAAAAGAAGACATGTGACTTTATTCTTTGCTCTTTATTCTAAAAAAAATGAAACCGACTTTATTTGTATTGGCAGCAGGCATGGGAAGCCGCTATGGGGGACTGAAACAGCTGGACGGATTGGGTCCGAACGGCGAGACCATTATGGATTATTCTATCTACGACGCGGTAAATGCCGGCTTTGGGAAACTGGTCTTCGTGATCCGCAAGTCGTTTGAAAAGGACTTCAGGGAGAAGATCGTCAGTAAATATGAGAAGAAAATACCGGTGGAACTGGTATTCCAGGAACTGGACAAATTGCCGGAAGGCTTCACGCCTCATCCCGACCGTGTGAAACCATGGGGTACCAACCATGCTGTGATGATGGGGAAAGAGGTGATTCATGAGCCTTTCGCGGTGATCAATGCCGACGATTTTTACGGACGCGAGAGCTATAAGGTGCTGGCCGATTATCTTTTCACCCTGGGAGAGAGTGAAAACAAATATTGCATGATGGGTTACCGTGTGGGAAATACCCTTTCGGAAAGCGGCACCGTAGCCCGTGGGGTTTGTGAAACCGATCAGGACCGCAACCTTACCGGCGTGGTGGAACGTACACAGGTGATGCGTGTGGACGGAAAAGTGAGCTATAAGGATGAAAACGACCAATGGGTCGCCATCGACGACAACACTCCGGTCTCCATGAATATGTGGGGTTTCACACCCGATTATTTTGAATACTCCGACGATTACTTCGTGCAATTCCTGAAAGAAAATGCCGAAAATCTCAAAGCAGAATATTTTATACCGTTACTGGTCAATCACCTTATCGTTACAGGAAAAGCTTCCGTAAAAGTGCTCGACACGCCTTCCGGATGGTTTGGCGTCACTTATGCGGAAGACCGGCCCGGAGTGGTGGCAAAATTGAAAAGTCTGGTCGATGAGGGAACTTATCCCTCTCCCTTGTGGTGAGATGATCACAGAAATAGCCTGCTATGTGGATAGATGTCATTATCATTCTTTTACTGATCCTTTTTAACGGTTTCTTTGCTTTGTCGGAGATCGCCATCGTATCCACGAAGAAGAACAAACTGGAGGCAGAACGAAAGAAAGGTAAGTTAGGAGCCCGGCGAGCATTGAAATTACGTTCCGATCCCGGTAACTTCCTGTCCTCGGTACAGGTGGGCATTACCCTGATCGGTATCATCAACGGCGCTTACGGGGGGCAGGCTTTTACTGTGTATCTGGTGCCTTTCTTTCAGCAGTTTCCGGCTGTCGCCCCTTTTGCCGAAGCTGTTTCCATGGTGGTTGTGGTGTTCCTTATCACTTATGTCTCCATCGTGATAGGTGAACTGGTGCCAAAGACCATCGCGCTCAACAATCCCGAAAAAATGGCGATTGCCGTGGCCCCTACCATCCATGTGGTGAGTATCATTTTCTATCCGTTCGTAAAACTGTTGTCGGTGTCGACGAACTTTGTCAACCGGCTGATAGGTTTGAAACCGAAAGTGGAAGTGGTGTCGGAAATGGAACTGAGGGCTATGTTGAAAACCGCTTCCCATCAGGGTGTTATCGATGCGGAAGAAAATATCATCCACGAGCAGGTTTTTTATTTTTCCGATAAACGGGCTATCCATCTCATGACACACCGTACCGATGTGGAATGGGTGGATATCAGCAAGAGCAGAGGGGAGATCATTGAGGACCTGTTGCAGACAAAACACAGTAAGATACTTGCCTGCAGAAAGGAGATCGACGACTTTGTAGGTACCATCTCCATGAGGGATTTCCTGTTACGGCTCAATGAGGGGGAATTGTTTTCGATTGAGGAGCTGATCATGGAGCCTATTATTGTCCCTAATAACCAACTGGCGCAAAAAGTGCTTGAAAACTTCAAGAACAACCATAAGTTTGTGGCTGTGGTGGTAGATGAATATGGGAGCCTCGACGGAATCATCACTATTCACGATATATTCGAGAATCTGGTAGGCGCCATTCCGGAGGAGACCGAAGATGAACTCTCTGATCCGCTCATATTCATCCGTGACGACCATTCTGCCCTGGTGAGCGGAGAGGCGCCTATAGAGATATTGTCGCAGATGGATGAGGATTTTATTGTGGATTTCGACAAGATCGATTATTCTACTGTGGCCGGCTTCGTGTTTGAATGCATCAATAAGATCCCGGCGGTGGGAGATCAGTTCGATTACGAGAATCTTCATTTCGAGATTGTGGATGTGGATGGAAACAAGATTGATAAACTTTTAGTGACAAAAAAATTAAAAGAAGTTGATGATGGGTTTCTCTGATAATTAAAAATTTTATGTTATATAACACAAAATTTTTTCATGCCACATCGAAAATAGGTGCTAATTTTACAGCAGATTTATAGAGAATCAATCTTCATCAATATCTTAATTTTAAACCCAGAAAATTACATGAACAAATTGTATGGCAAATCCGGTTTGCTTGTCGATGCTTTTCAGAAAACGGTAGATGGCAGGCAAACCGGGTTATACACTCTGACAAACAAAAATGGATGCGAACTGGCAGTCACCAATTACGGGGCCAAAATAGTTTCGCTGATGGTGCCCGATAAAAACGGAACATTGGTTGACGTTGTATTGGGACATAATACGATCGATGAATATCTGACTTCGGAAGAAGCCTATTTTGGCGCCGTTTGCGGCAGAACGGCCAACCGGATCGCCAAAGGCCGTTTTACGCTTGATGGGAAAGAATACCCATTGGCGGTGAACAATGGCCCCAACTCGCTCCATGGTGGTGTGAAGGGGTTCAATGCTGTGGTATGGGAAGTGAAAAAAGTGACTGACCAGGGTATCGAGCTGTTTTATCTCTCCCCCGACGGGGAAGAGGGGTTTCCCGGTAATCTCGCCGTTACAGTGACTTACACTTTGACGGACGATAATGCCCTGGACATTCATTATAAGGCCACTACCGACAAAACGACCATCCTGAATCTCACCAATCATTCTTATTTCAATCTTTCCGGACAAGGGGATCCATCCATCAGTGACCATTGGTTGATGATCAATGCAAAGAGTTATTTGCCTACCGACAATACGGCCATACCTTATGGTGAACCGGCACCGGTAAAGGGAACACCGTTCGATTTTACCGTACCCCATACCATAGGGGAGCGGATCGATGACGATTTTGAGCAACTGCATTTTGGCAAAGGATACGATCATACTTTTATTTTGGATAAAAAGAGTATGGATGAATACGTGTACGCGGGTTACTGTCTTTCGCCGAAAACAGGAGTCAAAATGGAGATCTATACTACCGAGCCGGGTATGCAGCTCTATACCGGCAATTGGATGACCGGCAATTTTGCCGGGAAGCATGGAAAACGCTATCCCGCAAGATCGGCTGTGTGTTTCGAAACACAACATTTCCCCGATAGCATCAATAAGCCGGAATATCCGTCGGTGATCCTACGCCCGGATGAAACGTTTGCATCAAGGACAACCTACCGGTTTTTGATGGGAGACTCAAAATAATTTTGTATTAGACCATTGACAGTTAATAGAATAATAATTAATAATTAATTAATCAAAAAGTATGAACACGACTACTGATCAGAACAAGAATCGGATTGTGCCAATCATCATGATGATCGCGCTTTTCGGAATGATCTCATTTGTCACCAATTTGGCGGCACCGATGGGACAAGTATTAAAAGAACAATTCGGCGTTTCTAATTCTCTGGGATTGCTGGGGAATTTAGCCAATTTTATTGCTTACGCCGTGATGGGAATACCCGGAGGCATGCTTTTACAACGTGTGGGGTATAAAAAGACGGCCCTGATCGCTATCGCCGTGGGTTTCATAGGTGTGCTGGTGCAGTTTCTCTCGGGACATTCCCCCCAGGAATCCGCTTTTGTCATTTACTTGCTCGGAGCGTTTATCGCCGGTTTTTCCATGTGTCTGTTGAATACCGTGGTCAACCCCATGCTGAATACATTAGGGGGCGGTGGTAACAAAGGCAACCAGTTGATCCAGGTCGGTGGATCCTTCAACTCCGTGATGGCTACATTTACTCCCGCGTTCGTGGGTATTTTAATTGGGGAGGCCGCTAAAGCCAATATCAAGGATGTATTCCCCGTGATGTACATCGCGATGGCTGTTTTTGCTGTTGTGTTCTTTGTAATGATGGCGGTAAGAATTCCCGAACCACATGCCACAAAGACAAAAGAACCTATGGGTAAGCTAATGTCAGGTGCGTTGAAGTTCAGGCATTTTGTTTTGGGCGCCATTGCTATTTTTGTGTATGTGGGAGTGGAAGTGGGCACACCCGGTGTGATGATATTATGGTTGTCCGACACACCGGTCGGTAAGACAACCGCGGGATTTGTCGCCGGGATCTATTGGCTTTTCATGTTAGCCGGCAGGTTGATCGGAGCTTCCTTGGGAAGTAAAATTTCCAGTAAGGCAATGCTTTCCACAGCCTCGCTGGTAGGATTGTTATTGATCCTGGCTGCCATCTTCTCTCCGACAACCATCGAAGTCACCTTCCCGGCCTTTACCTCGGAAGGCGGCCTTTCGTTCGGGTTGGTGCAGATACCCATTAATGCAATGTTTATGGTGTTGGTCGGTTTCTGCACATCGATTATGTGGGGAAGCATATTCAACCTTGCGGTAGAAGGGTTGGGCAAGTTCACACCGGCCGCCACGGGAATATTTATGACCTTGGTATGCGGTGGTGGTATCCTTCCCTGGATCCAGGGGGGTATAGCCGATTCGGTTAGTTATCTGGCAAGCTACTGGGTGATTGCCATCGGCTTGGCTTATCTGTTGTTCTATGCCCTGGTCGGATCGAAAAACGTGACCACCGGCGTCTCCGTGACCGATGAAGAAGTGCCGGTAGATACTGCTTCCCTGAGTGCACCCGTGGAAGAATAATGTGTCGGTTTAATAATTAATTGTTATGACGAAAGAAGAAGTAATAAAAATATTTTCCGGGAAATTCGACAGCCGGACCCCGGAGGTCTATGCCTCACCGGGACGTATCAACTTAATAGGGGAGCATACCGATTACAATGGAAGCTTCGTATTCCCCGGCGCTATCGATAAAGGCATGATTGCCGCTATCGGGTTCAATGGAACCGATAAAGTGAGGGCCTACGCGATTGACTTGGATGAAAGTTCCGAGTTCGGGCTCAATGAAGAGGACCTTCCCAAAGAGGGTTGGGCCAAATATCTGTTTGGTGTATGCCGTGAGATCATCAAAAGAGGTGGTACGGTGAAGGGCTTCGACACCGTATTCGCGGGCGATGTGCCCCTGGGCGCGGGCATGTCATCTTCAGCGGCATTGGAAAGCACCTATGCTTTCGCGTTGAACGACCTGCTCGGTCTTGGCATCGATCAGTTCGAACTGGCGCGTATCGGTCAATCCACCGAGCACAATTATGTGGGTGTCAAGTGCGGCATTATGGACCAGTTTGCTTCCATTTTCGGCAAGAAAGGCAATCTGATCCGTCTCGACACCAAATCGATGGAATACGCCTATTTCCCGTTTGATCCCAAAGGATATAAACTGGTGTTGCTTGATACTGTTGTGAAACATGAACTGGCCTCATCGGCATATAACAAACGGCGGGAATCGTGCGAACATGCCGCCAGAACCATTGCAAAGCGCCACCCCGAGGTGGAGTTCCTGCGTGATGCTTCTATGGAGATGCTCGACGAGGTGAGGAATGAGATTTCGGAAGAGGACTATCTGCGTGCCAAATATGTGATCGAGGAAACCCAGCGGGTACTCGATGTATGTGACGCGTTGGAGAAAGGCGATTATGAGACCGTCGGCCAGAAGATGTATGAAACGCACCACGGCATGAGTAAACTCTACGAGGTGAGCTGCGAGGAACTCGATTTCCTGAACGATGTGGCCTGTGAGCATGGTGTGACCGGTTCGCGCGTGATGGGAGGCGGCTTTGGTGGTTGTACCATCAATTTGGTGAAGGATGAGTTGTATGATTCATTTATCGCCGATGCCAAAACGCAGTTCAAGGCCAACTACGGCCATGAACCGAAAGTCTATGATGTGGTGATCAGCGACGGAGCCCGCAAGCTCTAAAGTCATTATACTTATATTGTAAGGTTGGAAGGCGGGGTTTCAATAACCCCGTTTTCCAACCTTTTTAATTAAGAGAAATGCCCCCACTTTTATGGCATTGTTCCTACTGGCGGCGGCTTCGTCCGCTCAATTCCGCGCCAGAGTGAATCACACCTGGTTATGTAGTGAAACCTTTCAACGTACCTTAGGGGATCAGTTCATCCGGTATTAGGGGCCCGAATCGTTCAATGTTAGGGGCTCTAATCGTTCGATCTTAGGGGATGATGCCGTATCCCACACGCAGGCTTATGTCGGCTGATTCCTTTTTTTGGTCGATAAATACCCAACCTTCGTCGAAATATTTTTCTTGGCTTGTCGGGCAACGCTACTTTTGCCTGAAAAAAGGATTATTTATGAGGTACATTTTTTATCCATTCTTTCCCGTAAGGACAAATATTGCTTCTGTTTGTATCACGGCAGCAGTATTCCTTTTGTCAGGAATATCGGCCGCGTATTCGCAAGAAAAAGCCTTGCCTTCGCAATGGGATTTACAAGCGTGTATCGATTATGCACTTGAAAATAATATACAAATAAAGAAGAGTGAAGCCAATAAAGAAACCGGATTGGTCGATACCAAACTGGCGAAAGCGGCCATGCTTCCCTCACTCTCGGCATCTATTGGTCAAAACCTGACCAATTACCCGTTTTCACAAGAAAACACATCTTCCGGAACATCCTCCCTTTCCACATCCGGAAGTTACAGCCTGAACGCGTCGTGGACCATATTCGACGGCGGTTCACGCGTTACCGGTATCAAACAGGCCGAATTAAACAACCGGATCGCCGATTTGGAAATTGAAGAGAGTAAAAACAACATCAAATTATCCATCATACAAAACTATCTCCAAATTCTTTATGCCAGCGAGGCTTTGAAAGCATATGAGGATGCCGTGGAATTAAGCAAAGCCCAATTGGAGAGCAATAAAATAAAATTATCTGTCGGCTCGGTGGCCAAAAGCGATGTTTCTCAATGGGAATCACAGTTTGCGGCGGATAATTACAATTTGGTGAATGCCCAAACCACCCTGGAGAATTATAAATTACAATTGAAACAACTTCTGGAACTGGACAGTCTTGACAGCATGGATTTGACCCTCACACCACCCGGCGAGGAAGATGTATTATCCCTGGTCCCCGATAAACAGACGATTTATCAGACGGCTTTACATGTGATGCCACAAATAAGAAACAGCGAGCTTAACACTGAATATGCGCAACTGGGTATTGAAAAAGCCAAGGCCGGTTTTTATCCCACTGTCAGCTTACAGGTGAATACCGGAACCGCCAACCTATATAATCAGTCGGGATACTCTTTCGGCTCACAATTGAAAAATAACTGGAATAACATGATCGGATTGTCGGTCAGTATTCCCATCTTTTCCAACAGGACTGTCAAAAGCGCCGTGGAGAAAGCCGGCATCAATGTCTATTCATCGCAATTGAATGAATTAAGTATACGGAAAGAACTGTATGCCGACATTGAAACGGCTTATTTAAATACCCTGGCTTCACAAGCCCAGTTCGTGGCGGCCGAAGAGAAAGTCAAATATAGCCGGGAGAGTTACGATGTGATGAACGAACAGTTTACATTGGGCCTCAAGAATACGATTGAAATGTTGACGGAAAAAAACAGATTGATAACGGCTCAACAGGAATTGCTGCAGGCAAAATACAAGGCTTTGCTGAATATTAAAGTATTGGAATACTATCAGGGCTTGATTTGAGGGAACTATTTCGTTAAGCGAGGGCAGAGGCAAAGTTTGCTTTGATTATGCCGCGCGTGGAATTGAAAACCGATGAGCGAAGGCGACTCAAATGGTCTAATGTAATTGAAATACAGAAAATAAATAATCATATGAAGACGAAGAACAACAATTCAAAAAGGCATGTCAGGTTATCTTTTATGGCTTTTATCCTGCTCGCGGGAATTATGATGACATCCTTTTACTCCTGCAAGGACAATAAAAATGATAAAATAGAATGGCTTACCGGGAGCGTGCAAAGACAAGATATATCCAATATGGTGACATGTACCGGAACACTGGAGCCTATCACCAAAATTGATGTGGGAACACAGGTAAGCGGAAGAGTCGATAGAATTTATGTCGATTACAATAGCATAGTTTCACAAGGCGAATTGCTTGCCGAACTCGACCAGACCGTGTTAAAGGCAACCTTGTCGTCGGCAAAGAGCTCGATGGCGACCGCCAAAAGCGAACTGGAATACAAGGAGAAGAATTATGAGCGTTTTAAAGTGTTGTACGAAAAACAACTGATAAGCAGTTCCGATTACGAGGAAGCCCTCTATTCTTACCAAAAAGCCCGGAATGATTATAATGTAAGCGTAAGCAGCTATCAGACAGCCGAAACGAATCTGGGATACGCGAAAATATATTCCCCCATCGACGGGGTTGTCTTAAGCCGTGAGGTGGAAGAAGGCCAGACCGTTGCTGCCAGTTTCGAAACGCCGACACTGTTCACTATAGCCAATGACCTTACCAAGATGCGTGTAATGGCGGAAGTGGATGAAGCGGATATGGGTGATATCGCCATCGGGCAACGGGTGATGTTCACCGTGGATGCTTTTCCTTACGAAGAGTTCACCGGCACCACCACCCAGGTTAGGCTATCGCCTACCACCACCAACAATGTGGTGACTTATGAAGTGGTGGTGGAGGCGCCTAACGGCGAACTGAAACTCAAACCGGGTATGACGGCCACCTGTACCATCTATACACTGGATAAACCGGATGTGCTTGCCGTCCCATCCCAGGCCGTTAATTTCAATCCCGGAAATGAGATGATGAGCGAAAAAGACACGGTTGTATGGGTGCTTGATGAGAATAATTTCCCGGTCCGCCGACAGATAAAAACAGGGAACAGCAATAACATGTATACTGAAGTGATATCGGGGCTGTCCGAGGGAGAAAAGGTGATCACAGGAAAGAATAGCCAGGCGCGCGATCTCACGCCCCCATCGGATAGTGGAAACGAATCCAGTCCTTTCATGGCGCAACCGCCGCGTCGCGGGGGCGGGGGTGGAAGAAGATAACCGGAATACGAATGAATCCAAAAGTTGAAGAAATGAACAATAATCCTGTTATCATCGACATATCGGATATCCGTCGTGATTTCATTGTGGGGGCGGAAACCGTCCATGCCTTACGGGGCGTGACCTTCAGTATCAAGGAAGGCGAATTCGTCACCATCATGGGAAAATCGGGAAGCGGGAAAAGTACCCTGCTCAATATTCTGGGTTGTCTGGATACCCCTACCGGCGGCTCCTACCTGCTCGACGGCATCTCGGTACAGAAAATGAACAAAGACCAGCGCGCCAGAATCAGGAATACCAAGATAGGGTTCGTTTTCCAGAATTATAACCTATTGGCCAATACCACGGCTGTGGAGAACGTGGAACTTCCACTGATGTATAATTCCGGCATCTCCTCATCCCTGCGCCGGCAGAAAGCTGTCGATGCGCTGGAGAGGGTGGAGCTTGGCGACCGCCTGTCGCATAAGAGCAACCAGATGAGTGGTGGACAGATGCAGCGTGTTGCCATAGCCCGGGCATTGGTGAATGATCCGGCAGTGATCCTCGCCGACGAAGCGACCGGAAATCTGGATACGCGCACATCATTCAGTATCCTGAAGCTGCTCCAACAACTCAATCAAGAAGGAAGAACCATTATTTTCGTGACCCATAACGAGGATATAGCCCGCTACAGCACCCGCAATATCGTATTGAAAGACGGGCGGATCATTGAAGATACGTATAATCAACACATCTTGTCGGCTGCCGAAGCTTATGAGAAATTGCCCAAAGAAGAGGTGTAGGGCTATTGGGTGATTCATGGATCTGATGATGAAGGTGATCCCACGATTCGGAACGAGTAGTGGCGATTGGTTAGGTACACCATAAAGAATAGAAAAAAATCAAATGAATACGGAGAATTTATTCAAAATAGCATTGGTCGCACTGTCCCGAAATAAAGTGCGGGCATTGCTGACTATGCTGGGTATTATTATCGGGGTGGCATCTGTCATTACCATGTTGGCGATAGGAGAAGGCTCCAAACGAAGTATCCGCAAGCAGATATCGGAGATGGGATCGAATATGATCATGATACATCCTTATTCCGAACGGGGTGAGGGTGGGGCGCGCATAAGCATGTCCAATCTGGAAACCCTGAAAAACAGGGATTATTTCGACATAAGGGATAAAGCTGAATATGTTTCGGCAGTCTCCCCGAATGTAAGCAGCAGCGGACAGTTCATTTATCAGAATCAGAATTATCCGAGCAGCATCAACGGCGTGAGCCCCGAGTACCTGACCATCCGTCAGTTGAAAATTCAATCCGGCTCCATGTTCACCCAAGATGATGTGGAGACGAACAATAAAGTCTGCATCATCGGGAAAACGATTGTCGATAATTTATTCACCAAAGGCGAAGATCCCATCGGCAAGGTTATTCGTTTCAATACAATCCCTTTCGAAGTGGTCGGGGTACTGGAAAGCAAAGGATATAACACAATGGGGATGGATCAGGACGATATCGTGCTGGCTCCCTATACCGCTGTGCAAAAAAGGATTTTAGCGATCAACTATTTACAGGGGATCTATTGTTCGGCCGTGTCGGAAGAGGCGACTCCCGACGCTGTCGAAAGCATCACGACCATTCTGGCGGAGAATCATGGCATATCCAATCCCGACAATTATGATTTCGAGATACGTTCGCAGGAAGAATTAAGTTCGATGCTCACCACCACTTCCGATTTGATGACGATTCTTTTGGCGTGTGTGGCCGGTATCAGCCTGGTAGTGGGCGGTATAGGAATCATGAATATCATGTATGTCTCCGTCACCGAACGTACCCGTGAGATAGGATTGAGAATGAGTGTGGGAGCCCGGGGAAAAGATGTGTTGATGCAATTCCTCATTGAAGCGATCCTCATTAGTGTGATTGGAGGAATTATTGGTATTTTTGTGGGCGTGGGCGCTACTTTTACAGTAAACTGGGTGGCTTCGTGGCCGGTATTCATTCAATCGTGGAGCGTGTTGCTCTCATTCGGCGTCTGCTCGATAACCGGCATTTTCTTCGGATGGTATCCGGCGAAGAAAGCGGCAAAACTCGACCCCATCGAAGCAATACGGTATGAATAGGGAACTGTTGAAAGGGAAGACGATGGATCAGAAAAAAACAGAGATACCGGACGGTAAGCCAAATTGGGAGATAAAACCTGATAAACCCCGGTATGGGCTGCCTTATACGAAATTGGCAGACAATATATTTATCCATATTGCGGTATGGTGCATAATCTTCGGACTACCCCTGTTTTTTATGAACCGGGGAGATTTTTCATGGCTGAATTTTCTCTTGTTTATTCCCGTTCCGGTTTGTTTTATGATCGTATTTTATAGTAATTACTTCTATCTTATCGATCGTCTCTTATTTGAAAACAGGAAGAATGAATTTCTTATCATCAATATCCTGTTGATTTTGGGAATAGCCTTGCTCATTCATCTCTGGCATGAATTTTCCTTTACATTGAATCTACACGGTGACATGCCGCCATTTGGCGGGGGAAAGCCTCCG
Organism: Proteiniphilum sp. X52; assembly: GCF_003712195.1. GTDB lineage: Bacteria > Bacteroidota > Bacteroidia > Bacteroidales > Dysgonomonadaceae > Proteiniphilum. The sequence goes on along the minus strand of NZ_RDSD01000007.1, from coordinate 12,727 downwards.
GAAGACCTGCTCCAGCCGGAAAGAAACAGATGGGTGCCGATTCTGATTTTTATCCTTCGGGATGTGATTCTATTGGCGTTGGTGGTCGTTTTGAGCACAGCCATCAAGATGAGCAGCCGATGGAGCAAAATCGAGGCCCTGCAGAAAGAAATGCGGGAGGCGATGATAGAAGCCGAATTGAAAAACTTGAAAAATCAGATTAATCCGCATTTTCTGCTCAATACGCTGAATAATATCTATGCATTGGCTCAACTCAATTCGCCGAAGGTGAAACCGGCTATTATGGATTTAAGCCGGTTACTGCAATATGTGTTATATGAGAATAATAAGATGTTCGTGCCATTAAAGGAAGAGGTGAATTTTATCGGTAACTACATTGATCTGATGCGCCTGCGTTTGCCTGCCAACACCCATCTCAGCGTAAAATTCGATATCCGGGAAAATAGTGAGGTGATGATCGCTCCGCTGATTTTTATTTCGCTGATAGAAAATGCTTTTAAACACGGCATCAGCAGTGATGACTATTCATTTGTCGATATCTCTTTGTCGGAAAAGGAGGAGGGGAAGATCGAATTTTTGTGCCGCAATAGTTATTTTCCGAAGGACGCGTCGGATAAAAGCGGTAGCGGCATCGGCTTGCAACAAGTGAAGAAGAGACTGGAACTGATTTATCCCCACCGCCATGTGTGGCATAAAGAAATTGAGGGTGATGTCTATTCAACCGCATTGATCATCGAAACCTGAAAAAAGAAGAACATGAGTAAACGACTGACCTGTTGGATTATTGACGACGAGCCCTTGGCTTTGAGTCTTTTGGAATCGTATATACACGACACGCCCGGCCTTTTATTAACAGGAAAATACAATAACCCCGCTTTGGCGATGCAAGACCTTGTGAACAAAAAAGTGGATTTGATTTTTCTGGATATCCAAATGCCGCGTGTCAACGGTATGGAATTAGCCCGCCTGGTGCCCCCTGAGACAAAGATCGTCTTTATTACGGCTTTTAAAGAGTACGCGTTGGAGGGATATCGCGTAAATGCCTTCGATTATTTGTTAAAACCGGTCTCTTTTGACGAATTCCTGGTGACATGCAAAAAAGCGCAAGACTGGTTTGACGCTGTAACCAAGACTGGTCCGACGCGGAAAAATGTTCCTGAAACAGATGTGATTTTCGTGAAGTCGGACCAGCAGATCATTCCCATCCCTTTGAAGGATATCCTTTATATCGAAGGCCTGCGGGATTACATAAAGATTTACACCGTAAACCGGAGTCGACCCCATGTTATTCTGGAGTCGATGAAAAATATGGAAAAGATGCTTCCCGCCCATTTATTCATCAGGGTGCATCGCTCTTTTATCGTACAAAAAAACAAAATCGAGTCCCTCAACAGAAACCGGCTTATGGTGCCCAATCGGGAGATACCCATCGGGAGGACTTACAAACAACGCGTGTTGAGTTTTATCGGCAGTAAATAGTGACGTCCGGCTTCAATGCGAAAACACGCTCGACAGGGTACCGGAGATCAACTCAATGTCAATAAGATGTCCTGATCCGTGGCCCTTGATTCTTTATCCAATAATAAAATAATAGAGGATTTCTGAAATTAGTTGCGTTATTTCCGGAATTTTTCTAACTTTGTGTCCTAATATCATACAATTATCAACGCTGCAAATAATGTAACGCACTATGCACAGATACAAACCGGTGCGATTGATCACATATCCTAAAATCGGAAATTACGGAGTTCCCGCTCACGGCGAAACAGACGGAATTTCCGATTTTTTTGGGTCTGAGCGTGTCAATCTCAATCAACATGTCAACAAATCAGCCAATCAACAAATAAACAAATCAATTCATGGACAAATCAATTAAAAAAGTTATCTTATTGGGTTCCGGCGCCCTGAAGATCGGACAAGCGGGTGAATTTGATTATTCCGGTTCGCAGGCTTTGAAAGCCATGCGTGAAGAGGGAATAGAAACCGTGTTGATCAATCCGAATATTGCTACCATCCAGACCTCGGAAGGTGTGGCCGACAGGGTTTACTTCCTGCCAATCACTCCCTATTTCGTGGAGAAGGTGATCCGGAAAGAGCAACCCGATGGCATCCTCCTGGCTTTTGGCGGGCAGACGGCGTTGAACTGCGGCGCCGAGCTATACCAAAGCGGGGTACTCGATAAATATGGCGTGCAGGTATTGGGGACGTCGGTTGAGGCGATCATGATCACCGAGGACAGGGATTTGTTTGTGAGGAAATTGGATGAGATCGATGCCAAAACACCCGCATCGCGGGCGGTGGAAAGTCTGGAAGACGCGCTGGCGGCAGCCCGGGAGATTGGATTTCCCATTATGGTGCGTTCGGCATACGCGTTGGGCGGACAAGGTTCGGGCATCTGCGCGAATCAGGAGGAATTCCTGGAGCTGTGCAAGAGTGCCCTCTCTTTCTCTAACCAGATACTGGTGGAGGAGAGCCTGAAAGGGTGGAAGGAAATTGAGTTTGAAGTGATCCGTGACAAGAACGACCACTGCTTCACGGTCGTGCCGATGGAAAACTTCGACCCGCTGGGTATCCATACCGGTGAAAGCATTGTGGTGGCACCCATCATCACCCTCAGCAAAGAGCAGATTCACATGCTCGAAGAGATCGCGCGGCGTGTGGTGCGCCATATCGGCATCGTGGGAGAATGCAATATCCAGTATGCTTTCAATGCGCGGACCAACGATTACCGCATTATCGAGATCAATGCCCGTTTGAGCCGATCATCCGCCCTCGCTTCCAAAGCATCGGGATATCCCTTGGCTTTTGTGGCGGCAAAACTGGCGTTGGGGTATACGCTCGACCAGATAGGGGAGATGGGAACACCCAACTCCGCCTATGTGGCACCCACGGTAGACTATATGATCGTGAAGATCCCTCGTTGGGATCTCAATAAATTCTACGGCGTCAGCCACCAGATCGGCTCCTCCATGAAATCGGTCGGTGAGATCATGTCCATCGGCCAATCGTTCGAAGAGATCATCCAGAAAGGGTTGCGTATGATAGGGCAGGGGATGCACGGCTTTGTCGGAAATCGGGAGATGACTTTCGACAATGTGGAAGAGGCGCTTTCAAAACCCACCGACATGCGTATTTTCGCTATTGCCGACGCTTTTGAAAAAGGATATTCGGTCGAACAGGTTGAGGAATTGACTAAAATCGATCCCTGGTTCCTGGAGAGGCTGGAAAATGTGTATAATTATTCAAAAGTCCTTCACTCCTATGATAAGATTGAAGATCTGCCGCAGGATGTGCTCAAAGAGGCAAAACGCCTTGGTTTCTCCGATTTCCAGATCGCCCGCTTTGTGGAAGATCCCCAAAATACGGTGGAGGATGAACTGATCAGGGTGCGCGACCATAGGAAGTCGTTAGGCATTACACCCAGTGTGCGCCGCATTCACACGGTCGCTTCCGAAAATCCCGATAAGACCAATTATTTATATTTCACCTATGACTCAGACAAAACTTTCGCACCCGGCAAAAGTGAAAAAGAATCGGTGATTGTATTGGGATCGGGAGCCTACCGTATCGGCTCATCAGTGGAGTTCGACTGGTGCTCGGTCAACGCGGTGCAGACCGCCCGTGAACTGGGGTATGAATCGGTAATGATCAACTATAACCCCGAGACGGTATCGACCGATTACGATATGTGTGACCGCCTCTATTTCGACGAACTGACCTTCGAGCGGGTGCTTGACGTGATCGATATCGAAAACCCAAAAGGGGTGATCGTTTCGGTGGGGGGACAGATCCCCAACAACCTCGCCATGAAGTTGTACCGACAGAATGTATCCATCTTGGGCACCTCCCCCTTGTCGATCGACCGGGCCGAGAACCGCCATAAGTTTTCCGCCATGCTCGATGAATTGGGCATCGACCAGCCCCGCTGGAAAGAGATGACCAGCTTCGCCGAGATTGACGCGTTTATCGATGAGGTGGGATTTCCCGTGCTGATACGTCCCTCTTATGTGCTTTCGGGCGCCGCCATGAATGTGTGCTACGATAAGGAACAGATGCATGCTTTCCTGAAGATGGCGGCCAATGTGTCGAAAGAGTATCCCGTGGTGGTCTCTTCCTTTCTTCAGAACGCCAAGGAGATTGAATTCGATGCGGTGGCCCGTGAGGGAGAAGTGGTGGAATATGCCATTTCGGAACATGTGGAATTTGCCGGCGTCCATTCAGGTGATGCCACCCTGGTGTTCCCCGCGCAGAAGATCTATTTCGAGACCATGCGCCGCGTGAAGAAAATATCGAAACGCATCGCCAAAGAGTTGAATATCAGCGGACCGTTCAATATCCAGTATCTGGCAAAAAACAACGAGATCAAGGTGATTGAATGTAACCTGCGGGCATCGCGCTCCTTCCCCTTTGTCTCCAAAGTGTTGAAACAGAATTTCATTGATACCGCGACCCGCGTCATGCTGGATGCGCCTTTCAACAAACCCGACAGCTCGGTCTTCGACCTGGAATACATCGGAGTGAAAGCGTCGCAGTTCTCTTTCTCCCGTCTGCAAAACACCGATCCGGTACTGGGAGTGGATATGTCCTCTACTGGCGAGGTGGGATGTATCGGAGAAGATTTCTCGGATGCGATCCTCAAGTCGATGCTCTCGGTAGGATACAAAATACCCACAAAAGGTATACTGATCTCTTCGGGAGAGATGAAGTCCAAAGTCGACCTGCTGGAGGCGTGCAAGCTCTTGGGTGAGAAAGGCTATGATCTCTATGCCAGCCACGGCACGCGGAAATTTCTGGAAGAAAACGGAATCAAGGCGACCGATGTGAACTGGCCGGACGAGAATGGGGAAAACAATATCAGGCAGATGATCGTTGACAAGCGGTTCGACCTGATCATCAATATTCCCAAAAACGTCACCAAACGGGAGCTTACCAACGGATATATCATTCGTCGCGGCGCGGTCGATTTTAATATCCCGCTCATCACCAATGCCCGGCTTGCCAGCGCTTTTATCACTGCTTTCTGCACTATGGATCAGGATGATCTCGAGATCAAGAGCTGGGACGAATATTAGCGGATCGATATCTAAACATATTTGAACCGCCGGATGCTTCGTTTGGGCGTTTTTTCAAATTCCTCTTCCTGAAGACGGAAAGAGGCAATCTTGCTGTAGGAAGGCAATTGATTGTTCACCTCTGTGATCACCTTCTGGAAGAGGGTATTCATATCCTGGTCAGTCAATCCGCTTTCCTTCAAGGCTTCCCTGTCGGGCACGATCAGGGCGATGATCTTCTGATCTTCGCTGATTGCCAGCGATTCGCCTACGAACGGAGAACTGTTGATCTTTTCCTCAATCTCTTCGGGATAGATATTTTGTCCGGAAGGGCCCAGTATCATATTTTTATTTCGTCCTCTGATAAAGATGAAACCGTCACTGTCCATGGTTCCCAAATCTCCGGTTTTTAACCAACCATCCTCTGTGAATGCCTCTTTGGTGGCCTCTTCGTTTTTATAATATCCCAGCATCAGGTTGCTGCCCCGGGCAAGGATTTCACCCACGATGTTCCGCGGCTCGTCGGAATCGATCTTCACCTCCATCCTGTCCACCACCTTTCCGCACGAGCGCTCTTTGTATTTGGTCCAGTAGGCGTACGAGATCAGCGGTCCACATTCGGTCATCCCATATCCCACGGTGTAAGGGAATCTGATTTTTCTCAGGAACTTTTCCACGTCGGGATTGAGCGCCGCGCCGCCAATCACCACTTCCACCAGTTCTCCGCCGAAGAACCCGGTCATCGAGCTCCGCACCTTACTATGGACAACACTGTTCAGCAAGGGTATTTTGACAAGGGTCTTTGTGGCTCCCTGCTGCAGTTTCGGGAGTACATTCCGGTTGACGATCTTTTCGATGATAAGAGGGACAGCCAGCACCAGTTTAGGTTTTACTTTGGAAAACATTTCAATCAACACTTGCGGCGAGGGGGTTTTTCCCAGGAAATGGATATGGCACCCCATCGAGATGGAGTTGAGTATCTCGAAAGCGAGGCCGTAGGCATGTGCCATCGGCAGCATGCAGACAATATTGTCACCCGGGTGGATGAACCAGAGGTTGTCGTTGGCGAATTTGGTGTTTGACCACAGGCTTCTGTAAGGTAGCATCACCCCCTTGGGGCTACTGGTGGTGCCGGAGGTGTAATTGATCACGGCCAGTTCTTCCGGCTTGTCGGTGCGGAAAACGATATCGTTCACAAAAAAGCCTTTTTCATATTTTTCCGCGAAATAGGCCGGAGCATCTGTGTCGAACTGCCTTAACTTGTCTGAAGCCGATTTCAGCAACAAAAAGTTTTCGAGGGAAAAAACGGTTTCCACTTTCGGGATGGTTTTCTTGTCAATTTCGTTCCAAATGCTCTCGTCCACGAATAACATCCTTGAATCGGAATGATCCACGATAAACTGTACGCTGGCCTTGTCGAACTCGTGAAGGATACTTACCGCCACGGCTCCGTAAGAGAGCGTGGCGAAAAAGGAGATCGCCCATCTTGCGGAGTTTTTACCGCAGATCGAGATTTTATCCCCCCGCTGAATGCCGGCAGCCTTGAAATAGTCATGCAACCGGTCAATTTCACGGGCAAAATCCTTGTAATGGAAAGTCTTGCCTTGGAAGTCGCTCATGGCCGGCATTTCCCAGTGATTGCGAATACTTTGTTCAATCAAGCCCAGAAAGGTGTTTTGATTCATCTTTTCAATATTCAATAAATTAACATTCAGAGTTTTTATATTTTAGAAACAATCGGTTAAACGATTTGTTTGCTCATATCTGTTACAAATGTCGGAATTTTTTCTTTCTTAGAAATAAAATATCTAATTTTACTCAATTACTGTGATAAAATTTCATTTTCAAAAATATTTGTTTTACTTTTACAGATGCATTTTACACCTGAATGAGGGAATGGGGTGGAAATTTTAGTCAGATAAGAGATGCAATCAATACATTATAGTAAATTACAACGATACGCGCTGTTTATTCTGCGTGTGCTCATAGGATGGTATTTTTTATATGAGGGTTTGGCAAAGGTATTTACCCCGAACTGGTCGGCATTTGGCTACCTGATGGATTCAAAAGGCCTGTTCGCGTCGTTTTTCGCGCGGCTTGCGGAAAATCCCGCGTGGCTTGAAGCCGTCAATTGGATCAATATCTGGGGATTGACAATCGTTGGCTTGATGCTGGTTTTAGGGCTTTTCACCAATATCGGCTACATAGGGGCCATGATCTTTTTGCTGCTCTACTACCTCTCACACCCTCCTTTGTTATTTGCGGAATATATTCTGCCCTCCGAAGGATCTTATCTATGGGTGGATAAGAATCTGATTTTATTGGTGACAGTAGCGGTATTGATGTTGTTTCCGGCCTCCAGGGCTATCAGTTTTGACAGCTTGCTATTTCGTAAAAGTAGGTAGAGGATTATTTTTATGAAGGAAGAAGAAAAAGAGATTAACAATCAAAAAGAAGATAAGACCCCATCGGCAAAAGAGGTCTCCCAGGGTCGCCGTGACGCCCTGAAGGCTATGGTTTCCGTGCCGGTGTTGGGAGCCATGGCTTATGGGGTTTACAGGAAGAGAAAAGCGGAAAGTACCCTCCGTGACGCCGCGGAGATGTCCCGTTTCCGTACGGATGTGGTGCCTTACTCGCCACCCTCTCCCGACGCGGAAGTAATCCGGATAGGTATCATCGGTTTCGGTATCAGGGGAACACAATTGGCGCAGGGATTGGGCTTTGCCACTCCCGAATATGTGGATGGCCTGATCCAACAATCGAAAATAAATCCGGAGAATACCCGTTACCAAGATTTTATGGAGCAGGATGACCTGCGGGTGATGATCACCGCGGTGTGCGATATTTTCGACACGTATGGTGAGGAGGCTGTGCTTGCCGGAGCCAATATCCACAGGGAGGGAGTGGGAGGGACATTAGGCCCTAAACCCAGGCGTTACCGCCACTACAAGGAATTGTTGGCGGCGCCCGATGTGGACGCCGTGGTGATTGCCTCTCCCGACCATTGGCACGGTACCATGGCGATGGATGCTCTCAGGGCCGGCAAGCATGTTTACCTGGAAAAGCCGATGACATGGACGGTACCCGAAACTTACGAGCTTCGCGCTTTGGCCAGAAGCAATCCCCAACTGGTGTTTCAGTTAGGACATCAAAACAGGCAGATAGAGGCGTACGAGAGGGCGCGGCAGATCATCGAAAGGGGACTGTTGGGCAAAATCTCGCTGGTGGAGACCGGCACCAACCGTAATGACCCCAATGGCGCGTGGGTTTACCCCATACATAAGGACGCCAATCAAAAAACCATTGACTGGGAGCAGTTTGAAGGAAATCCGGACAGGATTAAGGAATATATGGACTATATGACTTCGGCGGGACTGTTGAAGTATGTGGGGCCTGAATCCCGTGAGAAGTTCAGCCTGGAGAGATTTTTCCGCTGGCGCTGCTGGTGGGATTACAGTACCGGCCTGAGCGGCGATCTGTTGACACACGAGTACGACGCGATGAACCAGATCCTTCGTCTGGGTATTCCCTCGTCGGCATCCTCTTCGGGAGGAGTTTATTTCTTTAAGGACGGCCGTACCGTGCCCGATGTATTACAAACGGTGTTTGAGTTCGGAGATAAGGAAATCACCATGTTGTATTCGGCCACGTTGGCCAACCAGTTCAGTCGCAGCCGCAAAATCATGGGCCACGATGCGACCATGGAAGTGGGCAACACCCTCAAGGTGACTGTGGACCCGCAATCGGAACAGTATCGCAGGCAGATCGACCAGGGTGTTGTGAAATTAGACGAACCGTTCTATACCTACCTTCCGGGGCAGAGTGTGGATGCCGTCTCTACCGCCACCGAGAGATATTTTGCCGAACGGGGACTTCTCTATTCATTCATCAGCGGAAAACGTTACAACACTACTTTCCTGCATCTGAAAGAATGGCTCGATTGCATCAGGAACGGTAAACAACCCTCTTGCGGTATCGATCAGGGATTCGAGGAAGCTATCACCGCCCATATGGGAACGCGGGCGTACCTTGAGGGAAGGACAATGTATTGGGATAAGGATAAAGAAGAGATAACCAGAGAATAAGAAGCTGCTTTGAATTTTTTCATCCATTGTTTTTTAGCCATTTTTTGATGGATTTGGATTTTCATTGATTGAAATGTGGCGGGCCACTTAAAAGCAATGAAAATTCAAAGGCGCGAAAAAGGGCAAAAAACAATAGGAAAGAGTGGAAAAATAAGCGTAAAAATAATTACTCGTAAAATTCAAAACAGTTTCTAAATATCAAAAACGTTAAAATTTAATCCAAAAAAAGTAGTTATGTCATCAAAAATTTCAAGAAGAAAATTCTTAGAAACCGGCGCGATTGCGGCAGCTGGTCTCACAGTCGTACCTTCTTCGGTACTGGGAAAGAGTATGGGCTACAAGGCACCGAGTGATAAACTCAACATTGTGGGTGTGGGTGTGGGAGGCATGGGCAATGCTAACCTGAACCAGCTCCAGAGTGAGAATATCATCGGGCTTTGCGATGTGGACTGGAAATACAGCAAGCGGGTATTCGACAAATATCCCAATGCCAAGAAGTATTATGACTACAGGAAGATGTATGATGAGTTGGGCAAATCCATCGACGGTGTGGTGGTGGCCACCGCCGACCATACACACGCGATCATTGCCGCGGACGCCATGACGATGGGCAAACACGTCTATGTACAGAAACCGCTTACACACAGCGTCTACGAATCGCGCCTGTTGACAAAACTCGCGGCCAAGCATAAAGTGGCTACCAGCATGGGTAACCAGGGTTCTTCCGCTCCCGGTGTGCGGCAGGTGATCGACTGGATCAGGGACGGGCAGATCGGTGAAGTGACCAAAGTAGAGGCATTTACCGACAGACCTATCTGGCCGCAGGGATTAATGACTCCCAAGCAAGCCCATAAGGTGCCTTCTACCTTGAACTGGGATCTCTTCATCGGCCCGGCTAAAAAACGCCCCTTCAATGAAATCTATCATCCTTGGAACTGGCGCGGATGGTGGGATTTCGGAACCGGCGCTCTGGGTGATATGGCTTGTCATATCCTTCACCCCGTATTCAAGGGATTGAGCCTGGGATACCCCACAAAAGTACAGGGATCGTCCACCATGCTGCTTAACGACTGCGCGCCTAATGCGCAGATGGTGAAATATGTGTTCCCGCAACGCGACAACCTGCCCAAAGTGGCCATGCCCGAAGTGGAGGTGACCTGGTACGACGGAGGATTGACGCCCATGCGTCCGGAAGGTGTTCCCGCCGGCAAAAACCTCAATGATCAGGGTGGCGGTGTGATATTCTACGGCACCAAAGACATCCTTATCTGCGGATGCTATGGCGTGAATCCGTGGTTAGTTTCCGGACGTACTCCCAACTCTCCGAAGACACAACGTGAGGTAACCCTCTCTCACGAAATGGATTGGGTGCGCGCTTGTAAGGAATCTCCCGAAAACCGTGTGGAGACAGCCTCTCCTTTCTCCGAAGCAGGACCTTTCAACGAAATGGTGGTCATGGGTGTGCTCGCGGTAAGATTGCAGGGCTTGAATCAGGAATTGCACTGGGATGGTGAAAACATGAAATTCACCAACATTCCCTCCGACGCGACTGTCAAAACCATCATTGAAGACGGTTTCAAGATCACCGACGGACACCCCACATTCGACAAGACGTGGACTGAACCGGTGAATGCCACCGCGTATGCCGAAGAGATGATCAAGCATACTTATCAGAATGGCTGGAAATTGCCGGATATGCCCTAACCAGGCGGTAGTGAACAGTATTGAAGGGAATGACGGCGGCGTTGTCCGTCGTTATTCCCCATTTCAACAGAAGTTAATTATCAGTTTAATTAAAAGGAAAATAGTTATGAAACGAATTAAAAAATCAATTTACGGATTAAGTTGTTGTATGCTTGCAAGTGTATTGATGGCTTGCGGTCCCGGTGGAAAAAAGACCGACGCCGCCGCAGATAATGGAGCCGATTCCGCTCCGGAAAGTGCAGTTCCTGAATATACGGTATTGGATAAACCCCAGGTGGACCTGTCTCAGTTCCAGACAGATAAAGACGGATATATCGTTATCTTCAACGGGAAGGACTTCACAGGATGGAGAGGTTATGGGAAAGATGACGTTCCCGGTAAATGGACTATCGAAGACGGCGCGATCAAGTTTAACGGCTCCGGTGGTGGTGAAGCTCAGGACGCTGACGGCGGCGATATCATCTTTGCCCATAAGTTCAAAAATTTTGAACTCGATTTCGAGTGGAAAGTGGCCAAAGGCAGCAACTCAGGCGTATTCTATCTTGCGCAGGAAGTGCAGACCAAAGATCCCAACACCGGCGAAATGAGGATGGAGCCAATTTATATCTCTGCTCCCGAAGCTCAGATACTTGACAATGAAAATCATCCCGACGCGAAATTGGGTAAGGATAACAACCGGCAGTCACTCTCCTTGTACGACATGATCCCGGCCGTTCCCCAGAATTCAAAACCGTTCGGAGAATGGAATACCGGTGGGGTGATGGTTTTTAAGGGAACCGTGGTGCATAGGCAGAATGGTGAAAACGTGGTTGAATACCACTTGTGGACACAACAGTGGACAGACATGTTGCAGGCAAGTAAATTCAGCCAGGATAAATGGCCGTTGGCATTCGAATTGCTGAACAACTGCGGCGGTGAGAACCGCGAAGGTTATATCGGTCTGCAGGATCATGGCGACGATGTCTGGTTCAGAAACATCAGAATCAAAATATTGGATTAATTTTGTCAAACAACCGGAAAGGATATTTCCACTGAAGGGTGGAGATATTCTTTTTCTTTAAACAAGCAATACAATGAAAAAAGGTGCATTTTTATTAATGGCTCTGCTTTTGGGCGGTCTGTTTATTTTACCGGCCTGCACCCCGCAAAGCCGGAAAAAAGAGATTTATCTTCAGCTTTATTCAGTGCGCGACGATATCAAAGCCGACTATAAAGGCACTGTCGCCAAAGTCGCTGAGATGGGATACACCGGAGTGGAGGCGGCCGGTTATGGCGATGGACGGTTCTATGGCTTGTCACCGGCCGAATTCAAGGAATCCATCGAAGAGGTGGGTATGGAAGTGCTCTCTTCCCATACCGCAAGACCATTGGCCGACAGTGTGGCCGCAACCAACTGGGATGAGGTTTGGGCCTGGTGGGATACCGCTATTCAGGCGCATAAAGAGGCGGGTATGAAATATATTGTTAACCCATGGATGCCCACACCTGCCACGTTGGCCGACCTGCAGGCCTATTGTGAGTATTATAACCAGATCGGTGAGAAGTGCAACGCGGCCGGCATCCGTTTTGGTTACCACAACCACGATTTCGAATTCAAGGAGATAGAAGGCCAGTTGATGTATGATTACATGCTCAACAATACCGATCCCTCCAAGGTGTTCTTCCAGATGGATGTCTATTGGGTGGTGAAAGGCGGTAAAAATCCGGTGGATTATTTCAACAAGTATCCCGGCCGTTTCGAGCTGCTTCATATCAAGGACGAGCTCGAACTGGGTAGAAGCGGCGAGGTCGATTTCGGGAGCATTTATGACAATGCCGAAACCGCGGGAGCCAAATACATGATCGTGGAGGTGGAAAGATACACCCAAGGATTAAGTCCTTTTGAAA
>NZ_RDSD01000077.1 GCF_003712195.1 Proteiniphilum sp. X52 | reverse complement strand
GTCGGGTTGTTTGGTGAAGGGGAACGACATACACTATAACCTGTTTATTTCATCCCGGGCGGCGCTTTTACCGCGATACTGGACTTTTTGTTGATTAAACCTGTAAATGACATCGATAAAAAAATTCCACGGAGAGTAATTTTCGATCTGATAGAAACGGACATTATTAAATTGCGCATTTTCTTCGTATTTTAATTTACGAAAGATATCCTTTGCTCCTATATCAACACTTAACCGTTCATTAAAAAACGGTTTCTGAATTTTTATATCTAACGATTGGAAGGGTTTGAATTCAAAAATACGCTGGCTGCCGCCATGATTGTAATAATAATTTACGGAAAACGTGTAATCGGACGGTAATTTGAAATAATTATTACTGCTCAAATAATAATTCGGTTTATTGTATGTTGTGGTCGTTCCTTTGTATTCATTTTTCATATAGGGCTTAATAAAGCCCAACGTCAATGATGATGTCCATCTATTGAAAGTATGCCTCAGGTTAAGTGTTGTCCTCAGGAAACACGCCTTGTCAAAATTATCCCATGTCGAAATAATAATATTTTGTCCGTCTTCGGGATTTGTGAAAATGCTTGAGATAAAATCATCCGTCCTCGTGTAACTGGCAGTAAAATTCAGGAATTTGTATCCGGATATCCACTGTAAGATGTATGATGTCTGAGGTTTCAATTTCGGATTTCCCTGTTGATGCATAAATCGGTTCTGATAATAGGTTTTACTGTTCAGATAGGACAACTGCGGCCGTTGCGTCCTTACGGAGAACGACAATGAATTGTTGACTCCCTTGTCGGAATATGAGATTTTAAAGGATGGAAAGATATTATGGTATTTCTTTTTCACATTATCTTCAACACTTG
>NZ_RDSD01000076.1 GCF_003712195.1 Proteiniphilum sp. X52 | reverse complement strand
AGCCGTATAATCAACGGCGAGTTGTCCATATTGCCGTACACCGAAACGGTTTTATTGAAATACCCCCGGTCGTCGGCATGGTAGGTGATGCTTATCCGGGTTGTGCTGTCCGGCAGTACCGGTCTTTTTTCATACTCAATATGCGTGCACCCGCAGGATGCGCGGGTATCAAAAATCATAAAAGGCGAATCGCCCACATTCTTTATGGAAACGCCAACCGTTTTGGCCTCTCCTTTGGGGATAGTTCCCAAATCAAACTCCGTGTTATCTGTTTCAACTTGCGTGTTTCGCGCAGATTGTGCGGATGCGGCATGATACGCTCCCCTACCTGAGATCTCCGACAGATACATCTCCTTCACCCGCAAATTATGCGCGGGATTACCGATAAACACAACTTTATTCTCATCGTCGAGCAAAAATGTTTGAAACTCCTGATGAGATGGGAACCGGTTCATCGCATTCAGTTTATCCTCCACATCGATACAAACCGGAATGTCGATTCCGTCTCTTTTTAAAAGATAGGATATTTCCCGCAAATCCCTGGGATGGAAAACGAAGATAACATGAACCGTTCCGTACGTCAAAGAATCCACCTCTTCTATAAATTCTTTCCATTTATGTAGTTGCAGTTTGCAGCTTGTGCAACCGATGGAATCCACATACACCAATATTTTGTGTGATGAGCACGGAAGTTCATATTCCACCGTATCCCTTCCGTGTTTTGTGAAAACCAAGCCGGCAGGAAAGACAACCTCTTTGCTTTGCCATTCGGTAACCAGTTTGGCAATTTCTTTTTGCGGATTCTTTTTACAAGAAAGCATCAATCCGCATACTCCCATCAACAATAAAAAATAAGGTGCTCTCATGCTATGAATGCTCTAATTTGAATTT
>NZ_RDSD01000092.1 GCF_003712195.1 Proteiniphilum sp. X52 | reverse complement strand
GTGCAGCCATTGATGGAAAAAATATTGGTAAGGGTTTGCTGCAAGGAGCTAAGAATGGGGCTATAGCAGGTGGAACTGTTGCCGGATTAAATATCGCAACAATGGGAGCAGCATATAAACCGAATAGAACTTATGGAGACTTTGGCAAAAATGGCCCAGTTTACAGAGGAGGAACATTTATTGGCGAAAACGGAGCATGCCCACCCACTCAGGACGGTTCTATCCACCCTTTTTTGATGCGAGAATCGGCTTAAAATCGGCTTAAAAAACGGAGTATTGCCGTTCAATATCGCCGAAAACGCCGAAAAACACCCCAAAAAACG
>NZ_RDSD01000075.1 GCF_003712195.1 Proteiniphilum sp. X52 | reverse complement strand
CCGCTGGTGTATATCGACCAAGACGGGGAGTTTTGGTGGTTTTTTGTTGCCGCGTTCGTATTTTTCACTGAACCGGGTTACCAAATACAAAAATACATTTCGCCCGTAGCTATAAAAATAGATTTGAGATTCGGCACACATCAAAAAGCAATTGGATTTGATGTTTCCGTTGGAATACCCAAGCTGGCACCGATAGCCGGCAGGTTGGAATACGGGAAATCCTATTTCTGGAAAAATTACGGTAACTATCAAGGCTGGGAAACCCGGAAAGGATGGGAAGCAAGCGCGTTTGGCGGATTAGCCACCTATTCACGAACCCAATTCGAAGCCGGGGAGTTTTCTCAAACAGTGGGCAGGATTAGCTTAGGAATCCCGTCATTTCTGGGGCTTGATGTCTCGAATGATTTATGGGGTGATGGCGGAGACAGGTTTAGAACATCCCACGTCAGGTTAAATTTCGGGCCATTGAGAATGGGGCAGGCATTGTTTACGGGAGATCCGGGATTGAAAAATAGACAAACTGAGAACATTAATGGTAAAGAAACTTATGTCAAAAGTCCCTACGGTGATCCCGATAAATACCGCCACGGCACTTTCTATTTGGGTTTTGGCCCGGTTGAGGTTGGATGGGATTCCGAAAAAACCCGGAATTTTTTTCAAAACCTCGTAGTGCACAATTTAATAGGTTCCCCCTATTTCAAGGATTTAAGCAATCTACCCCAATACCGCAGAAAGCGCCCTTTTATACAATTCGGATGGGGGCCAATGTGGTAACACTAAAAAACAGAAGATTATGAAATATTTATTTTTATTATTTATGTTACTCAGTATAAGTTGCGCATGCAGTAAATTGCTTTTTGGCAGTGAAGAGTTAACTTTGCCCAAACAGCCCTATACCGGTAATG
>NZ_RDSD01000074.1 GCF_003712195.1 Proteiniphilum sp. X52 | reverse complement strand
GGCATGGGCCCCCGTCCGAACACCGGCAAGCCGCACAAAGGCGAAGGGCACACCGTCCACCCCTACCTGCTCAGGGGCTGAGGGTGGATCGTGTCAACCAGGTTTGGGCGATGGAGTTATATCAGAAAATAAAGGATTATATGGAATTTTATAACAGGAAAAGACCCCATCAGACATTGGGATATAAAACGCCGGAAGAGATGTTCCGGGAAACTAACTTATCTGATAGTAACAACTGTCTAAGAAAGGGGAGAAGCTTAGCAAAGTGTAAATTTGCTCCACTTTATTCAAAAATCAATATTATGAATAGATTGAATGATTTTATTTTATTTTTCTTATTTGGGTTATGCATTATATCTTGTAAAAATAGTTCGAAGCAGCAGTTCCAAAACTTGAAAGCAGATCGTTTGGATAATATAGATACAACTTTAATTTGTTATCTGGAAGAAAATATTGATGTAATTCAAAATATTGACGATGCTAAATTTTTGAACGATTCTATTTTCATTGTTATTACAAACAAGCAGCTTATAAAATATAATATTTTAGGGAAACAAATACAACTATTTGGCAGCAAAGGAATTGCACCGTATGAGTATATCACTCCATCCTTAATTGATGTAAATGATTCCTCTATATATGTTTGGTGTAATACATCAATGAAGTTAATTGAATATGATCATTATGGAAATTATAAAGGAGTAATTACTAATTACAAGGAAGCTATAAAAAACTTCAAGGTATATCAAGACAAATATATTTTTTTCTATAAAAACAATGGAATAAAACAAGGAATAATTGATGTCTACGACATAAAAAAAAATGAAAAAATCAAATCAGTTGGTATTTTTGGATAAAACGGTTTGATTTGTGCCAGTGATTTCGGTCTATGTGTGCCACCTTTTTCGGTTCAAACCGTGCCACTTT
>NZ_RDSD01000073.1 GCF_003712195.1 Proteiniphilum sp. X52 | reverse complement strand
TGATGGATCTTTATCCCCGATGAATAGAAAATCTCCCATTCGACCAATTCATAGTTTGATTCGATAAATATCCGTTTCACTTCACTGGAATGGTAGACAACCAATTTGAATTGTTCTTTTTCCGGTTCCACTGAGGTGGAGCTATTTCCTATAACATAGGGAGCTATCAGTAAAGAGGTATTGATGGGATTCTCAATGTTTTCCGACGATTTCACCCATCCCGAGGCATTTTTCATCCATGCCGTGGAAACGATCCCGGAGCCGACCCTTCTGGCTTCCGCGCTAAATGCCGAAAAACCGGCCGGTATCCCGTTGGCATCGGAATAGGAGATATAAAATGTCCTTGAAACAGATACAGGTTCATTAAAGCGGATATAATTCTCTATATTGTGGCGCATGTCGCGAGAGCCGACCGGAAAGTTTGTTGTATTGTTGAAATATCTGTAGCCATAATGGTAGGGCTGTTCGTAAAGGAGCCGTTCTGGCCCATTCTCTCCGGAATAAACCTTTATTCTGATGCGCATGCTCGAAATACTGCTAACAGGGGGAGATGAGACAAACACTCCCCGCAACTCCACTCCGTCGCCGGCATAGAACTGCTCGGCAAATTCGGTGTAGCCGAAAGTATTGTTAGTGGCAAATAGGGGGATCCGTTGAAACAGGTGACTCACAGCCTTGTCTTCCGGTTTAAAATTATCGCTTTTAGTGAAGGGTTGTTGCGCATAGGGGTTGAAACCTCCCAAATGCTTCACCTGTGATTCCTTCGGATCAAGATAATGGCTGATCGGGTTCGGGTTGTCGAGTGATCCTTGTACATCCCAGAATTTGAAAAGAGAGGCATAAGAATCCGGCCCTCTGGGCGATGAACACATCGACGCCCCTCCGGTAAGGGTGCCCAATACCCTTTTTTCCCTGTCGATGAGTGGCGAACCCGAGGATCCCCCTTCGGTGG
>NZ_RDSD01000072.1 GCF_003712195.1 Proteiniphilum sp. X52 | reverse complement strand
TATAAGTTGCGCATGCAGTAAATTGCTTTTTGGCAGTGAAGAGTTAACTTTGCCCAAACAGCCCTATACCGGTAATGAGTTAAGGATTGACGGATATTATTACTACAAGTATTATCCAAGTGAAAACGAAGTTTATTACAATACATATCTGTTATATGAAAATGGAATTATCCTGTACGGAGGCGCAGTAGACGAAACCGAAATAACAAGCATAGAAAATGACTTTACAAGTAGTGAATGGTTGAAAGTAAAAAGAGAATATAAAGATAATTGGGGGGTATTTAAGGTTACTGGAGATAAAATATTGTTTGAAAAATGGTATCCCAATTCTCCGGGGCAACCCAAGGTGTATATAAGGGAAGGCAAAATCTTAAACGACAGCACGTTCCATATCACGGCCTCTTACCGCCCCAATGGCTCGGAAAGACGGGAAAAAGATGAAATCTATCATTTTAAACCATTCAGTCCCAAACCGGACAGCACGAATAATTTCGTAAAATAACTCCTGATAGGCGCAAGTCAGAAACTTGCGCCCAAAACAACAGCGGTTTTAAACCGCGATAAATGAAACCGACAGCTATCCCGCGGCGGCGGGGTAGCTCTTCAAACCAACTTATTTTTATTTGGATGGCAGTATTACCGCTTGCGCCGCGGCCACACCGGCCATGAACACCGGCCCCGGTTCGGACTGGTGAATATGAATTTTGCGGTTAAGCGAGCGCAATGCCAAACCTGTTTGGACATTGCCGAGCGTGAGCAAAAGGTGCGAAGCGAACACCCGCCTGTATGATCCTGCCTTGGGACGGTTCCTAAGTCCTGCCCCCTATGTGCAGATGCCGGACTTCACGCAGAACTTCAACCGGTATGGTTACTGTTTGAACAACCCGCTGGTGTATATCGACCAAGACGGGGAGTTTTGGTGGTTTTTTGTTGCCGCGTTCGTATTTTTCACTGAACCGGG
>NZ_RDSD01000071.1 GCF_003712195.1 Proteiniphilum sp. X52 | reverse complement strand
CATTGAAAATCAATATGATATTTTATATTCATTCCTGTTTTTCTTTATAGAAAATTAAAACAGGGTTTAGTTCTTCATCATGCGTTTTATCCATTTTTTCAGTTTGTCTTTCCAGTATATCTGCATTTTCTAAACTATTGAAATCCGCAATAAACATTATTTGCTGATCATCCGCATCATGAGGAAAATAACTCATATCAGAAATGCCATTTTTTAAGTCTCTGGCGTGCTGACACCATTTTGCTTTATTATTTGCTTTATCTACTCTGATAAAATCATGTACATTTGACTTGAAATAGATAAATCGATTTGTTTCCCTGATCGAAGAAAAGCCATAACATATTTGTTTTTCATTTATTTCGTTGACAAGTTTCCTCGGGTCTGTATACTGTTTCTTAAGTATGGCATCAGTAATGCCAAAGTTATCACAATTAATCTGATAAGTAACTGTTTCGTCTAGGTTGAATAGGGAATTTCCGAGAGGGACAACATACCAGATAGATTTGCTTTTAACGATAGGTACTCCTCTTTGTCGGAGAATAAAATCCGCTGTTTTACCAATGAATTTATTCTTTATATATTTACTATTATTAAGATCAAAACTCCTTATAATGCTTTTATCTTTAGTATTTAATGGATTGTAAAAAAATAGAATATTATTATTATATATTATTTTCTCATAGAGATTGTCGGTGTCAATATTGTCAGTTTGGGAGATAAATGTTCCGTCTAAACTATAAATGAATAAGCTGAAATTATCGGTATATAGAATAATATTGTCTCTATCGTAGTCAAGGGCTATGTCGATAATATGATTATATTCTCCGGGACCTCCCCCTCTATTACGTATTTTATTTAAAAATTTACCCTTCATGTCAAAAAACAAGACTTCTTCCCTGTCATTTAAAATGATGATTGTATCTTTATGTATGATTAACCGTCTAATACTTTTGATCAAAGACAAGTCTATTGTTTCCAAGTATATAATATCAGATAATTGAAGATGGTC
>NZ_RDSD01000070.1 GCF_003712195.1 Proteiniphilum sp. X52 | reverse complement strand
CACTTCGTCAATTATAATCATGTAATGAATACAAAAGAAAAAAAATTAGAGCAGTATTATTTTGACATACCATATTGCAATGAAAACGAGATATTTGTATTGCACCATTCGGAACAACAGGAACAAACGGAAGTGCATATAATTAATTGGAATGGAAAACCAGTAGCCAAATTGTATTTGGACAAAAAAATAAGAGGACTGGATGTGGATGTTTCTCAAAACTATCTGTTTGGGATTGAAGAGTTAACTGAATGTTTATATAAATTTGACTTAAAAAAATGGATAAGATAATGATTTATGACACATTTATTACTCCTTAAATCCGCAAGCGGATAATTAGGTGGTTCCCAATTCATTTTTTAGTGATTTTCCAAAAAAAAATGTCCATTTTCCTTTGCCAAAAATTGTACATCCAAAGTTACCTATTACACCGGTGAAACAGGGTATTCAAAAAGATAGAATAGTTCCAATAATTCTCGGAAAACAGAATTGAAACAGAATCTTAACACTTTATTTTACGAGAATAAGTTCTTGTTCTATTTAATTTGCATTTGCGTTCTGTGTGCCCGATAGAAAGAACAACAATACATACTGCTCATTATGTGAGAATTAAGAGAAATGAGTTATAAATGAGTTTCGATTTACAGTGGAATCCTTATTAAAAATCTATTTTTATTCAGTAAAAAACAAATATCTCAAAATTATGAAAAAGAACAAAGTCGTTTTGTCATTATTTATGGTAACATTTGTGTTATCTCTTGTGTGTTTTAAAAGCCGGCATAACGGCATAAGTTCCGATTTGGCTCTTTCAAATATTGAGGCGCTGGCATCGGGAGAAGATGGAGGGAATTATTGGTGTTTGGGGCTTGGCAGTTTAGACTGTCCATTTACTTCCACCAAAGTTTATTTTATTTCCCAAAAATTTTAATTCGGAATGAGTAAGCAGCTAAAACATACCGTTATTATCTTTTATTTGCTTACTTCTGCCTTGGGATGCAAGAACCCCAACAGCAATCTTTTTTATGATTCGTTTCCTGCCAATAT
>NZ_RDSD01000006.1 GCF_003712195.1 Proteiniphilum sp. X52 | reverse complement strand
AGAAACTTTATAAACATGATTTATTTTATCTGCGGAAAACTAAAATTCGATTACCCACAGTATTTCATATAGAACCATTCTTTTTTTGTTATGCTGGTGCAATGGTACGGTGATTTTTTCATCCCCGCAAGAAGGCACTTTTTGGTGGAATAGTTACCCAGAAGTAGGAATTGTTGAAAAATAATGGGTTATGAACAGCTGTTTTAACTTCAATTAACGCAGTATGGAATTTACACTTAGTATATATTTGACACCTTTGTTGAAAATTTGAAAGTTATGACAGATATGAAGGCAGAACGTTCAGAGCAGCGAGATCCGTTAAGCTCGCTTAAATGGACGAGTCGTGAGGAACGAACCCGAAGTGAATATTTGGCATGTCCCATACGCCAAGTCATCAGCCGCTTCGGCGACAAGTGGTCAATGTTGGTGCTCTTTATGCTACACAGGAGCGAGACGGGCATCCTCCGTTTCAACGAGATACGCCGTCTGATGACAGACTGCTCACAGAAAATGCTCTCGCAGACGCTGAAAAATCTGGAGCAGAGCCATCTGGTGCATCGTGAGGTTTATCCAGAAGTGCCTCCCCGCGTGGAGTATTCACTGACGGACACAGGAAATTCTCTGATGCCAGCCATCATGGCTCTTATCGATTGGGGCAAGGAACATTTCAATGAAGTAGTAACGGATTAGTAGCGTATTCATATTGCTTTTATAATAATTTGCCTAATTCGTATGACTCTTTGGCATATTTTGTGCCCTTGATGCTGCCAGCCGTCCAGATACCGGGGGCAATGACACAGCCGACATCCTCCCAGCCCATATAGTCGGCAATGGTCTTGTAGTGTGCGGTCATCGCTTCTGCGTCTTTCTTCGACATATTAGCGTAGGCCATCAGGAATACACACTTCTTTCGGGTGTGTAATGTCCCGTTGATGGCGTAGAAACGGTCTATCGTTGCCTTCAGTTGTGCTGAAAAGCCGAAATAGTACATCGGTGAGCAGAACACTACGAGGTCGGCCTTGATAATCTCGGGGCGCAACACCTTCGTAAAGTCATCTTCATAGACGCACGGCCCGTCCATGCCGCAGTGGTTGCATCCCAAACAGGAATGCACATCGCTGGTCGCCGTGTTGAAGCGGAACACCTCGTGTCCAGCCTCCTTTGCACCACGGATAAACTCGTCAGCCATGTGGTTCGTGTTGCCGTTTTTCCGTGGACTTCCTGTTAAAACTACTATCTTCATACCATTATTCTTTTTATCGTCTTTAGCCAGCATGGATGCAAAGGGCGTGGTATCCAACAGTGTGCCTGCTGCTGCCACACCCGATTTTTTGATGAACTCACGCCTGTCCATTATTCATTCGTATATCGCTAATACGTTGTCATACCCATGTACTCCAGGCCTGCCAGACGGCAGAATGTCCGCATCGTATGGTCGCCCGCATCAAGCATGGCCTGGCTTGGTCCTGCTCCCTGGAAGATGAAATAGAGCTGTTTTCCCTTCAGCAACTTTCGGGCCAATGCTGCCGTATTGCCGTCACGGTTAGGGCTCCCGTTTACAAACAGTATCATAGTCTTCTTGTCTTTTGGTTTCTCGTCTCCGTTTGTTGCATGTGCCATGCAAATGCCGAATGCCAGCAGCAGGCTTCCGACTGCTACCCTGACTGTGCGTTTATGGCGAAGCAGAAGATATCGAAGTTCTCTTGCATCCTCGCCTTTCGAACGGTCTTGGGAATCACCATCACGTCGCGCTGAATGAGCCAACGGAGCATCAACTGACCGACGGTTTTGTCGTGCTTGTCGGCAATCTTCCGGTCAGTTGAAGGCTGATTTCGTTGTCTTGGCAATACTCCTGACTCACAGGACTGTTATAAGCTCCATCGGCATATACCTTTTCGATGTCTGTGGAAAGTATCTCACGAGTCACTGCTATTTTCTCGTACTATGGCAGTTTGTTATACTCTTCGTCAGTCACAGGCTCCAGCCACTCGTTGCTCGAACCTTCCTGCACGTCCTTGTGGTATGTCAAGTGTTGGAACCATGAGTCCTTGGCGGCTCCGTGCCAGTGTTTCACCTCGGCGGGGATGGCGATGAGGGTGCCGGGAGTCATCTCAATGGCCTCTTTGCCCCATTCCTGATACCAGCCACGGCCACTGACGCAGATTAACACCTGCACGGCCTTGTGGTGGATGTGCCAGTTGTTGCGGCAGCAAGGTTCGAAAGTGACGTTATGCACGCCGCCACCCACATCGGCCAGATAGCTGTTGCCGATGAAGTACTGGGCATAGGCGGTATTAAGTTCGCCCTTGGGCCATTTGCTTCGCAGGGTGTAGCCCTCGCTGTAGAGCCAAGTGCAGAGTTCATCAACGAGTTCCTGACTGTTACCCATCTTCACGGCTCCCTGCTTGTGGGCAGTCAACTGCGGAGCCACACCTTCCAGACCACTCAGGGCTGCAACGGTCACTATTTCTCGGTCGGCATGTGAGAGCTGGTCGCCAGCGAAGATGTCTCCGAAGAGGTGCGATTTCAGATAGTAGTCATTCTGCGGACAGAAATCGTAGTGGAACGCACGGCCAGAGAGCTGCGTCTGCACCTGCGTGCCCAGCTTCAGGGCCTTTTCTGGATTATCCCATACCGCAGGGCGTTTCCAGGGTTTACCTTCCTGCCAGTTCGCCTGCTTGTTTTCCAAAACCTTATTCAGCACTCCCAGCGCATTCAACGAACGCGGGAATCCCGCATAGGCATAGAGTTGGGAGAACGCCTCCTTCAGTTCGTTGATGGTCACGCCGTTGTCGAGAGCCATTTTCACGGCAGGCTCCAACCGTTCCAAATCACCTTGTGCCATCAGACAGGCACATGCTGCCAGCCCTTTTTGACGCTCAGCCAGCCTCTGACCTTGTACTGTTACCATAGTCAATATTGCTATTACAAGTACTACTGTTCTTTTCATTGTATTACATCCTCTCTTTGACCTTTGTTCGGGCCTTCTCACGCTCGATAAGGCATGAGCAAGCTCTGCTTTATCCTCACTCAATCGAAGCCTTCAGTATCTCCGTGATGTCCTCTGGCTTCAGGTCGAGATAACCTGCGGGATAGCAGATGGTGCCTTCGGTGATGCCGGGAATCATATCGGCAGTGGCTCCGATTTCGCTGATAGTCAGCGGCAGGCCAATCTCCTGCATCCATGCTTTCAAAGCTTCGAGACCTGCTTCTGCAATTTGCTCGTCGGTCATTCCTTCACCCTTGATATCCCATACGTTCTTGGCGAAACGTACGAATTTTGCCAGACCTGGCTTCATGGCGCGACGATAGTAGGCCATCGAGACGGCTGCGAGGCAGTAGCCGTGCGGGGCGTGCGTCCAGGCACCCACAGAGTGACCAATCATGTGTACCATCCAGTCCTGATGTTTGCCGCAGCCGATGAGGGTGTTGAGTGCCCATGTCGCCGTCCACATGATGTTCGAGCGAGCCTCGTAGTCCTGCGGATTCATCACGGCGATGCGAGAGGACGTGATGAGACCGCGCATCAGTCCCTCGGCCAGATAGTCGCTGGTGTTGTCGTCGAAATCGCTGAAGTACTGCTCCATGATGTGGTTCATGATGTCGTAGATGCCCGCCTTCATCTGGTTGTCGGGTACGGTCATCGTGAACTTCGGGTTCAGCATCGAGAACTTCGGCATCAGGCGGTCGTCGAACACACGGCCCACCTTGAATGTGTGCTCGGCATCGGTAATCACCGTACCTGCGTTCATCTCAGAGCCTGTGCCTGCCATCGTCAGGATACAGCCCACGGGCAGAATCTTTTGACCAGCAGGGGGATTCTGCTGCTTCAGCCAGAACTGATCCCAGTAGTCACCCTCATGGAAAACCGATGCCGCCACGCCCTTCGAATAGTCGCAGACGCTGCCGCCACCAAGAGCGAGAATCAGGTCAACGTTGTTCTCTCGGGCTATCTTGATACCCTCACGCAGTTTCTCCAGCGTAGGGTTTGACATCACGCCCGGATTCTCCACGATGGTCTTTCCCGCCTCTTTCAGGATGGCCAGCACCTGGTCGTAGATGCCGTTACGTTTCACGCTGCCGCTGCCGTAGTTCAGCAGCACGACGGGGCCGAAGTTCTTCAACTCGTCCTTGAGATATTTCAAAGACTCATCACCAAAATAAAGCTTGGTGGGGTTGTGGTACGAAAAGTTTCCTTGCATAGTCGTATTGTTTTATTTGATTATCTTTTTGCCGTTTTGAATCACCATTCCTTGTTCAGCGACAGCGTTACGCTGACATTGTCGCCACCCGCATTCACCCACGTCTTGATGTCAGCCTGCGTCATGTTATCGAGCTTGCCGATGCGAGTGAAGTTCCACGAGTTCGTGTCGTAGTAGATGCAGAGGTTCGAGCCCTGATAGAGAATCAGGTCGCCCGGCACGGTATGGATTGTCTCGTTGTTCTCCGGGAAGGTGTATCCCAATGGCCCTACCTTCTCGAAGTTGCCGTAGTCGTGCGCCTCGTAGGTGATATCGCCTTTCTGAAGTTGCGCCACCAGAGCTTCCGTCGAGGAATTGCTGACCATCGTGGCAGTCTTGGTTACGCCACCGATGGTGAGATAGAGTTTTTGTGTCATATCGTTGGATGTTTGAAAGTTCTGTGTTGACAGCCAGTTCTCAATCAGCGAACTGCGGTTGGAGTGGTTGCTGGCATTGATCCAAAGCGCATCGCCAGCCCATGTGACGTTGGGTGATAATCTTTGGGCATCAGCCACCACACCGCTGATGCCGCTTGAATGACTGGATACTATCATTGCAACCGTCTTGCCCGCGAGTTTCGCACTATTCTGAAACAGATACGTCTGCATGATGGCAGCCATCTGACTCCACCAAAGAGGTGTCACGATGATGATGTTCCGGTAGTCATCAAGATGGGTTGTCACGGGGTCGATGGCGGGATAGCTGCTTGCATCGTTGGGGTTACCCTTAATGGCGTTCAACAGTTGAGTCCCCAATGCATAGCCGTTCGCCTCGTATTGCAGCCCCTTCTCCGCGGGCTGAATTTCCAATTGGTCAGCCGTGATCTGACTTGCCAGACTATTCACAATCGCCTTGCAGTTGCCCGTGTAACTGTAATATACTATCAGCGTCTTGGCCATGTTGGCCTGAACCTGATTCGTCTCTTCCTTCACTTCGCTGTCCGGGGAACAGCAGGTCAGCAGCATGGCTGTGAAAATCATCAGAATCTGTTTGACTTTCAGTCGAAGATTCTCACGTTCGGCAGAATCCAAACATGTTTGGCTCTGCTCTCTCTTCATCGAATCATTCATAACGTCTTGTTTTAAATTTCGCTGCAAGGTCCTTGCTTAGGAAAGCGGCATAGCCGAGCGGCGACAATTTCCTGATACTGTGCCTAAACGAATTGCGGAAAGAAACACCCATATTACGGATTTATTTCTCCCGATGCCACTGCTGCATGGTGTCGCCCTCGAACTAAACGATGCCGCGATGGCCGTGGATCTCGCTTGCTTTAATGTTGTCTCGCATAGCCCACGGGGCAGTTGAGCAACGGCTCCTGTCCCTCCTTCAGGCCTAGCAGTTTCTGCAACGCCTTGCGGTCCATCGTGCCACGGATGACGGTCGCCAGCCCCGTGGCCGCACAGAAGAGGCTGATGTTCTGGGCGACGATGCCCGCATCGGCGGCTCCCATCGGGCGCATCATCTCCTGACGGTCGCCGAACTTGCCCATGTCCACGACGATGACGAGCGACACGGGCGCATCGTTCACGAAGTCCTGTCCTGCCGCCACCAACTGGCGGTGGTCGCCGTTGGCCACCTTCCGGAGGGAGTGCGTGGCATGGTCGTAGAGGCAGACGCCGCTTGGCAGCACGGCATAGACGCTGACCTCCTGCATGTTCACCGCCGTGGCATTCGTGCGCTTGCCTTCGTCGGGGCGGTTCACGCCCGTGGCCGCCCAGAGCAGGTTCGACAACTGCTGCTCCGTCAGGCTCCTGTCGCTGAACTCGCGGCAGGCCTTCCTGTTCCAGAGAGCCTCCATGATGGTTGCGCCGCCCGTCTTTTCGGGTGCTGGCAGAGCCGTCGGCTGCGCATTCCCTGCCAGAGTTGAAAACAATGTTGCCATAATCATTAATGATTTTCTGTATTTCTTTATCATGTGTCTCATATCCTTATCGTTTTAGATGATTGTATATCCTCCGTCCATCACCACCTGCGAACCAATGGCGAAACCAGCATGTCGTTCTTTGCCAGCGCATTGCCGATGAACCGCTCATTGTCATAACCCTGCGCCGTGTCGATGAGACGGTAGCCCGCCTTCAGCGCTTTCAAAATCGTTTGTTCACACAGAGCAGCGTCCGTGCTCTGGAAAGTGCCGAGCCCCAGCTGCGGCATCTCGACTCCGTTGTTTAGCTTTACGTGTTCCATATTATTTCATTCTTTTAAATATACTTTTCATTGTCTCGCGGTCGAGGGGTGTGAGGTCTTGCAGTTTGAGCGACTTCACCATGTGGAGCGTGCCCTGCTTGTACTTTTGGAAATGGGCAGTCTGGATGTGGTGTTGGTAGGCTTCTTGCGAAGCGTAGATTTCGAGGATGCGGAAACTATTATTATCTTCCTTCATCTGGGTGGCAAACAGGCAAAGGACACCGGGTTCCTCGGCGAGGCTCTTCTGCTGAATCTCTTTCGCAGCGGCGAGATACGCTTCGAGCTGTTCTGAATGGACTTCGATTTCGGCAATGGGAAACCCTCGTCCATCAGTATTCCTTCACCTTCGAGTGCAGACACAAATTCAGGAGTGATGATGTGCGAGTGCACATCAATCACCCCTTGGGCTTTTACCATGAATGCCATTGATAGGGCAAGTAGTGTTACGCATAATCTCATTCCTTCTTTCCTTCCGGATTATTATTCTGTGGCATGACAGGATGGAACATTCTCACCTGACGACCTCCCAACTTGTATTTCTCGCGCAGGGCAGCGGCTTCCTTCATTACAGGCGAGCTGTGGCAACGGTCCAGGGCTTCCTGATCGGTCCATTCATCAATCAGAAGCAAGCCCTCCGGATCATCTGCCGGGTAGAAATAGTCGTAACGGATGCATCCCTCGATATTCAAGTTCTCCACGTCGGTCTTGCTGCCGAATACCGCGTCTCCTCCAAATGCTCCCGCCCCCCAGGCCCAAGTTCCTAATGCGATTTTTGGCATAATTACTCATTGTTTTGATTGGATGGTGTAAAATTACGGAGGTTCCGCCAATAACCGCCTAAACGATTTACTGATTAATCAACCCAAATTACGGATTCTACCTTTTTTATGCCTTTCACTCGAGAAAAAATGTAACTTTACCCCCAAATGGACAAGATTCCAAAGGTAGATAAGGTCAACGAATATGCCCGATACATCGGAGCTCCAGTGTTGCATCCGCTCGGCTCGTTATTTACTTGTTTTGCCTTAGCCGTTGGGCTTGGTAGCCGTCATCTTTTCGAAGGCCATCTCGGCGAAGTAGCGGCTGTGGGCATTCTCGCCGTGAATCATCAGCACGGGGGGGCGGATCTCATCGACGTAGGCCGGCGGAAGGCTGTTCCGCAGCCAGGTGCCTGTCCGCGGAATCCAGCTACCGTTAGAGCCGATGGAGCGGGGATGATAGCCGCGCGGGGTCCCGTGGAAGTATATTGCGCCTTTACTACATGCTGATTTTGTCATTAAGTTCTTCCCTCGTGATCGAAGGGTCTTCATTATTCCTTATTTTTGATAAAACGAGTTCCCCGATTACCCGCGCTGATTTTTCATCAGGGAAGGGTTGATCCCCTGTGATGCAAGGCATGTAGGGTTGTACTATGATCACTTTCTCTTTTGTGTTTATCTGATATCCCCAACCATTGCCTGATTTGAATGTCCTTACACTATACGTATCCGTATTTTTATTTTCACCTGAAAGAGTGAATAGAAAATATGTCAACAGGATAATGCTGATTACGAATAAAAATATGAGGACCAAAATTCTTTTAGTCATATTCATTATACTCGTCCCTCGGTTTAAATTCCCACATGTCATCAAAATACAAAGAAGTAGTAGTTGTTGAACCTCGTCCGGTTAATACAAATCCTCTGTTGTCAATCGAAAAGCCTGCCGCGGCAGTGCGTGCCGATCCTTCAAAGGATGTTCTTTCGGTCCATCTGTCGGTAATCGGATTGTATTCCCAGGTATAGCTGTTAAGTCCGCCGGTCTCACCCGTGGCCAAATAACCCAATCCGTTAATAACAAAAGAAACCGTATTCAAGCGGGTTATGGTGGTATAATCATCATCAAAATCTGAGTCGGTCTTATCGCTTATCTGCGCTTTTTGTTCCCATGTCTGGGTGTCGGGGTCGAACATCCAGAAATCGGAAGGATAAGCTCCGTTGTTCAATCCTCCGACAATATATGCTTTATTATTGATAATGAAGTTGGTGGCAAAAGCCCGTTTTGTTCCTTGTATACTGGCACTTGTTTCCCATTGGTCTGTGGTGGGATCGTATTTATAAAAATCCATATAATAATTGGTATTGAAACCAGTGCCGGCATAACCAATCCCGTTCAGATAAAAGGCTGTCGCGCCATTGCGGGCCATACCGGGAAAATCGGCTTTTTGCGTCCATTGATTATTGTCCGGGTCATACTCCCAGAAATCGTTATAATAATTTACTCCATCAAATCCGGTTCCATAATAACCTTTATTTTCAGAAGCGAAGGCAAATGAAGAATTCCTGGCTGTTCCCGGAAAATCAGCTTTTTGCGTCCAATAACCCAGGTCGATATTATATTCCCAGATATCATTTAATCTTTGTCTTCCGTTGTAGCCTCCGATGATATAAGCCTTTCGGCCTATGACAATACAGGAAGCATCTCCCCGGACGGGTCCCCCGAAATCCGAACGTCTGACCCAGTTCCCTACTAGATCGCCATCGCTATCATCAGAGCAGGAGAAAAAACAAAATAAACTGAACACGCTGAGGGAGAGTCCCATTAATAATTTAGTCCGATCATTCATAATAATATGGATTTATTAATAGTTTATGCATCTTTTTTTTAGTATAATTTAAAAACCCGCCTCCTCCGGGGGTGGTGATGTAATATAGGCTTTGCCTGTATTCTAAAAGAAATTATGGTGGCAGAGCCATGAATTCGGCTTAAAGCCACCTCCTTTTAGTTTTAGGGGGTGGATAGTGGAATTCAAATAATTTCTTCATTGAAGTATCCACAAAAGTATACAAGGTCTCTTTTCTGGAAAAAAAATATCGATGAATGCCGTTTGAATTACGGTGAACAGCTAAAAATCGCCGGTCAATGACGGTCTGGCGATTTTTCCCGGCAAATGGCTATTTATGGAATATAATGCACAATTCGAGGATGAAATAATTCAGTTTGTCGATAATATTTTTTCATTATATTTTCTTCCTCTTCCTTTGTGGAGTCAATTAAGAAACTGTGTCGGCTTTTACGGGTATTTTTTTACCCTTATTTTTTCACTCTTTCATCTTGTTTTTTGCCTTTTTTGCGCCTTCGAATTTTCATTATATCGAAATAATGTGGCGGGCTAGAGAAAGAGATGAAAATCCCAATCCATCATCCAATTGCTGAAAAACAATTGATGAGGAAATTCAAAACAGTTTCTAAAGGCATATTTATGAAATGAAGCCATACTCATATAAAAAAATAATCATATGAAGTTTTCACCTTGTATTTTATTATGTGTCCTGTTTTTGGGATCATGTGTGAGTGATGATTTTTCTGTAGGAAATAATTTGGTTTCGGTGAAAGGAAGAAGTATGCTGATAGAAGACTGCACTGTGGCATTGGAAACTCATCTGAGTGACTCATCAGTAACAAACGGATTGTCCAGGATCTTTGAAGGTAAATATAATTCTTCAGACTTTGGAATTATTACCGCCCATTCTTATTTCAATTTTAACCCACCCAAATATAATACTTCTGAATTTGGTTCCAATGCCAATGTCACGGTCAAATTTGATTCTGTCTCCCTCATTCTCAGATATGATGGCTTTAGTTATGGAGATACCACCCAAACGCAGACACTCAATCTATACAAACTAAAACAAATTATAGAATTGGATGATAAAAGTCAATTGTATAGCACCTCGTCCGTTCCTGCCGAGGCAGAACCCTGGGTAAGCTATCAATTCAACAGGCCGGAAGAACATTGGGACAACGATAGTACATTGGAATTAAGGTTACCCGATGAATTCGGACTAGAATTGATGACCCTTATGCAGACTCAATCTAATTTACTGGAGACATATGAGAATTTTCTGACTTATTTCAAAGGGGTGAAACTCTCTCCCGGAATAAATGACAATGCAGCCGTCAACAGTTTTGTGCTTAATGACGAATATCCGATTATCAGGCTTCATTATTCGACCATAGGCGCGGTTACTACCGAAGAAAACAAGATAGATATGACCGTGAATACAAGTACTGCCTTTTCCCAAATTGAGACAGACAGAAGCAATACATTACTGCACTCGCTCAGCAATAGTAATCCACTCACTTCGGTAGAGACAGATAATAAAGTTTATTTACAGGGGATAACCGGGTTATATACAAAACTGAGCTTTCCGGATTTGAACGAGATACTAAAACTGGGAGACCAGGTCATTATCTCCTCCGCCATCCTCTATGTCTTCCCCGTATCAGGGACATATAACGATTTTACGCCTCTTCCCGCAAACCTCTCGTTGAATTATCTGAATGAAGAAGGGAAGGCAATCGATATATACATAGATCCAAGTACAACCAGTGTGCAGTCGGGAAGCTTAGTCGAGGATAAGATCTATAACAGAAACACATACTATGCATTTGATGTGACAAGTTATCTGCAATATGAATTAGGAATGATTGGGATGTACAAATCATCTTTACAATTATTTCTGGACGATACAGAGAAGAACAACACTTTAAAAAGTCTGGTATTGGGCGATTCTTCATTTTCGACCCAGGAAAACAGGGTTAAATTAATTATATACGTTATAGTTTATGACAATGATTGAAAAACGGTCTCTTCTGGCAATTCTATGCCCGCTATGTTTTCTATTGAATATGCAGGGTCAGACCACTCATTCTCCTTACTCTATGCTGGGGTTGGGTGAAATAGAAAATAAAGACTACGGAAGGACTGCCGGAATGTCTGATATCGGAATAGGAGTCAGAGAGTTTGATTACCTGAATGTGATCAATCCTGCGGGAATCAGCGGCCTGGATAGTTTAAAATTTATATTCGACATATCTGCGGCAGGGAAATATTCCTTTTTTACAGAGAGAGGAAAAACAGATAACACTATCAACGGAAATCTGAAAAAAATATCCTTAGGATTCAGGCTTATGCCCGGATGGGGGATCTCTTTAGGAATAAAGCCTTTCAGTGACACGGGTTATCGGATATATAGCAAGGAGCCTATCGAGGGATCAACGGATACTAAAGCCGTATATCTTGAGGGAAGCGGAGGATTATACGAATTATATCTGTCGAATGGGTTTAAAGTGACAGACCATTTTTCCGTGGGTATCAATACAAAGTATATCAGTGGCACATTGAAACAAACAGAAAATCAATCAGACTATCTTTTTGAAAAGGAGTCCCGGGTCTTCCAATTTTATAATACATTCGGGATGCAGTATCATAAACGGGGCCTGACATTGGGGGCGACCTATGGTTATAAGCAAAATATAACGATGAATAACAAGAGCAGCATATATGATGACGCGTACAATCTTATTCAGGAACAAGATGACAGGTCCAAGGAACAGTTTATTCCTGAAACTTTTGGAGTAGGATTCTCCCATGACAGCAAAAAAGTTATCTGGGGCATGGACTTCCGCTATCAAAAGTGGAAAGGAATTGAATCGGGCGTGAGTAGTGCCAAAATTGTTGATTCATACAGGATCAATACCGGAATAGGGTATACGCCGAATGGGCACAGATATTACAGGATCGGGAATCAGGGGATCAGGAATAGGGGACAAATACAAGTCGGCACATCTTTTTCTAAATCTTATATACAGTTGGGGGGTAGGAACGCTTATAACTATTCTGTTTCAGCAGGATACAGTTTCCCGGTCAGTTGGAACTTATTAAATGTCACACTGGAATACGGCAATGCTTTGTCGGCACCCTCGAATTATATAAAAGAGTCTTATTTCATGGTGACATTCAATTGTTCCGTTATCGACCAATGGTTCAGGCTAAGAAAATTTGATTAGTATTATTCCGCTATAGTGTGTAAACAAATTGTTGATAATGTATAGGAAATTAAAAAGAATATTATTGCACGTTCTTTTGTGGACGATTATTCTGGCTACAATAACTTTAATGTCCCTACACCCGGACAATACCTTTTCTTGGGCGAGAAACCTTCCGTTTATCATTACCTATTTGTCTTTAGTTTGCTTTTTTTACCTGAACGCCGATTATTTATTCATTAAATTAATTCCCAATAAAAAATACTTGCTTTACATTCTTATCGTGGGGGTTATTGTTTTGTTGTACATCTATTTTCATCATTATATTTTTTCCCTGTTTTTTCAATTGGATTCTTTTCATGGACACAATATCCCTCCAAAAGGACCTCCTCCTTTAGACGCACTTCCCTTTATGCCGGAGAAGAGGAGGATGATCCCTATCCGACGCGTTCTATTGCCTTTGACGCAGTTTCTCTTGTTTTGGGCACTTAGCCTATGCTACAGGCTAATATACGAATGGATGTCATTAAATAAAAAAAACAAAGAAATAGAGGCTGAAAAATCCATCATTGAACTGGCTTATCTAAAAGCTCAGATAAATCCTCACTTCATTCTCAACACACTCAATACAATCTATTCGTTCATTCTCAAAGGGAGTGAGAAAGCCTCTGACGCGGTATTATTGTATTCCCAGGTTATCCGTTATATTTTCGATAAAATAGAAACAAACTTTGTACCCTTACAGGAAGAGATTGATTATATAAATAATTATATCGACTTGCAGATTTTGAGATTTACGGATACTTTAAATATTGAATTTGAAATCAAAGGCAATGTTGAAGATCATAAGATTGCCCCTCTCACATTTATTTCTTTTATCGAAAATAGTTTTCAATATGGGATAAGTAATCATTATCCTTCCACCATATCCATTCAGATTGAAGCATTGGATGACAGCATACGCTTCACCACAAAAAACAGGAAATACAAAAAAAATGATTTTCAATATATAGGAAAGAATATTGGAATAAAAAACACGAGAAGGAAGTTAAACCTCATCTATCCCGAAAAGCACAAACTGTCCATAAAAGAGACAGATGATTCTTTTTATCTCGATTTAATTATCTTTAATACATCCTATAAACAGAAATAACGATGAGGAAAATAAATTGTGTGATCATCGATGATGAACCCCCGGCAGCCGACATTTTAAAATACTATATAGATAAGACTCCGAATTTTGAAGTGACAGAAATATATTATGATCCGATAAAAGCTTTGGAAGGATTAAGGGGTAAAAAAGTGGATGTGATTTTTTGTGATGTGGAAATGCCTGACATTAACGGGCTTCAGTTGCTTGAGTCCCTTTGTTTAGACCGGAATAAAAATACCCTGGTGGTTATAATCTCGGCTCATGCCAAATATGCGATTGATGGGTTTGACATCAATGCTGTCGATTATTTACTAAAACCGGTGTCTTTTGCCAGATTTTTAAAATCCACACAAAAAATACTGGACTATTTAAAGGATGAAAATTCGAAAGATATAGATACAGGCGCTGAAGAACAAGTGCCATTAACGGAATCGTCAAAAGATTATATCTTCATAAAATCGAAAGGTAAATTACTTAAAATAAACTATACTGAAATTCTTTACATTGAAGCCATCGGTGATTATGTGAAAATTTACCTTGAAAACTCCAAATCCATTGTGATTATGGACAGCTTGAAGTATTTGGAAAAAACATTGCCTGCCGAGTTTTTTAAACGGATACATCGTTCCTATATTGTGGCCATATCACGAATAAGAGCCATAGAATATAAAAAAGTCATTATTGGAGAAAATTTATCCTTACCCATCAGCAACTCATATTATAATGCCCTGTATGAGAGTCTGGTGTCTAATCATATCGTGAGGTCGACAAGTGAGCGATAAAGAATACCAGGAGTGCCGAATTGGCCATGTGGATTGCGAAAATAAGATATCTCGGAGTTTATATCTCTTTCTTTCTCCTGGTTTCAATATTTGGAAGAAAAACCGTTATTATTCCGATTAAGGGCAAATAAGCACAAATATTGAAAACGAATTCAATGCTTGTTTTATCGGCAAGCCAGCCAAAGAAGGCGGAGGCGATACCTGCTATGCCGAAGGCAAAGCCAAAAAACAGGCCGGCAATCATGCCCACTTTTCCCGGCACTAGATCGGTGGCATATACCAGTATGGCAGAAAATGCGGAGGAAAGGATTAAGCCTACGAACACGGCCAGGACGACGGTAGCCCAAAGACCGACATGAGGCATGAAAAGGGCAAAGGGAGCGGCTCCGAGTATGGAAAACCAGATAATATATTTTCTGCCGAATCGGTCTCCCAAAGGTCCCCCTGCGATTGTCCCGGCAGCTACCGCGGCAAGGAAAGTGAACAGGTATAATTGCGAGTGTTGAACGGAAACATTAAATTTCTCAATCAGGAAGAATGTGAAGTAGCTCGTCATACTTGCCATATAAAAGTACTTTGAAAAAATGAGGAAAAGCAGTATGATTAATGAGCCAATTACCTTTTTTCGCGGTAATCTGTTGGCTTTTTCAGCCTGTATCCTGCCTTGCGCTGTCAATTTTATATGCAAGTGCGCCTGATACCATCTCCCAACCCTGAAGAGAATAAGGATAGCCAGTAGAGCCGCCAAGGTAAACCATATAATGGCGGGTTGTCCGAAAGGTATGACAATCAATGCCGCCAAAAGCGGCCCCATGGCACTCCCGAAATTGCCTCCTACCTGAAAAATTGATTGTGCAAGCCCTTTCCTTCCGCCTGACGCTAATTGTGCCACTTTCGATGATTCCGGATGAAATACCGAAGAACCTATACCTACAAGGGTGACAGCCAAGAGAAAGGCGTGAAAATCCGAGGCCACCGACAAGATGATAAGCCCTGTCAATGTGAAACTCATTCCGATAGAAAGGGAGAATGGTTTTGGATGCTTGTCCGTATAGGAACCGATAAAGGGTTGCAATACGGAGGAGGCAAATTGAAATGTAAGGGTTATTATGCCTATCTGTGTGAATGAAAAATTAAATTTCTCTTTAATAATGGGATACACGGCGGGAATGACCGATTGCATCATGTCATTGAGTAAGTGAGCAAAGCTGATGGTGAATAAGATTGTATAAATCGTTTTTTGATCGATCACTTTTGACCGCGCGCTGCTTTTTTGCTGTGGTTCTTCTTCCGTTTCAGTTGGATCCATTGGACTATTTTGTTATTCTTTGAGTCGCATTCCGGTTTTTACCTGTTGAATAAGAATCGGGAATGAGAGCGCAAAGTTAGCAATATTAATAGATCTCTACCAGATTGTGGACGGTAATCATTCTTAGAAACTGTTTTGAGTTTTTTCATCCATTGTTTTTTAGCCATTTTTTGATGGATTTGGATTTTCATTGATTGAAATGTGTGGGGCTACTTAAAAGAAATGAAAGTTCAAAGGTGCGAAAAAGGGCAAAAAACAATAGGAAAGAGTGGAAAAATAAGCGTAAAATAAATACTCGTAAAATTCAAAACAGTTTCTTATAACAGGCGGTAAATCGAGTTCCGGCCTGTTTTCATCATACTCAAGGAGGATTTGTGCGGGAAAGAGGCTCCGCGATGAATGTTCCGGCGTGTTTCCGTGGCGTGGATCGTGCGGCTAAGAAATTTCCGCGGATCACTTTTTTTGAGTTTCTCCGTTTCACCCACCTCTCTTTTTATTCGTTGGTAAGTATTTTCAGACCCGTTCGCGCCTCTTTCAAGAACTATTTATTGATCGGACTGTTATATTCACAGCATAGGGTTATTTACAATTCACAGCGAGGTCTTATGTAAGAAGCTGTTTTGAATTTTTTCATCCATTGTTTTTTAGCCATTTTTTTTGATGGATTTGGATTTTCATCGATTGAAATGTGGCGGGCCACTTAAACGAAATGAAAGTTCAAAGGCGCGAAAAAGGGCGAAAAACAATAGGAAAGAGTGGAAAATAAGCGTGAAATAAGCGTGAAATAATTACTCGTAAAATTCAAAACAGTTTCTAAATATGTTCGATTTCATCGGTCGTTTTCAATTTTATTTAAATAGCACTATTTCTGAGCTCAACAGAGGCAAAACTTGTTTTTTGACTCTCTGTTCGCTTATCGAAATAATTCTCGCAATGGTATAGTCCGGACAAGTTTCCACTATACCTCTTTCACTTAACAAAAACGTTCAAAACAGACAGATAAATGATCCAAAATGATTTACCTGCGATTTTTCGTGACTTCAATCCAATAGAAGATAAAATGTTGCAAGTCATCGACAATGAGGGCAATGTGGTGAATAAAAAGTTGATGCCCGTGTTGGATGACGAGACGGTCACAGAGGCGTATAAACAGATGTTATATGAGCGGATAGCCGACGAGATGGCTATTTCCTATCAACGCCAGGGACGAATGTATACTTATACCCCCAATATAGGGCAGGAGGCCATCCATATTGCCGCCGGAATGAATATCCGTGAGGA
Source organism: Proteiniphilum sp. X52 (assembly GCF_003712195.1). Taxonomy (GTDB): domain Bacteria; phylum Bacteroidota; class Bacteroidia; order Bacteroidales; family Dysgonomonadaceae; genus Proteiniphilum. The sequence continues at coordinate 184,210 of NZ_RDSD01000006.1, read as the reverse complement.
GGACTGGCTGGTACCCGCGTTTCGTGAAATGGGAACCCTGTTGGCAAAAGGGGTTACCATGAAAGAGATGTTCCTGTTTTACCTCGGCAATGAACATGGCGGCAGTTTCAAGGATGTCCGCCATGTGTTGCCTATAGCCATCTCTATCGGGACACAGTTTCACCATGCCACCGGTATTGGCTATTCTGTCAAATACCGGAAAAAGGATGAGGTGGTGTATACTTTTATCGGTGATGGGGGTACTTCGGAAGGCGATTTCAGTGAAGGATTGAATTTTGCGGGAGTGTGGCAGGTTCCGGTGGTTTTCACCATACAGAACAATCAGTATGCTATTTCCGTTCCGGTGAAGTTACAGACCAATTCGATCAACCTGGCCGTGAAGTCGGTCGCTTTTGGTATTCCGGGAATAAAGGTGGACGGAAACGACTTTTTCGCCATGTATCTCGCCTATAAAACCGCTTCCGAGTATGCCCGTGCGGGGAAGGGTGCCTTGCTGATCGAAGCGTTCACTTACCGTCGCGGTGCACATACCACCTCCGATGATCCCTCGAAATACCGGGGGAAGGATGAGGAGACGAGGTGGGGACTGACCGATCCATTGATCCGTCTGCGGCGTTATATGCAAAGTAAAGGGATATGGGATATCGATGAGGAGAAACTCATCTCGGCGTATAAGTCGGAGATCGATGCCCAGTTTGTGGAAGCGGAGAATAATAAGTCCTATCCATGGCAGGATATATTCGGACATATGTACACCGATATGCCGGACGAATTAAAGAGACAAAAGATGGAGTACGAACAATTCTTAAGCTGGAAGGAGAACAGGAGATGAGCGTGATGACAATGGTGAAAGCGATAAACAATGCGCTCGACATAAAACTGGATGAAGATAAGAGTATTGTCATCTACGGTGAAGACGTGGGTGTGGAAGGAGGCGTTTTTCGCGTGACCGAAGGGTTGCAGCAGAAATACGGCGCCGATCGGGTGTTCGACTCCCCGTTGGCGGAGTCGGGTATAGTAGGTACAGCATTAGGCATGGCTGTGTCGGGACTCAGGCCTATTGTGGAACTGCAATTCGAAGGTTTTACCTTTCCTGCCTTTAACCAGATACTGTCCAACGTATCCCGTATGCGGAACCGTTCCCGCGGAAAATATGCAGTTCCTTTGGTGATCCGTTTTCCCTACGGGGGCGGTGTGAATGCGCTGGAACATCACTCCGACAGCCCCGAGGCTCTCTTTGCGCATATACCGGGACTCAAAGTGGTGATCCCGTCCACTCCGCATGATGCGAAAGGATTGATGATCTCGGCTATTGAGAGCAATGACCCGGTTATCTTTATGGAACCGAAACGGGTTTACCGTGCCATCAAGCAGGAGGTCTCGGAAGAGAAATTCACCCTTCCTCTCGGCAAGGCCAAGGTAGTGCTGGAAGGAACGGATATCACAGTGGTGGCTTTTGGCGCCATGATCCGTGAATGCCAGAAAGCCATTGCCATGGCACGCGAAGCCGGCATTTCGGTCGAGCTGATCGATCTGAGGTCCATCTATCCTATCGACCGGGAGACCATCCGCAATTCCGTACGTAAAACGGGACGGATGATCGTGGTGGCCGAAGCGCACGAGTCTTTCAGTGTGGGGTCGGAATTAATCGCCGTAGCCAACGAAGAGGCTTTCCTCTATCTGGAAGCGCCTCCGAGAAGAGTGATGGGATTCGACACGATTGTGCCCTTGGCTCAGGGAGAAAAATATTATATTATTTCACCTGACCGTATTTTTTATGAAATTGAGAAAAGCGTGAAATTCTAAAATGAAATCAAGAAGTCAAGAAATTTAGAATTGGAAATCGACGGAGTCAATTGAAAGTCGACGGAGTCAATTCACCATCGGCGTAAGCCAACTCTTGAATCATGAATCTTGAATTTTAAATTTTTAATCGTATGAGGTTTGTATTTAATTTCCCCGATTTAGGCGAAGGACTGGAAGAAGGAACCATATTGGAATGGTTTGTATCTGAGGGTGATAGTGTGGTAGTAGGCGATTCCCTCGTGCAGATGGAGACAGACAAGGTGGTAGCTGATATCCCTTCGCCGAGAAGCGGAACTATTGCCGCGCGTCATGGTAATGTGGGAGATGTGATCCGGGTCGGTTCCCCGTTGGTAGAGATTGAAATGGAGGGCGCAGGAGAAAGTGCGGGAAGTAAGGAAAAGGGGTGGGAGAGTGCTGTGACTGAAAAACAGGCGGTCGTGGAAGCAGGAGTGCCAGTCCAGGCCATTTCGGAATCGGAAGATGGCGCGGCGGTGGTAGGCACTATGGAATTGGCCCCTGAAGGCTCTTTATTGGCTGCAAGCGATGAAGGATCTCCTGAATCCGCACAAGCGGATGCGGGATCACGCAAGGTATTGGCAACACCGGTTGCGCGCGCCGTGGCAAAAGAGATGGGTGTTGATATCAATGCTGTGCCCGGCAGTGGTCCTTCGGGAAGGGTGAAGAAAGAGGATATCCTGAATTTCAAGTCACCATCAGCAGAGACAGGTGAAAGCACCAATGCTTTTACAGCCGGGATGGAGGATGTGACTTACAAGCCGCTCACTCAAATAAGGAAGACCATTGCGAAGAATATGCTTCACTCCAAACATAATGCGGCACATATGTCGGTTTTTGAAGAGGTGGAGATATCCGTGTTGAAGGAGGTAATCACGAAATACAAGCCCAAATTTGCCGGGAAAGATGTGAAACTGACCTATCTTTCCTTTGTGGTGAAGGCTGTAGCGCGGGCATTGAAACAACATCCCCAGCTCAATTCCCAGATCGATACCGAAAATAACCGGATGATCTTCCGCAACCGCTATCATATCGCTATCGCAGTGGATGCGCCCGACGGATTGGTGGCGCCCGTCATACGGGATGCTGATCGTTTATCTATTTTCGAAATAGCGAAAAAGATAGGAGAGCTGGCCCGAAAGGCGCGGGAGAGAAAACTTGCACTCGAGGATATGAAAGAGGGCTCTTTCACTATTACCAGTTTCGGTTCCATCGGCGGTATCTTTGCCACCCCGGTGATCAATTACCCGCAAGCCGGCATCCTGGGGATAGGGCGTATCCTGAAAACGCCTATCGTGAAAGATGATGAAATTGTCATCGGCAATATCATGCCGGTATCGCTTACCGTCGACCACCGCGTTGTGGACGGAGGCGAAACCACACGCTTTGTCAAGAGGGTGATGGACTACCTTTCCGATCCCGTCTCATTATTGATGGATGACTAAATACGCGAAATAGTTCAAGCGTACTTGATTTTTCCCCGGCTTTCACTATATTTACAGAATATAGGAGGCGCCTCGGAAAAGCTCAAACAAGTTTGGCTTTTCTCCCGGCTTTCACTATATTTACAGAATATGGGATGCGCCTCGGAAAAGCTCAAACAAGTTTGGCTTTTCTCCCGGCTTTCACTATATTTGTATATGAAATTAAAATATGGCAAATATATGGAAAACATTGTTGGTATTGATATTGGAGGTACTTCCATTGTGGGTGGCCGGATTGAAGGTGATATGATTGTTGAACAGATTACCGTGGACACTTGCGCTCAGGAGGGAGGCGATAAAACGTTGAATATCCTCAAAGAGCTCATCCGGCAGCTAAAGACCACCGGTACCAGGGCGGTTGGAATAGGTGTGCCGAGTGTGGTGGACAGAGAGAAGGGAATCGTTTACAATGTACAGAATATAAAACACTGGGATGAAGTGCATCTGAAGTCGCTGCTTGAGGCAGAATTTGAATTGCCGGTTCATATTGACAATGATGCCAACTGTTTTGCCTATGGAGAGAAAATCTATGGCAAAGGCAAGGAATTTCAAAATTTTGTGGGTATTACGTTAGGGACAGGCGTGGGGGGTGGCATCATTCAGGATAATCATCTGTTATTCGACTCCAATTGCGGTTCCGGAGAGTTTGGAGAAATACCTTACCTCGATTCGATCCTTGAGGAATATTGCGGAAGTCGTTTTTTTACTCGGACGGCAGGCCGTTCAGGATACGAAATCGCATTAAAAGCACGCGGCGGCGACAAAGACTCAATCGCAATATATGGCCAATACGGAAAACATATCTCCATGTTAGTAAAGGTAATACTATTGATCCTGGATCCACAGGCTATTATTTTCGGAGGTTCCATATCCAAATCATTTGACCTCTTTAAAGACTCAATGTATGAGAGCCTCAAAGATTTTCCTTATCCTAAGTCGGTAGCTAAAATTCAGATCCTGACTTCCGATTTGCATCATATCGGTATTCTCGGAGCAGGCGCTTTATGTGTATAATTGCCAACATGGAGAAGCGGCAACGCTTCATGGTATGAGTTTTGGGTGGCGTGACCGGTGGCCGCGTTTTCATGACAAAAAAAACCTTACGATGGTTAGTCATAGACTGTCATATATAAATCAAATAACAAGATTTCACATTAAAAAAATGTACATTATGACCAGATTTAGCATTTTATCATTCGTTTTTATCCTGTGCTGCTCGATATCAGCCCAGGATATCAATTTGCCCGCACCCAACAAGACAGGAGGGAAACCCCTGATGCAGGCGTTGAAAGAGAGAAAATCTACCCGGTCTTATCAGGATAAGGAGTTGACCTCTCAGCAACTCTCTGATCTGTTATGGGCTGCCAACGGGTTCAACCGTGACGACAAACGAACGTCTCCGACAGCAAACAACCGCCAGGAACTGGAGTTGTACGTGACAACAAAGGATGGAGTCTATTTTTATGATGCCCGTAACTATCTCCTGAAAGAGGTGAGAAAAGGAGATCAGCGTGCCCAGGCAGGCGCTCAGGATTTTGTCGCCCGGGCAGCGCTCAATCTGATCTTTGTTTCCGATATGGCAAAAGCGTCAAGCAGGGAGTATGCCTATACCGATTGTGGATTTGTAGCACAGAACGTTTATTTGTATTGCGCGTCCGAGGGGTTAGGAACCGTTGTCCGCGGCTCGTTTGACAAGGACAAATTAAGCGAATTGCTCAAGTTGAATTCCAATCAGCAGGTTTTATTGACGCAATCGGTCGGCTATCCTGATTGACCTGTTATTTCTCAAATGAATCTGTTCTGAAGGGTACTACCGGAAGCTCCCGTATTCCGGCGAGGTTCCCTGTCTGGAAGTTTTTGAAGCAATAACGGACAGCTACGGGTTGGTCAACCCCTTCGCGGTATACTTCCACTTTGCCATCGCGCACTATTGCTTGTGCGGGAAGGAATTGACCGTCTGCCGCGGCAATTTCGAATCCCTCTATGCCGTCTGTCCGGTTGAAGCCTTCACTTGCGTGATCGAAAGAGACGATTACTTTTCCCTCACGGATTTCCATTGAATTGTACTCGGGTCCGTGGGCGGCCACCCGTTCATATCCATAGGTTTTGTTGAGCGCCATAAATGCAAGTCGCTTTCCCACATCAGTCTTATTGCGTGGGTGGATATTACGCAATTCATAAGGTTCCACCAGATCGTTGGTGGAGATCATTCCGCTGTGAGGGATTAGTTTCTGTGCCTTAAACTGTGCTTCACGGAGATAGGCGGCACCGGTGTCATTGGCGTTCCCATATTCAAAGGGGGCGATTTCCACATAGTAGAAAGGAAGTTCGGGATTATTCCATTGCGTGCGCCAGAGAGTCACCATATTGTGAAGACGTTCGGGATAAACCTGGTGGGCGCCGACATTCGATTCGCCCTGATACCAGATAAAACCTTTTATCACGTAATGAGTGATCGGGTGTATCATGCCGTTGTACATCAATAGCGGACGGGCCATCGGATGTAGTTTGTTGACTGCTTCTTCGTTCAAATCCACATCGGGATAGGTCTTGAGGATCTCCCTGTTAGTCCACCCCTCTACTCTCGTGCCACCCCATGAAGAAACGATGATCCCTACGGGTACATTCATCGATTTGTGAAGTGTCTCGGCAAAGAAAAACGCCGTAGCACTGAACCCCGGTGAGTTAGCCGGATTACACATTTGCCAACGTCCCTTCACGCTTTCGAGAGGTTCAAAAGAGGGTGTCCTGGGGATGGTGACAAACCGGATGGCCGAGTATTGACCGGAGAGGGCGATGGTCTCATTGGCATCCAGGATAGGATTGTTATTGAACCCTTGGAGGGGCATCTCCATATTGCTTTGCCCCGATGCCAGCCATACTTCACCGATCAGGATATCCTTAAGCACCACCTCTTCACCATCGGAAATGGTGATACTGCGAGGGGTGAAACTTGCCTCGGGTGTCTCGATCACGGCGATCCAGTTACCTGTATTGTCTACTGTGACACGTACTGCGGTTTTGCTCCAACAAGGCTTGACTTCCACCGTTTTGCCCCGTTCAGCTTTTCCCCATATGTTCACCCTGCTGTTTTGTTGCAGCACCATCCCGTCGCTCAGGATTTCAGGCAGTACCGGCCTTCCGTATAAAACCAGACCGAGAGTAAAAAGAACCGGTAATAAAAAAAATCGTTTCATTTGTTTTTAGTTTTTATATGTTTTTATATGCTTGGAACTTAAATGGATGTATGCACAATTGCGGTTTTCTACTCATGCGCGCTCAGCTTATCAGAAAAATTCCTTTTTTCCACTCGCTAAACCAAGTGGCTATTATAACGGTACAACAAAGAAAAGATATCATGTTTGCAAAAGTACCGGTTATTTTTGACTAATTATCTATTTCCACATCAGAACCCGAAGTCATCTATCACAATTTCCTCTACCTCCTCGTGTTCAATCTCGATGAGGTGCTGCGATCGCGATCCTTCCACATAAATGGCTTTATAAGGGATAGCGGGACAGACATATTCGCAACCGCCGCAACCCAGACAGATCTCCGGTTCGATGTTGGGAATGGTAAGATGTCCCTTGTAGGGCACCATACGTACCGCCTGTGTGGGGCAGTGTTCCGAGCAGGCACCGCAACTAGTCTCGTCGTGATAGACGATGCAGTTTTCGATGATCAGTTGTACCTGTCCCATCTGGGTATGGTTCTTTTGCTCTTTTGTCAATGGAAGGATGGCTCCGGTGGGACAAACTTCTCCGCAGAGAGTGCAGTCGTAATTGCAGAAGCCGTGATCGAAGTAGAGTTTCGGTTGCATGATTCCCCCAACTCCGTATTCCAGAAAAGCCGGTTTGATCACATGTGAGGGACATTTGCTTACACAGAGGTGGCAGGAGATACATTTCTCCCGTAGATGGTCGAAAGAGGGTGTTCCCGGAGGAGCAATAGGGATTTGTCGTTTGAATTCCCTTTTGGGAAGTAAATCGTCTGTTGTCCCGGCCGGAAACAGGGCGCCACCCGTTTCTCCCGGGAATAGACTATCCGGGATCATTTGTGCGACAAGGCTCCCCGCTGCCAGTCCTGTAACCAGTGAAGCGGAGAGGAAGCGGCGTTTCGACTCATCGACCTGTTTTTCTTCTTTCACATAAGTATATGCCGGCACCGCGTCGGTTTCTTTTTTCTTCGCCGGCCGGACAAGGGTGTATTTCATCGCGTCGCGGTGGCAACTTTCGATGCAGTTGAAACAGGTAACGCAACGGCTGTAATCGATCTGCTTGTTTTTTGAGTCGACACAGGAAGCCTTGCACTTCATGGCGCATAGTCCGCACAGGTTGCATTTTTCGTCTACGAAGCGGATCCTGAACAGGGAGAATTTACTCAGGAAACCAAGTATAGTGCCCACGGGACAGATAGTATTGCACCAAGTCCTACCATTACGCCATGCCAGGTAACCGATGATCGACAAGGTGATAAGGCCGGTTACAAGAGAAAAGATGCTCAGGATATAGATGCTGACCTTATAAAAAGTGTAATTATTGAACCAGGTGAAGATAATTTCCAGCAGATTATTCCCCGCCAAATAGGCCGGACGTAGCAGATGGGTCACTATTCTTCCGTAGGCAGCGTAAGGATCGAGTAGTCCCAAAAGAAAGGTGAATCCGAAGATAAATGCCACAATCGTACCTGCCAGCACACTCCAGCGAAGCAGGTTTTTAGCTTTACTATACCGGTATTTCTTTTTCCTGTTCAGCTTTTTGGAAAACCATGCAACTATATCCTGATAGACACCCATGGGACAGATAGATGAACAGTACACCCTGCCGAAAAGAAGGGTCAGCACCGCCAATGACATCAAAATAACGACATTGACGGCCAAGAGTGCCGGGATCAATTGTATTTCGGCTAGAAAGCCGATGCGATCGGGCAGAAACTCCCTAAAATCCAAAAAGTAGAGTGAAATTAACGAAAACAGGATCACAGAAAGTGTGATGCGTATTCTTTTCAACATGATGCTTCCCTCCTAAAGAGTGACGTAATAGACGATTTGGCACGGACAGCACTATCCGGTGGCGGTACCGGATGATAGATGATATCACGGATTATACGGCCAAGAGAACGAAGAGGATTATATCCTCAGTCTCCTGATATTCAGATTGTCGAGTTTCATTGTGCCGATGCCCAGTTCTTCTCCTTTGGAGATATGGGTTACCTTGTCGACCGGCATTTCACGCGCCTGGTTGAAGAAATTGGCAGCGGCAGTGTCCGCGGCGACAATATCCTGAGAGATAAAAAGGCCTTTGGAAAGCACCACGTCGGAGAGAGACTTTCCCCTCGGGCCGCTGGTCTTCATCAACCTGTACGCATCCACTATATTTAAAACCGGTTTCTTGGGATAAGTACACACATCAGCGATACACTGTTGCAGGTCGTTGGCATGGAAAAACCCCCTGTCCCATACAATCCCCATATAGTTCTTCATCGAGATGGTAAGTTGGGCGCCACCGTGGTTTTTCAGGACAGGTACATTGATCCATTTATCGCTGTCCACGATAGCTTGGTGTATCTTCGTGGTTTTCAGGCTTCTTCCTTTGGGAAGGGAAACTGTCTTATAATATGACTCCTGATGGGCGGGCACTACTTTGGCACCTGCTTTTTTGGCCGCCTCCTCAATACCGCTGTTGGCATAAGACTTGCGCCAGTCGTCGCAGGTATGGTCGAATACGGTCACCTCCGCCGCGCCGGCCTCGAAACATTGTTTGATAATTTCCTCCACCAGTTTCGGATTGGTGTTGGCCGCCATCTCCACAGGCTGATCCCATCCGATATTGGGTTTTACACATACCTTGTCGCCTTTGCTGATGAAGTTGCTTATTCCTCCCATCTCGGCGATCGCTTTGCGGAACATAGCTTCCGGTTCGCCTCCCATTACTGCCACCAAATCATATTTTTTTGCGGCGTTGGCGGTTTCGAACGACTGGGTGAGTATGCTCATCGCATCGGTCTCTTTTACTGTGGTAAGCGCTGCTCCTGTGAGAGCTACCGCTCGTAAGAAATTCCGTCTATCCATAATATTATCTGTTTTGAATGATCTAATATGATTAATGTGCCAATGTGCCAATGTGCCAATGTGCCAATGTGTCAATGTGCCAATGTGCTAATGTGCTAATGTGCCAATGTGTCAATGTGCTAATGTGCCAATGTGCCAATGTGCCAATGTGCCAATTATCGAATCCCGAATCCCAAATCTTAAATCTTAAATCCTAAATCCTAAATCCTAAATCCTAAATCTTTATCCGTATTCCACCGAATATTGTAGCTTCCGGCATCGGATATCCGGCATTGATTTCATATTTCCGACCCAATAGGTTTTCCCCTTTTGCGAAAAATCCAAGCCAGCGGAGAGCCTTGAAATTGATACGGGCATTCCAGAGTAGGAAACTTTCTTGCTGCGGTTCGGGTGTCAAGGTGGTATGGATATTGCCTATGTATTGCACTCCGGAGGAGATGTTCCAGCGCCCTATGGTGTAATTGCCACTCACATAGAGTTTGTGTTCGGGTGCGGTAAGTATTTTATAGGTCATGTCAAGATAACTGTAATTTGCCGAAAAACGCAGATTCGGCATTGCCTGATAACTTGCACTGACCTCGAAGCCTTTGTTTTCCACTTCCCCCGAATTCACGTATAACGGTCTGCCATCAGTCATTGCCAGCTGGATCATATTGTCGCCCTTTATATAGAACAGGTTGACGCCTAAGCTCAATCTGTGATCCAGCAGCGTTTGCATGAGCGATATCTCGTAATTCATCAACCGCTCTGGTTTCAGATCCGGGTTTTTCGGCCGGAACATGTACATCTCACGGATGGTGGGGTTGCGGAATCCTTTACTGACGATCGCTTTCAGCACAGTGGTAGCCGAAGGAGTGAAACTAGCCCCCAGTTGCGGTATCCATTCCGGACCGTTGACCTGATGGTGATCCAACCGGATACCTGCGTTCAGTGTCAACTTATTATCCAGCATTGTCTGCTGCAGGTTCAGGTATCCCGCTATATTATAGAGCGAGGTATCGGCCAACTGCTCATTGTTGGCTGCGTCGGGGAACTTATTGAATGCTTCGCCTCCGAAGTGCTGATAATCGAATCCGGCGGTCGTTTTATTTCCCGCGAAGAAAGAATAGGATTGATATACCGATACTCCCGTCATTTGGTCGGATGAGTTAAACCGTTGGGGTACGGGTTGTCCTCCCTCCCTGTATCCATCATTGATCCGGTGTGTGCCAAAGTTGTAAAACAGTTTTACCGCTCCCGATGTGTTTGCATACTCGTTTTCGACAGCCAGTGAAGTCACCCCCCGGGTGATATCGGCGTCGTTGTCGATCATGGGAGCAGTGACCGTTCCAGGGTTCGAAGACGCTGTATTGGAAATATTCAGATCTACAAAACTTTTCCAGTGGCGTGAAATATCATAGCCTACTTTTGCATGGCCGTTCCACTGTTTGAAATCCATATTCTCCCGGTGTCCGTCAGAGCGGCTGTATCCAATGTTTCCAACGAAGTGCAATCTTTCTTTTTTCCATCCCGCGGATGCTTCCGCATTCAATGTATTGTAACTTCCGTACATTACCTGTGCCATGCCGTGCGATCCGTCCCGTTGTTGTTTTTTGGTAATGATATTGATCACGCCACCCATGGCGTTCGAGCCATAGAGCACCGAAGCAGGGCCGCGTACCACTTCCACCCGTTCCGTGATCATGGACTGGTAGCTGTCGGCCAGCGGATGCCCCATCAGCCCCATATACTGCGGATGTCCGTCGATCAATACCAATACACCTGTGGTAGGCGCTCCTCCGATCCCGCGGATACTCATCCCGCCGGCCGCCCCGTTGGCCACGCCGTAACCCATCACGCCTCTCTGGGTGATGAACAAACCCGGTACCTCTTCAGTCAGCAGGGGGAGGAGAGAGGGTTGGATCCTCTCATCAATCTGCCTTCCGGAAATGACTGATATGCTCATGGGCAGGTTGCGCAGGTTGACTTTCGGCATGGTGCCGGTGACAATCACTTCATCCAGGCGGACGGTGTCGTTCAGTTCTTCATCCGGTTCGTTTCCGGAGTGAATCTTTCCGGCTGTAAGCGGTGATGCCGACAGCAACAGGTAACATAATAAGAGGGCGATTTTGCACATATTCAGCCTTTTAACGGGTTGTTTTAAAAAGGTTTGGGTGTAGGGGGCTCTGCCTCTATGGAGAGTGCGGCCTATTTAACGGAAAGATCCTGTTTCCATTATCCAGGGAAATCTGAAGCAGGATTCATCGTAGAGCGAATAATCGGCCCTCCCGTTCACGGCGAATGTTTTTATTTGCCGGGCACCATGTAAAAGATCGATGGCGTATTGTACCGTAGCTCCTGTTTTTATTCGATCTTCCACTAAGAGGATCGATTTGCCTTTGTAATCGAAGTCTATAGGTGAGATCAGTTTTGGGCTATCGTATCTCGGCTGCTGATCAGGATCACGCAGATTGATCTTTAAAAGCTGTAATTCGATATTCAGTCGCTGGTTGATGATCGCTGCCGGAATAATACCTCCGTTGGCTATGGCGACGATCATATCAAAGGTTTCGTGAAAGGTGATCTCACGAAACCTTTGCATGACTTCCTCAAATGATTTTCCTGCAATCATCTTATATTTTGGCTATTGCTCTCAATAGGAAGTAACCGCCAAAGAGTTGGATGAGCATGCCGGGAACACCGAGGCGGAAGTCCTGCACGGCAATGGCAAAGTTTTGTGCCATGGCCCATTCTATACCGGTTCCGACTAACTGATAAGCAAGGATGGCCAGCAGGATGGCAGGAAGGGACACTTTTCCGGCATATTTGGACGCCAGAGCAGCCGCGATCGCCAGAATGACCGATTTGATCATGATGGCCGGCAGTACGGCTGCGGGGGGCATGCCGAACAGCAGGTGGTTGGCCAGTGGTGATAAGACTGCGGTCAGTAATCCCACGTGTATGCCGTATTTATAAGCGGCGATCAGCGTGAAGAAATAAATAGGAAGGAAGATCAATCCGCCCTGCGGCACAAGATGTGCCAATTGCGGTAAAAGCAAGTTGCCGACAATGAATATGGCGGCGAAGAGATAAGTCTTCGTGTTGCTGAGGTTGAAAGAGTACAATTTGACTGTTGTTGACATAATGTGTTGTTTTATGAATAAACGCGGAATTGGTACAAAGCTATGAATTAAATCATTGAATAGAAAAAACGGAGTGGTTATTTTTTATTAAAAAATACTATTGTTGATCCGGTGCCCATATTCTTTGTATGAGTCACCCACAGAAAATTTAGGATATATCCTTCAATTGTTGCATTGATCAATCACCTGGGGGAGGAATGAAGCTGGTAAGTTGATTATAAAAATGCGCCATGCGATTTTTCCCCGCATGGCGCATTCAATATATCGGCATTATCTGTATCTTATTTCAGCTCCTTGATACGGATATTCCTGAACTTCACTTTTGAGCCATGTCCCAGGAAGCCGATATGACCGGTTTTGTTGAGTAATCCCGGATGTTCGCGCTTATCCATCGTCCCGTTTTTGGAAGCTTCACGGATATTGCCGTCGAGAATGGTTGTGCCGTTAAGGATCACTTTGATGTGATCGCCATCGGCAATCACTTCCTGGTAGTTCCATTCGCCGACCGGTTTGAGAAAGCCTCTCTTGGCAGGAATCACGCCATAGACCGATCCGTGGTACTGGTATGGGGCCAGTTTCTCGTACACCGGCGCGTCATTATCCAGTATCTGTAATTCCATCCCCACGTAGGCGGCATCCCCTTCCAGGGGTGTGCGGATGCCTAACCCGTTGTTGGCTCCGGGCGTGAGCATGAATTCGAAGCGGAAGACAAAGTTGTCGAACTGGTCTTGGGTATAGAGATTGCCTCCGGAACCTTTGCTGGGATGTAAAACGATATTGCCGCTTTCCACCGCGTAATCCCTCTTGTTTCCTGTCCACTGGTCAAGGTTCGTCCCGTCGAAGAGAATGCGGAAACCCTCTTTCTCCTCTTCAGAGGATAATTTGAAAGGTTCAGGACGGGGGATTTCCTTGATGAAGATATCGCGGTACGCCACCTTGCTGCCGTGCGCCTGCAACTCGATCTGTTCCACCGGGAAAATGGGCTGGCTTCTGTCCCAGAAGTTCTCCAGGATCACGTTGTCGGTCACCAGTTCCCCGTTCAACCAGACCGACACACGTTCTCCTATCATCCGGATAAGGAAAGTATTCCATTCCCCCACTTTCTGGTCGGCTACTTTCAACGGTTTACTCGGATTTTGCTGGTTATTGTATAACCCTCCTGATCCTACTTCCGCCCCCACGTTCGTGCGGGCTGTATCCCATATCTGCACCTGCGGTGTTCCGCGTAAGTAGATCCCCGCATCGGGTTCCGGTCCGGGGTAGAGTTTCCAGTCTATCAGCATTTCAAAATCACCATACTGTTTTTCAGTGCAGAGGTTATTATAACCTGTCCCGTCGAAAATGATATTGCCGTTCTCAACCTTCCAGTCATTCGCCGCTTCCTTGTCCGCTTTCGCCTGCGCGGCGGCTAACTCCCTCTGGCTCATCTTTGCCCGTTTGATGGGATTTTCCACCAAACCTTTCCATCCGTCCAGGTTTTTTCCGTTGAAGAGAGAAACAAATCCTCCTTCGGTTGGATTTTCCGCCAGATATTTGGCAATGGATTGCCGCTGGTAATCGGCGTCGGGGTTGGAGAGCGTCTTGCTGACCTTATTGAGGATTCGTGTCGTTTCCGTACCGGCGAATGAAGGTTCATTGATGGCGATATTCATTGCGGCGAGTGCTGCCGTCTCTTTCAGGGCTGGTTCATCCATGTAGGGTGCCACGAAAAGCATTGCCTGATACTGCCCGGTATTGCCAATCAACCCCAGTATCTCATTCTTTTGTTTGTCGGTTTGGGCAAACCGCATTGTCTCACGAAGGTAGAGATATCTGATTGCCCCGTTCTGTCCGGAATTGCGGATGACGGAAAGGAGGGCATCCGTCACCTTTTCCAGTTCACGTTTGTCTTTACTGTTGCGCGCAATATCCAGCATGGGATAGATCACGTGGAAAGACTTCCAGTGGGTGAGTGCATTAAAGGCAGCTTCTTTTTCCGCACCTGTGGCTGAGGCATAGGCGTTGGTAATTATATCCATGGCCTCTTGTGATTCGCTGTTTGCCAACGCGGTATAATAGAGATGCTTTTTGGGCGAGCTTTTCATCCTTTCCGACACCAGCGGGAGTTGTCCTTCCGCCGGCAGATAGCTCAATGCCGCGTTGATTGCCTGCTGTATGGCGGGAATATACGCGGCATCCTCCCGTTCAAGCAAGGTGAAGAGATCCGGCAGGTTCTTGTCGGTCGATACATCTTTCAGCGAATGAGCCGCCGCAGCTTTTACGGTTCGGTTGTCACTGAACATCTGGTTGTAAACCAAATTATACTGGCTTTCCATCTTCCGGCTGGCGATAAGCTCCAGTATGGCCGTTTTCCCCGCATCACCGCAGTCCTCAAAAACGGAAGCAAGGGTATAGGAGATATCTCCGTGATAGGTTGACAGGGCATTTTTTGCCAGTGTGACAGTCTCGTCGTTATCGCTTTTCAGGAGAGATGCCAGTGCGATAAGTGACTCCTCCCCTCCAAGTTTAGCCAATGACAGGATGGCTGCCTTCCGCACCATGCCGTCCGATGAATGGGCCAGTCGTGCGATTTGCGGTAGGGATGTTTTCTTGTTGTGTTTGCCTGACCAGTGGATAAGTGCAGTCTGTACTGCCGGTGATTTTGTGGCAGCCAGTTCTTTTTGTATCAACCCGGTTGATTTATTGTCGTCGTGGAACGGATACAGGTTGAGTACTCCGGAAAGGTAGGTGATGTCGCCATCATTGATAGCGCTTTTCAGGATATCCTCTTTTTTGGCGGACGGTTGGTCCAGCAGTAGTTTAGCGGCCGCAATTCTGATATCCTGTTTGCCAAGTTTTTTGCCGGTAGCCAGTAATTTTTCCGCTTCTTTTTTTATTAATTGGGGCTCGGTATTATTCAATCTGCCAAGCAGGGAGATATAAGAAGCGGTAGCGTTATCTTTCCTGTATGCGTAACCGGCATTTTCTGCCGCACTGCGTAGTGCTTTGAGGGATTCTTTTGTTCCCGCATTTCCCAGTGCGTTCAATATTACTTTCTGCATTGCTTGGGATGGATTTCCGTTCAGGAGACCTAACAGCGCTGGTTCAGCTGGCTGATAACCGGTTTGTCCGATGGCGTTTGCCAGGTTCAATCTGACTTTCTCATCACTTGAAGCCCTAAGAGCGGTCAGCAACGCATCATTGGCTTTCGGGGTTCCGATGGAAGCCAATGCCTGTGCCGCAGGATCGGATAGATATTCATCCGTGAGGAAAGCAGACAGCGCATCTACATTGTCGTCTGTGGCTATTGTCCTGAGTTGACGGATCAGGAAAGCTTTTACCTCCTTGTCCAATCCTTGGGCGAGCGCCTTTTCAAAAGTGCCGGCCGCAACGCTGCGGGCAGCATTGTCGTTTGCCACGAAATGAGTCCATCCGCTGATAGCATAATCAAGGGTTTCGTTGCTTTGACTTCCGGGAGGGTTCATTCTTCCGATCAGATCGAGTAATCCCTCTTCTCCGGTAGAGACCAGATCGGCTATTACCTGATTGTATTTGTGAGGAGTATCGGCCGGCAGTTGTGCCAGCGCGTCGGCAATGACAGTGGCTTTCGTTCTTCCTTCCGGCAGTTGTGCCTGTATGCCGCTTGTAATAAGCATGCTCAGGCAGATTATAATTAATTGGATATGTTTCATTATTTTTGAATTAAAATTAAGAAACTGTTTTGAATTTTACGAGTAATTATTTCACGCTTGTTTTTCCACTCTTTCCTATTGTTTTTTGCCCTTTTTCGCGCCTTTGAACTTTCATTTCTTTTAAGTGGCCCGCCAATTTCAATCAATGAAAATCCAAATCCATCAAAAAATGGCTAAAAAACAATGGATGAAAAAATTCAAAACAGCTTCTTAATAGTGAAAAGTAAAAAATTATAATTCATTATTCACATTGGCACATTGGCACATTGGCATATTGGCACATTAAATAGTCCAGGGTGCCCGGACGGGTTGATCCAGCAGGCGATTGGCTTCCTCATCGTCCACGAACCGCTCGTTTACCGGATCAAACTCGAGCGTTCTGTTCAGTTGAAGCGCCACAGTACCCATATTCACGATGGTGCAGGAGCGATGTCCATTGATCTCATTCAGCGCGAATTTCTGCCTGTTGCGGATACATTCAATGAAATCGGTATGTTGGGCCTGAGGTTCGGGGAATTCGGCCAGTTTCTTTTCCCAGTCGGGTATGTCACATACAAAGTTTTTATATACATTGCCGTTTGGCCCGGCAATATAAGGAGTGTCCGGCTGCCCGTAGTCGCCTCCCCAGAGAATGATCTGGCAACCGTCTTGGTAGGTATAAGAGATGGATCTCCATGTCCCTACCGCGTCGGGATGCTGTTGCGGTGCATCTACTTCCACTTTGACAGGGCTTGTGTTATCTTTGCCCAGCATATATTGTACGGGGTCGATATAGTGTTGTCCCATATCCCCGAGGCCCCCTCCGTCATAGTCCCAATATCCGCGGAAGGTGCTGTGTACGCGATGTGCGTTATAGGGTTTATAGGGAGCCGGCCCTAACCACATGTCGTAATCAAGTTCCTGGGGAATCGGTTGGGGCTCCAGGTGTGTTTTTCCCACCCAATAGAATTTCCAGTCGAATCCGGTGTGTTTGCTGATGGTCACTTTCAATGGCCATCCCAGCAGGCCGCTGTCGACCAGTTTTTTGAGGGGTTTCATGGGTGTTCCCAGCCCGTAGAACTGATCTTTGAAACGGAACCATGTGTTAAGCCGGAAGATATTGCCGTGTTGCGCTATCGCTTCTCTTACCCGCTTTCCTTCCCCGATGGTGCGTGTCATCGGTTTTTCGCAGAAGATGTCTTTCCCTGCCTTTGCCGCTTCCACCGACATCAATCCGTGCCAGTGGGGCGGGGTCGCAATATGCACTATATCTACATTTTTATCGAGGATAAGATCACGAAAATCGTGATAGAGATTGATCTTTTCTTTTACCAGGGCGGATGCCTTGGAGAGGTGTGTTTTGTCCACATCACACATGGCTACCACACGCGTGTTGTCGTAAGGGATATGGCTCCGGCCCATTCCACCCACGCCAATAATCCCTTTGGTAAGTTGGTCGCTCGGGGCGATCATGCCTTTTCCAAGCACACTTCTGGGGACAATGGTGAGTAATGTAACCCCACCCATTGTTTTTAAAAATTGTCTTCTTGAGGTCATTGATAATTTGAAATTTAGTTGTTTTTGGTATGTGTAAATTCAATTTCTACAAAATTAGTCTTTTTTCGTAATAAAAGAGATGAAAGGGCAATCTTTCATCTTGTTTTTTGCCCTTTTCCGTCCTTTCCCATTTTCATTTGTTTCCAGTAGCCCGCCACATTTCAATCAATGAAAATCCAAATCCATCGAAAAATGGCCAAAAAACAATGGATGAAAAAAATGAAAACAGTTTTTAATATAATTATGATAAAAGAGGCCCTTGGGGATAAAGCCTCTTTCGATCTGTTTTTATTCTTTGTGGGGGACACCTGCCAAAGGAATGGTTTCCGGAATACCTTCTATTTTTCCCATGCTGTAAGTTTTAGGTCCAAGGTATAAATCGGAATTCATCACCTCCTCCCTGGTGACATCTTTTCCCGTATAAGCGGCTATTCTGCCCATAATGGCCACGAGAGTGGAGTTGGCCTGATCTTCCCCGTCGTTGATGGTGTTTCCCGTCCTTATGGCGGTGACTAAATTGATGTGTTCCTGTACGAAAGGGTTGGTTACGTGCCATTCCGATTGAGTGTCGTTTTCGGCAGGGTGGGGATATTCCCAGATTATATTTCCCTTCAGGTCATATAATTTTCCTGCTGCGTCGGCATAACCCTGTGTGCAGTTGATCTGTTCCACTTTTCCGTTGGAACAACCGTCAATCTGCCTGGCTGCACAATGGGTTCTCATGCCGTTTTCATATAGGTATTCGATACTGAAAAAGTCATACTGGTCACCGGTGACTCTTCTCTGGCGTCCACCCCATCCGGTAGCTTTTATGGGATATTCGCCCAGATACCAGTTCATCACATCTATCTCGTGGATAAATTGCTCCGCAATATGATCTCCCGACAACCAACAGAAATTCACCCAGTTCCTCAGCATATATTCCATGTCTGACCACTCCGGCCTTCTGCTGCGAAACCATAATGCACCGCCGTTCCTGATAATATGCGCGCCTGTAATTCCACCTATTTCTCCATTCAATACCCTGCGCCTTGTTTCCATGTAATCCTTCTGGGAGCGGCGGATGGTTCCACTGATCACGTTCAGCTTCATCGATTCCGCCCTTTTCATCGAAGCCAGCACTTTACGTACACCTGCCGGATCCACGGCAATCGGTTTTTCCATGAAGATATGCTTTCTCGCATTCACCGCGGCTTCTACATGGGTGGGCCTGAAATGGGGAGGAGTGCAAAGTAATACGACGTCCACTCCCGAATCAATTACCTTTTCATAACTGTCGAATCCGATAAAGCAGTTCTCGTCGGGTACTTCCACCTTCTTTTGATTTTTCAATATCTCCCGGCAGGCATCCATCTTATCCTGAAAGACGTCTCCCAGAGCCACTATCTGCAAATTGGGGCCGGCGTTTAAAAAATCGACCGCGGCTCCGGTGCCCCGGCCTCCGCATCCGATCAGTCCTGCCTTGATCACTTTTCCGTCAGGTGCCTGATCGAGTAACGGGGGAAGTTGTAATTCTTCTCCTCTTTCTTTTTGTTTTGATGTGCAAGAGCTTACCATGGGGATTCCCCCGATTACGCCTATTGTGCCTGCTGCTACCGAACTTTTCAGAAAGTTCCTTCGAGATAATAACGGATCGTTTAGTTGCATTGAATTTATTGTATTTTAGATTAATGTGTTTATTGAGAAACTGTTTTGAATTTTACGAGTAATTCTTTCACGCTTGTTTTTCCACTCTTTCATATTGTTTTTTGCCCTTTTTCGCGCCTTTGAACTTTCATTTCTTTTAAGTGACCCGCCACATTTCAATCAATGAAAATCCAAATCCATCAAAAAATGGCTAAAAAACAATGGATGAAAAAATTCAAAACAGATTCTGAGAATGCGGATACCCCGCGCATTCACCAGACGGAGCGAAACAGCTACCGACTGAATTCACTTCTTTCTCACTGCCGGGTCGGCGTCAGATAGCGGTGAACTCCATTCCTTACTTTCTCCGCGGATTTGTCTTGCGTCACAGAAGCTGACGCCGAAAAAGGATAACAGCCGAAGAGAGAGGGGGGGAAGTGCCGTGGCTCCCGCAATTACGGCAGCCGATTTGATAAATTCCCGTTTGTTCATATCGCATAATGGATAAAATAATCGCGTAAAGGTATTAAATATAAACCAAACAAGGTCTTTATTTGCACAAAAGGTTTCTGAAAAAGTAAAAACTTGGAGAAGTCCATACTCTCTTTTTTCCTGAATGATTAAAAGGGTTCTCTTTCTTGAAATCATCCTTGATGTTTATTTGTTTCTGTGGACTTCTTGTCTGCGTGGAAGATTTTGAATACGACGGGTATGATGACAAGCGTGAGCAAGGTGGACAGGAGCATTCCCCCAATAATGACCCAGCCGATGCCGTTTCTCAGTTCTGAACTTGATCCGGTCGCCAGCGCGACGGGAATCATGCCGATGATGGTCGACAGGGCGGTCATCAATATCGGCCGCGTACGTAATCGTACCGCAGCTTCTAAAGATTCATCCATTCCGTGTCCCGCACGCAGCTGCACATTCGCAAAGTCGACGAGCAGGATGGCGTTCTTTGCCACAAGTCCGACCAGCATCACCAAGCCGAGCATCGCGTAAATGTTGAGCGATGTTCCTGAAAGAGCCAGGGCAAGAACCGCGCCTAAGATGGAGAAAGGAATGGAGACCATCACGACAAGCGGATCAATCCAATTGTTGTATAGGACGACCATGGCAAGGTATATCAAAAGCAGTGAGAGGATTAGTGCCAGCCCCATCACGCTCATGGAATTGGACATCGACTTCATCTCGCCCACAGTGGCCAATGTCACGTCCACTTTGCGGGCTTCTTCCTCCACTTGCGAGAGAAAAGTGCTGGAGGCGGCTCCGGACGAGATCCCGATCACATTTGCGCTGATGGACAGAGAGGGATTCCGGTTGTATCTCTCCAGGCGGTTAGGACCGGTACCCAGCCGAATATTTGCGAATTGGTCGAGCGTGATCTGGCTGCCTTGCGTGTTTACGAACGTCAGGTTCGAGACGTCATCGACGCTCTCGCGGTAGAACTGGTCCGCCCGGATATTGATATCGTATTCATAGTCGTTTTCTACATACTTGATGGATGTGTTTCCCTGAAAGGCCATTTGAAGGGTAAGCCCGACATTGTCGAGACTTAGCCCCAGGGCCGACATCTTATCGCGGTCGACTGTTATCTGCACCTCCGGCATACCCGTTCCCCCCGACAACTGCTGCTGGAGTGTCCCCGGGATTTCACGGAGGACGGCCAGGGCATATTCACCGAATGAGGCCACCGAATCGGCGCTGGTCCCGGAAATGATGTATTCGATGTCCGCACTGTTCGCCGCCCCGTGTATGGCGGCAGCGAACATCCTCACCCTCGCATCCACCAAGTAATCTGACAGTTGGCCTCGCAGCCGCGCTATGTATTGGTTAATGCGGAGATCGCGTTCAGACGGCGGAACTGTCTTCACCGTGATTTCGGCAAGGTAGGGAGATCCCGTCCTGCTTTCGCCACTGCTGCTGGTCAATCCGATCATCGTGGCGATTTCTTTGATTTCAGGCTGGCTGAGGAGCCAGCTCTCCGCCCGTGCGACCATTTTCGATGATTCGTCCATCGAGATGTCTTTCGGCATCTCCAGTATTACCGAGAACTCGCTTTGATCGACATCGGGCATGAATTCGAAGCCGATGAAGCCCGTGGGGAAAAGGGAACAAACCAGGACGGTTCCGGCAAGTACTGCCACCGCCACCCATCTTTTGTGTCCCAGCGACCATCTGAGCGCGCGGGCCACCTGTTCGCCGAAGTCGCGGACGGCGTTCTCAAACCAGAGCATCGACCTGCGCCAGAGACTTCCTTCACCGGGCTTCTCCACTCTCCCGAAGCGGGACATCAGCAGGGGTACCAGGGTGAGGGCGCTCAAGAGGCTGAAAAGTATCGCGAAGATGATGACGCCGCAGAATTGTCTTAGGATGTCTGAGACAAGGGAATTTGTCAGCGCGATCGGGAGGAAAACGATCACCAGTACCAGGGTGATGGTAACGATGGTGTTGCCAATTTCGCGCATTGCGTCCAGCGTGGCTTGTAGGGGCTTCTTGCCAGACTCAAGGTGACGATAAACATTCTCGACCACCACAATGGCATCGTCGACGAGCACGCCTATGACCACAGACAGGCCCAGCAGGGACATCATGTTGAGCGTAAAGCGGAAGACCTTCATCCCGATGAACGCGCCGATGATCGACAAGGGTACGACGAACATCACGATCAAGGCGTCTCTCCAGTTATGAAGGAAGATCAGGATGACAAGGGTTACGAGCAGGATGGCGAGAAGCAGGTCCGTGAACACCGACTTGATCGACTCTCGTGTGAAAGAAGCCGTATCCGAAATCGTGCTGAAAGCCAGATGATGGCCGGCGTTATTGTTTTCGAGGACTTTGCCGGCTCGCTCCACCCGGTTGCTCAAATCGATGGCATTGGCGTCGCCTTGCTTGAACAGGTTCAATATGACCGCGTCCCGCCCGTCTATGCGTGCGATTCTGTTCCTGTCCTTGGCCGCCTCGATGATCTCGGCGATATCTGAGAGATGGACCTGCGTGCCGGTAGGAAGCGTCATTATCACGATGTTCCGTATCTCTTCGACTCCTTGCAGCCTCCCGGAGAGGCGGATGGTGGTGTTCGTTCTTTCGCTCCGGAGGCTCCCTGTCGGGAAATCGAGGTTCGCGGAGCGGAGCGAGCCCAATACCTGGAGCGGCGTGATTCCCAGCGCCCGCAGCGCCTCCATGTCAAGATTGACTTGGATTTCCCGCGGATGCCCCCCGATTGCTTCCACTTTGGCCATCCCCGGAATCCTGAGAAGATCCGGTATGATGTGGTGATCGACCAGATCCGAGAATTCCATGGCCTCGAGATCCGACGTGACCGCCAGTCTCATTGCCGGCCTTTCGTCCACGGTGATCTTGTTGATCATCGGAGCGAGGGCGGCTGCCGGCAGTTCGGCCTTTATGGCGCCGATCTTATTATGCGCGTCCGTCATGGCTTTGTCGATATCCGTGCCGTACAAGAACGAGACGAAGACCATGGACATCCCTTCAAAGGAATAGGACCGCATTGATTCAATGCCCTGCAACGATGAAAGCGCGTCTTCCAGCTTGCGTGTCAGTGAGCTTTCCACCTCGGAGGGAGAACCACCCGGATAGACGACCTGCACGTTCATCGAAGGCGGGGTGAATTTCGGCATCAACTCGGCTTGCAGGAAGGCGTATCCCAATGCGCCGAGGACGGCGATGACCAGGAACAGTACGATTACGTAATTCGGTCGTTTGATGGAAAGCTCGGAAATGTTCATAATTCTTGCGTTTGGGTGGGTCTTACGGCCGTGCCGTCCGTTACGTTCATGATTCCCGAAACGATGATTATGTCTCCGGCGGACAGCCCTTCGGTCACTTCCACCCGATCCCCAATCATGTCGCCGAGGGCGATTTCCCTGCGAAGGGCTTTACCCTCCGTTACCAAATATACGTTCGCGGCTTTGGCGCTCCCGATAATGGCCTTGCGTGGAATCAGGATTCCGCTTTGCATCATCCCGGCCCCGAACCGGGCTTGCAGATACATTCCTATCCGGAGGTCGGCGTCCTGGTCAAGAAACACTTCCACAGGGTAGTTCAGTCCCCGGTCTGTCTTGATTCCAATATGGCCGACCTGCCCCGAAAACGTTTTGCCCGGGAAGGAGCTGCTTGTCAAGGAGACAGGCATTCCCTTGGAAAGGGTCTTTACCCGTGATTCGGGGATGTTGCAGACAACCCTCAGGTTCCGTTCGTCCACGATGTCGAACAACGGGACGTTTGGCCCTATCAGGGAGCCGATCTCGATGAACCGGGAGTTGACGGTGCCGGCCATCGGCGACCTCACGACCGCGTCGTCAAGCATCTTCCGGCTTCTGTCAAGCCGGTTTTCCGCCGCGACAAGTTGGGTTTTGACATTCTCGAGCTGCTGGTCCGTGACACCTCCCGCGCGGTATGAATTCTCGAACCGCTGAACATCGTTCCGAAGCGTTTCGTAGGTGGCCAAGCTCGCCTTATAGTCTGATTCCAGCAAATCGGTTTCAATCTTCAGGAGAGGATCTCCCTTGCGGACTGCCTTTCCTTTGTCCACATATATTTCGACCACCCGTCCAGACACGCTGGAAACGTAGTTGAGTTCGCTGACGGCCTGGCAAAGACCGTTGGAGGTGAAGTCGTGGCGGTAAGATTCTTCCTCCACCTTGTAGATGGAGACGGCGACCGCTCCCTCAGTCGCGATCATTGACGATGCCTGCTCCTTCATTCTTTTTCTGTTTCCGGCCAGGAGCAGTACGATGGCAGCGACAAGGAGCGCGACCACTGAAAATCCGATGGTTTTGTTCTTTTTCATGGGGAATGATTTATTGGTTCAAGTCATTGATCGTCCCGACCGCCTTCTTGAGATCGATGTACGCTTTCATCCCTTCACCCAATGCGTTTACATAACTCATGCGCGCCTGGATGAGGGATGAAGAGGCGTTCAGGACATCAGAAAGGGAGGACAGGCCGTTATTGAAATTGGATTCCGTCAGATGATAGACTTCTTCCGCCAAGGCTTTGTTGCTCTTTTGCGAGCCGATTGTGCGGAGTTGCTGTTCCAACTGCCGCAGAGCATTGTCGTGACTCATCACCAGGGTCTGTGCCAGATTACGCTCGTCCGCGTCAGACATGAGCAGTTCGATTTTGGCCTTCTTTATTTTGGCAGACCTGGAGAGGCCCGAAAAGAGGGGTATCCTCAGGTTGAGCGAGATCAATGAGACCGGGAAATGGTGAAATGTTTCACCGTGGAAGCGGTCTCCCATATAGTTCATAGAGTAGTTTGCGCCCAAGGTGATGACCGGGAGCGTCTCGTAGACCGCAGCCTTGTGCTGTTTGTCCAGCATCGTCTGCCGTACCTTCATCATCTTGTAGGGAAGAAGGACTGTGACGTCTAAGGATGGCTGGGTGACCGATTGCAGCAGGTTCTCCATCTGGTCAACGTCTATTCTCCGGATCTGGAGTTCCTCGGCCATCGGGAATCCCATCTGAAGTTTCAGCAGGTTCTTTTGGATGTTGAGTGCCTGCTCCATACCATTTTTCTGCGTCTCAAGGTTCGCTTTAGACACCCTGATCCTGTCTATGTCGACCTGCCGCGTCAGCCCGATCGCCTTGTTCGCCTCCACAATTGAAAGCGTTCTGTCCAGGAGGGAGACACTCTCCTCAAACTGCTCCACAGCATAAGCCAATGTCTGAATACCGTAGTACAAAGATGCGGTCTGTGCGATCACGTCGTTCTCGGTCATCTTCACCCCCAGTTCGGCCATTTCGCCTGCCACCTTCGCGATGGAAACAGCGTTGAAAAGCGCGAGGTTCACAATCTGCTGGGTCAGGCCCGCGCCCCAATTGGCAGCGTAGTCCATTCCCATAGTGACTGTCATATACTTTGGGGCGTTTGGATCCTGCATTGCTGGCGGCATCATCGAATTGACGAAATTAGGCATCGCGATCGTTGTTTTCTGAATGTTGCGGGTCAATCCCCCAGATGCGTTGATCTGTGGAAGTAATGAACCGACCACCTCCTGTTTGTCTTGGACAGAGGAGATCAATTTTAACCGATCTTTCTTCAACGTATTGTTGTTCTCTAAAGCAAAGTCAAGACACTGTTTCAAGGAATAGGCTCTCTGCGGCATGGAGGCCTGCCCCAAAACAGGTAGGGAGGCTGCCATGCCTATCGCCAGTATCAAGACGTGTTTTTTTGTATTCATGGCGTTGCTTTTTTTAAGTTAGGTATTTCCTCCTTATCGTCTCTACCATGTCCTCCCTTCTCGATAGAAGGTGGCGTTCTATTCTGTCCTTGTCATACCCGGCAATGTTTTCAAGGAAAGGGATGTCCAGGAAAGGGGTCACGGCCAGATGGATTACGGTGAGATAAATGTCTTCCATGCTGCACTCGACAATCTTTCCCGCGCGGATTTGTTCGGCAAGCCGCCGGGAATGCCGCTCGATGCTTCCCTGACAAATCGTCGACATTGTTTCCCGGTAACGCTCCAATAATTCAGGATGGGTTCTTGTGATGTCCAGCACAATGAATGGGAATTTCCTGTCCAGGTTAATCTGGTCAAATAACGCGGTTACCGCCTCTTCCATGATGCGGATGAAATCTCCATCGGCATGCATCACCTTCTTGATGCTTTCTAAAAAACAGGTCACATGCGTATCCACGAATTTGATGAAGAGTTGTTCTTTTGTCCTATAGTAATAATTAACCATCGCATGGGTAACTCCCGCTCGCTTTGCGATGGTAGCCGTGGATGTCGCATCATAGCCGTTTCTGAAGAACTCGTCTTCTGCGGCAATCAGTATCTCTTCTTCTTTGGTCATAATGATAAATCCATTAACGTTATTGTTTAACGATATCGTTAGCAAAAATATAAAATAAAAAAACAGAAAACAAATTTTCGCCTGAATAAATCTTTGCAAGCATAAAAAAAGAAGATGCGAAGAGGGTGGATGGGAAATGATTAAAAATAGGATATGGAGAGCGCTGAGTGTTAGCTGAAATATTGTGCGGTATAAACTTTATCGGGTCTCTTCATTGAATCTTTCATATTCGAAAAAGTCGAAGTCCACCAATCCTCCCGTCTCTCTTGTTGCGTAATTAAAGATGGCAAACCTTGTTCCCATAAACAGTTTTCTGTAATCAAACCGCATCTTATAGGGTTGGCCCATTTTGATCCAGTTCTCATTGTCGATACTATAGTAGAAGGTGGCCATGTCTTTATTCAGATTGAAGTCAGCATCAATTCTCAGGTAAATCCTCTCTTGCGATAGTTCGATACGTTGCAATTCTTCCTCATCTACCCCTACTATCGCTTTGTCTTCATCACTCAAATGGACTATGTTTGAGGTCATTTTCAATATTTTTTTCCCATTCTCTTTAACAACCGCCAGGATTCCCGAATGACCGTTAAAGGCGGCAAGTCCGGCCACATCACCCTCTTTCATGGCGTTCATGTCAAGGCAGACCACACCGCTGCAGCGTGGTCCTTCCATCCGTTGCGTGATGGTGTTGGGGGCGGCATATAAATTGGGTACCACCCGGTTTGTTTTCAGTCGCAGGTATCCGGGTCGTTCGCTCAGCGACCAATACTCGTTCATGGGGTTATGATTCCACTGCCAATTGTTTTTGAGCTCCGCACGATCGAAGTCGTCGCTCTCGGTAATTCTCCATCCCGTGTCGTGCTTCTTCAGGGGGATTTCTCCGGTGAGGGGCACTTTGCCCTCTTGGTTGCCAAGTATCGGCCATTCCTCTTCCCATCTTACCGGCATCAGAAGAGGGACACGTCCCACACCTCCTCTGTCCTGGAAGATGAGTCCGTACCAGTTACCGTTTTTGTCATCGATCATACAGCCTTGTCCGCAATAGGGGAATCCCGCAAAATTATCTTCCAATATTACTTTTTTTTCATAGGGGCCGGTAATGTTGTCGGCGCGGTAACATACCTGCCTTCTGGGTTGGTTTTGAGGCCACGAAATCATCAACAGATAATATTTTCCGTTATGTTTAATAACCTGGCTCCCTTCAAGAAGGCCGGTTTCCGTTTCGTCCCTTTCAAAGATTTTCATGTTCACCCCATCTTCTTTCACGCCGGAGAGGTCACTTTTCAATTCGGCAAGTTTTCCGGTATCATAGAAGACAAACACTCTGCCGTCATCATCGAAGAACAGGGATGGATCGTGAAAATGTTGTGTGCGGGAAACGAGTTCCCACTTGTCAGTAGGATCGTCCGTTGAATAAATATAGGCGCTGTAAGGTTGGTCATTAGGTGAAAACAACACGTAATATTTACCTCGGTGGTAACGTATGGATGAGGCCCACTGTCCCCGTCCGTAGGCTGTCCTGTCCATCAGATCATATCCCGGGTGGTCATTCAGGGTGTCGAATACATAACTCACTGTATTCCAGTGCACAAGATCCTTGGATCTCATGACCGGCGCTCCAGGCATCATGTGCATGGTCGTGCTGATAAGATAAAAATCATCACCGCAGCGGGTCACGGACAGGTCCGGCATGTCAGCCCACACCACGGGATTTGTATAATGGGTATAAGGTGCTGACTTTTGGGGTTCGCATCCGAGAGCGACAACTATCAGGCTTAAGGATATAATTACTGACAAGGAGCTTGAATTTTTCATATGACTAAAATGTTTATTTTCAACAAAGTTAGTATTGCTATGGTCCTTAATCCCGGGCATGTTAATTTTCCTTGTTTGCTTTGCCGTGTGAGGCATATTCGCTCGGGGCTACCCCATAAAATTTCCTGAAGACCGTGGAGAAATGTGATTGGTTGATGAATCCTACGGCATATGCCACCGATGCCACGTCAACCTTTTTCTCCCGGAGTAACTGAGCGGCATGTTTCATTCTTATGTTTCTGACAAAGTCGGAAGTGGCCAGTCCGGTGATTAATTTCATTTTACGGTGGAGTTGAACCCTACTGATGCCGGCTTTGGAGGCTAATAATTCAACGTTTAGTTCCGGATTACCTATGTTTTCATTGATAATACTCATTACCCGTTCCATCAGTAATTCGTCTCCGGATTTTATCTCTATCGATTCTATTTTGTCTTTTTGATCCTGCTCTCCCGAAAATTTTCCTTTGAGTATTTTTCTGTTTTCAATCAGGTTGCTGATGATAACTCTCAGCTCTTCAAGGTTAAAAGGTTTGGTGATATAAGCGTCGGCGCCCTTGTCCAGCCCTTTGATCCTATCCTGAAAATCAGTTTTTGAAGTCAATAAGATAATAGGTGTATGAGATATATTGTTATTGCTTTTTATCTTTTTCAACAAGGTAATACCGTCCATCTTGGGCATCATTACGTCTGAGATGATCAGGTCGGGATGCTCATCCTGTGCCAGTTGTAGCGCTTCGAATCCATCAGTGGCAGTAATTATCCTGTAAACGCTTCCCAATTCGTGGGACAGATAATCACGGATATCTTCATCATCGTCCACAACGAGTAATTTCTGGTCGGTTTTTCTTCTTGTGATCTTTCCTTCCTGGGGGATTTCAGTGAATTTAATTTCTTCCAGAACCGGTTGAGCAGGCATTGGGCTATGGGCAATATCTTCTTTTTTCAGATGCTCTTTCCCTAACGGGATGCGTACAGTAAATTGACTGCCTTTGGTTCCTTTTCGATTGCTTGCGGTAATTGAGCCGTGGTGCGACTCTACCAGGAATCTGGTTAAATTAAGTCCTATACCCCAACCCACGGTAGTGAATGTCTGGGGGTTGTCTCCCTGATAGAACCGTTCAAAAATTTTATCCAGTTTACTCTCATCAATGCCGTTCCCGGAATCGATAATGTTGATTTCAAAGAAGTGATTGAGGGGACTCCTGTATTCAGGATTATCTCCGCTACCAAGATGAATCGTGATTTCTCCATTGTCGGGAGTGAATTTGAAAGCGTTTGACAGCAGGTTGACCAATATTTTATCGAAGTTATTTCTATCTATCCATGCATTCAGTGATTCCATATCGTGCTTGAATTCAAATCTGATATTTCTTTTGATCGATTGGTATTCAAAGATATTGTATACCTCCTTTATGAAGCCAACCATTTCGGTTTCACTGAATTTCAGTTTCATCTGTCCTTTATCGATTCTTCTAATGTCTAGGATTTGATTAACTAACGCCAGCAGCCGGTTAGTATTCCTATACATTCCCTGAAGGGTTTTTTTGGTCGCACAGTCATAATCTCCCTGCAGGAGTTTTTCCAGCGGGCTTATCAGCAGCGTAAGGGGAGTTCTCATTTCATGGGAAAGATTGGTGAAAAACTGGAGTTTTGATTCGTTGATCATTTCTTTCCTCTTTTTTTTTATAAGGTTAAAGATCAGTATGCCGATAGATGTGATAATAAATCCATACAAGAGGAAAGCCCAAACAGTTTTATACCATGGTGGTGATATAACCACTTGCAATTGTTTTATTTTAGAATAGACTCCATATTTTGAAGCCCTGATTTCGAGTGTATATTTCCCCGGGTCAAGATTATGATATGTTATCTGATTCATACCGGGGATTGTGGAAAACCATTCTCGGTTTATACCGTTGATACGGTATTCGAAACTGATGTTTTCCGAGTCTCGGTAATCCATGGTAGAGAATTCGAAAGTGAAAGTGTTGTCTTCATAAGAGAAATGGAACCGCTCCGCATCCTGAACACCCTTTTGGGTAATCTTTTTTTTTCCTGACATGGAGTTGACATTCACCGGTATATTGCTGTTCACGTAAAGGTTCGTGGTGAGGATTTCGTAGTTGTATTCTGTCAATGCGGAAATTCTTTCCGGTTGGAAATAGGTGATGCCGTTATTTCCTCCAAAATATATAATACCCTCATTGTCTTGAAAATATACCCATCTGTTGTATATTTTATTCAGCAGACCGTTTCCTATATAATAGTTTATTATTTTATTCTCTTTTAGCATCAACTTATTCAGTCCCATAAACGTGCTACACCAGACATCGCCGTTTTTATCGAGCCCCAGCCCACAAATCACATCGCTTGACAAACCTTCTTCCACGGTAAACTGTTGGATGTTCCCCGTAGTTTTATCCAAACAAAAAAGCCCGCTATAGGTTCCTATCCATATTCTCCCTTCCGCGTCTTCCATAAGCGAAAGACAGATTTCTTTTGATAACACCTCGTTATGTTTGATCTCCAGGAATTCATCATCTTCCGGGTCAAAACAGCTAATCCCTTTGTAGTGTCCCAACCAGATCAAACCCTGCGAATCACACAAGATATTGTTTATCCAGTCGTTGTCCAATGTCCGTGAAGAGCCGGATCCGGATTTCATCCCATATCTCTCCCAACTTCCGTCTTTTAAGTTATATTTGGTGAATCCCGTTCCGAAAGTGGATATGTACAAACAACTGTCTTTTCCCTCTTCCATTGTTTTTACGAAACTCTTCCAGGCAATATCCACAAAACTTACTTTCCCCGAGTTTTTATCCATCTTACCCAATCCCCTTGAGTAAGAACTTACCCATAGTGTATGATGGAAGTCTTCGTAGATCTTTATAATGTCTTTTACCTCGTTGAAATGCTTGACAATATTATGCTGACTGTCTATCTTATAGACGCCGTTCCCATCGGTGGAACAATATATGTAACCTTCGGAATCTTTTATTAGTGAGTTGATGATCGTTTCATGGGAACTATTCTTCTCGGCAATTTTCAGCGCGTTGAACTGGGTTTGTTCATTGGGAACCATGAGTAACCCTTTTTGATGGCATCCCATCCAAAGGTTCTGGTCACGGTCTTCCATTAAAGCCGGAATTTTGGAATAGTAGTAATAATATCTTGAAGGGTCGGCATAGGTGACCGGTCTTAAACATTCTGAATGGTTATCTATCTGATAGAGTCCTTTTCCGTTGGTGCTGACAAAAACAGCCCCCTTTTGGGTTAAAACCATATCTATCACATTCAAATTTTCATTGTTCGATTGTTTTAGGATCCGGAATGAATCGTTTTTCTTGTCATAAGCGCAAACGGATGTGGAAGCGCTGATATACAATTGTCCATTTTCGTCTTCAATCATGCTTGTAATGGCGTTATAGGGTATTTCAGGGTATTTGAAAATTTTTGTGCTGAACGATTGGGGTTCTATTTGTATTAACCCTTTACTTTCGATGGCAAACCACAACATTCCCGACCGGTCTTCATAAAAATAATCAATGAAATTATCGGTCAATGCCGTGATCTGTTGGAGTTGCGTTGCCTGTTTCTTTTTCTTGTCCACAGAGAAGAGCCCCCATCCTCCGGTTGCAACCCAGATTTCACCGTTCTGAAGTTGCAGAATTTTTCCGATGTGGGGAGAAATACCGAAAGGAAATTGAATTGTCTGGAAGTGATTTGTTTCCGGGTCGTAATATTGAAGTCCCTTATTACAACCTATCCAAAGCGTGCTGTCTTTGTCCAGCATAAGTGTCCTCACATTATTGCTCAGAAGGGAAAAGCTGTCTTTTTCATTATGGAGGTAATGGGTGAAGCTTATTCCATCATACCGGTTTAGCCCGTAGTCGGTGGCAATCCAAATAAACCCATAGGAGTCCTGTTCAAATTTATTGACCAGATATGACGAGAGCTCATTGATGCCTTGCTCTTTTCCTCCGTACATGGTGATGTTTTTGGCAAAGAAACAATGAACCCCGGAAACCAGGAGAATTAAAGTTAAAAGAATTTTATACATTATGTTTAAATTACAGAATAAATCCCTCTTATGATACAAAAATAATAATATATCATTAAAGAAAATGGAACCACTCGGCGGGATGTAACAAAAAGAAATATAAAAGAAACGAAAAGAGATATGTGTGATGCAATTTGAAATATGAATGAAATGAATGTTAGGAAATTATAACTCTGTTTGCGTAATTTTGTGTCACCGATGTTAGAGAGATTCGATAAAAATGAGGTCCCCTTTTTGTGCAATAGATGTACTTTATGCAGTGAATTATTTTACAAAAAGGTATATAGTGCCAACCTAATTATTTGAATCAATGAGAATTGTGGATAGCCCCTCCGTTGATGATTTGAGAGGTGGATGCCATTCACTGGTTGAGTAGAGTCTGATATTTGATTTGATAGTCTCTGAATTTGATTAGAAAATCATATATGATAGGTGTGGTTTATACTCATAGTTTGTATCTTTTACAATATTATTAATCATTTAAATACCAGTATTTTATTGTGTTAAATTAAGGTTCAATAGAGGCTAAATATCAAAATTGATCGTGAAAAGATATAATCCATGAACCCATGATTGAAAACAAGTCATTAAATTATTCCAGTGAAAAAACTTAAATGTCTATGAATGATGAAAAAAACATTTCGTACAATTAATCAGATTTATTCCTCGGTGAAATATAGGGGGAAATGGTTGCTGATCTTGTCTTTAATGCTCATTGTTTGTGGTATGACCGCCTTCGCGCAAAGCAGTATCAACGTGACAGGGCTGGTGACGGATCAATCTGGCGAACCGATCGTCGGTGCCACAGTCACCCTACAGTCAAACCCTTCTATTGGTACGGTAACTGACATCGATGGAAAGTTTTCGTTACAGATCCCATCAGGAGATCAAACGTTGGTTTTCTCTTTCATCGGGATGGTAAGACAAGAGATCCCATTACAAGGAAGACAAATTTTAACCGTTCGGTTGGAAGAAGACACCACGATGCTTGAAGAGGTTGTGGTGGTCGGTTTCGGACAGCAGAAAAAGGAGAGTGTTGTAGGGGCAATCTCTCAGACTTCCAGTAAAGTTCTTGAGAGGACGGGAGGAGTAACGAGTCTCGGACAGGCGTTGACAGGTAATCTTCCGGGAGTAGTCACCATGACTACTACCGGAAAACCGGGAGAGGAAGATCCGGAGATTACCATTCGTGGGGTGAGTTCTTGGAACAGCAGTGAACCGTTGATATTGGTTGACGGCATTGAGCGACCGATGAGTGGCATAGACATCAACTCCGTCGCTACCATTTCTGTATTGAAAGACGCTTCTGCCACAGCTGTATTCGGCGTTCGTGGCGCGAACGGGGTTATCCTTGTCACCACCAAACGGGGAGAAGAAGGCAAAGCGAATATAGACATCAATGTCAGCACTACGATGAAGACCTATTCAAAATTGCCGGAGTTGATGGATTCTTTTGATGCGTTAATGCTGCGAAACAGAGTCATCGAAAATGAACTCGGTTATGCTCCAGAGCAATGGGCCAATTACAAACCGCAGTTAATTATTGATAAATACCGTTGGCCCGCGAATCTGGAAGAGTTTGAACGCTATCCTAATGTGGACTGGGTTGACGAGTTGCTGAGGAATGTGGCCTTCTCCTATAATGCCAATGTCAATGTCTCGGGTGGAACCCGCTTTGTAAAATACTTTACCAGTTTGGATTATGCGCATGAAGGAGATATATACAAGACCTTCGAGAACAACCGCGGATACAAGACCGGTTTTGGCTACCACCGTATCAACGTGCGTAGCAACCTTGATTTTTCCCTGACCAAGACAACCCAGTTGAGGGTTAATCTATCGGGTTCACACGCTGTCACCCAGGGGACGAACTACAATGATTATGAGAATCTTGTTTGGGCGGCGTTTTACGGCATCTCTCCCGATTCCTTCAGACCGAAATATAGCGACGGTTCTTTCGGTTATTACCATCCCAATCCCACGCAGGCGGCCACTAATTCTATGGAGAACTTGAGCGTAAACGGGGTAGGGTATACCACCAACGACCGGCTCAATACCGACTTCACCTTGGAACAGGATCTCGGATTCCTTCTCAAGGGACTTTCGTTACAGGGAAAACTGGCGTTTGACAACAGTTTTCGGGAAGTGAATCGTGGCATTGACGATACCAATGACTGGGAAGACAATCCACATAAATGGATTGACCCGGAAACGGGACAAGTATATACCGACGTGACGGTTGACGGGAACAATAAATTTGATTACCAGAACAACATCGCATGGATGACTGATGCGGGTTCTGTAAATAACGATCAGACTTACCGCAGGCTGAACTACTCCGCACAGATCAATTATAATAATATATTTGGGGAACACTCCGTCGGTGCCATGGGCAATTTTAGCCGTGAAGAGTATTCCAGAGGAAGTAATCTTCCGATTTTCCGTGAAAACTGGGTATTTCGCACAACCTACGATTTTGCCAGGAGATATATGCTGGAATATAATGGTGCTTACAACGGATCAGAGAAATTCTCCCCAAGATACAGGTTTGCCTTTTTTCAGTCGGGTGCAGCCGGATGGATGCTCACCGAGGAGCCTTTCTTCAAGAATCTCAACCTGAAATGGGTGGATATGTTGAAATTTAGGACCTCTTACGGTCAAATTGGTGATGACAAGATAGGATGGAACGAGTTTGCGAATCGCTGGCTCTATATGGATACATGGAGTTATGGCGGTGCTTTCAACCAGGCGTTGACGGGAATTAATCCAACTCAGAGCCCTTATCAATGGTACTATGAATCGCAGGTAGGAAACCCTAACGTGCAATGGGAAGTCTCCACCAAGCTGGATGTTGCCCTCGATTACGCCCTCTTTGGTGGTGTGATCTCCGGATCACTGGATTATTTTAGTGAGAACAGATCAAATATCCTGCTGGAAGGTAATCGGCGTTCTGTTCCCTCCTATTACGGAGCCACGGCCCCTATCGCGAATTTAGGAGAGGTGGAAACCAAGGGATATGAACTTGAACTCCGATGGAATAAACCCGTCAACCCTGATTGGCGCCTGTGGGGAAATATTTTCTACACCCACGCTAGAAACAAGGTGATCGAGGCCGATGATCCCCAACTGTCGCCCGAATACCAGAAAGCGGCCAATAAAGCAATCGGACAGGTATATGCTCATGTGGATTACGGTTACTATAATACTTGGGATGAGCTCTATGGCAGTACCGGCCATGATGAATCGGACGATGCGCGCATACCCGGCAACTACATTATTCTCGATTATGACGCAGACGGTATTATTTCCACGTTCGACAACATTCCCTACGGGTTTACCAATGTTCCACAGAACACCGTGAATAGCCAATTCGGCGTGGATTACAAGGGATGGAGCTTTTTCGTCCAGTTCTACGGGGTCAACAATGTGACCCGCTATGTAAATCTCTCCAGCTTGGGAGGGGTTAGGAATACCGCCTTCAGGGAAGGAACCTACTGGTCGAAAGACCATACAAACGCCGATGTCCCGCTTCCCAGATGGGGTACCATTGCAAGCGGTTATTCCAACGGCACCCGTTTTTTGTTTGACGGTTCCTATGTCCGTTTAAAGTATGCGGAACTATCGTATACCTTCAGCCAGGAACAATGGCTGAAGAAAATGGGATTGAACAGCCTGAAACTGTTCATCAACGGGAACAACCTGTTCTTATGGACCAAAATGCCGGATGACCGTGAGTCAAATACAGGAGGAAACACCTCCTATCCGACCCAGAGACGTTTTAATCTGGGATTAAGAATCTCTTTATAACCCAACACATGATGAA
This sequence comes from Proteiniphilum sp. X52, assembly GCF_003712195.1. Classification (GTDB taxonomy): domain Bacteria; phylum Bacteroidota; class Bacteroidia; order Bacteroidales; family Dysgonomonadaceae; genus Proteiniphilum. The sequence continues at coordinate 148,363 of NZ_RDSD01000006.1, read as the reverse complement.
AACAAAATCTATCTTTTATCTATACATTACAGCGGTGTCACTGTTATTCAGTGTTGCGTCATGCACGGACTATCTGGACAAGGAGCCCGGCTCCGTAATCTCTCCAGACGACGCCTACAAAAATTTCACCAATTTTCAGGGATTTGTTGAGAGAATGTATCATTTGACGCCCGACCTCGCAAAACATTACTGGGTGAGCTCATTCAATTGGGGAGAAGACGAAGTGGTCACCATAGGAAACGGTGAATACCTGATGGGATTCAGTATTGACAGGGGAAACTACCGGGATTATTTTAACAATCGCACCAGTTTTCTCGACAGGAGCTGGAGTCCGGAAGGCGATCGGTTCAATAAGTCTATCTGGGGCGGTTCGTGGTACGGCATACGCGTGGCCAACATGGGGTTGGAAGCGATCGCTGAAGGGAAAATGACTGACGCCAACCAGGATGAACGGGATATGATTGCCGGACAATTATATTTCATGCGGGCTTGGTTTTATTTCCAACTCACCCAGTATTGGGGCGGTCTTCCATATCTGGAGAGCGTGCTCCCCAGCGATGAGCCCTTGACACTCCCGAGGGAAACATACCGGGAAAACGCGGAAAAGATGGCGGCTGATTTCCAGAAAGCCGCTGACCTACTGCCCGTCAACTGGGACGATACCGAGATCGGTCGCCGCACGTCCGGAAATAATTCGCTGAGAGCCAATAAAATATGGGCCCTTGCCATGTTGGGGAAAACTTACCTGTATGCCGGGAGTCCGCTAATGGCCAACGGCATCAACGGTCCCCGCACCTATGATGCGGAAATGTGTAAAAAGGCGGCTGACACCTTCGGTAAATTACTAAGCATGGTCGAAAACGGAGAAACTCAATATGCCCTGGTGAATTTTGAGAATTACACTTCACTCTTCTATACCATACAGCAGAACTGGCTGATGCCCGGAGGCACCGAAGCGATCATACGCAGCCCCACCTATGGCCCCGACTCATTTTGGCGCCAGATGAATTCCTACCAACCTTCGCCCATTGCACAGGGTGATGGTATCGTATTGGCTCCTGCAGCCAATTATGTCAATTATTACGGTATGGCGAATGGTATGCCACTCAACGATCCGGAATCGGGATTTGACAAGAATCATCCATGGAAAGGCAGAGATCCCCGGTTTTATCATGATATCGTCTATGACGGTGTCAAGGTGGTTTCAGGAACTATCACCAATCCGAGCGACGAAGTGTGGCGATATGCTAATCTCTACACCGGGGGGAATTATGCAAATGATCCTCGTAACGTTAGCCGTACGGGGTATCTTAACTATAAGTTTATCCCCATTGGAGCGAATATATGGGATAACACCTACGGATATAGTTACGCGACACATCTCCATTTGACGTGGGTGCGTTTGGCTGATGTGTATTTAATGTACGCTGAAGCAGTTGCCCAAGGGTATGGGTCGCCGAGGGGAAAAGCGACCAATTTTTCCAAAAATGCCGTTGAAGCGCTCAATGCAATCCGTACTCGGGCGGGCGTGGGAGATCTTGCCGACAAATATACCTCGTCTCTGGAAGGATTTATGAGTGAACTACGCAGGGAACGTGCCGTGGAACTGGCGTTTGAAGGCCATCGATTCACCGATCTCCGCCGATGGCTTTTACTCACGGAGTATCCTTTTAACATCAAGACCAAGCAGGAGTTTAACCGTGCTACTCCACTTGACACGAAAGCCGATCCGAAAGAAAATGCCGTCCTGAACTGGAGAGAAGAGGTCATTACGACACGTAATCTCACGAATAAGCATTACTGGCTCCCGTTCAAAACAGCTGATGTCAGCTTGTATCCGGAGTTTTACCAAAATCCGGGATGGTAATAAATTGATAACTAAAAAAAGTCTACGATGAAACATAAATATATTGGTCTCGCAATTTGTATTGTTTTTGTTTTCCATGTCCCGCGGACTGCCGCCAAGCCGGATTCCGCAGATGCCATGACATGGGAAAACGATACTGTACGCAAAAAAGTGGAGGTTGCGTTCCGCGCTATAGACGAACAAGACCTGATGGGGGGAATATCTGTCATTGATGTGGAAAAGATGACGAATAAAGCATATACCACCTATAGCTTGAGTTTTGTGGAGAATCTGATAGGCGGCGTAAGCGGAAATATTTGGGGTATGGACGAGTATCTGGTCGTTATCGACGGGATGATCCGCGATGCCAACAATGTGTTACCCACCGAGATTCAGCAGATTACTGTCCTGAAGGGGGCGGCCGCGGTAGTCCTCTACGGCAGCCGCGCCGCAAAGGGTGTGATCCAAATTACAACCAAACGTGGAAAAGAAGGAGATCCTACTATCCGCATTCGTGCCAATACGGGGATCCATACACCAAAATCCTATCCCAAATACCTGGGTTCGGCCGAGTACATGACCCTCTACAATGAAGCGCGTGTCAATGACGGGTTGGATCCCAGTTTTTCTATTGAAGAGATCTACCGGCATGCTTCCGGTGAAAACCCCTACCGCTATCCGGATCTCAACATGTACGCATCGGAATACCTCCGTAAGATGTACAACCGCTCGGAAGCGATCGCGGAGATCACAGGAGGCAACCAACGCGTGAAATATTACACTACTACCGGGTATTCCCGCGAAAACTCATTGTTGAAAGTGGCCAACAATGCCGATAATTACGTCAGTCGCCTGTTTGTTCGTGGAAATTTGGACATAAATATACGGGACTTCCTTACAATACAAGCAGATGCCAACGTAACATTTTATGATTCTTATAGTGCCCGGGGCGATTGGTGGGCAAATGCCGCCACCCTGCGCCCGCACCGCGTTTCACCGCTTATCCCGCTGAGTTATCTGGAAGAAAACGACATATTCTCATGGCCTACCATTCATGCGAGTAATTATATCATCGACGGGAAATACTTCCTTGGGGGAACACAATTACACCCCACCAACCCGATTGCGGATGCGTATGCCGCCGGAGACAACAAGTTCGTAAGCCGCCAGTTTCAGTTCAACACCCGGTTCGACCTCAACCTCAAATCGTTGCTCGAGGGGTTGCATTTTCGTGCCAAATACGGTATTGACTATGCGTCGACCTATAATCAGGGATATTCCAACGAGTACGCCACCTTTGAACCGCTGTGGGTCGATTACGCGGGCACCGACATGATTGGCAGCGTTACCCAATACGGCACCGACAGAAAGACCGGGGACGAGATCATCAGTAATTCGGCTTACCGCTATACCTACAATTTTTCCGGGCAGTTTGATTACACCCATACCTTTAACAGTGACCACAACGTGTTCGGTATGATTGTGGCAAATACATGGCAGAGACAAGAAAGCGGCCAGTATCATCGGTTGACAAACGTGAATCTAGGTTTACAGGCTTCTTATAATTTTCAACAAAAATACTACCTGGATTTCAGTTCGGCATTCCCTTACTCCGCCAAACTCCCGGAAGGGAATCGACTTGGTTTTTCACCGACAGTCACACTCGGTTGGCGTCCGGTGAAGGAGGACTTCTTTGGTGAGTCCATGTTCGACGATCTGGTGCTGACCGTTTCGGGTGGTATTATAAGCCAGGACATGGATATTGCTACCGACGACAACCCGATGGGCTACTATCTCTACAAAACCGTTTTGGAACGGAGTGGGTGGTACTCCTGGGCCGATTTGGGAGGCGAAGCGGCTACGTCATTCAATCGGGGTGAAAGTCCCGACATGACGTTTGTGAAGAGAAAAGAGTTCAACCTGGGGCTTCGCGGTTCACTTTGGAACCAATTGCTGACATTTGACTTCAATTATTTCACAGGCAAAATGGATGGAGACATTACGCAGCCGCATTCCATCTATCCCATCTATTTCACACAAGTGGGCTATCCTACCTCCTCAATCATGCCCTATATCAATTATAATATCGACGATCGTTCCGGTTTTGATTTCAGTATGTATCTGAACAGGAAGGTCAGCGAGGTGGATTTGACATTGGGTGTGAATGGCATGTATTTCACGAGCAAGGCCGCTAGACGCGACGAAAGTTTTGAATTCGACCATTTGAGTAGGGTCGGTCATCCGGTGAATGGATTGTGGGGCTTGCAGAACCTTGGTTTCTTCAATGATCAGGCCGATATCGACAACTCGCCAGAACAAAAATTCGGGGAGCCAAAGCCGGGCGATATCAAATACAAGGATCAGAATGGAGATAATATCATCGACTCCAATGATGAAGTGTTTTTGGGCCGTTGGGACACACCCTTCCGTTTAGGCCTCAACTTTACAGCCAAGTGGCACAACTTCACCTTCTTCGCCATGGCTGATGGATTCTTTGGCGGGTATGGCTTAAAGAACAGCTCCTACTATTGGGTACGTAGTGACAACAAATATTCGGAGATTGTACGGAACCGCTGGACGGAAGAAACCAAAGATACGGCAACCTATCCCCGGCTCACTACCACAAATGGTGACAACAATTTCCGCAATTCCGATTTTTGGTTATACAAAACAGACCGCTTGAATTTGTCACAAGTACAGTTAACGTACGATATTCCGGAAGCCTCTTTACAGGGATCGTTTATCAAAGGTGTCAGGGTTTACATGAGCGGTTACAATTTACTGACCATCTCAAAAGAACGCAAACACTTTGAAATGAATATAGGAAGTGCGCCACAGACACGGTTCTACAATATCGGAGTAATAGGTACTTTTTAATGATGTAATCAGAAAAATGCATACTAACATGAAGAATAGAAATAGAATATCAATAGTCGCCCTATTTGTTTTGTTCGTATTTATGCAGACAGCTTGTCAGGACATGTTCGAACCGGCTATTGAAAATCATAAAAACGACGACGACCTGTATAATATGCCGGCATGGGCCACCGGTCTGCTGGGTCATGCATATATCAGTAATCCGTTGGGATCCTGGTCCTTTAACGACGTGGCAACTGACGATGCAGTTTCCAACAACCCCAACAACGGATACCGTTTAATGGCCACCGGTTCTTGGAGATCGAACAACAACCCCATGGACAGATGGCAGTATCTACGCGCGTCATGGCAATACCTGAATCTATTCCTCCATATTGCCGATGAGGTGAACTGGGCTGAAGACCCACTGGTGGCCGACATGTTTAAAGACCGTATGAAAGGAGATGCTTTTGGAATGCGGGCGCTTTACATGTACCATCTCCTAATGAATCATGCGGGATGGGCAACCGACGGACAGTTATTGGGAATCCCGATCCTTACCGAACCGGAAGACCTCTACTCGGAATTTAACCTGCCCCGCAATACATTCCGGGAGTGTGTCGACCGGCTTAACGCCGATGTCGACTCCGCCATCATGCTGCTCCCCGACAATTACGGAGCCATCGATGATGATAACCTGGTGCCGGTAAAATACCGGGCAAAAGGCGTGACCGCAGGACAATATACCCGTGTTTTCGGGGACAATGCGAAAAACAGGATGAGCGCCCGTATAGCCAGGGCGGTACGTGCGCAGATGGCATTGCTTGCTGCCAGTCCGGCCTACAGCGAGGGTTCGAACGTGACGTGGGAAGAGGCGGCCAACAACATGGCAATCGTACTCAACGGGCTTGGAGGCAACCCCATCGCCGAGATCGACCCGGACGGGAATAAATGGTACAGCAATAGTAGTACGATTGAAAACCTGCTTGCAGGTGTGAATCCAAAAGAAATATTATGGCGCGGAAACAAAGAAAACAACCTTACCCTTGAACGGGATAATTATCCCCCCACTTTGTTTGGAAGCGGCCGGGTGAACCCAACTCAGAATCTGGTGGATGCATTTCCCATGGCAAACGGTTATCCCATTACTGACCCCGACAGCGGATATGACCCCTCGAATCCCTATACCAACAGGGATCCACGCCTGGCATTGTACATTATTCGAAACGGAAGTACCGCTGGTCCTCAGAATACGGTCATTACGACCGCTGCGGACGGGGGCGACAATAACGCGCTGAACAGGACAGAAACCTCAACAAGAACCGGTTATTATATGAAAAAACTGTTGAGTCAATCCGTCAACGCGAATCCCAGTTCCGAAACCCCCGCTTACCATTACAAACCATTCATCCGCTATACTGAAATTTTTCTCGGGTATGCAGAGGCAGCCAATGAAGCATGGGGGCCTGGTGGTACCGGAACGAACAGCTACTCGGCGTACGATGTGATCAAAGCAATCCGTCAACGAGCCGGGATAGGTATCGATAACAACGACCCTTATCTGGAATCCGCGAGAAACGATAAGGATAAGATGAGGGAACTGATACACAACGAACGGCGTCTGGAACTCTGCTTTGAAGGATTCCGTTTCTGGGATCTCCGCCGCTGGAAAAAGGATATTACTGAACCAGCCAAAGGGGTGAGTATAAGTGGGGGAAACTATACCGTTTTACCGCAGGTAGAAAGACGCGTCTATCAGCATCATATGTATTACGGCCCCATTCCTTACGGGGAAATAATTAAGTTCAGCAATCTGCTCCAAAATGAAGGATGGTGAAACGATCCAGAATATTAATAAAATGAAGAAAATGAAAAAGATAATATTTTTAGTACTATCGGCAGTAATTACATCCGGAATTTTCATTGGATGCCAGAATGGTGAATGGGAATTTCCCGATTATGAATTTTCGGCCGTATATTTCGCTTATCAGAGCCCTATCCGTACTATCTGTTTGGGTGAAGATGTGTTTGATACCCGTTTGGATAATGAGTATAAGTGCCAGATCATGGCTACAATGGGCGGGGTTTATAAAAACAACGAAAATATTGACATATCGATCAAGGTGGATAACGCATTGTGTGACGGATTGGTTTTCGATGACACTGGCGAAGATATTCTTCCGATGCCTTCCTCCTATTACACTCTTTCGTCTGATAAGATAACGATCGAGAAAGGAAGCATATTGGGAGGGGTGACCGTACAACTGACCGATGCGTTTTTCAATGATCCGAAATCACTCGTCACCACATACGTGATCCCCGTGGTAATGACCGGTGTAAACAATGCTGACAGCATTCTCTCAGGGATTCCGTTGATTGATCATCCCAGGCGGGGAGTATCCTCCCACTGGGACGTACAACCCAAGGATTACGTGCTCTATGCAGTGAAATACATTAATCAATATGATGCAAACTATTTACGCCGTGGCAAGGACACCTTTTTGGGAAGCCAGGCTGGTACAAAAATCCGTCATGCGGAATTCGTAGAAAAGGATGAGGTTGTCACAGATATTTCTACCCGTTCGCTCAACAGCGTTGCCTGGCAGCACCGGACAAGAGACTTGAACGATTTGGCGTTGAACAGTACGCTGCTGCTCACCTTCGATGACAGTGGCAATTGCACTGTCACATCCAGCACAGAAGGGATCTTGGCAAACGGAACCGGAAAGTTCGTGCCCAAAGGTGACAAAAACAGTTGGGGTAATACGGATCGTGATGTGCTCTACCTTGAGTATTCGATTGATTACGGTGATATTCAGTGTGCCACCACAGATACACTTGTAGTCCGCGACAGAGGGATGAGAGCCGAGTGGTTTACCTCAGGGTTGAAAGAATAAGCAGTTTTCCAAGTAAAATCGGATGAATATGAAACCGACATGTTTGCAATAATCATTACACACCCCAAGGGAATGATTATTTTGCACATCAAAGGTTCCATGTGCCGAAATAAAAAAATAAACTAATCGTATGAAACATAAGAATATTTTTCAAGGAGCTTTTATCTTGCTATTGGTTTTGTTCATTTCCTGTGTGGATGATGCGGAACTATTGTTTCAGGTAGATAAACCGGCTTCTATTGAAGCGATGGAATACCTCAATGGTTACGGCGCGCTGAAAAGCCATGTCGACAGAAGTGCCCATCCCGGCTTCAAGCTGGGTGCCGGCGTAGTCGCTACAGATTATATCAAGCAGGGTTTAGTGTACCGTTTCATCAATGCCAATTTTGATGATGTGACGGCGGGAAATCTCATGAAGTACAGTTCGTCGGTAAGTGACGACGGTTCTATGAACTTTTCACAGGTAGTGCAATTTGTCGAAGCTGCGAAAGCCGCCGGCATCTCCATTTACGGACATACGTTGCTCTGGCATGCCCAGCAGAATAACAAATACCTGAACAGCATTCTTGCCGACAGGGAGATTGAAATCGATCCGAGTGACGCGAACAACGCTCTTCACATGAAAACACCGGAGCCAAAGGCAAATACATGGGACTGGCAGATTTATTATGACTTGGCGGAACCGTTGACGACGGGGGTGGCATACACCCTCAAAATGCGGGTGTTTGCCTCGGAAGCCTTTACCATGGACTTCTGGCCTACCGACGGATCAAATGTGAAGTACGGGTTGGCCATCCCGGTAAGCGACAAATGGGCCGAAGTCATCATCAACTGGACCGCGGAGTTCGCCGCCAACCGGTTGCAGTTCTGTTTTGGTAAGTTTGGCGGCGATCTCTATTTCGATGATATCTCTTTCACTGCATCCGGCTCGGAAGAAAACCTTATCCCCAACGGCTCTTTCGATGAAGATGACCTGACGGGTTGGGGAAAACCGGGATGGCATGGTTATTCATATTCGATAGTACCCTTGGCGGCTGCTCCGACAACATGGTGGACCAATCTGGTGAGCAACAGCGATTGTGAAGATAATGATCTCTCCAGTTTTTTCGCTACGGAGAGTAGAGATGGACCAAAAGCCGCCACTTTTGGAGCCACAGGGACCGGTGCCGGTGGTATCGGCCGGTCGATTGTTGTCCAGGCTGGAGACAATCCTGTCAACAATTGGGATACCCAGTTTTTCGTCAAAGTGCCCCATGTATTCGAGACCGGCGATAGTTACCGCTTCAGTATGAAGATCAAGGCTGATAAACCGGCTCCATCTGAGTCTCAGGCGCATAAAAATCCGGGTGAATACCTGCACTGGTCGATGGTGGGAAGCCCCAATTTCACTACCCAATGGCAGGAATACTCCAACTCCGGCGTTATATCGGCTGATCAAAACGGAATGAGCACGATCGCTTTCAACCTTGCCGTATTTAAAGAGGCCAATACTTACTATTTTGATGACATATGTTTTGAAATTGAAGAGTCAGGAAACAAGATACCCCTTACCCCGGAGGAAAAGGCAGATACGCTCACCCGGGCGATGGAAAACTGGATTGCCGGTATGATGGAAGCATGCGACGGTTATGTCACAGCATGGGATGTGGTAAATGAACCTCTCTCAGGTAGTGATTTGGACGGTGATGGCCTCTACGATCTTCAATCGGTGAAAAATGTTTCGGAGTCTGACGCTCAGAATAATTTCTACTGGCAGGACTACCTGGGCGACAACTACGTGCGCGTCGCCGTGGAGCTGGCACGTAGACATGGCCCCCCGGAGATGAAACTTTTCGTGAATGACTATAATTTGGAGTCTGACTGGGATGATAACCAGAAATTGAAAAGCCTGATCAAATGGATTGAAAAGTGGGAGTCGGACGCTACTACCGTCATCGACGGTATCGGAACGCAAATGCATATCTCCTATTACGAGAATCCCGCGATGCAAGCCAGCAAGGAAGAGCATATAGTGAAAATGTTTCAGTTATTGGCCGAAACCGGAAAATTGATCAAAATCACGGAACTGGACATGGGGCTTGTCAACGAAGAGGGTCACTCGATACCAACCGAGATGGTGACCGAGGAACAGCACAAGGCAATGTCCTCGTATTACAAATTCATCATTCAGAAGTACTTTGAGATCATTCCCGCTGCCCAACAGTTTGGCATCACACACTGGTGTCCCACGGACAGTCCTAAAGACTCCGCATGGAGAGCGGGACAACCTGTAGGATTGTGGACGGAGAAATACAGCCGTAAACACACCTATGCCGGATATGCCGACGGTTTAAGCGGAAAATAGCTTTTCCTCTTGATAACATGTTTTGTCAAATCGAACAATACATCTATTAGATTCTAAAAGACAGATACGATCATGAAAATTTTAACAACCATTTTTTGTTTCCATCTGATATTGTCATTGGCTTGCTGTGGCAACCCGAAAGCAAGTGATAAAGAAGCCTCTTGTTCGCTCAAGGAGGCGTTAGGCGACAGGTTCCATATTGGAGCCGCTCTGAATATAAATCAGATACGAGGCTATGATACAGCCTCCCTGAAAATAGTACAAGACCAATTCTCTTCCATCGTGGCGGAAAATTGTATGAAGAGCATGTATCTGCAGCCGGAGGAAGGCCGGTTTTTCTTTGACGATGCGGATAAGTTCGTTGCCTTCGGGGAGCAAAATGACATGCTTATAATAGGACATACCTTAATCTGGCATTCCCAGGCACCGTCATGGTTTTTCACGGACGACCGGGGAAATGATATATCTCCCGAAATTCTGAAAGAGCGTATGAAAAATCATATTTATACGGTGGTCGGACGTTACAAGGGAAGAATACACGGCTGGGATGTGGTGAATGAAGCGATCCTGGACAATGGTGAGTGGAGGAAAAGCAAGTTCTATGAAATATTGGGTGAAGAATTCATTCCGTTGGCATTTCAATATGCGCATGAGGCAGATCCCGATGCCGAGTTATATTACAACGATTACAACGAATGGATAGGGGAAAAGAGGGATGCTATCGTGGATTTGGTAAAAACGTTAAAGGAAAAAGGCCTCCGTGTCGATGGTGTCGGAATGCAGGGGCATATCGGAGTGAACAACCCCTCCACCGATGAATACAGGTCGGCAATAGATGCTTATGCCGCGGCCGGAGTAAAAGTGATGATCACGGAATTCGATATGAGCGTATTGCCTTCCCCGCGTCGCGACTTTGGGGCCAATATTGCTGATACCGAGCAATTCAGGGCCGAAATGAATCCCTATCCGGATGTTTTGCCTGACTCCGTGGCTATGCGATGGCATGAAAAGATGGTTGCCTATTTTACCTTATTTTTGGATCAGAGCGATAAAATTTCACGGGTAACGATGTGGGGGGTAACAGACAGGGATTCGTGGAAAAACGACTTCCCCATGAGAGGACGCACCGATTATCCATTGCTTTTTGACCGGAAATACCAACCCAAACCGATTGTCCGCGACATCATGGACGCGGCAGCCACAAGAGAAAGTACTCCCGGAAAATAGATTATAACATGCATTTCTTACGGTTATGGACATATTCAAAAATGAAAACCCCATTCCCATCATAGTAGGCAGCTTTTTCTTGCTGTTCGTTTTATCCGCCTGTGCAATACTCAGGACGGAAATGCCAAAGGACGGGAACCCGCACCTCTGGACGGGAAGCTGGACTGCCGCCCCTCAGTTGGTGGAACCGGGGAATATGCCTCCTTTCCCGGGGTTGGCAAATAATACTTTGCGCCAGGTTATAAGGGTTTCCCTCGGCGGTGATAGGGTCCGGTTACAATTTTCCAATGCATTCGGCAATGCGCCTGTCACAATACAATCCGTCGTAATTGCCCCTGCAAGGGAAGACGGTTCCGTTGACGCGGCCACGCAGAAGGCATTACGCTTTGAAGGGAATGGACAGGTGGTCATTATGCCGGAATCGGTTGTTGTTTCAGACCCGCTGGCTTTTCATTTGGCGCCGGGATCAAGGCTTGCCATCACTATCGCCTTTGGCGAAACACCGGAGGAGATAACCGGTCATCCCGGATCACGAACTACCTCTTTTCTGGTCGAGGGAAATCAGTGCGCGTCAGATGAGCTCACGGGAGCCGTACTTACAGACCATTGGTATGTTATCAGTGGTTTAGAGGTGCTTGCCTCACCCGCGGCTGGTGCCGTTGCTGTGTTGGGCAATTCCATCACCGACGGGCGCGGATCCGGAACAAATAAACAGAATAGGTGGACTGACATCCTTTCGGAAAGGTTGTTGAAAGATCCCCAAACAAGCCGTATCGGCGTACTCAACCAGGGAATAGGCGGTAATTGTGTGGTGCGAGGAGGATTGGGCCCCACTGCCCTGGATCGGTTTGACCGGGATATCCTCTCGCAAAGCAACGTGCGCTGGCTGATCATCCTCGAGGGGATCAATGACATTGGAGGCATTTCTTCTGCTGAAGAAGCACCGAAGATGGCGCAAACACTTATCGAAGCTTATTCATTGATGATCGACAAGGCGAAAGCGAAAGGTATGAAAGTATACGGCGCAACCATTCTCCCTTTTGGAGGATCGTTTTATGATACTGACTTTCGCAGGCAGGCGAGGGATACGGTAAATGAGTGGATACGACGAAGCGGACGGTTCGATGCTGTGATCGATTTTGACGAAATCATGCGCAACCCGACTGACCCGGCCGCCATCCTGCCCGATATGCATGACAATGATTTTCTTCATCCTAACGAAGCGGGGTATCGTAAAATGGGTGAATATATTGACCTGAATTTGTTCAAATAGATCCCCATGCGGAAGTATTATAATGTGGAGAAAATAATTTTGAGAATGCGCATGATCATAGGATGTTTGTGCCAATACATGAGTATCCCTCCATTCTCTAAAAATTAAACTGGTAGATATTTCATTTCAAATACGATAAAGATGATTCAATGTAACATGACAAAAAAGATCCTGGTATTATTGGGTTTAATGGCCTTACCATGTGTTTCCACCGTGGCCGGAGGGGAAGATAGTCCGGCGCCCGATAAGAAGATAAGTGAGAAGTTTGTCCACCGCTCCCTGGGAAATCCGTACCTTCCCCTCTGGGAGCATTTGCCGGACGGCGAACCGCGGGTCTTTGAAGATCCCGATACGCCAGGTAAATACCGGGCTTATATCATCGGTTCTCACGATGTGCGTTATTCAAGCTATTGCGGACCCGATATCCGGATATGGTCGGCACCCGTGGAAGACCTTGCCAGTTGGAGGGATGAAGGTCCGGTGTTTACCTATGAGGTGGATGGAAGATGGGATGTGATGTACGCCCCGGACCTTGTGGAGGTGAAACGCAAAGACGGGACCAAGGAATATTATCTTTACCCTCACAGCAGGGGGCCGCATAGGGAGGCCATGGTGGCTAAGGGTAGCCGGCCGGATGGACCGTTCACGCCCGTCAACCTGACAGCCGACGGTCAGCGTACCGTCCCGGGAAGCGTCCTCGGTTTCGACCCTGCCGTCCATGTCGAATATGTTACCGACCCCAATGATCCCGATTATGAGGTTGGTTTCAGGGCCTACGGATACTGGGGATTCCAAAAATCTTCCGCGACTGAACTGGACCAAAATACCATGTATTCGGTGAGGCCGGGAACCCAAATCATTGAACGTTTTTTGCCTGCGGGTAAAAAATACGGGGAAATACGGGATCCGGAAGGGACTGATTTCCCGCGGGTTTATCCGGGTGAGGACATGGGTAAGTTCAATTTTTTTGAAGCATCCTCCATCCGCAAGGTGGGAAATAAGTATGTTACTATTTACAGCGGATATTCAGGTCCGGATTATGGTATTGCCAGTTCAAATTCCACCTTGCGCTACGCCGTCGGGGATTCACCTTTGGGCCCATGGAGGATTGGCGGCGTGTTGGTAGACTCCCGTGCCCCGGTTCTCAACCGGGATGGTACCGCCATCGTGACATCCAACGCGGGACACAATACCCACGGCAGCATAGAGGAGATAAACGGTCAATGGTATGTGTTCTATCACAGGCCACCGAGAGGATTTGGATTTGCCCGACAGGCAATGGTCGCCCCCATCTCGGTTACCTGGGACGAGAAACTGGTGTCGGAAGGCGGAACGGTCACCATCAGGGCGTACGATCCGTATGCCAAAGATCATATACGCACAGTCAGGGACGGCAAAGGGAACGAATATACCGGAGCCGAAGTCACTTCGGAAGGGTTTCACATCTACGGGCTCGATCCCTACCAATATTATTCAGCGGGCTATGCCTGTTATTTGTCCGATATCAATCTCCAACAGGATTCATGGGATATATGGGATAACCATATGCCTGTCAGTGATGTGGGAAACGGGCACATTGTCGGGTATAAGTATTTTGGGTTCGGAGGCCTTCAAGAAGATAAAAGCGGGTTGAAAGCTTTCGAGGGTACGAAAAAAGGGAATAAAACGGCATTTAACCTTTTCCTTACCGCGAAAACCCCTGACGCATTTAAGGTACATATATGGCTGGATGGACCTTGGGATAATGCCATTTGGAAAGGGACAAAAATAGGGGAAATCAATGTGCCGGCCAATATGACACAAGAGGTTGCGAAATGGAAGGTCGACGTGTCTACATTCGTCGATCACCTGGAGGGTAAACATGCTATCTATCTGGTGGCAGAGGGTAAACCCGAGGAACCGCTTTTCGATTTGATCGGGCTTGGATTCAGTGCCGGGGAAAAAGAAATCACTCGTCCCGTACCTCCCTCTGTGCGGATACAGGTGAACGGAGAAGGGGTGCCGCTGCCGGAAATGCCGGTGAGATCTACCGAAACCAACGGAATCGTCGGCTATGACCTTTATGAGGTCTCCTGCCCGCGCCCTTCGGGATCCGACGCAATCCCGGTGGTGACGGCCTCGTCCGATAATCCTGCCGTAAAAGTGGATGTCACCCAGGCTTCCTCAAGAAACGGGAAAGCCATGGTGAATTTCGATTATAAGGGATTGGTGAAAACTTACCATATAGCCTTTGAATGATAAATGTCCGAGGATGAGAGTGTGAAGAAGATGGCTTTTATTCCGGGGGAATGGTTGTTTTGCACATCAAAGGTTCCATATACCGAAATAAGACAATACAATACAATACAATACAATACTCATATGAGACGAGCATGATAATAAATAATTTTAGAGATATGAAACAATTGACTGTTTTCAGTTTTCTGCTTTTCTGCTACGTGGCGACGGGCCAGAATTTCAGAAGTGCGCCTGGAGGATACGATATGGTTCGCGAAGGGATACGGACCGGAAAAATAGACACCATCTCTTATCCTTCTGCAACGGTGGGAACAACGCGCCGGGCATTGGTCTATACTCCTCCCGGGTATTCGAAAAGCGAAAAATATCCGGTGTTGTATTTGTTGCACGGCATTGGCGGTGACGAAAAAGAGTGGTTCACCCACGGAAAGCCGCAGATAATCCTTGACAATCTGTATGCCGACGGGAAAATTGCTCCGATGATTGTGGTGCTGCCCAACGGACGGGCAATGAAAGACGACAGGGCGTCGGGGAATGTCATGGCGCAGGATCTTCAAACCGGTTACCGAGGAACTGATAGAGCGTTATAGCAATATCCCCGGCAGATGACACTTCACACGGGTGGCTTACCTGCCGGCGTTCTTTTTACACGGTAATCGTTTCCCCGCGCGCGAGCCGAAAAGCCTGATTCTCTCAGAACCCGTGCTTGTTTCTTTCTTTTGTTGCTTTTTTCTTGTTAAACCGGTACAGCCTGGGAGCCCGGTAAGGGACATTTTTCTGTACCTCATCGAGTTGTTCCAGTCCCTCGATAAGCAGTACCTTTTTCTGAAAATTGCGTACATCCGACTTTGTCTCGAGTATCAGGTCGTATAAATTACGAAGCTGTGTCATAGTGAATTTGCGGGGTAATAGTTCGAATAACATGTAAGGCTGGAGCATTACCTGATGGCGTATGTACCTTAGGGCTTCTTCCGCGATCGAATTGTGGTCGAAGGCCAGTTTCATGGTGCCCAGCGATTCGATGTCATACCATCTGGCCGTGGTATTCTCCGATTCAAAGATGATTTTCCGGCTTATCTTGATCAAGGCCAGATACCCTACGGTCACAATACGTCCAATTTTCATTTTAGTTGTTTTCTCAAGCCAGTTCCTGTCTCTGGGGTTGCCAGTCCTCTGGGGATCACCAAAACTATGGAACTGATGCAGGAAAATGTTTTTCAGTCCGGTAAGTTCATTGAGGACCCGTGTCGCGGCCGTGTCAAGATCTTCATCCTGATAAATAATGCTGCCGGGCAGTTTCTTATCGCTGTAATTACCATTTACCTCACTGATTGTGCGTTCGATCAAAAGGATTTTCAGCCTCTCCCCGTCAAAACCGAAAACAACACAGTCGACAGAGACATGAGGATTATAAGGGAGCGGCGCCGATGGGGGAGGGGACATATGAATGTTTGTCATAAGATTCTCTTTTTCAGTACAAAATTATTCTATTAATTTTACTTGTACAAGAAATATAAAGAAGAATCCTCTTATTTTATTATTTATGTTTTTTTTGTTATTTTATTCTTTTGAAATAGAAATATATTCATATATTTGCAAAATATAATATCTTGTATATATGTATAAAGTACAATAAGTTTTGATTTTTTTTATTCTATTATTGAATTTAATAGGCTCATAATTAATCGATACTACAAGATGTTATTGTGATAAATACATGAAGTAAATACGTTGTATTGACAAGTTAATGGTAAATGTAAAAGAATTGATCCGGCATATTCTTGCACGTTTTGCGATGATAGGGGAGTAGGGAAGAAGGGAGCGGTGATAGGCTAAAAAGGGGGATTAATCTGTACCGATCGAGAGTTATCCTGTTTGAAATGATTAATTTAAACAAATGAAAAATGAGATGAAAAAGCAAATTTTAAATCTATCTAGAGGGATTTTGCTGCTATGGGTATGGGCATTTTCCCAACACGCGTTTGCCCAGAACATTACCGTGAGGGGAACGGTTACTGATGTGAAAGGAGAATTGCTTATCGGCGTGACTGTGCAGGTACACGGCACCTCTATTGGCACGGTTACTGATGCCGATGGCAGTTTCATGTTGACTAATGTGCCCTCCAATGCCACTTTGGAGGTGTCTTACGTCGGGATGGCCCCCCAAACCATAGCGTTGGACGGAAGGACCTCCCTGCGTATTATCATGGAAGAGGATATGGCATTGTTGGAAGAAGTGGTGGTGGTCGGTTACGGAACGATGAGAAGAGAAGCGGTTACGGGATCGGTTTCTTCAATGCAGGGTGATGTGCTAAGGAACATACCCACAGGGAATTTGACGACTGCCTTACAGGGGCGCCTTCCCGGGGTACAAATGCAACAAAGCAGTTCCAAGCCCGGGGCTGATATGCAAATCCGTATACGGGGCACCCGTTCCCTGAATGCCGACAATGACCCGCTTATCGTGCTTGATGGAATACCTTTTGCCGGGACCCTTTCGGATATTAATCCAAATGACATTAAGAGTATCGATATCCTCAAAGATGCCTCTTCCACGGCAATCTATGGATCAAGGGGGGCTAACGGCGTGATAATGATCACCACATTTAAAGGTGTGTCCGGACAAAAGGCAAGGGTAAGCTATAATGCTTATTATGGTGTGAAATCACTCTATAACCGCTATCCGATGATGACGGGTGACGAGCTTTATCAACTACGGCATGATGCCGGTGTCTACCGGGAAAATGTGGAGGGCGGAGGATCCAGACCCTCTTTGGGAAGTGATGAGACAGAAGGGACGAATACCGATTGGCAGGAATTGATGTTCGAGCCGGGGATGGTGATGAGTCATGATGTGACTATCTCGGGTGGAACAGACAAGAGTAGTTATAGTTTTGGAGCAGGATACTATGAAGATAAATCGCTTTTGCCCGGGCAGGATTATAATCGTGTCAACCTTCGTGCAAACATAGACCAAAGCGTAGGTCGGTATTTTCGTTTCGGATTGACAACGAATAATAACTATAATGTGACAAACGGTCAGAACCTCGGGATGTACAGCACCTTATCCACCTCTCCTCTTATCGATCCGCTGAACTCTGACGGCACATTGAAACCGATAATCCATTCTGTGGCAGATGACACATGGACTTATACCCGCGAGAGGGTGCTTGCCCTTGGAGATAAATATGCCGATAATAAAAAAGGATACGGATCCTATAACTCACTATATGGAGAGGTGAAAATACCCGGTGTGGAGGGATTGAGTTACCGCATCAACCTGGGATTGAACCTGAGGGGGGTCAACAGGGGGCAATATCAGGGAGAAGGGATTTTCAGCTCCACTACTACCGCGGCGTCTACGGGCTCATTGGAGAAGTCGCTCACCTATCAGTGGGTGGCGGAGAATGTGGTAACTTATGATAAATACTTTGATAAGCATCATTTGAATTTTACCGGCTTGTATTCGGAAGAGGCAACCCATTATGATCGCTCACTGGTAAGAGCGCAGAATATCCCGTCGGATCATTTCCAATACTGGAATCTGGGGCAGGCCGCCAAAGATGATGTCACGGTCGATCCCGCGGACCAGTCATATGAGGAATGGGGGCTGAAATCGTGGATGGGACGCGTTATGTATGATTATGACAGTCGGTACATGCTCTCCCTGGCAATACGTTCCGACGGCTCTTCACGTCTTTCTCCCGGCTACAAATGGCATACTTATCCGGCCATTTCCGCAGGTTGGAACCTCGGTAAAGAAGAATTTATTGGAAATATAGGCTGGATAGACAACCTGAAACTCCGTCTTGGTTGGGGGCAAACATCCAATCAGGCAGTATCCCCTTATGCTACCTTGGGACGCCTCACCGTCCGTCCCTACAATTTCGGAACCACCACAACCATTGGGGCTTACGTGTCGGAAGTCCAGAATTCTTCGTTGGGTTGGGAGTTTTCAAGCACCTATAATATCGGATTGGAGTTTTCATTGCTGAATAACCGGCTACAAGGCTCTGCTGATTATTATATCGTCAATACCAACGATCTGCTGATGAAGGTGAACCTTCCTTCCACAACCGGTGTGCCAAGTTACTGGGCCAATGTGGGTAAGTCGCGGAATAAGGGATTTGAACTTGCATTAAGCGGGAACATCATCGAAAATAACAACGGTTGGTCGTGGGAGGCAGGCCTGAACTTTTACTTAAACAAGAATAAAATCGTGGAACTGGCATCAGGCCAGGACAGGGACGAAGGAAACGCCTGGTTTGTGGGTTACCCCATCAATTCCATCTATGACTATGAACGTGTCGGACTCTGGCAGGAGGGAGAGCCCCATCTAAGCTTGCTGGAACCCGGTGGAAACGCGGGTATGATCAAAGTCAAATATACGGGAGGTTATGATACCAACGGAGCCCCGCTGAGACAGATAGGAGCAGAAGACCGCCAGGTCATCAGTGCCGATCCCGACTGGTTGGGGGGATTCAATACACGGATGGCTTATAAAAACTTAGACTTGAGTCTGATCGGGACCTATCAGCATGGAGGCGTCCTTGTAAGTTCGCTTCATGCCGCAAATGGTTATTTGAATATGCTTTCCGGACGACGGGGAAATGTGAAAGTCGACTACTGGACTCCGGAAAATAGGGGTGCCAAGTATCCTAAACCGGGAGGAGCTACCAGCGGTGATAACCCGAAATATGGATCTACGTTGGGATATTTTGACGGATCTTATTTTAAAGTGGGGCAAATTACAATGGGTTATAACTTTCAACCGGATCAATCCTGGATGAAAAGAACGGGGATTGAGAGCGCACGGATCTATTGCGCGGTGCAAAACCTTTTTGTTCTCTTTTCTCCTTTCAATATTGAGACGGGATTGGATCCTGTAACCAATTCATATGGCGATGAGAACGCGGCTGTGACCGGTGACCTCCCATACAATGAAAGTACCATGCTCACAGTGGGTACCAACACACCACAGACCCGTAACTTTTTGATAGGTATAAATTTAACCTTCTGAGTATTTTAAAACTTTATCCAACATTGACAAAATATTGATATGAAACCGACCTGTTTACAATAATCATCAAACACCCCCAGGGAAATGATTATTTTGCACATCGAAGGTTCCATATACCGAAATAAAACAATAAAATGATCATATGAAAAAAATAATTTATGCAATAGTAGGAATAATCACAGCGGTATTATTGTCTGGGGGTTGTTCCAACGATATTCTGGATGAAAATCCCCGTTCCATCTATGAGCCGGGATTCTTCAAAACCGAACAAGGTTTGCGGATGGGGCTAACGTCATTGTACGCACATACACGTTATTTTCTGGGGCAGTATTATTATGCTGCCACGCAAAGCGGCACCGATGAATATACCTGGGCCCAAAGCGCGGACGGAAATTTCAAGGATGCCGATATGTCGGGAGTGGGTTCGTTAACTCCCCAAACCAGCCGGTCTGATGCCCTTTGGGGGGCGGTTTATTCAAATATCAATACTGCCAGTGGTATCATCGAAGAGGCAAGTCTGGTGGGGTTTTCGGAAGCGATGATCTCCGAGGCGCGCTTTTGGCGGGCATATGA
Source organism: Proteiniphilum sp. X52 (assembly GCF_003712195.1). GTDB lineage: Bacteria > Bacteroidota > Bacteroidia > Bacteroidales > Dysgonomonadaceae > Proteiniphilum. Next base: position 128,089 of record NZ_RDSD01000006.1, on the reverse strand, counting down.
CTATTTTTTGCTTGTACAGACCTTTGGTGGTGTTCCTCTTGACTTAGGAAGCGGTGAGCTAAAATATAATATAACGCCTACGCGTGTTTCCGTCAGGAATACCGTTCCCGAGGTATATACAAAGGCTATTTTCCCCGATTTGAAGGCAGCGGTTGAACATCTTCCCGAAACAGGACGACTGACTGGTACAGTGACAAAAACAGCGGCCCGCTTGTTTCTTTCGAAAGCATACCTTACCTATGCATGGTGGCTCGAAAATCCCAATAATATTCCCACTTATCCTGAAACACCCAGAACTGATCCCGATGGACATGATGCGGCATGGTATTTCCAAGAGGCGTATGACGTAGCCTTGCAGGGCATTGAAAACCCCGGGCCATTTGGGTTATTGGACTATTATTATGATGTCAATCTGGGTAGCAACGATCGAAACAAGGAAATCGTTCTTTATTCCGATCACATTCAAGACGAGTATTATAATCAGGCCAGTCTCTCTTATTCCGGAGGTGGAGCACCGGAAAACTTCGCGGTTTGGTTTGTTACCTGTAACTATACAGATATTAAAAGTTCGGCAAACGGCACCGATTATAATATTTCTTCTGTCCAACGCGAAGCTGTGCAGTGGGGAGGCCGACCTTGGACCCGTATGGCGCCAACCATTGAAGCCTATACCCATACTTTTAGCGATAAGGAGAATGACAGCCGCTTCGATGGCACCTTTGCCACAGTGTATTATGGAAACTGGAAAAAAGGTGGAGTCGCTGATGAAACCCTATACAATGCAAACGGTCTTCCCGTAAACAATGGAGACCCTTTACTCACGTTTCTGGATGAAGAACCTGAAAATCCTGTAAGCTATCCTACAGGTGCCGGAGCAAGTAACATAGGCGCCGGAACTTTGCCTGGCAGAGCCGACTGGGTGATTGCCCCGAGCGGGATAAGCCGTATTGTTTATCCCGGTCTATGGAAACTGGGAACTTATCGGACTGATAACGGGGAGGGACTTGGACAGCCCAACGGGGCTATTACCCGTCCATGGAATATTGCGAAATTCTCCGAGTTTTACCTGATTGCTGCTGAAGCATCTGTTAAAGGAGCGACCGGTTCTGTCAGTGCCCGGGATTTGGTGAATGTGCTTCGTGAACGTGCCGGAAAATGGCGCTGGAAGAATAATGGCAATTACCAAAAAATTGAAGATAAGAGTCTCCAAATGGTTGCGGCAACTCCCGATGTGATTGATGTGGACTATATTCTGGAAGAACGTAGCCGGGAATATTTTGGAGAAGGGTATCGCTGGCACGATTTGGTTCGTACGCAGAAATGGGCGGAAGTGGCGGCCACCTACACCATTTGTGGTTCTTCGAAAGGAGATCATACCCCCGAAACTTTTACCCGTAAGATTGAGCCTTTTCACTATTTGCGCCCGATACCTCAAGGACAAATAGATGGTATGACAATGAGCCAGGAGGAAAAGAAGGCTTACCAAAATCCCGGATATTGATTGTGGATTTATATATCAAAAGAGATAGCCTATGAAGAAAATATTGCTTTTCAGTCTCTTGGCCGGATTTTCCCTTCCTGCCTTATTCGGTCAGGTGCGTTACCAGCACCTGTTCCAGGATCCCGACCTCCCCATTGAAGAGCGGATAGAGAACCTCCTCTCCTTGCTTGAACCCGAAGAAAAAATCGGGCTGATGATGATGAATTCCAAAGCCGTGCCCCGGCTTGGAATACCTGAGTACGACTGGTGGGGCGAGGCGTTGCACGGCGTGGCGCGAGCCGGACTGGCCACTGTATTCCCCCAGGCTATCGGTTTGGCTGCGACATGGAACGAGCCCGAACACCGGAAAACTTTCGCGATGATATCCGATGAAGCCCGTGCCAAATACAACCGGTTTGTTGGTGAAGGAAAACGCGGGCGTTATCAGGGACTTTCCTTCTGGACCCCTAATATCAATATCTTCCGTGACCCGCGGTGGGGACGGGGACAGGAGACCTATGGTGAAGACCCATACCTGACAGGCCGGCTGGGAATAGCTGCTGTGAAAGGATTACAGGGAGATCATCCGGTATATCGCAAGACCCATGCCTGCGCCAAGCATTTTGCGGTGCATAGCGGCCCCGAATGGAACAGGCATTCATACAATGCGCTGGTTTCCCGACGCGATTTATGGGAGACTTATCTTCCCGCATTTGAAGCCCTTATCCGTGAAGCCAATGTCCGTGAAGTGATGTGTGCTTATAATGCCTATGACGATCAACCCTGCTGCGGCAGTGATCTGCTGATGCTGGATATCCTGCGAAACAGGTGGGGATACGAGGGTATGGTAGTATCCGACTGCTGGGCCATCAACGATTTCTACATGGAAAATCATCATCAGACCCACCCGACGCCCGAGGCCGCCGCCGCCGACGCGGTGATCCATTCCACCGACCTGGAATGCGGTCCGGTATATGAGCATCTATCCACTGCCTTACAGCAAGGGCTGATTACCCAAGCACAGATTGATGCCTCCCTGCGCCGCGTGTTGCGCGGATGGTTTGAACTCGGTATGCTCGACCCGGCCGACAGGGTGCCGTGGAGCGATCTGCCCTATTCAGTCGTGGACTCCCCCAGCCACCGCGAACAGGCGGTGAAGGTAGCTCGCGAATCGATGGCGTTGCTCAAAAATAACAATGAGATATTACCCTTAAGCAAAAAGATAAAAAAGATAGCCGTTCTCGGTCCCAATGCCGCCGATAGTGTGATGCTGTGGGGCAATTACAACGGAGTGCCTTCCAGTACGGTTACTATTGTTGAGGGAATCCGCAGGAAACTTCCTGATGCAGAGATCATTTATGACAAAGGTTGTGACTGGGTGGATCCATGGACCAGGACATCCCTCTATGACAACTTAAAGAGCGCCCCTCAGGGGGAAAAAGGATTGAAAGTCAGCTTTTACAACAACCCCACTTTCAGTGGGGAAGCTGCGGCCACCCTAATCAATGCCACAGGCATCCATTACAGCACTCACGGCGGTATTGCTTTGGCGCCGGGGGTGGGGAGGGAAAATACGTCGACTTGTATTTCCGGCCTGTTTACCGCACCCTATACCGGAGAGGTGGTATTTTCGGCCCATGCCTCGGATGGTTACAGCTTGTTTGTCGACGGAAAAGAGGTGCTGTCGCGCCAGGGACGGGAAGCAACCGTCCCGGCCGAGTATGTGGCATATTTTGAAAAGGATAAGGACTACCCGATTACTCTCAGTCATATCCAGGAGGGAGGGAATGTAACTATCGGTTTTGATCTGTTCCGAAAAGAAAAAGCGGATTTCTCCAACCTGATGGGGAAATTAAATGATGTGGATGCCATCATTTACGTCGGAGGACTATCGCCGAGTCTCGAAGGGGAAGAGATGCCGGTCAATGCCGAAGGCTTTAAAGGCGGGGACAAAGTGTCGATCGACCTGCCCCGGATCCAACGGGAGTTTCTTGCTGAATTAAGGAAGACGGGTAAACCTGTCGTCTTTGTGCTGTGCACCGGTAGCGCCCTCGCGCTGGAACAGGACGAGCATAATTACGACGCCTTGCTTTGCGCCTGGTATGGCGGGCAGGCAGCCGGCACTGCCGTTGCCGATGTGCTGTTTGGCGACTATAATCCCGCGGGACGGCTGCCGGTCACCTTCTACAAGACCCTGGAACAGTTGGACAATGCCCTCTCCAGGCATAATGATCCGCAACGCCAGGGCTTTGAGAATTATGACATGGAAGGAAGAACCTACCGCTATATGAAGGAGGCGCCGTTATATGCGTTTGGGCACGGACTGAGTTACTCCACATTTACTTACGGAGAAGCCGCGATAAACTCGAAAGAAATCAAGAAAAACGAAGATATCACTGTAACTATCCCCGTAACAAATACCTCTGCCCGCGACGGAGACGAAGTGGTGCAGGTCTATGTCAGGCGGAATAACGATCCCGAGGCTCCCAACAAGTCGTTGAGGGCATTCCGGAGGATACATCTCAAAGCGGGTGAAACCCGAATGGTGGAATTAAAAATTACTCCCGGAGCTTTTACATTCTATGATGCCGATGTGGATGGATTAATCACAAAACCAGGACATTATACTATTTTGTATGGAGGCACATCCGATGAAATCAATCAAAAACAGATAGAAGTGAAGGTGCAATGACGGTATACTCCCCCGGCGCGATGAGAAGGTGACAACCGTTGAATAAGGGCAGTCAATGTAAGCCAAGCATGCTGTTGTGACTCATATCGGCATAATAGTATAAAATACAATATTTATTTATTTGATAATATATGTATTATAATATGTGTTTCATTTTTTATTTTATCAAAAATAATCTATTTTTGCAGTATTGAAATTCTGTTTGCGGAATTTTGCTTGATAATCTAATGGAGCACTGACGAAGAAGACTGAAAAAAACAATATACCAGCATGGAACCAGGAATACTTGAACAGGGCGACTTGAAAGGATTTTATAAACTATCATGGGTGCAACGGGTAGGCTTCGGATCAGGAGATCTGGCACAGAATCTTATTTATCAGACGGTATCGATGTACCTCCTGATTTTTTATACCAACGTCTTCGCACTACCGGCGGCCACTGCTGCTGTGATGTTCCTCATCGTACGCCTGATTGACGTCGTTTGGGATCCAATGGTAGGTGCTTTTGTGGATAAACGAAACCCTACAATGGGAAAATATCGTTCTTATCTCATATTGGGAGGAATTCCTCTTACCGGATTTGCCATTCTTTGTTTCTGGAACGGCTTTTCCGGTTCGCTGCCATATGCTTATATTACTTACATAGGCTTGTCGATGTGCTACACCCTGGTCAATGTTCCCTATGGAGCGTTGAATGCATCCCTTACCCGTGATACCGATGAGATAACCAAACTGACCTCAGTACGTATGTTTTTAGCAAATCTCGGAGGTTTGGCCGTGGCCTATGGTATTCCCGTGATTGTGAAAACTCTTTCGCCTGATGGAAAGATCAATTCAACGGAGTCGGGAAATGCCTGGTTTATCACCATGGCTATTTATGCCCTTGTCGGACTGGCGCTGTTGATTTTTTGCTATACCCAGACCGAAGAGCGGGTCGTCATGGATCAGAAGGATACGGCGCAGGTGAAAGTGTCCGACCTCTGGCGGGAATTTGTGCGTAACCGTCCCCTCCGGATACTGGCTTTTTTCTTTATTACCGCTTTTGCCATGATGGCTATCGGTAATTCTGCCGGATCGTATTATATGATTTACAACGTGCATGCTCCGGACATGTTGCCCTATTTTGCGGCATTGGGATCTATTCCCGCTTTTATTTTCTTGCCTATGGTTCCCGCCATCAAACGGGCTATTGGTAAAAAACAGATGTTTTATGTGTTTCTTTCAGTGGCTATTATGGGAATGGCGCTATTGTATATTATTTCGGTCGTGCCCGCCCTGAAAAACCAGGTTTGGTTAGTGCTCACCGCCCAGTTCGTGAAATCCACGGGTGTGATAGTCGCCACCGGATATATGTGGGCATTGGTTCCCGAAGTAATATCCTATGGCGAGCATGTCTCCGGAAGGAGGATATCGGGTATCGTGAACGCGCTTACCGGTATTTTTTTCAAGGCCGGCATGGCATTGGGTGGAGTGGTGCCCGGCTTTGTCCTGGCCTTTGTAAGGTTCGATGAGAAAAATCCCCTTTCACAAACCCCTTTCGTGGAACAGGGTATTTTGTGGCTTGTCGCCGTTATTCCGGCACTGTTGCTTATCCTGGCCATGTTTATCATTTCGAAATATGAGTTGGAGGATGAGGTGATCGATAAGATCAATAGGGAGATCGAAGCGAGACAGTTGAGTTGATGTGCCAATGTGTTGATTTATTCATGTGTAAATGAAAACCAACAGCGATAATCTGAGATTTCGCTATGGATGATAAACAGTCATGACATTTGATTGGATCATTGGATGATTTAGGGATTTGGAGATTTTTTTGTGAATAATATGATCATTTCATCTACAAATTGCCAAATCAATCAATTGGAAACAGTCCTGTGTCCTGGTTCTTGAATCCTGATTCTAAATTAAAAAGTATGAAACAAGCAAGGTATTTGGTGCCGGATGATTATATGGCCGATCCGTCGGTTCACCTCTTTAACGGCCGGATTTATATCTATCCCTCCCATGATTGGGAAAGCGGTATTCCTGAGAACGACAACGGGGATCATTTCAATATGAGGGATTACCGCGTATTTTCTCTGGATGATGTGGAAAAAGGAGAAGTCACCGATCACGGTGTCGTGCTCAGTACCGAAGACATTCCCTGGGCTGGCCGGCAGTTATGGGATTGTGACGTAGCTTTTCGGAACGGAAAGTATTATATGTATTTCCCTCTGAAGGATAAAAATGATATCTTCCGTATCGGCGTGGCCGTCAGTGATAAACCCGAAGGGCCGTTCATTCCGCGGGAAAATCCCATCAAAGGGAGTTACAGCATTGATCCCTGCCTCTGGCACGACGAAGATGGGGAGTATTATATGTATTTCGGCGGGCTCTGGGGAGGACAACTGCAACGATACCGCAACAACAAAGCGTTGGAATGCGCGGATTTGCCCGAAGGGGATGCGCCGGCACTTTGTCCCAAAGTGGTAAGGCTGACGGAAGATATGCTTGAATTTGCCGGAGAGCCGCGTGACCTGCTCATTCTCGATGAAAAGGGGAAACCGCTCACGGCCGGCGATACCCAACGCCGTTTTTTCGAAGCATCGTGGATGCATCAATACAACGGGAAATATTATTTTTCCTATTCGACCGGCGACACGCATCTGATTTGTTATGCCCTTGGCGACAACCCTTACGGCCCGTTCACCTACCAGGGGGTGATCCTTACGCCTGTCGCGGGCTGGACTACCCATCACTCTATTATTGAATTCAAAGGGAAATGGTATCTGTTCCATCACGATTGTGTCCCTTCGGGCGGCAAAACATGGTTGCGGAGCCTGAAAGTGGTGGAACTGGAATACAACCCGGATGGAACGATCAGGACGATTCAGGGAACTGCTTCTTAAAGTGGAAAAGTGGAAAGGTGGGGAAGTTCAGCATCTTGAATTTTGAATCTGAAATCTTGAAATCCGGAATTTATTGAGGTGGAATAATGAATAGAACCGTATTATATATAGTATTCTGGTGGTGTGTTTCCGCGGGATGCCTGAAAGCGGAGGATGGAAGCCGTTTATGGTTTCGTGCCGAAATGACCGCCCAGGCCCAGGTGAAAGCCAACAGGGAAAGTCCGGCCATAAGCGTTGCGGTTGAGGAACTGGAAAAGCGATGGAAAGGTGGAGCGGTACACCTTTCCTTACACCAAAATAAAAAGTTGCGAAACCTGGGAAAGGAGGGCTATGTCATTTCCGGCGAGAAGCAAACGGGAATCCATATTCAATCGGCCTCCGACCTGGGATTACTCTACGGAGCCTACCATTTGTTGCGTTTACAGGATACGCAAAACGACAACGGCGCGCTGCAGGTGGAAGAATCCCCCGCATATGATTTGCGCCTGCTGAACCACTGGGATAACCTCGACGGCACGGTAGAACGCGGGTATGCCGGATATTCCATCTGGAAATGGGATGAACTACCCGAAAAAATATCTCCGCGATACAAGGAATATGCGCGGGCCAACGCTTCGATCGGCATCAACGGAACGGTGCTGAACAACGTGAATGCCTCTCCCGGTATATTGACAGGAAATTACCTGCGCAAAGTGAAAGTAATAGCGGATATTCTGCGTCCTTACGGTATAAAGGTCTATTTATCGGTCAACTTTTCATCTCCGCAGATATTGGGCGGGCTTTCCGGGTCTGATCCGCTGGATACCGGGGTGCGACGATGGTGGCGAGATAAGATCGGGGAGATATACCGTTTGATCCCCGATTTCGGGGGGGTTCTGGTGAAAGCCAATTCCGAAGGGCAACCCGGTCCCCAGGATTACGACCGTACACATGCCGATGGAGCCAATATGCTGGCGGATGCGCTGAAACCCTATGGGGGTATTGTGATGTGGCGCGCATTCGTTTATCATCCTGGCGACGAGGATCGCGCTAAACAGGCGTATCAGGAATTTATACCCTTGGATGGGAAATTTCGAGACAATGTGATCCTGCAAGTAAAGAACGGGCCGATAGATTTTCAGCCGCGGGAACCGTTCAGTCCGCTATTCGGCGGAATGAAGAATACAGCCCTGATGCCTGAATTGCAGATTACCCAGGAATATCTCGGCTTCTCCAACCATCTGGTATTTTTGGCGCCCCAGTGGAAAGAGTTCTTTGAAAGTGATACCTATTGCAATGGGAAAGGCGCGACTGTTGCCAAGACAACCGACGGCACTATTTTCCCCCATCCCGTAAGTGCCATTGCGGGCGTGGCAAATATCGGAGAGGATATTAACTGGTGTGGGCACCATTTTGCGCAGGCAAACTGGTATGCCTTCGGCCGGCTGGCATGGAATTGCGAGTTAACGGCAGACGAGATCGCCGAAGAGTGGCTGCGCATGGCGTTTACCCGCGACCAGGCCTTCGTCACTCCCGTGAAAGAGATGATGCTCCACTCATGGGACGCCGCCGTCAATTATATGATGCCGTTGGGATTGCACCATATCTTTGCATGGGATCACCACTATGGACCCGAACCGTGGTGCGATATTCCCGGCGCGCGTCCGGACTGGTTGCCCCGGTATTACCATAACGCCGGTGAAAAGGGGATCGGATTCGACCGCACGACCGGGGGCAGCGATGCCGTTTCGCAGTATCATGCTCCGTTAAAGGAATATTTTAACGATATCGCAACCTGCCCCGAAGATCTTCTCCTTTGGTTCCATCATCTGCCCTGGGACCATCCGATGAAGAACGGCCGTACTCTATGGGACGAGCTTTGTTATCGATACGATACCGGTGTGCGACAGGTGCGCGAATTCCAGAAAATATGGGACAGGATGGAGAGGTACATCGACGGAGAACGTTTCCGTCATGTGCAGTCGCGGTTGAAAATACAGTCGCGTGATGCTGTCTGGTGGAAAGATGCTTGCCTTCTGTATTTCCAGACCTATTCCGGAAAGCCGATTCCTTATGATATCGAACGACCCGTGCATGAATTGGATGACCTGAAAAAGGTAAAACTGGATTTGAAACATCATCACTGAGACCTGACAAAACATAGATGCGCCGAAATCACACTTGAAGATCAAAAAAACAAAATATGGAAAATTTATTCAGCATAAACGGAAGAGTGGTCGTTATCACAGGAGGTACAGGCAACCATCACCATAGACGGAGGATTCAACGGATTTGTCATGTGATGATATTTTTGCTTCCTCTACAAGTGGAAATTGCACTGAATCTGCTGGGCTTTGTTCCGTGATCGCCTGGAGCGATGAGAAATGATCAAAGAAATGAGCATGTGAAATATAAATAATTTGTAAATCAATGAATGATGTATCTATTAGGATATGATATAGGCAGCTCATCCGTGAAAGCCGCGCTGGTGGATATTGAAACCGGAAAAACCGTGACATCCGATTTTTATCCCAAGGCAGAGATGCCGATGTATGCTGAACAGCCCGGATGGGCCGAGCAAGATCCGGAGATGTGGTGGACTAACCTGAGGTTGTCTACCGCTTCGTTACTCAAACAATCGAAAGCAGACCCTCAGGATATTAAGGCCATCGGTATTTCATGGCAGATGCACGGATTGGTGATGGTAGACAAAAACAGGGAGGTGCTACGTCCATCTATTATCTGGTGTGACAGCCGGGCAGTACCTTTTGGAGAGAAGGCTTTTCATTCAATCGGGCAAGAGAAGGTTTTATCCCATCTATTGAACTCTCCCGGTAACTTTACGGCCTCAAAACTGGCATGGGTAAAGGAGAATGAACCGGAGATATATGAGCGTATTTACAAGATCATGTTGCCGGGCGATTACATTGCCATGAGGTTGACAGATGAGATATCGGTTACTGTGGAGGGATTGTCCGAAGGAATATTCTGGGATTTCAAAGAGAATCGTCTGTCGCGGGAGATACTGGATCATTTCGGATTCGAGAAAGAGCTGATCCCCGATATAACGCCGGTATTCGGCATACAAGGCCGTGTGTCTGACTCCGCGGCAAGAGAGCTTGGTCTATCGCCCGGAACGCCGGTCAGCTACCGGGCAGGAGACCAACCCAATAATGCTGCTTCCCTGAATGTCTTTGATCCCGGAGAGATCGCTTCTACCGCCGGTACATCGGGTGTGGTTTACGGAGTACTGGATGAGGTAAGATATGATCCCTTTTCGAGGGTGAATATATTTGCGCATGTCAATCACAAACCCGATTTGACAAGATTAGGAGTTTTGCTTTGTATCAACGGGACGGGTATTCTGAATTCATGGATAAAGAAAAACATCATGCCGGGACAGGTAGATTACAATGAGATGAATGCACTTGCCGCGCGATCGCCCATCGGCGCAAGAGGCCTCTCGGTAATCCCTTTCGGGAACGGTGCGGAGCGCGTACTGGAAAACCGGAATGTGGACTGCTCATTCCATGGTGTTAATTTCAATATTCATTCCCGCTCCGATGTGTTGCGGGCGGCCCAGGAAGGAATCGTTTTTGCCTTCCAGTATGGAATGGAGATCATGCGGGAGATCGGGATGGATATCCGGGTCATTCGTGCGGGAAATGCCAATATGTTCCTCAGTCCGCTCTTCAGGGAAACGCTTGCCTCAGTAAGCGGCGCGGTCATCGAACTGTTCGATACCGACGGAGCGGCAGGTGCGGCAAAAGCTGCCGGTATCGGTGCGGGAATATATGCGTCGCCTACAGAAGCATTCTCCTCATTGAAGAAAATCATGACCGTGGAGCCCGATAATAAGAATAAAGGTCAATATATGAATGCATACCAACGCTGGAAATCCCTGATTTCATAAAATAATCAGTATAATAATCTTTTAATAAATTTACATTATGGACGTAGAAAAGAAAATAGAGGAATTTTTTCCCGGAATTGGAAAGATAGAATTTGAAGGTAAGGAGAGCAAAAATCCGTTGGCGTTCCGCTATTACGATGCCGAAAAAGTGGTTTACGGACGCAAGATGAAGGATTGGTTCAAATTTTCAATGGCTTATTGGCATACGCTTTGCGCCGAAGCGAGAGATCCGTTTGGAGTGGAGACCAAAGATTTTGAATGGAACAACGGTCGTGATGCGATGGAAAGAGCTAAAAAGAAAGTTGATGCCGGTTTCGAGTTCATGCGGAAAGTAGGTATCGAATATTTCTGTTTCCATGATGTGGATCTGGTAGATGAAGCCGATACTCTGGAGGAGTATGAAGCCAATCTCAAGACCATTGTGGCTTATATCAAGCGGAAAATGAGCGAGACCGGTATCAGGCTGCTTTGGGGCACGGCCAATGTCTTCGGTCACAAGCGCTATATGAACGGTGCGGCTACCAACCCTAACTTCCACAGTGTGGCTTATGCCGCCACCCAGATCAAGAATGCCCTGGACGCCACCATCGAGCTGGGAGGTGAGAATTACGTATTCTGGGGAGGACGCGAAGGTTATATGAGTCTGCTGAATACCGATATGAAACGTGAAAAAGAGCATCTGGCCATGATGCTTGCCAAAGCACGCGATTACGCCAGAGCAAAGGGTTTTAAAGGAACTTTCTTTATCGAACCCAAGCCGATGGAACCCACTAAACACCAATATGACTATGATGCGGAAACCGTGATAGGATTTCTTCGCGCCCATAACCTCGATAAGGATTTCAAACTGAATATTGAAGTGAACCATGCCACCCTTGCCGGCCATACGTTTGAACATGATCTGCAATGCGCCGCGGATGCCGGTATGCTTGGATCTATTGATGCCAACAGAGGTGATTATCAGAATGGATGGGATACCGATCAATTTCCTGTGGATGTGTACGAGCTGACACAAGCCATGCTTGTCATCCTGCAAAACGGAGGATTGCAGGGAGGCGGGACAAATTTCGATGCCAAGACCCGTCGTGATTCTACTGATCTGGAAGATATTTTCATCGCGCATATTGCCGGTATGGATGCCTTTGCGCGTGCTTTGGAGGCGGCCGCGGCCATCCTTGAGGAGTCGCCCTACACCCGGATGCGGAAAGAGAGATACGCCTCTTTCGACAGCGGCAAAGGCAAAGAGTTCGAGGAAGGGAAGCTCTCACTGGAAGAGATGCGTGCATATGCGTTGGCATCAGGACGTGAACCGGAACAGATCAGCGGCAAGCAGGAGTTGTATGAGGCAATTGTGAATATGTATATCTAAAACAAAACCTACAATGAAAGAGTAGTGTGTCCTGGTCTTCCTCCCCATCCGTCAGGAGGCTGAACCCATGAAGACTTTGTCGGGCACCCGCTTTCATTGTTTTATTTTCTGAAACATGATAAAACAGTATAATAAACCTTATTTGTTTGGTATCACAATGGTGGCCACCTTGGGGGGATTGCTTTTCGGGTATGACACGGCGGTTATTTCGGGAGCGGAGAAATCTATCGAAACCTTTCTTATCAGACCGCTGGGCCTGAATTCCCTGATACATGGAGCCACAGTGTCGAGTGCATTGATCGGTTGCATCATCGGGGGAGTTTTGTCGGGATTCTTTTCGAATCGCCTTGGACGTAAGAGGACATTATTATTTGCATCGCTACTCTTCTCCCTCTCCGCCTTAGGATCGGGTTATCCGGAAACATTCTTCTTTACCAGGGGAGAACCCTCGACAGAATTACTGCTGATATTTAATCTCTACCGTATCCTCGGCGGTATCGGGGTAGGGCTTGCCTCGGCAGTATCGCCCATGTATATCAGCGAGATAGCGCCGGCTGATATCCGCGGTCGACTGGTTTCATTCAACCAGTTTGCCATTATCCTCGGGATGTTGGTGGTGTACTTTGTGAATTGGGCAATCGCATATGGACAGAGTATGGAATGGATAAATGCCGTGGGATGGAGGTATATGTTTGCCTCGGAAGCTATTCCTGCGGCATTATTCGGGATTTTATTACTTCTGGTTCCCGAGACGCCGAGGTTTCTGGTGCTGTCAAACCGGAATGAACAGGCAATGTCGGTTTTGAACAAAATTTATAGCGACAAGCTGAAAACGCAAGCGGTTTTCTCGGAGATTAAGCACTCTGTGGGGCAGACAACTGAAAGGGCAAAGCTATTCTCATATGGGAAAATAGTGATAATTATAGGTGTTCTTTTATCGGTCTTTCAGCAATTCGTGGGGATAAATGTGGCGCTTTATTATGCTCCCCGTATTTTTGAAAGTATGGGAGCGGCCAAGGATGCTTCAATGTTGCAGACTATCGTAATGGGTTTTGTGAATGTTGTCTTCACCGTTGTCGCTATTCTTTCCGTGGATAAGTGGGGCAGGAAACCGCTTCTCATTACAGGATCGATAGGGATGGCCATAGGCATGTTTGCCATATCGGCATTGGCCTTTAATAACATTATAGGTGTTGGCACATTGATATTCATCATTATATATACAGCCTCATTTATGATGTCGTGGGGTCCGATCTGTTGGGTGCTGATATCAGAGATCTTTCCCAACAAGATCCGTGGGCAGGCCGTAGCGGTGGCCGTTGCTTTTCAGTGGTTCGCCAATTATTTGATTTCTTCTACATACCCTGCCATGATGGAATTCAGCAGTGGAATGACTTATGGTTTTTATGGGTTGATGGCTGTCATTTCAGCATTGTTTGTATGGAAGATGGTTCCTGAAACCAAAGGTAAATCGCTTGAAGAGATGGAGAAACTATGGAAGCGGTAAAGCTTTGATCACGACTACTACCATATCCATTACATTCGTCCGTGTGTTTCCGGTGATAATATGGCCGCCGGTTTGTTGGAAAAAATGGTAAGAATCGGAGTTTTGGAGAAAAATCCGGGGGTCGATATTTCTCTTCACCGCGGCAGCTACCGTTTCATTATCCACAACGGCGCCCGCGGCATCGGTCGGTCCGTCGGTGCCGTCTGTCCCCGCACATAAGATGGTGATCTGTTTCTCGCGGGCAATTTTAGTGGATAAATACAAAGCCAGGTGCTGATTGCGTCCGCCCGATCCATTTCCCGAGACTTTTACAGTCGGTTCACCCCCAAAAAGCAGGCAAACGGGCTTTTTGCCGGCAGTTTGTGGGTGATTTTCGATTGTTTTCAGAATAAAGTCAGCCACACTCGTATAATCTCCCTTCAACTTGTCGGTGACGATATGGGTCTTAAAACCAAGCTCATGGGCTTTACGCGACGCGCCTTCCAATGCCAGTAAGTTATTCCCGATTATGTGGTTTTGAACGTTCCTGAAAATAGCATCGTCCGGCTTGGGTGTTTCGGGAATCAAACCGGTCAGTCCTTTTTGCAAATGGTTCAGCATGGGAGGCGGGAAAGAATTTTCCAGCGAATAGTTCTCGACGACCGCCCACGCGTCTGCAAAAGTGCTGGTGTCGCCGAAGGTAGGGCCGGAAGCAATGACATCGAGGCGGTCACCGGTGACATCCGATAAAATCAGGCAAACGGTGGTTGCAGGATAAAGCGTTTTGGCAAGTTGACCGCCTTTCACCTTCGAAAGATGTTTGCGCACGGCATTTATTTCGCTGATATCGGCACCGCATTTTACCAGCAGTTCATTCGCGTGTCTCAGGTCATCGAGCGTGGTTGCTTCAGGGAAATCCGCCATCAGTGCCGACGCACCGCCCGATATGAGGCAGATCACCAGGTCTTCTTCACCGGCTTGCCGGGCAATGTCCACCATTTTTCGTGTCCCTTTCACGCCTTCGGCGTCCGGTATCGGATGTCCCGCTTGGGTAAGATTCAGGTATTTTAAACGGGTTTCGTGCCCGTATTTGGTGACAACGTGCCCCCCTGTTATTTTGTCGCCTAAAATCCGTTCGGTTTCCTTAGCCATTAAAGCGGCTGCTTTTCCGGCTGCCAAAACGTAAATATGCCTGAATCGGGATAACGGGTATGATTTACCGGCAATTTGCAGTATGTCACCACTCCGTTTTATTCGTGTTTGAATCAATTTTTCAGGCAAAACACTTTCAACCCCGGCGAGAAATATTTCTTCGGCTTTCTTTCTCATCTTATTTTATCACAATATAAAAAATGAAGTCAACCATACACACGCGAAGGTAACGATTCCCATCACGATGGTGGCCGTGGAATAGACTTTTAACGTGGTGTCGGAATTGATCCCGGAAAATCGGGCGACCACCCAGAAATAAGAATCATTGGCGTGAGACACCATCATTGAGCCGGCCCCCATCGAAATCATGGCCAGAAGTTTTCCGGTTTCCGAATCCAGTCCCAGTGCAGGTAACATGGGTGCGACGAACGATGCCGCAGTAATGACCGCGACGGTTGATGAACCCTGCGCGGTTTTCAGTATGGAAGCAATCAGAAAGGGAACAGCAAGGCCTAAGCCTGTTTGCAGAAAAAACTCTCCGGCATAAGCGCCCACGCCGGTCTCTTTTATCACCATGCCGAACATTCCGCCCGCGCCGGTTACGATAAGGATCGGGCCTGCTTTTTCTATGGCGGATTCAAGGATTGAATTGATGCTTTTCACCGCCCTGTTTTTCAATAAAAACAGTGATAAAAATGTGCCAATCAGCAGGGCAATAATAGGTTGTCCTATCAATGCCAACCCTTTCAATGCCAAATGGGTTTCGGGCACTTTCATTACCGCGAGGAAAGAGCCGATTGCTATAAGAATGAGTGGTGTGGCGATAGGTAATAACGAAAGACCGACCGGGGGCAATTGCTCTTGGCTCCCGATTTCACCTTTGGAGGGCTCTGTTTCTTGGTAGCTATCTTTCCTTGTTTGCCATTTGATCCAAAGAAATGCGGCTATGGAAGCGGGAATGGCAAAAAGTGTCCCCAGCAATATCAGCATGCCGATATTCGCGTTTAGAATTCCCGAAGCGGCCAATGCTCCGGGGTGTATGGGGGTGAGGCAGTGTACCGAATAGAGTGAAGTGGCCAAAACAAACGCGATAAAAGGCAATGCGATTCGGGCCTTCGTGCTGAATGATTTTACCAATCCACTCATTATAATATACCCCGAATCACAATAATATACCCCGAATCACAGAAAATGGGCAATCCCACGACAAATCCCGTAATGCCCATTGCTGAAGCGGCTTTACCCTGTCCTGTCTTCGACAGAATATAATTAGCGATGCTTATGGCACCGCCTGTCTTTTCCAGCACCACGGCAATAATCGCCCCGAAAATAATCAGAAACCCGATAGATGCCATGGTGCTCCCAAACCCCTCTTTAAGGACTTGGACCACATCTTTGTCGGGAAGGGTGATCATGGCCAACAACAGGGCCACGATAAACAGCGAAGCAAACGCGTTTAGTTTCGTCACCGAAGTGAGTAGCACGATAAGCGCGATGCTCAGCAGAACCAGCATAGAGAGCGTAACGATACTCATTTTATTCGACCTGAAATTGTTACAAAAATAACTTTAACTGAACAATATTCCCAGTATTTGTTAAACAAATTTCATGCATTGTTTATATTATTGATAATTAGATAATTAAATGTTTATTCATTTGAACAATTGAATATTCGTTGACAGAAAATAAATTCTGCCACCGAATAAGTAAGTATTTCTTTTATGAAAAAACTATTTCCCCGGATTGGTAAAGTCCGCGGGATATGAAACCTTGTGCCGAATGGTGCCATCTAACCGGTGGAGCCATGTGTCGAATTCCCGTTTTCCTTCCTTGAGCACTACTACGCGGGCTCCGTTGATTTCAGGGGTATAGGTGGTCTTCCAACCGCTGAAATGCCCGTAGGCCAAGGCTATACCATGGTAGTTTACTACATAATCATTCACGTGATCATGTCCCGCAAATGTGCCCATAACATCCCCCATCTCCTTCATCGATAAGAACATACCCGAATTGAGTTCGGGAGGACATTCGTCTTCCTTTCTTTCTCCATGGCGTATATTCTTTTCATCGTTGAACGCGAGCCGGTATTCAGGCAAGGGGATATGAAAATAGGCCAGGGCGGGTAGCGGCTGGAAATTGTTTTTGACGGTATAATGGATACTTTGTTCCCGATACCATCCTATCTGGCTGGTGGTTATCCAATGGTAACCACTTACATCGTCTATCGTGGAATAGGCTCCTGTATCGAAACAGTAGATCAGAGCTGCCTCTTTCAGTGGTTGTTCACTGCTATAGACCGGAATCACATTGTCCATTACCCTGCCTCTGCTCACGTCCGATAGCCTGTTGATGTTGAAAGGGTAGGAGGTGACAATATCAGCAATCTCTTCCCTTGTCACACCCTGTTCATGATCGTGATTACCCAAAGTCACGGCAAATGGTATCGCGCGCTCAATAACGAATTTGGTTACGGCATCCCAACCGTCCTTTACCGGTTTTCCCGTGACGATGTCGCCGGTAAATACCACCATATCAGGCTTCTCTTTATCCAGTATCCTGGGCATAAGCATCAGGGTTGTGTCCGATTTCGGATTCCCATGCATGTAATGCATGTCGGTGAACTGCACGATCTTGAAGGTCCCGTCTTCCTTAAAAGAGAGTTTCTGGGCATTCAACGTGAAAGCTATCACGATGAAAAGTGAGACAATGATCCATTTTTTGTGCATACAAATGAAATTATATTTGTTATGTAGGTCGGCGGCATTGCTGCCGCTTCCCCCATTAAGAACTGTACGTGCGACTTTCACCGCATACAGCTCCGATAATTCTAAATTTAATTCTCATAAAATTAAACCGGCTCACATTCACCGTTAAAGGTGCTTGCATTCCGATAAAGTTTGATTTACGCACGTTGGCGACAGCTTTTCACCTTTCGCCTCCTGAAATAGGCGTCCCAAGCCTGGTCGAACGGATTGGCTTCGCACTTTACCTTTATGTGACGTCTGATGGGAATATCCGCCAACTTGAGAAGTACAAAGATAGTTTTCTTATCTTTACTTTCACAGCTGAAAATCCAATCCCTGCTCCCATTGCCGACAAAGTACCTTTCCTTTATCCACTTTCGTGACTTGTTGGCGTGTCTTCGGTACGACCAGCGTTTCAACTGATTGATTAAAACATGGTCTATCCTGCTGAACACTTTCTTTGATACCACATGACTGTAATAGTTTCCCCAACCTCTGATTATCGGATTGAGTTCCCTTATCAGCCCCTCCTGTGCTGCCGTTTTGTTCTTTCCGAGCACAACTTCATGCAGCTTTTCGGTAAAGCGTTTCTGACTTTTCTTGGATGGTTTGATTAACAATGTGCCGTTGTACTTGCGCACGTTGAACCCAAGGAAGTCGAACCCCTTGCTGATATGTGTTATCCACGTCTTTTCCTCGGAGAGTGTGAGACCTCGCTCCCTTAAATAGCCGGTCAGCATTTTCTTTATCTCTTCCAGCGTTTCCCTTTTCTCCCCGGTTACTATGAAGTCGTCCGCATATCGTACAAGATTCACTTTGGGACAGTAAAGTTTTCCGTCCGCATACCTCACCTTATACTTCTCTTTCAGCATTTTTTCCATGCCGTCCAGGACCGCATTGGCGAGTGTGGGAGAGATGATGCCCCCCTGCGGCGTTCCTTCCGTTGTGGGTTGCGGCAGTTTATTGAACACCACTCCGCTCTCCAGCCACTTTTTTAATATTTGCTTGTCGATTTGTACATTATCGAGAAGCCACCTGTGGCTGATATGGTCAAAACATCCTTTAATGTCTCCCTCCAATATCCATTGGGGAGAGCATTTTCTGCTCAACCATCTATGCAGGGCGTCTATGGCATCCGCCGCACTCCGCCCTCTCCTGAACCCGTAGGAGTTGGCGTCCGCTTCTGTTTCCGTGACGGGCTCCAATGCCATCAGGTAAAGTGCCTGCATGGCTCTGTCCCTCATCGTCGGTATTCCCAGCGGTCTCATCTTTCCGTTTGCTTTCGGTATGTTGACCCTTTTTAGGGGCAGGGCTTTATACCCTCTCCGTTTCAAAGAACGTATCGCGCCTAATTTCTTGGCATCGGTGTTCCACAATATGCAGTCCACCCCCGCCGTGCGTTTCCCTTTATTGGAGGTCACTTTCCTTACCGCCAGGGCTTTGGCGTCGAAGGAGGTGACCAGGAGGTGTTGCAGTGCTTTCACCTTGCCGTACCTCTTTTCCCTCTGAGCCTTTGCTATTCGGATTTGCAGCTTTCTCACCCTTCGCTCACACTTTTGGAAATCAATTGCTTTCCAGGATGTGGCTCTCCGGGCTGAAGATGCACACCCGGCTTGCGCCTCGCTCCTTTGCCGTTTCTTCATTTTTCAAGTTCTGCCTTCCTTTCACAAAGAATTACCCTGCGGAAGTCTGCCCGCTTTCGCGTGAGGTAACCTTTAAACCTCTATCTCCCGCATTACACGGAAGCATTCGCTTTCTCCGCAATCCTTTACCCGCATTCCGTTCGGCTTCTCTCACGATTGGCTTACCCCGTGCACACGGGGAGAAATACGGGCTTACCAAGTTTCGCACAAGCAACTAACGACCGATTTAGAGTCCGCCCATCCACCGGCAGTTCGACATCCGTGTAGCCCTTCCATAAAGAGGGCTATCCTGACTGCTTGCCTTTTGGCATGGCTTGTAACATCCGTAAGCCAATTCTTTGTTACGATGGTGCAGTGGTTCACTTGTGTTACCCATGTCGGTCAGCCTAGCAGCTCTTCACGCAGGATGTTTGCGTTGAAGCCGCATTGTCGAGAGGGCTTCGCACCCGACCGTTACCAATCACGCACGCCTCTCTATGCTACCATTGACGGAACAATGGGTTCAGACATGATGCTGAACAATTACTTGTACGACCTCTTGTCGCACTTAGAGTACAAAGGTACTACTTCTTAAGCAAATCACAACGGTTCCTTCTAAGGAGGGGAATTGTTCCATGGTTGATAATGCTAGTACAAAGATAACATCCACAAAACGATAGATAAAACTTCAACTGTTAAATATTTCGTGTTCCATGGCTGGACATGCCTGATGCCCCGCTTTGAGGGTAGGGGATGTCATCAAGTGAGATCACTATCTTTTCATAATATCCCATGGGGTTGGAAATCGAATCGTAAGTGGTTCTATGTGAGTCTCTCTTGAAATAATTTGCTGTATTGGTAATTGAAACCAAGTGAGCAGCGGTATTAACCAGATAGATAAATGATGTCTCAAAGTAACGTGAACCCCAAAAGTTTTATCTGACTTTCGGGGCTCACTTCATAAAATTGCTTATTCTTTATCCCACCATATGCGGGAAGTCATTGTGTCCCCGTTATTCAAACGGCTGACGGCATCCTTGTAATTCATTCCATTACTTTGCGATTCGGATGCAGGATAGGTGAAACGACGAGGAATGGTTCCGTTAGTTACACTGTTCGGATATCCCTTATTCACCGGAGTAAGTTCCGGATAACCGGAACGGCGCCAGTTAGCGAATGTTTCGTATGCATCGCAGAAGGTGGTAATGTAATACTGCGTATTGATCAATTCTAGTGCGCGGTTTTCCTCGAATGGATTGTCTTGCAGATACTTGTTGATGGACGCGGAGGTGATGTATTGTTCATAGATGCTTTTGGCGTTTTCATAGAACGAGAATTGCTCCATGGCCGCCTTCACACCGGTCTCATAATACTCTTTTGCGCTCTTGCCGCCGGTGAGCCAACCGCGGTGCGCTGCTTCGGCCAGTAACAACTGGTTTTCGGCATAGGTCACGATCATGGTCGGCGCTTTCACATCGGAATAGGTATAGCGGTTGGGTAGTGAATAGACACTTCTGAAATTATCACCGGGATAACCAGGCGCTTTCGAGAGATCCCAATCGCCACCATTCAAATCATAACCTATCGGCATTCCTACTTGGATAGCCGGGTCGGGATTGCCTTTGTTGAAGTTGTCGGAGTCGTACTTTGCATCGGGGTTCTCGGCAACGACGACAGCAATCAGGGCCAGGCGGGGATCGTTGGTGTTTTTCAGCAAGTCCACGAAATACTCGCTCAGAAAGAAGCCAACAGGCTCCTCATGGGCGAAAACCTTTCCGTAAGGCTCGGCCGAGTCGTCAGCAGTAGTTCCATCCGTACGGTATAAGACGGCATTATCACTGGCTTGTTCTATGAGACCGTTGTTCACTGCTTTATTGACCCATTCCTGTGCCTTATCCGGCTCTACCTTGCTCAATCGCATGGCGACGCGCAACATGAGTGAGTTGGCGAATTTTTTCCATTTCGTTCCATCCCCGTTAAAATAGAGATCCGCATTTCCCAGTTGGCTACTGGCCGATATATTGATAGCGGCTTGCGCCTCGTCCAATTCTTTTAACAAGTCGTTATAGATATCTTCCTGTTTATCATATATGGGTTGGGTGATCCCTTCCCTGATACGGCCAGCTTCCGAATAGGGAATATCTCCGTAGAGATCGGTCATCCGGTGAAACAGGTACGCTTTCATAATGCGCCCCATCTGATAGTCGTTTTCAAAGCCCTCGACATCTTTCCGTTTCTCTATGAAATCGATGATGTCGCGGATGGCTCCACGGTCACCTTTATACAAGCCATCCCAAAATGCGGCGTTGAACGTTTCATTGTACGTATAAAAGACACCTTGCGCCCAATTTACACTGGTGGTCTGCTGCATCATGTTCGTCCCGTATATGATCCCGTTGCGCCAGACATCCCAGTTAGAGCCGAGTGTCTGCACCTGCACGCCGGAAAAAAGCAAGTTGTAGTCAAGGGTTCCTTCGTTCAAATGTTCCGGGTCGATATTGATATCACCGAAATCGCTGCAACTTGTGGTCAGTCCCGTCAGGGCGAATGCAGCCAATGTCAACTTCAAAAAAATATTTTTTTTCATTTTTTTCCTATTCTAAGAGGTTAAAATTTAATATTCACATTGAATCCGATACTGCGGGTCGCGGGATAACCATTCAGTTCCAGCCCTTGCCCGTTTGTGTTGTTATAAGCCGATTCGGGATCAATGTTGTCGGTATGTTTGAGAATGGTCCACAGGTTACGGGCGACCAGAGAGATGCTCATCTCTTTTACCGCTTGCTGCCTACTCAATAATGACTTTGGAAGGTTGTATCCCAACGCCAGTTCGCGTAGTTTGATAAAACTGGCATCATAGATAAATTCTTCGGAGATGCTGTTCGAGACGATGCTCTGCCAGTATTCCTGCGCCGGTTTTGCCACTGTATTCGGCACATAACTTTCCCCGTCCGCACCTAACATAACACCTTTTCCGATGATGGTTCCGGCAGCCGCGTTCTCGCGTCCCTGTAATGTGTTTTTATGTAGCCCGCTATTGGTCAGGCTCAGATTTGTCCCTGAGAAAATCTTGGCGCCGAATTTGAAGTCGAGGAGCAAAGCCAGCGTGATATTCTTATAGGAAAACTGGTTGTTCCAGCCTCCCGTGAGTTTATACACGCCGTTGCCCAGGACGGATAAGTCGGTCTCGCGTTGGGGGAGGCCATCTTTATAAACGATTTCACCGTTATGGCGCAAATATTTGTAGCCGACCAGTTCTCCGTAAGGACGGCCGACAATATTCTGTACGGTTACATTTCCCGAACGGGAGGATGCTCCGTCGATCTGTAACATCTCTACATTCTCACCCAGGTATTTTACTTCGCTGTTGTTATGAGCGATATTGAAGGTGGTATTCCAACCGAAATGACGGTTATGCACTGGCACGGCATTCACCATAAATTCGACCCCCCTGTTTTCGATTTCGCCCACATTTTGAATCTGGGCACTGTATCCTGTGGCGCTGCTGACGGTTACCACAGCGATATCATCCCTTGTATTCTTTACGTAATAAGCCATATCGAACGACAGACGGTTGCGTAAGAAAGCCAGATTCAACCCGCCTTCATATTCGGAGATGCGTACCGGCTTCAGGTTGGGATTAGGAAAGGTACTTGTATTTACGGTGGCTACTTTCTGCCCATTCACCACATAATCGGATATTTTATATGTGAGCAGGTTCTGATAGGCTGATGTTCCGTTGGAAGCCGAGGCGTAAGAAGCCCTTGCCTTACCGAAGGTAAACCAGTCCGGCATTTTGAACGTATCGGTAAACACCCACGACAGGGTAGCCGATGGATAAAAGTATTGGTTGTTTTCGGGCGACAGGGTCGAAAACCAGTCGTTACGTCCTGTCAGGTTGAGGAATATTTGGTTCTTCCAGCCGAAATCTACAGTCCCGTATATTGAATTTACCTTGTACTCCGCATAGTTTTTCTTGAACCGGTGATCGGCCAGATTATTGACTGACCACAGCCCATCGACGATAAAAGGGCGTCCGCCGTCCACCAGCCATTGTTTCATCAGGTTGTGCAGACGGTTTCCACCTACAGTGGCATCTACCGACCAATCACCGAAAAGTTTGTTGAATCCGATTAAATAATTCATGTTCGTTTCGGAAAAGTTTTTAGCATACTCATTCATAAAACCGTTGGGATCTGCCGCTGCGCCAATAGGTTGTACCTGTTTGAATTCAATGTTATAACCGTCGCGTTGAACAGCTCCTTGTGCATACAGCCAGTCGGTAATGTCATAACGCAAGGTTATAGAACCGGTCAGTCGGTTCTTGTTCATTTCGTTGGTTTTCCTGTATTGTAACCAATAAGGGTTATTGAAATATTCGTTGGTTCCACCTATGAGTTCTTTTCCGTCGTCGGTTGTTCCCCAGTCGGCAGATTCGCTTCCGCGTTCCAGCCAACGCACGTCAAACGAATTGGCTCGGTAGAGCAGTGAGGCGTTGGTATTGCCGTTCCCATCGGAAAGATTGGATCGTCCGTTGAACTTTTCGAAGACATAATTGGCGTTCACTGTCAGGTGCAGCTTATCGGTAATGTCGTAGGTGGTATTCGTATTGATGCTCTGCTGGCTGATACCGGAATTGGGGAGAATACCCTTCTCGTACATATTGGAAACGCCGAATCGGTAAGTGATGTTATCCGAAGCCTGGCTAATGCCGACAGAGGTAACATTGTTGATACCTGTCCGATAAAAATTCTTCCAGTTGTCGATATAGGAATAGGTGTATTCATTGCCCAGGAAGTTGACGGCTTTCCCTCCATCCAGCCGTTCTCCCCAACTGGATGTTTCGGTTGCCTTGGCTACATCAGCCGACAAGGGACGTTGCCCCATGGAGCCCTGTCCGTATATTGTCTGGAAATCGCGGTAGTCGTAGATATTGTTAAACGTAAGGTTATTATTGAACTCGATGCTTACGCCTTTCCCTTTCTGTCCTGACTTAGTCGTAATCAGGATGGCTCCGTTACCTCCCCGATAGCCGTACAATGCCGATGCTGCCGCACCTTTGAGCACCTGTATGCTTTCGATGTCGTCGGGATTGATATTCGACAACCCGTCGCCGCCATCCAGACCACCCCATGTCCCGGCCGACGCCTGGTTGGTATTGTCAAACGGGATACCGTCTACAACATACAACGGTTGGTTATTACCGGTCAGCGAAGCATTCCCGCGGATGATAACCCGGCTACTGCCTCCCGCACCGGTCGCGTTCCCAGCTACCGTTACCCCGGCAATCTTGCCCGAGAGGGCATTGCCTAAATTCACGTCACGCGCCAGGGTAAATTCTTCACCCCCGACTTGCGTGGTGGAATACCCTAACGATCTTTTCTGCCGTTTGATTCCTAACGCCGTAACAACCACTTCATCCAGCACTTCGGTTTCTTCCTGTAAAATAATGGTGAAGCTCGTTTCTCCTGTTGTGTTGATTTCCTGTTCCCGATAACCGATATAAGAGATACGGATAATCGCGTCGTTTTCCACCTGAAGGGAAAAATTACCGTCTACGTCCGTTACCGTACCGTTAGAAGCAGTACCTACTTCAATAATATTAGCACCGATAACGGGTTCACCGTAGACATCCGTTACGGTTCCGGAAATCTGCTTTTTTTGTTGTTGGGCAATGACTTTTTCCGTAGCCTCTTCTTTCTGTTGTTTTGCCGAAAGGATAATATGGTTCCCTTCCATGGAATAGTCCAGATTCCTTTTTTTCAACATGGAATTCAGCACTTTTGATACAGTCTCTTGTTTTGCTTTTATTGAGACTTTGCTGTTGGTTTTTACTTCATTGTTATAAATGAACAGGTAGTCGGTTTGCTTTTCAATCTCATTTAAAATTTCCCTGAGGGTTGTATTACGCTTGTTGATCGTTACTCTGGCATTTTGCGTATAACCTGTTTCGGCCATAGTGCAGAAAATGCCGGTAAATAATAGGATAATAGTCACTCGCATAATCAATAAAAAAAAATTTGTGGGTACTTTTTCGGTTAAATTGTTACCCGTTGAATTGTTTTTCTTCATACATTTGTCATTGTTTTAAGTTGATACTTAGATAATTTTAGACGTGTCGACGTAAGACATCCTACCGGTAGACGTTGCAGCGCCTGCCGGTTTTTTTAGTTTCCTCTGGTCATTCAATTTTCTGCTTTATTTATCATAGGCTTTTATTTTTTACGGTGGTTATTTTATATACACTATCCCTGTTGTTTCATCCCTTTGGTAGGAAAAATGGATACTTTTCTGCAGCACCCTTAATGCATAATCCACTCCATCAGACTGCCTGAATTTTCCGGTATAGGTGCGTTGTGGCAATGAGCTGTTAGAGATTTGTATCCGGATATCAAAATACTTTTCGAGAGACTGCAGGATATCTTCAAGGCTTTTATTATTGAAGGCGATCAAACCCTCTTTCCAGAGATACTTATCCCTGTCGGTTATTGGGGTCACATATAGTTTTCCATCTTCCAGGTAGCTTCTTTCATCAGGGTTGAGAGTGGTGAGTTTATGATCGTTCTTGTAAATCTCCACACTTCCTTCGAACAGGCTGGTCTCGAAACTTCCCTGTTTTGAATAGGCTTCCACGTTGAATGAGGTGCCGGTTACCTTAATGTCGCCCGAAGTTGTTTTCACCATGAATGGTTTTTTATCGTCTTTGCTTACCTCGAAAAAGGCTTCCCCGTCTAAATAGACAATTCTTCCTTTCCTTGAAAATTCAGTGGGATAACGCAATGTGCTATTGGCATTCAGCCAAATGTCGGTGTTGTCGGCAAGGATCAGGTGGATACGTTGCCCCGGGGGTACAACAAGCGTATTGTACTCTTCCTGCCTGTTATTTTCGTATATCAGCCCGCGTATATATAGTGTGCTTACCATCAATAGCAGCAGGGTAGCGGTTACCGTACCGATACGATACCATGAGATTGTATGTCCTTCCCGGCTCGGTTTCGAGGTGCCGGGAGAACCAAACAATAGGGCATCGTATGTTTTGCGTTCCCGCAAGAAGGTATTTCTGTTCGCTTCGGAAATTTCCAGCCATTGCCTGATCTTTTTTTCTTCCTCAAGCCTTGTCTTACCTTCAAAAAAACGGTACAGTAAGTCTCTATCCATTGTTTATCTTTTTCTTGTTATATCTATAACATGCCAGGATAGGATTACCCTAAAATAATGGATATTTTTTTTAAAATTATGTCGGCTTTGCCATGTCCGATTATTTGTTTACTTTTGTTTTATCCCATTATTCTTATTCTACTTTTATTTGGAAAAACATAGGGGGCATATTTCTTCAGTGGATCTTCAAACCCTGTCACAGCCGGAGTTTGAAGAGTTGTTTTGTCGGTTTTATCCACAGGTGGCATCCTATGCCACCGTAATATTGGATGATAGGACGGCAGGGGAAGATATTGCCCAGGAAGTATTTGTATACGTATGGGAAAAGAGGAAGGAACTGTATGTGGGGGAAGGGTTTTACAGTTATTTGTTCCAGTCGGCCTACTCAAGATGCATAGATCACATTCACAGGAATAAACGGCTGGAAAAATATGCCAAAGAGTCTCTCTTGAGGTTTGCTGCCGAATATCAATCCTATATCGATAATGATTCCCAGGCTCTGAAAGAACTTTTCAGTAAAGATTTTGAGGAAAGGCTCAATGCCTTGCTCGGTAATCTTCAGGAAGCGAGAAGACAGGTCTTTGAATTGGTTTATCGCGACGGATTGAAAGCCAGGGAGGTCTCCGTAAAACTGAATATCCCGCAACGCACGGTGGAAAGCCATATTTATCTTGCCATGAAATACCTTAGAGAACACTTATCCCCATCCGATTTTTTCATTTTGGCACTTCTTTGTAAATATTTTTGAAAAAAACGCCCTTATGCTCCGTAGTTTTTCAGCGATGTTCGTTTAGCCAATATAGACGTAAAAATTGCGATGGATTCAGGATTTTCAATATTGATCAAATATCTTTCCGGCCCTCTTTCTCCCACGGAGAGGCAAGAACTCGAGCAGTGGCGGAGCTTGTCGCCCGAAAACCGACAATTATTTTCAGAAGTAAGTAAATTGCGCTTACTGAATGAATTTTCCCGAAAAAACAATGTTCCCGGAACCGCACTTGCCCTTACTCAGGTCAGAAAAAGAATCCGACATCGCACACTGCGGTACCCTGTCCGCAATATTGTCAAATACGCAGCCGCGGTGATTATGGTTGTTTCGCTTTCAATCTTCGGGCTGATACGGTCAGGGAGTGAAGACTACACCGTTATTTCGGTGGCGGAGAATGAATCGATCAAAAAAGTACGCCTGGATGACGGCACCTTGGTTTGGCTTTCCGCATCATCCGAATTGCGGATACCCGAGTCATTTTCGAGGTCCGACCGCAATGTTGCATTAAAAGGGAAAGCTTATTTCGATGTACAAAGAGATCCCGAATCCCCCTTCAGGGTGACTTCCCGTTATATGAACCTGAAAGTAACCGGTACATCATTCGACCTTTTGGTAGAGGATGAAGGACGACATGTGGAAACGATCCTTGTTTCGGGTAAGGTAATACTGCAAAACAGCCGCAACAAAGATGTTTTTGAGATGTCTCCGGGTGAAAAAGTGGTATATGAGGCCCAAAGCAATCATTATACGGTCTCCACGGTGGATGTGAATACTCTCACCTCATGGCACCTGGATCAAATAACATTCGAAAACGCTACCCTGCGGGAAATTGTCAATAAATTGAGCCTCATCTATGATGTGAACATTAATCTCGAATCGAAAAAACTGGCAGATCATCGTTACAGGTGCGTTATCAATCGTGAAGAAACATTAAAGGAGGTGCTGGATATATTGAGTTACCTGGCTCCCATACATTACCGCATGGAAGGGAATGAAGTATTCATCACGGAAAGAGAGGTATGATTTGAACGCAGAGATAGAGTGACCCCGATATTTTATACTAATAACAAAAACTAAAATGTATGAATGAACACGTAAAATACAAATGTATGCGAACGGTAAAGTCTTTACTGTGGCTGTTTTTCCTGAATGCGAATATCCTGGCGTCGGCAGTTACGGCGCAATCGGTGAATGTGAAACTGAATTTGGGAAACACCACCGTCGGCAATGTGATTGAACAGTTGAACCGGCAAACGGGATATGAGTTTTCTTATAATGCCGATATCCTTTCGGAAAGATTGGAAAATGTATCGGTAGAGGTGGAAAACGAACATATTGAGACGGTCCTGTCACGCGTATTCGCTGCGACTGAAATCAGTTTCAAAGTGATCAACAACAGGGTATTCCTGAAAAACAATAAAAGTACGGGAAGTGAAGAGTCGCAGTCTGCCAACAACGCGCGGCAACCGGCAACGAGATGGGTTGCGGGAGTGATCACCGACACCCAGGGTGAACCGGTGATCGGTGCCACGGTCATTGAGAAAGGAAATCCGGCAAATGGAACGGTGACCGATATCGATGGGCACTTCAGGCTCAATGTGGCTCCGAATGCTGTCCTGGAAATATCTTATGTGGGATATGAACCACAGGAAGTGGCAATTGCCGGAAGGAATTCTTTCGATATTACGTTGCGGGAAGATACCCAAACATTGGATGAATTGGTTGTGATCGGATACGGAACTTTGAGGAAAAGTGATCTTACGGGCGCCATTTCGTCTGTCAATGTGGAAGAACTGGGAAAAAGGACTACCACCAATCCGGCAGAAGCGCTCCAGGGAAAAGTGGCCGGAGTGAATGTGCAGAAGTTCGGGGGAAACGCCGGTTCGGGAGTCCAGGTAAAGATCCGTGGTGTCAAGACTTTTGGAGATAATAACCCCCTTTATATTGTCGACGGTTTTCCGGGAGACATAAACAATGTGAATCCTCAGGATATAGAGTCGATGGAAATCCTGAAGGATGGTGCCGCGGCCGCCATTTACGGTTCAATCGCAGCGAACGGGGTGGTACTGATCACCACTAAAAGCGGCAAGAGAGGTGAGACCAAGATTGAATTCAACTCTTACCTTAGCTTCGCGGATGTGGCCAGGAAATTGGAACTATTAAATGGTCCGGAGTACCGCCAGGTACACAGGGCAATGTACGAGAACTGGAATAGGTATGCTGCTGACAACGACAAAGTCACCTTGCCGTCATATGTGACAAAAGAATCGAATGTCAATACCGATTGGCAGGATGCCATGTTAAGGAACGGAGTTGCCCAGAATTATATGTTGGCAGTAAGAGGCGGAGCCGAGAATTCAAACTATTCCATATCATATAACCGTTTGGATGAGAAAGGGATATTCCTGGGAAACAACTATCGTCATGATAATGCCCGTGCCAGATTGAATATGAAGAAGAATATTTTTGAATTGGATGCCAATATTGCTTTCAAGTACACCGACAGTAAACAGCCGAGGTATAGTTTAAAGGAGATGTACATGCTTTCACCATTGGTCCCGATATACGACGAAAGCCAACCTTCGGGTTATGGCTTGACCGATTTCGACGGTATCCCCAACAACCGGAACGTGATGGCAGATCATAACTTCAGGGATTCCTCCAACAAGAAGTACCATACCACGGCCAATGTGGGAGTAACGGTGAACTTCACCGATTGGTTGAACTTCAGGAGCAGTTATGCCTACAGGGGTGAACATGAGCGAAGGGTCTCTCATGAGCCTGTATATGTGGCGGATATACGTTCCAAGAGGGAATACCCCTTTCATGAAGAATATTCCGGTTATTGGGAAGAACAGGTGTTTGATAATGTGTTAAGTTTCAACAAAGTGTTCAATATCCATTCGGTCAATGCCATGATCGGCAGTTCTGTCACACAGGAAAGGATGACCTGGAATTCAGTCGCCGTGGAAGGCAAATCGATATTATACAAGGTTGAAAACGGTCGCCTGGTCACGGAAGAGGTGGCGTCAGGATTCCTCGACCCCTATTTCTCGACCATAAGGGCTGGGGCAGGAGGCACCTACAGTGGAGACGGCACATTGTGGGACTACAGACGGGCGTCATTTTTCGGCCGTCTCAATTACAATTATGCCAATAAGTATTTAGTGCAGTTGACTTTGCGTCGCGACGGCTCCTCGAAATTCGGTGCGGACAGCCGCTGGGGTTTATTTCCCTCCGCGGCCTTGGGATGGCGTATCAGCCAGGAGGAATTCTTTCCTGAAGATGGTTTTGTGAGTGATCTTAAATTACGCGCCAGTTGGGGACGTTTAGGGAATGAGATCTCCCTGGGAAGATATGATTTCCTTGCCCTGATCTCCACATACAATACCAAATACCAGGGATATGTGAAGGGTAATGGCGAAAATCCATGGCCGGGTAGCATTGCGCGCTCATTGGAAAATAAATCTTTGAAATGGGAAACAACCGATAATAAGAATATAGGTGTGGATTTCGGATTGTACAATAATAAACTGACCGGTGCGCTGAACTACTACCACAATGAAACGATAGACCTGTTGATCACTAAGGCATTGCCTCCTTCTGCCGGACTCAGCAATCCCACATTGAATGTGGGTAAGATGAGAAATAATGGTGTAGAGTTGGAACTGAACTGGAATGATAAAATCAATGATTTTAATTATGGTATCGGATTCAATATGGCTACTATCAATAACCAAGTGATTGCCCTTGCTGATGCCAACCAGGTATTGTACGGCGAGGGGCTTAAATTCGGCACGGAACATTTCCCTACTCAGACCCGGGTTGGAATGCCGATTGGCGCCTTCTATCTTTATAGGACTGACGGGCTTTTCCAAAACGAACAGGAGGTCAATGCGCATGTGAATAAAGACGGTCAAATGCTTCAGCCGAATGCCCGTCCGGGTGATATTCGTTTTCTCGATGTGGATGGCGATGGGGTGATCGATGAAAATGACAAGGAATACATCGGATCAGGCATTCCCAAGATCGAGGCGAACCTGACTTTCACGGCAGATTACAAAGGATTCGATTTGTCACTGCTTTTAAGTAGCGCCTGGGCGCATAAGCTCTATAACGGGAATAAGTATTTCTATGAAGGGATGAATTCCGGATCCAACTTCCTGAGATCGACATTGGATGCGTGGACACCGCAGAACAGTTCCACCGATGTGCCGCGCGCCGTTTATCAGGACCCGAACAATAACCTCAGGGAATCCGACCGGTTTATTGAGAATGGGGATTTTGTAAGACTTCGCCAGTTACAACTGGGGTACACGTTGCCTGTCACTGTTTCACAGAAATTGCACTTAGATAAACTGCGTTTCTACCTCAGTGGTGAAAATCTCTTTACCATCACCTCGTATTCGGGGATCGATCCGGAATTTTCTCGCTCCAGTGTGCTCGATTCCGGAGTGGACAGGCATATATATCCTTTCACAAGATCTTATACCGTTGGGCTTCAACTCACATTTTAACTTTAACAGATTACAGTTATGCAACGAATAGTAAAATCAATATATATACTTTTAATCAGTTCATTACTCCTTCTACCGGCATGTAATGATTACCTGGATGTAAATTCTCCGGATATGTTGACATCCGGGAATTTCTGGAGAGACCTCTCGGATGCCGAAGCCGGCCTCGCGGCAGCCTATTCCCAGTTGGAATATTCCATCGATACCTGGGAATATGCCGAGGTGAAATGGCCGGTGGAAGCCTACAGGGAAGATATTATATCAATGGGTAACGATGCGATGAATTATCCCAACTGGGTTGAACTCTATAATTTTTCCTATACGAATGGTAATTCGCAGATCAGTGCTTACTGGTGGAATAATTATACCGGAATCAGTTTTTGCAACCAGGTGATAGAAAAAGTCTCGGAAATACCGGATGACAAGATTGACCCGCAGCAAAGAACCCAGATCGTGAATGAAGCCCATTTTTTAAGAGCTTACTACCATCTGAAACTTGTTCTCAATTGGGAAGAAATCATAATCCGGGATAAATACATCACCAATCAGCAAGATTTAAGCAAGGATAAGTCTTCGCGGGCTGATGCGTGGGATTTTATAATCGGGGATCTGAAGAGGGCTGCCGCTTTGCCTGAAAGCCATTCCCCCGACCATATGGGAAGGGCTACAAAAGGAGCGGCATATGCCTATCTGGGATGGTCTTACCTCACCCGTGCTTATGAAACGCCGGATAAAAAGGCTGAATATCTGCAACTTGCCGTGGATGCTTTCGATGAAGTGAAAGGATATAGCCTTGAAAGCGATTTTTTGAGTATGTTTACAGGCGATAATAAAAATAGCAAGGAGTCGATATTCGAATTGCAATTCTCTATGAGCACAGCCAACGGCGCAAATTATCGCACACAATTCCATAAGTGGATCGCTTCCTCTGAACTGGGAGGCTGGGATGAGATACTTCCCAGCCCTACATTGATGGAAGCGTTTATCAAAGAAGGAAAGATCTCGGAGACAGGACATTACGACAGCCGGTTATACCAGACTATCTTCTTCCGGGATGATTATTTTAACGATGGGACAGGGAAAGTGTACGGATATGAATACGACGCTCTTTTCTCCAGCAACGGGATATCTTATAATCGTCCGGTATTCAGGAAGCTTTTACCGGGTACAGAGGAAGGGTTGACGCAAAATTTCACGGCAATAAATTTGCCTTTGATGCGTTATGCAAATGTGATGTTGATGAAAGCAGAGGCTTTGAATGAATTGGACCAGACCGCACAGGCTATTCCTCTGGTCAACGAGGTACGCCGGGTACATGGTGATATGCCGCCAATGGCGGGTAGCTCACGGGAAGAGGTGCGCCGGCAGATCGAACATGAGAGGATGATCGAATTTCCTCTGGAAAACTTTCGCTGGTACGATCTGAGAAGATGGGGTAAATTGGGAGACGCGCTACAGAGCGCCGGCAGAACCGGTTTTTCACAAGAAAGAAACGCTTTCTTCCCTATTCCTTTGACGGAGATCAACACCAATGAAAAGCTTTCGTTGAATAATTGACAAGATATAAACAAAGGTGCCGTTGGATTATAGGAAAATAACCAACGGCACCTTGCAATCCTTTTTTTAACATGTTTATCGCAATTGGTTTCATGGTGCTTGGAGGTGTTTTGGGATTCTTGTGGCGAAAAAAAGAATTCGGAAATATTTCAAAAATTATTAGCCTGCTGATCTGGGTTCTTTTGTTCATTCTCGGATTGGAGGTAGGTGGCAATCCCCAAATTATATCCGGGCTGACCCATATCGGGATCGAAGCTTTGGTGATTACCGCTGCCGCGGTTTTGGGTAGCGCTATAGCCGCATTATTGCTCTGGAAGCGTATCAATAATAAGCAAAAAGGCCTTCATGAAGAGTAGTATTATTATTGTCTCTTTTTTTGTCCTGGGTGTATTATCGGGTTATTTCGAAATTATCCCGCTTTCGGCCGTTGAAAATGACATAAGCTTTTATGTGTTATGTTGTTTGATGTTTTGTGTGGGATTGAGCCTGGGGAATGATTCCAATACGTTGAAACGTTTCACCAGGATAAACCCCCGATTTTATTTGCTGCCGGTGGCAACCATTGTCGGCACACTGGCGGGATGTGCGATAATAAGTCTTTTATTTCCAGGACGTTCGGCTCTGGAATCTATGGCGGTGGGTAGCGGATTCGGGTATTACTCGTTATCCAGTATTTTTATAACGCAATACAAAGGAGCCGAGCTTGGCACTATTGCGTTACTTTCGAATATTATCCGTGAAATAATGGCATTGTTGCTTGCGCCGCTTTTTGTGAAATATTTTGGCAAGCTGGCGTCCATTTCGGTGGGAGGAGCTACCACGATGGACACCACCCTCCCGATCATATTGAAATTTTCGGGGAAAGAATTTGCCGTTATTTCCGTTTTTCACGGATTCATACTTGATCTCAGCGTACCTGTTTTGGTTGCGCTATTCTGCTCTTTATGAGTAAATTATCATATAAAACGTCCCAGTTCCCAGTTCCCAGTTCCCAGTTCTCAGTTCCCAGTTCCCAGTTCTAATTTCTCAGTTCTCAGTTCTCAGTTCTCAGTTCTCAGTTCTCAGTTCTCAGTTCTCAGTTCTTAGTTCTCAGTTCTAATTTCTTCACTCTAAAACTAATCATATGTCACAATATAAATCCCTGTTTTCAATCCTCATCCTTTTACTGTTTATGGGTGTTGGGGAAGTGCGAAGCCAAAACGCTAATCCGGAGATATGGCAAAATCCGGGAGTGAATGCGATAAACCGAGAGCCCATGCATGCCCACTTTATACCTTATAAATCTGAGAAATACGCCCTTGCGCAATACGATAAACCTGTTTGGGAGATCTTTGCACTCGATGAACAAAAGGAAAGGCGTATGTCTTTGGATGGAGTTTGGAAATTCGCGTTGTACAAAAATCCATCGCAATGCGATGATAACCGGATATTGGCATCGGAAGCAGACACTTCCGGCTGGGATAAGATCAATGTGCCGGGGAGTTGGGAATTACAGGGATTTGATAAACCGATCTATACCGATGTGCGTTATCCGTTCCCTGCCAATCCGCCATTTGTGCCTGCTGATTATAACCCTGTGGGAGTCTATCAACGGAATTTTTCAATACCCGACGAGTGGGATGGAATGGATATTTATATCGATTTTGAAGGGGTTGAGTCTGCTTTTTTTTGCTGGTTGAATGGAGAACTTATTGGCTACAGTGAGGATAGCCGTTTACCCGCTCATTTTAATATTACACCGTTACTGAAGAAAGGCGATAACAATCTCGTTGTAAAAGTATTCAGGTATAGTGACGGATCTTATCTCGAAGGACAGGATTATTGGAGGTACAGCGGCATAGAGCGGAGTGTGTTCGTATATGCGCGTCCAAAAAGCCGTGTGAAAGATTTTTCTTTAGTCGCGGGGTTGTGTAATGATTATAAAGATGGCGATTTAAATGTCGATTTGTTTTTGCATGACCCTCACGAAGGACATTCTTTAGAGGTTACCTTGTTTGATGACACCAATGTGATTCACTCGTTCAACCGGAAATTGCGGTCGAATTCAGATACGTTGGTTACTTTCTCCGGGATATTTCCCGCTGTAAAACCGTGGAGTGCCGAGATCCCGTCATTATACCGTATGGCCGTCACTTATAAGGATGCCAAAGGCAATGAATTGGAGTCGTTTTGTCATCTTTTCGGCTTCAGGTCCATCGAGATGAGAAACGGATTATTCCTGCTGAATAACAAGCCTGTAAAGTTTAAGGGTGTCAACCGCCATGAGCATGATCCCGATAAGGGAAGGACCATAACGGTGGAGAGTATGGTCCGTGACATCCAACTGATGAAGCAATTCAATATGAATGCGGTGAGATGCAGCCATTATCCGAATTATTACCCATGGTATACGTTGTGCGACATATTGGGTATTTACCTTATTGATGAGGCCAATATTGAGAGTCACGGCATGAGCGACCATAAGGCTACAACACTGGCTAATTGGCCTGAATGGGAAAAGCCTTTCATGGAACGTATGTCGCGTATGGTGAAGCGGGATCGAAATTTCACGTCGATTGTTACCTGGTCATTGGGTAATGAATCGGGATATGGTAAGCATTTTGAGACCATATATCATTGGACGAAAGGATACGATACTACCCGTCCCGTGCAATACGAGGGTTCCCGGCGGGAAGGTGTTTCCGATATTTATTGCCCGATGTACGCACGTATATGGCATTTGCGGGAGTTTGTGAATGAAAGGCGCCCGCGCCCCATGATCCTATGCGAATATGCGCATGCAATGGGAAACAGTGTGGGTAATTTGCAGGATTACTGGGACCTGATCTATCAGTATGATCAGTTGCAGGGAGGATTTATCTGGGATTGGGTGGATCAGACTTTCAGGATCAAGGATGATAAAGGAAATGAAATCTGGGCGTATGGCGGAGATATGGGATTTGTGGGCGTGCCGAATGATTCCAACTTCTGCGCCAATGGTTTGGTATTGGCCGACAGGACCCTCCATCCTCATATTTGGGAAGTAAAAAAGGTTTACCAGAATATACTCTTTGAGACTGTTCCTTTTAGTCCGGATCAGATCAGGGTCACCAACCGGTATGATTTTAAATCGCTGGAAGATTACTATTACCACTGGTCGCTCGAGGAAAACGGTAGGCCAGTTGCCTCGGGTGAGGAGACGTTTCCCGATATTCAGGCCGGAGAATCTGCTATCATACGATTGCCGCTCAATGTGGTGCCGGATCGTAATAAAGAATATTTCCTGAAAATTGAAGCTTTGACAAAAGAGGCGTCGCTTTTGATTCCGTCCGCACATAGTATGGCCATGGAGCAGTTCCCTTTCTATGTGCCGGACAGGATAGCAAAATACGATGAACCGGAAGGAGACGATAATTTGAAGATCGAAGAAAACGGCGATGTGATTGTGTTGACCGACAGAAACGGGTTCAGCGTCGGCTTTTCAAAATCGACGGGCTTTGTCAATAGCCTGAAATACAACAATAAGGAGTTGATGGTGAAAGGTTTCACACCCAATTTGTGGCGGCCGCTCACCGATAACGATGTCGCGAATGGCACATTGGAGCGTTGTGGCATCTGGAAAAATGTGGAGCAGGATATGAAACTGTTGAATTTTGCCATGCACAGTGAGAAGGGACAACATATTCAGATCACTGCCAATTATAGGTTGGAAAGACAAAATTCCTTACTTGATATCATTTATCGCGTCACCTCCAAAGGGGAGATCAAAGTATCGATGAACTTTGTGCCGGGTAAGGTCGCGTTACCGGAAATACCCCGTTTTGGAATCTATTTCATTGTGTCGGATGAATATGAAAACCTCGCCTGGTTTGGAAGAGGCCCTCATGAGAACTATGCCGACAGGAAGGCATCGGCACCGGTGGGGATATACCGGTCAACCGTGTGGGAGCAATATCATCCTTATATACGGCCCCAGGAAACAGGGAATAAATGCGATGTGCGATGGATGGCTTTCCGCGATAATAATGAGACGGGTATTTTAATAAAAGGAGAAAGGCCGTTGAGTGCCAGTGCCTGGAATTTTTCGCAGGATGATATCGATTATATTCCTTACGACATAGAGAGAAAGCACGGAGGTAGCATAGAGAAGAAAGAGTTTATCTGGATCAACATCGATCATGCCCAGATGGGTGTGGGTGGCGACAATACCTGGGGAGCCCAGGTTCATCCCGAGTATACGATCACACCCAATCCCATGTCTTACTCATTCACTATTTGCCCGGTTAATAATAATTCCGATTTGTTATCTAAAACCAGGTGAGGAGAATGGGACAAATACATAAAAAATCTTTCAACGATTCGCGCAGCACGTCGAGGGCTTTTGAGATGTGGTATTCGACGGATTTCTGACTGAGATTCATTTTTACGGCAATCACGTTGTAGGGAAGCCCTTCCACACGGCTCATCTGAAATATCTGTCGTGTTTTCTTCGGCAGTTGATTCAATGTGTGATGAATAATTTGTTGTATCTCGTCGGAGAATAAAAAAACGGGATCACACGCCTCCAGCGTACTGATCTTTGTCTGTAGCAACCACTCTGAATGATCCTTCAATTCAGAAGCTACCCGCTGCTCTATTTGCTGATGTTGCAGATGATTGAGGCATTTGTTTTTAACGATGGTCATGATATATGCCGCTGGTTTGGTGTCGGGCGGCAACCATTGACTGTTTTCCCAAAAAGCCGCGAAAGCCTCCGACACAAAATCCTCCGCCGTCTGCCTCTCTTTCACGTACCCTATCGCAAAACGGATAAAACGTTCGTGATATTCGTTGAATAAGCGATTGAAACTTTGTATATCGGAAAATGACTCCATCTGGCGCTTAACTTTGAGCGGCAAATATAGTGAAAGCCGAGCGAAAAGCCAAGCTTGCTTGGGCTTTTCGCTCGGCACATTTTACTATTCTGCAAATATAAACAAAACTTTGCACTATGTCAGTGTTTTAACATAATTGGGAAGCGATAAGAGAAAGGTTTGGTTCAAATCGGTTTACCATTAAGCTCATTCCAGTTTCTTGTAATAATTTTATATACAGACGATTATTTGATTTTTCGCTGTGGAGTTGTTTACTTTTAAGTCTACTTTGCATTTGAAAGGATTTTTTTCATCCATACATTTGCAAAACCGGATTACAAACAATATTGAGTTGCCCATTCCGGATAGTCCGACAGGAAATGAAATAATAGTATGACTGAAAAGGTTTATGAGCCTTTGTTTCCTTTAGATGAGTTTATCCGGCCGGTATCGGGGAATCCCGTTTTTTCATCGGATACCTCTTCCGTTATTATGGCAGCGCCGATTCGCATGTGTCGATGGCCGTCTATGATCCATTCTCATAAAGGATTGTATTCAAAACTAACCTGGATATCAATCACAATTTTATTTTTTAACTAAACAGATCCTTCGGGTCACAATGGTATTTGCGATGAAGATAACAAAAAGATTCACATCAGTTTTTATTGCGTTGGGTATAGCTCTTGGCTTGATTTCTCAACCGGTTAGCGAGTTTAGGGAAGGGGAAAGGGTTGTCTTTCTGGGAAACAGTATTACAGATGGAGGCCACTATCACTCATTTATTTGGCTCTATTATATGACAAGGTTTCCGAACAGGGATCTGCGTATACTGAATGCTGGGATCGGTGGAAATACGGCGCTCGATATGTATAAACGTTTGGATAGTGACGTGTTCAGTAAGAATCCCACTACGCTGGTCGTTACATTCGGAATGAATGATTCGGGATATCAGGAGTATAACGGAGATGACCGGGCCGGGTTCGGTGAAGAAAAATACCGGGAAACCTATGAGAATTTTAAATTGCTGGAAGGACGGTTGAAAAAACTTTCCGGAACGAAGATAGTGATGATGGGAGGATCTCCGTATGATGGAGCTGCTAAGATTGATGGTAATACTGCTCTGAGGGGGAAAAATGAGGTGATGCAGCGTATTGTGGCATTTCAGAAGAAATCAGCAGAAGAGAATAACTGGGAATTTCTGGATCTGAACGCCCCTATGACAGCAATTAACCGGAAGTTCCAGGTGAACGATCCGGAATTCACCATTTGTGGTCTTGACCGGATCCATCCTGAAAATGACGGACACATGGTAATGGCTTACTTCTTTCTCAAGGAGCAGGGATTGGATTCCGATGTAGTGGCGGACTTTGAGGTGGATGCGTCCAAAAAATCGGTTGTCCGGTCGGCAAACTGTGAAATCTCCAATATAAGAGGAAATGAAGGTACACTCTCTTTTGATTACCTGGCTTATTCGTTACCCTATCCGTTAGATACGATTCCACGTGGATGGAACGCAAAAAAATCACAGGCCGACGCAATGGAATATATACCGTTTATGGAAGAAATGAATCAGGAGGTAATTAAAGTCTCCGATTTAGAGAAAGGTGATTACAAGATGTTCATTGATGGAGAAGAGATCGGAATATGGTCATCTGTTGATTTGAACAAAGGGGTGAATCTGGCGGCAGAAACAAAAACACCGCAATACCAGCAGGCTCTGTCGATTATGCATCTGAATGAAGTGCGATGGGAGATTGAGAGAAATTTCCGGGACTACGCCTGGATACAATTCGGCTTTTTTCAGGAAAGGGGATTGCTGTTTGCCAATAACCGTGCATCGCTTGAAGCTCTTGATAAGGAAACGGGTAACAACGGATGGCTGAGAATGCATAGGGATAATTATGCCCGGATGATCCATCACTCATTTCGTGAAACACGGCAAGCGGAAATGGATATGCTTGTTTCGAAGATCTATGAGATAAACCAACCGGTAAAGAGAAAGATAGTTTTAGTGAAAATCTGATTGGATTGTAATCCCTGTAAAAGAAACGATATGGTACTTGAAAATTTAAGTCAAAAACATAGGTTATCAATTTTTATTCTGTTTTATTTTCTACTGGTGAAAATACCTGTGTTGTCACAGACCGCTTGGTTTACCGATGGTTATCATGGTGGTATCTACGGTCATTACCCGCAATGGCAGGCACGGTTCATGGTAGAGCAGTTGGAGAAGCATCCTGATTGGGCAATCAATCTGGAGATCGAGCCTGAGACCTGGGATACGATCAGCGTGACAGATGCTGAAAATTTTAAAGTGTTCCAAGCATATTTTGAGAAAGAGGGCCCGTCGGGACGTATAGAATTTGTAAACCCTACCTGGTCGCAGCCATACTGTTATAACATCTCGGGGGAGAGTATCATCCGGCAGTTTCATTATGGTATGGCAAAGACCAGGGAGTATTTTCCGAGTGCCTCTTTTGTGACTTATGCCGTGGAAGAGCCCTGCTTCACGAGTAGTTTACCGCAGATACTGAAAGGTTTTGGTTATAAGTACGCGGTACTGAGAAACCCTAATACATGTTGGGGAGGTTATACCAGCGCTTTCGGAAAGGATCTGGTCAACTGGATCGGGCCCGACGGCACTTCCCTTCCGGCCGTTCCGAGATATGTTGTGGAGGAATTGTCCACGGAAACGACTTGGCAAACCGAGTCATGGACCAACTCCAACAGTTTCATTGAAAAATGCTTTGCCAACGGGATACAGTATCCGGTAGGGATGTGTTTTCAGGATGCGGGATGGGACGGAGGTTTGTGGCGCAGTGAGTACGAACCCACAGTGTATACCACCTGGACCAATTATTTTGAAATGATAAAAGGAAAGGTGGAACCCGAAGACTGGCATTTCACCCAAGAAGATATCAAACCGGGATTGGTGTGGGGTGCACAAGTGGTGCAGGAAATAGCCCGGCAGGTACGGGTGAGTGAGAACCTGCTCGTCACGGCAGAAAAGATGGCCGCGATGGACTACCTCTTTAACGATACGAGCTGGCCGGAAGAAGATTTTGACGAAGCATGGAGGACGTTGATGCTTGCCCAGCATCACGACTGCTGGATTGTTCCCTATAACGGCAGTTCGGGAGACACCTGGGCCGATAAAGTAGTCCGGTGGACTGAAGCGACAAATCAAATCGCGTCCGAAAAGATATCAAACCTCTTTGCCAAGACGAATAATACTGAATATATCCGGGTGTATAATACGCTGGGATCGACACGTAAGGAAGAGGTAGCCTTAATTCTATCGGAACATTTTCGAGGCCGGAAGATAGTAGTCATTGATGCTAAGGGTAAGCCTGCGCCTCATCAATTATCAGAAGGTATTGACGGTGCTGTAACACTGTTCTTTGAAGCATTGGTGCCGGGAATGGGATATGCTACTTACCGGCTGAAACAGAGTGATAAGGAACTGCCCTCTAAAAAAAAGCTGGATCTTTCTTCAGAAAAACTCACATCTTCAGAAAAACTTGCAATAGAAACAGACTATTACTCAGTAATCATTGATCCTGAGCATGGTGGTACGATCACAAGCCTGATCGATAAAAAGAACGGAAACAGGCAACTGGTTGAAAAGGGGAGATATTTAAATGACCTGAGAGGCTTTTTTTATAGGGAGGACAGATTTTATGAGGGATCAGAAAGCCGGGCTACAGTCTCAGTGATTGAAGAGGGAGAGATATTTACCCGAATAAAGGTAGAGAATCAAATTGCCGGGCATAACTATTATCAACTGATCACTTTTTATAAAGAGAATCACCGTATTGATTTTACCCTGCATATCGACTGGGATGGACAGCCGGGGATTGGCGCGTATGACCAGAGCGATAATTATGAAGCCACTGACCGGAATAAGGCTTTTTATAATGATGACTATAAGCTTCATGTACGTTTTCCGTTCAATGAGGTAGGCCGGAAGATATATAAGAATGCGCCGTTTGATGTCACTGAAAGTCAGCTTGACAATACCCTTTATTCAAGTTGGGACAGTATCAAACACAATGTGATCCTGAATTGGGTGGATATTACCGGTCAGGAGCAGGATTATGGGGTAGCACTGTTTTCAGACCATACTACGAGTTATCTGCAATCCGACAGTTTGCCGCTGGGACTGACCGTTCAATATACCGGTAGGGCTTTGTGGGGGAGAGATTACACGATCCATGGCCCCACTGAAATAGGGTATGCGCTTTTTCCTCATTCAGGCGACTGGGAGAGGGGAGAGGTGGAAAAAGCGAGCCGTCAATGGAATGAACCAATGGTCGCACAATTCATGTCGGGTTCCCCTGAACAACAGCAAAGATCAATACTCGAAACGGTGGGCGATAATCTGGAAATATCCTCTATGGTCGTGGAGAACGGTAATCTGCTTGTACGTATCTATAATACATCCTCCCGCGAAATTTCCCGCGAGGTGATCTGGAACTGCAGTGTGGATAAAATAGAGCAGATAGATTTAAAAGGTGATCCTATCCGTGAATTATCGCCTGTCGATAAGGGGGAGGGACGGTTGCAGACAAATATAACAATCCCCCAATTCG
Organism: Proteiniphilum sp. X52; assembly: GCF_003712195.1. GTDB lineage: Bacteria > Bacteroidota > Bacteroidia > Bacteroidales > Dysgonomonadaceae > Proteiniphilum. The sequence goes on along the minus strand of NZ_RDSD01000006.1, from coordinate 85,339 downwards.
GCTTCGTGACATTGCGGTTTGGCGATTTGAAAATAAAAGAATAATACATATGCCGATCGGTATGAATTTCAGGTTTCTAATGACGTCAATGCATAACTATATATCTAGTTTAGGTACTAAAACAATTAATATGATATCCCATCGAAACAAGCCAACAGCTGTTATTCTTTTATTCGTTTCCTGCGCAATCATGGGGATTACCTCCTGCTCAAACCCACAGAAAGATAATACAGCGGAATTCTCACCAGCGGATTATGTAAACCCCTTTATAGGAGCAAGTACCAGCACTACGGCAGCCGGAGTTTATCACGGATTGGGTAAAACGTTTCCGGGAGCAACCACTCCATACGGTATGGTACAGGTAAGTCCGAATACCATTACCGGCGGTGATAACAGCCCGGGATACAGTTATGAACACAAAACGATAGAAGGTTTTGCTTTCACACAAATGAGCGGTGTAGGCTGGTTCGGGGATCTGGGTAATTTTCTGGTGATGCCCACAACCGGCGAATTGAAAAAGATTGCAGGAAAGGAAGACGGTAGTATCACCGGCTACAGATCCTATTACGATAAGAAATCCGAAGTTGCCGAAGCCGGATTTTATTCGGTCGACCTTACAGATTACGAAATCAATGTACAGAGCAGCACCACACCACGTTGCGGCATATTGAAGTTTACCTTTCCCGAAAACGAGAAATCACGTATTCAGATTGATCTTGCCCGCAGGGTGGGAGGAACATCTGTGGAACAGTATCTGAAAGTGGTAGACCAATATACCATCAAGGGGTGGATGAAATGCACACCCGATGGTGGTGGCTGGGGTGACGGGGAAGGCAATACAAACTATACCGTGCATTTTTTCGCCCGTTTCAGCAAGCCGTTAGAGAATTATGGATTTTGGAGTGCCGATATTCCTGATGGTTGGGGCCGCAAGAAGGATGATGTGGTGGGCATTCCTTACCTTACCAGAGTATCCGAAGCTCCGGTCATTACCGGAAAGGAGGAAATGAAAGGAAAACATCTGGGTTTCTATACCGAATTTCCTACTCACAAAGAAGAGGAAATCACACTGAAAGTGGGTATCTCCTTTGTAGATATGGAAGGGGCGGAAAATAATTTCAACACTGAAATCGCCTCGTTAGATTTTAATGAAGTGAAGACTCAGGCACGCCAGCTATGGGATAAAGAGTTAAGCCGGATTAAAATATCCGGAGGAAGTGACGATGAGAAGACTATATTCTACACCGCGTTGTATCATACTATGATCGATCCCCGAATATTTACCGATGCCGACGGTCGTTATATGGGTGGTGACAATACAATTTATTCAACAAACGAAGTCTTTACCAAACGCACCATATTCAGTGGATGGGATGTGTTCCGCAGTCAGTTTCCCCTACAAACAATTATAAATCCTTCCCTGGTAAGTGATCAGATAAATTCACTTATTACGTTAGCTGAAGAGAGTGGCAAAGAATATTATGAACGTTGGGAGATTGTGAATGCCTATTCCGGATGTATGCTCGGGAATCCGGCACTTTCGATACTTGCCGATGCCTATATAAAAGGAATCCGGACTTTCGATGCAGAAAAAGCCTATGAGTATGCGAAGAATACTTCCCGTCTGTTTGGTAATGACGAATTGGGATATACTCCCTCCGAACTCAGTATTTCGCATACATTGGAATATGCCTATACAGATTGGTGTATTTCACAGTTAGCCACTGCAATGGGTAACGACGAAGAGGCAAAGGTATACGCAAGGAAATCCCAGGCTTATCGGAATATTTTTGATAAGGAAAAAGGGTGGTTCCGTCCCCGCAAACCAGACGGCTCATGGCAGGATTGGCCGGAAAACGCCCGGACGATCGAATGGTATGGATGTGTGGAGTCAAACCCTTACCAGCAGGGTTGGTTTGTGCCACATGATATAGAAGGTATGGTGCAACTTATGGGTGGCAGAAAAGCAGTGCTGGCAGACCTGTGCAGCTTCTTTGATAAAACCCCGGATGACCTGTTGTGGAATGACTATTACAATCATGCCAATGAACCGGTGCATTTTGTGCCCTTCTTATTCAATAAGCTGAATGAGCCGTGGAATACACAGAAATGGAGCAGGCATATTTGTAAGTACGCATATCGTAATGAAGTGGAGGGTATTGTCGGCAATGAAGATGCGGGACAGATGTCCGCATGGTATGTGTTAACAGCATCAGGGATTCATCCTTCCTGCCCGGGCGATACGAGGTTAGAGATTACCAGCCCGGTATTCGACAGGGTAGATTTCAGGCTCGAGCCCGATTACGCACCGGGAGAGAAATTTACAATCATAGCCCATGACAATGGTCCGGAAAATATATATATCCAGAAGGCAGTGCTGAACGGAGAAGAATACAGCGAATGCTACCTTGATTTTTCTGATATCGCTCAGGGAGGTGTTTTGGAATTATATATGGGGAATACTCCTAATAAAGAATGGGGTAGGTAGTCCTATTTATTTAATCATATTTAAACATAGCTTTTTATTAATCAAAAATTGTTTGCAAACATGAAAAGAAAACAGAGAGCGGATGCGCCTGGTGTGTTTCCCAAAATTGTAAAACTGCTGTTGATCCTGATACTGCCATTCAGTAGCGGAGTACAGGCGAAAGCCACCTCAGATCTCATTTCACAACACCCTGCAAGAACGATTTCCGGTGTGGTGACCGATGAGAACGGTGATCCTGTGATTGGTGCCACTGTTGTGGTGAAAGGTACGACAATAGGTACCACCACGGATATTGACGGAATTTTCTCTTTAAGAATACATTCCGATGCTAAAACGCTGCAGATATCGTATGTGGGAATGATGACTGTTGAGTTGACAATCGGTGATAATTCACAGTACAATGTGGTTATGAAACCGGATGCTGTTCTGATGGAAGATCTGGTGGTTATCGGATACGGAACCCGATCAAAAAAAGATATGTCCATAGCAGTGAGTTCTGTAAAAAGTGATGAATTGAATGAACGACCGTCTGCCTTTAACATCATGCAAGGCATAGCCGGAAAAGTGGCCGGGGTAACAAACGTATCCATGTCCGGGAGGCCGGGTGGTTCATCTTCCCTCCGCGTTCGTGGGATGGGTTCCATCAATGCAGGTAAAGACCCTATCTATGTACTCGATGGTGTAATTGGCGTTGATCCCAATATCATCAATTCCGCGAATGTTGAATCTATCGACATTCTTAAGGATGCTGCTGCAACAGCTATGTATGGCGCACAAGGATCAAACGGGGTTGTGCTTATCACCACCAAGAAAGGTAAAAAAGGCAAAGGCTCTATTACCTACGATGGTAAGATGGGATTCGGTTTTATGAATCGCAAACTCGACATGCTGGATGCCGATGAATATATGGAAGTCCAACGGCGCAGCTATGCCTACAGCGGACAAACCATGCCTCACCTTACCACTGCCGACGAAAAACTTTTCTATTATGCCAAAGATGCTTCCGGCAACTACCAGTACGATGAAAAAGGACTGTTGATTGCTTCGCCCAGGTACAACACAGACTGGCAGAAGGAAATGACCCGCACAGCCATCACCCATGACCACATCGTATCTTTTTCATCGGGTAACGATGATACAAGTGTTTATTCAAGTGTTGCCTACCAAAACTATGAAGGAGTGTTGAAAAGCTCAGCGTACGAACGCTTCTCCGGTACTGTGAATGTAAACAGCAGGATTAAGGAATGGCTCCGCGTGCAGGTTGTAGGAACCGTTGGTGGTCAGAAAGGTAACAATAACGATATGGAAAGTTCTTTCGGTCAGGGGGCGATCCGTAATATGATCGAGATGCCGCCCATTGTGCCTGTTAAATACCAAGATGGCAGTTGGGGACGCAAGGGAGATTACAAATTTTCCGAGGAAGGGGAGAATCCACTGCTGTTACTACGAGACCGAAGGGATGAATGGAAATCCAATTTCTCCGTATTCAGCCTCAATTCTACTCTCGACATAACCAGAAAGCTAACATTGACCGTACAGGGAGATTATCAGCAGAATAACAGGAAGGGGATGAGTTATGCTAAAGCCGGGCTTCTGGACGTAAGCGAAAACAATGGTGGCTATGCGGATATCAGTAACTCCGATAATCAGAAACTCACCAGCGAAAACTACTTTACCTATACCGATGAGTATTTCAACGGACAACTCAGTTCTAACTTTGTGCTGGGTGCCAGCTGGTATTATAATCGCAATGAAAGTTCATCCTCGGGTTCCGAACAATACTTCGATGATTCGTTTGATTATCACAACCTCTCGGCAGGAACAACATGGCACGAACCCCGATCAGGGATGAATCAGAATACGATGAATTCATACTATTTCCGGATGAATCACAGCTTCCGCGACAGGTATCTGCTGGGTGTTACATTCCGTGCTGATGGAGCCTCAAATTTTGGCATGAACAACAAGTATGGATACTTCCCGTCAGTATCTGCCGGATGGCGTATTTCGGAAGAGAGTTTTTTCCGACCGCTCCTCAATGTGGTAAGCCAGGCCAAGCTCAGAACAAGTTACGGTGTAGTGGGTAACGCCTCCATCCCTAATTACAGAACCATCTCACAATACGGCAACGGTTCTACCATTTTCAACAAAGAACTTACATCGTATGTAACCCTCAGCAACCTGGGTAACAAGGATCTCAAGTGGGAATCATCACGCCAGTTTAATATTGGACTGGACCTGAGTTTCCTTAACAACCGGTTAGAGGTAATCATGGACTATTACACCAAGTCAACCAGAGACCTGTTGTTCGAGAAACAGATACCTATCACCACCGGATATGCCACTACGTGGTCCAATCTCGGCGAGATACGGAACGAGGGATTCGAGTCTACCATTACATCACGCAACATCCATACAAAAGATTTTATGTGGGTGACAGATCTTGTGTACTCCACTAACAAAGTGAAAACCATAGATATAAACGGAGAAACCATTGATACGGGGAATAATACCATAGCTCGGGAAGGTATAGACTGGGCATCGTATTATGTTTATAAAAGACTGGGTACCTGGAGTCTTGGCGAGGTAGAGGAAGCTGCCAGGTATGGCAAAAGACCTGGTGATATCAAGTACGAAGATGTGAATGGTGATTATAAGATCGACGAAGAGGATCGTCAGTTAATGGGAACCGGCAGACCGAAAGGAAACCTAACTATGGTGAATACCTTTACCCACAAGGGCTTTTCATTGATGGTTGACCTTAATTATGTGTACGGCTTCAAGATCATGAGCATTACCCATTCCATGGGCGAAAACAGACCGTTGTACAGCAACAGCGTGAAAGATATACTCAAAGCATGGACCCCTGAGAATCAAAATACTATGGTGGCTGCATTGCGTTTGCCCTCAGATCCATTCTTCGGCGAAAACGAAAAGGATTCGTACATGCTTCATAAAGGAGACTTCTTACGAATCCGTAACGTTGCACTCTCGTATTCTTTCAGTCCTAAAGTGCTTAACTGGCTCAGGGAAGTAAATAACCTCTCATTGGGAGTGTCTGTTGAAAATCTTGCGTTACTCACTCAATACCCCGGATATGATACCGAAATGGGAGCCTTCAATACAGACAACGGACAGAGTGTCGATTTCTACTCATACCCTCGTCCAACAACAGTTACGGCTAACATGAAGATTACATTCTGAGAATTAAAGAGTAAAAAACAAAGAGCCAAGATTTTTTAAAAGTGAATAATTAAGAGTTAAGAATGAAAAACGAAATATTGAACTTCTCCGCTTCTTAGTTCTAATTTCTTAGTTGTTGATTCTAAAAATCCTGGTTCTAAAACGTTCCCATATACATTGATGTAAAGAGATAAAATCATATGAAACGAGCATATAGATCAACGATACATAAGGATATGTAATGTCTTATGTCTTGATTCTTGGCTCTTATGTCTAAATTATCAATCAAATGAAAAAGATATATTCAAATATAAGCTGGCTCATTGCCCTGGCGGTAATGATCTCTTCATGCGATTCTTTCCTTGAAGAAAAGCCAAAGACATTTCTGAACCCCGATTCGTATTACCAAAACGAAAAGCAGGTATCTGCTGCCGTGAACGGTATATACACCTTTGTGGATGATATTATGGACTCAGATATCGAGCCCGGCTCTCATAGTTTCGTCTTCCTGGAATTCATGCACGGATACGGTGAACGTATGCGCGGATCAGGTACCCAAGACCTCGCTCAGGCCAACAGTCTGCTCATTGCGGAAAATAACAGCTATGTGCAGAGATTCTGGGAAACAGCATACAGAGCTATTGAGAATTGCAACAGCATCATCGAAGGTGTAGAAGGTATGGCAGAAGGGATGATAAGTGAGGCCAAAAGGAACCAGTACCTGGGCGAAACTTATTTCCTCCGTGCTTACTTTTACTTCAATCTGGTAAGACTCTATGGACCGGTGCCACTGAAGCTCACCCCTACCAGAGATGTAACTGACACTGCCATTGAATTATCATCCGTAGAGGCCATCTACACCCAGATCGATGCGGATATGACAAGAGCTGGCGAACTGATGGAAGATAGGGAGTGGACAAATACCAGTGGCCGCGTAACGAAAGGAGCGGTCAAGTCGATGCACGCCAAGGTCTTACTTACCATGGCCGGATATCCCCTTCAAAAAGGAACCGAATACTATGCCAGGGCTTACAACATGGCAAAGCAGGTATATAGCAGTGGGAGATTTACTCTGTTCGACAGCTATGAAGAGTTGAGAACTGTTGAAAATTCCGGAGAGATTATCTGGTCCATTCAGAGAGAGGCTGACAATGCAGGTAATCCCCTCCATAGTGCCCTGCTGGCTTATCCTGCACCGGTAAAAGCCGTCTCTGCCAGTGCCGCTTACGGTGGAGCGATCACTGTTACCCAGATGTTCTTCGACACCTACCCCGAAGGCGATAAGCGTAAAAAAGAAAGAGAATTCTATTATACCCAACAGCAGGCACTCGACCAATCGGGCATGGTAGACCTCGGCAGGTTATATATCTATAAGTACTGGGATCAGGATGCCGCGGTAACCGGAAAATCGGGAGCCAACTTTACACTCTTAAGATATGCTGATGTGCTGTTGATGTTGGCTGAGGCAAAAGCCCAGGCCGATGGAGGAACCACAACCGATGCCGATGCCATTGCAGCCTACTACGCCGTCAGAAAACGTGCATTGCCGGAAGAAGTGAAACCAACATCCATCACGGTTGATAAGGTATTGCAGGAACGTTTCTGGGAGCTGGCCTTCGAGAATCAGACATGGTATGATATGTTGAGAACCCGCAGGGCTTTACATGCTGTCACAGGCCAGATGGTAAATATGATCGGGTACCAGACGCCGAGCCATACAGCGCCGTTTACCGAAGCAAGTTTATTGTTGCCATACCCGATCAGGGAAAAGAGGTTAAATCCTAAATTGAAGAGGGATTGATCATTTAATAACGAGTATTAAATTATGAAGCACAATTATAATCGTATGATATTATTCTCATTCTTGCTTTGCATCTTCGTCTCTTGCTCGGACAGTGATGACAGTATAAGGAAGAATCCCTTTGAACCAGACGGGGATCACACCTATATCAAGATTTCCAGTACATTCAATGCGGATACGCTATACCTGTCCTGGGAACTTACCAACCCGGAAGTCAGTTTCGATAATTATCGTATTGAGTTGAGCAAACCGGCCATCACTAAAACTGCTGGAAGAGACGCAGCGACGGCCTACTTCACTCAGGTGCCATACAATGAACCTGTATCGGTAACTCTCTCATTGATGAAGGGTAGTGAAGTTGTAAACACCAACACTATCCAGGCAAAAATTGATGGTCTTGACAAGGTGATTGCCAGCATTATCATTCCCGACCAGGGAAGTGTAACCGCAGGTGATGGTATGTATTCCATTCCTTTACCCGACGGCAGGAGTATCTTCCTGATGGGCGACTCTTATATAGGAACGGTTACTAATGGACAACGTCCGACATCCGAGCGTATGTATCGCAATACCTATATTGTGTATGAGAACGGGAAGGTGAGTGCCATTTACGGATACGGGGGCGACAGGAATGCTTCTGCGGCAGTGCCTCCCGGTTATCCCGACGAGCAGAAATGGTACTGGCCCGGACACGGTTTTGTGAATGGTGATAAGTTATACATTTTCCAAACCCTGATGTATCAGGGAGGTGAAGGCATGTGGGGTTTCATGTATGAAACCACCCATATACTGGAGTATAACCTTCCCGGTTTGGAATTGAATAGGATAACGCCCATACCATTCAACGGTTCACCGGATATTCATTATGGAATGGCCGCGCTCAACGATGGCGATTATAATTATATCTATGCACAGGTGGATATACGAAATGATATGGATCCCATCACAGAGGTGCTGGTTGCGCGAACCGCCGTAGGCAACCCATATGATAACTGGCAATATTATAACGGTTCGGGCTGGAGTGCAAATCCTTCAGATGCCGTGAAGCTGCAAGGGTTATCAACGGTACCCGTTTCGTCACAGTTCAATGTGTTCAAACTGCGGGGCAAGTATGTACTGCTCACCCAAAAGAAAACTTTTAATTCCGGTGAGATATACACGTTTATTGCTGATAGTCCTGCCGGTCCGTGGCGAAATAAACAACTCATATTCAGAACCTATGAGCAAAACACTCCCCATTTATTGACCTACAATGCGATGGCTCACCCGCAGTTTGAGAAAGACGGGATGATACTTGTCAGCTACAACGTGAATACCGAAGTGTTTGCGGAGCAGTTCAGCGATGTAACTACTTATCGCCCCCGGTTTTTCTGGATCGATATAGATAAAATTATGGATTAAAAGTTTGAAAATCAACAACTTATAAACTAAAAAATTAAAATGATGAAAAAATATGGATTCATACTTATTGTAGTTTCGGTTTTATTCGCCATCATAAGCTGCGAAGACGAAAACCGGACACAAATATCATCCGACTACCCATCTGATTATGATATAAATTATGGCCTTTTCCATGTTTACCAGTACGACGAGGTAAACATTAACGGGATCGACCTTGCCCAGAAATTCGACTTCTTCGAGACTTTCAGGTTGACGTTGCACTATACCGATAATAAGATCAGTGCGGTAAGTTTCAGCAATGGCGATGTGCCTTTTTCACCTTACAGCTATGAAATCCCAGCCGGTAGGGTGGATGCATATCTGAACACGAGCGCGCTTCCCAATGAACTGCGTTTAACTGAATCGGACAAATTAATCGCCTACTATGTGAACGGTGAGTTTAGCATCCCTTTCAAACTGGATTGTCCGTCACTGGATTATAAATACACTTTCAAAAGCATTCATCAATAAAATTGTAATCTTATGCAATACATAAAAAAATATAAATACTATTTATCATTGGTGGCAGTGTTATTCCTTGTTGCCACCTGCATGACCATTGAAGAGATCATTCACCCCGACAATGCCCAGGTTGACAGTGATATCAATATAACAGTAAAGATAAAAATCATTGCCGAAACCGATGGTAACAGTAAGTTGGCATTTGGTATATTAATGCCTAAAGCTTGGAATGTGAGAGACAATGCTATGCTGACTCTTACCACTGACGCGGCATTTGCCGGGAATAAGGTTACCAACGAACCCATGGTACTGATGAGTGCCACAGACACAAATCCAACGGATGGAATGCCATGGGCATCTTCTTTCCAGAGCCGTATGGGTGTACTTGGCAATACAGGCCCGATGGAATGGGTCGTGTTTAAATCGGCTACCACTTTCCAAATCAATGATAACATCGCAGACCAAAAAACCGTAGTGGGTTCTGTGAACATAAAACTTCATACAGGTCCGCGTGCCGTGAGGTTCTATGCGGGGTATACATTCTGTGGTGAAGCATTTGGATTCCACAATGAAAAATACCCCGATGAGGATGTGGTAGAAGCTAAACTTCTGGAAGTTACCGGTGGTGATGAGCCTCAAATGGACTTCACTTCTGACCCCGCGGTATCTTTCGTTCCTGCCACTTTCGGTTTCGGTGATATATTTTCCATCCGCTATAACGAACCGAACTACGTGACCGAAGGTGGTCTGAAAGATGGCGATGTTCATCTGTATGCAAAGGTACAGTACCTGGAAGGTGGAGTAGAGAAAGAAAAGATCGTGGACGAGATTTCCGATAAAACTCTTATGGAATCACTGGGTGATCTGGGCGCAGTGACCTCTTTCCAGAAGTACATTTACCCGAGAGAATTCTTTGGCTTATCCAAAGATGCAGATATATCGGGCATTCAGGTTCATTTCACAAATAAGGATAAAAGTGTGGTTATATTGGATAACGAAACGGATGATGATTTTGTGATAGAGGAAAGCTGTGAGTAGGGGAGATCTCTGAATTGATTAACTTAACCCGGTTCTTTGGATATTTTCCTTTTAAAAAGGAATGCCAAAGAACCGGGAAAATATCCTTCTTTTAAGATATACTCCCGATCCTGATGATCATTTCTTCAAATTGATCACCCCCAGCCAGGGCTTTTCCCTTTACTTTGCTTTTATAGTTGTAAACAGTCTGCACCGAGTAGTGCAGAAAGTCGGCGATCTGCTTCATGTCTGTGATCCCTAATTTGATCAAAGCGAATATACGAAGTTCATTGTTTAACTCTCCTCTTTCGGGATAATATTGTTCATCACGCCTGAGCAGAGAGTTGAATTCCGAAACAAAGTTGGGGTAAAGTGCCAGAAAAGTCTTGTCGAAATTGGCATGTAATTCGCATATATCTTTCTCCAATTCATCCGTGGATAATTTAAATAGATTGTTTATCTGTCCCGTTTTTATATTCAGGTTCACATTTTTCCGATACTTGTGAAGTTTATTGACATAGATAGAACACTGGTTCATAAAGTACCCGATATAGTGTTCTTTCACGGTATTGGCTTCATCCAGCTTCCGGTTCAACTGCAGAAGATCTTCGTTCATTATTCTAAGCTCCTTCCGGGCTTTTGAAACGGCCTTGACCTGTAGATACAGATAAAATAAGGTAATGATCAGGAGCAGTGCGAATAGACTGGTAATGATTGAGAAGGTCTTTAAATTTTTCTGTTGAGAATAAATCTTTTGCAGATAGGTGTCTTCAATGATGGGTTGCACCCGCGCGATAACGGAGTTTTTGAATCTTGCATTATAAAACAGCGCATCATCCAATGCGATCCTTATGTACTCGTATGCCCTGTCAATATCCCCCATTTCATACAGGTTTATGGCTAAAGAGAGCAACGCTTCATTTTCTTTTACGGCCAATTCTATGTCGGTGATCGCTGCGATAATCAGATAATAATTTTCAAGTTCTTTTTTACCTGAGTGGCGGTATAATTTGGCGAGATTCATTGCAGCCATTGCATAACCGTGTGTTTCAGATGTCTGATTATGAAAGATGGGCAACAACAATTTTTCCGCCTCTGAAAACTGCCTTTCTTCCTGAAGCTTATGGGCTAATTCTTTTTTATACTCTTCCGATCCTTTGTCTAACAACCCCATTACCTTGTCTCTATAGCATTCCTTTTGTTTTTCATATACCAGCGAGTGGTTTGCATCGGAAGTATAGAATATAAGACTCTCAAAATATCGAATAGAATTCCAACAATACCATAACTTGTCTTTGTCTGACATGCTTTCATAATCAAGAGAGTCGAAAAGTGCAGAAGCTTCCAGAAACAAACCCGACAGTGAATATATATAGGATAAGCGCAACAGATTCTCCACAATGATATCTTGGTCATCCAGTTCGTTCGCAAGAGATAGATTCTCTTTGATATAAAACTCTGCGGAGTCACAAATGAAGCTATTGTATTGTTGGATAATTTTCGAGTTGATATTGATTATATCGTTCGTATCGACCAGTAGTTGTTTTCTCCTCTTCAATTCCTGGATCTTATCTTCCCTTATCTTTGTGTATCCGGATCGCTCTGAAATAACCTTGTCCAGCAATTTTAGCAGGGAATCGTTTTCACTTTCCACGCTGAAAATGGCCGTGGGGAAAATAGTCAATAAAAATATGATATACGCAAGCCTCATAGTAAATAATCTCTGCGGTTGATCCAGTAATTTGCTTTTAAGAACTCATTCATGACCTTATCCTGGCGGTTGTAACCGTAATGTACAAATATATATACAATTTTGTGGTCTATGGCCATATTTAATATAATATTCTCATTTTAATTACTATTTTTGTATTACCTTGGTGAGTCGCCTTGATAGAACAGGTTCAGTCTGTTGGTGAAATGAAAGTCATTAGTCCTCCCATAGGATGAATTTGGAAATGCTGTGTCGGGTATATGATAGTGATGTGTGAGCAATGACAAATTTATAGTAGTGAGTACGAAAATAAGGATCAATATATTGACGGTCTTCTTCTTCGTTCTCTCGGTTATTTTATCGCTCTTGCTGCTGGCAGGGAATAAAAGGGCTGGGAAAGAGAGAGGATACGACAGTTCCTCGGTGATGAATCGTATTTCCTATATACAGGAGCTGGCATTGGTCAGGTATAACTATACGGGAGTGATCAGTTATAAAGACTACCGTAAGTTCTTAAATATCAATGTGCCGCTGACCGACAAATATTTTTTGCTGAAATATAACGGATATATTAAGGCAGGAGTGGATTTTAACCGGATAAATGTGACTGTGGATAACGACACCACTATTCACATCTCGCTTCCTAAACCCAAAATACTGGATACGGTGATTGATGAAAAATCAATACAGGTGTACAATGAAAGCGAGAATGCGTTTAATCCCATTAAAATATCGGATTACAACGAGGCGATTTCACGGGAGAAAGATGTGATGATCCGTGATGCCGTTGGACAGGGTATCTACAGGCAAGCGACCGATGAAGCGAGGATTGCCATCACTTCGCTTTTGAGAGAGATGGGTTTTAAAGATATCCATATCACGGAAGAACTGGTCATGCCACAACTGAACTAATGTGCCCACCCCGACCAGTCGGGGCAGACAACCTTCAACGGAGTGAGGCATGGTTAAATGCGCCAAGAGACGAATATATAAATTTACAAATGGGTCTTGAATCTTGGTTCTTGGCCCGTGATTCTAATTTTAATCGTATGAGATTCACATTCAGGTTATACTTATACTGGGTATCCATTTTCCTGGTTTTTTACGTTGGGATTATCGTAGTCGTCGCTTTCTTATGGAGCGTGGAGGTCAATCTCTGGCAGGCGGCGTTAGTGTTTTTTATTGTCGGTATGATCCCTCCCGCGATCATCACATATTATTTCTCAAAACGGCTCGATTATATGGAATCGGATGATCCTGAGCCTCCCTCTTTTTCCGGTCAGAAGACAGTGCTGTTTCACTTTAACGGACGGACAGAATGCCCTTTCGATGAGGTGATGCAGCGGATCGACCGCCAATGGATCATCTCTTATTCCGACAGGAAAAAGAACATCCTGAAATTCAGGACAGACGCGCGAATGACCTCATGGGGATTAGGGGGATACCTGAAGATGGAAGATAAAGAAAAAATCCTGGTCATCATTTATCCTATCTATCCACGATCAAAAAGAGAAAAACTGATGGTGGATCAATTGCTGCAACTTATGAAATCGGTGCTTGGTTGAAAGGATAACCTTCACAGTAACGGATCACTTCCTCATTCACAAACCCGACAAAATCATTGTGCTGTTCTTTGGTGATCATGTTCGGATAACTTAGTATAAGCAGCTCCTGTGGTTCTGCCTCAAGCCGGTAGGGGAGGTGCGTAAAGCGATAGGGAGTGAGCGTGTAACCTGCCCGTTCATAGAACTGTAAGCGGCGCACCGATAATTCATTGCTGAGGGGATCGATTTCGAGGATGATGGTGTGCTGCGAATCACGCAAATATTTCAACATCCGGGATCCGAAGCTTTGTCCTCTAAGCTCAGGGTTAACCGCAAGGTACTCCAGATAGCGATAGGAATCCCATTCCCAGAAAAATATCAACCCTATCAACTCCTCTCCTTCCCATGCCGATAAGGGAAAGAATCGATCATCCGCGTATGCGCGCAGATGATCCTCCTTTTTTCGTCTCTCCGCTAACGGAAAACTCTCTTCATACAATTTCCAAACTCTGTCCCAGCGCGCTCTATCGTTGAGATCGATCCGCAAATATTCCATTTATACGCTTCATTGAAAAGTTAGTGAAGACCTGCAGGTCTTGTTCCATTGTGTGCAAAGATACCATAATCCTTTCAAACATGAAAAAATTAAATCTCGCACATCCCGTCCGCGTCACATGACTTGCCTCTGGTCACTTCCGGTCCCGGCGAAGCATCCTTTTCCGTCCTGTTTTTCCAGTCACTATATGCTTTGTTCAGCACTTTTACAAACAGATCTACCGGTTCCGAGCCTATAATGGCCTGGCGCCTGTCCATCAGAAAGGTGGGCACGGTATCGAACCCCAGATTGGCCGCTTCCTGCATATCTTGCTTTATTTCATAGAGATAGTCGTTGCTGTCCAACATGCGGCGTATCTCTCCTTCCTCCAAACCCGCCTCTTTCCCGATAGAGACAAGCAACTTCCAGTCGCTGTAATCCTTGGCCTCTTCGAAATAAGCTTTCGACAGTTTTCCCAGGACAACGGAATCCAGTTTCTTTTCTGCTGCCAGTTTGATTAATCGGTGCGCGTCACGCGTGTTGGCGGCAATTGCGTTGGGGAGAGCGAATGGAATACCTGCCTCGTCGGCCAGCCGTTTGATTCCGGCAATCATATTGTCCACATTTTCTTCAGAATATCCCGCCATTTCCGTCAAGTATTGCTTGACAGGGATGCCCTTTCCTTTGTCCGGAAGGTCGGGGTTGAGCTGATATGCTTTCCATTCGAGAGTCACTTCATTGGCATGGTCGAACCGCCGGAGTGCCTTCTCATAATGTATTTTGCCGATATGGCAATAGGGACACATGATATCTGTCCATACTTCTATCTTCATTTTAATCTTGTGTTATCGTTGCCGTGATTAAAGTAAACAAGTTTTCCGTTGTTTTGTTTAACAGTTTGCATCTGTTTATCCATATCAGGTTTTTCGTGAAGCGGCATACAGAAGATGAATTTTCTTGTTTAAGGTGAACTTGCCGGAGATGACTTTTATTTTTTATACTTTTGAGGATCGTTTTAAATCGATGTGAATGCTTACGGCAGACTGTTTAAACCGGTTTGACAGGAAATACCCCAGGACAGTCTCGTGCCTGATGCCTGTAACAGCAATGAAAGTTCGCCTTTGGTGGATATCTTTAGAATTCCGAAATGAAAAAGAAAAAAGAAAATCAAGGTGTTTTTACAGAATATTTTAAAGCTTTTTACCTCCAATATGCCGGAGACCTGGTCTTTTTTGCCCGGCAGTTTGTGGATGCCCATGCGGCGGAGGATATTGTGCACGATATTTTCCTTAAGATATGGGATAGAAGGTCGACGGTCATTGTGGAAGAAAATATCGGGAATTACCTTTTGTCTATGGTTCAACATGCCTGTTACGATTATTTGAAACATCAACAGGTGGAAGACACTTTCATGAACAAAGCCATTCGACAGATGAAGCTCGACGAACTAAAATATTACGAATCGCCGAAAGACTACTTATGGGATAAAGACAAAATAGAAGCGGTGTATGCTTCCATTGAAAAACTACCGTCCAAACGCAGGGAGATTTTTAAGAAGGCCTATCTCGAGGAAAAAAAGCATACCGACATTGCCCAAGAATTGGATATTTCGGTCAGAACGGTAGAGACGCAGGTCTATAAAGCCCTGAAATTTCTTCGGGATAGTCTGATTGTTTTTCTCTTCCTTTCCTTTTTTGATATCAAATTTTCACTTTTCACACGATTATTTTTTTTATAGTTCTGATATGCCCGTTCCCAAGTGTGTGACCGGAGATATCGTCAGTCGAAAGATTTAGTTGCCATTGCACGACTTGCGAAAGTTCAGTTTTTTAATATAAGAGTCTGCCCCGAAATCCCTAAAACCCGATTTTACAGGTTTCCAACTCATTGAAAATCAATGGTTGTTTTGAGGGAAATTTGAGTAAAAAAGACTTTTTTGAGGGGACTCATATAAGAATTTTTCAAAAACAATACGTAGTTCACCTTTAACAATCGTATATATAATATAACCAGTGCAAGTTTCGCATGCAAGTTTGAAATGTATGCGACTAAGGCGGAGGGCCTTAGTTCCATCATACCGCTTACTTTTCTATGATACCCCGTCCGCTTGCGGTGGGGAGATTCATTTGACACAATTCAATGACTTGGACTATTCATCTGTTTTGGCAAGGCGACCGGTGATAGATTTAGACCAAGAAACATGTGGATTTCCGGTGGGTTATGACGAAAGAACAAATAGCTCGACAAAAAGATATAACCAATGAATGAAGACGTTCCGGCAATAGTAGTACGTGTGCTTCAAGGGAACCAGACTGAAGACGATATGCGGGTTTTCCTGCGATGGTATCATGCTTCGCGGGAAAATAAAGATATCTTCTTCCAATTAAAACATATTTATGAGCTTCGTAAAGGAGCGAGAAAACCTGATGCAATGGAAATGGAGGCAAGTTGGGATCGTTTAAGGGAAAAACTTAAGCAACAACCCGCAACACATATTTCATCATTAGAAACAAATCAGGGGAAGCGTTATGTCAGCCTCGTCCGGTACGCGGGAGTGGCTGCGGTTGCTATTTTGCTGATGGTTGTCGGACTCCGTTTCTTTTACAAGGGGCATGATCAGATAGTATGGGTTGAAGTCAGAACCGGACCCAAAAGTGAGCCGCAAACCATCCGGTTATCGGATGGATCGTTAGTTCGGTTGAATGCTTCTTCCCGGTTCCGGTATCCGGAAAAGTTTGGTGGAAGGGAGAGGGAGGTATATCTGGATGGGGAAGCTTATTTCAGTATAACCAAAGATGAGCGGCATGATTTTATCGTTCATGCCGATAAACAGCGGATCAATGTGTTGGGAACCGAATTCAACGTTCTCGGATATTCCGCCGATCCCTATGCAATTACTACGCTGGTGAACGGAAAAGTGAAATTAAGGACATATGATGACGAAGGCAACCTGAAAAATGAAATTATGATGTATCCGGATCAGCAGATCTATTTTGACAAGCAGTCTTATCAAACGACGCTGTCGGAAGTAAATACATTCGACGCCACATCATGGATGAAAGGTGTTTATTCTTTCAGAGACGCTCCATTGGAGGAAATAGCCCGTCGTTTGGAGAAGATATACGGTGTTACCATTATTATTCCGGATGAAGTGGACAGGAAGGAACAATATACGGGAAAGTTCTTTGCCCGTCAGACGAAGGAGGAGATTGCCAATGTCCTCAATTTCAAAAGACAATTCAGGTTACAGCTCAGTGATGATACCATCTTTCTTCAGAGAAGATGATCAGCATAATTCAAGATAGATTAATAACTTATAAAAAACAAATGCCTATGAGAGAACCCTGAAATAATAAGTAAAGCCGGGAGACCGCGCCAACAGTATCCCGGCCCATGATTCGTCTTCAATTAAATTAAATCACCTCTATTGTCTCACAAGCAACAGTGGATTACTATTTTTTAATTCATCAAAAACGCACTATTTCTTGCCATGGCATAGCTCAAGCAAGCTTGGCTCTGCTCATTTGGCTTAACGAAATAGTTCATCAAAAACATGCAAAGATATGAATAAATTAACAGACTCCCACAGACTTATATGGAGAAAAAGACCTTTAACCGTGATGTTCATTTTTGTCTTTCTGATTACCGGGAATTTTAATGGTTTTGCCGGTGATCATGCCCGAAATGAAAAACTATCGGTGAAGATGCGGCAGGCAACCTTTGACGAGATTGTTTCCGCTATTGAGAATCAGTCCGATTACGTGTTTTTTTATAAAAGCAGTGATGTGGACCGCAACATTCACTATGATGTGGACCTGGAAAACCGGAATATCCATGAGATACTGGATCAGTTAATGGAAAATTCCTCTCTTACTTATAGAATATCCGGAAAGTATATTTTCATCGATAAAAAAGACGTTGGAAAAGAGCAAGCGGATAAGGAGAACACCGTGCTCCAGCAGCAGAGAAAGCAGATCACCGGAAAAATAACCGACGCACAGGGAGAGCCCATTATCGGCGCTAATATTATTGAGCAGGGTACAAACAACGGTACCGTGACCGATATGGACGGTGATTTCTCCCTACAGGTGGAAAATAATGCGGTGATCCGTATCTCTTATATCGGTTATATAGAGCAGGAAATAAATACGGCCAATACAACCACCTTCAATATTACTTTGCGGGAAGATACTCAGGCATTGGACGAATTGGTGGTCGTGGGATATGGCGTTCAACGCAAATCCGACGTAACCGGTTCTATCTCTGTGTCCAGAGGTGAGGATATTTTAAGGCAACAATCATTCAGCGCGTTGGACGGATTGAAAGGAAAAGCTTCCGGTGTGAATGTGTTTTCCAATTCGGGCCAGCCGGGTGGTGCTTCTCGTGTCGTGATTCGCGGCACCGGAACCATCAACGCAAGTACCGATCCGCTTTATATCGTGGATGGTGTGGCGATGGAGAACTTCCAGTACATGAACCCCAACGATATTGAAAGGATTGAGGTGCTGAAAGACGCTTCTTCGGCAGCGATTTACGGGGCACGCGGTGCCAACGGTGTGATCCTTGTCACCACCAAGCGTGGATTGAGAGGCACGGGAGTCAGGGTCGGCTACGACGGTTCGGTTGGTGTGGGTACCATGGCAAGCTATATGGATGTGATGAATGCTTCCGAATGGATTGAAGCTTTCATGATCGGTCAGGAAAATGCCAATAAATACCAGGGCAAGAATTATTCGCTCAACAAGACTGATTACTTTACTGATCCCAACTTGTTTGATGCCAATGGTAATCCGCTGTATGATACCGACTGGCAAAGAGAGGCAACCCGCACCACCTTGTCGCACAACCACCAGTTGAGTATACAACAAGGGAATGAATTTTCATCCATCGGGGCATTCCTTAATTATTCCGATTATCAGGGTCTGATGCTGAATTCCTATCAGAAGCGTGTGAATGCGAAACTTACCTATGATGCTGACCCCACTCCATGGTTGTCCACTTCCGTAAGTTTGTTCGTGAACCATACATGGGGAAATGAAGCCGAGGAAGATGGCGGTCACCAGATGCCTCGCCGTTCCATGATAGAAATGGTGCCCTGGATGCCTGTTCAATTTCCCGACGGAAGATGGTCAAACTCCACCACAGTGAGTGATGCGTTGGGGCTGGAAGGAATGGCGAATCCGGTTCACGTTCTGGAAACACAGGAACGCAGGCGGGAACGTACACAAATCTTTGGTAATACCGAGCTTACATTCCATCTGGCTCCGGGGTTGGATCTGCAGACTCGTTTGGGGATCACAAAGTATATGAACCATTACCGTAATTATTCTCCTACCGATCTTGCCAACATCTCTTTCCCGAACGGAAATGCATGGATCGAGAATCAACATACCCTCTTCTGGCAGGAAGAGACTTTCCTTACCTACATGAATTCATTTGATAAGCACCGTGTCAACGCTATGTTGGGTTTATCATGGCAGGAAAGAATTTACCGATGGAACCGCGGTGAGACCGAAGGCTTCACGGATGACTTCTACGGAAATAACAATATGGGAGTAGGGACGTTGCCGAAGAATCCCACGTCGGGTTACTCGAGTTGGGCAATGAATTCTTATTTCCTGAGGGCTTCCTATACCTATGACGATAAATATTCGGCCACGGTAACCGGACGCGCGGACGGTTCATCGCGTTTCGGCGCAAACAATAAATATGCATTCTTCCCTTCCGCCGGTCTGGCATGGGTGGTGTCGAACGAGGATTTCTTCAATACCGGTATTGTCAACAACCTTAAATTCCATACCAGCTACGGTATTACCGGTAACTCTGAGATCGGGACCTATGAGTCTTTGGCTATGATGGGGAGTGGTAACGTGTTTATTAATGACGGCCGTCAAAGTGCCGCATGGCCGGGCCGTTTGGCTAATCCCGACCTGAAGTGGGAGAAGACCCATCAGTTCGACATAGGTGTTGATTTCGGCATGTTCAACAATCGCCTGAATCTCGAAGTGTCGTATTATAATAAACAGACGAAAGACCTCATTCTGCCGCGCCCCGTTCCCCGTACTACCGGTTTCGATGCTGTAACCGACAATATGGGACAGATCACCAACCGTGGTGTCGATCTCTTGATCAACTCTACCAATATCTCTACCGGCGACTTCACCTGGGGAACCACATTGAACCTGAATTACAACAAAAACAGGATCGATGCCTTGGGTGAAAATAATGAAGATGTATTTGCCGGTCCCAGCTGGGTATCCGGATATCAGACCATCTTCCGTGTAGGTGAGCCTTTGGCGGCTTTCTGGGGATACGAAAGATTGGGTTACTGGACTGAGGAAGACCGGGACGCGGGTTTGATCCCCAGCGGTCAGATCGTGGGGCAGGCCAAACGTTCTTCTGAAAAGAAAATTCTTGGCAAGGGTATGCCCGACTTTATGGGTAGTTTCATCAATAATTTCAGTTATAAGAATTTTGATTTGACTGTGGACTTCCAGTTTGTATATGGTGTGGAAGTATTGCAACAATTTACCCACTCCACGGAAGACCGTTTCGGACTTACCAACGGTGAAAAATCTATTCTTTATGATGCATGGAGACCGGGTAAGACAGACGCCAAGACCCAGGCCATACGCAACGGAACGCGCGACGGACAAAGTTCGGAACTTGATTCTCGATGGGTGGCCGACGGTTCATACCTGCGCGCCAATCTGATCCAACTGGGATATACTTTCAAACCCAATGCGATCAAAGCGTTCAGCTCTCTTCGCATTTATGGTGGTGTGAACAACCTGTTTGTCATTCATGCGGACGACTTCCGGGGTTATGATCCTGAGGCCACATCGCAGTCGGGAGCCAACGCCAAGTTTGGTCAAAACATGTTCTTCTTCCAGTATCCTAAGCCAAGGACTTTCACATTGGGATTATCGGCGACATTTTAATAGAATCTTGTAAAAAATAAACGACAATGAAAATAAAGAATATATTTTTAAGTTTCATGCTCTTTTGTTTCGCATTTACATTCAATGCATGCGAAGGTTTTTTGGAAGAAAAGCCGAGAGAGAATATGGACCTTGGCCAGTTCTATAAGACTGCCAATCACGCCCGTTCCGGTGTCAATGCGTTATATAACACCGGTTTGATGACCTATTATGATGCGGGGGTGTATAATGGAGCAACCATTGCATGGGGACCCTATCTTTCAGGTTTGTATGACAATGAATACAAAGGACAGGAGGTAATCGTGCAGTACAGCCAGGAATTGACTATCAGCGCGTCTAATATCGCCAACCAAATGAATACACTGTGGGCTAACTGTTATACAGCAATTGCCCGAGCCAATACGGCATTGAAGTATATTCCGGGAATTGAAGACGTCAGTTTTGCTGCGGGCGAGAAAGAACGATTGATCGCACAGGCAAAATTTTTCCGTGCTTTCAACTATTTCCACTTGGTCAAGTTCTACGGTGATCTACCTCTGGTAACAGAACCTTATGAGTCGCTCGAGAACCTTTATATTCCGCGTGACCCCTCGTCCGCTGTGTATGCGCAGATCGAGCAGGATCTGAAAGACGCGATCCCGGTTTTGGCTGACGCGGCATTTGTTGATAATGGTTTCAGGATTACGAAAGCTACTGCGGAAACATTGTTGGCGAATGTGTATCTGCAAATGAGCGGTTACCCGTTGAACACCAACCGTTACGCGGATGCTGCCGCGGCGGCCAGAAGCGTTATTGATGCCGGAAAACATAGCCTGACACAGCATCGGGATAATGAGCCTGAGAATAGCGCATATAACATTCTCCGTACGGAGGATAACCTTAAGGAATATGTTTTCACCAGGGAGCGTTCAGCCACGATCTCTGATTACCAGAACCGTTGGGTGCAACTCTCTTTCCCCGTTTATGCCGCGGCTTGGGGAACTTTCAAATATACCCTGACCAACAATGCGATCCGGCCGATGCCCACATTGATCAATGCTTATGATCCGGTAAACGACCTTCGTATACAGGAAAGACAGTTCTTCTTCACCCAGTATCCGGATCAGAATGGGAATATGTCTCAATTTGAACAACCCTCTCCATGGTTTTATCTTGATGAGGAAGCCATGTTTGAAACAGGTATCAGTGGAAAAGATTTCCCTATCTACCGCTATGCCGAAGTGTTGCTGATCGCGGCTGAGGCTATCGCCCAGGCAGAAGGGGTGACCGCTGAGGCCGTGGGCTATCTGGCGGATGTGCGCGCCCGTGCATACACAACCAGGACCAGGACCCAGATTGTTTCTCAATTGAGCGCTCTTTCAAGGGAAGCTTTTATTGAACAGGTATGGGCTGAACGTATCCGTGAATTTAGTCTCGAGATGAAAATATGGGACGATATACAACGTACTCGTAAATATCCGGTAACGTCTGCAAACAATAAGGGCGTGGTAACGTTTATCGATGTGATCGGAGCAAAAAATCCCTGGGGTGCCACCTTCCAGGAAAAACATATGTTATGGCCTATTACACAGCAGGAGTTGCAGCGTAATCCTTCACTGAAACAAAATCCTGGCTATTGATTAGCTTTTCACAGAATAGCTTTTATCAAAAGAAAACCGGCGATAAAGGAATGTGATTGGATCACGTTTAAAAAAGAAAAAGTGGAATGTCCTATTCCACTTTTTCTTTTACATTTATGATCACTTTCTGGTTTTCATCGTCAAAATCTACCAGAACGGTTTCGCCTTCTTTCATCCCGGTGCGGATAATCATTTCTGCCATTTCGTCTTCGATGTATTTCTGGATAGCCCGTTTTAGCGGACGTGCTCCGAACTGTACGTCGTATCCTTTATTGGCAATAAACTCTTTCGCCGGCTCAGTAAGGACAACATTGTATCCGAGGTCTCCGACACGTTTGTAAAGGCCTTTCAACTCAAGATCGATAATCTTGTAGATCGACTCTTTGCTCAGCTGGTCGAACATCACGATATCGTCTACCCTGTTCAGAAATTCGGGTGCAAATGCCTTGTTCAGCGCTTTCTGGATGATGTTGCGCGAATATTCGGCATCAGTCACATCGTGATTGGTATTGAACCCGATACCACGGCCGAAATCTTTCAACTGCCGCGTTCCGATATTGGAGGTCATGATCAGGATTGTATTCTTGAAATCGATCTTCCGACCCAGGCTGTCGGTCACATGCCCTTCGTCCAGGATCTGAAGCAGGATATTGAACACGTCGGGATGCGCTTTTTCGATCTCGTCAAGCAACACTACGGAGTAGGGTCTGCGACGCACTTTTTCGGTAAGCTGTCCGCCCTCTTCATATCCCACATATCCCGGAGGTGCCCCAACGAGACGCGACACGTTGAATTTTTCCATGTATTCGCTCATGTCGATACGGATAAGGTTTTCAGCCGAGTCGAACAGGAATTCCGCCAGCTTCTTGGCCAAATGCGTTTTTCCCACCCCTGTCGGGCCGAGGAACATAAAAGTGCCGATGGGTTTGTTGGGATCTTTCAATCCTACCCGGTTGCGCTGGATGGCCTTTACAATCTTGTCCACCGCTTCATCCTGGCCGATCACTTTGCTCTTCAATTCATCCCGCATTTCCAACAGCCGCTGTCCTTCGGCCTGCGCTATACGTTGTACCGGAACACCGGAGATCATTGCCACTACTTCGGCGATCTTTTCTTCATCCACGATTTCCGGCTTCTCCTTGATCTCCTTCTGCCAGCGCTCTTCTTCTGCTTCGAGTGCCAGTAACAACTGACGTTGTTTGTCGCGATAGCTGGCTGCCAGCTCATATTTCTGCGCTTTTACCGCGTCGGTTTTCTGCTGTTCCACCTCTTTCAACTCCTCTTCGAGTTGTTCGATGGTCTTAGGTATCACTATATTGGAAATATGCACCCGGGCCCCGGCTTCATCGAGTGCATCGATTGCCTTGTCGGGAAAAGTGCGGTCGGAAACATAACGATCTGTCAGTTTCACGCATGCCTGCAGTGCCTCGTCGGTATAGCGCACATTATGATGCTCCTCATACCGCTCCTTGATATTTCGCAGTATCTGCAGCGTCTCTTCCGCGGTGGTGGGATCCACTATCACCTTCTGGAACCGGCGTTCCAATGCGCCGTCTTTCTCAATATTCTTCCTGTATTCATCCAGGGTCGTGGCTCCGATACATTGTATCTCACCCCGTGCCAGGGCAGGTTTCAACATATTGGCTGCATCCAGCGATCCGGCAGCGCCACCGGCACCCACAATAGTATGGATCTCATCGATAAAGAGGATGATGTTCGGATTTTTCGACAGTTCGTTCAATATTGCCTTGATGCGCTCTTCGAACTGGCCGCGGTATTTGGTTCCCGCAACGATCGACGCCATATCAAGGGCGATCACCCGTTTGTCGAACAGTGCGCGGGAGACTTTCTTCTGCGTGATACGCAATGCCAGTCCGTCCACAATGGCCGATTTACCCACACCGGGATCACCGATGAGTACCGGATTATTTTTCTTGCGGCGACTGAGGATCTGCGCAATGCGTTCAATCTCCTTTTCCCGCCCTACTACCGGATCGAGACGGTTTTCCAACGCGGCGCGGGTGATATCCGTCCCGAAATTATCGAGTACGGGAGTATCAGATCCACTGCTTTTTGTCTGCGAGGAGGAACTTTGACCTCCCGCAGGATTGAACGGATATTTTTCGTTCGCATCTTCGTCATCGTCGTCGGTGAAATTCGCTCCCGCAGAGGGTGATTGTTTCTCCCCATCTTCAGTCCGGTTGTCAAGAATGCTTTTTATATAGAGAAACGCACTTGAATAATCAAGCTGAAATTGTGTGAGGATATCATTTATCAATGTGCTTTTTTCTTTCAGCAGCGCCAACAGAATATGTTCGGAATCGGTCTCCCGACTCTTGGTAAGACGCGCTTCCAGAATACTCATTTTTAATGCTTTTTCCGTATTCTTATTAATTACGAGTTCATTGGCTCCATCATAAGGCTCCTGAGCAGCACGCACGTGCGAATCGATATAATCTTTCAGCACATGCAGATCGATATCGAAATCCTGGAGCACCTGAATAGCTAATCCGTCGCCATCGCGAAGGATGCCGAGCATAAGATGTTCAGGCCCTATATAATTGTTCTGGAGCCTGCCCGCTTCTTCCCGGCTGTATGCCATGATGTCTCTGACCCGTTGTGAAAAATTGCTGTCCATATAGTTTTATTCCCTTCTTTTGCTGTGTATCGATTACAAATATAGTCTTTTATTTTAAATCGAATAAAATATTTTGAGGGTCAGATAAAAAATTAATCACTCATTTATAAGACCGCTCCATATGGTATGGCAAAAACAGTGCCAAAGAATAACCTGTGGATATTATGATTTCGGTATGACCATTGACCCATTGATTGACCGGTCATTATTCATTTGTTTTACTCAGTCCCTTCTAAATTTCCCTTTTTCTTTTCGGGTTTGACCGATTCATACATCGGAATTTTCACCTTCCGGGATTTGATGCGTGTGGTAACACGGGGTTCTGCTTTTGATCCCGGTATGTATTCGTGCCGGAACATGTTGAATGTGAGTATGAAAAGCGAAAGAAGCAGCGGTCCGAAGATAACTCCCCAAAACCCGAACATGGGAATCCCTATAAGTACTCCGAATACGGTGATCAACGGATGGATGTCGGCCAGCTTTTTTTGCAGTAAGAAACGGGCCACATTATCCACGCCTCCAATAATAAACATACCATATATAAGCAATGCGATACCGTTCACATACTCTCCCCCCAGCAGCAGGGTGATCCCTAGTGGAACCCAGACAATCATGGTGCCTACGATAGGCAGGATGGTGGAAAAAGCGGTGAGAATGGCGTATAAAATCGCACTGTCTATGCCGAAAAAAAGATATCCCAGGTAGGCAAAAAAACCTTGGATAATTGCCAGAAGAGGTATTCCTACGGCGTTTGCCTGGATGATCATACGCGTTTCTTCGGCAAGGATCTGCTTATTCTCTTCCTTGAAGGGTAACACTTCACGGATAGCCGTTTCAAACTCGTCGTTATTGAAAAGCATGTAATACAATACGAAGAGAATGACAATGACATTGATGATGAACGAGTAGACACTGTTTCCAAGCATTTGCAGGATATTGGACCCTGCTCTCGGCAAGGCGGACAGATTTTCAGGAGTGAATATATTAAATCCCAGTCTTTCTTCTAACGTATCGACAAATTCGTTAAACCGTATCAGTATTGCTTCCGGGTTAATAGAAATTCCCGACACAGTATCAATTACCAGAAAAGTGAGTCCGGTGAGGGGGAGAAGGATAAAGAAAAGGACTTCCAACACGATGAGCAATGCACTGAGCGACTTTTTGAATTTAAGCTTTTGTGTGAAATATTTCTGTTGCCCGTTCACCAGCACATACAAGGTGGCTGCGCCCAGAAACCCGCTCATATAGGGACGGGTATACTTGAAAATGATCAGTCCTAACAGGATAAGAAATCCGATCAGGATATATTTATACCGTCTTTCTTTTTTTTCGTGCTCTATCGACATTGGAAATCCTATGAAATTTATAATATATCTCTGTTCTGTTAATAATCAACCCCTTTAAGGGTTCCCTCCCGGCTCAATCCTATTCAATCTTAGAAACTGTTTTGAATTTTACGAGTAATTATTTTATGCTTATTTTACGCTTATTTTCCACTCTTTCATATTGTTTTTTGCCCTTTTTCGCGCCTTTGAACTTTCATTTCTTTTAAGTGGCCCGCCACATTTCAATAAATCCAAATCCATCAAAAAATGGCTAAAAAACAATGGATGAAAAAATTCAAAACAGCTTCTTAAATCTTGAATCCCCTCCGAAAAGTCTTTTTTACCCAAATTTCTCTCAAAAAGACTATTGATTTTCAATGAGTTGAAAGCCTGTGAAATCGGTTTTGGGGATTTTCGGAGCAGACTCAATCTTGAATAGTTGAATAAAGATTACGGAAAATTATAGAAAATCTTCCGGTTTGGCAAATCCGCCTTCGATCAGAGCCTCTTTTGCCCTTTCATAATCGGAGTTTCTCACCTGCATCTCTATTTCTCCCAGGGTATAAGCCAGCCTGTTGGAGGTGAGATTCTTCATATAGGTCTCAATCCCTCTCATTTCCATGAATGATTGGACGATGGGCACATCGGCGGGGAAGGCAAATGTTTTCACCGTAATAAAATGTTCCTCCATAGATAAAATTTTTGTGACATGATCTTAGAAACTGTTTTGAATTTTACGAGTAATTCTTTTACGCTTATTTTTCGACTCTTTCCTATTGTTTTTTGCCCTTTTTCGCGCCTTTGAACTTTCATTTCTTTTAAGTAGCCCGCCACTTTTCAATCAATGAAAATCCAAATCCATCGAAAAATGGCTAAAAAACAATGGATGAAAAAATTCAAAACAGATTCTTATTCTCTGATAACGTAAAAGTAGGCTTTTTTGTTTTAGGGAGTA
The DNA here is from genome assembly GCF_003712195.1 of Proteiniphilum sp. X52. Taxonomy (GTDB): domain Bacteria; phylum Bacteroidota; class Bacteroidia; order Bacteroidales; family Dysgonomonadaceae; genus Proteiniphilum. The sequence goes on along the minus strand of NZ_RDSD01000006.1, from coordinate 57,680 downwards.
AGGTTTTGTTTATTAAAACAAGGATTATGTTTTTTTTTACACTATTTTTGCACATCACTGCGCTTCGTTCCGTTGAGCGATGTGTGGCATAGTAATAAATTAGCACATTAGTTTATCCTTGATTTCTGGATCTGAAATTGAGTTGTATGGAGAAAATAGCATTAATCACAGGAGCGACTTCCGGAATTGGAGAAGCTACAGCCCTGAAACTTGCCGGAAACGGGTTCGATATAATAATCACCGGCAGACGGCAGGAAAGATTGAACGTATTGAAGAACACACTCGAAGAGAACGGCTCGCATGTGTTGGCTCTCTGTTTCGATGTGCGGGACGAGGAGGGAGTGAATGCTGCCCTGGGAAATCTACCCCCGGAATGGCAAAGTGTGGATGTCTTGGTGAATAATGCCGGTCTGGCTGCCGGTCTGGAGCCGGTTCAGCAGGGTGACAGCCTGGACTGGAACCGGATGATCGACACGAACGTGAAGGGACTGTTGTATGTTACCCGTTGCATTTCACAGGGAATGATTTCCCGGAAAAAAGGACATGTCATCAATATCGGATCGATCGCCGGAAAAGAGGTTTATCCCAACGGAAATGTCTATTGCGCTACCAAGCATGCCGTGGACGCATTGACGAAAGGGATGCGTTTTGATCTGCTTCCCCATAATATAAAAGTAACGCAGATATGTCCCGGTGCCGTGGAGACGGAATTTTCCCTCGTGCGTTTTCATGGGGACAAGCACCGTGCCGATAAAGTGTATGAGGGATATGAGTGTCTGGTCGCCCACGATATCGCAGAGTGTATCTGGTTCGCGGTTTCCCGTCCGCCGCATGTGAATATCAACGACATGGTCGTGATGCCCACAGCACAGGCGTCGGCTTCCGTTTTTCATAAAATATAGTGAAAGCCGGAGCGCACTTATATTCAACAAAGATTGTGAAAGGTGAGCGCGGAATATCAAACTTGTTTGAAGATTCTGCCGAACCGCATCTTATATTCTACAAATATAAACTATGCTAAATAAAAAACATATCCATCATGAAACGAGTTTGCCTCATTTTATTTGTTTTGCTTATGACAACCCGGTTTGTTGAATCGCAGGAAAATATCACCTATCAGGTGCCGCCGGCAGAAATTCTGGAGCTGGTGGATATCGAGAGAGCGCCGTCAGTCAATATGGACAGTAAGGGTGAGCAGATGTTGTTCTTTTACCGGAATACGTTCAAAACATTGTCCGACTTGAATCAGCCTGAAGTAAGGTTGGCAGGACTACGTATCAATCCCGATGCCAATATATCGAGTACCATTACCTATTTTAATAATATCCGCTATAAAAAAACGACCGATAAGGAAATACGGCAGATAGAAGGGTTGCCTTCCGAACCTCTTATCGCCAATGTCCTTTTTTCGCCTGATGAGACAAAACTTGCTTTTACCAATACGGTGGAAAACGGTGTAGAGTTGTGGATTGTCGACCTGAAAACCTTGCAGGCAAAAAGAGTGACGGATGCGGTTGTGAACGCCAATGCCGGATTTCCATACAGTTGGTTCGGCGGGGGAACCGGATTACTCGTGAGGATTCTTCCTGAAGACCGGGCCGGATTGATCGATATCCAAAAAGCTTTGCCGGAAGGGCCGATTGTGTCGGTCAGTGACGGACAGATATCGCAGAACCGTACTTATCAGGACCTGTTGAAAAACCCGGTGGATGAGACTAATTTCGAAAGGTTAATGACATCGGAGCTCTATAAGATAGGGCTCGACGGATCGAAAACACAATGGAAGGGGGCCGGAATGTATATTGGACAATCATTTTCCCCGGATGGAAAATATCTGTTGCTGACCACACTCTCCCGTCCGTTCTCTTATACCGTTCCTTATTATAATTTTCCCAATGTCGCGGAGATATACACGGCTGAAGGAGATTTCTTAATGAAATTCAATGAACAGCCGTTACTGGATAACCTTCCGATAGGATTTATGGCCACACAGCAGGGAAAACGGAATATTTACTGGCGTGCCGACAAGCCTTCGACCCTCTATTGGGTGGAGGCGCTCGATAAAGGAGATCCCGGAGTGGAAGTGGATTTCCGTGATGAGGTATTCGAACTCGATGCCCCATTCACCGGCACACCCCGTTCGTTGGTAAAAACCATTCACCGTTACGCGGGGATTACCTGGGGAAACAATCAATACGCTGTTCTTCATGACCGCTGGTGGAACACGCGGAATCAGAAGATGTATGTTTTTAATCCGTCGGACAACAAACAGGAACCTCGTGTCCTGGTCGACCGGAACTATCAGAATGTTTATGAGGATCCCGGTTATCCGCAAACCACAAAAAATGCGCTGGGGACCTACACGTTGAAAATGGACGGAAATTCGATTTACTTTTTTGGAGACGGTTTCACCGCTGAGGGACAGTTTCCCTTTATCGACGAACTGGATCTGAAAACATTGAAAAAGAAACGGATCTATCAGTCTGCCTATACCGATAAGGTGGAAGAGTTGGTCACCTTTGTCGACAGTAAAAAAGGCACGGTGATCACCCGGATTGAGTCGCCGAGGGAATATCCCAATTATTATATCCGCAATATCAGGAGCAAAAGTGCGCCGGAGCCGTTGACCGCCTTTGAAAACCCTTTCAAAAGCATTGAAAATGTCCATAAGCAAGTCATCAGCTATAAACGCGACGATGGGGTGGAACTTTCCGGCACATTATACCTGCCGGTGGGTTATGACAGGGACAAAAAGGAAAAACTGCCCATGATCATGTGGGCATATCCTACTGAATACAAGGACCGGAGCAGCGCGGGACAAACGACTGCCAATCCCAATTCATTCACCTACCTGTCGTATGGAAACCCTGTATACTGGGTAACGCGCGGCTATGCGATCCTTGATGACGCGGCCTTTCCCATCGTGGGAGAAGGAGATGAACAGCCGAACGATACTTTTGTGAAACAACTGGTGGCCAATGCCAAAGCGGCCATAGATGCCGTGGATGCACTGGGATATATCGACCGGGAGCGGGTCGCTGTAGGGGGACATTCCTATGGCGCGTTTATGACCGCAAATCTGCTGACCCATTCCGATCTCTTTGCCGCGGGTATCGCCCGTAGCGGAGCGTACAATCGTTCGCTTACACCCTTCGGCTTTCAGGCGGAAGAGCGCAGTTACTGGATTGCCTCAGAGACCTATAATGCCATGTCGCCTTTTATGCATGCCGATAAGATGAAAACACCCCTATTGCTTACCCATGGGGAGAGCGACAACAATTCAGGCACGCATACGATGCAGAGCGAACGCTATTTCCAGGCTTTGAAAAGTTTTGGCGCCCCTGTCCGCCTGGTGATCCTGCCCAAGGAAAGCCACGGATATGCTGCCCGGGAAAACGTACTCCACCTCTTGTGGGAGCAGGATCGGTGGTTGGAGAAATATGTGAAAAACAAAGGGAAGAATGAGAGTGAAGAATGAAGAATGAAGAGTGAAGAGGGAAGAGGGAAGAGGGAAGAGGGAAGAATGGGAGACCGGGGAGGACGTTATTCCGGGATGATGAATTCTATCCTGTCTCCGGTACGTATACCGTGCCGATTGGTGAATCCCGCGTTTACCTCCACTACATAGATCGCGGGTTTTGTAGACGCATAGTTCCACTCTTTTAACGGGGTGGTATTCGCGTGAATGGTCACGATCTCTTTGTCCCTATTCACAAAAAGGATATCCAACGGGATGTAAGTGTTTTTCATCCAGAAACTCTGCATTTCTTCCATACTTTGAATGAACAACATTCCCGCATTTTCCGGAAGGCTGCGCCGGTACATCAATCCGCGTGCCCGTAATTGGTCGTTATCGGCCACTTCAATATCGATCATTGCCAGTGTGTCGCCATTCTGCCGACTGGTGAAGAACAATTCTCCCTGCTTGCGGAATGGAATGTCTATCGCTTCGGATTGCGTTGATATTTCCGGTTCGTTGCCGGATCGCTGTAAAAAGTATACTGCAAGACCGGCTATTACGATCAATAAAACCATCAAATATACGCTTCGGTTGCTTTTTTTCTTTTTTGACATACTTTTCTTATGGTTTTGTTTTTAGCCATAATCGTTTTTGCAACGGGCTCTATCCGAGATATTTTTCTCCAGCGGCGCGGAGAAATAATGTATGGCAAAGGTATAAGAAAAATATAAAACTAAATGGTTTGTGACTAAAAAGTTTGCAATTAAATGGTGGGGCAACTCAAAAAGTAGTATAATCCGTAAAGGAACAGAATGATCATCAACGTCATTGTCAAGGTAACCCGTAGGTTGATGAAACAGGCCCGCCGCACATCGGCGTGTGAGAGATCCCGGTCGTTCTCTCCTATATAGGGTTTCTCCACTAATTTGCCATGATATAGGTTTGGACCGCCCAATCGGCAGTTGAGGATACCGGCCAGCGCCGATTCCGGATAACCGGAGTTGGGGCTTGAGTGGCATTTGGAATATTTTCGGATAAAGGTGAATCCACGCCGGGAGGGTGGTAGTAACACCATTGATAAAGCAGTGAGCCGCGCGGGAATAAAATTGGCCGTGTCATCGAGGATGCGGGCGGCGAACCATCCGAAATCGCGGTACTTCTCATTTTTATATCCGATCATGGAATCCATGGTATTGATCATCTTGTAGGCCATCATCAACGGAATTCCTCCGAGCACATAGAAAAACAGGGGAGCGATCACTCCGTCGCTTAGGTTTTCGGCCAGTGTTTCGAGTGTTGCCATGCGGATCTGTTTTGCTGTAAGTTGCGATGTGTCACGTCCCACAATCCAGGCCAGTTGGTTTCGTGCCGCCGGAATATCACCTTTCATAACCCGCTTTTCTACTTTCATCGCTTCGCAGATCAGGCTCCGGTTGCTGATCGCGTAAAAAAAGAGAATAGTGTTGATGATGAGCAGGGAGGAGGGGTAGGGAGAAAGTGCCCGTTCCAGACCATATAAAAGAGCGAAGACCGACAATACCAGTCCCAAGGCGACCAGCACGCCATTTCTCTTTCGATGATTTCCCCGGTTAAATTGCCTGTCGCACCACGCTATCATGCTGCCGAACAGACGGATGGGGTGCGGCAAACGGTGGGGATCACCCATGAGCGCATCCAGCAATAACCCGCCCAATAGCGGAATGAGAAAATCCTGATATGTGGTGAAAAAATGATACAAAGTAATACAATTGCTGATATAAATAACTCTTTGAAAATCCTCTTCCCCAATCCACGCTCGTTATCCTGTGTGAAACAGATTCAGCGCTTCAATAAGCTGACGGTTCCATGCTTCCTCCTGTACCGAAATACGAAAATATTGCGGAGTCAATCCCCTGAAATTGGACGCGTCACGGATCAACAGGCCGAAATGGTCGACCAGGAAATATTTCAGTTCTGCCGCTGTTCGCTCTTTCATCTTCACCAAAAAGAAATTGGATGGCGAAGCGGTCACTTCGAATTGCGGCAATGCGGCGATTTCTTGCTGTAACCGTGCTGATTCGGCGCAAAGTGAAGCGGCATCCGGCAACAGCCTGTCCCGGTTCTCCAGAATAAAACTTCCTGCCTCCAGGGCCAATGCGTTTACCGACCAGGGTGGACGCAATGACCGGATAGCGTCGATTATCTGTCGGTCGGCAACAATATACCCCAGGCGTAATCCGGGAATGCCGAATGTTTTTGTAAGTGAATGTACGATGATCAGATTCCTGAATCTGCCTTGCAACTCTTTCACCGATTCGTTTCGCGGGCATAGCTCGTCATACGCCGCATCCGCGACAAAAAAGGTGTGGCGGTTTTCGCTGCAAAAACGGGAAATCATGTCGTTGTTCACAATTTTTCCATCGGGATTGTTGGGTACGCCAAACCAAACCGTGTCGGCACTAAAGTGGACGGACTCTTGCAAAGACTCTGTCGGGATGAATGAAATCCTGTGCCGGTAAACGTGACAGGCATCTTCATATTCTGAAAAAGTAGGATAAGGGATCACACTTTCCCAGTGTTGAAAGAGGTGCGCGAGCAAATAGAACGCTTCGGCAGAACCGTTCGTCACAAGGATATTATCGGGAGAAACAGCATGAAAATCGGCCAATTGGGATGTTAACTTACGACTGTTCGGATCGGGATAATTACGAATGGTATCCATACGGCTTTTCAGATAACCCTCGATGGTCTCCGACGCGTTCCGGTAAGGAATATTGGAGCTGAAGTCGCATCTTATAGCCCCAGGATAGTTATATGTGTCGTTACCATGACCTGTTTGCATTCCTTTAATACCAATTACGAATCACGAATCACGAATTACAAATTACAAATTACAAATTTCCAATTACAAATTACGAATTTCCAATTACAAATTACGAATTGCCAATTACAAATTGCCAATCACGAATCACGAATTACCAATTATTGCCGGAGGTGCGATCCGCATAAAGGGTACTTTCCTTTATTGTCTGAAGCATATCATCCTATTACCGCAGACACCGGTAAATATACTCCATATCCACATTTTCCCGGATCATATCGGCGAGCCGGTCATATCCCTCTTCCTTGCGGGCTTTATAATCTACGGTAACGGAGATGGCGGGATCTATCTGACGTAGCACCTGTTCAATGACGGATGCATTATCGAAAATACCGTGGATATAGGTCCCCCAGGTATTGTCGTTCAGGAAAAAACCGTCGGTTTCACCGTTTTCCATACGACAGAGCGGGCGAGTGGAAGGTGTATATCCTGCATGTATTTCGTATCCTTCCCCTGAAATGTCGCCTTCAATAAATGAAAACCGGCATTGTCGCGTCTGTTTACCGTCGGCAAGGGTGGTGACGACCGGAAGAATTCCCAAACCGGGTAGGGATGCGATATCGCCCTCCACGCCATCCGGGTCGCGTACCTCCTCACCCATCATCTGGTAACCGCCGCAAATACCGTACAAAGGTCTTCCGTTGCGGTGATGCGCCAGGATGGCTCTGTCAAGGCCCTTTTCCCGCAGTGTTTTCAAGTCCGACAGCGTGTTTTTTGATCCAGGGATAATGATTATATCGGCCTGCGACAATGTTTCCGCATTGTCCGAATAGAAAAGATTCACGTCCGGCATCAGTTCCAGCATATTGAAATCGGTAAAGTTCGACAAATGTTTCAACAATACCACTCCGACATTGATTTTTCCGGCTTTCAAGGCCGTTTTCTTTTTTTCGATAACTACCCCGTCCTCTTGTTCGATGAAAAGTCCTTTACAGTAGGGAATGATGCCCACTACCGGTTTTCCTGTCAGCTCTTCCAGTATCTTTTTACCCTCTTCAAACAGTGCGATATCTCCCCTGAATTTATTGATGATGATCCCTTTGATGGCATCGCGTTCGCCGTCGGGAAGCAATTCAAGGGTTCCGTACACACTGGCAAACACACCCCCTTTATCGATATCGGCCACCAGAAATGTGGCAGCATGGGTATGAAGTGCCACACGCATGTTCACGATATCTTTCTCCCGGAGGTTGATCTCCGAGATACTGCCCGCCCCTTCAATCACTATCGGATTATAGCGGCTGGCCAGCCTGTCGAACGAACGCATCACTTCTGTGAACAGTGCATTCCGGTCGGTCTCGTTGAAATACTCCCGTGCCGACTTGTTTCCGGCCGGCTTGCCGTTGAGTACCACTTGCGAGGTAGAGTTGCCGGTCGGTTTCAGCAAGACCGGGTTCATCTCTACGGTGCAGTCGATTCGGCACGCTTCCGCTTGTACAGCCTGTGCGCGGCCTATTTCGAGATTGTCGCCGGTCGGATAGCTGTTGAGCGACATATTCTGCGCCTTGAACGGGGCAGGGGAGTGGCCATCCTGCAGGAATATACGGCAGAAACCGGTGTTGATCACCGATTTTCCTACATCGGAGCCGGTGCCGACAAACATAATGGGCCGAAGTTTCTTCATTCGTTGACGATGTTTTTGATGCTTGTAACTTAAATACTTCGACCATTTTATCTTCATTTTTCCATGAATGTGGCCGGTCGGTCCGTATTTGTTTCGCTATTCAAAAGAATTATTTTTTATTTACTTCTTTCAAAAGAAATTTAAATAGTTTCTAAAGTAATCTTCTTTTAACCAAAGTTTAAAGATTGGGTCTAAGATCTCTATTTTTTTTTCCTGTATATCAATAATTTCCTTGGATGAAAGTGCCGATTTTATTTTTTTGAGATTGCCCGAGGTCCCCAAACGGTAGTTTTGTAATACTTTCCTTGAAGTAAAGGCGCTTTCGCCATCTAATACGGCTTTCAGAAAATTGATCTGTGTCGCGCTAAGTCCTTCGATTTGTCCGATAAAGAGTAAACTTAGTTGATTTTTAATGCTTTGCAAGGAATTCTCGATGATTTCTTTCGTACAGGTTTCCGTGGTCCGCAGCCAAGCCTGTTGCGCAAGTTGCTGCACGTAGTAACTGTGATTATCCACCCTTGCCGCAAGATATTCGGCGGTTTTGATCCCGATTTTTTTACCACTGTCTTCAAAACGTTTTTTTATAAATTTCCCCCACACTGCATTGTTGATTTTTTGTAAAAACATGATGTCGCCAAACTTGTAGAATGGCATGGAAATGTTGGAGAAAATATTGAGCAGCATGTGGCGTTTGCTGCCGTAAAGACAATAGGCCACGCTGTGGTGGTGTTGCCAATGCGAACGCAACTTCCGCTGAAAAGCCAAGCTGTCGGGAAAATCGCCTATGGCTTGGAACTCGTCGATACATACGACAATACGTATGTTTTTCGATTTTGCAATATTTTCGGCTAGGTTAAGAATGTCATCAGGACTTTTCTGTAAGGCTTCCCAACTTACGCCGAATGAAATTTCGGCTTGCGAATCAGGTGAAAATGATATTTTCGGTAACAGTTGTGCCAAAAAATTCTTGGCATGAGTCGCCATTTCTTCCCAACGGCTTGCTGTCGTCTTGAGAATCTCTTTTGCGAAATAGTCGTAAAAATCTATTTCGCTACGCACATTGAAAATATCAAGCAGACACACTTTTATTGTTTTGCTTTCATCCATAACTGTTTTTGATACAGCTTCGACTAAAGATGTTTTACCCCAGCGTCGTGGCGAGATAATCGTCGTATTTGTCAACGACTTAAAGTTGAGAGCCAGTCGAACAGACTCTTCTTCCCGATCGGTAAAGTTTGCCGCATCAGTCGATTTGCCAAAAATAAAAGGGAGTTTTTCCATATTCAAACAAATATTTTGACAAAGATAAGAAAAAATATAATACCAAAGGGTATGATACCAAAAGGTATGATGCTAAAAGGCATGATGTCGGAAGGTGTAATACTGAAAGGCGGGATTTTAAATTCTTCTTCATGACCAGCTCTGCGTTTTAGGGAGGTTTTTTATGATTGTAATCTGCCCGTAAGCAATAGGTTCGTCGAACACTTTGTGTGGCGAATGCCGTGAAGTGTCGCCTGTTCTTGCGGGGAATATTCGTTCAGCGGATGACATGTTCTCCGGATGGTCTTCCAGTAGTATTTTGAATGCCCGGATCACTCCCGCATGCGTTATAACCAGTATATTCCCTCTGGTATCTGGAAGGTCGTCGATAAACCCCTGGACACGGCAGAGCATATCATTATACGATTCCCCATTCGGACAGGTTTCATTCAGATAATCTCCAAACCACCTTTTCCCTGTTTCCGATTCGAATATCGTATCCCAGGTCCGGCCTTCCCATTCGCCGAAGTCCAGTTCTTTCAACCGGTCGTCGGTTTGGAAGCGATAAGACAGCAATGAACCGAGTTTCATGCATCGGCTCAGCGGACTACAGAAAACAGCATCAAACTGTATCTTCGATAATTTCGACCGGACAGATTCCGATTCGGTTTCGAACGAAGCGGCCAATGGGACATCGGTCTGCCCGTAACAGATCCCTGACGGCACATCCACGCGTGTATGTCGGACAAGATAGAGTCTCATGAGGAATTACCAATTACCAATTACCAATTACCAATTACCAATTGCAGAACTTCCGCCAGTGTATAAAGAGAAATGTGTATGTCTGAAATTACAGATGTCAAACTATTGATTTATGGGATATATTATAATGCAAACAAGATAGAAAGCGAGCTCCGAAAATTGTTGCAACGCACCCAACACATCACCGGTAAAACCGCCTATCTTTTTTTCGGTATATTTTTTCAACACGATCATGATCACTGCATATAGCGGAATGACAATCACTATGATTTGCCAGGGCATAAAACTCAATGGAACAAGACCAAACGTAAGGGCGATCAGGAAAGTGGTCATATCTGTTTTTCTGCGGGTGTGCATCGCTTTGCTATCTCCGGTGCGGGCATACCGTGAGCTGTTCACCATGAAGACCGGCATCATGCGGCTCGAAGCATGGGCTGCAATCAGCACCACCATGATATGGGATGGGCCGATGGAAAGCAACAACATGAATTTCAGCAGAAACAACAGGATAAGGGATATAACGCCATAAGCGCCGATAGCGCTCTCTTTCATGATGGAGAGAATGCGTTCCTTGTCGCGTCCCCCTCCAAACCCGTCGAAAAAATCAGAGAGACCGTCCTCGTGAATCGCCCCCGTGAGAAATACTATGGCCGTCATCGCTATCACAAGGGCGACCGGTATCGGGAGTATCCATTGGAACAGCAAAAAAACTCCACCTCCTAGCGCACCCACAATAATGCCGACCAATGGAAAATAACGGAATGCTTTCGTCAGATTTTCTTCCGAATAGTCGATTTTACCTGCCGGAATGCGGCTGTAAAATAGGAGTGCGTGGAAAAAGAGGTTGAGTTGCTGTTTCATTGCCCTTATTTTTTGCTTACGTCATGTACGCCGGCTTCCTCAAAACCCGCCATTTCGTTGAGAAAGATCAATGCCGACCTGACAAGAGGATAGGCCAGGGCGACACCGGTGCCTTCGCCTAAACGCAGGTTGAGGTGCAGGATTGGATCGCCTTGCAGATATTCAAGCATCAATAGATGGCCCTTCTCATCCGACGAATGGCTGAAGAGCGTATTTTCAAGGATACCGGGCTGCATTTCATATGCGGTAAGAAAGGCGGAAGTGGCGATAAATCCGTCGGCGATGATCAGCATGTTCAACCGTTTCGCCTCAAGTACGCCTCCACACATCATCGCAATTTCGAACCCTCCGAATGTAGCCAGTATTTCGAGTGGCGTAGCGGGATTATATTTTTCTGCCACCCGTCGAAGGACATCGCATTTATGGCGGACACCTGCCTCGTCATGTCCGGCACCGCGTCCAACGCACTCTTCGAGTGGAATGCCGGCGAATTTGTGCAGCAGTAATGATGCCGGTGAGGTGTTTCCAATACCCATTTCTCCGAAACCGATCACGTTGCAGCCATGATCAAATTCCTGACGGACAAATTCCGCTCCTCTTTCCATCGCCATGCGGCAGGTCTCTATGCTCATGGCCGGTTGATATAACATATTGCAGGTGCCACGGCCCAGTTTGGCATCGACGACACCTGATCCTGCCGGAAAATCGAAATCGACACCGGCATCGATAATTTTCAGGTTGATACCGTGCTGGCGCGCGAACACATTGATCCCGGCGCCCCCGTGGATGAAATTCATCACCATCTGATGGGTGATCTCTTTCGGACAGGGGCTTACCCCCTCGTCGGCAATGCCATGATCGGCGGCGAAGACCAGTATGGCAGGATTACGCAGTTCGGGCGTCAGTGTTTGTTGTATCCTGCCGATCTTAAAGGCAATCTCTTCAAGTTTGCCGAGCGAACCTACCGGCTTTGTGCGGCTGTTGATCTTACTACGAAGTGCGGTTTCAATATTCATTTTTTTACTAAAAGAAATAAGAAATAAGAAGTTAGAACTGAGAACAGGGAAGTTAGAATTTAGAACTAAGAATTTAGAACTAAGAATTTAGAACTAAGAATTTAGAACTAAGAATTTAGAACTAAGAACTTAGAAACTAAGAACTGGGAACTTAGAACTTAGAACTAAGAACTTAGAACTAAGAAGTTGAGAATGGGTAAATTCGGGGAATTATCATCCAAGCTAAGCACTTAAGAACCTTTCCTTCTTTCCACTTTCTTCACTTCAGTTGCCAAGGAATCCCCGAGAGCATAACGTATGCCTTATCGGCCGATGCGGCAATATGCTGGTTGATCCATCCCTGCAGATCGGTGAAATGGCGCGAAGCTTCATCGGGAGCATGAAGCCCCATTCCGATTTCGTTGCTGACGACGATCAGCCGGAAATCCTGCTGAATGAAACCGTTCCATTCCGACTTTGCCTCTTCCAGTGCGGCATCGAGGTTGTAGCTGTTATCGTGAAAGATATTGGTTAGCCACAGTGTGATGCAGTCGAGCAGTACCGTCCGTCCGGCAAGGGAGAGCGAACTCAGCCGTTTATCCTCCTCGACGGTTTCCCATTGCTCACCCCGGTCAGCCTGATGACGGCGGATACGCAGCTCGAAATCATCATCCCAGCGACGGGCTGTAGCCAGATATAACGGGTTGGCGGAATACTCTTCCGCCAACTCTTGGGCAAACCGGCTTTTACCCGACCGTTGTCCCCCTGTGATGAAAATGATCTCCCGCATTATTCTACTGTATCCGGTTTTGAACAAACATCCGTTTTGTAGACCCATCGTACGGTATCGCCGGGTTTTACGTTATAACGGAACGCCAACTTACCCGTACTCTGTCCGTTTACGGTGTAATACCATGCCATCACGGTCCTTTCGGTTTTTATACCGTTAATGGTAGTTACAAAGATATACTCTTTTACCGGATAAGATTCAACTGTAGCACAAGATTGTAGGGCGGTCATTGCGGTTATCCCTTCGAACCAGTTTATCTGGTGTGTTTCGTTGGCTTTCTTGCCGCCGTAATCAATCTCTAGCGTTACCTTTTGCTCCTGGGCGTATATGCCCACCGCAAATGCAGTTGCCAAAAAGATGGTTGCTAATTTTTGTTTCATTGTTTCCATATTTTTTCTGGCTCATTCTTAATTGTTCGGTAAATTTTTATTTAATAACCACATAATCAATCAATTGTGGTGAGATCCTGTTTGACGCTGATAGTCAATCAGTTATAGGTCCTTTTGAGTAAAAAATACCGAACTGTTGATTTTAGCATACGCTCAAAATTAAGGAATCTTGGGCTTGTCTAACAAAAACAGGTTTCCCAGTTCTTAGTTCCCAGTTCTAAGTTCTAAGTTCTAAGTTCTAAGTTCTCAGTTCCCAGTTCCCAATTTCTGATTTCAGAACGAATAGCTGAACGATCCCATAATACTGCGTCCCGGCATATTGTATCCGTCTTTTTCGGTGTAATTTTCATCGAGCAGGTTGGAGACTGATATCCCGACACGTGCTTTCGGGGTTACATTATAGTAAGCGGAATAATCAAAGACCAGATGTGCCGAATGCTGAAGAACCTGATCGGTTGTTTCATAGTCGCCTTTGATGTAGTAATCCTCCGGTTTTATATCGGGGCGAAGATTATCCCATGCCATCCAGTCGTTTTCGAGCCGTTTCCCGATATAGCGGGCATTCAGGCGGGTTACAAAACCATTGTGGGTGTCGAATGTGATTCCGAAATTCCCGGTGTTACGACGGACATATAACATATCTTTGGTCAGCGTTTTTTGGGCGGGCGTATCTTTATCCGTTGTTTCATCGAACTTATTATTGAACAGGTGGGTAAAAGCGGCATATAGCTCAAGGCTGTACCGTGATCCATGCGCTTTGGCGATATCGGAAGAGAACATGATCTCCAAACCGTTCATACGGCCTTTATCGGCGTTTGCATAAGTAGTATACTTTTCGTTGGTTGCCTTATCGGTCTTCTTATCATTCACGATTTTATTCTTGTAGAACGCATGAAAATAGGTCACATCTAAGTTAAGCCATTCATTATTAGACATATTGATGCCGAAATCGAATGAGGTGGATGTTTCCGCTTTCAGGTTTTCATTCCCTCTATATTGTGTGTTTCCAACCTGATACCTCCCGGCTGTTTTATAGGCGTCCGGAACGTAAAACGCGTTTCCTGCACTGGCATGGATATTCAGCATCGGTGTGAGGAAGTATTTAATACCCACCGAAGGGTTGAGGTTGGAATAATCGGTGCTCTTCTTTTCATTGCCCAGAAAATCATCGGCTTCGAGGGTGAATTTCGTGTAGTTATAGCGGATACCTGCGTTGACAAAAAGATCTCCCTTAGTATACGCGCCCTGCACAAATGCGGATGAGGCAAGGCTGTTATGATCCGGACGGTAAGGATTTGTAGGCGTTAATTTATCCGAAAATCGTTCGGACGAAACATTCAGCGCATCCAAGTCGATCCCCCCGATCAGTTGAAAGTCGCCCCAGATGTGCGTATTACTCAGTTTTAACCCATACTGCTTGACCGATTCTTTGGAGTTGATAAACCCCTCCTCCGTATTGTTGTCGTAATTGCTCTCGTTGTATACGGAATAATAGGGTGAGATAAGCAATGTATTGTTGAATGTTTTCCGTTGGATATCGAGCATTGTATTGGTACGGTCGAAATCTTTCTTGCTCAAACCGTATGAATGCCAGTAATTGCCGGGCGTTTCAATATCGTTTGAAGTGACGAATATGCCTGACAGATCGGCACTCCAGAGGTCATTGAACCCGACATTCAATTTCCCCATGAATTGGTTGATCTGGTATTGGCTGTTGGTCATGATGTCGCCATACGATTTTTTGTCGAGGATCAATTCCTCTTTTTCCGACAAAGAAATCAGATTCTTTTTCCCGATACGATAATCTTTATCCTGTGCTTTCCTCGAAAAGCCGAGTGCTAAAGAAACGTTATCGGAAACGCCTCCCGATGCGTATCCGTTGAAGTTGGTCTGCCCGAAGTTTCCGGCGCTGAGGCTGATATTGCCAGTCCGGCTATCACCGGGTTTGCGTGTGATGATATTGATCACGCCACCCATTGCGTCCGATCCATAGAGCACTGAGTAGGGTCCTTTCACTACTTCTACCATCTCGATAAAATCGGTTGGTATGGATGTCAGGTTGGTTGTCCCGGCCGGTTTGCCGTCAATCAGTACCAACGTGTAATTGCGATTGTGGGCGGAAGGTGCGAAGCCGCGCATACCCACGGCCGAGGAGGCTCCCGGATATTGTATGATATCGAGGTTTACCGTCCGTTTCAATAGGTCGGCAGCATTGTCGGCCTGTACGGTGGCTATTTTTTTACTGTCGATGATCTCTACTTTCTGAGGGACGCTCTTTAATGGAAGCCCCATACGGGTGGCGGTGACCACCACTTCGTCCAGGTCATAGGACTGTTCGGCGGAATCCTGCGCATAGAGGCAAGTGCCTGCAAAAAACAGGGCAATGATGCCCGATAAAAATTTCTTGTTCATTGTTGAAAAAATTTACAGTTAAACATTTGTTTGAACCATAAACTTTCAAGGGAGAGTGTGTTGTGAAATTCCGATTGGTGGGAAATAGGGGAAATCGGAAATAGTCTCAACGCTGCTTTTATCCCGAAAGCTTGGATGGTTGATGCTTTCAGGCAGGTCTTCCGGCTCGTTCCCGGTTATCCGTTGCCTTCCCACCCCGATTACCGGGACAGTGACTTTCGCGTTTTCCGCGTCGGAGAACCTTGTCAGCGAAACTATTTCCAAAACATCTGGAATAGTCTAGCCATAGAGAACATACGGCTGCGGGTACAGCTTCGGCTTCTTTGCGTACAGGCAAACTACCGAATTCCTTTATACCCGAAAAGCGGTGCAAAAGTACTGTTTTTATTTGGAATTTGGAAATGAAATATTGAAGAGTTTATTCGGAGATCGGTTTGTTTGGTGGAATAATTTATTTTTTTCCATTGCGTAACCTCTGTTCGGAAACGGGAAAGACTACCGGTTTGCCGGATATGGGATTGGTTTTCACGATCACCACCGTGTTGTACACATTTTCGATATGTTCATAGGTCATCACCTCTTCGGGGGCTCCCTGGCAAAAGGTTGTCCCGTTTTTCATCATCAGCAGGAAGTCGCAATATTCGGCGGCAAGGGAGAGGTCGTGTATGATCATCATCACGCTTAATTTCATCTCTTCGTTCAGCCTTTGGATCAGGTTCATGAATTGCATCTGATGGGTGATGTCGAGGTGTGATGTGGGTTCATCCAGGAGTAACAGGCGGGGGTGTTGCGAAAGGGCACAAGCAATATTGGCCATTTGTCGCTCACCGCCGCTCAATTCTGTCATTGACTTGTTGCGCAGGCGATAGGTGTTGGTCAAATGCATGTAGTGATGCGCTATCTCGATATCTTCTTTCCTGTCGAAGAACTGGAATGGTTGACGATAGGGTAGTCTTCCCATCAGCACATATTCCTCTACAGATAGTTCTGCCGTTTCGGAGAATTGGGAGACGATGGCGAGCTTTCGCGCTTTCTCCCTCCATGTAAGTCTCGACAGATCGGTTCCCTCAAGCTGGATATACCCCTCCTTTAAAGGCAATGCTCCGGAGATCCCCCTGAACAAGGTGGTTTTCCCGGATCCGTTGGGACCGATGATACCCGCAAACGACCCTTCGGTGAGCGACAGGTTGATGTCGTGTATCCTGAAACCGCTGCTATATCCGCAGGAGAGGTTTTGTATGTCGAGGAAAGGAGGCATTCTATTAATTATGAGTTATGAATTAAAAGTGAAAAATGAAAAATTAAGAGTGAAAAATTAAGAGTGAAAAATGAAAAATGAAAAGTGAAAAGTGAAAAATTAAAGAAGTAAGAAAGAATTCACATAAATTCTTCAATCTCCTTCAATCTTCATCTATCTTCTTCAATCTTTTTTTCAATCATCACATCATCACGTCAATTAATCATCATATCGTCTGATTTCTTTCCGTCTTGAGTTACTCAATAAAACGATAAAGGCCGCGCCGCCGACAATGCCGGTAATTACTCCGATAGGCAGCTCATTGGGCGAGATGATAGTACGTGCAATCACATCACACAGGATCAGGAATATGCCGCCGCTCAGAAAAGAGGAGATGAGCAGTATGCGATAATCGGTACCTACCCATAGGCGTACGATGTGCGGGATCACCAGTCCCACGAATCCGATGACCCCTGCCACGGCAATGCATGCCCCGGTAAGCAGTGACGTGATGATGAACAGGATACGGATCACACTGTTTGCATTAAATCCGAGGTGCCTGGCTTTTTCCTCTCCCAGTCGAAGTGCATTGAGCGGCATTACGAACAGGTATGAAACGATCAGGCAGAAGAGAGAAAGGGCAATCATCACCGTGATCATAGTGCTGTTCGTTTCGTTGAGCGACCCCATCATCCAGAAAACAATACCATGGATATTGTCGGTGGAAGTGATGGACATGAGAAACATCATTAGTGAAGAAGCGATAAAGCTGATCATCACACCGATCAGTAACATCCGGTTGACACTGAGTCCGCCTCTTCCAAGGCTGAGGGTATATACAAGGAAGATGGTCGCAAAAGAGCCGATAAATCCGGCCAACGGCAGGAACAGGATATTGAGCAGATGAAGTCCGGACACAATGGCAAAGGTGATACCCAACGAGGCGCCGCCTGAGATCCCAAGCGTATATGGTTCCACCAAAGGATTCCGGTAAATCCCCTGTAATATGGCTCCGGCCAGGCTGAGGCTCCCGCCGATGGCCAGGCCAAGTAATGTGCGGGGGATACGGATGTAGGCCAATACGCCGTATTCCATACTCTCCTTTTCGGAAAAAATACGCGGCAGGTCGCCGATTCGTATTGAAATTTCACCCATTCCCAGCGACAGGATGGATGCGACTATGAGCCCTGCCAGAAGTAGCAGGACATATAAACCCCAGATCCATTGTTTTTGTCCCATTCCTTGGTTGCTTAACAGATATTTCGGAAAGAATTCTGTCGGCGTTCAATACTCAATCCCTTTCCGACTACGTATTTTCCGGTCGTAAGGATGTTTCAGCTTTTTACAGAACGTGACGTAATCAGCCAGTTCCATCACGTTATCTGTGGCGGCCCTGCCTGTCATTACGAGTTCCATATTGGCCGGTTTGGATTTTATAAAATCGAGTAATATGGATTCGTCTAGGTATTGATCTCGGACGGAAATAAGTATTTCGTCCAAGATAAGCAGATCATAATGTTCCGTGGTCAATATCTCTCTAATCGTTTGGATAGCTTCCGGAACTTCGTTCTTGATTTGATCTTCGTCGATGCTTTTATCCAGATGGGGATGCCCTTTGGCAAAGTTTAAAACTGTCGCGCCAAGTTTTTTGAGGCTTTCCATTTCAGCATAGCCATATTTTTCGGGACGTTTGTGAAACGAGCAGTAGCAGACTTTGAATCCACTACCCAAAGCACGTGCAGCCAATCCCACAGCCGAGGTTGTCTTGCCCTTCCCGTCACCGGTATATATATGTATTAACCCTAAATTTTTCATAGATGAATCTATCTTAGTTCTCAGTTCTTAGTTCTCAGTTCTTAGTTCTCAGTTCTTAGTTCCCAGTTTCCAGTTCCCAGTTCCCAGTTCTCAGTTCTCAGTTCCCAGTTCCCGGTTCTCAGTTCCCGGTTCTCAGTTCCCGGTTCTCGACATCAACTGATCCATCAACACGATTGTCTGTGCAAAAGTGATTGGAGTCGGCTGGCAGGCTATGTCGGACTCGATGATATATATTTGTTTATTCCGGGCTGCTTTGAGACTGGAATACCTGCTCCATGCTTTCAGTTCTTCTTCTCCTACGATACCCATGGTGGCAATGAAAATATAATCGGGATTATTAGCGATAACGAATTCCCGCGTGACAGCGCCTTGTGTCAGTTTTTTTGAGATATTTTCGATGCCGAGGAACGTCATATAGTCATCCATGAATGTATTGGACGTGACGGCAAACAGCGGATTGGCTCCGATTTGGAAAAACATCTTCCGCGTAGTTTTGTTTTTGTTCTTTTCTGTTATTTGCTGGATGCTACGTTCGCTTTCTTTTATCAGCGTATTGGCTTTTTCGGTTTTGCCGACCAACTTACCCATCTGGATAAACTGGTTACATATTTCCCGGAAAGATTGAGGAGTGGGGATGATCTCTACTTTTATCCCCATCTTCTTCAGTAATTCTATATCTTTTGGATTGGTCAAGCCGGAAGCCAGTACCAAGTCGGGTTTCAGGCTGATGATCTTTTCCACGTTCGCTTTTACTGCTGAAGATACGATCTCCTTGTTATCTTCCTTCGCTGCCATGCAATAGCTTGTACATCCTATAAGATTGTCCTGCGCTTCCAGATAATAGATACTCTGTGTAAATGAGGGCGCCAGCGACACGATACGCGTGTAAGGCTGTCCCTGTACGGTAAATACTATGACAATAAATAGAAATAGGAATATTTTTTTCATTTTCTTTAAAATAAAGCATTTCACAATGTTTTTTCCGCTCAAAAAATGCGTTGAAACTTTTGTTTCTTCTTCTTTCCCAATTTTTCACCTGATATAACCCTGCAAAGGTACAAGAAACGCTCGAAATATTCTCACTTTGGTGAAAGGGTTTTTCATTCCTGCATTTTTGCATGGGAGGAGGACTGAAATTTTGGCAGGAAATTTGTCAGTTTCCCTTCCTGTCAATGTTTTTTTTGGCAGAAAAGGGATTTGAATAAATTTGGCACAGAATTCGCTGTGGAGGTAATGTCAATTAGATAACTAACATTAATTATATTAACATCAATTTTAGTAGTATGAACATTAAACCATTGGCAGACAGAGTGCTGGTAAAACCGGCAGCTGCAGAAGAAAAGACAGTGAGTGGAATCATCATCCCCGATACGGCAAAGGAAAAACCGCTGAAAGGTGAAGTGGTAGCTGTGGGAAAAGGTACAAAAGACGAAGAGATGGTCGTCAAACAAGGCGACAAAGTGCTTTATGGAAAATATGCAGGCACTGAAATTGAAATCGATGGAGTACAATACCTGATTATGCGTCAGTCTGACATTTTAGCAATCATCGGATAAATAAAAAGATTGAAGCAGGGATTGAGGAAATTGAATGGAGAAATTGAGAAATTTTAATTGCATTAGTCTGAACCAATCTGAATCAATCTAAATCAATCTAATTAAAACCAACAACAAATAATCGAAATAAAATGGCTAAAGAAATTAAATTTGAAATGGATGCGCGTGACCTTCTGAAAAAAGGCGTGGACGCATTGGCAGATGCCGTTAAAGTAACATTGGGGCCCAAAGGCCGTAACGTCATTCTCGACAAAAAATACGGCGCGCCCCAAATCACCAAAGACGGTGTGACCGTGGCAAAAGAGATCGAATTGGAAGATGCTTTCCAGAACATGGGAGCACAGTTGGTGAAAGAGGTCGCGTCTAAAACCAACGACGATGCCGGAGACGGAACGACCACCGCTACCGTGCTGGCACAATCCATTATCGGTGTGGGACTCAAAAACGTGACTGCAGGCGCTAATCCTATGGACCTGAAACGTGGTATTGACAAAGCTGTCGCTACTGTGGTGGAAAACCTGAAAAGCCAGGCCGTTGAAGTAGGGAATGACCTGAAGAAAATCGAGAACGTTGCCAAAATTTCCGCGAACGGTGATGAAACCATCGGTAAACTGATTGCCGAAGCCATGCAGAAAGTAAGCAAAGAAGGCGTGATCACCGTGGAAGAGTCGAAAGGTACCGACACTTATGTAGACGTGGTGGAAGGCATGCAGTTCGACCGCGGATATATCTCCCCCTATTTTGTGACCGACACCGAAGCGATGGAGGTAGATTTCGAAAATCCACTGATCCTTATCCATGACAAAAAGATCTCTGCCATCAAGGACCTTCTTCCCATTCTGGAAAAAGGGATCCAAACCGGAAAACCGCTGTTGATCATCGCCGAAGATATCGACTCGGAAGCGCTTACTACATTGGTGGTAAACCGCCTGCGCGGATCATTGAAGGTGGCTGCGGTAAAAGCACCCGGATTTGGAGACCGCAGAAAAGAGATGTTGGAAGACATTGCCATCCTCACCGGTGGCGTGGTGATCTCCGAAGAAAAAGGTCTTACTTTGGAAAATGCTTCGCTCGATATGCTGGGTAGCGCTGAAAAAGTGACTATCGACAAAGATACCACTACCATTGTCAACGGTGTGGGCGAAAAAGAAGCCATCAACAACCGTATCGGGCAGATCCGCGCGCAGATCGAGAAGACCACATCCGATTACGATCGTGAAAAACTGCAGGAACGCCTGGCTAAACTGGCCGGCGGTGTGGCGGTGCTTTACGTGGGTGCGCCTTCTGAAGTGGAGATGAAAGAGAAGAAAGACCGTGTGCAGGATGCCTTGTCAGCTACCCGTGCTGCCGTGGAAGAAGGAACCGTTCCCGGAGGTGGTGTGGCTTATGTGCGTGCTATTGAGACCCTCGAAGGCCTCAAAGGTGAGAACGAAGATGAAACCACCGGTATCGAGATCGTGAAACGTGCTATCGAGGAGCCGCTGCGTCAGATAGTGTCGAATGCCGGAAAAGAAGGTGCCGTGGTTGTGCAGAAAGTGCGTGAGGGTAAAGTCGATTTCGGTTACAATGCCCGCACCGACCAATATGAGAATCTCTACGAGACGGGTGTGATCGACCCGGCGAAAGTGACCCGTGTCGCTCTGGAAAATGCGGCTTCCATCGCCGGCATGTTCCTCACAACCGAATGTGTGATCACCGATAAAAAAGAAGAGAACCCTGCACCGCAGATGCCGATGGGCGGAGGCGGAATGGGCGGCATGATGTAATCTCGGAATAGATTATATTGATACGCTATGAAGGCGGATGACCGAAAATGAAAATTGGAGGTTATCCGCCTTGTTTTTTGTCATAGAAATATTTAAAGAGTGCTTTTGTGCCAATTCTTACTTCCTTATGTCTCTTTTTACATTGTTTTAACTGGATAATTTTAATTCTGATCCAACCTGAAAAAAGATAAATAAAGTAACAAAAATGTAACAGTTTTTAGATAAAATTATCGTACTTTTGCGCAATATATAGGCTATGACATTTAGTTTAATTAAAAATACGATTGACAATTAAAAGATTGAATTTATGGTAAAGAAATTGAAGTTTTTAGCTGTAGCTCTTACTTTAATGATTGCTACTGTGATGCAGGCCCAGGTGACTACCTCCAGTATGAGCGGACGTGTCACAGATGCTGACGGGGCCGTGATCGGTGCGACGGTGATTGCCACACATCAACCTTCAGGAACGACTTACGGGACGATTACCAATATGGAGGGCCGCTACAACCTAAACGGCATGCGTGTGGGTGGACCTTATTCCGTGGAAATTTCTTACATTGGATATGGAACTCACGCCACAGACAACATTACGTTGAGCCTGGGTGAAAACTATGTGTTGAATGCCCTACTCTCCGAAGAAGCAACATCATTGGACGAAGTTGTGGTAACGGCAACCCGCACAAAATTCTCCAATGAGAAAACCGGAGCAGTGACGAATATCACAAACAGCCAGATAGTTAATTTGCCTACGGTAAGCCGTAGTATTATGGATGTTACCCGCCTTTCACCTTATGGAGGCAATGGTATGAGCTTTGCCGGTACAGATGGTCGTACGGCAAACTTTACTGTGGATGGAGCTAATTTCAACAATAACTTTGGTTTGAGTGCCGCTCTGCCTGGTGGAGGTAACCCCATCTCCCTTGAAGCGATCGAAGAATTGCAAGTCGTTATCGCGCCATACGATGTCCGTCAGACAAACTTTATTGGTGGTGGCGTAAACGCTATTACAAAATCGGGTACAAATACCTTTAAAGCCAGCGCTTACGTTTTTCATAGAAATGAAAATATGCGCGGTAATGCCGTTAGGGGTCAACTGGTCGAAAAAGACGTGCGTGAAAAGGACCGTAATACCGCCTACGGTTTCACCATAGGTGGTCCCATTATCAAAAGCAAATTGTTCTTCTTCGTCAACGCTGAAATGGCTAAAATACCCACTATAGCCAATCGTTGGAAACCTTCCGCGAATGGTGTGGCCGATCCTGACAATTATATCTCCCGTACAACAGAAAGCGACCTCAAGAGGGTTTCTGATTTTGTGCGAAGTGAATATGGATATGAAACGGGATCTTACACGAACTTCCCGGCAGATGAGAGTAATCGCAAACTTCTTGCCCGTTTGGATTGGAATATCACAAACAAACATCGTCTGGCTTTGCGTTATAACTATACAAAAAATGTTTCATGGAGATCTCCCAATGCCACTTCAATGGATGGGGGTACACGTATGTCGGAGGCCAGAATGTCACAAGCCTCAATGTCATTTGCAAATTCGATGTATTCAATGGACAACCTCGTGCATTCATTCTCGTTCGACCTGAACAGCCGGTTGTCAGACAACCTTTCCAACCAGTTCCTGGCAACATTCTCAAAATTGGACGATATTCGCGGGACGAATTCTGCAGAATTCCCGTTCATCGACATTTTGAAAGATGATCAGTCCTATATCTCTTTGGGGTATGAGCTTTTTACCTGGAATAACGGTGTCCACAACAATGTACTGAACATCAAGGATGAATTGACCTATTACCTGGGCAACCACAAAGTCGTGGGAGGTGTCGCATATGAATACAAGATGGCAGATAATGCTTATATGCGTAACGGTACCGGATATTATCGCTACAGAAGTCTTGACGACTTTTTAAACGGGGGGGTACCTGAAATTGTGAACCTGACGTATGGTTATGACGGAGAAAAAAATCCTGTGGCTCGGGTGAGAAGTAACAAAATTGGAGTATATGCACAAGACGATTGGAGTATCAGCGAAAAATTCAAACTTTCATACGGCCTTCGTATTGATGGACTTTTCTTCAACAATGCTGACTTGATGACAAACAAAGCGATCTACGATATAGATTATTTTGGCCGTCATATCGACACCGGTAAATGGCCTTCAGCAAGTCTCATATTCTCTCCCCGTGTAGGGTTTGTATGGGATACTTTTGGGGACAAGAGCCTGAAAGTGCGTGGCGGTACCGGTCTTTTCTCAGGTAATTTGCCGCTTGTATTCTTCACCAATATGCCTACCAACAGCGGAATGGTGCAATATCAGGCACAAATAAATGCCGCGGAAGCTGCAAGGAGAGGTTTCTCAATGAATACATTTGCCGGCGGCCTGGTAACCGATGCCAACGGTAAAGCCACTATTGCCGCTCTTTATGACAAACTGGCCTCGTTGGGTTATCCTATGGCCATATCACCCGAAGACGGAACCGTTCCTTCAGCTATTGCGGCTGTAGATCAAAACTTCAAAATGCCACAGGTATGGAAAACGTCGCTTGCTCTTGACTATGCATTACCCACACCTTTTCCCTCCTCCTTTACGGTGGAAGGGATCTTCAACAAAACCATCAACGGTGTTTGTATGTCTGACTGGAGTACCCCCTCAGTAGGTGGTTTTGCCCGTTTCAACGGTGTGGACAACCGCCCGATTTATCCCGATGGTTATCGTGTCAACAAAGCGGCATTTATGTTGGAAAACACAAGCCGTGGTTATGGCTGGTCAGGCAACATCACTTTCAATGCCCAACCGGCAGAATGGATCAGCGTGATGGCTGCCTATACACACACGGTTGCCAAAGATGTGACCGGTATGCCCGGATCGAATGCTGAATCCGCATTTACATACGTTCCTACGGTAGAAGGCCCCAACCACATCAAGTTGCACAATTCCCAATACACCACACCCGACCGTATTGTGGCTTCGCTTACTACCCACGACAAGAGCGGTAATCACTATAGCTTTGTCTATGAAGGATGGCGTGGTGGAGCAAACTACTCATACATGATGGTGAACGATATCAATAGTGACGGTTACAATTACGATGCAATCTATGTCCCCACTGACGCTGAAGTGGAAAACAATCAATTCCGCTTTGTGTCGGAAGACGACAAAACCCGTTTTATGGACTATGTGCATGGCAACAGTTATTTGAAAAACCGGCAAGGCAAATATGCAGAGGCTTATAGCGTTTACTCTCCCTGGGTACATCGTGTCGACTTTAGCTACAAGCATGATTTTGTGGTGAATGCAGGTAGAGATACACATAAGCTGCAACTGAGCTTTGATATCAAAAATGTGATGAATCTGTTCAATTCCAGTTGGGGCGTGGCTAAATATTTGAATCCGGCAATTGGTTCGGAAGCGCGTATCCTGAAATATGAAGGTGTGGATGCTGACGGTGTGGCTACATTCTCTACACCCGCTTCAATCAATGGCGATACCAAAACATTCACACCAAGCTATTCATTGGGTCAGTGCTGGTATGCTTCAATTGGTATCAAATATATGTTCAACTAATTAAAAGTGAAGACAATATGAAATTAAAATACTTATTCCCATTATTCATCGCGACAATTGCCCTGATGACAAGTTGTGACGATAAAGAGGCTGTGACGTTGCTTAAAGAAATTCAGGTATCGTCGTCATACGTGGCTATTCCTGAAGGAGGCGGTTCTACAACCATTACCGTGACGGCACAGGACAGCTGGACGGCAAAGAAAGTAATTACCGAGAAAGATTCGGTTAAATGGCTGACGATCTCTTCAGCTACCGGAAGCGCCGGTGAGACAGAACTTACATTTTCTGCTCCATCTACCATAGATGGCCGGGCTGCGGAGGTTTTACTTAATTGTGGTGGTAATACGCAGAGAATTAACATTATCCAAGGTCTGCTGGGAGTAACCGAAGCCACTGTCGCTGACGTGATTGGCGGCCCCGATGGAAAAACTTTCCGTGTTACGGGTGTTTGCACTGCAATTTCAAATACTGTCTATGGCAACTGGTATTTGACGGATGAAACCGGTTCCTTGTATATATACGGTACGCTTGATGCGAATAACGAGGAAAAAAACTTCCTGAGTCTTGGTCTTGAAATGGGAGACGAGGTAACTGTTGAAGGACCAAAACTTACCTATGGTTCAGTTATAGAGTTGGTAAAAGTGAGGGTGATCAATATCAACAAATCACTGGTAAAAGTTGATTCTGTTGAAAACGAGGTGCTTCCTCTCGAAGGGGGTGAGTTCACAGCATACCTTACCTGCAAAGGGCAAGGCGTGTCGGTGGAAATTCCTGAAGATGCCGAATCCTGGTTGTCAATTTCGTCTATCCAACAGGCGGGAACAAATGCTGTTGTGAAATTCAAAGCCGCTGCCAATACCGGCGGAGACCGTAACACTACCATCATATTCCGTACTACGGATGGTTCTAAAGAGTATACTACAGAGACAACGCTCAGTCAAAAAGGTGCGATTGTGAAAGCAACTGTGGCAGAATTTCTCGCGGCTGCGGTTGGTAACACGCAATATCGTCTGACAGGAGTGATCACCAGTATTGCCCATGCTACCTATGGTAATTTATACCTGAGGGATTTCTCTGGTGAAGCGTATGTGTATGGTATTCAGGATTTCCAAAGTAAAGGATTGAAAGTGGGCGACATCATCACCATTGTCGGCAGACGTGCCGCATATAATGGAAATCCTCAAGTTGGTGGTGCCGTTTTGGAGAGCGTTATCCCTGTAACTGCTGTTACCATTGCCGAGGTGCTGACTAAACCTGATTCCAGCAAAGATTACTATATGGTGACAGGTGCCATTACATCAATTGCTAATCAGGACTACGGTAATCTTTATTTGAAAGACGGCGGCAGTGAGATTTACGTGTACGGCTGTTATCCGGGTTATGGTGCAACCGGCGATTTTAGAAAAGGCTTGTTAGCAGCCAAGGGCATTATAGTGGGAGACAAACTGACGGTTATTGGAACGAAGACCACTTATACTAATAGTACAACAGGAATATCAACAATTCAACTTGCCAATGGCATTTATTTCAGCCACGAAAGTGCGGAGTAAGTAATACGAAACCATATACGATAAGCAGTGTGAAACGCAGCATGAGTTGCGTGACAGATAATAAAAAACCGTGTGACAAATTGTTGTTACGCGGTTTTTACTGTAGTGTACCGGGCATGGCAAAAATAATTGTTGCGGAGAAATCATTGGAACACCAAAATGTGAATCAAAAAAACAGTGAGTTGCATAGACAACCCACTGTTTGATAGTGTAGAACACGATTGATAATTTAAAAGAGAGAAGAGTCCTTTATGGGGACTTGTGTCCGTCGATCTTTTCTTATGATTCTTACCGGAATATCCGGCGAATACCATCATCATAAAAAGATCAATCCAAATACGGTTTCAGTGAATTCACCCAAGCCTCAACCCTGCTGTCTGTTTTGTCGCTTTCGTTATCCTCATCCAGCGGTAATCCCACGAAAACGCCGTTCCTGAGAGCGTGGGAATCATCAAACGCATATCCTTCTGTGGATACTTCTCCCACAAAAGTACAGCCTGTCTTGGCGAACTCATCGTAAAGGATACCCAGCGCATTTACAAAAGTGTCGGGATACCCTTCCGCGTCCCCTTGACCGAAAAAGGCCACGGTCTTACCCTTCAGATCAAGCTTGCCGATCTGCGGGAAGAATGTGTCCCAGTCATCCTGCAATTCCCCTATGCTCCAAGTGGAAGCACCCAGAATAAGCACATCGGGCTCCAGAAGCTCCTCAGACGAGATGTCGGCAAGATCTTTCAAGACTGGTGAATAACCGGCCAGCTTTTCAGCGACTAATTGAGCCGCGTATTTGGTGTTACCGGTACTTGAACCGTAAATAATGGCGATTGACTTCATACGATTAAATTTTAGAGCCAAGAGTCATGAACCAAGATACAAGACAATATATTTGTTCTCTTGGATGCCATGACGTTCATGCTGCGTTATTGATTTTAGAATGTTTTGCAAAGTAATATGATTCTATCAGATATAGCAATGACCAAATATGACTATTTTTTTCTGAAAATTTATAACTATTGGGTATTGATACGATTTATAATTACTGGTAATTTTGCGTGCTTTTTTAGGTATTATACATAGTAAATAACATAACAGGATGAAAACTACCTATTTATTTTTATTGTCACTTATGCTGTGGTATGTGTCCGACGCTTTTTCACAAGCACAAAAAAGTGAGGGAACGCTCTCGGGATACGTGCAGGATAAGAAAAACGGAGAAGGGTTACCATCCGTCACCATTTTCGTAAAAGGAACATCACAAGGAACATCCTCCCGTTCCGACGGTACATTTGTGGTGAGAAATATTCCGGAAGGGAAACAGACCATTGTGGCCCAATATGTGGGGTATAAACCGCAGGAGGTCAATGTGACGGTTGAATCCGGAAAAAATACCGAAATCCGTTTTGAACTGGAAGAAGACATGTTCAACCTGGAACAGGTGGTGGTCACCGGAACGCGTACACCCCACTACGTGAAGAATGTGCCTGTCCGCACCGAGGTGGTTACTTCGCAGTCGCTGAGGGCAAAGAACGCCCAGAATATTTTTGAGGCGCTGGAAGCGATTCCGGGTCTCAGGGTGGAGAACCAGTGTCAGTTCTGTAATTTCTCCATGGTACGTATGCAGGGACTGGGGGCCGAACATACTCAAGTGCAGATAAACGGACAACCGATCTACTCCGGTTTGGCCAGTGTGTATGGGCTTGAGCAGATCGGAACGGGCGATGTGGACCGGATCGAGATCGTGAAAGGGGCGGGCTCCGCCCTTTACGGGAGCAGCGCCGTGGCCGGGGCTATCAATATTATTACGCGCGAACCGTCGGCC
Organism: Proteiniphilum sp. X52; assembly: GCF_003712195.1. Classification (GTDB taxonomy): domain Bacteria; phylum Bacteroidota; class Bacteroidia; order Bacteroidales; family Dysgonomonadaceae; genus Proteiniphilum. The sequence continues at coordinate 28,947 of NZ_RDSD01000006.1, read as the reverse complement.
ATCCCCTCCATCTCGGCCGACATCCAGTTCGGGAACTATGGCACCAACGCCTATAATATCTCTTCTTCCATGCGCAATGATAAAGGCAATATAGGTCTGAACGTATATGCGCAGAAGGTCGACCACGGCGTGATTGACGAAACGGGCGAGGGTGATACCCGGCAAGAGGTGAAACAGAAAGACGGGGTAACCGACCGTGTGGAATCGAAATTGCACAATATGGGATTCAGCCTTTATCTGGATAATCCTTTCTTTAAAGACGATAAACTTATTTTCCGGGGAAAAGGTATTAATGAAAAGCGGGCCGGAGGTACCATTACCAACGATTATTATAAAAACCCGTTTACCGACGGCACTGAAAATATCACCACCCACCGTTATGAGGGAGAAATGAACTACATGAAACCACTTGGGCAGCGTTCCGAATTACAGTTCAACACCGCTTATATCAATCATAACAGGGAAGCGACCAACGATTCTTTCCTGAACGATTACATGGGCACACACGACGGGGAAACGCCGAACGTGCTGGATATGCGTCCCTATATCGCCAGAGAGAACACCTGGGTATCGACCCTCAGCTTTACCTCGAGACTCGAAAATCATAACCTGATCCTTGGAGCACAATACTATACCACAAACCTTAATGAAACCGGGATGTACACCGTAGTGGACAAGGCCAGTGAATACTATGGCAATGCTTATCAATCCATAGCCCATAAACATGCCCGTGAAATGGGAGCCTATATCCAGGACGAATGGAATGTGTCACCCAGATTGACGCTCGTACCGGGTGTGCGTGTCGATCATCATTCGTCGGGTGAAGAATATACTTCCGACCGAAAAGTGTTCGACAGCGATTTCCCGAAAACGAAATTTAATGAAACAAGCTTTAATCCCCGTCTGGCGCTAAAATACCAATTGACAAGACAGATTACCCTACGGGCGAATGCCGGCACGGGCTTCAGGGCGCCTTACGGGTTTTCGGAAGACCTGCACCTGTGCAGCGGCTCTCCCCGTGTGTGGAAATCATCCGAACTGAAAGCCGAGACATCACGCAGCGCCAATTTCTCCGCCGATTATTACGGCCACCATTTCCAGGTCAGCGCCAACCTGTTTTATACCTTCCTGAAAAATAAGATCGATTTTGCGGATGCCGACGACGAGGTGAAGAAACTGGGGTATACCTACCAATGGGAAAATATCGACGATGCGGTGGTAAAAGGAATCGAGTTGATGGTAATGGTGAATCCCTTCAGGAATCTGAATGTGGGGGCAGACTTTGCTTTGAATAGCGGAAAGTATAATAACAACAGGGGAGACTGGGCGGAAACCGAATACGCAGATATCAGCCGCTACATTCCCCGCTTTCCGTCCACCAGCGGAAGCATAAAACTGGAATATTCGCCGAAGAGTTGGATGTTCACACTATACGGCATCTATCAGGGCAAAATGTATATCGATTATATCAGCGAGACGGCTGCAAAGTCAAAGATCAAAAAGACGGATCCTTATATGACCTTCAATGCCCGGGTCTCCAGGCGTTTCGGACTATTCAATCTCTATGCCGGGGCAAAAAACATATTCAGCTATATGCAGGACGAGAAACACCTCGATGACGCGGCGTTTATCTATGCTCCCCTTTATGGCGCACTCTATTATGCCGGTATTTCGGTAAATATGAATTACTGACCTAAAAAACGATTTCGTCAGTCTATCGGGCAGAGATGCTGAAGAACTTGTCGTGCGGTTCCCCATAACTAAAAAACATGTTTCCGTATCCGGTATTTTTACCGGGTACGGTTTTTGTTACTCTTCATTTACAATTAAAAAATTTGCCCACAAAGAAAAAATGACGTTAATTTGTTTCTGAATACCAAGTAAAGAAAATCAGGGGTATATATAATTGAATGGTCTCTATTGATTTAAATTGGAGGAACTTTGTGGAAAAGGGAGATGAACCCTCTTTCTCCCTTATTTATAACAGCCATGTGGATGATTTGTATTCATATGGAATCAGCCTGGGTTTTCAAAAGGAGACGTGTAAAGACGCCATACAGGACATATTCTATAAACTCTATATATCCAGGAACAATTTAAGCCATATAAAAAATATCACCGCTTATATTTTTAAATCGTTCAAATACCGTTTGATAGATCTATCCAGAAAAAATATAAGGGAGGAAACCCTCGATGTCATTACCGAATCTTTTACTGTAAATGTAACCGTGCTGGACAATATAATAGACAGTGAAAAGGCAAAAATATTAAAGGAAAAAGTCTCCTCGCTCCTGGATGGACTCACGGCCAACCAACGTGAAGTGGTTTATCTGAAATATATGATAGGGCTGGAACATAAGGAAATAGCAGACATCCTTAATATTCGTGAAGAATCAGCTCGTAAATTATTGTACCGGACGATGGAAAAACTTCGGCAACAAGTTTCCCAGGAAGATTTTCCGGAAGGACTAAGCATATTGTTCCTGCTGTTTTTGTCTCAGCGGTTTTTGTAACAGCAAGCAGTGATAATATTTCCATAACCACTATATAATTAGTATATTTCTATGGAATAATCGATAAAATTATTTCTTTTTTATTCTTGAAAATGTTAATTTTTTTGATTTTTATTTATTTATGTCCACGAAAATAAAAGAGATCCGTCATCCCTATAAAAAGGGGTACTGTGAATAATAAAGAGGATAATAAAAACCGGCTGTTTCAAGATGTTCATGACTTCCTTCATGACGAAGATTTTATTAGATGGAGGCTCTTTCAAACGAAGGAATTAGATGAATATTGGAACTCTTTTCAGATCGGACACCCGCATCTGAAAAAAGTGTTCCATGAAGCAGTAATACAGTTTGATACGGTAAAAATTAATCGGGATCAATTATCGGAGAAGGATAAAAAGAATATTTACCAGGCTGTTTGGGTAGATATACAGAGGCATAAGAGACGTAGATTGGTGAAGAGAATTAGTTCGGCAGTCGCAGTTTTGGTAATAGGTGCCTTGTCTGTCTTATTTGTTACCCGTAAAGAAGATCCCGGACCGAACAGTAACTCTGAAACTGAGATTATTGTCGGAGAAGCGCTTCCCGGAGAGGAAATACACCTTATTTCGGGAGGAAAGACAATTAATATCGCCCCCAAATCCCATATTGGTCTCACCGGAGATGGAAAAGCACTGGTAACGGATAGTACTGATTCCCGGAAAGAATTGTTGTTGGCTACAGCAGAGTTCAATAAATTGGTCGTTCCTTACGGTAAACGAACAAATCTGACCCTTTCTGACGGAACAGAGGTTTGGTTGAATTCAGGGACTCAACTCGATTTTCCCTCAGAATTTACGGGAAGTAGGAGAGAAATACGCGTGAATGGTGAGATCTTTATCAATGTTGCACATAATCCGGAAATCCCGTTTATTGTACATGCACATGATATGGATATTTATGTACAGGGTACTTCCTTTAATATTTCGGCTTACCATGATGACAGTAGAAAAACTGTCGTATTGGTGGAAGGAAAAGTAAAAATAGAAACGGCCGGCAGGCTTACGGCCGAATTGCTGCCCAACGAGAAAATAGAGATTACGAGAGATGACATGACAAAGGAATCTGTAAATGTATCGGAATATATCAGTTGGACAAGAGGTATATTGGAATTTAACGGAACGCCTATGTCTGAAATACTGAAGAGAATAGGGAGATATTACAATGTTCAATTCGAAAGCAGTCCGGAGATAAAGCTGAACGATAAGACCTGTTCCGGGAAACTGTTCCTTTCGAACAACTTGGACAGCGTCATGGCCTCCGTTTCCGTACTCTCATCCACTGTTTACCAAAGAGAAAACAATATCATCCATATCACTAAAAAATAAATGCTTCTGAAAAAAAGACTGTTCCTTATTCCGGCAAGCATTATTTGAAACACATGTAGAAAAATAATTGCCTATGAGAGAAGTACCGAATGAAAAGAAAATCGGACAATGCTGCCACATTGCCCGATCATACGATAATTAATCTACAACTAACGCTTAATTAATTATGTAGACTAACATTCATTACAAATGTATGAAAGAAAAATTTGAATTTAGCCTGATTGTATCCAAAAAATGCAACAGAGCTCTAAAAATCATGAAGGTTTTAACTTTATTATTTTTTTTCTGTCTGTTTTCTTTAACGGGGGAGAATGTGCATCCCCAGCAAACGCAACGTTCGTTAGATTTGAGAAACGTCACCATCAAAAAGGCTATCTCAGAAATTGAGAAAACCAGCGACGATGTGTCTCTTATTACTGATGAGGCGCAACTCGAACTCAATAAGAAAACCAGCCTCCATGCCAATAAAGAATCCATCCCCGCAATTCTGGAAAAACTTCTGAAAGACAGGGAGTTGGGATATACCGTGGTGGAGCGGCAGGTATCGGTGTATAAAAGCGCCTCGCTGAAGGCGATAGAAAAAAATGAAATAAAAAAAGAGGAGATCGAACAACAAAAAAAAACGGTCACCGGAAAGATTACTGATGAGCAAGGAGTACCGGTTATAGGAGCCAATATTTTGGAAAAGGGTACCGCTAACGGTACCATAACCGATATAGACGGAAATTTTACGTTGAGTGTAGAAGAAAATGCGATCCTTCATATTTCATATATAGGGTATTTGTCGCAAGATATTTCCACGGCAGGAAAAAGGAGCTTCAACATTGTTTTACAGGAAGATGTAAAGGCCCTTGAAGAGGTGGTGGTAACCGGTTTCGGGATCGAAAAAAGAAAAAAAGCGCTCGGTTATTCAGTTACAGAAGTATCGGGAAGCGATTTAATCCAGGCAAGGGAAATCAACATTGCCGACGCATTGGCCGGAAAAGTAGCGGGGGTAAATGTCAGCAACATCGCTACGGGAGCTTCGGGTTCAAGCCAAATCCTTATCAGGGGAAACACCTCGTTGTCGGCCAGTAACCAGCCGTTGTACGTTATTGATGGTATCCCCATCGACAATACCCAATTGGGGGTTCCCGGAACATGGGGAGGCAGTGATTGGGGGGATGGCACGTCCAGTTTGATGAATCCAGAAGATGTAGAAAATATCAGCATATTAAAGGGAAACGCCGCAGCCGCCCTTTACGGTTCACGGGCATCCAACGGGGTTATCCTGATCACCACTAAAAAAGGACAGAAAAGGAAAGGGATTGGTATTGAGTTCTCTACAAACTACGTACTGGAAAATATGATTGATTTTACGGATTACCAGAAAGAGTACGGACATGGATTTAACGGAGCAAAACCGACCAGTCAAACGGAAGCATTGGATTACGGACTTTACAGTTATGGGGCAAAACTGGACGGAAGTAGTGTCATCCAATTCGACGGTGTATCCAGGCCGTATTCCTACGTCGGCAACAATTTGAAAAAATTCTATCGTACCGGTTCCACCTGGACCAACACCTTAACCCTGACCGGAGGAAACGAGATGCACGCGTTTCGTTTTACCGTTTCCGACCTTGAAAACAAGGGGATCGTTCCGGAGAATAATATGGACCGAAAGAACTTCAGCCTAAACGCGAACGGGCAGTATGGGAAAAAATTCAGCGCGTCGGCAAAGGTCGATTACATCATCGAGAACGTAAGCCACCGGAGTGAAATATCGGATTCGCCCGGAAATGTAAACTACACGCTTTTTTCCCTACCCCCCAGTATCGATGTCGAAACACTGAAGGGAACAACCGATAAATTCGGAGCAAACGAAGAGGGAACGGAACTGCAGTTCAACGGGAACGTATATGTGAACAATCCCTATTGGGTTGCCTATCAATACAGGCGCAGCAGCAAAAGGAACAGGATTATCGGCTCAATGGTTTTAAAATACGATTTCACCGACTGGCTCTATCTCCAGGGCCGTATCGGGAGAGACTGGTATCATTATTCGAGAACCTATCTCACTCCCTATGGAACCGGTTACATACCCCGGGGTCAAATGACCGAAGAAAGATTCGTGATCAGCGAGGAAAACGCCGATGTCATGTTGGGATGGGATCGTGAATTTAACAATTATAAATTCAGCGGATTTGTTGGCGGCAATTACATGCGCCACAAGTACGACTATGCGAGTATTGGGGGAAATGATTTTAACATCCCTTTCTTTCATGATGTGTCCAATATCGCCAATCAAGGCTATGGTAGCAGTGTAAGTAATTACGGTGTTAACTCCCTCCTGGGTTCCGCGGAAATTTCATACAAAGATTATCTTTTCCTGAACGTGACCGGTAGGCAGGACTGGTTTTCCACGCTCGACGGTAAAAGCGTTTTGTACCCTTCCGCAAGTCTAAGCTGGATATTCTCCGATACGTTTAAAATGCCCCACTGGATGACTTTCGGCAAATTACGGTTATCCTTAGCGCAGGTGGGTGGCGGAGTCGACAGCCCCTACCAGACCTCGCTAAGCTACAGTTTGCTGGGAGGAGGATACCAGGGGCAACCGGCAGGTTATATATCACAATCAACGGTACCGAATACCGATTTAAAACCTTATAAGAGTACGGAATACGAATTGGGATACGACGTGAGGCTGTTTAACAACCGGCTGGGTATAGATTTCACCTATTACAGCAAAAAGACGGAAAACGATATATTGTCCGCCACAATATCCAGGGCATCCGGCTACTCTTCTGCCAGGGTCAATGTCGGTGAAGTCACCAATAAGGGCATTGAGTTGTTGATCAATTCAGGCATTATAAGGCGGCGCAACTTCGAATGGAATGCTTCTCTCAATTTTGCCTACAACAAAAACAAAGTGATCCGCCTGTCCGGAGACATAAAAACGCTTACCATGGCCGAAAGCCGGACACAGAGCGCTTTCCTGGCCAATATTGTCGGAGAGCCTTACAGCCAGATCTACGGGTATAAATTCAAGACTAACGATCAGGGAGTACGGGTGTATGACGCATCGGGACGACCTGTAAGGACAACGGAGTTATATCCGCTGGGTACCGGTATCAGTCCAATGACAATGGGCCTGAACAACTCTTTTACATATAAGAATTTCTATATGGATTTTCTGATCGACATGAAAGCCGGAGGACATATTTATGCGGCAAGCGATGCTTACGGTTATACCCGGGGATTCCACAAAAACACATTGGAAGGCCGGGAATCGGGGCTGGATATTTCCGGTGTAAACGAAGAGGGGAATCCGTTCACTTATCATATTGCCCCGGAAGATATCCGCACTTATTACGCCAGGCTTTTCCAGATAACGGAAGAATTTGTACAGGACGCATCGTTTGTCAAACTGAGGCAATTGGTACTGGGCTATAATTTTCCTTCAAGGCTGCTGAGTGAAACGCCGTTTACCGGTGTGAACGTGTCCCTTGTGGGGCGAAATCTGCTGCTTCTATGGCGTAAAACAGCCAATATCGATCCGGAGTCGACTTATATTGCCGGCAATGCCCAGGGATTGGAAGGATTTGGCGTGCCCTCGACAAGAAGTTTCGGCATAAACCTGAGTATTAAATTTTAATTGATAATCAGCCACAAATTAAAAAATTATCATGAAACGATTCAAAAGAATTTTTATCATACTTGTCACCGGTACAATATTTCTAACAGCATGCACGGAAGATCTTAAAAATTTAAACGTGAATCCCAAAACTTCCTCCCAAATGGATAATGGCTATTTGTTTAGTTATATTCTTACAGTAACAGGCGGAAGACAATATGTGGCGAAACGTGTTAATCTGTTTTTGTGCAGCACTTTTGTTCAGCAATTTGCCAACCTGTCGACCGGGGATTATGGGGTTGGTGACAAGTACCTGTATAGCAACACATGTTGTTCTGCTTACTTTGATGAGTCTTACCCTCAGGCTGTCAAAGAATTGGCGATGCTTATTCACAATATGGAAGATGACCCGGAAATGGTGAACAATTTATCCATGGCACGGATTTGGCGGGCAGTTGTTTTTCATGTTATTACGGATCTTTACGGTGATGTGCCTTATTCCGAGTCCGGGCTCGGGTATTTGGAACAGAATTACACGCCCAAGTACGACACCCAGCAGAGCATCTACGCCGATATGCTGAATGAGTTGGAAGAGGCTGCTGCCGCTTTTGACGCGTCCAAACCGACCTGGGGAGAATCAGATCTGATTTATAACGGCGATATTGCCAAATGGAAAAAACTCGGTTACTCCATGATGTTGAGACTGGGGATGCGTATGTCGAAGGTAGATCCTACTAACGCCGCCGGGTGGGTTCAGAAAGCCGTCGCAGGAGGAGTGATGACCGGAAACGATGATATCGCATTTGTTCCGCGCAATGAAAACGGTAGCCGGGAATATAACCAAAACCCAAACAGTTGGCCTTTTCACGAAGCAGATTGGGGCGAAAAGATCAGTAAGACGCTTATAGATTTTATGCTCGCAACGAACGACCCACGGATAGATGTAATGTTTGAAAAGGGTAGCGCAAACACGGTTCATCACGGCATGCCCAACGGGTACGATCATATCACGATAAAAGCTTTCGAAGGGCTTGGTGCCGATGAGAGTCTCGACCTGAACATCTATAGCGATGTTAACCCCATTTTAGTTAATTTGGGAGCTCCATTGATCTATATGACCTATGCGGAAGTGGAGTTGATGCTGGCTGAGGCAGCCGAACGAGGTTGGGGAAATGTAACCGATGCCAAGTCTCATTATGATAAAGGAGTAAAGGCAGCCATGCAAATGTTCACGCTATATGATCCGTCGTTGACCGTTAATGATGCCGCAGTGAATGCATACCTCGCGGCCAATCCATACCATTCCTCCGTCGGGCTCAAGCAGATCGGCGAGCAATACTGGCTGGCGACCTGGATGAATTTTTACGAAAGCTATGCTAATTGGAGACGTACCGGGTATCCGGTATTGACTCCGGTTAACTACACCGGAAATGAATCAAACGGACAAATACCGAGAAGAATCAGATATCCCTCGAGTGAATACTCCGTCAATTCGTCCAATCTTGCTGAAGCGATAACTTCTATGGGTGCTGATGCTTTCACAACCCGTGTATGGTGGGATGTTGAACAATAACTTGAATAAATAAGAAAAGGAACAAAAAGATCGGGCAATGGTGGCACATCGCCCGATCGGGTGAAAATTTAATTCACGGATAATCCTCAGAAAATAAATTACCTAAACTAAAAATTCATTACAAATGTATGGAAGAAAAATTTAAACCTGACCAAAGTAGATGTAAAAAGTGCAACAGAACCATAAAAATCATGAAGATTTCATTTTTAATGCTTTTTTTCTGCTTTTTTACCATTACCGCGGGAGACGTTTTTTCGCAGCAAAAAAAACTTTCGTTGGAACTGAGCAACGTCAGTATGAAAAAGGCGATTTCCGAAATCGAAAAGACAAGCGACTATGTTTTTCTTATTACTGACGAAGCATCGAGAGAATTGAATCGAAAAATATCGTTGCGGGCAAAGAAAGAGAGCATTCAAACCATCCTGGACAATATCTTCTCCGGCACCGACCTAGCTTATAAAACGATAGGGCGACAGGTTTCGGTATATAAGAATCCCAAACCAATTACAACAGACATAAAAGAAGTTTCCATCGCTGAACCGGAACAGCAAGGAAAAACAATAAGAGGAAAGGTGATCGACGAACACGGAGAACCTCTACCGGGAGTAACCATCGTGGTAAAAGGAACATCAATGGGAACTACTACCGATGTTGACGGTAATTATATATTACACAATATTCCCGGTACTCCCGTTCTCATTTTTTCGTTTGTCGGCATGCAATCGCAGGAGATCACCGTTGGAAACAGAACCACGATCAACATAACAATGAAAGAAGAGACCATAGGCCTTGAAGAAGTTGTTGCGGTGGGATACGGTGTACAACGAAAAGAGAGTGTGGTGGGTGCCATTTCCCAGGCATCATCCAAGGAGTTGATAAGAAGGGGAAATGTTGCCGACTTAAGGGAGGCTCTGAGCGGACAATTGCCCGGCTTGGTCACGATCACCTCATCAGGAGAACCGGGCGGCACAAATGACGGGTCGAGCGCCACATCCATTTTTATCCGCGGTCAAAACACGTGGAACGGGGGTCAGCCTTTGATCCTGGTAGATGGTGTTGAAAGGGATATGAGCAATGTGGATGTCAATGAAGTACAAAATGTATCCATATTGAAAGATGCCTCTGCCACTGCGGTTTTTGGCGTAAAGGGCGCAAACGGGGTAATCTTAATAACTACCAAGAGAGGAGAAAGAGGAAAACCCAATATCTCTTTTTCTTACAATACCACGGCCATGCAGTTATCCAAAGTCCCGAAAACAATGGATTCCTACCAGGCTATCCTTACCCGGAACGAAGCCATTGAACGGGAAGTTTCACTGAACGAACCTTCCTGGCAGGATTATATCCCTTTTGAAATAGCCAAAAGATATCAATTACCCCAGTCACCCGAATACGTTGAAATATATCCCAACGTCGATTGGGAGAAAGCGATGTTCAAAGATGTCGGATTTTCACACAAAGCCACGTTGAATGTGTCTGGTGGAAACAACCTGGTCCGTTACTTCGGCTCCCTCTCCTACCTGCACGAAGGAGATATGTTTAAAGATTATGAGAATTTTAAAAATTATGACCCGAATTATGATTTTGACCGGTTTAATTTCAGAAGCAACCTCGATTTTCAGATAACCGGCTCAACTACTTTAAAAATGAACCTGTCCGGCTATTACAGCCAGAAAAATAAAAACTATGGCTATGATGGAAGTATGTGGGCAGCCGTTTACGGGATGCCGCCTGACATTTATCTCCCGCAATATTCGGACGGTCGTTGGGGCTGGTCGTTGTTGACGGGAAAAATAAACCCGGTAGCCGTAGTTTATAACCAGGGATTGAAACAAATCCGTACAACTTCGTTATTGTCCGATTTTGAGGTGGAGCAAAATCTCGAATTCATTACCAAAGGGTTGGTTGCCAAGGCCTCTTTTTATTACGACAATACCCTTTCCACGACCGGAGGCATTTGGGATTTGGCCAACCATATCCGTCCTACGGACTGGAACAGTAATACCCCGGAAAAATATGTGAACTCGGAATTATATACCGGGCCGGATCAGGATCCAAACGAATATATCCAAAACCTGCCGATCCTGGGATACAATCAATTCGACTGGGCATTGAAACCTTGGGAACTCTACGATGAAGCACCTTCCGGAGCTTTGAGCAGAAGAATGGTTTATCAATTGCAAATCAACTATGCGCGTAAATTCGGACTCCATAGCGTAGGCGCTATGGGAGTGATGAAACGGGAAGAATACGCTTCCGGAAACGAGTTTAAACATTATCGGGAAGATTGGGTATCGAGAGCCACCTACGATTACGACACCCGGTTCTTTTTGGAATTTAACGGAGCATATAACGGTTCCGAGCAGTTCGGGCCGGGATACCGTTTTGATTTCTTCCCGTCCATGGCGCTCGGATGGTATGTTTCTAACGAGAAGTTTTTCAAACCGCAGTGGATCAATAAATTAAAACTTCGCTACAGTTTGGGATACGTCGGGGATGACAGGGTAAGTGGAGGAAGATGGCTGTACGCTTCCCAATATTCCTACGGCGGTTTTGCCCGGTTAAACCAATCGCCGAGAGGCGCAAGTCCCTATACATGGTATAAGGAGGCTTCTATCGGCAACTCCGACATTCACTGGGAAAAAGCGAAAAAACAAAATTACGGTGTTGAGTTGGGTATCTTCAATAATTTACTGGCCATAGATATTGACTATTTTAGTGAGAAAAGAACCGATATCCTACTGGCGGGTAACTTAAGCAGTGTACCCCCTTTTTATGGAGGCACGCCGCCTACTACCAATTCCGGACGGGTAAACTCTACAGGGTATGAGGTTGAAACCAAGTTTAACAAAAGAATCAGCAACGACTTTCATCTCTGGACAACGCTGTCATTCACCCATATCCGGAACAAGGTAATCTTTAAAGACGACCCGCTTTTGTTACCCGATTATTTGAAAGCCCAGGGATACCCTATCGGCCAAAGCAGAAGCCTGTTAAGAACGGAGTTTTACAACAATTGGGATGAGGTGTATGCCAGTGTGCCGATGGAGACGAATGACCTACTGAAAATGCCCGGATTTTATAATCTTCTCGATTTCAATGCCGACGGATACATCCGAAACTCGGAAGATGTTGTTCCCTACGGTTATCCCGAGGTGCCGGAAAACACCTATAACCTTTCTTTGGGATTGAATTACAAGGGATTCAGTGCCATGGCCCAATTTTATGGTGTGAACAACGTTTCTCGCTCAGTACCTTTGTTAAATTTTTTGCTTTACGATAATGTGGTATTTTCTCACGTGCAGGATTACTGGTCAAAAGACAATCAAAATGCTACATCGTTCCTGCCGAGATGGAAAACTGGAAATAAAGACAATACTTCTCTCTTTAGCATCGGGGATTATTACTTGTATGATGCGTCATTTATCCGGCTCAAAACGGTTGAAATCGCTTACACATTTGACAAAGCAAATAAATTATTAAAAAACAGTGGATTATCTTCATTAAGAGTTTATTTAAATGGGAACAACCTGTTTTTCTGGTCGAGACTTCCCGATGACAGGGAAGCCGCATGGGCAGGAGGATCTGCGAGCTACGGCACCTATCCAACGGTAAAAAGGATAAATTTGGGTATTGATATTAATTTTTAAAAGACTTCCTATGAAACACATAATCTATAAAATAAGCTATTCATTACTATTGATGCTAATAATATCTTCCTGTGAAGATTATCTGGACAAATCACCGGAAGCCAATATTACGGAGAAAGAGGTTTACGGCAGTTTTACAAGTTTTCAGGGATTTGTAGAAGAGATGTACAATTGTGTTACCGATTACAACAAAGCCGGAGCCTGGAATCTATATCTTTTTGCCGATGAAACCCTGAACAACTATCCCTATTCTTTCGATTTGGGGAATTATTGGGATCAGAGCGCTTTGCTCTACGGAACAACAGCCAATACCGATAATGAACCGAGGAGTAAAAGAATATGGCCCTTGTGTTGGTACGGCATCCGGAAAGCCAATCTGGGACTAAGTAAACTTGACCTGTTAACGGATGCCACGCAGGAAGAAAAGGATTTTATCAAAGGGCAGTGCCTTTTTTTCCGGGGTTGGTTTCATTTCGAACTGATGCGTTATTGGGGAGGTCTGCCCTATATTGATACCGTATTGGTCGCCACAGATGATTTAAGCTTGCCGCGGTTGTCATATCGTGAGACGGCTTTAAAAGCGGCAGAAGATTTAAAAGCGGCAGCGAAACTGTTACCTGTCGATTGGGATAAATCGGTGGCAGGGAAGCCTACTTTAGGCAATAACCACCAACGGATCACAAAGATCCACGCATTGGGCTATCTGGGTAAAGATTTATTGTATGCGGCCAGCCCGATGATGAATGAAGAATCGACGGGAAAAGCCGTATTCGATAGTGAACTTTGTCAACAAGCGGCAGATGCTTTTTCCGAACTCCTCAAGCTCTGTGACGAAACGGGAGCTTATAAGTTACAGCCGTGGGCCACATGGACAGATAACTTTTGGGTTTGGTCAGCCAGTAACAGGACTTTGCCCGGCGGTAGCGAAGTCATCATGTATCCGGCAATTCTAGAATATTCTCGATCCAGATGGTCTGCAGTCAATGGTACGGTTCCTGTGGCTTTAGGCGGGGGAATGCAAAAAAATGTAGAAGTGCCTACGCATAATTTTATTAAAAACTATGCCATGGCCAACGGTTTGCCCATCGATGACCCCCATTCGGGGTATAATCCGAACGATCCGTGGACAGGGCGTGAACCCCGTTTTTATTCCGATATCATTATCGACGGAGACCAGCTGGTTTATAGCACAGCGCCTCCTGCCAGCGTCCGATTCGCGGAATTATACAACGGCGGCTCATACCGCAGCACGGTAGGTAACAGTGTGACGGGGTATTTCTATAAAAGGTTCAGTCCCATCGGATGCAACAGTTGGGATAATAAATGGGCAAGTTGGCAATGTTATATCCCTTATTTGCGATTGGCGGATATCTATCTGATGTACGCAGAGGCGGTATTACAAGGTTATGGCAACCCATCGTCTAAAGCGCCCAACTATTCCCTCACTGCGGAACAGGCGTTGAATATAATCAGGAACCGCGCACAATTACCGGATCTGGATGCCCGGTATACTTCAACAAAAGAAGCCTTTATGGGTGAAATTATTCGGGAAAGGGCAGTGGAATTGGCTTTTGAAGCACATCGATTTCACGATTTACGTAGGTGGAATTTGAATGGAGAGATGAAATACAGGGAGAAAACGGCCATTGATTTTGACCGCGGTCCGAACGGGAAACCAATCAATTTACAAGAAAGGATTGTGATCACGAGGGTGGTTGAAAAGAAACACAACTGGTTGCCGTTTCAGGTGAAATTTACCACTTTATATCCCGAATTTCCTCAAAATCCGGGCTGGTAACTTAGACGGGCAGTCGAATACTAACAACCTAAAAATTCCACGAAATGAAAATAAAATACGATATACTATCTACCTTATTGGTTTTTTTAATGCTGTGTTCCACAGGAAAAAGCTTTGCCCAAAGGAGGCAACATACCAAATACATAACAATTGACGCTGTTGTTCAAGATAATAACGGAAATCCCATAAGCGGAGCAACGATCTCGGCAAATGACGGATGGGTGGTCGCTTTTTCAGATGATTCGGGGAAGTTCACCATATCCGTTCCGGATCAGTCTGATCTCTCCATAAAAGCTCCCGCATTTGAGCCGGTTTATTTTCAGGCGGGAGAATTTGCCGAAATGGAATTGTTCCAGTTGGAACCTCATGTTCCTTTATATAGTAAAAGGGATAGTGTAAATATCGCTTTTGGAAGAATTCCAAAGGGCAACCTAATAGGTTCAGCTACTTTTTTAGTGGCCGACGATATAATCAAATACGATAACACCCAATGGCTTTCCGATGCCCTCTTGGGCCGCATACCCGGTTTGCTGGGCTATAACAATATCCGCGGATTGGGGAATGCTTTATTTATTGTTGACGGATTGCCCCGTGATATCTGGACGATAAACTTGGCGGAAGTGGAGCAGATAAGCGTGTTAAAGGACATCAATTCGGCAATGTTATACGGAAGCGAGGCGGTAAACGGTGTGGTTTTAATTACCACCAAAAGAGGAAATCCCAATAAGAGTAAAATAAATGTTACGGCCTATTACGGTGTCTCACTACCCATGCAACTGCCTAAATACCTGTCATCGGCCGATTATATGACATTGTATAATGAAGCCCGCGTGAACGACGGTTTAACCCCGCTATATAAAAAAAGAGTGATTGAAAACTACAGAAAAGGACATAACATTTATCGTTATCCGGATATCGATTATTATTCCAACGACTACCTGAAATCTTATAAACCTTTTGCAAAAGGAATGGCTGAATTTTCAGGGGGTAATAATACCGCCACCTATTATACCAATATGGGATGGGAGTATGCGGGAAGCCTGTTGAATTTTGGTGAAGGAAGAAACGGCCGCAGGAACAGATTCAATTTAAGGGGCAATGTCGATTTAAATGTTAATTCTTTTATCAAAGCCTCCTTAGATGCCGTGGCGGTATTTTCAAACGACAAGGAACCTGTGGGTGATTACTGGAGTAATGCGGCTACGTTAAAGCCCAACCTGTTTTCCCCTCTCCTCCCCATTAAGTATATTGTTTCAACAGAACCTTTGCTGAAATCACGAAAAAATGATGTGGGAGAAATTTACTTGCTGGGGGGCACGCAATCCTATTTGACAAACCCCATTGCCGACGGCTATTCGGGTGGCACCAGTGAAAATATACAACGGAACTTTTCACTGAACAACCGGATCGACTTTGATTTAAGTGATTTCCTGAACGGATTGGCTTTTCATACCAATATCAGTTTCGATTATTTCACCAATTATGATCAACGCGTTGCCAATGAATATTCGGTCTATGAGCCCACCTGGAATTTGACAGGAGATTCGATAGTAGCTTTGGTGAAATACGGAAATGATTCGCGTCCCGGAACCCAGTCCGTTTCTGGCACGTATTATCAGAGAAGGTTCGGTTTTTACGGCCTGCTCGACTATAACAGGATATTTAATGAGGTGCACCAATTCACGGGTTCGCTCTTGGGGTTCGCCAACAGCTATAAGATGATGGGAGATTACCAAAGTAAAAAAAATGCCAACTTCGGACTGAGGCTAAACTATATTTATAACAGGAAGTATATGGTTGATTTTAGCAGTGCCTATGTCAATTCCGTGAAGTTGCCCCCAAAAGCAAGAAGGGCATTCTCTCCCTCTTTCGGGCTTGCCTGGATGATTAGTTCCGAGGATTTTATGTCATCCGTGAAAGCGATCGATTACCTGAAACTCCGATTGACAGGGGGTATCATCAATTACGATGCAGGAATCGGGGGATTCTTCGATTACATCGGCCGATATGCCAAATCCACCGGTTATCAATGGAATGAATTGAACTGGGGTAACGAAGGCGTCGTTGCCGTGCAGGGTGAAAATAATGTGATGGGGTTTGAAAAACGAAGAGAGTTGAATATCGGGATTGAAGGGAGTTTCTTCCACCAGATGCTGGCGCTGGAAGCCAATATCTTTTCCAGTTTGAATTACGACATGGTTACCCGTGCACAAACCATATACCCCACTTTCTATTCACAATTTATTCCTTATGTCAATTTTGATAAAAATGCGTACAAAGGTGCGGAAATCGGATTGACTTTCAATCGCAAATTAGGGGATTTCCGGATTGTACTGGGGGCAAATGCATTGTACACAACGTCGGAAGTTATTAGAAGAGACGAAATATATGCCGATGCGTATCAATATCGTCAGGGACGCCCTGTAGACGCCCGTTTCGGATTGGTTGCAGCCGGGCTGTTTATGGATGAAGAAGAGATCAGCAACAGTCCCACCCAAACTTTCGGCACAGTAAAGCCGGGGGATATTAAATATGTGGATCAGAACAACGACGGCGTTATTAACATCAACGATGAGGTTCAGATCGGCCGTTGGCAGGCTCCTTTTTCTTATGGATTACACTTGTGCCTGACGTACAAAAATGTATCTTTTTACGCTTTAGGAAATGGTCGCAAGGGGGCAGATTCTTATATAAACGGGAACTATTATTGGGTGGACGGAGATAAGAAATATTCGGAGTACATATTGAACCGTTGGACGGAAGAAACCAAAACAACGGCCACTTATCCGCGTCTGACAACGATGACCAGTACGAATAATTTCCGTAATTCTACCTTTTGGCTGTATAGAGACGACTATTTTACGTTGCAACGGGCGCAATTGACCTATGAATTTCCCAAAGTCCTGGCACAAACGCTGCAAATGAAAAACATCAGTTGTTTTTTAGACGGATCCGGCCTTTTCACCGTTTCAAAATACCGGGATATAAAAGAACTGAGGGTGGGATCTGAACCAAACTACCGTTCATTTTCCGTTGGATTAAAAATGCAGTTTTAAAAAAATACCAAAATGAAACAAAATAATATATATTTTATTATCTTATTGATTGTATCAATACATTGCGTTTCGTGTGAGAACCTACTCGAACCTGAAAACGAGAATTTTACCACTTTCGAGCAAGTGTATAAGGATCCGGAGTATGCCGAAGGCCTATTAATGACCGTATATTCTAAATTACCCACCAACAGCCTGAAATATACCGAGGTCGCTACCGACGATGCCGTCAGCAACAACACATCGAATGGATTCCTGAAAATGGCTACAGGACAGTGGTCCGCGTTGTATAACCCGGTAAGTGAGTGGAACAACTCAAATTCAGCCATATTTTATATCAATCAATTTATCCCTATCATTGATACGGTAGGTTGGAAATGGTCGAATGAAGAGATAAATGGCATGTTTAAAAAAAGGCTTAAGGGCGAAGCGTACGCTTTAAAAGCGCTGTTTGAATACCATCTGCTGGTAACGATCGGGGGAATAGGAAAAGACAATCAACTGTTGGGAATTCCAATCTATAACGAGTTCATGAAATTCGATGCCGATTTTAACGTTCCGCGCGCGAGTTTTGCCGAATCGGTCAAGCAGATATATGCCGACTTGGATAAAGCGTCGGAATACCTTACCATGGACGATTACTACAATATAAGTTCAGCCTCACAACTTCCGCCCGGCTACGAGAGAGTGAATACAGACAACTACAATACGGTTTTCGGAGATTTTGCCAAACAACGCATCAGCGGCAGGATAGTAAAAGGGATCAAAGCGCGTGTAGCCTTGTTGGAGGCGAGCCCCGCCTTTTCGAACGGAGATATTGCTTTATGGAAAAAAGCGGCCGATTATGCGGCTGTACTGATCGACAAGAATAATGGTATCGAAGGGCTGGATCCGGATGGGCACCGTTTTTTTGAAGGAGCCATGATCGAAGCCATTATCTCCACAAAAAAAGAACAGGAAGAAATAATCTGGAGAAAGGCAATCGGGGCAACGTCGTACCGTGAAGCCGCCAATTATCCTCCCTCTTTATATGGAAGAGGGGAAGTGAATCCTTCGCAAAACCTGGTGGATGCATTCCCCTGTATCAATGGATACCCCATTTCCGATCCGCGAAGCGGATATAACCCGGAAGAACCTTATGCCAACCGTGACCCCCGTTTAGCGCTATACATCGTGTATGACGGGAGTAAATTGAAAGGGAATGTAATTCATACCGGTGTAGGGGGGAAGGTAGACGCCAAAGATTCCATCGCAACATCAACACGTACGGGATATTACCTTCGGAAAATGTTAAGAGAGGATGTCAATCTGGATCCGGTGTCGCCGGCGGCAAAAAATCATTACGACACACACATGAGGTATACCGAACTGTACCTCTCCTATGCCGAGGCAGCCAACGAAGCTTGGGGACCGGATGGTACCGGAAACCACAGTTACTCGGCCCGAGACGTAATAAGGGCTATCCGTAAACGGGCAGGAATAAGCCAACCCGATCTATATGTAAATTCTATTTCCACCAAAGAGGAGATGAGAAAGCTGATCCGAAACGAGAGACGGATCGAACTCTGTTTCGAAGGTTTTCGCTTCTGGGATTTGCGTCGCTGGAAAGAAGATTTGACACCGACGGTAAAAGGAGTCAATATTCATGGGAGAACGTTCGATATTGTGGATGTTGAAGAGCGTAAATACGATAATTCATACATGCATTATGCTCCACTGCCTGAAGGAGAGGTGCTTAAATTTAACGCCCTTGTCCAAAATAAGGGATGGTGAACGCATTCATTGATTTTATACAAAAAAGATAAACAGAAACCATTATGAGAAAAATAGTAATTATGATAATTTTCGTATTTGCTTTGTCAGCATGCGAAAACCAAGAGAATGTTTTTCCCGACTTTAATTTTACGGCGGCATATTTTCCTTACCAATATCCTGTCAGAACCCTGATATTGGGCGATTATATATACGATAACAGCAACGATAATGAACACAGATTTCTGATTTCGGCAGGATTTGGAGGTGTTTATGCAAATACCAAGGACAGGGTTCTCAATATACAAGTGGACGAAAGCCTATGCAAAAATGTACGGTTCGGATCTACGTCGAATGCTGTACAACCCATGCCTTCCAATTATTACACGTTAAGCTCTTCAGATAAATTGACAATCCCTGCGGGGAAATTTAATGGAAGCATTGCCGTACAGTTGTCGGAAGAATTTTTTAACGATCCATCGGCAATCCAATTGAATTACGTGATTCCTTTGCGCATTGTCGGCTCTAATGATGTGGATTCTATTTTGAGAGGAAAACCGGCCGTAAACAATCCGGATCCGAGAATTTCAAGCCATTGGGATGTTGTTCCCCGCGATTTCACCCTGTTTGCCGTAAAGTTTGTGAATCCTTATCACGGAACATACCTTCATCGTGGGAAGAGCATACTTAAAGATGCCGCAAACAACGTACTTGAAACCAATATATACCGGACACGCCATATCGTTGATAATGAATTATGGAGTTTGGGAACAAGTGGAAAAAATCAAGTAACCGTAAAAGGCAATATTCACTCCTCAAGTATTACAGGAGAGCTCAATTTGGTTTTGGATTTTGCGGATAATGGAGAATGCACGGTTAAAGAGGGGAAAGACGCTGTGCATGCTATTACCGGTACCGGTAAATTTGTCAAAGACGGCGATACTTGGGGAGATAAAAAGCGCAATGCAATTTACCTGAACTATCAATTTACGGACGGAGTTAACACCTATTCCGCCACAGATACATTGGTAATAAGGGACAGAGGAATTGTTATGGAGGTTTTTGAACCGGCAGTATTCGATTAAGGCGATTGTTTATCACACACGTTTATTTGGAAAATCGGTTATTTTATGATGTAATTGAATGCACCGGAGGGAGGATGTGCCTTTGTCGGAATCTTGAAACTTTGACAAAGGTTCTCCTCTGCATCCTCTTGTTCGTTCCGGTTTAAAGTAAATCTAATCGTTATTTACACAGGTAAATTGCTTTTTTTGGCATTCAATATAAGCATTTCAACCCACAGTTTATTTTATTCAATCCATTCATAATTTACAGCATTCATGAAACTTACTCCTATTTTAATTGGATTATGGCTGTTGGTTGCATTTTCATGCAACCAACATGACTCCCAATGTAAAGAATACGCTAAGGAATACATTACTTATCCCTATTCCGATGCAAATCCCATACCCCTGTTTGGAAAGATATATCCCTATTTTCGATACGACGGCTATACTACCCTGCCGGAAAAGAAATCATGGAAAATCATCGAACTTGAAAATGATTTTCTAAAAATTAAAATATTCCCCGAAATTGGTGGTAAAATTTGGTCTGTGATGGATAAAAGATCGGGGAAGGAGATGTTTTATGGAAATAAGGTGGTCAAATTCAGGGACATCTCCTTACGTGGGCCGTGGACAAGCGGAGGCATCGAATTCAACTATGGAGTTATCGGACATTCCCCATCCTGTTCTTTTCCGGTAGACTACCTTGTCCGAAACAACAAAGACGGAAGTGCCAGTTGTGTTGTCGGTACGTTGGATTTGTTAACACGTACTTATTGGAGTGTTGAAATCAATTTGCCCAAAGACAAAGGTTGGTTCACCACAAAATCTTTCTGGCATAACCGTACAGGCTCTCCTCAGCCTTACTACAACTGGGTGAATACGGCTATTACAGCCAAAGACGACCTGA
Organism: Proteiniphilum sp. X52; assembly: GCF_003712195.1. GTDB lineage: Bacteria > Bacteroidota > Bacteroidia > Bacteroidales > Dysgonomonadaceae > Proteiniphilum. Next base: position 7,657 of record NZ_RDSD01000006.1, on the reverse strand, counting down.
GATTCATCTATCCGGGTATATACAACATCGGGCATGAGGGAACGATCGCATCGTCATGGCCTTTTGATTCCGTTCAAAATAAGGATATCTCTCTCTGGAGGGAAAACAATTTTGAGAGCGATCGATCCAAATCTTATCACATTATCGGAAGTCATGATTCCTATTTTGGTGCATACTGGGAAAACGATCATTTCGGCTGGCTTCATTATTCGGACAGGGATGAAAAATTGGGGAAAAAGATGTTCAGTTGGGCTTTATCCGATTTAGGCAAGATATGGGAAGAATTATTGACGGATCAAAACGGACAATATATTGAATTACAGAGCGGTAGGCTGTTTAACCAGAATATGGTAAGCAGTTCCTTTACTCCTTTCAAGCAGATCTTGTTCCAGCCCTATCAGACCGATGTATGGACTGAATATTGGTTCCCTTTCGAGGAGATGAAAGAGGTAAAAAATGTCACTTTGACAGGGGCAATTGATGTTGAAAAAAACCGAAACTCTTACGATATTTCAATATACCCTTTGCAAGCAGGTGAGGACACATTGAGAGTATATAACAATGACGGTCAAATAATAAAAGAAGAACACGTAAAATTAGGAATCCGGCAACTTTTTTCCCTGAATATTCCTGTCTCTGACAACGAAGAACTGACAAGAATATTTTACGGAAATCGGTTGTTGTGGCAAAATGAGGATAACAGGTTAAACCGTCCGGTAAAAACCGTCGACGATTTTGACTGGGATACCGGTTACGGACAATACCTTAGAGGCCGGGATTTAATGGGATTTCGTTTGTATGAACGGGCGGAACCCTATATAAAAAAATCCTTGAAGTTGAATCCGAACCACATTCCTTCCCTGGTTGAGTTGGCCAGGTTGTACTCCCATCAGATGAAGTACGACAGCGCATTTTCAGTAGCCCAAAAAGCGTTGTCCATTGATACGTACGATGCGGCAGCCAATTATGAATACGGTTGCGCGGCATTTCGTCTGAAAAAATATTTCGATGCGCTCGACGGTTTTGAAGTGGCTTCTTTAAGTGAATCTTACCGAAGTGCGGCATATACCAAAATCAGCGAGATTTATTTCGTCCGGAAAGATCTAGTGAAATCCTTGGAATACGCCCAAAAAAGTCTTGTAAACAACCAAAACAACATTCAAGGATTGCAATTAGCCTATTTAAGTTATTCATTCACAGGTGAAAGCAAAAAGGCGGAAGAGACTGGAAAGCGGATATTGGAACTGGATCCGCTGAATCATTTCGTACGGTTTGAAAACTATTTAAAACGTGGCGATACTCAAGCATTGACTGAATTCAAGAACGGCATCCGGAATGAAATGCCGGAGCAAACCTATCTGGAACTGGGGACGTGGTACCATCAACTGAATTTGCCGGATAGAAGCCTTAAAATATTGGAGCAATCGCCCGAAACTCCGGTTGTATGTTATTGGAAAGCGTTTTTAAATGACGCCCTGTATGCGGAAGATGAAAAGACAATCAATTTACAAAAAGCCCTTGAGAGGGAACTTTCTTTTCAGTTTCCTTTCAGGGAAGAGAGCAAAGAGATTCTTGAATGGGCGATAAAGGAGCAACCGCACTGGATTCCACGTTATCTGTTGGCTTTGCTTTATAGGTCCAGGAACAGAAATGACGAGGCGTATAACCTGATGTCATCTGTCCGTGAAGAGGTAAATTTTGCCCCTTTTCATGCATTTTCCGCACAGTTGGCAACAGACCTTGAGGCTAAAGGAAATTACCTGAAAAAAGCGGTTTCATTAGCACCTGCCGAATGGCGATACGTCAGCGATTTAACCCGTTATTACCTTGCCAGCAACGAGCATATAAAAGCGCTCGAAACCATTACACCTTTTTGCACAAACCATCCGGAACAATATCAGACAGGATTGTTGTATGTGCGCGTACTAATAAAAAATAAAGAGTATGAAACGGCGGAAAAAGCATTAAGTGACATCATTGTTCTCCCCGCCGAAGGTTATCGGGACGGACACAAATTATACCGGCAGACAAAATTGATGTTGGCTGCAGAAGCACTTTTAAAAAACAACACGAAATATGCGAAACAAAAAATAAATGAAGCCCGGCTGTACCCTCGTAACCTGGGTGTGGGCAAGCCAAACGACGAAGATATTGATTTCAGGCTGGAAGACTGGCTGGATGCATTAATCGCACAGAAAATAAAAAAACCGGATGAGCAAGATGAATATTTGAAGAAAGTTGCTTTTTCAAAAAAAAGCGACAATTCAATGCATTATTTATTGCAGGTACTGGCATTTTACCGGTTAGGCGAGAAGCAGCATGCAAACGACATGATGCGCAAATGGTCGTCGGCGCAAAACGACTCTCGTGTGAAAAATTGGGGAAACACCTTTTATGATACCCATAAAGATAAAGATTATGCGTTTGACTATAAGATGATTGCGGAGGTTATAGAATCAATAACGAGTGCTGAATTTATACGATTATTTTAAATAAATCGAGAAATGCAACCCCTTAATTATACAGAAACAACTAAAAAAATTGTCATGAAGTATTGTTTTTTAATGTTATCGTTGCCGGTTTTTGTGATTTTTAATTTTTCCCGATCGTATTCACAAACCGTATCGAACGTACAAAAACCGGAAGATGCGGCGGTGGTCTATGTGGAGAGAAATCCCAAACCTGTTGCAACAAAATCTGAGCAGGAGAACGGTTTTATCGTTTACCCCGGTCATTCGTTGAAAATGTCGTTTGAACATTCAAGGCCCGACTCAATGCGACTCACGGGTATCGATGCCTTTGCCGCGCAAGGAGAAATCATTCCGGTGACTTTTTGTGTATATGCACTGCGTGATATAGAAAACGCACAATTAAAAATTTCCGATTTAAAGAAGAACGACGGAACGGTTATTTCCGCAACAAGCATGAAGCCGTATATAGTGAAGTACTTGACTAAAAGATTCATGTATCAGAAACTTCAACATTTGGTGAATGCTCCCGTGTACATCACATCACTTGAAAAAACCGTCTCAATTTCCACCGATAGAAGTGAAAAAATCTGGATAAATTTTCATTCTCCCGAGCATGCTCTGCCCGGGGTATATACCGGTACGATCACACTTCAAACAGAAGATGCATCTCAGGAGATCCCTTTAAAAATACGGATTTTGCCTTTTAAACTCCCGGAGCCAGAAGGGTTGCTGTATGGATTGTACTATATGGCTTATAATCAGGTATTCGGAAATCTTAAAACGGTTGATGAGATGCGTGCACAAGTACGGCACGATCTGGCGGATATGCGGATGCACGGTATGACCTCCATAGGGATATGCAATGGGGTGGATCCAAGCAGTTATACGGTTTCCGATAAAGGAGACGTGAAATTTCATTTCGATGGCAACACGCTTTTCGAATTAACTATGGAGGCATACAAAGAATATAAATTTCCAGAACCGGTTATTGACATGTCCCGGGCGGCACAAAAGGCAACGAAAGGGCATCGATTCGGCACTCCGGAATATGATTCAATCTATGTCAGCTTTTATAAAGAACTGTTTAAAGAAGCAGCATCCAAAGGTTGGCCGGCAATGTATGTGCAACCTTACGATGAACCGGGTTGGCATTCACAGCAGGAACGCGATGAAAACCTGCATTTATTGAAAGTGTTGAAAGCGGCCGGCATTCCAACGGAAATAGATGGCCCGGGCGATAATTACTTTGTCAATATTGCGGGGCCGCATGCCGATTTTTGGAACTACAATGCGGCAATCAGTTCGGAAGAAGATGTGCAAAAAGCACAGTCGGAAGGGCGTAAGGTTACCCTTTACAATTACGATGTTTCCGGTTGGCTCGGAGAATGCGGCCGCTGGGCAACCGGACTGTTTAATTGGAAATTCGGACTCGATGGCGCTTTTAACTGGGTCTATTTTGGTGGAAGAGAAGATCTTTATAATGACTTCGATTCGAAAATCGGCGATTGGATGCACCATTATCCCAAAACAACTGCGCATCCGGGCGGTAGCTCCATCGGCTGGGAAAATATTCGTCAGGGAATAAACGACAGGCACTATCTTGAACTTTGTCAGCAAACCATCTCAAGGGCGAAAGCCAAAGGAGGAGCAGCGGCGAAAGCTGCCGAAGAGGCGGATAAAATGCTTAAAGAACTTCGCACAAGTTTGAGCAACAATCCGACAGCTCAATACAAAAACATGGATTGGACAATGTATCTTCCTGAAGAGGAAGCTAAAAAGCACGCTTTTATTCCTCCCATTCACGGAAAAATTTCTGCTTATGCCAGCGGCGCATACAAGTACGGGAACAATCTGCAATTGGATGATTACGATAAAATCCGTCAAATGGTAGCGGCACACATCGTGCACATGATGGAAAAAATGGAAGAGGTCTCCCCTACAGGAATAACGATCCCTCCCAATGTGAAAATATCCAAGACAATCCCCAAACCGGAATTTGCTCAAAAAACGATCCATATTCCCGGTTTAAAAAACGCTCCGGTTATTGATGGGCAGGTTACTCTTAATGAATGGAAAGACGCTGCCGAAGTAGAATTGACGTTGAATGATATTTTCGGAGCCCCCAAAATGCCTACAAAAGTACATTGCGGGCTACATAACGGTACGTTGTACATTGCATTTACCTGCACCGAGGAAGTGATCGATTTTCTTACCGTCAATGCTACGGAGCAAGGAGACAACGTTACGAGTGATGACTGTGTAGAGGTATTCCTTGATCCCGGAATTACGCAGAGTAAATTTTATCATGTAGCCGTAAACCCGCTTGGAATCTATTTGACGGATGGAAGTTACAAGGATTGGAATCCCGACATAAAAACGGCGACATCAATAAACAAAGAAAAACAGGAATGGATTGTGGAGCTCGGTATCCCTGTAAAAGGGATGAAATTAGTTCCCCGGTTTGGATTGAACTTCAATCGTGAACGCAGACCAAAAGATGCATTACTCGAACTTTCATCGTGGGTAATGACAAGAGGCGGCTTTGGCAGACCGGAGAGATTTGGAACCGCAATTATCGATGATTAGCAAGACATTTTTTATTCTGTTATATGTAATTTGTTCATTACAAATAAATTGGAATTGAATATTTATTTATCAAATAATTATTAAAAACTAAAAATCATGAAAAAATTTATTTATTATTTTATCCTTTTATTCTTTGCGGTAGTGTTTATTCATTGTGAGGATGAATTAATACCACCTCCAAAAGAAATCATACCTGAAGAGATTATTACCTGTTATTATGTTTCAACGAGCGGAGATGACACAAATACCGGCATCACAAAGCAAGATGCGTGGAAAACAATATCTTACGCAGCAAAGGAGGCAAATCCGGGTGATACGATTTTAATAGAAGGTGGTAATTATGACAATGAAAATGTGGTTATTGCAAATGCCGGATCGGAAGCTTCCCCGATCGTCTTTATGGGATATAACGGCACCCCGGTGCTCGATGGAAAAGACTGGCTATCTGTTGGCATTCATATATCCAAGAAAGATTACATCGTATTAAAAAACATAAAAGTAAAAAATTACCGGACAGGAATTTTAATTGAAAGTACCAAGAACAATACGTTAGATGGTGTTATTGTAGATTCATGCTGTAACACAGATTATGCGAACAAAGGATGGGATGGTTACGGCATACAATTGAAATACGCCGAAAATGCCCTTATCAAAAACTGTTCGACCACAGATAACGGGGGAAACAACATTCACCTGTTTAAATCGAACAATTGTACGCTTGAAGATTGTAAATCTTACTCCAAACAATCGGAAGATAATCAATTTGCGACCGATTATTATATCGTATTGGAGTGGAGCAGTAATAATACTATCCGGAACTGTCACACAGAGAATACAACCGGGTGGGGAAAAGGCGACCACGGTATCATCATCAAGGACAATCCGAGCACGACAGGAACGCATAGCACCAATAACCGCTTTGTCAACTGTACCTCAAAAAATTTTGAAGAGTGCATCTCCTTTTCGCACGGTGCGCATCACAATGTAGCCGATAGCTGCTATGCCGACAATACGGGTAAATCGGGCGGATTCAATACCTGCCTGATGGTTAGGGACGGCGCCGAATACAATACGTTCAGCAATTGCAAGGCAGTTGGAAAGACGCAGGTTGTCACCGTTTACGACGGATCACGCGAGGGAGGGGTCAATCAAATGCAGACCGGAAACAAATTCGTCAATTGTATTTTTGAAAAAGGAATAATCGGTGCCTATTTCAGAAGTTCGGTCAATACAACATTCAAGAATTGCAATTTTGTCAACATCACTCACCTGTTCAGGTTTAGCGTAACCGCTTACGGGGGAGCGGATGACAATTCGGGTACTCTTCTCCGCAACTGTATACTCTCTGGCGTTACGAAACAATATGAGACCATATCCCGGAACGGAGGATGGGGGCTATGGACCGGTTCGGCTTATTCAAATGAAGCCGGTTACAGCGACATGGATGATGTTACATTTGAATACACCAATTTCTGGAACGGATTTGCACGAATCACCGGCACGGGAAATACAGCCGTTGATCCGTTATTTGCAGACGAAACGAATTCCGATTACCACCTGAAATCGGAAGAAGGGCGTTGGAATGGGAACGGATGGATAACGGACAATGTAACCAGTCCGTGTATCAATGCCGGTAATCCGAATGATGAATATTCAAAAGAACCTTCTCCCAATGGCGAAAGAGTAAATATGGGAGCTTACGGAAACACGGCTGAAGCATCAAAAAGTTCGGAGGTTGTGGCACCACCGGCAGATGACAACAAGATCACTCTTGTCACGGAGAAAGCTGCCGGAGAAAAAATCAAGATTGCGCTATATGCCGCTGTGGAAGATCAGGCCGATGTCTGGATAGACCTGAACGACAACGGGAAAAAGGACGCCAATGAAACGCCGGCATTTACCGTACCCTCTACCGGCCCTGTAGCCACGGGATTTGTGGAATTTGAAATTGGCGCACAGACCGTACATATTTACGGCAAAGTATATCGGCTGGACTGTCCCAAAAACAGGATTACCGCATTGTTGTCGAATAAAGAACTGCGTAACCTGTTTTGTTACGGAAATAAAATCACGGGAGCAAATGCCACCGCCCTGATGAACTCTTTACCCGATCGCAACGAAATCGGTTCTGCTGGCACATTGGCCTTTATTGATACAACCGTTCCCGATGAGCAAAACAGAGCCACAAAAGCAGACGTGAATATCGCGGTTGCAAAAAAATGGGGTGTATATGATTATAGGGGCAGTAACGCAAACAAAGTGCCCTATGAGGGAGAACCGGACGATGTTGATAAAATCACTCTTGTCACGGAGAAAGCTGTCGGAGAAAAAATCAAGATTGCGCTATATGCCGCTGCGGAAGATCAGGCCGATGTCTGGATAGACCTGAACAACAACGGGAAAAAGGACGCCAATGAAACGCCGGCATTTACCGTACCCTCTACCGGCCCTATAGCCACGGGATTTGTGGAATTTGAAATTGGCGCACAGACCGTACATATTTACGGCAAAGTATATCGGCTGGACTGTCCCAAAAACAGGATTACCGCATTGTTGTCGAATAAAGAACTGCGTAACCTGTTTTGTTACGGAAATAAAAT
>NZ_RDSD01000069.1 GCF_003712195.1 Proteiniphilum sp. X52 | reverse complement strand
AAAGCATCAATCCGCATACTCCCATCAACAATAAAAAATAAGGTGCTCTCATGCTATGAATGCTCTAATTTGAATTTCACGATGGGCAGGTTGGAATTTACATCAACGGCATACAACTCATTGGTCTTTTCATTTACATCAATGCCATAAATAAATCGATCCAGTGTGTACCTGGCAAGCGGCTCTCCCTTTAACGAAAAGACATATATATACCTCCCCCCATCTATCGCGGGTTGCTGTTGTTCGGCAATCTCCTTAAAGCTTCTGCCATGAAAAACGGCATAAATATAATTATCCGTCACTTGTATGTCGCTGAATCCCATAATTCCCGAAGGAATTGCCATCCCTTTCGCCTCATTGTATTCCGGTTCTCCGTGAGGGCCAAACTTCACGATATGGGTGCCGTCTTTTAAGTTATAAATTTCAAGCACTTCTCCCAACTGGGTTGCCATAGCCAGAACTCCATTGTCGGGGTTATAGCCTATAAACGAACGCCATGCCTGAGCCAATGCCATGTCTCTGCTTTTAGATTCCAAGGTTGGTATTTCGCCGTGACTGGATTTGATGTTCCCGTTTTTGTCGATGATATGGAAACGATGTTCACCGGAATAGTCGGGAATGATAAAACAAGAATCATCATACAAGGAAAAATCCAACGCGCGGATAATCTCTTTGTTTAATGATATTTGCTTTGTATCCGTTTCTTTATAAGCGCCTCGCAATGGCATGTTTATTATCAGGTGTTTATTGGCATCCAATCCCCATATCTTCCCTTCTGCCAATCTGAAATTCTCTGCCGATAGAATTTCTTCAGGAGCCTGGCCACGCTTCCCGAAAGAGGATATATACCGGAACTGCGGATAGGTAAAGGAATGATAGAAATAATCGGGATGATGCAAATCCATAACAATAGCCAAACTGTCCTGGTGCTTGATTCTGAATGGATAGCGCAACATGACAGAGTCTGTATCAATACTTTTTCCCGTAAGTGAAATATTGGCAGGAAACGAATCATAAAAAAGATTGCTGTTGGGGTTCTTGCATCCCAAGGCAGAAGTAAGCAAATAAAA
>NZ_RDSD01000068.1 GCF_003712195.1 Proteiniphilum sp. X52 | reverse complement strand
TTTAAAGCTAAAGTCGTATTAGAATCTCTAAAAGAACGCGAAACAATAGAAAGTTTAGCTAAGAAGTATGAACTGCTTCCAACGCAGATATCAGCTTGGAAGGCTCAAGCGTTAGAAAATTTCGGTCAGGTATTCAGTTCAGACAAGCAGCCGCCAAAAGAAAAAACGGTTGACGTAGAAAAGCTCTATTCGCAAATCGGTCAATTGAAAGTAGAGAACGATTTTCTAAAAAAAAAGTTGCAATGAGAAGTGCAGACGAAAGAAAAAAGATGATTGACGGTAATCACGAAACACTGTCTGTTGCTAAGCAGCTGGATCTGGTATCCATTCCCGCCAGCAGTTTTTATTACTTACCCAAAGGGGAAAGTGAAGAAAACTTAGCAATTCTTCGTTTGCTGGATGAGCAGTATTTCAAAACGCCCTTTTATGGTGTTATGCGCCTTACAGCAGCGCTTGTGGGCTTGGGATACAAAATTAACCACAAACGTGTGCGGCGTTTGATGCAAATAGTTGACTGGAAAACCATCTACAGGGAACCTAAGACAACAATAGATAATAAAGAACATAAAAAGTACCCCTACTTGCTTCGAAACCTGAAGATAGAGAGATGCAATCAAGTTTGGGCAACCGACATTACATACATTCCGATGAAAACGGGTTTTATGTACCTGATGGCAGTTATAGATTTGCATAGTCGTTATGTTTTGCATTGGTCTTTGTCCAACACCATGAGTGCCGAATGGTGTGTAGAAGTTTTGAAAGAAACAATAAGTAAACATGGCAAGCCTGAAATTTTCAACACCGACCAAGGCAGTCAATTCACGAGCGATGCATTCGTCAAAGTATTAACTGACAATGAAATAAAAATTTCAATGGATGGTAAAGGGCGTGCTCTCGACAACATTTTTATAGAACGTCTCTGGCGCAGTGTAAAATACGAGCACATCTATTTGAATGTTTACGAAGATGGTTTATCTTTGTGGAAAGGTTTGGACGGATACTTTCGGTTTTATAACCAGGAGCGTCCACATCAATCCTTAAACTATAAAACTCCTGCAGGGTATTATTATACAAAAGCAGCTTAAAAAATTAGGAAAAACTATCTTAACTAAAAGGAAAAATAGTCCAACTAAGTGGGAGTACTATA
>NZ_RDSD01000067.1 GCF_003712195.1 Proteiniphilum sp. X52 | reverse complement strand
TGGTTCTATATGAAATACTGTGGGTAATCGAATTTTAGTTTTCCGCAGATAAAATAAATCATGTTTATAAAGTTTCTGGGATTTCTGTATCCTCTTGCCCTTTTCTTGGCTAATTGAATTTTAGAATTTATTCCCTCTAAAATTCCATTTGAAATATTACTTTTGACGTATTCCACAATCCCCCGCCAATGCGCTTTAATGATGTTTACGAGTTTGATAAAAGGCTGTATTTTAGATTCTGTGGCGAAATCACACCAAAAGGCCAGATAGCTTTCCGCCTCCTCGGGATCTTTTATCTGCCAAAAGTCTTCAAACATTTCCTTAAGCCAATACCCTTGTCCTAATTTAGGATACATTTCCAAGAGCAAGTCTCTTTCCGTCTGTAATTTATCGGTTAGTTTCTTCTTCAAGAAAGTATATTTATGCCCTTTGAGCAATTCATTGCCTCCGCGTTCCAGTTTGCGGAGTTCGTCCATAGCCTTATTCACTTCCTTGATCACGTGAAATTTATCAAATGTTATCTCACTTTCAGGTAAATACTCCATACATCCGGATATAAAAGCCGGAGACATGTCTATGCAGACATCCTGTATTTGAGAGACATCCACTCCCTTTCCTTGCAGATAATCAACGCTCTGTTGAATACAATCCGAACCTTTTCCCTGACAGGCGTAAACTACCCGGCGTTCGTTTAAATCCACTAAATGGGTAATATAGTTATGCCCCTTTTTCTGTGAGGTTTCGTCAAATCCTATTTGGGTCAGATTACGGGGAACATCTTTCTTATGCGCGCGTTCCACCCAATAGTTAAATATTCCCCAAATGCGTTGCGCGTAAACCCGCAGGGTGGAAGCCACGCTGCTTACAGGCATCTCTTTCTCTATCAATAACATTGAAAAAGCCTCAAAGAGCAGGGTAAAACCGCTGCCTTTGCGAGCCCAAGGTACCGGCTGAACTTCCGTTTTGCCGTCGGATTGTCTGACACGCGGAACTCGGGCGTGCAAAAAACAGGTGTACTGAAAAAAGTTCAGATGTTGCCAGGTGTGATTGCTGCTATCGTAAGCCGTATAGTAATGACCGTCAGGCATCAAAAACTTGGAGCCCCGCTCAAAATCAATATAGATGTCCAACTGAGACCCACTCGGGTCTAAATCCACTTTGGTTATATGCCAAGGTTTTTCTAAACCTAAAGCTAATGTAAATAATTGTAATGAATCCATTTTGCAAAAGTAGAAAAACTAATTTACCCATACGAAATCATATAGAGCC
>NZ_RDSD01000066.1 GCF_003712195.1 Proteiniphilum sp. X52 | reverse complement strand
TAGATCTCGGATATAAAGTGGAAGAGTCTGTCGGGTTTCTAAGATTTAAATTATATATTTCCGTATATGTTTCTTTATGATGGGATGAACACTGTGTGCAGAGAAATATAAAAAGATTGCTAATCAAACAAATTTTGATTTAGTTTTTAATGTCATTTGTTTGTTTTCAGTCCTCTTAAAAGTTAAATTTCAAACATTATTAAAATACAATTTGGATTGTATATGTTTTTTTTTAATATTGTGGAATAATTAAAATGTTAGCGAAATAGAGAAAGGAGGAAGTTTATGGCCGCATTATATAATCGTTCTTTTGCGATGGCATAATGCAAGCGAGTTTACCTTATACTCTTTAGTTTAAAAAACGTGAAATTAATTCTTATTTATGAGAAGTGTTCCCTACGCTTTCCATCCTATTCTAAAGAGCGTATTTCTATTTATTCTTTGTTTGCTTTTCCATACGGTTTTGGGACAGATTAGTCATGGAGGACAGCCTCTACCTTTTCATGCCAGCTCAGGGGCAAGGTCGGCGGGTCCCTTAGTAGCCCTTTTTGTGGAAATGCCTTCATTCAATATCCAGGCGATATTACGACAATCCCAACAGGGTCATGCAAAACTTAAAAGTTTAGAGTTTGCACATAAGTTTCATACATTTCTTCGACCCGAGAACTCAGGTATCATTTTTACCACAGATAATATGAAAGTATGGCGTGTAGGAATCCGCTCTAAAAACGCCTACTCAATAAATATCCTCTTCTCTAAATTCAGATTACCTCCGAGAGCGCAATTGTTTGTCTACAACATCGACCAGTCGGAGATATTGGGGGCATATACTGAAAGAAACAACAGTGAGTTAAACATGCTTCCCGTTCAGCCTGTCGGGGGCGATGAATTAATCGTGGAATATCAGGAACCGCTGGACGCGGTATTCAAGGGTGAGGTCGAGATAGGTGAAGTAAATCATGATTTTATTGGTTTATTCAGAGCGACCGAACCAGATGATCCTGCACAAGCCTGCCATCCCAATCTGGTCTGCTTCCCCGAAGACATTCAACCGGGAAGTGGTGTTGTGGGATTAATTATAAACGGGACAACCTACTGCACAGGAGCGCTTGTGAATAATACATTGGAGGATGCCACGCCTTACCTGTTGACCGCCACACACTGTCTCAACAACAGTTATTTCTTCGAAAAGACTGACTATTATAACAAATGGCAGAATTTCGGTCAAAGCGAGAATTGGCTTTATGATAAAGTAGCGGGCAGCATCGTCGCCTTTTTCAATTACCATTCACCGTTGTGCGATACTGATATCCGCGGCCCGTTACAGATGACCAT
>NZ_RDSD01000065.1 GCF_003712195.1 Proteiniphilum sp. X52 | reverse complement strand
GTTTAACTAAACTTACAAGAAAAGGCACTGCAAAGATAACACAACACACGGTAATTTCAAACACCCACGGGTTTGGGTATAACAGATTTTTACCGGAAGCCGCCCGAACAGTGAAGAATAGTAGCTAACAGGCGAAAAAAAACAGTATGTTTGTGATATGCTCGATAAGATATGTCTCGTGAAGAGATATAGCTATCTGATGAAATTTTAGTGAATAATAATCGGAAGTTATTCCGAAAAACGAGATGAGTAGAATTTATTTTTTTTAGTTACAAAATTATGAAAACAAAAAAAGGTTCAATCGATTTAATACTTTCTCTTGATAATATCGTTCTTTCAAATGACGATTTGATCGAGATCAAAGGTGGAAAGAATGACACCGCAGGTTGTGGTGTAGGATGTGGAGCCGGTTGTGGAGGTGGATGCAGCGGATGTAGCCAACCTGACGAACCAGTATTAGTATAAGAGTTTCTCTTGTGGAGATAAAGAGATTTTATATTTCTTTATCTCCAACTTTCTATTCTTAAATAACCCAATAGAATGAAGAAAAAAATAGACATCTTGCTTCTGACTTCCTGTTGTTTTCTTAAAGTATTTTCACAGGAATATCACATTCAAGGTACAATATTGGATAATAAAATGATTCCAATTGAATTTGCGACCGTAGCATTATTATCATTACCAGACTCTGCGCTAATTGATGGAACAATTTCTGACAGTTCTGGACATTTTTCTCTTTTTACAAATGAAATCGACAATAATTTTTTAAAAATATCCTTTGTTGGATATGAAACTAAATATTTACCCACAAAGTCTGAGCAGATTATCATCTTGCAGGCAAATTCTACATTGTTAGATGAGGTTTCTATAAAGGTCTTTCGTCCGAAAGTAACATTTAAAGATGACCGCTTCGAAGTAAAAATAGAAAACAGTATAGCTGCAAAAGGCAATACAATTGAATCTCTTTTACAACAACTACCTGGAGTATGGGCAACATCTGATGGATCTATTTTAATAAATGGCCTCTCGGGAGTACAAATCTATATAAATGATCGTCCTGTTAATCTTTCAGGAGCTTCCTTAATGAAGTATTTGAGTTCATTTCGTTCCGAGGATATTAACCGAATAGAAGTTATACAAAGACCATCTGCGATTTATGCAGCGGAAGGAAATGGCATTATTAAAATTATCACAAAAAAAAATATAGATGGAGGAGTAAGTGGTACTATTGGGACAAAAATAGATAAACAATACTTTTCCGGATTCACACCATTCATTTCATTCCAATATCACAAAGGTGATTTTGGGGCTAATATATCATTAAATGGAGAAAAAACCAAATGGTTGTTACTCACAGATAATTATGCCAAAGATATTCAAAGGAATGTGGATTATAAAACACAATTGAAAGATACTGCTGAAAACGGAGGATATCCACCCACGCAAAACGGGGATATCCGTTCACTTTTCTAACTCTTTAGTCTAATGGCGA
>NZ_RDSD01000064.1 GCF_003712195.1 Proteiniphilum sp. X52 | reverse complement strand
ATTGTCAATGAAGTAATATTTAGGATTGGTTATTTTTCCAGCTAAATTATCGGCTATATTACTTAGAGGTAAAATCAAATATGCTTCTTTCGCATGATCCAGATAGTTGATCACTGTCCCCTTTGCAATTTTTGCTCCTGTTGATGCGACAATATTTGTCGCTCTTGTGAAGGATATAGGTTGTTTGATACTTTCGGCTAATTTTCTGAATAAAATCCTCAAGGCGAATATGTTTTCAATGCCATGTCGTGCCGCAATGTCCCCTAAATATACTTTCTGGTAAAGACTCATCAGATAGTCCCGCTTTACAGGCATTGTTGCACACTCCGGAAATGCACCAAAACGAAAGTATTCTTCATAATGGCGTTTGAGCGTAGAACGACCGGCTGTTGTAGCCGTCAGATCTTCGTCGGTTGCATCAACTCCATTCGATATGAGGTACTCGTCAAAAGAGAATGGAAATACCTCCCGTGTCATATAACGCCCTCCTAAGGTGGTTTCCACATCCTTTGACAGCATCTTCGCATTGCTACCGGTAATGACAACCTTATACTTGTTGTCTGCCAGTCGGCGGGCGAATTTATCCCATCCATCTACATTTTGAACCTCGTCCAGAAATAGCATGGGGCGTTGTATGCTCAATTGGCCATGCACTTCAAGTATAGAATTAAGGTCTTCACTTTTTATACCAGCGAGACGTTCATCTTCAAAATTGATATATACAATATCATCCCAGGTATACCCCTCATGGATAAGTTCGTGTATTCTGCCATATAAGATGTATGATTTACCCGCTCTCCTGATACCGACCAACACGTGCCGGTCAAATTCATTAAGTTTGATATTTCTCGGAATCACACGATGTCTCATTACCTCTGTGCGATTCTCTAATATTATTTCTTTGATGATTTCTTGCTTTATCATACCGTACTGTTCAATTTGCTGGACAAATATAGGCGTTTTCTGTTCAACAAACAAAACAGTAGGCGTATAAAATTCTTTTTATTACTATATCGTAACAGTATCCATAAAGTTGAATAATGGAAAAAAGGGTTTAAGACTGTTCTGATGAAAATTGTCATGTAGTGTAAGGAAGGATAAAAATCACCCTGACTTCCTCCCCTGTTAAATGAATTCTGTATCGTGCCATAGTGTAATATACTTAACTTAACACTAGACTGGAGACACACTGAATGTAACACTACCAATAGTAATCATAATTTCCCTTAGTTTTTTCCCGTATTTACCTCTTCAGATTACTTATTTAACCCTCCGACAGCTATAAACTGCCGGAGGATAGACCGTTTGTTCTCCAAATTGACTTTCAAGGAAATTTTTAATATCTGTCATTCATTCACTTTTTGGCGACATTTGACTTATGTCTACCAATCATTATTTAACTTCAATTCGTATTATATTTTTATAAATTCCTTTCCTATGTTTTTTTAAATAATTATACATATCATCCTTATCCGTGAAAATTAATGTGTCATTCTCGGAAATTAATTCAATCTTATT
>NZ_RDSD01000063.1 GCF_003712195.1 Proteiniphilum sp. X52 | reverse complement strand
AGCAGTTCATACTTCTTAGCTAAACTTTCTATTGTTTCGCGTTCTTTTAGAGATTCTAATACGACTTTAGCTTTAAACTCTTTACTGAATTTTCTTCTTGTTGTGGACATAATTTTTTTTGTTAAAGATAATGTTTTTTCATTTCATCGTCATGTCTTAACCTGGTGTCCAGTTTTGGGGGAGTATTATATTAATGACAGTGTCTATATCATGGATATAGGTAGCAAATCCATAAAATGTTTTTCACCCGACAACAACTATATCCATAGCTTTAATACGGAAGTATTCTCTGAACAGAGAATATTTACTCATGATAATTTTCTGTATATGGGTTCATATGATAGGGATTTAAAAACCAGTATTTCACTTTTAGATCTCACAAATAAAAAAGAGATAAGTTCATTTGGGGAATCATTTGATTTTAATCATTCTCTCCAAAATATTATAAAAAATAAAAGGGATTTATTAAAAGATCATGAATATTTCTATGCCGTATCTGATAATCAACCAATAATAGAGAAGTATGACTTTATTAACAAGGAAAAACTTGAATCATTTAATTACTCTTTTATTCCGATAATTCAGAAAAATATAGAATTCATTAATTCAAAGCCTGATAGTCCTAATTCTTATACAGCTTTTGTAAGGGATTCCTATATAGACAATGGTGAATTATATCTTCTTATTTCCAATCAAGGAGCCAAGTTTCGGGCTAACACCATACTACGAATTAAATTGCGCCCAAATTTTGAGTTAAATACAATTTATCACTTACCTGGAAATATATATTCGACATTTTGCATAGAGAATGATACATTGTATGCTTTTAATAATGAAACAGCATCAATCGAAAAAATAAGACGAAAATGAAGAAATTATTTGAATTCGACTATCCACCCTTAAAGGAGGTCACTTTAAGCCGAATTCATGGCTCTGCCACCATAATTTCTTTTAGGATACAGGCAAAGCCTATATTACAGCACCATCCCCGGAGGAGATTGGTATTGGCCATGTACAAATATATAATCCTTACATAATACTTGGGACATACAGACGTCCGTATTTCGCACAAATTTATACTTATAATGATAACTATAAGTTTATAGGGAATTTTTTTAATAAAGGAGAAGGACCTAAAGATTTTCTCGCATTTCATATCATCAAGAAAAAATATCCTCATTTATGGATAAAGGATTATAATAACAGAACTGTCTCTTTATTAAATGTCGAAAAGGGGTTTAGCGACAAGACCTTTCAAATAGAAAAAACCTATAGTTATAAAAACCCCATAGACCCTTTCAATGTTTTTTATCTGAATGACACTTGTCTTTTAATAAAGGATTTTGATATTAATAAGGGCCTACATTACTATAAATACAATCCATTAAAAGAAGAAAAAATAGGAAATGACTTTGTTTTATATAATTATCCAATAACCTACCCTCTAATTAACAAGATGCTAACATTGGCGGATGCCATACACCCGAATGGAAACAAAATTGTAAGTATAACTGAGATTTTTGACCAAATTGAAATAATCAATTTGGAAGACATATCTCTTAATATCTCTGTAACGACCAATAATCACTTCGTCAATTATAATCATGTAATGAATACAAAAGAAAAAAAATTAGAGCAGTATTATTTTGACATACCATATTG
>NZ_RDSD01000062.1 GCF_003712195.1 Proteiniphilum sp. X52 | reverse complement strand
GTCGTTGTCCGTCCCGTAGTCGAACTTGCCCTTGCTGACGATGAGTTGCCCGGGCTGGGCATTCGTGTACCATTCCAGAAGCTGTGTCTCTGCGTTTGTATATGTATATGCCGTATTTCCCTCGCCATAGTAAAAACGCAGGGGATTGAGAGATTTACCCGAGGGTATTGTGCACCCGATCTGCGTAAGCATGGATGTATTTTGAGGATATGAGGTTTGGTAAGTGAATTCATATGTGCGGAAGGTAGTGCCACCCGACTTGCATTCTATCCGTTGCAACAAACGATTTTCCGTTACTTTAAGCCCACTCTCGTATGAAACTATCGGATCTGGCCGGGTAGTAGCATATTGGAAGGTGACCGATGCGCCAGTATAGGTGATCGTGTTTAAATAGTAGCGGTTGTACGAAAGGGTATATGCGTAAGTGACGGTATTTCCTCTCAGGTCGGTAAGACTGGTGAGGGGATAGCTTAAGCGGTTTGTACTGTTGTCCGTATAGCCGAAAATACCTTTATTCCCATCCGGGTAGCTAACTTCAAAATAACGGATGATGCTGCCGCTTAAAAAAGCTGTTACTTTTACAAGTCCCTGTTCCGTTTCATAGTTTATCTGCGTGGAGGTTTCCGACAGTTTGATCAGGCGTGTGCCATCCAGCACGAAGGCGTCATCTTTTGTCAAGGCCACGCCCTGGGATTTCCCGTCATAGTAAATGCTTTTTCCAATCCTGTCTATCGTGGATAATCCTCCAATACTCCATCCCATGCCCATTACTCCATTGGCCGCCAAACTATTGTACATAATAGATAATGGTGGCTGGAAATTCTGTCGTCCAGGTGATATTTCTATGGGGATATTATACGTCATTGCACCGGATGGTGTGAGTGAAGATGTCATAGGTATCTCACCCACATCTTTAGTCTGGTCGACAGGATAGGAATCGGGAACATGGTTGTTGGTGAAATTCAAAGGCGCGGTCATGGCGCTTTTCGCGGCCTTGAACGATTGTTTGACAGGAACCCGCATGGATCCTATTGAAGGTTCCGGATACAGGGCATTCCTCACCGAGTCTTCCCATCGCTGTATCTGTTCTTCGGTCCATTTGTCCAAATCGGGGACATTCTTGCCGGTAATGGCCGGCGTGTTTTGCTGCGCCAGGGTGATACCAGCGCATGCCAGCATGCATATGAATACTGGGAATAAATTTCTCATGATCGTAAGTATTGAAAGTCACAACTTGACCAGTTCCCACCTGGAAGGATGGCCGTTTAAAAGGATATGGAGGATATAACCGCCGGAGGGAAGCTCTTCGAGCTCCACCAGGGTGGTCCCCCCTGACAACTCTTCTTTGGCGAGCAGTGTGCCTTCCTTGTCCAGGATGGAGTATTCTCCCGTAAGTGAGGAATCATATTCCTCCACGGCGATGGTGAGCTGTGGCCGCCCACTGCCGGTGTTGATGGCGAGTTGCCTGCCGTCGATAGTGTCAATGTAACTCCGTGGCGCTTCCCCCTCAATGTTATGGGCGCCCACCACAATGGTGCGGCTGATGCGGTTTCCCGCCGCGTCATAGGCATAAGACAGTTTTTGTTGTCCTTTGACAGTCAGGACTGGCAATAGCAAAGACGCCAATAAGATAATCTTTTTCATGAGTGTTAATTTTAAATCCGGAAAAATATATGATCGTCATGTCAATCGATCAGAAATAGAGGTCAGCTCCGTCATCATGAGAAATTCAATGATCGAGATGATCGGGGCTGAATTCTGCCGCAAAGCTAAAAAGAAAACCACAGGC
>NZ_RDSD01000061.1 GCF_003712195.1 Proteiniphilum sp. X52 | reverse complement strand
TGGATAAAACGGTTTGATTTGTGCCAGTGATTTCGGTCTATGTGTGCCACCTTTTTCGGTTCAAACCGTGCCACTTTTTACGGTTCGATTTGTGCCACTTTGAAAAGATCAAGTTATCTTGTCCCTAAAAAAGGGATGCGGTATGGCAAATAAACTTGATCCTATGGATATAAAACAAATTTTAGTCTTAATCAACGACGGTTTTAGTAACCGCAAGATTGGTGCTACACTTGGTATATCTCGTAATACCGTTAACAGCTATGTACAACAGTTTAAATCAAGTGGTTACAGCATTGGCGAGCTTTTAAACTTTGAAGAGACTCGTTTAAACGAACTCTTCACCAGTAAAACTACTGTCGACACTTCCCGGCATGATGATTTAATGCGCTATATTGAGCGTGTCAAAGCAGCCCGGAGTCATCCCGGTTTTACTTTTCAGCACCATTATAATGAGTATGTAAATAATGTAAGCAACCCCTACAGCTACACTCAGTTCCTGGAACATTTTCATCGTAAATACAGTAAGGCAAAGGGTTCCATGAAGCTTGAGCATATTGCAGGCCATGAGATGTTCGTTGACTTTGCGGGTAAAAAGCTTGGGATAGCAGATAAAGATACGGGTGAGACCAAACCGGTTGAAGTCTTCGTATCAATTTTACCCTGTAGTCAATATACTTATGTTGAAGCCTGTGCCACACAGAACCGTAATGATTTTATAAGTTGCTGTAAAAACGCATTACACTTTTATGGTGGCGTTCCAAAGGCAATCGTATCTGACAATCTAAAGTCTGCCGTTACAAGAGCCAGCAAACATGAAGCAGTTATTAACCGCTGCTTCAAAGACTTTGCCAGTTATTACGGTTGTGTTATTAACCCCACAAGAGTGTATGCTCCACAGGATAAAGCATTAGTAGAAAATGCTGTACACCTTACTTATCAAAGAATCTATTACCCTCTTCGAGAGATGACATTTTTCTCGATAGAAGAGCTCAACAGGGAGATCAGGCGATTGCTTACAGAATACAACAAACTGCTCTTTAAGCGTAAAGAGGCCAGCAGACTGGAACTGTTTCAGACAATAGAGCGAGGCTATCTGAAGCCATTACCCGCCGAGCAGTACGAGATAAAAGAGTACCGCAGGGCAAAGGTTCAGAAAATGGGATATGTATATTTTTCACCCGATAAGAGTTATTATAGTGTACCATACCGCTATATAGGCAAACAAACACAAATACATTATACACAGAAACATATAGAGGTTTACTACAATCATCAGCGCATAGCCATACATCAGAGGAATCACACTACAGGCAGCTATAACACCAACTCGGATCACCTGAGCAGTACGCATCAATCATACCTGGGTTGGAATCCGGATTACTTTAAGAATAAAGCTGCAGCACATGGTGAGCATGTTGTCAGCTGTGTAGAACATATACTTGCATCTGTAGATTATCCTGAGATTGGATACAAGCGTGTAACCGGTCTTTTACAACTCCATAAAGCTTACGGCTCAGGAAGATTAAACAGGGCCTGTAAAATGGCTTTAAATGCCGGGATACCATCATATACCCGAATCAAAAACATCCTGAAGAATAACATGGATAAAGCATTAATCTTTTATGATGAATCCGATAGTGCACAGTCGCACATACCGATGCATCACAATATAAGGGGAGCATCATCCTACAGTTAAGCAAATCAGTTAATTATAAACCTATAATAATGAACAACAATCAAACAGTCGAAAGATTAAAACAAATGAGGCTCGGAGCGATGGCTTCATTGCATTATCAGCATATCAAAGACAACAGGATAGAGAATGTTACAGCTGATGAATACCTGGCTTTGCTTACAGATCATCAATGGGAAGAACGATTAAATAATAAAATTGAGCGTCTTATCAGACAGGCCGGCTTTAGAGAACAGGCCAGTGT
>NZ_RDSD01000060.1 GCF_003712195.1 Proteiniphilum sp. X52 | reverse complement strand
CAAATATAGTAAATTTTCCACACACCGGCTTCTTTTACATATACAGCAGGCGCTGAATAAGCATCACCACCGAGGTAGAGCCACTCGATGTTTTCGCCGATGGTGGGAGGGCCGCAGGAAAGAACGAAAGCTACCCCGCCGCTGCAGGATAGCTGTTGGGTTTACTTACTGACAGTTTGAAACTGCTGTTGTTTTGTCCATGAGTTGCAAATTTGCGCCAGATGGTGCTTACAAAGTATTTGCCTTTAGTTTTATATAGATGTTCTTAAATTTGAACAGATTTGTATCTCCGAAATGTTAATAACTAATATATTACTTGAAAATCATCTCCATTATTTATAATATATGATTCGTGCATATCTTTGGCGGATTTAATTATTAATATCCCATTGTTTCTAAATTCGATAATAAGATTATCTTGTTCGTCAACTATAGCGTTTACAACCAAAATACCAAGCAGATTATTAATAGAAAACTTTGGATTATTAACTGAATCCCATATTTGAATTTTATTTTCTCCTTCAATATATACTACTTCATTAGCAATACTTATGATGATTTCATTTTCAAAAATTAAATCAATTGTATATAGATTTATTCGAAGTTGAATTAAACTTTTTCTGATTATAAAGCTTAAGTCTTGTTTTATATCCATAATTTTTAAAATTTAAAATGCCACAAGCTGCGACTTAAAGTGTGTCCAGTATTAGGATTGTATGGCTGTCCATAATTATTATAGAATACTGTGTATCCATTTGGAGCATAATCAGTAGGTTCCCATAATTCTTATCATATTAGCATTTCCGGTAGAATCCGGTGCTTGATAAACTACACCATTTCCATTGTCAGCCGATCTCATTATATAATCCGAGGGTATGTCAAGTGTCACCTGGTCCCCAGCAGGATTAGTTACAATTCTTCCATTATAAGAATTCGATTCGGAATTTAGAGGATTCCTTGTCCCTAAACTTATTTTGTCCGAATTCAAATTTAAATCTTTCCCCGTCCACGGATTAACCTTATTATCGCGAGCATACTGTACTCCCGCCACTGTTCCGGTCATCACTCCGATTCCGGCACCCATTAACGCGCCTTGTCCGCCTTGTTTGAGTCCTTCCTCAAAACTGGCACCATTCCCCCAAGCCAAGCCCGCGCTCAATCCGAAACCTACTGCCGCATTCGTCGCCCCTTGGGTCAGCGCTTCCCGTAAAACAGGACTTGTGATATCGGAAGTCAGGTTACTTATTGGTTTTGCCAGGGTGTTGCCCAATTGACCGCCAAGATAGGATGTCGCCACACCCATGATCGTAGAGATACCAACCTGCCCCCAATCAATATTATTCCATCCTGTCGTAAATCCTTGGTTAAGGATGCCGTTGCCCCCACTCACAAGTCCTGCTCCAACCAATGGTGAAACATATAGAGATGCGACACCTCCTGCAAAACCGACACCGAACAAAGCTGCCCCATGCCCGAAATTTCGCACGTTTCCCTGTATAAGGTTTACCGTTAGATTGACAACGCCACCGACGACCGCCGCTATTAAATCATCTATTAAAAACCACTCTCCTGAAGGATCGATATAAGTCAGCGGATTGTTCAAACAATAACTATACCGGTTGAAATTCTGCGTGAAATCCGGCGCCTGTACATACGGATCGGGACTTAAGAACCTGCCTAAAAGCGGGTCATACAAGCGAGCGTTCATATTGATTAACCCGAACCCGCCCCCTCCGGCTCCCCCAAAGGAGGAGAGATGTTCGTGTCCGGTATATCCTCTGCCTAAGAACAGCGCCGGCTCACTTCCGGGTGTGTATGCCACATGCGTTGCAGGATTGCGAAGTCTTCCCCAAGCGTCGTAACTCAATTCCTGTTTCGCAATTTTGCTGAATTCCTCCTCGGTCGGCATAGCTCAAGCAAGCTTGACTTTGCGCTCACTCGTTCGTCATTTCAAAGAACCGTCGGCATTGGCTATATGGGTGATACTGCCCAGATAGTCCCTGCAAATGTAGTAAATTTTCCAAACATTATTCTCC
>NZ_RDSD01000005.1 GCF_003712195.1 Proteiniphilum sp. X52 | reverse complement strand
CCCGGACTGATCCGGAATGCGGACAAACGAAAAATAACCACGAAAAGACTCTCTCCCGAACCCCCGGATTCACGATTCATTCCTTTTTCCTGTATTTTATTGAACGGGTACCAATTTGATCTCGGCCTTTCATACCATGGCGGGGGACCCGAAAGACCCCTCCCACTGATGAACAGACCTCGACCGCTTGTATACTCTGCTTTGTCTTCTTAAAAACGTATATGTAAATTTACTAAAGATCGCTTTTTATTGTCTCGCACCTCAGTACTTATTTCCTGAAAGCGGGTGCAAAGATAGAAACTCTTTTATTACCATCCAAACAATTCAACAAGAAAAATCACTCTTTTTTCTGTCTTTTTTTCCGACTTTCTAACAAACAAATGAAGATCAAACCATTACCTCATGAAGAAAAATAATCTTTTTTTTCAGGTTGACAGAAAAAATGAGCATCGGGTCTCAATCGGGAGAAAGACCCGGAAATTCTCTCTCCGGACTTTCTCTTAAAAATGGAGGAAAAAACGACAACATTTCCATCGAAAAAGAGAGCTATAAACAACAGGGTGGGAAATTCCATTAAAAAGTGAAAAGATGCAATTTTTCCTATAGAACCACATTTTATAAGTATCTTCGCACAAAATAAGCACAAACAGATGAAAGGTATTATTCATATCTTAAAACGGTTTTTACCCCCTTATAAGAAATATGTCATCCTGGCATTTATTTTCAATATATTGACAGCTATATTGAATGTCTTTTCCCTGGCCACCATTATTCCCATTCTCCAGGTGTTATTCAAAATAAACAGGGAGAGCTTCTCTTTTATCAATTGGGATAGCTCCGATTACCCATTCGTGGAAATCCTGTTGAATAATGTGAATTGGTATATCACACAGCTTATCGAAACACATGGAAGCAGTTTCACGCTGATGGCGCTGGCGACCTTCCTGATCGTGATGACATTGCTGAAAACGGGGACTGCCTATCTGGGTTCTTACTTTCTCATTCCTATAAGAACCGGCGTAGTGAAAGATATACGGAACCAGATCAATGACAAGGTGCTTTCTCTCCCGCTCGGTTTTTTCACAGAGGAACGAAAAGGGGATATTCTTTCCCGGGTATCGGGGGATGTGAACGAGGTGGAGAACTCGGTGATGAGTTCCCTCGATATGCTTTTCAAGAACCCGATCCTTATTCTGATTTATCTGACTACCATGGTAATACTGAGTTGGCAACTCACCCTCTTCGTGATGGTGGTATTGCCGGTAATGGGGTTTGTGATGGGGCGCGTAGGCAGAAGCCTGAAAAGGAGCTCTTTCGCGGCGCAGAATAAGTGGGGTGAACTGATGTCACAAATGGAGGAAACGCTCAGCGGGTTGAGAGTGATCAAAGCATTCGGTGCGGAAAACAAAATTTCCGGAAGGTTTCATGCCGGCAATAACGACTTCCGGCGCATGTCGAACAGGATCGCACGCAGGCAGCAATTGGCACACCCCATGAGCGAACTCCTGGGTACTATCACCATCGCTATTGTACTATGGTTTGGAGGCACATTGATATTGGAAGGTAACAGCATAATCGACGCCGCCTCATTCATTTATTATTTGACTATATTCTATAGTATTATCAATCCGGCCAAAGAATTCTCCAAATCGGCTTATGCCGTACAGCGCGGCCTGGCATCGATGGAACGTATCGACAAGATACTGATGGCTGATAACAAGATTACCGACCCGGCACAACCTGTCCAGATCACATTTGACTCCTATATAGATTACAAGGATGTCTGGTTTAAATATGAAACGGAGTGGGTCATCAAGGGGGTAAACCTGAAGATCGACAAGGGAAAGACCATCGCTCTGGTAGGTCAGTCGGGATCCGGAAAATCGACGATGGCAGACCTGCTACCCCGCTTCTATGATATCCAGCAAGGAGAAATACGCATCGACGGGATCAACATAAAAGATGTGAAAGTGCGGGATCTGAGATCGTTGATGGGCTATGTAAACCAGGAAGCCATCCTGTTCAACGACACCTTTTATAATAATATTGCCTTTGGGGTTACCAACGCCACGGAAAGCGAGGTGATCAACGCTGCAAAAATAGCCAATGCCCACGAGTTCATTATGGCTACTGAACAGGGCTATCAAACCAATATCGGCGACCGGGGCGGTAAGCTGTCGGGAGGACAGCGCCAACGCATCAGCATTGCACGGGCTATACTGAAAAACCCGAAGATCCTGATCCTGGACGAGGCCACCTCGGCACTCGACACCGATTCGGAACGGCTGGTACAGGAAGCGCTGGAAAAACTGATGAAAAACCGGACCACCATTGTGATAGCCCACAGATTATCCACCATCAAAAATGCTGATGAGATCTATGTGATGAAAGATGGGCGAATCGTGGAATCGGGACAACATTCCACCCTTTATGCACAAGGAGGATACTACACTTCGTTATGTGACACACAACGCGATCCAAGCGGATAATCTATCCCTTATCCTTAGGAACAGGGATAAGGGTTTCCTTTTCAGAGATTCTCTCCAATAACCGGTCTACCGCTTCGAAAGGGGAGTTAATGCTCCGGAATTCGGGAACGATCTCTTTCATCTTCTTCACAGTCCGCATATCGTCATATTCAAAAGAAGAATGAATGAGCGCATCCACTTTGCGGCTCACCTCCTCATATTCATACTCACGGACATCGGCGATCATGATTTTCTCATGATAGGTAGGTTTGGTATGTTCGGCTATATTCAGCAACTCTTCATAGAGTTTTTCCCCATGCCGCAGTCCGGTAAACTCTATCTTGATATTCTTTGAGCCGGAGAGCCGTATCATCCTTTTTGCCAGATCCAGGATTTTGACAGGCTTGCCCATATCGAAAATATAGATCTCCCCGCCTTTACCCATAGCTCCCGCTTCGAGCACTAACTGACACGCTTCCGGAATGGTCATGAAGTAACGTATGATTTCCGGATGGGTCACGGTGACAGGCCCCCCGTTCTTTATCTGCTCCCTGAACAAAGGTATTACCGAACCGTTCGATCCCAACACATTGCCAAAGCGGGTAGTAATAAACTGCGTAGTTCTCTTCCCGCTTTTGGCTATATATTTCGCCAGGGACTGTACGTAGATCTCACAAATCCGTTTGGAACAACCCATCACATTTGAAGGGTTCACCGCCTTGTCGGTGGAGACCATCACAAACTTGTCGGCATTGTATTTCACAGCCAGGTCTGCGACGATCTTTGTCCCAAGGATATTGGTCTGCACCGATTCCGACACATTGTCCTCCATCATGGGCACATGCTTGTAAGCCGCCGCATGGAAAATATACTGCGGCCGTGTCCTGGAAAAGATACGTTCCATCCGGCTGGCATTGCCAACATCGGCCACAATGATCTCGGTGCGGAGTTCCCTCCATTTATCTTTCAGCTCGAGCCGCATGTCATGCAAGGGGGTTTCCGCCTGATCTATAAGAATAATACTATAGGGATTGAAGTTGGCTACCTGGCGGACAATCTCGCTGCCAATCGACCCGGCGGCGCCTGTCACCATTATTCGTTTGCCTTCAATATTTGAGGCTATCTTTAACATGTTGATATGGATTGGATCGCGGGGCAGGAGATCTTCAATCTGCACATCTTTCAACTGCTCCTTACTTATGATCATCCCATTCCATTCGTTCAGAGGGACTGTGGTCAGCAGCGAAATATTATGATCCACAAAATTACTGAGGAGATCGGCATTCTTTATCTCCTCCATCTGCTGAGGCGAAACGATGACCGTCTTCACATCTTTACTTTCCATCGTCCTGAAAATATTTTCATTATTGGCATGGATAGTTGTGCCCATCAATTCTTTACCCACCATCTGGCTTTCGTCCGAAATAAACCCCAGTACCCGGTAGTTAAATTCGCTATTTCCCTTCAATGCTTTTGCAACACTGATACCGGCTTCCTTGGTGCCGTAAATAAACACATTGACCGGTTTCACATTTCTCCCGGTAATGAATTCATACACCTCTTTCGTGAGTATCCTTGAAAAGATCATCAGGAACGTATTGAGAAAGAAAACAGAGATGAAAGTAATATCATCCAGATAAAAACCCGGATAATATCTCTTCACGATCATAATAGCCAGATAAGTAAAAACGTAACCAAGGATCAATGCATAGGTAATCCTCATCAGGTCGGAGAAAGATGAGAACCTCAAAATACCACTGAATGTGCGGAATAATATAAAGGTGAGAGCATTGACAAAAATAAGGATTATCGCTAATGTGACTCCATCCGCTCTGACTTCCGGCGTAAGTCCGACAAACCCGTATCTCACCAGATACATCGTCAGGCAGGAAAACATAATCATGAGAATATCTATCATGAAAATTGAGAAACGGGATAAAACCCTATTCGATAAAAAATTATGTATTAAATTGCTCATAATAGTCTAGTTAAGTTTATACTCTTGGTTCACAATAGATTGATGTGCGGTCTTCCCTGTTTCTATCAATTCAATGCCCTTTTTAATCAATGGATCTTCCTTATGGTAGGCTGCCCAGAAAGCTTCCTCCCCAAAAAAGTTCCGAATAATATAGGCATTCATTGTGTTCTCCAGTAATTCGCTCGATTCCTGCACATAGTAAGGCCTTCTTCTGATACCGTTATGATCCGCGAAGCTCACCAGGTTTAACAACAAGGGTTGTTGCTGCAAATAGCGGTAAAGTTCCTTCCAAGTGGCGAAGCTGTTCAGTTTTTCACGGTTGATATCGGAATAAAGCATGGCATACTTCTCGTCTAACCGGTTATTCACAACCAGATTATAATAGGGATTTATCCCTGCCGTGTCTCGAGGCACAAAGATATCAGGCATGATTCCGCCTCCACCGTAGACGGTCCTGCCTCCTGCTGTCTGAAAAGGAATAAGATGGTTGGACACTGTGTCTACGTTCACATAATCTCCTTCGATATAACGGTTGATGGCCTCCATTTCATACTCATCATATCTTCCCCTTTCATATCCGCGTTGGATAGATCTGCCCGAAGCTGTGTAATAGCGGGCCACGGTGAGCCTCACTGCCGAACCGTCAGGGAAGTTACGCTGTCCCTGTACCAGTCCCTTGCCAAATGAGCGTCTGCCAATCACCAACCCTCTGTCGTGATCCTGGATAGCTCCGGCAAAGATCTCACTGGCGGATGCGCTAAATTCGTCTATCAGCACCACCACTTCGTCTTGCTTGCAGGTTCCCGACCCGTTCGCATAGCTGTCACTCCTGGGAAAATTCCGACCTTGGGTATATACGATCAGGGCTCCTCTGTTCAAAAATTCATTCACCATAGCCACCACCACATCCAACGATCCCCCCACATTTCCTCTGAGATCGATCACAAACGAGTTGGCGCCCTGGCTTTTCAACTTCGATATGGCTGAGATGAATTCGCTGAAGGTGTTGAACCCGAAATTCTTCCCCAATTTGATAAAACCGATTCTGTCCGTCAGCATATAAGCAGCATTGACACTGTTCATGGGGATATCGCCCCGGGTGACCGTGATCTCATGTATGCGGTCGTCACCGGCTCTTATGACACCTAATTTCACTTCGGAGCCCATTTCGCCACGCAACCTCTCCATCACTTCCTCATTCCGGAGTTTCGTGCCGGCGACTAAAGTATCGTTCACCGTCACGATCCTGTCCCAATGCATAATACCCGCAGCCTCAGACGGTCCACCCGGCACGATACCTGTTACCACAATGGTATCTCTCAGGACATAAAAGTTAACGCCAATGCCCGAGAAATGGCCTTCCAGGTCTTCGTTCACCCGTCTCATATGGGCAGCGGAGATATATTCTGAATGAGGATCCAGCTCCTGTATGATATTGGGAAGCGCATCCTCCACCAGTTGGCGCATATTGACCGTATCGACATACGACTCCTTGACATAGTTCAGCACAGCATCGATCTTTCCGGATCCTTCCACACTTCCGGAACGTCCGAACTGACTATATCTGCTCCCGATAAATATACCCACTGCGATACCAAAGCCTATCCATAAAGGCAGCCATATTCTGCCCCTTTTTCCTGCATTCATCCAATCACTCCTGTTACTATTTATCAATTTCCACCGAGACAAGTTCAATATTGGCTCTTCTCAACAGATCAATTCCATCGCTCAACCGGTAATTCTCGGCAAAGACCACTCTGCTTATACCAGCCTGGATGATTAACTTGGCACACTCAATACAAGGTGAAGAGGTGACATACAGCGTGGCTCCGTCACTACTGTTATTGGACCGGGCCACTTTCGAAATCGCGTTCGCCTCGGCATGAAGCACATAAGGCTTTGTCATATCATTTTCATCTTCACACACATTCTCAAAACCGGAGGGAGTGCCATTATAACCGTCGGAAATGATCATCTTGTCTTTCACCAGGAGCGCGCCGACCTTTCTGCGTTTGCAATAAGAGTTTTCCGCCCATATAAAGGCCATACGCATATACCGCCTATCGAGCAAATCCTGCTTTTCCTCGTTTTGTTGCATGTCACATCAGATTGCTTTTAAACTCATGTCGAGACTTTTCACCGAGTGAGTCAGCGCTCCCACCGATATATAATCCACCCCGGTTTCGGCATATTCACGAATGGTATCGATAGTGATCCCACCTGACGATTCCAATTCCACATGTTCATTCACCGCCTTCACGATCTTCACCGCATCGAAGGTCTGCGCGGGAGTAAAATTATCGAGCATGATCCTGTCCACGCCTCCTACACGGAGTACCTCTTCAAGTTCATCCAGGGTCCTTACCTCTATCTCAATTTTGAGTTTTTTGTTTTTCTCTTTTAAATAGTTTTGTGCGCCGCAGATAGCTTTTTCAATTCCTCCGGCAAAATCCACATGATTGTCTTTCAACAGGATCATATCAAACAGCCCTATCCGATGGTTCTCTCCTCCTCCGATCCGGACAGCTTGTTTTTCCAGGATACGCATTCCCGGCGTGGTTTTCCGGGTGTCGAGCACTTTTGCCGCCGTACCTTCAAGTAGTTTCATATAGCTGTCGGTTAGGGTGGCGATGCCGCTCATCCGCTGCATAATATTGAGTACAAGCCGTTCGGTCTGTAAAATGGAGCGTATCTTCCCTGACACAATAAAAGCCACATCTCCCGGCTTAACATGGGAACCATCGTGGAGAAAAATCTCCACCCGCAGGGCCGGATCAAAAGTATGGAATACTTCAATGGCTATATCCACACCGGCAAGCACACCTTCTTCCTTGATAAGTAATCTCGATTGTCCCTGTTCCGTCTCAGGAATACTACAGAGGGTGGTGTGGTCACCGTCTCCGATATCCTCTGCAAAAGCCAACCGGATAAGGTTTTGAATTAACTCTTTTTCTGTCATATTAAAACGATATTGCTTCGTATACTATAAAACAAACAATCCCTCCGTTTTGTTATTTTTTTCTAAGAAACTGTTTTGAATTTTACGAGTAATTATTTTACGCTTATTTTTCCACTCTTTCATATCGTTTTTTGCCCTTTTTCGCACCTTTGAAATTTCATTTCTTTTAAGTAGCCCGCCACATATCAATCAACGAAAATCCAAATCCATCAAAAAATGGCTAAAAAACAGTGGATGAAAAAATTCAAAACAGCTTCTTAGAATTTCAGTGCAAAAATAAGAAATAAACCATTATATTTGTCCTGAAAGACAGCTTTTTTGATTTTCTGAGGCCAAATTACTCGTATCCGGAGGTTATTGGGTTGTTGTTCAGTCATTGTTCGGTTGTTTTCTGGTTGTTGCCAACATAATAAAATATGAGCGAAGCAAATGAACAACGCGCGAAATGCGAATGACATTGAGGCCGGACAATGCGAAACAGGTATAATGGCGAAGCCGAGTAACAACAAAATAGAATCACCTGAACAGGGTGAACAAATAACGAGAGCACAACGAATGAAAACTATTTTGCTTTCCGTAGGTAAGACGGACGATCCCCTTTTTTCACAAATCATGGAAGAATACAGGAAGAGGGTCAATTACTATATTCCGTTCGAGATGCAGATTATTCCCGACATAAAAAACACAAAAAATCTCTCTGAAAAAGAACAAAAAAAGCAGGAAGGGGAAAAACTGCTGAAATGGTTGCAGCCCTCCGACTATGTTATACTGCTCGATGACAAGGGGAGACAATACTCCTCCGCGGAATTCGCCGGATATATAGAGAAAAAGACTTTTTCCGCTATCAAGCGGTTGATTTTCGTTGTGGGAGGGCCTTATGGATTTTCTGACGGGGTCCGGGAAAGAGCGAACGAAGTTGTGTCGTTATCCAGAATGACTTTTACCCATCAGATGGTGCGGTTGATCTTCACCGAACAGCTTTACCGCGCGATGACCATTTTACAGAATGAACCTTATCATCACGAATAAATGCTTACTTTTGTGTCAATTTGTAGTAAATTCATTCATAAATTCAATATGTCAAAAAAGAAAACAATCCTTACTGTCATGTGGGTCATCATCGCACTGATTGCAGTTGCGTCAGTGATTTCCCTGATAGTGTTTCCCCGGTGGAAAGGTTTTTTTTTAGCGGGAAGTGGCGCCTTTCTTATTTTGAATCTGCTTCTCTCGTTGTTTTTTATCGGCAAGAATTTCAAAGAGTGACTGTTAGAGCTTGAACTCAAAAGAGAGCAGGTCAAAGAATTCTTTCTCCAGCGGATCGGCAGCGTATTCAAAATCGGCCACCAACCACATCACCTTTTCCGCGTTATCGGTTGAGAGTCTGCCAAAGAACTTCAGCGTATTCAATGCCGATTGACGCAGTAGCAGCGATTCGTTTTTCAGATCGGCTTTCGCTCTTTCCAATAACTCTTCAGACCGGACGCGGTTTATCGCGTCAGCGCGGATTATGCACAACCTGGCAAAAAGCCAATAGCCGGTAGTCCGGATGGTTTCATCTTCATTTCCGGTCCATTCCCGCACCAATTCATCGGCATAAGACAACTCCTGGAAAAGATTTTTACAAACCTGCTCACGGATCTCCTGATTGGTGGCACCCTGTACCCAACGCCCGGCATCTTCCTTGGAAAACCGGACAGGCGGACACAGCATTGTCGCCAGTATTTTCAACTCACGCACATCCTCTTTCCACATTCTTTCCGCCAATACTTTATCCGGCACGTACTTGGCCGCGATTTGTTTGAGCCGGGGGACATCCACCCCGAAATTCATACGATACCCTACTCCTTTGGCCCGCATACTGGCGGCAGTCACACCGTTCATCGACATCCGCAGATCGGCCCGTATATTACGTAAAATTGTCTCCATTCCTTATGCTGTTACTTATTCTGTTTGGCTACAAAATTACGCTATTCAGAAATAAAACAAGCATTTTTCACTATATTTGCAGGATAGGTGAGAGTGCCTTGGAAAAGTTCAACGAATTTCACCATTCTCCCGGCTTTTATTATATTTTCCTAATATTAAGATACGCTTCGGACAAACTCAAACAAGTTTGGTTTCTTCTTCAGCTTTCATTATATTTGCACTATAATTAAAAATCATTGTTGTCCGATAAAAAAATATTAAATCTTTATAACGAGCTGAGGAACAGTTTAATACACTCTAATTTTAAAACAAGGGTCTGTTATTTATAACTATCTGTCAATCAGCTTATTATATATATTTTCGAACAAT
The DNA here is from genome assembly GCF_003712195.1 of Proteiniphilum sp. X52. Taxonomy (GTDB): domain Bacteria; phylum Bacteroidota; class Bacteroidia; order Bacteroidales; family Dysgonomonadaceae; genus Proteiniphilum. The sequence goes on along the minus strand of NZ_RDSD01000005.1, from coordinate 203,743 downwards.
AGTGGTAAAAAAATATATAAATGATGAAACTCCTCTTAATCAGCAACTCCACCAATCCCGGAGAAGGATATCTGGAGTATCCCAAGGACCGGATCAAAGAATTTCTGGGAGACAAAGCGAGTAACGCCGTTTTTATTCCATATGCGGCGGTCACTTTTTCTTTCGATGAATATGAAGAGAGGGTGAATGCCCGTTTCGCCGAAATAGGTCATCATGTCACAGCTATTCATCGTTTCATCAATCCTGTGGAAGCCATTGAAAATGCCGATACCATTGTGGTGGGAGGCGGAAACACGTGGCAGTTGGTAAAAATGCTTCAGGAAAAAGGACTGATGAAAGTGATCCGTAAAAAGGTGAGGAAAGGTACCCCGTACATCGGTTGGAGTGCCGGTTCCAACATAGCCTGCCCTACTTTGCGGACTACCAATGACATGCCTATTGTGGAACCGCTGAAATTTAAAACCTTGAAATTGGTTCCCTTCCAGATCAACCCCCATTATCTCGATGATCATCCGGCGAATCATGGCGGCGAGACCAGAGAGGTACGCATTCAAGAGTTTATAGAGGTTAACCGCGATATCTATGTAGTGGGACTCCGTGAAAGCACCATGCTCCTTGTGGAAGATCAAGAGATGGAACTGATAGGCCCCCGTAAGGCCCGTATCTTCAAATACGGGCAGGAACCCATGGAGCTTTCCAATGAAGATGATTTCAGTTTTCTCCTGCAACGAAAATGAGTACCGGACATATTAGCAGCCTCCAACCTGGCGCGTCGCTATTGCGACGGATCATCAACGACAGCAGGTCGTTAGGTGTATTTCTATTGTTATGCACTCTCCTATCGCTGGCATTAACGAATATCAAAGGGATTGGAGAAGTTTACTCTCATCTCTGGGAGATGTCGATTCCCGGGTTTGACCATCTGCACCTTCCACATACCATCATCCATTTCATAAACGACGCCTTGATGACGTTGTTCTTTTTCCATGTGGCGATCGACATCAAAAAGGAAGTGACCACCGGGGAACTCTCGTCTGTTAGCAGGATGATGCTCCCCACCGCATCCGCGTTGTTCGGAGTGGCTTTTCCGGCAGTTATTTTTTCCTTAATCACTGCCGGCACAGCCTATTCAAACGGCTGGGCTATACCGACCGCCACAGATATTGCTTTCACCCTTGGCATGGTAAGTCTTTTAGGTAAAGCGGTTCCCCATTCCATGAAAGTCTTTTTGACAGCATTGGCCATTATAGACGACCTGTGTGCGATTCTCATTATCGCATTGTTTTATGGTTCTTCGCTTTATTTGATATGGTTAGCGGGAGTGGCTGCCGTGGGGATCGTGATATTCCTTATTAACCGCTATCTCCACCGCAAATGGGTTTATATTGTGACAGCCGGGCTAGGAGTGATCATGTGGTATTGCATGTTCCGATCGGGCATCCACGCTTCATTTGCCGGGGTAATACTTGCCTTTATTCTTCCCATAAGCAAGATGCCCGCATTTGAGAGAAGAATCACTCTTCCGGTCAACTTTTTCATTGTCCCCCTCTTCGCATTGGCCAACACCAGTATTTTCATCACGCCGGCGGCCATATCCGGACTGGCTTCCCCTCTTTCTCTCGGAATTATTCTGGGTCTGTTCATCGGGAAACCGCTGGGCATTACCCTTGCTGTGTATCTGATGGTCAAACTCCGGTTGGTCAGGTTAGCCAATATCCGTTGGGCCCAGTTTATCGGGATCGGCATATTGGCCGGTATCGGCTTCACCATGTCCATATTCGTGTCGAACCTCTCTTTTCCTGATGATAAGATGATGATGGATATCGCGAAACTGTCGGTACTGATTGCTTCGGCCGTGGCTATGGTAGTAGGGTATATCTGGCTCAAAGCATTTTCCCCAAAAAAAGAAGAAGTGGTCGAAACGTAAACCCAAGGACTTAGTTTGTTTTTCTGTAGTTTGCAATTGCCCCACCGTTAAGACATAGGGAAAACCCCGCCATTATTAAGAAATGGCGCCATAGGTACCCACTCCGGCGACCCGCTGCTTACCGATGGGAAAATTCCCTGTTCCATTACTTTTGCAAATATTTTTTCCGGTAACTGACAGGGGTATACCCCGTGTTTTTTTTAAATATCCGGTAAACATTCCTCACATCATTAAACCCCATTTCAACGGCAATATCCAACAAATCCTTATCCGTTGTCAGCAGCTCGGCGGATATCAAGTCCACCTTCTTATCCAATACGAACCGATAGACTGAAGTTCCGGTGGCTTCCTTGAATTTCTTCTCCAGGTTTCGGCGGGAAAGCGGGACTACTGCCGTCAGCTCGTCAATGGAGATATCCATCCGGATATTCTCATGGATATAATCTATCACCGTTTTTATATGGTTGTCCGAAATGTTGTACTTCTCCGTGGACTGGCGCAGTTCAATCCGAATGGGATCAATATTAATATTAAAAGGAGAATTATCGTTGTTTATAATTGCCTTATGAAGCATTTTGCCGGCATGATACCCTCCGTTTTTATCATCGGTTATAATCGATGAAATGGAAGGATGCGACAAGTTGCATATCAGCTCATCATTATCCACACCCAGCAAGGATAATTCGTCCGGAATATTGATATCATTCACCTTACACATTTCCGATACTTGCAGGGCAAAGTTGTCGTCACAGGCCAATAACGCAATGGGTTTGGGCAGTGACAACAACCAATCGTTCAAGGCAATATGGCTTTTGCTCCAATGCATATCATTCAAGGGCCCGGATTCAAAATAAAAGTAGTCCCCGCCCAGTTTTTCCACCTCTTGCCGATAACCTTCCTCTCGGGCTTTCGACCAAAAGAAATCCTTATTTCCATAAAAAGCAAACCGGGTGAAACGTCTTTTTGCAAAAAATCGGGCGGCCATGGCTCCTACCCCCTGAAAATCTCCTGATATTTTAGAGAATCGGCTATTGATGTCTTTATAACTCTGGATGAATATGGGAATATCCAGTTGCTCCAAAAAATCAACCTTCTCATACTCCCATTGGGTAATGATGGCGTCGATTTTCCATTCTCTAATCCGCTCTAAAATGCCAACTTCCCCGTAAAGAGTTTTAAAATAAGCCGGCAGGCGGTAAAAAGTCCAATGATTGTTTTCGTTGGCGTAATGAATCAGTCCGGTCAGGAACCGGCGGCTGAATTCCGTCGATGTGTCTATAAGTATAAGCACTTTTATCATTGTCCACCCGTAAAAAAGAAGTTAAAGGATATCAGATAATATAACAAAGAATTAAACGTCGGCAAAGATACAAAGTTCATTTTTTAACATTATAGCGTGTGATTTTTGCGCAAATTGTCAGTAAAAATGTGTAATTTATCAATAAATCATGGTATGCATGATTTATTTTTGCCTTATGTTTTACAAAAAAATAACAGTTTCTGAAAGGGGGTGATAAGAATAAAACAGGAATTAGATAATGGATACCCTGCGTTTTACATTGAAATTTACCCATGGGGAAATTCAGTTTTCCAGACATTTGAACGAGAAAATTAAAATGAATAAAGCTGCTGTCCCGCTATTTGAAATAATTGAAATATAGTTGGTTGCGAAGATTTTTCTTTACAAACGGACTTGAAATTGTACTTTTTCAGGAAACCTTCTGTTCATGTATAAATATAAGTATATGACTTTGACCCGACGATTATCTGCGCCTATTCTCTTGTTACCATCGTGCAGCATTATATGCGGATGGAAAGAAGCATCTGCAAGCGGCCCCTTTTTAACGGAAAGGCATGAATTATCAACTAATCTTTAGAAACATGAAAAAGACTGTTGATCATTAATACGTTCATAAATAACACTTTAAGGCTACAAATAAAAAAATAAAGCACTAAATTTTTTTGTCAGTTGGTATGGAATTAACGATGAGACTTACGAGTCAAAAAAATCATTATTTATTATGTATTAACACTACTGCCCACTTAAAATAATCTGAGTGACAGTTGATTATCTTTTAGCTCTTTGACAGAATTGAAAGACTGGTTATTGGAGAATGGTGTAACCCACGTGGTGATGGAAAGTAGTTGTGTTTACTGGAAACCCGTCTACCACGTGCTGAAGCCCCCGGGTTTGAACCGCAAGAGCGTCGAGGATCTTGTCGCCGAGATCGGGTTGGAGATGGATGTTTTTCCTAAGGAGAAACATTTAAGCAGCCCGGTGAAGTATCCCCGGAGAATGACGAGAGTGCGGGTTAAAAAAAGCGGACGCCCCCCACGGGAACAAACAGGCAAAGGAGATCCTGATCCGGGCCGCATGGACGCCTTCACACACCAGGGGGACGTTTTACCTTGCGTTGCCACCGCCTGGCAGCCAGGCGGGGAAAGAAACGGGCCGCTGTGGCGGTGGCGCACTCCATCCTCAAATCGGCATACCATATCCTCAGGGACGGGGTACTTTACAATGAACTGGGGGAAGAATACCTGAACAGCAGGATCGAAAAAAGAAGAAGGAGATACCTGCAGTCAGAGTTGGAAAAAATGGGATACAAGGTTCAACTTGCCCCCTCTGACCCTGTCTGCCCCGCAGGCTAAAGGAAGTTACGGGCTAACATGACAGGAAACAAAAAGGTCGATTTTCTACTGGCGTAAGATGTGGAAGGAATCCAGGTCGAATATGAAACTGACTTCAACAGGCAAGCACCCAAGGTTGTTGCCCGGAGCACGCGTATGAAATTTTAAGTACTTCTTGCCTGTTTGTTTTCCGATAACCGGTGCATTTGTCCAAAAGATGAGTGCTGTCTTTTGTTTTGTCTAAACAGTGAATAATAAAATCAAAAATACGGATTAGATTACTGATAAACAGATATTTAAATATTAAACAATATTCGTATGAAAAAAAAACTTCATCAAATTCTTATCTGGCATTGTGTCTTTTGTAAAAAAAATATACGTAAAACCAATCGATTATTAATTATAATCCTTGTACTTATGCCTCTATCTGTCATTAAGGCAGAAGACACAAGCGTTTTGACGGAAATAAGTCAACAAATCAAAAAACAAGTTTCAGGAGTTATTCGTGATGAAAAAGGAGAGGCTATTATCGGTGCTAATGTTATCGAAAGGAATGCCTCTGGAAATGGTACAGTAACTGATATAGATGGTAAATTTGCCTTAAATGTCTTTGAAAATGCAACAATACTGATTTCTTATGTCGGTTATTTGCCGCAGGAAATTAGTGTTGCACGAAAGACCTACATTGAAGTTATATTGAAAGAAGACACAAAGACTTTAAATGAAGTCGTTGTTGTAGGATATGGAACGCAATCAAGAGAAACTATTACAACATCTGTTTCAAGTTTGAATTCAAAAGTACTGGAATACATTCCCTATAGTAATGCTGCATCAGCGTTGCAGGGAGGAATAGCTGGTTTAACGGTCCAGAGTTATAGTGGGCAACCGGGATTAGCCCCACGGATTATTTTAAGAGGAGGAACATCAATTAATAATCCTAACGGGTCAACCCCCTTATATATAGTTGACGGGATTATAAGACCCAACATGGATGACATTCCAGCAAACGATATTAGTTCTATTCAGGTACTAAAAGATGCAGCAGCTACCTCTATATACGGAGCAAGAGCTTCAAATGGTGTGGTGTTAATAACAACAAAATCCGGTCGTGAGGGGCCAGTTAAAATTTCTTTTTCTTACGATTTTTCTGTTGCAAATGAAAATAAAGAAATTGAACTTGTTAATGCAAGAGACTACATAATTGGTGCGCGACAAAGTATCATGTGGATTGGTCAAAAAGACCCTGCAAACTTAGCAAAATTAAATCAAGCTACGGGGTACGGAACAGGCAATGATTTAACAAATAATACGGCATATACGACACAGTATTTAACAGAAGAGAATAAACACAAATTGAATGAAGGTTGGGAATCTGTACAGGATCCTTTTGACCCTTCAAAAACAATTATTTTCAAAGATACCAATTTCCAAAAATTAAGAAAGCGTACTGCTTATTCTCATAATTACAATATTTCTGCCTCTGGAGGGTCGGAGAAGTCATTGTATAGTATTTCCTTGGGCTATCTTGATGCCCAGGGAACTGCATTAAATTCCGATTACAAAAGGCTGAGCTACAATATGAATGGAACATTGAAAATTCTATCAAATTTAGCTGTAAACGGAAAGATGATGTTCACCAATGTCGATGACAATAGAGTGTATGGAAATCCAGATGAAATGTGGACTACCATGATTAATACATTTGTCAGAAGTGCCGCGCTTCCATCTACAGCCAAACTTACCTTTGAGGACGGATCCTATGCTCCCGGATTGAATTCCTCATTTGGTAATCCCCTTTATTACCAAGTTGGTCCACATTCTTTGCAAAAAAAGAATAATAGCAGTACGCTGACCATAGGCGTTGGCTCAAGCTGGGAGATAATTAAAGGTTTAACCTTAGACTTATCTGCATCACTATTTGAAACCAATGTCAGATATAGACAATTTCAGCCGGGTTATTTATCAGGGATTACTTCTTTTAACACTACAAGAAATGTGGGAGCATATAATTCCAATAACAGACACTGGCAAGCAGGTTCGATATTGACATATTTTAATAATATAGGGCTTCATAATTTTGAAGCAAAGTTAGGCTATGAGTATTACACGAAAAAGTATTGGACGGTGAATGCTTATGGAAAGGGGGCATCTACCGATCTTATTCCAACCTTAAATGCCGCAGCCGAGCCGACCAGTGTAGGTGGATGGGAAAGTGAATTTGTTACTGAAGGGCTTTTCTCCCGAATCAACTATAATTTTGATGAAAGATATTTGCTTACATTTAATTTTCGCTATGATGGCGCTTCAAATTTAGGTGCGAACTCCCGGACAGGCTTCTTCCCAGGTATATCTGCAGGGTGGAATATCCATAAGGAAAATTTTTGGAAAAATGTCGTACCCGAAGGACAAGTGCAACTTAAATTAAGAGGAAGTTATGGAGAAAATGGTAATATCCAAGGATTAGGTGACTATCAGGCACAAGGATTATATGCAGTAGGAAGTGAATACTTCGGAGGAGCGGCCATTCAACCTTCTGTAATTCCTAATGCAAACCTAAAATGGGAAAGATCGAGAACAACTAATTTGGGAATAGATTTAGGCCTATTTAATCACCGTATCAATCTATTAGTTGATGTATATAATAGAATAACAAACGATCTGCTAACGAATGTTTCGCTGCCGGGATCTTCCGGCTTCGGCACAGTACTTACGAATAATGGAAGCCTCGGGAACAAGGGACTCGAAGTTTCGTTAGATGCTCATATACTCAATCCCACCTCTCCTTTCCAATGGAAAAGTTCTTTTAATATATCTAAAGTAAAAACACGAATATTGAAACTTCCGGATAATGGGGTTGAGAAAAACAGACAAGGCGGATCTCAAATTTATGATCCAAAAGTAGGAGAATTGGTATGGGTTGGCGGTTTACAAGAAGGAGGAAGAATCGGTGATATACTTGCATATTATTTGGAGGGAGTGTATGCAACTGATGAAGAAGCTGCTTCTGCACCTTTAGATCATGGAATCGGACAAGAAGATAAAAGAAAGTTTGGAGGAGATGCTATTTGGAGAGACTTTGATGGAAACGGGATAATTGATTCTTATGACCGTTATATTATTGGGAACAGGTATCCAACTATTACAGGAGGTTTTCTGAATGATTTCTCATATAAAAATATTTCTTTGAGTATTCGGACAGATTTCACATTAGGACATACCATTAATAATTATGGAAGAAGGCATCTCGATGGTCAACTACAAGGCGACATTATGCCGACTAAAGAATATTATGAAAAATCATGGAAGAAACAAGGAGATATTACTGATACACCAAGGTATATCTGGCAAAATCAACAGGGGAATCTTCGCGAAAGCCAGTTGTATATTGAGAAAGGAGATTTTTTGGCTCTTAGAGAGATTACTTTGGCATACCTTGTTCCTAACCGAATAACTCAAAAATTGAAACTAAGCAATTTGAGAATTAATATAACAGGGAGCAACCTGCATTATTTCACTAATTATTCCGGTTTAAATCCTGAAGATGGAGGTATGGATTATGGACGATATCCGAATCCTCGCACAATAACTTTTGGACTTAGAGCTTCATTTTAATTTTATAAAAGATTTGATATGAAAAAAAACAGAGTTTTTATATATATTTTTATGTTTGTAGCTTTAATAGGATGTGAAAAACATTTGGAGTTAAAACCTATAAGTTACATTACGAGTGGTTCATTTTGGTCAACAAAAGATGATGTGGACGGTGCATTAAATGGAGTTTATGCGAGATTGCGAAATGATGCAGTGCTTAACTTGTTTATCTGGGGAGAAGCAAGAAGTGAAATGATGGAGCAAAGTTTATCTGGGAATCTTGGATATAACAGGTATTATGATCAATTCCTTTCGAGTAGTTATCCAGGCCCAGATTGGGATAATTTGTATTCAGTCATTAACTCTTGTAACCTGATCCTGAAATATGTTCCGAAAATAGAATATAGAGATGAGAATGAAAAAAACAATGCATTAGCTCAAGTTCATACGATGAGAGCCTATGCTTATTTCTTACTTGTTAGAATCTGGGGTGGCGTACCTCTTAGAACTCAGCCTTTGGAAGAGTATGATCCGATGACGATACAGTTACCCAGGACTCCGAAAGAGGAAATTTTTAAATTTATAAAACAGGATATTGATGACGCTTCCACGTTGTTCTCAAATAATAATGCTTATCCTAATGGTCGTAATAAATGGTCAAAGCCGGCATTAAATGCATTAAAAGCGGATGTTTATCTATGGACAGGTAAAGTTGAAGGTGGCGGAAATAAAGATATAGAAATTGCATTAGATGCAATTAATGAAATTCAGCAATCAGATGTTGATTTACTTGGAAACTATGGAGATATTTTCAAATATTCAAACAAAGGCAATAAAGAGATTATTATGGCAATCAGGTTTTTCTTAAAGGAATCAGGAGAAATGACTTTTGCGCATAATATGTATATGTCAACTGTATCGGACGTTCCTTCTTATATACCTAAGTGGCAATTAGAGATTGTTGGAACACCAAAGTCCGGTAATGGAAATGTTTGGAGAATCACGAAACGGGTTAGGGATCAATTTTCAAATGATGATACCAGAAAAAATGCAACTTATATTGACCTGGAGGGAAGTGGTGAAAACCAGTATTTTACAAATTACGGATTAAAATTCAATGGAATTATTGAATTGGGACAACGCTATTTCTTAGATGATTGGATTCTTTACAGGTACGCTGATATACTTTTGATGAAAGCAGAAGCCAAAAATGCATTAGGACAAGATCCTTCGGTGGAGATTAATGAAATACGAAAAAGAGCATACGGTGATAAGTATTCAGATCATATTTTCATAAACGGATCTAAGAAAGAAAATGATGATGCTATATTAAAGGAGAGACTTTTGGAACTTTCTTTGGAAGGCAAAAGATGGTGGGATTTGATTAGATTTGGTGAAGTTTTTAATTTAGTCTCTAAGTTAAAAGGTAGAGAAAATGAAAAACATTTGCTCTTGTGGCCCCTTTCTAAAAGTGCTTTATCAAGAGAAGTTTTAGTGGAACAGACCCCCGGATATGAATAATCTGAAAATGTGAATACCATTGTTTAATAAAATATTGTTTATTGTTATGAGAAAAAAAATATATATACTGACATTAGCATCCATTTTCTTGTCGTGTGACAAATACGATGTTCCTGTTGCCCAAACATACGATGGAGTAACCTCAACACGTATAGCAAGTGATGCAAAACATTCTGCATTCACGAGTTTAGTGAAGTTTAACGACTACTTCTATTGTGCTTTTAGAGAAGGACCCGCTCACACCGGAGATGGTGGCACGGTTCGTATTATTAGAGCCAAGGACGGTGCCAAATGGGAAACTGTACAGATTCTTAAACTCGAATCGGCAAGTGATGTCGCCAGAGAATTGTCGTTTAGCGGGAATTATCAAAATATGGTGATAAAGCACCATAACGATTTTGACTTTACGTTAAATGATGGTTTTTCCGCTACTGCATATGTAAATTTATCAAACATAGGTAAAAACTCTTATATAATTAGTAATAGAAATGGTGGAGACGGCTTTGAACTTGGATATAACAATAGCCAATTGTTTGCAGATATAGCAATTCCGTACTTGCGCGTATATCAAACTCCTAATAATTTAGCTTATGATGTTTGGCAACATGTAGGATTCGTTTATGACGGACCTGGAAAGTCTGCAACACTTTACATAGATGGTAAAGCTATTAATACAGGGTTTTACGCAAGTGGAGATTATCCCAAAGAGTTTACAACTCAAGAGAGTACTTATGGAAATGATATTGTTCTCTTTTCCAAAGCTCCAAATCATAAAACCAATCCTTTAGGATATAGCTCCTATTCCAAGGGAAGAATTATTTTTCTTCGATTTTGGGACAAAGCCTTGAATACTGATGAGATTGCAACTGACATGGAATCTGCTGTCACTGCGAATACTCCTAATTTAATTGCCGGCTACGATTTTAGTATCAGAGAAAAGTCAGGGAATGATTATATTATTCCTGATATAAAAGGAAAACATCCGGGGATTCTACGTAATTTCGTAAAAGATGATTTTGCACCTCCTACAGATTTACGAGATCCTAAACTGTCTATTACTGCTGACAATCGTATTATGCTGCTTGTTGACGGAGAACTTTATAGGAGTGGAAAAGTAAGTAGCCGTAGGCCTCACGTTTCTTTTTCAGACAGTAATGGAGAAAATTTTTCTGAGTTGACAAGAAGCGATGTCTATTATCCTGCAGAAAAAACTTTAAGTGAAGAAAGTTTCTGGATGTGGAGTCATATTTACCATAAAGGTGTCTACTTCGCATTTGATTATCTCCATTTCACGCTATTCAAATCTAACGATATGGGTAAAACTTTTACTCCGATCAAAAGACTTGATTACGAAGGAATAGGAGAAAAACCTAACGAAACTGCTTTATACATTGACTCGGATGATAAGATGTACGCATTTATGAGGAGAAGCAACAAAGCAAATGGTTACTTAGGAACAAGTTTGCCTCCTTATACTGATTGGACGTACAAGGAGCTGGATTATCGAATAGAAGGACAAAATGTTGTTCCTTTTAATAATGACTCTTTTATTATGGGAACAAGAAGTTTTGACGAAGATCATTCAAACCCTAAAATGTCTATCTATGTTACCGATTTGGGAGGGGTAATTAAAAAGAAAATTGAACTGCCTAGTGGCGGAGATTGTAGTTATCCAGGATTGGTCTTAGATAAAGACTTTTTATGGATTTCGTACTATTCTTCCCATGAAGGTGTAACATCTATATATTTCACCAAGATTCCAATAGAAGAACTGAGATAATTTTATTGTCCTTATGACATACGTGTCCGGTAAAAAGTCCCGGAATTTTTTACCGGACACTCATGACCTCCTTTATCTTTTAAGATATGACTGAAATAGAATCAAAAAATCCGACATTATGACAAGATTATTCATTATTTATCTGATTGCTTGCATATTAATTCCATTTTCGCTTGTGGGGCAAATATCATTAGAATTAAATGACAAAAGAGAGTTGTTTGTTGATGATTATTTGATTGACAAGCTATATGGAATTGAAATGAAAATGCACACCCCCATTGATGAAGGGGTTGTTCTTTATTTCGACAAACCATGGGAAGGTCCTTTCTGTGGTTATGTGACAATAATTCAAGACAATAATACTTACAGGGCATATTACCGAGGTTCGCAAGAGGGTAGAGATGGAACCAATAACGAAGTTACTTGTTATGCAGAATCGAAAGATGGAATAAAATGGGACAAGCCCAATTTAGGGATCCATACGATTCAAGGATCAAAAGACAATAACGTTGTTCTGGCAAATGTAGCCCCTGTTCCTCATAATTTCAGCCCTTTTCTTGACAATAATCCAAAAGCCAAACCGGATCAAAAATATAAAGGACTTGGTGGACTTGACAAGACGGGTTTAATAGCATATATATCAGAAGACGGCATTCATTGGAAAGAATTACAAAAAGAAGCTGTGTTAAAAAAGGGTGTTTTCGACTCGCAAAATGTTGCATTTTGGTCCGAAAGTGAAAATTGTTATGTTTGTTATTTTCGTATCTGGTCTGATGGTGGATTTACTTCATATAAAGGATTTAGATCTGTGGGGCGCTCGACATCAAATGATTTCATCAATTGGTCAGAACCACAAGCTATGACATTTGGTGATGCCCCTATGGAGCATCTCTATACTCAACAAACAAGCCCGTACTTCAGGGCTCCACATATATATGTTGCCATTGGTGGTAGATTTATGCCCGGACGTCAGGTTTTGACAGAAGAACAAGCAAAAAAACTCAATGTAAATCCCGGTTATTTCAAAGATTGCTCGGATGCCTTTTTGATGACTTCACGGGGAGGGAATGTATATAATCGTACCTTTATGGAAGCATTTATCCGTCCAGGAATCGGATTAGACAATTGGGTTTCACGATCTAATTATCCTGCCCTGAATGTCGTACAGACTAGTCCAACAGAAATGTCCATATATGTTAACCAAGATTACGCTCAACCTACGGCTCATTTACACAGATATTCTTTAAGATTGGATGGATTTACGTCATTGTCTGCTCCGTATAAAGGAGGGGAACTTCTCAGCAAAGTATTTACTTTTTCAGGCAAAGAACTTGAAATAAACTATTCAACCTCTGCGGCTGGTGAACTAAAATTTGAAATTCAAGACGAAGACGGGAGGCCAATCCTTGGTTATACGATGGATGATTCAGATACAATTATTGGTAATGAAATCTCAAGAATTGTAACCTGGAAAGGAAATAAAAACGTAGAATCGCTATCCTCAAAAAAGGTCCGTTTGAGAATTTTCATGAAAGATGCTGATTTGTATTCGTTGAAATTTAATTAGAGTCACCATTTTAAAATAATCATTAATCAGTCAAACCTAATCAAAAATTGTTGATGATGTTTCATATGAATATAAAAAAAATTTCAACATTAATTATCTGCATGTTTTTTTTACTTACTTTTTGTACTTTAAGAGAAAAACATAATAATTTGGAAAACCCTTTGGGAATAGAAAAAATAAAAGATATTGTTATTTATGAAGATTCACTGTTTTATTCTTCATTTCCTTCGGTTGTGAAAAATGGTAAGAAAGATTTTATTGTTGCTTTTCGCCGAGCTCCGGATAGAAGAATATTTCATGAAAAAGGTAATATGCATGTCGATCCTAACAGCTATTTAGTAATGGTCCGTTCAAATGATGGGGAAAAATGGACAAAAGTACCACATCTCATATACTCGCATCCTTTTGGCGGATCACAGGATCCTTGTTTATTAAAGTTACGAGATGGGACACTACTCTGTACCAGCTATACATGGGCGTTTTTACGACAGGAAGGTATCGACAATCTGAAAAAACCTGTTATTGCTACTAAAGATGGTGTTGTTTTCTTAGGCGGTTATCTGGTACGTTCAATCGATGGTGGGAAAACATGGGGAGCCCCCCTTTATCCGCCTCATGTTGACGATGATGTTTATTTGAATGCCTTAGGAGAACCTCTTCCGGCATATAATCGAGGAGCTTTATATGAAGGGAATAGTGGTCGCATTTTCTGGGTGGTTACGGTAAATGATTCAATACCGATAAAAAAAACATCCACTCACTTATTAGTATCAGATGATAAAGGTTTGACATGGAACTATTCAGGTCTTGTAGCAACGGATGATAAAGCCTCTTTTAACGAGACCTCGATTTATGAAACTCCTAAAGGTGATTTAGTGGCATTTTTAAGGACTGCCAATATGGACGATCAAGCATGTATAGCCCGCTCATCAGATGGTGGAAAGACATTTAAATGGGAAAGTATGGGCTTCCAAGGACATCCATTGCATGCTCTTAGATTACCGGATAAACGAGTTTTACTGACTTACGGATATAGGCATAAGCCTTATGGAATTCGAGCTAGAATCTTAAATCCGGAATGTACTGACTTTGCAACCACTCCTGAATTTATTTTGCGTGATGATGGAGGAAACTCTGATTTAGGATACACTTGGTCTGTGATGTTAGACAAAAAACGAGTATTGGTTGTGTATTACTTTAATAAAGATAATAAAACCAGGCATATTGCAGGTTCAGTATTAGAAATTAATTAACTAAATGATAATTATTGTAACAGAAAAACAGGGGTAATGAAGATAAAGAATTTGCCCAAAGACGCTTGGCTTACAGTCGGCTTGCTTTTTGTCGTTGGCTTGCTTAACTATCTTGACCGAACCATGATAGCTACCATGCGTAGCTCCATTGTAGAAGGAATACCTATGACAGAAGCCCAATTTGGATTATTGACATCCGTGTTTCTATGGGTATATAGTCTGTTAAGTCCTTTTGCCGGTTTTATGGCAGACCGTTTTAGTAGAAGTAAAGTAATTATTGGGAGTCTTTTTGTCTGGTCTTTGGTGACGTGGTTTACATCACATGCCTCTACATATGATCAATTATTGGCTACCCGTGCTTTAATGGGGATAAGTGAAGCATTTTATGTGCCGGCAGCATTGGCATTAATTTTGGATTACCATCCTGGCTCAACCCAGTCGAGAGCTACCGGACTGCATATGACAGGCATCATGCTCGGTCAAAGCCTTGGTTTTATAGGCGGTTGGCTTGCCGAAAACCACACGTGGCAGTATGCTTTTCATATTTTTGGAATTATCGGGATTTTGTACGCATTTTTTTTACTATTTATTCTAAAAGATGCTCCGAAAGAGAACGTAGCTGTTAAAGAGCAAGATGAGATTCAAGGGAAAGTGGATCAAAAAGATACAGTGAAATTTGGTTTGGCAATGTTGGATCTTTTGTCTCGAAAATCATTTGTTTATCTCTTTGTCTTTTGGGGTGTAATGGGAGTTGTAGGCTGGATGATAATGGCCTGGTTACCTACTTACTATAAAGAACAATTTAATTTATCACAAACATTAGCTGGTTTTTATGCTACGGCTTATCTATATCCCGCATCCATTGCAGGATTGCTGATTGGTGCATTTTGGTCAGATAAATGGAGCAAGAAAAATAATTATGCAAGAATACTAGTTCCAATGATAGGACTCGGAATTGCAGCACTGGCCGTGTTTTTTGGCAGTTTTACAACTGTTTTGACCGTAGCCATTGTATTCTTCTTGATTTACGGTTTATCAAGGATGTTTGTTGACACTAATTTAATGCCGATTTTAAGTCTAACCGTTGATAAAAGGTATCGGGCAACAGGTTACGGAATCTTAAATATGTTTGCTACCTTGATCGGCGGTTTGGGAATTTACGTTGGAGGAGCATTGCGCGATTCAAACTTCAACCTAAAATTGGTCTATCAATTTGCTTCAGTTAGCATTTTGATTTGTATCGTGTTGTTGTGGTTGGTAAAGAAATACACGAAAACTGCGGTTGAATAAAGTATTAATTAAACGTTGGAATGTGAAAAACAAATACATTTAACACCAACAACTGCAAAAAACCATGTAGTTTAGAAAAAGCAACGAAAAATTGAAATATCTGTAATTGGAAATTAAAAGAAATTTTAATATGAGAGAAAGTAGAGTACTTAAAAAATTAAGAGCCGGCGAAACTGTCAGTTGCTTTAAATTGAATCTACCTGGCGGGGAAATTGCCGAGATAGCAGCTATGTCAGGATTTGACTGTCTCTGGTTGGACAGAGAGCACGTGGTGCAGGACTGGGCAGATATAAAAGCACAGAACTGGGCGGCAAAATCACACGATGTGGATATTATGGTGCGTGTTTCGCGCGGAAGTTACAGTGACTATATCAAACCGTTGGAATTGGATGCAACCGGAATTTTAGTACCGCATATCATGAACTTGGAAGATGCAAAAAGAGTGGTTTACTTCACTCGGTTTCATCCTATTGGACGCCGTTCCATTGACGGTGGAAATGCAGACGGAGCATATTCTGCCATGGATTTTTGTGAGTACCTGAAAAAAGCCAATGAACAGCGATTCATTGCTTTGCAAATAGAAGATCCCGAACCGTTGGATGATTTAGAAGCCATAGCATCGCTTGAAGGATATGATATGTTGTTTTTCGGACCCGGAGATTTTAGCCAGGGGATTGGCGCACCGGGACAGTGGGAGCATCCTCTGCTAATGGAAACTCGGAAACGTGTAGCGGAAGTTGCCCGAAAATACGGAAAATTTGCTGCTACAACAGGAAATCTCGATAATGCCGGCAAGCTGATAGATATGGGATATCAGTTCATAAGCATAGGAGCAGATGTAATTGGATTAAATACATATTGTCAAGAATTAATAAGAGGTTTTATAAAATTGAATCGGTTGTGAAAAACAAATCTAAAGGAACGTACGGATAAGTAGTTATTAGCCCAAAGTTAGCTGCCACTTATTTAAAAATCAGTTATCTATTCAACCAATTCATGAATAAAAGACAGTTAGGAAATACAGAAATTTACATCTCTGAAATAGCTTTCGGCGGAGTAGAAATTGGTATGCCTTACGGGATAGGAATAAACAGCGAGAAGGATATGCTTTCAGAAGATAAAGCCGTAGAACTACTTCAGATAGCTTCAGATTCCGGAATTAATTTTTTTGATACGGCCAGAATGTATGGAAACAGCGAGCGCATCATGGGTAAAGCTTTCAAAGACAGACGCAGGAAAGTGGTAATAGCATCCAAATGTGTCCCTCTACTCGACAAGAAAGGGAAACTACCGCCCCAAAAAGATATTAAAGGTATTATAGAAAAATCATTGACTGAAAGTCTTGAAGCTCTACAAACCGATTACATAGATATTTATATGCTTCATCAAGCGACCATGGAAATTCTGGATAGTGATGAAATTTTGAATGCTTTTTCAGACTTTAAAAACCAGGGGATTTTTAAGGCCGCCGGAGTTTCAAGCTATACAAACGAGGTTTCTAAAAAAGTAATCGATAGCGGATTCTGGAATATGATTCAACTTCCTTTTAATTTGATGGATCAGCGACAAGGAGATCTGTTTGAGGATGCACAAAAGAAAGGTGTCGGGATAGTGGTAAGGTCGGTTTTACTAAAGGGTCTGTTAAGCGACAGGGGGAAAAATCTTCATCATGCACTCAAAGACGTCGAAAACCACATTGCAAAATACCACGTATTATTGGAGGGGACCAATTATAAATTGCCGGCATTAGCCACCAAATTTGCATTGTCTTTTCCGGAAGTTTCTTCGGTATTGGTGGGCATTGACAGGCAAGAATATTTGGAAGAAGCGCTAAGAACGGTAGATGGGGTTTATTTAAGTAAAGAAAAACTGGATCAAGCGAGGCAATTAGCATATCCTGAACCGGATTTTATCAATCTCCCCTATTGGGATAAAATGAAATGGTTAACGTAACAGATAAAATTAAAATACATGATAAAAATGGGTATAATCGGAATGAGTCTTGGAAATGCACACCCCTACTCATGGTCATCTATTATAAATGGAGTGTTTGATGCCGGTGAAATAACGAAAATCGGTTATCCGGCTGTCGCGAATTATTTGGAAGCAAATAAAGACACACTCGGAATATCCAACGCAAAAGTGACATGTGTATGGACACAGAACCGCGAAATTTCGGAAAGTATCGCTAAATCAAGCAAAATACCCCGAATAGTGAATAAGCTGGAAGACATGGCTCCTCTTGTGGACGCAATTCTCTTATCAAGAGATGACCCTGAAAATCATGTGGCCATGGCTAAACCTTTTTTGGATGCGGGAATACCTATTTTTATCGATAAACCACTTGCAAACACAAAAGAAGATCTGCAATATTTTGCTGATGAAAATGCTAAAGGTAAATTGATCATGTCGTGTTCGTCCATGCGTTACGCCAATGAGACCAGGATTGTAAAACAAGAGATTGACTCTTTGGGTAAGCTCGAACTTGCAACAGCGGTAGGCAAAAAAGATTGGATCAAGTACGGCGTTCATATTGTGGAAGGATTGTTCGCTCTCTTGAATGATCCTAAACCCATGTGCGTCAAATCCATCGGTAAAAAAAACAAAGAGATTGTGTATATTGGGTTTGCAAATGGTTTTCAGGCAACAATTCATTTGTTTATGGACATTACGGGTACATTCCAGATATCTTTATTTGGACAGCAGGGATGGCGATTAATGGATATAAAAAATTCCTACTCCATGTTCAGAGACAACATTATGGAGTTTGTCAAATCCGTAGAGCAAGGCTCCTCCAGGCTTTCTTTCCATAAAACGGAAAATATCATCCGAACCATCATTGCGGCTATTGAAAGTTCGAAACAAGGTGGAAAAACCATAGACATGTCTAAGTTTTAACAGATTTAAAATGAACATAAAAGATTTGATGAATTTAAAAGGTAAAATAATTTTAGTGTCAGGTGGCGCTGGAAACTATGGTAAATGCATCGTAGAAGGGTTGGCAGAGGCTGAAGGAACCATAATCATTGCTTCTCGAAACATGGAGAAGGTAGTGAAAACAGTCTCTAAGTTCCGGAAGAATGGATGGGATGTTCATGCCATGCCGGTAGATCAAGGGAATCATGACTCTGTGGTAGCCCTAAAAGCGTCAATCACCAAAAAATTTGGGAAATTAGACGTTTTTGTAAATAATGCCGTCTCAAGACCGATGAAGACGTATAATGATCCCATTGAGAATTTTGCCGAATCCATGCGTATAAATGCAACCGGAGCTATGGATATTTTACGTGAAATGGCAGACTTAATTGAGAAAAGCGGCGGAGGAAGTATCATAAATATAGCCTCTATGATGGGAATGTTTGGTCCGGACCTTTCCAACTATGAAGGTACGAATCTGGGCATACCGCCTCCCGATTACTATTTCCACAGGGCAGGAATAATTAACCTAACCCGTTACTTGGCACGTGTCTATGCCGGAAAAAACATCCGGGTGAATTGCGTGAGTCCTGGAGGTTTGTTCAACAATCAACCCGAGCGCTTCCTGGAGAATTACAACAAGAAAGTTCCTTTAGGACGAATGGCGAACAACGACGACATAAAGGGCCTGATGGTGCTGTTGGCATCGGATGCCGGCGCTTATATAAATGGAGAAAACATCTTGATGGATGGCGGAATGCATGCGTAGTACCCTCCTACTCTTTAGATGATAAAAATAAATACAGGTTACGTTGAACATATGCAAAATAATGATCAAGTTGCTTTTAAGGGGATTATAATTTCAGACTCTGAAATAGTTAAAGGATATCTCACAACACGTAGAGGAAAAATTATCGATATAGGAGAATCTCCTCCGGGATGTGATGTGATTGATTTGGGTGAATCGTATATCACGCCCGGATTCATCGATCTGCATATACACGGCATTCAGCACATGTTGGTGGACAACGGCGGGGAAGATTTGAAAGAAATCTGTAAAATTTTACCTCAATACGGAGTTACAGGATTTTTGCCCACATTAGCTCCCAGGCCTAAAGGAGAAGATGCAGAGTTTCTCTCGGAGTTGTCCATAACAGAGACCGAAGGAACGGAAATATTGGGTTTCCACCTCGAAGGACCGTTTCTCAAGATCACAGGAGCTTTAGGCGCCGGAGCCACCTGCGGAGCAGATGAAGGAAGAGTACAAGCTCTGATTCAAGCCGCAAAACCCTACAGGGCCATTTTCAGCATTTCCCCCGACGTGGAAGGCATCGACCGGCTGATCCCGTTCATGGCCGAGAACAATACCCCCGTATTTATTACCCACACGGCGGCAACGGTAGAACAAACTCAACGCGCCATAGCCTTGGGGGCGCGTCATGCCACGCACTTCTACGACGTTTTCCCCTGTCCCCCCGTCTCCGAACCCGGCGTGCGCCCTTGTGGCGCCGTGGAAGCCATCCTGGCCGACGAGCGGGTCGGCGTGGATTTTATTCTTGACGGAGTGCATGTGGATCCGATAGCCGTAAAAACAGCGCTCAAATGCAAATCGCGAGGCCCCGGAAAAGTTTGTTTGATCACCGACGCCAATGTGGGTGCAGGTTTAGGAGCCGGACGTTTTGTCTTTGGCAACAGCGGGGAGATTGAATTCGCCCATAAAGGCGCTCCCGCACGCCTGGTGAAAGACAACACGCTGGCCGGAAGCGGACTGACAATGGACCGGGCATTAAAAAATGCCGTAAAATGGCTCGGGCTAGATCTGGTGCACGCCTCGAAGTTGGTAAGCCATCATCCGGCTATGGTTCTTGGGATTGGACATAAGAAAGGAATACTAAAGAAAGGTTACGACGCCGATTTCGTCGTGTTAAACGAGAATCTGGATGTTTTACAAACATGGATAAACGGCAAATGTTTTTTTGAGAGGAAATAATATGGAACAAACTCGGAAATTTGTGCTTGACCCTGGGCATAATACAGGGCATCAGCAATTCGACTTCAACCCGTCTGAATGGGTACCCTTTAGAGATAAAAAAGAAATTAACAGGGTGTCAGCCATCAAAAGAGAGGATATGGAGAAACACCCTAATCCCGATTTCAGGATAAAGGTAATTCCCGATGCGGATGTCGCGCATTATTGGATTACCGATATGTTCAGAAGAATAAAGCATTCTTCGGATACCGGGGAAAGACTCGTGATGATACTGCCCAATCCTGCTCGGCTATACAGACATCTGGCCCGATTAATCAATGCTTGTAATATCGACTGTCGAAATATCTACGCTTTCGCGATGGACGAGTACGCCGACGAAAACGGGAATATCGCGCCCGAAGAATGGGAACTCGGATTTACCCATGCCATGATGAAGTATTTCTATTACGCGATAGATGAAAAGTTGAGACCGGACAAAAAGCAATTCGTCGGCTTTACCAACAAGAATGTGAGGGATTACAGCAAGATGATCGCCGATGCGGGAGGAGCGGATATCTGCTACAGCGGGCCCGGGTGGACAGGCCATCTGGCTTTTATCGAACCCGACGCGCCCGAATTCCAAGGCTCCCTGGAAGACTGGAAGCAGATGGGAGCAAGAATCTGCACGCTAAGCCCCTTCACCCTCGCCCAAAACTCGTTGCACGGCGTGTTCGGCAAGAGCGGCAACCTGGCGGCGGTGCCTCCCAAGGCAGCCACCATTGGCCCCGCTGATGTGATAAACGCCAAGCACCGCTTCGACACGCACTCCATTACGGTGCACGGCACCACCACCGCATGGCAACGATTCACCACGCGTCTCGTGCTGCACGGGCCGGTGACGCCGCTGGTGCCCGAATCCATCCTTCAGACATTGAGGACGGATGTCTACGTGTCGGAAACCATCGCGCAAAACATTGAAACAGACTGGAATAAGGAATATTAGAAAACATCGGACATGAGCAAGTTAAAAGCCGGCGCGGCAACCGTAAACATCACCCCGCAAGAATCGCACTTCTTGTACGGCTACCCCTATGTGGAGAGAATGAGCACCGGCACGCACGACGACCTGTTAAGTTCAGCTTTGTATTTGACGGACGGGAAAAATCAGGTCTTGTTTATCTCCAACGATGTCATATACGTGAGTAAAGCGTCCACGGCGCGGATAAGAGAAGGAATTTCCAAAAAAACCGGGATACGGGATTCCAACATCCTGATAGCGGCAACGCATACCCATTCGGCTCCGGTTACCGTAGACCTGGCAATCAGCGCGAACGACCCCGTCGTTCCCAAAGTTGACGGAAGCTTCCTGAAATTCATGGAAGAGAGCACCGTAAAAGCCGCTTGCCAGGCAGTGGAAAAGGCGACGTGGGCTGAGATTGCCGTTGTTGTTGGAGATGCAACAGGCGTTGGGACAAACCGTCATAATCCCACCGGAGCAAAGGATATGGATGTGCCCGTTCTGTTAGTCAAGAATAAAACCGGTGCTTTTATCGGTTGTATGCTGGTTTGCAATATGCATCCAACCATTCTGCACGAAGACTCAACGCTGTACAGTGGAGATTTTCCGCATTATGTCAGGAAATCACTTCAAAATGATTTGCTGGGAAAAGAGTGTCCTGTCGTATATTTTACCGGAACTGCCGGCAATCAGAGTCCCCGGCATGTCACGAAATCCAACACGTTTGAAGAGGCTGAACGAATAGGACAGATTGTGACAGATTCCATCATTTCCAAACTAACGGAGACGGTGACTTACTCCTCCCATATACCTGTTTCGGCCGCTCAAAAATTCGTCGATCTGCCCAGACGGACTTTCCCCTCGGTGGAGCGGGCAAAGGAACATCGCGACAAAACCAGAAAACGTTTCGAAGAGCTTAAAAAGAGTTCGAAAGATCCGCGAGAGATACGCACGGCAGAAGTGAACTGGTTTGGTTCGGAAGAGCTCCTCTGTTTGGCCAAATTAGCCCGGGACAACCAATTGGAACAGGCATACCGAAGCGTGCTGCCCGCTGAAATACAAATAATCAAGGTGGGTGAATGGAAATTTGCAGCCTGGCCCGGCGAGGTGTTCGTGGAGTACGGGCTGGAACTGAAAGAACATGTGGCCAATGTGGCTTTCATCACCTATGCCAACGGAGAACTTCAAGGGTATATCGTCACCCGGGAAGCGCACGAAAAAGGATTTTACGAGGCGGGAAATTCCTTCTTTGATCACAAGGCCGGGGAACTCATGCTGGCCGAAACAATCCGGCAATTAAAATTGAAGTGAAATGGGATTCTACCTTGGAATAGATCTGGGAACAAGTTACTTCAAGGCGGGCGTATTCGATGAACAGGGATATCTCGCCGGATTGGGACGCTGCTTGGTGAATAAACAGACAGGCGATGGGAATATCTGTGAATTGCCCATCGCTGAATTTTGGGCTGCACTGCGTAAATGCGTTAATTGGGCAATTGAAAAGGCAGGAATCACCCCCAACGAGCTGGTCGCCGTTTCCTACTCATCGCAAGCCAACAGTTTTGTCCTGCTGGACGAAACGGCTCATCCGCTCACTCCATTGATTCTGTGGCCCGACAAAAGAGCCGGACAAATGCCTTCCGTCCTGCGCTCTTTATTGGGAAACCCCAATTTTCTGAAGAAGACAGGATTAGGAATTTTGCCCGGCCTGCAATCCATGGCGGCCAAGATAGTTTGGTTCCGGGAGAACAAGCCGGAAATCTGGGAGAAGGCAACCAGCATTGCGTCCGTTTCAGACTACCTGACATTCTCGTTAACCGGACAAAAAGCAAGCGACTTCAGCACGTCATCCATGACGGGACTGTTCGATGTGCCTGGAGAAAAGTGGTGGGACGAAGCATTGGAAACGTTGGATATCCACAAAAAGCTCCTGTTCCCTCCCCAAAGAACGGGAAGCCTTGTCGGCACCTTAGCCGGAGAAAGAGCGATACGACTGGGATTGGCTGCCGACACGAAATTCTTCCTGGGAGGATTGGACCACCATATGGTCGCTGTGGGCGCCGGCTTAACGAGCTCAACCCAGGTTTGCGAGTCGACGGGCACCGTGCTGGCATGCGTGAATTACCGGCAAGGCTTTTGTCCGAGAACGGGAATAAACATCGCTCCCGGATTAAGGAAAGGATATTATTTTCAAATGGCTTTCAATGAAAACGGGGCTACAGCGCTGGAGTGGTATCAAAAAAAGTTTGCTCCCGGATTATCCATTGAAGAACTGCTAAAGAGGGCCGAAGGCATCGCCCCGGGAAGTGACGGTTTAAAGGCTTCTCCCTGTGCCGACAAGTTTGAATCGCTTTCGGGGTTCCGGAACATCACAGACAAGCATTCCCACGGACATTTTGTAAGGGCGATTCTCGAATCGACCGGTTTAAGCTTACGAGACTTGGTGGCCAGCCTGGATCAAGAAAACCTTTCGGAAGCGATAACAGCTTCCGGAGGGGGAGCCCGGAGCCTTTTGTGGACGCATGTGAAGGCCGATATCCTCAACAAGGTTTTTATTGTACCCGAATGCCGTGAGTTGGCCTGCCGGGGAGCCGCGTTGATCGCGGCGAGAGGGGATATCCAACAAGAAGAAAGGAAAGAGTCTTTCGGAACACAGGCGAGACATGCCCGGCTGGTAAACCCGGATCCGGTAAATGTGGAAAAATATAAATGGCTAAATACATGATGAAAGAGTTAGAAAAAGAGGCGATCCTGCGACGGGCAAAACAATCCTTAAGGATTGAGAGCAAGGCCATTTCGGACATCGCGGATTACCTGGACAAGGAGAGCTTCGTGAAAGCCGTTGAAGCATTGAGCCGCTGTCCCAAGATAATCACCTGCGCCAGCGGGTCATCCGGTATCGCGGCCAAAAAGTTCGCCCACTCGTTGTGCTGCATCGAGAGAAACGCGCAATTCCTGTCGCCGGCGGAAGCCATCCACGGAGGAATGGGATGCATGAAAAAGGGAGACGCGGTGGTGATGGTCTCCCGGGGAGGAAAGACCGCCGAGCTGTTGCCCATCATCGAGGTGTGCAATAAAAAAGAGGTGGTACTTATCGGTGTTACCGAGAACCTGGAGGCTCCCCTGGCTAAAAAATCACAAATCGTTCTCCCCCTGAAAATCGAGAAGGAAAGTGACGGGTTGAATGTCATGGCGACGGCCAGCTTCGTGGCCACCATCGCCATTTTTGACGCCCTGCTCGCCTCCATCATGGAGATCACCGGGTATTCGCTGGAGCAGTTTGCCCTGATCCACCCGGGCGGCGCCGTCGGCAGCAGGCTGAACGGGTAAATGAAGCAGCGGGAACCGAGTGTTAGTACCAAACAAGAAAGATTGCGAAACTTAAAGGAATTACTAAACGATATGTATAAGGGATTAACAATTAAACCGCCATTTTTTGAAATCGGCCCCAAAGCCTACATGTACGGGGAAAGGATGCTGAGGCTGGCGAAAGCGGCCGATGAAGCTTCCGTCAAGTACGATGTGAGAATAATCCTGACACTGCAACCGTCGGACATCTACCTGTTGGCCAAGGAGACAAAGCACGTGCTTGTTTTTGCCCAACACATGGATCCTATCCCGATAGGCAGGGGAAACGGCTCCATCCTTCCCGAGGCGCTGAAAGCGGCCGGCGCCGTCGGCGTCATTCTCAACCACGCCGAAAAGCCGATGACCCTGGCCGATTTGTCCCGGGCAATCAAACGGGCGGATGAAGTGGGCCTGGTTTCCATGGCATGTGCCGACTCCATCCGCGAGGCGGAAGCAATTGCCCACCTTTCTCCCAACATTATCGTGGCCGAACCCACGGAGCTGATCGGCACGGGACAGACCAGCGACGAGGAGTACGTGAGGGCGACCACTTCCGCCATAAAGAAGGTAAACAGGGAGATCCAGATATTGCAGGCAGCCGGAATCACGAACGGGCAGGATGTTTACAGGACGATCCGGGCGGGGGCCGACGCCACGGGCACCACCAGCGGGATCATGAGGGCGGAGGATCCGGAGGCGATGCTGGAGGAAATGATCGGCGCCGTTCGAAAAGCATGGGACGATTTGAATAAATAACTGATTTACAAAACAACCAAGAAAGGAGATTAAAAAATGAGACTTTACAGGGGAACGATCGACCTTCAGTCGAAAGATCACAGGCCGGATTTTCACAACGTGACGGACGAGGTAAAAAGAATTGTGGATGAATCCGGTGTGCGGAACGGCATTTGTGTCGTTTATTCGCACCACACCACCTGCTCGGTGATGACGCAGGAATGTTCGCACGACCTCAATTTCTTCGGCAGGGAATACCTGCAACAGGATTTGAACAACATCATGGAGAAGCTGGTGCCGACATGCAGAACCGAAGGGCAATATTTGCATCCGGGTCCGGAGCACATCAAATTCGCGCTCACTTTCCCGGATGAAGAACCGAAAGGCAGCCTGAACACTGACGCCCACTTACGTTCCGTGTTTTTCGGACGCTCCGAAACCATACCCCTGGTCGACGGAAAGCTCTCGTTGGGCGATTTCGGATTCATCTACTTTGTGGACTGGGACCAGATCCGTGAACGGAAAAGGGTTTGCGAAGTGCAAATCATCGGAGAGTAGCCTTCAATAACATCCACGGCTTCCGGAAGATTTCAAAGGCAATCAGGAGACTGAACGAAGTCTCCTGACTGATCGGCATGGCCGCCGCCATTGCCATTGCCGCGCGTTATCCGAAACGCTATTGTTAAAAACCCCGGTGCTGCATATTCCCGAAGATGGTGTCGGAATGAAGGATCAGGTCGACGTACTGTGCCCTCTTGTAGATGAGCAGATTGTCGTCTTTATTGAGCACACTGTCCGAAAGTTTCCCCCTGAACTGATCCAAAGTATCGTAACCTTTCCTTTCCATCCATTCCTCAATCTCACGGATCATTCCCGTGATCTGTCTCATCCCATGCCTGTAGACAGCGCTTACCACCTGCACGCAGGTTGCTCCGGAGAGGATCAGCTTGATCACATCATCCCCGTTGAAGACACCCCTGCTACCACATACGGCAGCATTCACACGACCGTAGAGCATTCCTGCGATACGCAACGACGGTTTGTAATCACCCTTCTTACTCAGGTTAAATGCTCTTCGGTGACTCTCCTTCTCAATATCGATATCAGGCTGAAAGAAAGAATTAAAAAGCACCATTCCGTCCACGCCCGCTTCATCGAGACGTTTCGCGAAGTGCAGGATATTGGTATAGTCGGAACTGAGTTTCACACTCACCGGTATGGAGAGTTGTTTTTTTATCTGAGCAACCATCGCTATCTGTCGATTTTCGATTTCCGCCGCATCAAGGTCGAACTGCGTGGGTGTCTGGTAAAGGTTGAGTTCTATTCCGTCCACGCCGGCCTCTTCGATCAGGCGTGCGTAGCGGAACCAGGATGATTCGTTCACGGCATTCAGACTGGCTATCACCGGCACGGAAAGGTTTTCTTTCGCATTGCGGATCTTTACTAGGTAATACTCTATCTCGGAGCGATCGATATCTGGATGAAGCGAGGTCATCTCGGCATGGATATCGTTGTACTCATCCTTCAACTCGTCGAATTGCAGATCTTCCAACTGTATCTGTTCTTCAAAGAGTGTTTTATAGACTACGGCTGCAGCTCCCGCCTGCTCGGCTTTTTTCAGTGAATCGATCTCAGATGCCAGTTCTGATGCCCCCAGGATGACCGGGTTTTTGAGCGGAATGCCCATGTAGGATGTTGCCAAGTTCTTCATACGACTATATTTTTATATATTAATTTCTCACGATCAATGCCAAAATATCAGCTTCTACCCTTAGATTAATCCTCATGGCCGGTTCAGACACAGGATTCCCGGCATATCAGTTTATAAAAATCCACGTCAATACCGGTTTAGCATACAACACAAAGTTACATTTTTTTCACGAAAGAACCATATCGGGATGTGAAAATATGGTTGTCAAGCATCAAGAAGGCTACCTCTCTATCTCAACAATTTTGTCATTGATATTATAAATTCCCAACACTCCATACCCTCCGCTGATATTGGAAAATATTTTAACCGGTTCGGTAAAGTTATCCCCGTTCCCTGCAAGCTCCACGGAACGGAGATACCTGTAAAGATTTTCCGACAAGGTATGTATTTCCGCTTTTATGAATGTCCGCGGATTGGCTCCCCAAAGGTTTTCTTTATCCATCTGCACGTAAATATTGAGCGTATATTCTTTCCCGTCAATCATTTCGTCCGAAAAGACACGGTATGTATTGGGAGTTTCGTCCCACGGCGTGTTCGGCATGTAGTTGAATAGGGGTTCCTGATCCACATGTACATCATAGCGAAGCCAGTCGGGATCATAATCACCATTGAATTCATAAATATTTTTCACACGGACTATAACCCTATAATAATTTTTCTCACGGGGGGTATCCTTTAGGGTGATCAGTATCCGCAGATAGCTTCTGTTATCCGTCTTTCCCGTAAACCATTCGGTTTTAATCCCGGTTATATCGGCTGGTTCGGGGACAGAGTCCATACCGTATACATCATCATGTCGGGGAGATTTGCCCCGGATCTCCACCTTGTCGCCGGGACTTAAATTGGCCGGAAAACCATAATAGCGGTCCAGCCCTTTTGCCTCTTCAAAGGTCAATTCCACCTCATTGCCATTCACGGTCAGTTGCAATTCCGCGTTCTCAACCGGTTTTTGTGTTTGACTGCCGAAAGCGAACACACTTTCAGACAGTTTTAACACCTGTTTTTCCGCCTCGGTATTTATGATGGAATTTACCACCATTTTGGGAACCGACTCCCCGCCTGTGAAACTCGCGTCGCTCTCGCACGATTGGAAAACCGCCAACAGGCAAAGAGCCGGATACAGGTCGTGTATGTAGCGCCGTTTCATGATTAAAAATTATACGTGTATGATAGGGATGGCAATACCGGGAAAAGGGTTATTTTCCTTAACCGTCTCGTGTATGTGTTCTTGCCGCCCGCATCCTTCTCCACATCCGTTTGCACGTAGAGTTTGAAAGTGTTCATCCGGTTATACAGGTTGTAGATACTGAAATTCCAGACTCCGTACCGCGCACCCTCTTTCTTAGGCGTGTAATTCATCCCGATATCGAGCCGGTGATAAGCGGGCAGGCGATAATTGTTCCGATGATCGAACTGCGTCAACCCTTCGCCCGGTTTCCATGCGTCGGGAATATCCGCGGCTTCCACGACCATCAACGGGATGGTCATCCTGTCGCCCGAAGCGTATGTCCATTGGATGGTAAGATCCATTTTCCTGTTCAGTCGATAGGAAAGATAAAGGTTGGCGGTATGCCGCCTGTCGAATCTGGCAGGAAACCATTCCCCGTCGTTAATCCTCTCGAACCTCCGTTCTGTTTTTGCCCATGCGTAAGCCGCCGATCCGGTCAGCTTTCCCGATGGTTTTTCGACGGATAATTCCATACCGTAGGAACGCCCCTTGCCGGCCTCCACCTTGTCTTCCCAACTTGCAGATGAGCCGGAAAACGAAGCCCCGTCTTTGTATTCTATCACGTTGTCCATCGTCTTGTAATAAGTTTCTATGGAAAAATCAAATAAGCGGTTGAAAGTCTTATATACTCCCACCGAATACTGGTTGGAATTCATCGGCTTGACCTTATCGGTGACCGGAACCCAAAGGTCGGTCTGGAACAGGAGGGAATTGTTCGACAACAGGTGAATGTATTGCCGCATACGGCTGTACCCGGCTTTTACGGAAGTGCTCCCATCCAAAAGACACCTGGCCGAAAAGCGGGGATCAAGCGCCGCATACATTTTCTCCCGTACATGAAATGTCGACAACCGCACTCCTCCATTCAGGATAAACGGTCTGGCGGCAGTCCACTCATCCTCCACATACACCGCCGTCTCTTTTGCATGTGTCCGTGCAGAGGGAAGTGCGGGGGATTGGTAATCAGCATTTATAGCATTGCCGACATTTTCGGAAAGCCGGAAAACTTCCGGCCGGAAATGATGGAAAACAAAATGCGCTCCTGCCCTCACGTAATGTCTCGTGGAGGGAATATATTCCCATTCGAGGCTACCGGTATAATCTCTGATTCCCGAATCGTAGCGTAAACGGTTATGCGCGCTCTTTTCTTTTTCCGATTCAATGAAATTAAATTTCTCTTCAATGGAAGTCCGGTAAGCATAACGGTTGTAAGAGAGATTGGCATTCATGAACAGGTTGCCGGCAAGGGACCTGTTGAAGCGAGCCGCCACGATGGTGTTACCCCAGCTCCAATCCTGGTGGGTAGAAGAATGGGTTCGTTCACCGGGAATATCTTTTTCCCGCATCCTGTTTTTATAGCTGTCCACTCCCTTGTATGCCATCACGTGGAAGGAAGTTTTGTCGTTGAACTTGTGATGCAGTTTCGCGTTGAGGTCGTAGAAATAGAAATTATCCCGACTATTTCCATCCTCGTCCGTCCACTCCTGGATTTTCCCCATGAACAGGTCGGCATAAGAACGCCTGGCAGAAAGGGTAAAAGAAGTTTTATCCTTGATTACAGGGCCCTCAAGATTGAATTTGGCGGCAAGCAGTCCGACGGTCGCGGAACCGGCGATTTTCTCCTTGTTTCCATCTTTGGTATTGACGTCGATAACCGAAGATAGGCGTCCGCCGAAACGGGCGGGAAACGCGGATTTGTAGAGTGTGACGTTTTTAAGCGCGTCGGTATTGAAAACGGAAAGGAACCCAAACAGGTGGTTGATGTTATAGAGCGCATTTCCATCGAGGAGCACGAGGTTCTGGTCGGGGCTGCCACCCCGCACGGTCAAGTCGCTTTTACCCTCGGTGGCATGTTGCACACCCGGAACATACTGTAATGACTTCATCAGGTCGCTTTCCCCGAACAGAGCCGGGGTGTTCCTTATCTTTTCAATGGGCACGTCCGTTGCACCGTGTTTCGCATTCACACTGTGTCGCCGGGCAATTACCACAATCTCTTCCAGTTCCGATGCCGATTGAGATAAAGGTATATTCAACACTGTATCGCTTATCAGGTTAAAATCCTTTTCGTATGTAAGGTATCCTACGGATTGACACCTTATCCTGATATTGCCTGCCGGCAGGGTCAGGCTGTAAAAGCCGTAACTGTTGGTCGAAGCCCCTTTGCCCGACACGTCGTCAATAATAGTAGCACCGATAAGTATTTCCTTGGAAGAGAGATCGGAAACATAACCGCTGATGGTATGGTTTTGGGCTTCGGAAGCAAAAAATGTCAACAAGCCGATTCCCGTAGACAGGAGTGCTTTAGACATGGTTCTATTCGCCTTCGGATACAGCATCTTGTTTAAGCTCCACGATTTTCTCCCTTCCATCGTATTTGATTTTCAGTGTGGCCGTGTTGCCGGCCGTTCCCTCTTTCGATGTCACGGTTACTTTGGCATTTCCCGTTTCGCCCATCGGCTCTACGGTGTACCAATCCGCATCGCCCCTATTGGGTCCTATATAAGGCGACAGTCCCGTGGCTTCTATCCTCCATACGCCTGTGGTGGTGATATTGAATTCGCGGCTGGCAGCACCGGCGGGAAAGTGTAGTTCCGTTTTGTCCACCTCAAGTGTTTGAGGAGTTTTTTCCTTGGAACATGACAGAAGAAAGGGGATTAAGACAAATAATACAATCGAAGATAACTTGAGATTTTTAAGTTCCATATTATTTCAGTTTAATATTCAATTGATGCGAATTCGGAGTATGTTTAAACAGTATGGTTCCTTTATATCGTTTTATAAAAACCACTGCATAGAGAACAGTTTCTCCCGCAGGACCGGCGATCATTCGACGTCAGGCACACTGTAGTATCATATAGACGAAATCACACAAAGAAAAGTTGCATCGGGGGAACTGATTTTTTTCTTACTTTTTGAGGTTTATCGTACCACACTACTTATATTCAAATACAATGTTTGAAAATGAAATGATAATGTGCCGTAAGGAGGTTTTTTCTAGTAATTACTACATGTATGTGTGATTTGTAGTCAGGTAGTAAGTAGCAGTAACGGTGTTTTTCATCCCTACTACCTGTAACCCTTTGGGGACATTCTTCGATGTCCCGAAGGACATTTTTTCAACTCGGGAAAATTGGTGATGATGGGGAGCTTTGGGTATTGTAAGCGGGTGAAGATTGATTCATGTCATAATTGCTGAACGATGTACTCCAAAAAAGACTAAAAGGGAAAATACAGGCAGGTGGAACGGGAAAATATAGGCGCATGGTTAAAGTTGTTTAAACGCTATCTGTCATTTTCTTTGGCGCTCCTTTGCCGCCCCGTAAAAAGAAAAACCGCTGTAAGTCAATTGACTTGCAGCGGCTCCTGGTACTCGGAGCGGGACTTGAACCCGCACAGCCTTAATGGCCACAAGATTTTAAGTCTTGCGTGTCTACCATTCCACCATCCGAGCGCACCTTGAGCGGAAGACGGGACTCGAACCCGCGACCCTAACCTTGGCAAGGTTATGCTCTACCAACTGAGCTACTTCCGCAATAATATTCCACATGCTCAACCAAACCACTCTGCAGCCACTCCTTGCCAAGGTTAGTTTCATTTTCCTTTTGGGGCAAGGTTATGCTCTACCAACTGAGCTACTTCCGCAATAATATTCAGCACAAAGATTATGGACGCGTTAAAAACGCTGTCCTTTTTTGCGACTGCAAATGTAAAGATGTTTCTCCGTATTTCAAAGCAATACGGAGAATTTTTACAGCAGAATGTAATTTATCCTGCTCATATCAACCTAAACACCTATCTCTATCGTTTCCCGTACAGCATCCCGAGTCAGTTTCTTGGCATAACTGATAAAGAATCCGGTGAGCAACAGATTCAGACACATAGCCAAAACCGAGACAATCAGCAGAACACCTCCCAATTGATATCCGATCGCTATAAATAACACTCCGGCACCCACCTCCCCACGGGTAAACATACCCACTGAAACGGCAAGTCTTTCACCAATCTTGCGATCCCTATAAAAAAGCAAGGGAAAGAGCTTTCCTATATTGGAAATCAGAGTTACCAAAACGACATGCAAAGCAATCACTCGCCAGGAAGGTATCGGTATGCGGGAAATTATAGAGGACGACTGCTCGGCGACTGTACCGAAGTCCACTCCAAGAAACAAAGGCATACTCATCCCAACCAATAACATAAAGAGGTAAGATATAAAATCTCCTACCCTTTCACTTTTCAGATCGGGCGCGGCATTATGGTCGCCTTTCATAATCATCCCCAGGACAAAAGCCGGAAGAAGAATCTCTATATGAATACTGCCGTCACCACCGAAGAAATAGGTGGATACCTGGTAAAGAGCCTCTATCAGGCCAAACAAAACGACGGAATACAACAATATCGATTTCCAGTCCTGACGGAGATTGTAGGCATTCATCTTTTTCCAACCTGCCCAAATCAATCCAACAGCCACAACCAGTATCACGAACATCTGCCACCGCATCCCGATCATCATTATCTGCAAAGGGATCATCAGCAGGATCGTGTCCAAATCATCGAAGATAGCCAGCACCTGTACCTTTTTATATACCCATGTGTGCTTTAATCCGGCAGCGATCAGCATCGTAAAGAGGATGCCTGCCGAAGTGGGTGCCGCAAAACGGCTCAACAGGAATGTTTCTTTCCATGCATCTCCATCACTCCAAATTCGCATCTCAAGGGGCGCCACAAAAAAAAGATAATAAAGTGCCACCAAAATCCATGGAAAAGCAGCGGCTCCCATAGCCACCAGATAATCTTTGCTGTAGGATCGCCACTGTTTTTTATTTATTTCAAACTCACGCCCAACATTGATCATGATAAACGCCAGGGAAATATACAACAGCGCATCTAAGAAAATCTTGAAGGAATAGAAATTATCCTCTAAAAGATGAGGGACAAGCTGTGATAAAATAAGGCCGGTAACCAGCAGGAAAGAGAAAAAATAAACTTTTTTCATTCGTAGAACTCTTATTTTAGGGGTATAACAGAAAAATAAGTAAAAAGAATCATACCCGTGAAAATTAGGGCGCAAAGGTAGTAAAAAAAATCGAATCACCACCACCCTAATGACGGCAGAACAAAGAGAGGCGTGTTTTTTATCAAAAAAAATATTAAATTCGCCGAGGTTAATTTACTACCCGGTAACTGCCATCCTGCAGCGGCAACACATTGTACCGTTGCAAGGGTTCCGTTGAGGGTCCCGACTCCACACTGCCGAGACCGAACATAGTGACAAAGACGGAACCACATGAGACGCATTTCACCTTGCCATTATACCCCCCATTCTCTTCATACTCGGGGGCTACAACTATCCCTTTTCTGTCTTCATGAGGACAGCAGAGATCAAAGGCGTGCAGATCCCCCCTTGCGTCGGAGACGACCAACACGCCGGCATAGCCAAAACGATCGGAAGGAAGACGTCGTTCTTCTTCCGTAAAGATTTTATATGTGTGTGGATTATTCAAAATAGGGTCATAACTATTCGGGTCGACCCTGAAATTGACCGATGCAAAAGGGACCGTCTGCCGGGGCGCTTCTTCCCCACAGGACCACACAAGCAGGATAATGACCGAAAGGGTAAGCGTGAATCGTTTCATAGCGTGGCTCCGTCAAGGATGGCATCGATCCGTTGCAGTTCTTCCGGCGTGAAAGAGCTATTCTCCAATGCCTTCAGATTATCCCTCAATTGGGCTACATTCCGTGCCCCCACGATAAGAGAAGTAATCCTCTTGTCTCTCAACGCCCATGCCAGCGCCATCTCCGCCATGGTCTGCCCACGCCGCGCGGCCACCTTGTTCAACAGCCTCACCTTATCGACAAGGAATGGAGTCACCTGTTCTTTCTGCAGAAAACCGGAAGGATTGGCCGCGCGCGAATCTTGCGGAATACCGTTCAGATATTTATCGGTAAGGAGACCTTGCGCCAACGGGGAAAAAGCAATAAATCCGGAGCCGAATTCTTCGGTAATATCCAGCATATCCTTTTCAGGAAGGCGATTGAACATACTGTATTTATCCTGAAAGATAAAACAGGGGACGTCTCTCCCTTTCAGATAATTCATGGCAACACGCGCCTGTACGGGAGGATATTTGGAGAGGCCTATGTAAAGCGCCTTTCCCTGGCGCACAATATCTACCAGCGCCTGCATGGTCTCCTCCACTGGTGTATTGGGATCGTAACGATGCGAATAAAAGATATCGAAATATTCCAGTCCGGTCCGTTTGAGACTCTGATCGATGCTGGCCATAAGATATTTCCTCGACGAGCCGTCGCCATAAGGTCCTTCCCACATCAGATGCCCTGCTTTGGATGAGATGATCATCTGGTCGCGGTGGGAAGAGAGGTTCTCATGCAGTATTTTCCCGAAGTTCGACTCTGCCGAGCCGGGAGGGGGCCCGTAATTATTCGCAAGGTCAAAATGGGTTATGCCCTGCTCAAAAGCAAAGATAACCATTTCACGCGCCGTCTCATAATCATCTTCAAATCCGAAATTGTGCCAAAGTCCCAACGATATTTTAGGGAGTCGCACGCCGCTGTTTCCACAATAAGAGTAGTGCATCATACCTGTTTTAATGTGATGGATTAAAAATATCCCTGTTTGTTTATTCTTTTTCCCGATAGCGCATGGTCGCTTTTCCGTGCTACAAGAATATCTCATTGCATTTTCTTTTCAATCTCCGTTTCCGAGATTACGCTGATAACCGTCTGTCCGTCGGGAGTATGAGCGGGAAAGGGAGACGCGAATAGCTGGCTCACGATAAGCAACATCTCCTCGGTAGTCAACGTATTCCCATAAGGAATAGCCGTTAGATTGGCAAGCGAAAGCGCTATCGATTCCTGAATTTCCGATTTCACGTCACTGCCTGTCTCCATACTTTTACCGATCATGGAACGGATCAGCGCGGCAGGAGCAGCATTTTCAATTTCAGAAGGAACAGCCTGTATGGCAAAACTGTGATTACCCAGATCGCTCAATTCAAATCCCAACGCCTCCAGATCCTCCATGATGGAAGGCAAGGCGGCCGCCTCGGAAGCCGAGAGTTCCAATACCTCAGGAAACAATACCCGTTGCGAGAGTCCTCTTTTATTCCTTATCTGCTCCAGATATTTATCGAATAGGATACGCACATGCGCCCTATGTTGATCGATGATCATCAGTCCCGATTTCACCGAGGTGAGTATATATTTCTGCTTATATTGATAATGCTCGGGAAAGAGCTCATTCTCAGGGATATTACGATCGCCCCCCGCCGGCTTGAACAGGGTTGCGGGGGTACCGCCCTGTATCTGGTCAACCAATTCCTTCTCTTTTTCGAATCCTTTGTAAAGCTGCTCCCAACCAAAGGCAGGCGCTTTCGGCTTGGGGGGTTCAGCACGGTGACTGTGAAAAGGATTATAACCGGGATCCACGTTCACCTTCGGCATCGATGAGGCATGGGAAGGGTTGTAAACCGGTATCTCGGGCGCGTCATCCCTGTCGAAGTCGATTGTAGGGATCGCGTTGAATTTTCCCAGCGACTCTTTTACGGTAACCATCAGTATCTGCCATAGTGCCTGTTCGTTCTCGAACTTCACCTCGGTCTTTGTGGGGTGAATATTCACATCAATTGTATCAGGATCGACCTGAAAATAGATGTAGTAACCCGGTTTCTCGTTCGCGGCAATAAGTGGCTCAAAGGCGGTAGTAACCGCGCGGTGGAAGTAGGGATGCCTGATATAGCGGTTATTCACGAAAAAGAACTGACTTACTTTTCCCTTCCTTGCAAATTCGGGCCGGGCTATATAACCGTAAATCTTTCCAAGCGTAGTTTCTTCATTGATTTCGATCAACTGCTGGTTCATATTCTTCCCTTCTATCTGAACGATGCGCTGTCTCAATCCTGTTTTGGGAAGATGAAGGGTTTCCACTCCATTTTCAATCAATGTGAACTCCACATCAGGATTGACCAGCACGATATGCTCGAATTCCGTGAAAATATTCCGGCGTTCGGTTTCGTTGGATTTCAGGAACTTTCTCCTGGCCGGCACATTGAAGAAAATATTCTTCACGGTGACGGAAGTTCCAACGGCAGCAGCGACCATTTCCTGCTTGTCGACTTTTGACCCGGAAATGACCAGCAACGACCCCAATTCATCTTCTTCCCTCCGACTCTTCACTTCAATATGGGAAATCGCGGCAATAGAAGGGAGGGCTTCCCCCCGGAATCCCATCGTGGTAAGGGAGAACAGATCGTCGGCACTCCGTATCTTGGAGGTTGCATGACGTTCGAAAGCCATTCGCAGATCGGTGGCAGACATCCCTTTGCCATTATCTATTACCTGGATAAAGGTGCGTCCGGCGTCCTTTAGGCTGAGAATGACATGTGTGGCACCCGCGTCGAGCGAGTTCTCGATCAGTTCCTTCACCACAGATGCGGGGCGTTGTATCACCTCACCCGCGGCAATTTGGTTGGCGATGGAATCAGGAAGGAGATGAATGATGTCAGGCATGGTGTGTTTCTGTGCTATCTATCGTAAAAACCAGAAGAAGAAGATCGCGAAAAGGACCACCAGAATAATGACAAGTAATCCATTATTGGCAAAAAAAGAATTTCTCCCGGAACTTTCCCTTTCTTTACGTTTTTTCAGATGACGTGTTTGAGAGACAAATTCCGCCTTAAAGTCTTTCTTTTCGGCTGTTTTTTCCTCCGGCAGCACACCCATCTCTCTTTTGACCTTCTCGATCCGGTCCCGCAAGTTCTTCTTGCGTTCCTCCTCTTCCGGATTGTAAAGGATAGGCGTATAATTGAATTTACGCGGCTTGCGGTTATTGTAAAAAAAGAAAATACCCATAATAAGCTGCTGTTTGGTTTTTACAAATATAATGAAAGTCGAGAGGTAAGCCAAGCTTGCTTGAGCTTACCCGAGACGCATCTTGTATTCTACAAATATAATGAAAGTCGAGAGGTAAGCCAAGCTTGCTTGAGCTTGCCCGAGACGCATCTTATATTCTACAAATATACGAAAACTCGAGAGGTAAGCCAAGCTTGCTTGTATTATTGTCGTGGGGAGAAAAGGATCAGAGTGTGATATCTTCCCTCTCAAAACGCCCCCGACGGGGCTCGGCAGCTTCGGAGCTACGCCGTTGGTTACCGCGGAATATATCATCAGGGCCAGTAGGACGCAAATAATCGAGCCAGACAAAATCTTTCAGCCGGGTCTCTTCGGGTTTTAACAGGGGTAAAGGAGTCA
Organism: Proteiniphilum sp. X52; assembly: GCF_003712195.1. GTDB lineage: Bacteria > Bacteroidota > Bacteroidia > Bacteroidales > Dysgonomonadaceae > Proteiniphilum. Next base: position 165,988 of record NZ_RDSD01000005.1, on the reverse strand, counting down.
TAACGCCTGAGGTGGCAGAATATGTTTTTAACTTTGTAATCTGGTTATTTTCCGTATCTATTTCCAGATAAGCGCTCTCCATCCTGTTCAGCCCGATGATGGTGCTATCTTCCTGTACCGCATAATATAACGTTACGGCGTCCCCTTCCACCAACACATGATAGAGTTCCCCGCCGCGAAAGAAAGCGGTCATATCTCTCCCACTCAATTGATTGAACTGATCCTCTTCTATTCTCTTCTGAATAGCCAATGCATAATCCTTGACAATGGCTTTTTCGATGGTGGAATCATTCAGAAAGATATCGATCTGATTCCCCGACACCTGATTATTATCGCTCCATACCACGGGATCGCCAATCATATAGAGCATGGAGTCGGCCGACGCGTAGTGCAACGAGTCACACACCCCCTGAAGATCGGAGCGGTAGAACCTCACATCATAGAAAGCCTTTACCTCGCGATGTATCGAATCGGTTTTCATGATGAGCGTGTCACCGTGCACGAACAGGCTGTCCCCTTGAGAGTAGTCGATGGCATATGCCCTGCCGGTAGCCATCCCGTATTCCGTTTTTTCGTCATAGTAACCGTAATTCCCCCGCAGGATGGCTTTTTGCGCCCTGTCCTCGAGGAACATATCGCCAAAGACCTCACCCAAACCCGTTTGACGGTTATAGAGAATGGTGTCTCCGATAAGCACTTTTGTTCCGTCATTGCTATAGACTTGCGAACGATCCAACAATTTGGAATCATCTGTCACGGTGTTATACCATCCCTTGCTTGTATGGACATAACCGCTGTCCGATACAATACGCGAAGGTCCGAGGATATCGGCAAATTTCGATTCGGTATTGTATTTCAGCGTATCGGCGTAAATAATATAATCTTCATTGACCAGTTTCACGCTGTCGCTGAACAGCGCCTCCTTGGTGACGGGACTATATTGCCCCCAATAAGAGGTCAACTCGTTCTCCTCGTCTACCAACATCCCTCCATCAAAGTAATATCCGAGATTGGCCGACCGATCGTAATCAAGGCTATCGGTAAAGAGCGTGGCGGTACGATCCTCCATCCGTATGTTGTCGCGAAGCCTGGCCAAGCGGATATTCCCATCGTAGTGCAGGTAATCACCGTACACAAAGATGGTGTCCCCCTGCTCCATCCTCACATTACTGAATGCTTCAAACGTATTGGCTTGCTGATAGAGGTAAGCACTATCGCAATACATGAACGCTCCCTCATGATAGAAGATCACATTGCCCGTAAAGATCTGCGCATCCAATCCGTCCCTTTTACTCAACAAATCAGCCCGCCGCATTTCCACGATCTCGACAGGCGGCTCTCCGACAGACTGCCGCATGGGTGGTTGCTGTGCATAAGCCGACATTATAATGAGCGAAAGCAGGCCCGACAGGAATTTGCTTCCACGGAAAGAATGCGAGCGTTGTTTCTCCATTGTTATAAGAAAGCCTTTACTTTACTTTAACCAATCCCTATATTTATACTCGCATCCCTGCCATTGCGGATCTATGCGGACATAGGTTTTCCGGATCTTATCCTGCAGCCATTCATCCACAAGCTTTTGCTGTTTGGCATTCTCAGCCATTTGTTTGATAACCTGATAATCGTTATTGATATTGGCCCTATGCCCTTCATTCCGGTCGGTAATTTTAATGAGGGCTGCCACTTCGCGTCCTTTGTCATTCATCATAATAAACGGCTCGGACACCTCTCCTTTTGCCATCTCTCCCGCAATCTTCGCAATATCCTGATTCAACTCGTTCAGCGCAAAACGGGGCGTGCCGGCATTGGGGCTTCTGGGAGTATTGTTCACCATGATCCCCCTGTTATTCCGGGTATCTTTATCCGCGGAGAGATAAGTGGCCGCGTCATCGAACGTGATCTTTTTGGCCGTGATCCCTGTCCTGATGGAATCGAGACGGATCAGCGCCGTGTCGAGAGACACCTTGGGTGCTTTGGGTTTCAACAGTATATGCCGGAAATTCCCCATATCGTTTCTCCGCTCGATCAACTGGATAATATGAAAACCATACTCTGTTTCCACCACATTCGATACTTTTTGCGGATCATTCAGCGTGAAGGCCACATTGGCAAATTCAGGAGACAAGGTGGAGCGGCTCATGAAACCGAGTTCTCCTCCCCTGAGCGCGCTTCCCGGATCTTCGGAATGAAGCAATGCCAGTGTGGAAAAGGTGTTCTTTCCACTGGTTATCTGTTCCGTAAAATTACGCAGTTGGGCTTTCACCTTATCGATTTCCTCCAACGGGATTTCGGGCTCCACGGTAATAATTTGTACTTCCAACGTAGTCGAAATAAAGGGCAAGCTATCCTGCGGAAGGCTGTTATAGTACTTCCGGATTTCGGAAGGGGTCAATTGCACGTTCCCAAAATGTTTCTGCTGCACTCCTTCTATAAGCTGTTGCTCACGAATCTGGTCACGCATGTCTTCCCGGATTGCGCTGATACTTTTACCCCAATACTCTTCCAACCTCTCTACCGAACCAACGGAAGCAATATATTCATTGATCATATACTCAAGAGAACGGGTCACCTGTGATTCCTGTACCGTAATACTGTCCAATTTCGCCTGATCGAGAAACAGTTTCCTGACAGCCAGCTGCTCGGGAATGAAACAATAGGGGTCACCTTCAATGCGCTGATTCTGCATCAGAATCTCTTTGCGGTATTCTTCCACTTCTGATTTCAGGATAGCTTCATCGCCTACCACCCATACGATTTCATCGATCACATTATTTTGGGCGAACATCAGACCGGAAGCGAATAACAACACGATAATAGAAAATATCTTCACTGAATATTTCATATGACTAAAATATTTATTTTCAATGGTGTCATATGGAACTCGCTTTAGTCATGATCTTGTGTGATAATGATTATCATGCTCGTTTCATATGATTATTTTATTTTTTTATTTCGGTATATGGAACTCGCGATAATCAAATCATCACACCATCCCATTAAAATACTGATGTAAAAGTAATGATAATCCGCTTAGTAGCAAAATAGTTTGATGGTTAAAAGTAGTTATAAAGGATTGACGGTTATAAAACAGGCAGAGACGCCGTTGGGGCGCCTCTGCAATGAGATGTCCAAAAAGATGCCTATCCGATCGCCGCCTGTGCCGCGGCCAAGCGTGCAATAGGCACACGGAACGGTGAACAGGAAACATAGTTCAGTCCCACCGTATGGCAGAATTTCACTGACGAGGGTTCACCCCCGTGCTCTCCACAAATGCCGCACTTAAGGGTGGGTCTGACTTCACGTCCTTTCTGCACAGCCATACTTACCAGCTGTCCCACTCCATTTTGGTCGATTACCGCAAACGGATCATGTTTCAGGATTCCCTTATCCAGATACATCGGCAGGAATTTAGCCACGTCGTCGCGGCTATAACCGAAGGTCATTTGCGTAAGGTCGTTGGTCCCGAACGAGAAGAAGTCGGCCTCTCTGGCAATCTTATGCGCCGTAAGCGCCGCGCGAGGTATCTCAATCATCGTGCCGATCTTATATTCCACCGAATCGTTCTTTTCTGCAAATACTTTTTGGATGGTATTTTCGATGATGTCTTTCTGAGCTTTGAACTCATGGACGATACCGGTGAGGGGAACCATGATTTCAGGACAAGCGCCAATACCTTCTTTCTTCAGTTCAATGGCCACTTCCATGATGGCACGGGCCTGCATCTCGGTGATTTCCGGATAGAGGTTTCCAAGGCGGCAACCACGCAATCCGAGCATCGGGTTCGATTCGAGCAATCCTTCCACCCGTTCGTGAATATCTTTGTAAGAGATTCCCATCACCCTGGCCATTTCCATCTGCCCTTTTTCATCGTGGGGGACAAACTCGTGCAATGGCGGATCAAGCAGGCGGACAGTAACGGGCAGGCCGTCCATCGCCCTGAAAATTCCGGCAAAATCCTTTTTCTGCAATGGGAGCAGTTTTTCCAACGCTTTTCTACGCCCCTCCTCATCTTTCGCGAGGATCATCTCCCTCATGGGAATGATCTTATCTTCTTCAAAGAACATATGTTCCGTACGGCACAAGCCAATACCCCTAGCTCCAAAATCGCGGGCCACTTTGGCGTCACGCGGGGTGTCGGCATTGGTTCTCACATCCATACGGGCATATTTATCGGCGATCTCCATCAATTCGTTGAAATCGCCATCCAGTTCAGCATCCTGGGTCTCTATCCTACCTTCATACACAAGACCGGTGGAGCCGTTCAATGATATCCAGTCTCCCTCTTTCAGCTCCTTGCCGCCAATGGTCATGGTACGTTCTTTATAATTGATCACCACATGGTTGGCAGCCGAGACACAACATTTACCCATTCCTCTTGCCACTACGGCTGCATGGGAAGTCATTCCGCCGCGTGCGGTAAGGATTCCTTGCGCAGTAGCCATGCCACGTAAATCTTCGGGCGATGTCTCAATACGGCAAAGGATCACTTTTTTGCCTTGCTTGCTCCATTCTTCGGCCTCATCGGCATGAAAAACCACCTGACCGGTAGCAGCTCCCGGGGAAGCGGGCAGACCATTGGTCAGCGGTTTTGCCTGGGCTAACAATTTCTTATCGAACACAGGATGGAGCAACTCATCCAACTTTTCAGGGTCACACCGTTTGAGCGCGGTTTTTTCATCAATATATCCCTGGTGGAGCATGTCAATGGCGATTTTCACCATCGCAGCACCGGTACGTTTTCCACCACGGGTCTGCAATAACCAGAGTTTTCCGTCCTGGATGGTGAACTCCAGGTCCTGCATATCCTTGAAATAATCCTCCAGCTTCTGCTGAACTTCAATTAATTCCTTTGCACACTCGGGAAGCGCTTCTTCGAGTGAGGGATATTTTGCGGCACGCTCCTCTTCGGAAACACCCTGCAGTTTTGCCCAACGACGGGATCCCTCGATGGTGATCTGTTGAGGTGTGCGTACTCCGGCCACCACATCTTCTCCCTGTGCGTCGATCAGATATTCACCGTTGAAGATATCTTCCCCGGTAGCAGCATCGCGGGTGAAAGCAACTCCCGTACCGGAGGTCTTACCCATATTGCCATACACCATGGCCTGCACATTGACAGCGGTACCCCACTCTTCAGGGATATTGTTCATCTTACGATAAAGGATCGCGCGTTCATTCATCCAACTGTCGAATACGGCACAGACAGCTCCCCACAACTGATCCCAGGGATCTACCGGAAACTCATTGCCGGTATTTTCCTTTACAGCCGTCTTGAATTTTTTCACAAGTTCTTTCAGATCGTCGGTGGTAAGATCGGTATCCAGTTCTATTCCTTTGGATTCCTTCACCTCATCCATAATCTCTTCGAAAGGATCGATGTCTTCCTTACTTTGGGGCTTCATTCCCAACACCACATCCCCATACATCTGCACAAAACGGCGATAGGAATCCCAGGCAAAACGCTCATTACCCGACTTCCTGGCAATTCCTTCCACGGCATCATCATTCAAGCCAAGATTTAACACGGTGTCCATCATTCCGGGCATGGATACTCGCGAGCCGGAACGGACAGACACCAGACAGGGATTCTCCTTGTCCCCGAACTTTGTGCCTGTCAGCTCTTCAATTTGGGCTACCGCTTTCTCTACCTCCTCTTTCAGCAGACCTACCACATAATCTCTACCCAATTCGTTATATTCCGTACAGACTTCAGTAGTAATAGTGAAACCCGGAGGAACGGGAACGCCAATTAAATTCATTTCTGCAAGATTCGCTCCCTTCCCGCCAAGCAGGTTTTTCATATCTGCCCGCCCTTCAGCCGCACCGTTTCCAAAGGTATAAACTCTCTTTTTTTTCATTTTGATGTTAAATTACGACAAGTAAATGTTAAAATTTTATTATTATTTTTATTATATCCGCAAATATAGCAATTTATCTAAAATATAAGTCATTATGACATATCACTTTTCTCTATGGGGAATCATGTTGCATCTCTTGCAGGGAATCAGGTTGAAAAAAACGGATGGAATCCGGGACTGGAAGCGCGGCAGAATCAGGATTTAACGGTTCCCCATCCAGCGTATCCAACCCCATCCTTAAAGTGTCTGTTCCTAACACGGCTGACTGTATATCTCCGAAAAATATATTGTATAATTGGATGTGAGGCATCACACCCGTCGCGTCCTGCAGATGTATAAAGCCTCTTATTTCAGTGATCGTATCTCCGGGAATATACTTTGACCCGGTGAGTTCGTAAGTTTTATTTTCCCTTATTTTCCGGAATCGGTAGATGGTAGTATCTGAATAAACCATTGTAATCAATGATGTAAGGGAAGAGGGAAACCGGGACGGGATTCCTATTGTGCTGAAAGTAAACAGAAAATCTTCTCCGATGACTTTGGAAGAAATGTCCGCGGAATCCAGGCGGAAGCGGAGTCCTCTTTTTGCATCAGGCATCGAGAACATATACACAGGAGGCAGGTAAGAGGGGGGTAGTTGTGCGGGATCGATCTGTTGCCCCTGGGCCTGCTGTGCCATCACAGCATCAATTTCTTGCCGGGCACGCTGCAGGCGAGCCTTTACCGAGTCATTCATTTTCAGATAGAGATCGATTCTGTCGGAATACCATGACAACGAGGTATCCCACTGCGCCTGAGTGGTTTTATGTAACTGAAACACCTTATTGATATACGCTTCTTTCTTCTCGGGAGTGTCGAAATGGTGATAGTCGTTTTCCATGGTTGCCTCGGCGATATACACATCATACATCAGCCGTTCCATCTGTTTTCTGTTCAACACCTCCCTGGGACGGTTCTGACAGGAGCAGGCCAGTCCGCCTAATAGAATGAACAGGAACAAATATGCGACACTCTTTCTACTCTTCACTTGCGAATGGCTGATCTTGTTTTTCTTTTTCCAGTCTTTCACGCTCGCTCTTGGAGAGCAATGAACAGGATAATGTTCTTCGGTAAAAAAGCAGTATCAGGATGACACCCACGGTAATCGCGGAGTCGGCAATATTAAAGATAAACCGGAAGAAAAGGAATTCCTCTCCCCCGAGAAAGGGCACCCAATCCGGATATGTCCCGCTGACCATGGGAAAGTAAAGCATATCCACGACTCTGCCGTGAAGCAGGGAAGCATATCCCTCGCCCCAGGGAACAAACGAGGCCACATGTCCCGGATAGCTTGCCTCGAAAATGACCCCATAGAAGATGCTGTCTATGATATTTCCCGAAGCGCCGGCAAGGATCATCGCCACACAGGCGATAAATCCGGCTCCGTAATGCTGCTTTATCAGCCGCGAGAGATAAATGACAATAAAAACAACAGCCACGATACGGAAAAGCGAGAGAAACAATTTTCCTCCCGCCTCAATACCGAATGCCATGCCGTTATTCTCCACAAAATAGATCTTAAACCAGTCGAAAACATCAATGGCATCATACAAACCCATATGTGTTTTCACCCATATCTTGGAAAGTTGATCGACAAGGAGCACCGCCACAACAACGGCAATAGCAATCCATCTGTTTCGCACACTTTTCTTCATAAGTTTCTCTTTATTTTACGGGCATAAAAAACCCGGAAGAAGCATTGCTCCCCCTTTCAACTTTCACAGACACCAACCTCGTCTTCATCGGGGACGTGACTACTTTTTCTTTTGCGACTTGGCCTCGATACTCAATGTGGCATGGGGCACCGCGCGAAGACGTTCTTTGGGGATCAGTTTGCCGGTTTCACGACATATGCCGTAAGTCCCGTTCTCAATGCGCACCATGGCAGCCTGAAGATTCTGGATAAACTTCATCTGACGTTGTGCCAGCCTTCCCGCTTCTTCTTTGGAGAGTGTGGAGGCACCTTCCTCCAACACTTTATAGGTAGGAGAGGTATCCACCGTGTCGTTTCCGTCGGCATTGGTGACGGCAGCGCGGTAATTTTCATACTCCTGTTTGGCTATCTGCAATTTCTCATTAATGATAGCCCGGAATTCTTCCAATTCCTCGTCTGAATATCTCGTCTTTTCGCTCATAATAGTTCATTATTTTTTTTGCAAATATACGCATAAATCACATAATTCTCAACTGTTTCTCACAATGCTGATAGTGAGTGTCTCATCATCGATCTCTATCACATCTTCAAGCGGTTCACCCACTAGGATGATTTCATCGGCCAGCACCTGATTTTTAATATAAGCGGCATTATGGATGACGGCCTGGTCAAAGGCAGGGCTTGACGAAAGTCGGATGGTGATGCGGTCAGTGATCTCAAATTCTTTCGCTTTGCGCAGGTTTTGTATCCTGTTCACCAACTCGCGGGCAATTCCCTCTTCCCTGAGTTCACTGGTAAGCGTAACATCCAGCGCCACTGTCAATCGCCCTTCATTGGCCACCAGCCACCCCGGGATATCCTCGGAGATGATTTCCACATCATCGAGCGTGACGACAGCCTCCTGTCCCTCCACCGTCAAACAGAAACGGGTGTTTTTTTCCAGTTCCTGTATTTCTTCAGGCGTCATGCCCTGTATTCTGGGTGCAAGCTGTTTCATTATTTTCCCGTAGCGCGGGCCCAGTTTTTTGAAATCGGGCTTCACCCGTTTCACTAATATCTCGCTGGCAGTATCGACGTACTGCAACTCTTTCACATTCACCTCGCTGAGTATCAACGACTCTACAGCCTGGATATTTCTTTTCTGCTGCTCGTCCACGACGGGGATCATAATCTTGGAGAGGGGCTGTCGCACCTTGACATTTACCTTCCGGCGCAATGAGAGCACGATGGATGAAGCGGTCTGGGCAAGATACATCTGTTCTTCGAGTTGCTTATCAATAAGCGAATCATCCCACAACGGAAAATCAGCCAGATGTACCGACTCACACTGCTCGTTGCCCGTCGCCGAAGTCAGATCCAGATAGAGCCGGTCAGCGTAAAAGGGAGCGATAGGTGCCATCAGCTTAGCCACGGTCACCAGGCATTGATAGAGTGTCTGGTAGGCTGACAACTTATCATCGGTCATCTCTCCCCCCCAGAAACGTTTACGATTGAGGCGCACATACCAGTTGCTGAGATGATCGTTCACGAAATCGGCAATGGCACGTCCCGCTTTGGTTGGTTCGTATGCCTCATAACTTTGATCGGCCTCTTTTATCAGCGAATGTAACATCGACAAAATCCAACGGTCGATCTCGGGCCGCTCGTCGAGGGCGATCCGCCGATATTGATCGCGGAAATCATCCACGTTGGCATATAACACAAAGAACGAATAAGTGTTATAAAGTGTCCCGAAAAATTTACGACGCGCCTCTTCCACTCCCTCTATATCGAATTTCAGATTCTCCCATGGAGCAGCATTGGTGATCATATACCAGCGTAACGGGTCGGAACCATGCCGTTCTATCGTTTCAAAGGGATCTACCGCGTTGCCCAGCCGCTTCGACATTTTATTGCCGTTCTTGTCGAGCACCAACCCGTTGGACACCACATTTTTAAAAGCCACACTTTCTTTCACCATCGAGGCGATGGCGTGCAGGGTATAAAACCATCCGCGCGTCTGGTCTACTCCCTCCGCAATAAAATCGGCAGGAAATATTTTTTGAAAATCATCTTCTCCGATATGGGGATAAAACACCTGTGCAAAAGGCATGGCGCCACTGTCGAACCACACGTCGATCAGGTCTGTCTCCCGCCTCATCGGCTTGCCGCTGTCGGACAACAGCACGATATCATCCACATAGGGACGATGCAAGTCTATCTTATCATAGTCCGGTTCCTTCCCCTCTTCCAGATCCAAGCCGCTCCAAGGCAGCGCTTTCATCACGCCGGCATCCATTGCCTTGCGCATCTCCTCAAAGAGTTCTTTTACCGAACCGATACATTTTTCCTCTTTTCCATCCTCGGTACGCCACACCGGCAGGGGCGTGCCCCAATAGCGGCTACGGCTCAGGTTCCAGTCCTGCAGGTTCTCGAGCCATTTTCCAAAACGGCCGGTACCGGTAGATTGCGGCTTCCAGTGGATGGTGTTGTTCAGTTCTATCATCTTATCGCGGCAGGCCGTGGTACGGATGAACCAGCTATCCAGCGGATAATACAATACCGGTTTGTCTGTCCGCCAACAATGCGGGTAATTATGTACCTGCTTCTCTATCCGGAACGCGCGGTTTTGCTGTTTAAGCATCACCGAGAGGTCGATATCGAGTGTCGCATCCTCCTCTGTGAACGTGTCGTCGTATGCATTTTTCACATACCTGCCGGCATATTCCCCGTAGAGGTCGGCATTTACATTGCCTTGCACAAACTCGGGATCGAGATCTTCAATGCGGAAATATTTTCCGGTGAGGTCGACCATGGGGCGGAGATTCCCCTCTTTGTCGGTAAGCGTCAACCCGGGGACATCATTCTCTTTTCCCACTCTCGCGTCATCCGCACCGAAGGTGGGCGCTATGTGCACGATACCGGTACCGTCTTCGGTAGTCACAAAGTCACCTGTCACCACCTTCAGCCCGTTCTCCGACACTTTCACCCAGGGGATGAGCTGTTCATACGCCATGCCCGCGAGTTCCGCTCCTTTCCATACTTTATCGATCACGCGGAAAGGGATATTCTTGTCGCCTGCCTTATAATCATCCAACGAAAGCGCGGCGTTTTTCGCCGGGAAATAGGCGTCGAGTAGATTTTTGGCCAGCACGGCAGTCATCGGCCTGCCGCTGTAGGGATTATAGGTCTGCACCGCTATGTAATCGATCTTGGATCCCACAGCGAGCAGCACGTTGGAGGGTAGGGTCCAGGGCGTAGTGGTCCACGCCAGGAAGAACGGCTCCCCGAATTCAGCCCACTCCGGCGGCGGATTCTTTATCAAGAACTGGGCCGTACAGGTCGTATCTTTCACGTCGCGGTAACATCCCGGCTGGTTCAGTTCATGTGTGCTGAGGCCTGTACCGGCCGCAGGCGAGTATGGCTGTATGGTGTATCCCTTATAGAGATATCCTTTTTCGTACAAATCTTTCAGGAGATACCACAGGGTTTCGATATAACGGTTGTCATAAGTGATATAGGGATCGCTCATATCCACCCAGTATCCCATCTTACGGGTAAGTTCTTCCCATTCCCGGGTATATTTCATTACTTCGGTGCGGCACGCCGCGTTGTATTCTTCGACCGATATTTTTTTACCGATATCCTCCTTGGTAATTCCCAGCGATTTCTCCACACCCAGTTCCACGGGTAACCCGTGCGTGTCCCACCCTGCTTTCCGGTTGACCAGAAAACCTTTCATGGTTTTATAACGACAGAAAATATCTTTAATGGAACGTGCAATCACATGATGGATGCCCGGCATACCGTTAGCCGAGGGCGGCCCTTCGTAAAACACAAACGGCGCATGTCCCTCCCGCGTCTCCAGACTTTTCCTGAAAACCTCTTTTTCATCCCAGGCTTTCAACATCTCCCTGTTTATTGCCGAGAGGTCTAAATGGCTGTACTCCGGAAATTTCTCATTCATTGTCAATGAAATTTATACCACACAAAAATAAGGTGCAAAGGTAACAATAAATTGAGAAACGGCAATCTAAACCTGGCACAAAAAAAACTTATTCCTGCAATTCACACCCCCGATTTGAAACAAAATTCAACAATTCAAACCCCCGATTTGATACAAAATTCAACGATTTATACCCCCGATTTGATACAAATATCACCATTTTCCACCCTCGATTTGACAGAGAAATATTATATTTGCAGAAATATTGAAGCTATGTTTGAACGAAATATTATTGCAGAATTAGAGAAATGGGCTGCAAAATCGAACCACAAACCATTGATACTAAGAGGATCTCGTCAAGTTGGCAAAACTACGCTTGTGGACTGTTTTTCGAAGAATTTCACAAATTACCTGTATTTGAATTTTGAAAAAGATCCGAGCACAATGGCTTTGTTCGAAAAAGAACAGGAAATTGACAATCTTATGGCTGAAATTTTCCTTTTTTGCAACAAGGAAAACAAACCGGGCAAAACACTCCTGTTTATTGACGAAATTCAAAATTCAAACAGGGCCATCACTAAACTCCGTTATTTTTATGAGGCAAAAACACCTGATTTATATGTGATAGCAGCGGGTTCACTATTGGAAACGATGTTGAACAAAAAAGCATCTTTTCCTGTCGGACGGGTAGAATATTTGGCTGTCCGCCCCTGCGTTTTCAACGAATTTCTGAGGGCTATCGGCGAAACGCAACTTGAAAAAGCCTTGCCTGACGGTCAAATACCCGAAGCATTACATGCTAAAACAATAAATTTGTTCAACACTTTCACACTTATCGGCGGCATGCCTGAAGTAATTGCAGACTATGCCGCAAACAAGAATTTTGTTGGCCTGAACAGCATTTATGAGAGTTTACTGACAAGTTATCGTGATGATGTTGAAAAATATGCCCGAAACGATACAATGAGTCAAACTGTCCGCTACATTTTACAAGCGGGATGGAAATTTACCGCAGAACGCATTACTTTAGGAGGTTTTGCCGGATCCTCGTATAAGGCACGTGAAATGGGAGAAGCGTTTCGCACATTGGAAAAAACCTTTGTCCTGGAACTTTGCCATCCGACAACCGACACGGTTGTCCCCATAACAAAAGATTTGAAACGCTCGCCGAAATTATTCTGGCTCGATTGCGGTCTGGTAAATTATGCTGCAAATGTGCAAAAAGAAGTGTTTGGGGCAACCGACATTTTAGACGCGTGTCGGGGAAAAATTGCCGAACAAATTGTGGCGCAGGAACTACTTGCTTTAGATAACCGCGTTTCGAATCAACGGAACTTTTGGGTACGAAACAAAAAAGACTCCGATGCGGAAGTGGATTTTGTATTGCAATATGACAGTCAGGTTATCCCCATAGAAGTAAAATCAGGACATAATGCCAAACTCCGGTCCTTACATTTGTTTATGGACGAAGCACCGCACGATATTGCAGTGAGGATTTGGTCACAGCCGTTTTCAATTGACAAAGTCACGACACAAAAGGGGAAAAAATTCAAACTGATCAACCTGCCGTTTTATTATATCTGCGTACTCAAAGAAATATTGAAAGAAATACAAAAAACAGTCTGACTTCAGTGGACAAATAGCACTTCAACCACTATACCTCTGAGCGGAATTATTCATCTTCAAACCCGTGCCGCACATCATCAGGAGAACTTCTCCTTAAATCGTCGAGCAATGCCAGCAACCGCCCGTTGGTCTCTTGAAGGTGTTTGTTTTCATTGATTTGGGTGCCAAGCTGGACGGACAACACCTCAATTCTTGCGATCAAATCGGTGATATTTATTGACTTGACGTAACGTTCCTCACTCTCATTCGGTTCATTGCCTGACAACAGCATAGGCCCATTCCCGGGCAGAAACCAAGCCGGATTCAAATCATGATAAATATCTAATATCTCCCTCAGTTTATCCACCCCCAAACTCTTCCCACTATCCAAAAAACCTACCGACAAGCCCGTTTGTATATAAAATTTATTCTTTGAAATCCCTTTATATTTAAGATATTCCACTATTTTTTGCTTATCCGTCATGATTTTTATCTTTAAAAATTAGGTTTTCATGATAATTATCCTTATCTTTGCAATGGTGAATACTCACCACGTCTTCAAAGATAGGCATAATTGTAAAAATCTAAGAATATGGAAACAAAAAAATCATCACCGCCGGAATTGCCTTCGCTTTTGCCGCACGGCTGGAAAAAAGAGGTCGCCCTGGCATTGGGCATACATCCGAATACCGTCAGTCGCGCCTTGCGTTCCCGAAAAGGAGGCACTTACATAAGGATTATAAGAACGGCTGTAGCAAAATATGGAGAAAAAAGGGAGTGACAACACAGCCAAGAAAAATCTCAAAATAAATACTACGATACTTTATTCATAAATAAAAGCTCATTCAAAAGTATTGAAAACACATGGGGGAAACTTCACAAGAAATACCTAAACATTTCCTCCTTCAGTGAAATATCAAGTAATCCACTCTTCTTTTCCTCTTCACGAGTCCTTTACATTATTGTTTTTTTGCAGTTGAATGCTGCCATGGCGAGCAACTATTTCGTTAAGTGAGAGCAGAGACAAATCTCGCATAAGTTATGCCGAAAGTTGCATGAAATTCAAATACCTGACTTTAGTGAAAATAAATATTTTAATCACATGAATAAGACAAAACTCTTCTTTGCAATTTTATTTCCGTTATTCACAGGGTGTAACGGAAACAGTGATGACCACACAAATCAGTATGACAAACCCCATGACCCCAATAGGGCTGTGGTTGTAGAAGACATCGGGCCAAAGAAAGGAGGCTTAGGGACTAAAGTTGTTGTAAGCGGGGAAAACTTTGGGAACGATAAAGAAAAAGTACATCTTTATTTTAATGAAAAAGAGGCTTTGATACTCAGGGTGCAGGATAACGCCATTTACGCATTGGTACCTAAACAGCCTGGGGAGTATTCGGCTGTCAGGGTGGTGGTGGATGGAAAAGAAGCCGTATTGCAAAGTATGCGATTCCGATACTATATAAAAGCTGTGGTAACGACGATTGCAGGAATATGGAATGTTTCTGGCAATCCGCCGGTTGATGGACCTGCATTGGATGCCACGTTTTATCGTCCGGCAAAAATTGCGGTCGATGATATTGGGAATGTATTGGTGGCAGACGACCAGACTGGGGCGCGCATGCGATTGATATCGACCACTGAAAACAAAATGACAACGGTCCTTAATATGAAAGTCCCCTGGAGTACCACATTTAACGAGCAGTTCACTCACAATTACGTCATGGAAAGATGGAAAGCCCAACGCCCAATGCTGTTTTACAGCCTAAGCAAGGCAAGTAATTATATCGAGTCGGAAATATATTACGATCAACAAGATGAACAGGGAAATTGGATATTCGGCAATTATGATGCCTGCGCTCTAGGTGCTGACAATACGTATGTATATATGATGAGTGAGAGTGGGGAACGCTTTATCAGGGTTCATCAGGAAACCCGGAAAGTAGAATTGATAGGTCAAAATATTCCCACAGGACAATATTCTCACATGACATTTAATGCCGTGGACCGCAAAATGTATCTTTCGTTGGAAGCATCCGGACGAATTATGCGGTTCGACCCGCAGCATACACCGCCGGGGAAAACCGCTCCATGGATAACATGGGATGACATGGAATGGATTATCGGTACGGGACTTGTTTCTTCCACATCAAAAGAAGGTCAAGGACGTGAAGCCCAACTCGGCACTTTGTGCGGCTTAGGATCAGACCATGATGGCAACGTGTATATTTGTGATCAAAAATTCCATTGTGTGTGGAAAGTAGATCCTCTTCTCAATTGTACGGTCTTTGCCGGTCCAGCCCCCGGAAGCCCGGTATCAGGATATAAGGACGGAAAACCGGAAGAAGCGCTGTTTAACCGCCCGTACGACATTACCGCGACCTATGACGGTCTCATTTATGTTGCTGACACATTCAATCGTGTTGTACGCTGTATCTCCATACAATAAATAATAACTATAAGAAGATATTATGGGACTAAACAAAATTGCAGCATTCCATGCGTGCTTCTTGTTATGTTTTTTCACGCATGCTCAAACAAGAGTAAAGGTTAGTGGCGTAGTTACCGACAGCAATGAGGAAACTTTGGTGGGGGTCAATGTATATGCGAAATCCGACGCCAGCAGAGGAGTGGTTACTGATTATGAAGGAAGATATGAGATCAACACATTGGCCGGCGACACACTGTTTTTTTCCTATATTGGGTTCATCCCTGAGCAAGTTAAGGTAGGGAGTGCCCCCCATCAATTCATCAACGTAGTCCTTAAAGAATCCACTCAAATGCTTGAAGAAGTCAGTGTGGTGGGTTATGGGACACAGAGAAAAGTGAGCGTTGTGGGTTCCATAGCCACCATAAGGCCGGATGAACTTAAGGTGGGAGGTATAACTTCCGTAACAAATAATCTGGCGGGGCGTATTGCAGGATTAATAGGGGTTCAATCCAGCGGTGAACCAGGATCAGATGTGTCCGAATTCTGGATACGGGGTATCAGCACCTTTGGCGGAGGAAGCAGCGCGTTGGTATTGATTGACGGAATAGATCGCGGCGCTGCGGGTTTAAATGATTTAGCACCAGAAGACATTGAAAGTTTTTCGGTATTAAAAGACGCCACTGCTACGGCAATATATGGCGCCCGTGGCGCTAACGGGGTTATCCTTATCAATACCAGACGCGGTGAAGAAGGAAAAATAACGATCAATGCCAATTTTAAAAGCAGTATGGAAACACTTCCCAGACTCCCTGATTATTTGAGCGCGCACGATTACGCGATACTGGCTAATGAAGCGAGGGTGGTAAGAGGCGGACTTCCGGTTTATTCGCCGGAAATATTCGACATTATTAAATATGGGATGGATCCGGACCTTTATCCTGATGTAAATTGGCAAAAAGAAATATTAAGGGATAAAACACATGCATTACAGGGCAATGTCAATATATCCGGAGGCGGGAAATTGGCAAGATATTATATGAGCCTGTTTTATCGCACCAATGACGCGATATATAAACAGGAAGGAATGCAAAAATACCATTCAGATGTACGTCGCAATCAATATTCTTTCCGTAGTAATATCGATGTAAATGCAACCAAAAGCACCAAAGTCAGTTTATTACTTTCGGCAAAACTAGTGGATCAAAACCGCCCGGGAATGGGCGATACCGGCCAAATATGGGATGCGGTATCCAATATAACGCCAATGACTGTTCCGGTAATGTATTCTAACGGTATGTACCCATCTTATGGCTCGGGGAATAATACATCCCCCACGGTTCTACTGAATGAGACAGGCTATAGATCGGACCGTTCCAATGCGATTGAGACATTATTGACGATAGAGCAGGATCTCGGCTCATTGGTGGATGGATTAAAAACTACGGGAAGTATCTCTTTCGATAACGATAACAGCCATACCCAGACACGTTATAAGATGCCAGATTTATATATGGCTGTTGACCGCAATTGGCAAACAGGAGAACTTCTTACAACAAAAACGGTGGTTGCCTCGCCGATGAGCTATCACAGCTCCTCTTACGGAAGACGCACGATTTACCTTGAGGGGAAAATCAATTATGACAAAATAATCAATGAGAAACACCGTGTGGGAGCGCTTTTACTGTACCAGCAGAAAGATTACCAACGAACGGATGTATATAACGAATTATCGTCCATTCCCAGACGAAATCAAGGTATGGCAGGCAGGTTTACCTATTCTTTCGATGATATATATTTCGTGGAAGGCAATTTTGGTTATAACGGTTCGGAAAATTTCCCCAAAAGGCAACGATTCGGATTTTTCCCTTCGGTAGCCGTAGGATATGTTGTGTCGAATTACCAATATATAAAAGATAATATCCCATTTGTCAATACTTTAAAATTTCGTTACTCTTTCGGGCTGGTAGGTAATGACAAAATAGAAAGAAACGGAGCTGAAGTACGTTTTCCATATTTAACCAGGGTAAATATGAATGCAACAGGTTATTATCTCGGAGATGTTCCCAGTTATTATTCCGGTGTTACCGATTCAGAACTGGGATCTACCGGACTGGTATGGGAGAGTGCCAAAAAACATAACTGGGGCATTGATTTCATCTTATGGAAAAATGCAGTAAACGTAACGATAGATGCCTTTCTGGACAGGAGAGACAACATCTTTATGGCGCGTAATACGCTACCCGGCACACTGGGTATCGGATCTACCGTTTGGGGTAATGTGGGAAGGATGAAAAGTTGGGGCACGGATGGTACAGCCTCCTATACCAAGACATTGGGAGATTTCATCATTGAGGCACGCGGAAACTTCACCTTCACCAGGGACAAGATAATAGATTACGATGAAGTGATACCCCGTTACCCGTATTTGGCTCAAAAAGGAAATTCATACGGAATTACCCGCGGACTTATCGCATTAGGCCTGTTTAAGGATGAGGACGATGTAAAGAACAGCCCGCCCCAATTCGGGAAAGTATTGCCGGGCGACATCAAATATCAGGATGTGAATGGGGACGGGGTGATCAACAGTGATGACATAGTACCGATTGGAAATGCCCGGATTCCCAAGATACAATATGGGTTCGCAGGTTCTGTCAAATGGAAAGGACTTGATTTCAATATCTTCTTCAGGGGAGCAGGCAAATCGGATTTCTTCTTTGGGGGAACAGGATTCTATCCGTTCGCAGGAGAAAGATTAGGCAATGTATTGTCAATTGTCAAGGATCAGAAAAACAGGTGGACGCCGGCATCCTACTCGGGTGATCCGGCTACGGAAAATCCAAATGCTCGCTTTCCGCGTTTAACCTATGGCAACAACGTGAATAATAACCGCAGGTCGACATTTTGGCTGGCAGATGCAAGTTATTTGCGATTGAAGACATTGGAGATAGGATACACCTTCCCGAAAATGTTGACCCAAAAGATGATGATGAACAATCTGCGTGTTTCGTTAATAGGAGACAACTTGCATGTTTGGGATAAAGTGAAATTCTGGGACCCGGAACAGGCCAGCGACAACGGTGCCGTATACCCGCTTACCAGGTCATATACGCTTGCATTGCAAATGTCGTTTTAAAAAAATTAAAAGGTTATTCTCATGTTACAAAAGAAAATATTCAGAAAATCAATAATACTGTTTTCGGGTGCTTTCCTTGCCGTTGGATCGATGTTCTATTCCTCCTGCACCTTTTTGGATATTGACCCGTATATTACAGACTTGTTTACTTTGGATTCCGTATTCGCCAAGCAGGAATACGCGCAAAGATACCTGTACAACGTATATGGCTATGTAGTTGATAATGGTTCGTTTCGCGGGAATCCCGGCAGGAATAATGTCACCATGCCATGGACTCCCATTGCCGATGAATGCGTGTCGGGATATAAACGCGGAAATTATCATTCATACGCGGTGTGGTCGAATAATGAATTGACGTCTGAAAATTTTTATGGTTTTGGAGACCGCTATAACAGGTTTTATGAAGGTATTCGCAGGGCCAATACTTTCCTGATGCGGATAGATGAATGCAAAGAAGCCGGACCTGTTCAGATATTGGAATGGAAAGGCGAAGCTACATTCGTCAAGGCGTTGTGCTATTTCGAGTTGATGTTGACATACGGCCCCATCCCTATCGTCCCAGACCAACCGGTTGATTTTGATACTCCTATCGACCAATTAATGATAGAGCGCAACACCTGGGATGAATGCAGCGACTATGTGGAAGGATTATTGAGGACTTCTATCGACTTGCTCCCTGAATCAGTCATGGATAAATCGGAAATAGGGAAAGCGACCAAAAATGCCGCCAGAGCCGTATTATCCCGCTTAACCCTATACACTGCCAGCCCACTGTTTAACGGACAAAATGGAGAGTTTGCCAGTTTCAGGAATAAAGCGGGAATTCCTTTACTAAATCCTGAAAGGAGAATGGAAAAATGGGCAAAAGCCGCGGCTGCCGCCAAAGAGTTGGTCACTCTAAAACCTAATGACCTGTATACCGTCCCGGTCATGGCGAATACTCCCGATGTTCCTGTCCCGGCGGATGAAAAAAGCAATTTCCCTTCTGGAGTAGGCGGGATCGACCATTATCATTCATATCTGGATATGTTTAACGGAGAATGCGTGCAGGCATCCACTAACCCGGAACTCTTGTTTACCAAGCAAGGTTCTGATGCTGCAGAATACGGCCGTTACATGGATCCCGGAATGATAGACGGATGGAGCGGTTTTTATTTTCCCCAACGCATCGTAGACATGTATTACATGGCTGACGGAAGGGATATCCATAATGCAAGCAGTCAATATCCCTATGAACAAACCGGATATACCGAGCGAGACTCCACCTTCTCAGGAGACAGGATGACCAACGGATTCACATTGCTGGCAGGAACCCGAAAATGGTATGCCCACAGGGAAATTCGATTTTATGCTACGGTGGCTTTCAACAATTCATTCTATCCATCTGTCTCTACCCCACCCGACAGGGTTGGCGCCGATGGCAAAGTGGCCAAATTCTTCGCCAACAGCATAAGCGGAAAGGAAGCGGCTGCACAGAGACCTTCAGCCCAAGGTGAAGAATATGCAATGACCGGTTATTTATGCCGCAAGTTCAACCATTATGAGGATTCGTGGTTACCTAACGGGAGAAGAAAAACAAAATACAGCATTCTCTACCGCATGGCGGAAGTATATCTGAATTATGTAGAAGCCATGAACGAATTAGACGGAAACTATACTATAGACGGGATAACTGTCTCACGGGATCAGGCAGAGATGAAACGTTGTTTCAATTTGATACGCCACCGTGTGGGATTACCCGGGATTACCGACAACGACATAGCCGACCGGCAAAAGATGAGAGAACTCATAGCCCGGGAACGCTTGTTGGAAATGATGTGGGAAGGAAGGCGTTACTTCGACACACGCCGTAATAAAACGGCGGTAATACACGAAAATGAGCCGGTCATGGGACTGGATGTCAGCGCCAAGACCCAAGAAGCGGAAAGATTTTACAACATCGTCAAAGCCACTGAAAGACCTTACCTGTATAAAGTGTTTACTACCCGGCAGACTTTCTGGCCGATACCCAAAAGTGAAATTGACAAGAATTACAATCTTATCCAAATGATCGGATATTAATTTAACTACCGAACAGAATGAATATTATTAAAATTAATCCTATGAAGACAATTAGGAAAAAAGTTGCAGGAGTAAGATTTATCATTGTTTTTTGCCTGACAGGAGTATTGACATCCTGTTCCAATGAGGTCGATTTCGGAGAACAATATAAAAAGACAGTATATATAGTAAACAGTAACAATCTACTGCATGTAGGGGAGCATTCTTTTGAAACCGAAAATGACACGATAGCAGTCTCTGTTTACTGCGCCTCATCCCAGCCTCTCACTCACGATTTACAGGTACGGTTGAAAGTCAACCGGCACGCATTGGATTCCCTGAATGCCCTTCAGCTTTTGGCAGACCCGGGATATGCCAACAGGGTGATGCTCCCGGACGACAACTACCAATTGAATGGAGAACAATATGTTACCATCAAAGCCGGAAAACAATACGGCATATTGTCTGTTCCGTTTGATTTTTCGGGGCTGGATCCCTCTATTCCTTACGCCCTTCCCCTGTCTCTGGTTTCAAATAACGCTGACTACGACATAAATCCGAAATTGAAATCGATTGTATATCAAATTGAAATGGTAAATAGGTTTGCAGGGAATTATAACGGCAGCTCAAGAACCTCTCCAGCCACAATTGTTGGTATCCAGCCCTTATTGAAGGCCTTATCCGTAAATAAAGTGAGGATGCCTGTCCATAATCTTTCCGATGAGGATAAAGACCTCCTTACAAATTTCATGGTACTGACTGTTGCCGAAGACAACAGTGTTTCTATCTCTCCGTGGGGAATTGCCGATGTAACGGATCTTGGAGGAAGCAAATACGACCCTGTCACTCAAACTTTCGAACTGTATTATCAATTTACAGATGCGTCGGCTAAACGTCAGACCGTACACTCTGTGATAAGAAATATCGACGCGCCGCCTACCGAGGAGGATGAATTATAACCCAGAGTTATAAATTGGAATAATGCTATGAAATAGGCTCACGCCAAAGAATATGAAACGTGCAAGGGAATCATTCGCCCAAGGAAATGGCCGGTCACAGCAATAGTCAAACTTTAATGAAAATGAGGATTTTAAATTTCGAGAATTTTTACAGCCTTAGTTTATAGATAATATTATATGCAGATCAATTATGAATAAATTAACAAAAATATTTGCTGGCTGTTTTATCGCATGCATATTACTTTCCTGCGATAAGGATGAAAAAGTCACGGAAGACACAACCCCTTACTTTGGAGTAGCGGGAAATGATTTAACCCAGGCTTTTGTGGGAGAATCTGAAACAAGATATGTAACAGTAAGCACCAATCGTGATTTTACCGCAAACTCTTCCGATCCCTCCTGGTGTACAGTTGAAATAATAAAAGACAAGGTGGATAATCTGAAAATAGTGGTCACCCAAAATGGAAAAGCAGAAGAGCGCACCGCTCAAATCACCGTGTCTTCTGCAGGTTTCGACGATGTTACTATTACTGTAACGCAGAGCTGGATTCCATCTATTGTTCCGGACAAGCCATATGTTCTGCTTAATAACGACAATTTAGAATTTACGCTGAAGATTACGGGAAACATTGCTTATGAGTTGGAGCTACCGGATTGGATAAGTGAAAGAATACGCCAGGAAGACGGCACTCATGTTTTTGGATTTAGCGCAATTGCGCCAGGAGAACGCGCGGGTAATATCACCATTAAAGCGGCGGCCGAAAATTCCGGAACAAGAGTGGTTGTGCCTGTTGTACAACGGGAACGTATCAAGAAAATAGGGTCTTGGTTGTTTGAAGACCCGCAAAACCTGACAAAAGCGACGGAAGGAAAAGAGTTGCAAATGGTTCGTAATGTGGATTATGATCCTGATGCGCATTTTCTCCCAGTAGATGGACCCTCAAGCAACAATAAGGCTGTGCGTATTCCGGTAAATTGCCATTTTCTGGCGGATCATGGCATGATTCCAAAGGAAGGAGAAAATTATATTTCAGAATATACGTTGTTTTTTGAATTTAAAATTCCGGTCGTAGGAAGATTTTACTCGTTCTTCCAAACAAATCTATCCAATACGGGCGATGCAGAGATATTTGTGAGAAACAGTAATCCACCCACTATCGGGGTCGGTGCGACGGGCTATGCGGGTGCCGGATTGATAGAGGCCGATAAATGGCATCGGTTATATTTGTCATTCAAACCGGGAGATGTCCGATTCTTTATTGATGGGCAACAATTCCATACCAGCGGGACTTCCGACTCCAGGTTCAGGATAGACCTAAACGGAATAATTTTATGCGGGGGACCCTGGGCTAAGAAAGATGATAACGAATTTGATATCGCCGAATTAAGCATCTGGAACGGAGCATTGAGTCTGGATGACATAAGGGAATTGGAAGGGGTTGAATAGTTTTTACCTGAAGGTATTACCGGACCGATATGCCATTATCCTCCCGGATACAATATCTGCATAGTGAGATACGATTTCACATGAAATGAGATGAATTGATTTACAACCAACTGGCCAAAGCCAAGCTTGTCTGAGCTATGCCACAGCAGGCCAATATCTGACTTCGGTGAAAATAAATATTTTAATGATATGAAACCTCTGAAAACAGGGCTTTTTCTTTTCCTCTATTTACTATTATCATGTCATAATAGTGATTTGGATGAAATGAAAAGTTTTCTGACCATCCAGCCAGCTGATTCCATAGTGAATTTAGATGCAGGAGCAAGTAGTATATTTTACACGGTCACCTCCGATAAATCAATTCGGGCCGTTTCTGATAATCCGGATTGGTGTAAACCCTCACTATCGAACGTTACAATAGCCAATCTGAAGATAGCGGTTTCCGAAAATGAGATGTTTCAAAACAGAAAGGCGATTGTCTCGGTGAAAAGTGGGTCGGAAAATATAAATATCTCCATAAACCAAGCAGGAGTACAACCTCTTATATCCGTGGATCAAGACTTTGTTTTCGTCCGGTGCCCCAAACTCGAATTCACCTTGGAAATAACGTCGAACGTCCGGATTGAATTTGAACTTCCCGAATGGATTACTGAAAGAAAAGACAACGCATGGCAAAAAGGTAAGAAAAAATATAATTTCACAATCTCAACGTTGCCGGATGAAATGTCTTATCGGGAAGGTGTGGTGAGGATTAAGCCTGAGAATGAATCGGCTGTAAACCATCTGGTTTTGATTCCGGTTATTCAGAGAACAACTCCCAAAATCATTGCCCATAGAGGTTATTGGAGGGTTCCTGATTACCCTCAAAATTCATTGGCTTCGTTACAGCGTGCTTTTGAATTGGATATTTATGGTTCAGAATTGGATGTCTGGATCACTAAAGACGGCGTAGTCGTTTTGAACCATGATCCTACGATAAACGGTATCAATATAGAGAATTCAACTTATTCGGCCCTGCAAGAAGTGAGGTTGTCTAACGGCGAACCGATTCCCACTCTGGCAGATTGCATTGATATTGTAAAAAGACAGGAAAAGACGAAACTGATCATTGAAATAAAACCTCATTCAACGGTAATAAACGAAAACAGGGCTGTCGCGGGTGTATTGGAGCTGGTGGATAGGGGTGGAATTGCCGATCTGGTTGATTATATATCTTTCAGCCAAAATATATGTAAAAATCTCATTGCGAATAATCCCCGAAACCGGGTGGCTTACCTCAACGGAAATCTCGCTCCGGAAGCTTTGAAGGCGGAAAGATACTGGGGCCTTGATTATTCATCCGGCGTTCTCAAGACAAATACCGGTTGGGTACAGACCGCCCAAAATATAGGACTGAAAACAAATGTCTGGACAGTGAATACAACTGCCGATTTTGAATATTTCATATCAATGGGCGTTGATTTTATCACGACGGATTATCCTCAAGACCTCAAAGAGATATTATTATGCTGGGAGTAATGTGATTCAGTACTTAAAAATCAGATAAATCAACGCGATGGCCAATTTTATTCATTGCTTGTAAGAGTAGCCTTTTCAACAATCCAACCGATCCATTTGCTTATTTTGACAAAAAGATGTTCTTTAGTGTTTTATTCACATACTAAAGAAATGGAACCGTGCCCCCGGCCACAATGGAGCATTATACGACTCACCGTTTGCTTTTTTTATCCGAATGATCTAACTTAGGCGTTCGAAAAGTAACGGATAAAATAGTTCCCAAATGAAGAATCTTATGAAGACAACCTGGTTATTATCTTTCTTTTGCTGTCCATTCTTTCTTTTATCCCAAGGAATACAGATCACAAACGGTCCTTATATCCAGCGGATAGGTGAAGACGAGGCGACCATCATCTGGACAACCGACAACGATGCCGTATCCTGGCTCGAACTGGCTCCGGCGGGAAACGACAGTTTTTACGCCACCGAAAGGCCCAGGTATTACAACACATCACACGGAAACCGCGTGATCGGCAAATTACACCGTATAACCGTGAAAGGCCTTTCCCCCGGCACCGAATACCGGTACCGGATCTTCTCAAAAGAGGTGGCCGGCTATGCGGGTCACCAGATCCTGTTCGGCTCTATTGCATCATCCAATGTATACAGCAGCAAACCTCCCGCCTTCACCACTTTGGACCGGAACAAAAAAGCTTTTTCGTTCCGGGTGGTCAACGACATACACGGAAAGAACGACAATTTACGGGCGATGTTGAGCGACGTGAAAAAAGAGAACACCGACCTGGTAATCTTTAACGGAGACATGATTTCCACCCTTAATGAGGAAAAAGAAATATTCGCGGGGTTTATGGATACCGCGGTAGAACTGTTCGCCAAGGAGATTCCGTTGTTTTACGCGCGGGGCAACCACGAAACCCGGGGAAAGGCAAATACCGGGCTTTATGATTACTTTCCGGGAAGTAACGGGAATTTTTATTATGCTTTTCGCCATGGCCCCGCCTTCTTTCTGGTCCTCGACAGCGGCGAAGACAAACCCGACTCCGACATCGAATATTCCGAATTGGCGCAGTTCGACCCATACAGGGATCAACAAAGAGAGTGGATTGAAACCGTTATCGCGACCCCCGAATTCCAATCGACACCTTTCCGGATTGTCATCATGCATATTCCACCCACAGGCTCAACCTGGCACGGGACACGGGATATCGCCCGAAAATTCCTGCCACTGCTGAATAAAGCCAATATCGACCTGATGTTGTGCGGACATACGCACAACTATCAGTTCATCGACAAGGGAGAAGATCAGCACATTCTTTTTCCCGTGCTTATCAATGATGATGAGACCTACCTCGACATAAAGGTGGACTCCCGAATAGATGTGCGGCAGAAAGACATGTCAGGAAAAACATTGCACACACATATAATCAACGGAAAAAAATGAAAAAAACAGTATTTATTTTAGGTTTGTCTCTTATGACAATAATAGCGGCAGCCCGTACCAATAGCGGTATTGGGAAAGAATGCGACCTGAGAGTCGCATCGTTCAACCTGAGGATGGACACGCCCCACGATGGTGAGAATGCCTGGGCGAACAGGAAAGGGATGGTAAGAAGTCTGATAGCCTTCCACGATCTGGATATCGTCGGCACACAAGAAGGGTTTAAGCACCAGCTTGATGATATCCTTGAACTGGAGGGTTATGCCTATGTGGGCGCCGGACGCGACGATGGCAAAGATGCCGGTGAACACTCGGCAATCATCTACAGGAAAGAACGCCTTGAATTGATCGACAACGGAGATTTCTGGTTCTCCGAAACGCCGGAAGTACCCGGAAAAGGGTGGGATGCCACCTGTTGCAACCGCATCTGCTCATGGGCGAAATTCAAAGACCAGGTATCTGGAAAAACGTTCTTTGTGTTCAATTCCCACTATGACCACCAAGGAAAAACGGCCCGGAGGAATTCATCACTATTATTGCTGAAAAAGATTGAAGAGATTGCAGGTAAGTACCCGGTATTCGCTACGGGCGACTTCAACGCCACCCCTGACGATGAACCCATCCAAACCATTTATAATGCAGGCAAACTTAACGACTCCTACCTTGTAACAGAGGAACCGCCCTACGGGACAGAAGGCACTTTCAACGCGTTCAGACCGGACGCGCCTTCAAATAGCCGGATCGATTATATCTGGGTTAGCCCCGGCATCACAGTCAAAAAATACGGGGTACTCAACGACAGGCCATACGGACGGTTTCCTTCCGACCACTTTCCCGTAGTCATTCAGGCAAAGATGTGACAGGTTCAGCCAGACAATCTGCAAAAATGAAAAGCCCGGTTGACTTCGATCAATCCGGGCTTTATTGTAAGAATCCATTCCAATAAACTCAAGCCTATTTCATCACAGTTTCTCCAGCACCCTTTTAATGCGCGCAACCGCCTCGATGATATTCCCATCGGAAGTGGCGTACGACAAGCGGATGCACCCGGGAGCGCCAAAAGCGTCTCCTCCCACGCACGCCACATGCGCCTCTTCCAGTATATACATGGCCAGATCGGTGGCCGTCCCCACTCTCTTTCCGTTATACGACCTGCCCAGATAGCTTGAACAATCGGGGAAGATGTAAAAAGCACCCATGGGATTGTTCACTTTCAATCCGGGGATTTGCCCCAGGAGTTCCACGATAAGGTTCTTCCTCCTTTCAAAGGCTATCCGCATCTCACTCACACAGGATTGATCGCCGGTATAGGCCGCCAATGCCGCCTTTTGCGAAATGGAAGACGGACCCGATGTATATTGTCCCTGCAACATGCTGCAAGCCGATGCGATCCATTGCGGCGCGGCAATCCACCCTATACGCCAGCCGGTCATGGCGTAACCTTTCGAGACACCGTTCACCACCACCACCCGGTCGCGGATAGTGTCGAACTGCGCCATCGACTCATGCTGTCCGGCATAGTTGATATGTTCATATATCTCATCGGCAATCACATATACATGCGGATATTTTTCCAACACACCAGCCAACGCGGTTAATTCTTCTTTGGTGTATACACTTCCGGTCGGATTCGACGGAGAACAGAGGATCAATGCTTTGGTCTTCAGGGTAATGGCTTCCTCGAGCTGGCGCGGAGTGATTTTGAAATTCTGCTCAATTCCGGCATACACGAAGACCGGCGTTCCTTCCGCAAGTTTCACCATCTCCGGATAACTCACCCAGTATGGCGCGGGAATAATCACCTCTTCTCCCTTATCCACAATAGAAAGGATAACATTACACAACGACTGTTTTGCTCCACCGGAAACCACAATTTGAGCAGGTGTGTATTCCAGCTCATTTTCGGCTTGCAGCTTTTCGCAAATCGCTTTCTTCAGGTCGGGAAATCCGGCCACCGGAGAATAAAAAGAGAAATTATCGTCAATCGCTTTCTTGGCCGCCTCTTTTATATGCGTAGGAGTATTAAAGTCGGGTTCCCCCACACTCATGTTGATCACATCAATGCCCTGGGCTTTCAGTTCATTGCTCTTTTGTGCCATCGCGAACGTTTCAGAAGGCGATAAGGCGGTCAGTCTGGCTGATAATAAATCCTTCATAAATTGCAATAAATTTAGACTTTTTGTTAGATAACGGAGGCAAAGATATATAAAAATACCATTTCAAAAGGCGATTTCCTATATAAATGATTATGATATAACCATACTGGTTTACAAAAAACAAAAAGGCTGTATCCAACAGCCTTCATATATATAATTATTCGAATAAGTTCTTAAAACAAAGCTTTCGTAATCCCTTTCGGATTACTCAGCTTCAGACACCAGTCCGTTTCATCAGCTCGCCATACGCAAGCCGGCTCTCAAACTCCTAAGCCTGTTCACCCTGTTTGCACGGTATGCGGCAGACCCGTTTGAGATGTTCTGCTCCAGATATTTTATCTGAGACAGAATTTCTTCTTTAGTTAGGCTTTTGATAGTCATAATTTTCCTTTCATTTAAAAGTTATGATTTATCGGCAACCGTTCAAAAGTTACAAGAAGCCCTTGTCAGTAAATTAATTGATAACCTAAAAGTGATTTCAAATAACTCGCTTGCCATTTAAATCGACACAAAGATACAACAAAAAACATGTTATACAACATATTTTTGATAGATTTCCACATGACGGGATAGAGTCAGTCTATCACAAAGATATTTTAACATTACGATTCAATTTGTATGGGGTACTGATAAAATCCCGGCATATTCAGAGGGAACGCGCATGATGGAATTTTGTTGGCAAATTTTGTTAAATAAACTGTCCTGACGCAAGGTTTCCCTATTTTCAGGATTTATTCTTTATAGAAAGAGAGAAATATATATGTGTGTCAATTTATCAATATGAAAGTCATGAAGATTACAAAACCACTTTTATTGACAGGAGGACTTTTTTGTCTCCTCCTTTTCCTTCAGTCCTGTCTGGATGATGATTCCCCGGAATACAGCTATTGGCCCAACGCGCTGGTGACAGTCAAGGCAGTCGGCGACAACTCTGTTTATCTGCAATTGGATGACAAGACAACGCTACTGCCTGTAAACCTGACAAAACATCCCTTCGATTCCAAAGAAGTCCGTGCTTTAGTGAACTACAAAGAGGTCGACCAGCCGACTGGGAAATACAGCAAAGCGGTACATGTAAACTGGATTGACAGCATTCGGACAAAACCGATGGTTCCCGATCTGGGAAATGGAAATGATGATAAATACGGAAACGATCCGGTGGAGATCGTCAACGATTGGGTGACGCTTGTCGAGGACGGTTACCTCACCTTGCGTTTCAGAACCCTATGGGGAGGAAACCGGGGAAAGGTCCATTATGTCAATCTTCTTAAAAGCCCGGATCCCGAGAAACCGTATGAAGTGGAATTCAGGCATAATGCTTCCGGTGATGTACACGGAACAATGGGAGACGCTTTGGTAGCGTTCAAACTGGATAAACTGCCCGACACGGGAGGCAAAACAGTAAAACTGAAGTTGAAATGGAATTCATTCAGCGGAGAGAAGTCAGCAGAATTTGACTATAACTCCCGCACTTCATCGCCAGTCCAATCAGCCACAACCTACGAAAGGAGTGAGCTTAATGTAAAATAGGGGAAAACGATAACGACAAAAAAAAGGGAATATCTGTGCCTGTAAAATAAAAAGTTTTTTACGGTCAGGATAATTATGAGGTTGTACCTTTGTGGAATGGTACAACCTCTGGTTTAGAAATTTTTTGATGTCAATGTTAATTATTCCGGGTATCTCACCACAGTGGGATCTCGTTATATCTCTAACAGTGACGACGTAAAGGATGTTTTACAGGAAAGTTTTATAAAGATATTCAAATCGATAGCCAATTTTAAATACAAGGGAGCGGGATCTCTAAAAGCATGGAGCAGCCGTATAGTGAAACCACCTCGGCATCCCAGTTGCACAGGGCTAAACATTTTTTAGCAAAGCAGATGAATCAATACAAGTCTTTAAAATAATGAAGTCATGAATAGTCGGTGGTCGGATAATCTGCGCGAAAGGATGGAAGCTCATGAAGAACCTTCTCCGGAGGGATTATGGGAAAATATTGAGCAGATCGTAACCAAAGAACTCCCTTTCCGGACGAGGAAACACCCTTTTCAATCTCCATCAGGGCGGAAAAAGGCACTGTTGTGGGCTAAAAGGATTGGCGTGGCAGCAGCCATCCTGTCAATCCTCCTTTTTGTCGGCGATCTTTTCCTGAACGAAGACACCCGGCATTCTCCTGCAATTTCCCAGAGACCCGAAGTGGGACACACGCCGGGGAGCAATCTCTCCATAGACCACGATAACGAGGAGATTCTTGTCCCGGAAGAAGGCCACCGTGAGTCGCTTGCCCCTGACAACCATACCATAACCTTCACGGCATTGGCCTCTACAGCGTCCGCAGACAGAAAAACGGATGATTTCTTTAATGGTAAGGAAGAGGACGAGCCTGACAGTGGAGACCAAAGCGAACATCCCGGGGAAGGATCCGGGATAGAGGAAAAAGTCACCGACAGACACTCCGTGTTAAGAGGCCAGCATCACGATTATCACACCCCTGAACCCAATATCGATTATCCGACAATTACCCGGGAGCACAAACCCACCAGGTGGCAGGCAAGTCTCCACGCGTCAAATACCTCATCAGGCTCTTCAAACACTTACAATGGTTACAGAAGTTTTTTGGCCGAAGAGGTTTCCATGGGAAAAGATGATGGGATGTCTCTTTTAGTAAAATATCCGCATGAAGGGATTGTTGATGCAAATAAACAGAGTACGGTCTATACTGAGGTGAGACATAGACAGCCCGTGACAATGGGAGCCTCCATAAAGTATAATTTGAACGAGAAATGGAGTCTTACAAGCGGGTTAACCTATACCATCTTATCGTCGCAACTCCGGTCGGGCAGCCACAGTCATTATTACACCGGTGAACAAACCCTCCACAATATTGGTATCCCTCTGGGCATTAATTATAATCTCTGGAAGGTCAGGAATGTGTCAGTCTACGTGGCAGGAGGAGGAATGGTCGAAAAGAACGTTTCCGGCACATTAAGCACGGGTTATGTGATGAATGGCAAAGCTGAATCCGCCGAAAAAGAGAATGTATCCGTAGACCGGCTGCAATGGTCGGTCAACACCTCGGTAGGGGTGGAATATAATCTTTTTTCAAAGATAGGATTGTATGCCGAGCCGGGGGTGATCTATTATTTTAAGAATGGAAATGAGGTTGAAACAATATATAAGGAGAAGCCTGTGAACGTTCATCTTAGGATAGGTATCCGTTTTTCATTGGGCAAATAATCATAAACCCCTGCAAACTGATCGCCTGCAAGGGTCTACATTTTTCGCGGAAGCGGGGGGATTCGAACCCTACCATCCAACCTATTAATTTTCAATATTTTATTTCTTTCATTGGGTTTATGGGTACGACTAAGGGCGCATTCTCAATGACTGTTTTTGCCTTAGCTTTGTCACCATAATACTCAGGTTCAGAATTACTCCATTTTTTTAAATTTACAAACACCTATGGAATAATGTTTTAAGTTTAGTGCAAGGGTGCAAGCTATCTATGATATAGACACTTGCACCCTTGCACTAAAAAAATTAGAAGAAACTATTTGCGCCATTAAATATATTGAGTAAATTTGCTAATCGTATTGAGTAAATTTACACACTATGTTTGAACGACCTTATTTAAAGTCAATTAAAGCAAGAATTGAAGAACCAAGAAAGTTCATTCAAGTCATTCTGGGGCCTCGTCAGGTGGGTAAAACGACGATGGTCACCCAACTCTTATCTCAATTATCCATTTCCAATCTATTTGAGTCTGCGGATGCTATCTCAGCAACAAATTCAGCGTGGGTTGCACAAGTGTGGGAATCAGCCAGGTTGCGAATGAAGGCATCAGGTGCAACAGAATTCTTATTGGTTATTGATGAAATACAAAAAATAGACAACTGGAGTGAAGTCGTTAAACAACAATGGGATAAGGATTCTCGTGAGAACATCAATATTAAAGTGATCCTTCTTGGTTCTTCCCGACTATTACTCCAGAAAGGATTAACAGAATCTTTGGCTGGTAGGTTTGAAACATTACATTTGGGACACTGGTCATACATAGAAATGCAAGAAGCCTTTGGCTGGAGCATAGAGCAATATATTTATTTTGGAGGATATCCGGGATCATCATCTCTAATTGACGATGAACAACGTTGGAAGAACTATATAAAAGACTCTCTTGTGGAAACCAGTATATCCAAAGACATATTAATGCTGACAAGAGTGGATAAACCCTCCTTACTGAAACGATTGTTTGAGCTCGGTTCTCTGTATTCGGGGCAGATTCTTTCTTATACAAAGATATTAGGCCAACTTCAAGATGCAGGCAACACAACTACATTGGCAAATTACCTAAAGCTTTTATCAGATTGCGGCTTATTGGGCGGTTTAGATAAATATGCAGGAGACATAATCCGCAAAAGAGGTTCAAGTCCGAAATTTCAAGTGTATAATAATGCTTTGATTACTTCTCATGGTAATGATACTTATGAGAAAGCAATCATTAATCCGGAACTATGGGGGCGGTTTGTAGAATCTGCTGTTGGAACACATTTGATTAATCATTCCATTTCGGAGAGATATAATCTTTACTATTGGCGTGATGGTAATTACGAAGTCGATTTTGTTCTGGAAAGAGGAGATAAAGTGATTGGACTTGAGGTAAAAAGTGGAATGAAAGCGGATAATGCCGGCATGGCAATATTTTCAGAAAGATTTCATCCGGAAAAAGTCTTACTTGTTGGGACTGGAGGAGTTCCCTACGACGAGTTTCTAAAAATAAATCCGAAAGAGTTATTTTGACATATAAAGAAAAGATGGCAATTAAAAAATCAGAATTATATAGTACTTTATGGCGTAGTTGTGATGAATTGCGTGGAGGCATGGATGCAAGTCAATACAAAAACTATGTATTGGCGCTGCTCTTTTTTTATATCTTTTCCCTGACTTTCAGACCCGACAAAACGAAATAAAAACACCTACAAGTATTGAACCTGTAGGCCTTGTCTGATTTCTGTCGCCTTTCGGCTTTGTATTTCAGCGGAAGCGGGGGGATTCGAACCCCCGGTACAGTTGCCCGTACGTCAGTTTAGCAAACTGGTGGTTTCAGCCACTCACCCACACTTCCTGATAGATTTTCGCGAAATCGGATGCAAATATACAAGATTGTTTTCAACTTGTCAAAGAAAAGGTGACTTTTTCAAACCAAAACATCCAATTTCATTAGATATTTTCTCCGCTCTGCAAAACAAATACATTTGTTCTGCTCTTGCTTGACGAAAATGTCCTATTTTTGTACCGGTCCTCATGAGTCGTTATACAATATGGAACAGATAAAGAAGAAAAAAAGAAATAAAACAGTGCTGCTAATCCTTGGCATTCTATTGTCGGCACTCACCGCGGCAGGGATCTACTTATACGGGACAATCTTCCAGCCTTTCACACTTGCGGGAACCGCGTATATCCATATCGACCGTGAGAAGGATTACGAAGAGGTAGTCAGCCAACTGAAAGAGGCTGGGCTTCCCTCTGAAAAGGTTTTCCGCATGCTGGCTGAACGGATGAATTATCCCAACATGGTGAAAACCGGGAGATACGCCATTGAAGAGGGCATGACAATGCCGGATGTGATACGCAAGTTGCGGTCGGGAAACCAAACCCCTGTAAATCTCACATTTAATAATATACGGATCAGTGAAAATCTGGCAGGACGTATCTCTCAACAGTTGATGATAGACAGCCTTTCATTGCTGAATGCACTCGAAAACCCTGCCAATGCCGAGAAGTTCGGGTTCGACGAATATACGTTCATATCAATGTTTATACCTAATACCTACGAAGTATACTGGGATACAAGCATCGACAATCTGCTGAACCGGATGAAAAGGGAGTATGAACTTTTCTGGAATGAAGCGCGAAAAGAGAAGGCCGGGAAAATAGGACTTACGCCTGTGCAGGTCTCCACCCTGGCATCTATTGTGGAGGAAGAAGCCACTTATGCCGATGAATATCCTATCGTGGCAGGATTATACCTGAACCGATTAAACAGGGGTATGCGATTGGAAGCCGACCCCACGGTGAAGTTCGCAGTTGGCGATTTTTCATTGCGACGTATTCTTTACAGGCACCTTGAAGTGGAATCGCCTTATAATACATATAAGAACGGCGGACTTCCTCCTGGGCCGATCCGCATCCCCTCCATACAGGCCATGGAGGCCACATTATCCCCCCAACAGCACCGGTATCTTTTTATGTGCGCCAAAGACGACCTCTCCGGCCGGCACAACTTCGCCACCACCCATGCCGAACATGCACGTAACGCGGCGGCATACCAGAGAGCGTTGAATGCAATGGGTATCTATTGACGTCACCTGAATATATTCGCAAACACTATTGTCCGACAAATACACGTAAACAAGTGTTTTCAGAATCAGCGCCAGATCCCTATTACTTTTTATTCTTCAAACGTTGCTTTACTGATCTTTTATCCTGATGGATTTGCGCCACCAACTCTTCTTTGGAATCGAATTTACGGTCGGCACGGATAAAATCGATAAATTCCACACTCATCGACTGATTATACAAATTACCGTCGAAGTCGAAAAGATTGACCTCTACGCTGATCTCATTGTCTGAATGGAGTGTAGGACGTCTCCCGACATATAACATGCCAGGGTAGACAAGATCGCGCAAATGCACCATCACGGCATAAACCCCCAGTGCAGGGACTACCTTATACCGCTCCCAAACCCGCATATTGGCAGTAGGAAAACCAATGGTGCGCCCCACCTGATAACCTTCCACAATCTTGCCCGACAACCTGTAATTATATGACAACAATTCGTTGGCTTCTTTGATCTTTCCCGCTTTCAACAACCGGCGTATTTGTGAGGAGCTCACATCATCATCCCCCAATTGAAATTCGGTAGCAAGGATTACTTGCATGCCTAATTCCTTGCCATATTGGCTGTACTCGGGATGACCGTCCTGCCTGTTATGTCCGAAACGGTGATCATAACCCACAAGCAGCGTATCCACATGAAGCTGTTCTTTCAAAACCTTTTGCATGAATTCCCTTGCAGAGAGTTGAGAAAGTTCAACGGTAAACGGAAGGCTGATACAATAGTCGACACCTGTGGTAGCCAATTGTTCAATTTTCTCCTCAAACCCGCATAAAAGCGCCGGTTGATAACCTGTCTGCAACACTTTGCGGGGATGTACAGGGAAAGTGACCACAGCCGAGGGCAGACCGCGCCTCTCCGCCGCCCTTTTTACCTGATCGATCAAATGCCTGTGACCGATATGCACACCATCAAAAAAACCGACAGTCGCCACAAACGAGAGGTCACCAATCCCTTTCTTTACTGCTAAATCAATAAATTCCAAAATCGAGTCTATTATGTATTAAGTGCGAATATAAAACGAATTTGGCAAAGCTTTGTTTAAAAAAGAAAGATTCTTTTGTTCATGGCGGGTTGCTTCTTGGAGGAAGATGCTGATTGCAAAACCGGAAGAATATCATTTTTTTATCTAAATTTGCAACGAATAATATCTCTGTTAAATAATTTCTATTTATTGATTTTATCATGTTAAAAGAAGAACGTCATAAAATTATCATGAAAGAGATTAACCTTCATAACAAGGTTTTGTCTGTCGATTTGAGCACGTTGCTTAACGTCTCAGAAGATACTATCAGAAGAGATTTAAAAGAATTATCTGATGAAGATCGAATTATCAAGGTACATGGAGGTGCTATAAGCAAATCTTTTGTAAGGCCTTTTATCGCGGATAATAACATTTACGCGCATGAGGAAAAGAAAAAAATTGCAACGAAAGCTCTTTCATTGATACAAAACAATATGACATTACTGTTTGAGGGGGGTACAACCATTTTGGAGTTAGCCCATCAAATTCCCCGAAAACTTAACCTTACAGTTTTTACCGTGAGCCCTCAGATTGCGATCACCTTGTCTTCTCACGAAAATATCAATGTCCTCACCATAGGCGGTAAATTAAATAAAAACGCGAATATCCATACTGGCGCGAGTGTTATAAATGAGATTTCCAATATAAAGTGTGACCTTTGTTTTATGGGGGTGAATGCTATTTCAATAGAAAATGGATTTACCGACATTGATTGGGAGACTGTGCAAGTAAATAGAGCAATGATAAAAGCGGCAGACAAAACCGTTTTATTGGCGATTTCCGAAAAATTGAATATCTCAAAAAGATACAAAGTCGCCGATCTCCATGATATTTCATATCTCATTACAGAATTGAATCCAAAGAATAAAGAACTGGCCCTGTATCGAGAACAGATCGAGATTATTTAATGTGATAATTCTTCCATTCAACTTTCGCCCCATCAGTCCGGAATATTATCAATCCCTCTCTCTTTTGGAGGCAAAATGTTCAAAAATATGCCGCATTTTTTAAATTACAAGATAAACACCTGGCTATAAGAAATATATAAAGGAGGAGATACTAAATAAGCCCCTAACCAAGTCCAACATCAAAAAGGAGTATCCTGAATTTATGTTTATGAAACTAAAAATTAAATCGCAGGCCATCCATGAATTTTTGAGTGATTCTCATATAAAAACCTAATATACACATTGATAACACATCACACCCCTCTCCCTCCCCCGAACGGAAAAGTTATATTTCATTAATATATTTATTTTTTCTTGTTCTTTTTAATTTTTCTTCCCCAATCGTGCATATATTTGCGTTATTATAAAATCGAATAACGCAAATAAACGCAACTCGATATCGTATGAATCCCATTTTAAAAATCTGATAGAATTCAGATAATAAAGAATTAAAATTGAAACGCCTATGGAAATTCAAAGAAAAGACCATTAAATAAAAAAATCAGAAAAACAAGGTTCAAATAGAGGGCACTGTTTGGTACAACAAATTGGAAGCTTGAGTAAAAAAGCTCAAAATCAATCATCTACTGCCAACGATTACTTAGCTGGATTACAAGCCGCTATTGAAGCAATTTTCTTTGGAAAAATTGCGAAGTCAAGAATATCATCACCTGCCGATCAGGCAAATTTTAGATTTACACCAAAAGAATTAAAATGTATGAATCAATTATATCTGTCAGGTAATAGCTTAACAAATAAGGTGCATTTCAAACAACTCATCAGTTTGATTATTTCTTTATTGTCTATACCTGCATTTTGCGTACCAGCCAGTCTGAACTTAGATAATGAGT
The DNA here is from genome assembly GCF_003712195.1 of Proteiniphilum sp. X52. Lineage (GTDB taxonomy): Bacteria > Bacteroidota > Bacteroidia > Bacteroidales > Dysgonomonadaceae > Proteiniphilum. The sequence continues at coordinate 128,562 of NZ_RDSD01000005.1, read as the reverse complement.
CATTTTCAAACAAATTGACCAATGAGGGAATAATGGAAGAATTATCTACTTTCCAGCAGCAAAAAAAATAGTAATAAATTGAAGCAACAAGAACAAATAAAATAAAACAAAGAGATGAAAACAATAAACAGACGAAATTTCCTGAAGGCCTCCGCGATAGCCGGGGCGGGATTAACATTAGCGCCAAACCTCACATTCGCACAAGGGAAACAGAGCAATAACAAGCCGGCATTATTGGGAGGGCGGAAATCCTCCTACGGCTTTTCAAGATGGCCCATTTACGACCGAACCGAAGAAAAAGCTTTGTTGGACGTCCTTCACACCAATAAATGGGGTCGTCTCAATGGAACTACTACCGCAAAATTTGAAGCAGCATATGCAAAGATTCACGGAACGGCGCATTCGCTTGCCGTTTCCAGTGGCACCAGCGCACTCTACACCATGTTCGGCGCGTTGGATGTTGGGCCCGGCGATGAGATTATTCTCCCGGTCTATACTTTTGTCGCCTCCTACAACGTAGTGGTACTCAACTATGCATTGCCCGTATTAATCGACACCGATATTGAAACGTTTCAGATTGACGCAAAAAAAATAGAACAGGCTATCACTCCCCAGACCAAGCTTTTGATGCCAGTACATATCGGGGGATCTCCCGCCGACCTGGATACGATCCTCGACATGGGGAAGAAACATAATCTCCCGGTTATTGAAGATGCCTGTCAGGCCCACCTGGCAGAATGGAAAGGGAAAAAAGTCGGTTCCTTCGGATTGGGCGGGGCTTTCAGCTTCCAATCTTCGAAGAATTTGAATTGTGCTGAAGGGGGTGCCATTACCAGCGACAGCAAAGAGTTCATTGACCAGTGCTATACTTTCCATAATCAGGGACAGGGAGGAACGGGTACTTCCTACGCAACGGGATCCGGCACCAGGGGGACTAACCTGCGGCTTACCGAATTTCAGGCAGGGCTGCTATTGGCACAGATGGCCCGATTGGAGCAACAGGCCAGGACAAGGAGTGAGAATGCCTCTTATCTGACTCAATTATTCAATGACATACCGGGAATCACTCCGGCCAAACTCTACAAGGGGACAACCAACAGCGCCTACCATTTATACATGTTCCGTTATCACCAGTCCGAATTTGCGGGGTTAAGCCGCGAAAGATTCATCGAAGCTCTTTCTGCCGAAGGTGTTCCATGCAGCACCGGCTACGGGCAAATGAACAGCAGTGACTATGTGCTGGGGCTTGCCAAAAACAAGCATTACCTGAAGATATACGGAGAGAAAACAATGAAAGAGTGGGTGGAGCGTAACCAATGCCCCCAAAATGACAAGCTGACCAAAGAACAATCATTATGGTTCACTCAAACCATGCTCCTTGGAGACCGTTCCGATATGGAGAAAATCGCCGAGGCCGTGCGACGTATTCAGAAATTCGCCAAACAATTGAAAAAATGAAAATACCTGTCTTAATCGCAACTCTGCTGTTTATCATGATTTCCTGTCAGGATAGTTATAAGGTAGGCAGTGCTGTTGTCAGCATTGAACCTACTGACGAAACAGTCTCGCTGACATTGGCCGGGTTTGCCGCACCCTATGAAGGACGCTTCACATTAGGATGGCAGAAGCAGGGTGAAACCGGGCATCTTTCCGAGTTCACGGCTCTGGGTGAACAATTCTACGGTATCAATGACCTGGGAGAAATGGTAATATTTGACCGCCAACCCGTGGGAAAAGCAAAGGTCATAGCTTCTAACCTTCCCGTGAAACTCCTTGCAGGACATGGCTCCTCCCTCTACGGGATAACCAGCGGGGGGGACCTGGTTGTGGCAAATCCTGACCAGAAAAAACTAAACTGGGAAAAACTATCGCGGGTCGACGATGCAAAATCCCTCACATCTTCCGGCGAGAAACTATATCTTGCCACCGCGAAAGGGGACCTGTGCGAAGGAACCCTCGATAAAAGCGAAATAACATGGAAGGTGGTGGCCAATGTAGGCATGATCCGGTCATTGGCTTCGGATGGAAGAAGGCTGTACGCGCTAGGGGAGGATGGTGTTTTATATCAATGCGAGTTAAAATATCCCCAAGAGAGCTGGGTGCGCATCGGCTATAAAAACGGTGAGTCCTATCTGGTCGATATCCGGCAGATTGCCTGGTGCGCAGGTAAGTTATATGCCTCTTCCTTCGATAACAAGTTGTACACCAACATGCACAATTCCGAAGGCAATCTCTCGGTTCGGGCCATATCTTTCAAAAAGGGGAATAAGGTCGCCGTAATCGTCGGAGTGGATGTGTGCGGATTCGATTATTCTTTTATCCAGAGTGTGAAAGATGAAATTTACCGGAAAAGGGGGATCCCGCATGAAGCGGTTCTGATCAACGCATCCCATTCCCATTTTACACCAGTGACACAAAGCTGGATAACCTGGGAGAAACAAAACCAACATCCCGACACTTTATATTTGAATAATGTGGTGCGTCCCGGGATCATTCGTTCCATAGAAGAATCGATTGACAATGCCGTCAAGAGTGATTTGTTCTTTGGCCGTGATACCACTGCTATCGGGAGAAACAGGAGTCTGAAAATGGAGAACGCAGTCTATGATAATACGGTTGACGTAGTACAAATCATTTCCAAAAAAGACAATGAAAAATCGGTCTTGTTCTTAACCGGATGCCACCCAGTCGTAGCTGATCCCGAAGTAAACCGTTTTATCGCAAGCGCTAACTTTCCGGGGTATGCCAGAAGCATCATAGAATCTGCCGCAGGCATCCAAAACAGTGTATTCCTTCAAGGGTGCGCCGGCGATATCAATCCTAACACCACTTTTCGCGCCACAGGCAAACAATTGGCTGACAATGTGATGTCTGTTTTAAAGAAAACAATGTCTCCCATTCAAGGCGATATATCTTTCCACCTCGACACCATTTCTATTCCGGTCACCCCTTGGAGCCGGGAGCAGGTAGAAGTATATTTGAAAAATGCGGAAGCCAATCCCGCCGATGGTATTGCCCGGAGAGATGTCCGTTGGGCAAAACGCATGTTGGCCCATTACGAGCAAAACGGAATACCCCCCACTGACATGCCGGTGTATGTGCAGACGTTAAATATCGGGGATTGGAAGTTGGTGGGACTTTCAAGGGAGGCAACCACTGAATTTGCCATTGCCATCAGGGATTTATGGCCCGGCCAAAAAGTGTCCGTAGCCGCCTATACAAATGATATACCCAGCTACCTGGCCACCGATCCCCATATAAAAGCAAAAGACTACGAGGGATACGGGTCCTTCTTCTGGTACGGACAGCCCAACAACTATCCGCTGGGAACATTCGACAGGGTGATAAACCGTATCAGGGAAAACAACAGATGAACAGGGCCAGCTAATAGTAAAAGAATAACTTAAAGCACTAAAATATCCATGATCAGGGATTTTATCCGCGGCCACATGCCGCACGATATTCGGGAACACTTCTATAATGTGTACAGGGTTTCCCCCGATGAATTAATCGACCGTGTCTACGCTGATCCCATGCCTAACCGTTACTGTGCGTCTTTCACCCGATTTCTGGGCGGGGAGCAGGTGTTCGGACATGATTATAGTGAAAATGTGAAACGGGAATGCTTCCGTGATTTTTTCAGGAATATTATCGTGCATTACCCGGATTACTCCGCTTATCTGTTTAATTGCGTGGGAAGTATAGGCTGGGTGTTTAAAGATACTCTGACGCTTATCGCGAACGAATTCGGAATGGAGACGGGAAAAATCATCCAAAGCCCCATGGAAGGCCTTATCGCATATCATCAAATTTAGGGATCCTCAAGATTTAAGCATTTAAACACTCCGTGTGGGAAACTACACTTCACGCATAACAATTAAATATCCATTATGAACAAAAAATATAAATCGAATTATTTGTTCCCGCTCTTGATTATCGGGATCGCATTTTTCATTATTGGCTTCGGTGTGGGGATCAATGGCATCATGGTGCCCATCCTTGAAGGGGCTTTCTCCTTGAGCAAAGGAATGTCCTACATGGTATTGACAGCGACTTTTTCCGCCTTTTTGATTTTCGGAAGGCCTGCGGGCATGCTGATAAAGAAGATCGGGTACAAGAAATCCATGGTCATAGCATTATTGATCATGGCTTTGGGGATGCTGTTATTTATTCCTTCGGCCAACATGACTGCTTCCATGGACGGTTTTTATATGTTTCTGGCAGCTTCTTTTATCGGGGGAATAGGGAATACCTTGTTGCAGGCGGCTGTCAATCCATATGTTACTATTTGCGGGCCAATAGAAAAGGCTGCACAACGCATGTGTTTCATGGGAATCATGAACAAATCGGCATGGTTCCTCGGCCCTATTTTCCTCAGCTTGTTCATTGATGTGAAAAATCCGTTAATGGATCAGGCCTACATTCCCTTCGGACTGGCCGCGGGAGTGATCATCCTGCTGGCAATCCTCATTTTTTTCGTCTCCCTGCCTGAAGTGAAGGCCGTTGGAGAGGAAGAGGATATGCCAGACGCAAACAGCAATAGTGAAATGCTTGGGGCAAATAAGAAAACAAGTATAGGGCAGTTTCCGCACCTGATTCTGGGAGCTATCGCATTATTTATTTATGTAGGCGTGGAAACCCTTCCCATGGCATCGGCGATTGATTTTGCCAAAGCTATCGGCCTTGATAATCCGGCGCAGTATTCAGGTATTGTTTCCTTTGGATTGGTCATCGGATATATTGTCAGCATCTTTCTATTGCAGGTGATGCATCAGAAGAAGGCATTGATCCTGTTTTCCCTGATCGCCTTGTCCGCATCATTTTGTCTTGTCCGGCTTCCCGCGCAACAGGCCATCTACTGCCTGGGAGCATTGGGATTTGCCCATTCCCTGATGTGGGGCGCGATCTGGGCATTGGCCATCGACAAGTTGGGAAAATTCACCCAATCGGGGTCATCCATATTGGTGATGGCTATTGTGGGAGGGGCCATTCTTCCTCTGGTGTTCGGATTTATCCTCGATGCCGTTAAGACGACAGGCATGGTGAGTGAAGCAATGGATTTTCAGAAAGCCTACTGGTTATTTATCCCCTGTTATCTGTATATCCTTTATTATGCGATAGCCGGGCATAAAGCGGGACTAAAAAAGTAATATCAGCATATGAACCAACCATCAAAAAGATGGATGTAACAAATTGAGAACAAATGGTCAGATTAACAGAACAACCATCCAGATATGATGATCTGGAAAAGAAAACGGTGGATGAACTAATCCGCAATATCAATACCGAAAACAAAATCGTGGCCTTGGCCATCGAAAAAGTTTTACCGGAAATAGGGAAATTGATAAGTGCCATCGAGCGGCAATTAAAAAACGGGGGCAGGATGTTTTATCTGGGATGTGGGTCCGGGGGACGGCTGGCCGTGCTCGACGTCATTGAGCTACCCAATACTTATGGGATAGAAAAAGGGATCATAAACGTGATTCTTGCCGGGGGAGTGCAAAATCTCGTCTTCGCCCTCGAAGAAAAAGAAGATGATGAGATAGAAGGCTGGCATTCCCTGCAAAAAGAAAACATATCTCCCAAGGATATCGTAATAGGCATATCTGCCAGCGGAATAACTCCCTTTGTGTTGGCCGCCTTAAAAAAATGCCGTGAAAACGGTATTCCCTGCGGTTCGATCGTCAACAATCCGGACTCGCTCATTTCGCAATACTCCGATTTCCCAATCGAAGTGATTACCGGACCTGAATTTGTCACAGGAAGTACCCGGATGAAATGCGGGACGGCACAGAAAATGATCTTCGACATGATCAGCACTACGGTATTGATACGGTTGGGAAGAGTGGAAGGAAACCGTATGGTAAATGCCCGGTTGATCAATAATAAAGTGGTGGATCGTTCCGTTCGAATGCTCATGGAACGCAACCCGCAAATCACCGATTACGAATTTGTCAAAGAGGTCATAAAAAAATGCGGCAATGTGAAAAAGTCAGAACAATACCTTAAAGAACAAGGATGGTTGTCTTCCGGAGAATTTTCATAAAAACACTTTCATATCAACATCATTTCAGTACCTTTGCATTCAATATTATCACACTGCAAAGTTTAATCCTTTAAAAAAGAAGCGATGAATGCTAAATTTATTTTATTGGCTCTAATGAGTATGACTATTTTGACGACAGGTTGCACAGGTGAAGCGAAGCACAACACGCTGACGCAACAGGAGATTGCCGAGGGATGGGAATTGCTGTTCGACGGCACCACACTCAATGGGTGGCGCGATTACAATGGCGAGGAACTGACCGCTCCCTGGTTTGCTGAAGACGGCATGATACAGGCCAAGGGTGAAGGCGCCGATGAACACGGTTACATCGTTACCGAAAAAACGTATGAAAATTTCGAACTGGCATGGGACTGGAAAATTGCCGACGGCGGTAACAGCGGGGTGCTGTACCACGTGGTCGAACATCCCAAGTTTGCCGTTCCCTATGTGACCGGCCCGGAATACCAATTGATCGACGACCTCGGATTCCCCGAACCGTTGGAAGATTGGCAGAAAACAGCGGCCGATTATGCCATGCACACCACCGATCCGGAAAAGACCATTATCAAACCGGCAGGAGAATGGAACAACTCCAGGATCGTTTTCGATAATGGCCATGTGGAGCATTGGCTCAACGGAGAAAAGGTGATTGAGTTCGAGGCCTGGACAGAGGATTGGTTTGCGCGCAAGCACAGCGGCAAATGGGAAAACGCTCCCGAATACGGATTGGCGCGCAAAGGCGTGATCTGCCTGCAAGACCACGGTTCGGCCGCATGGTTCCGGAATGTGAAGATCAAGGAATTACCCCGCAAAACCAAAGAGGTAAGCCTGTTCAATGGCACTGATCTGCACGGATGGGAAATCTACGGAACCGAAAAATGGTATGTACAGGATGGCCTTCTGGTATGCGAAAGCGGCCCGGACAAACAGTACGGCTATCTTGCCACACGTGAATACTACGATGATTTCGACCTGACCGTCGAATTCAAGCAGGAAGCTGACGGTAATTCCGGTGTCTTCATCCGCTCATTCGTGGAACCGGGCGCCATTGTGAATGGCTGGCAGGTGGAAGTGGCACCCAAAGGGCATGACACCGGCGGCATCTATGAGTCCTACGGACGTGGATGGCTGGCACAGATTCCCGATGAAAAGGAAGAAATATTGAAAGAGGGCGAGTGGAATACCTTGCGTATCCTGGTAAAAGGTGACAACGTAAAGACTTTCCTGAATGGAGAAGAGATGGTTGACCTGACCGACGAGAAGATAGGCAAGGCACAAGGACGCATCGCTTTGCAAATCCATGACGGAGGAGGTATTAAAGTGCTTTGGAGGAATCTCCAGCTAAAAACATTGTAATAATTGAACGTTCTTCCTCTTCCTTAATAATATATATGTCGAAGCCTCGTCTCAAAAAGACGGGGCTTTTTTCGATTTTATCTAAAAAACAGCCTATCTTTGCATGATCAACTCACTTAAAACAAAGAATGACAGAAAAAAACGAACTCTTACAAAGTATTATTGAAGGAATTCAGGAGAAGAAAGGAAAAAACATTTGTACTATCCGCTTGAAAGGCATGACGGGTGCCGTATGTGATTATTTTGTAATTTGTGAAGGCAACACACCCACCCAGGTATCGGCCTTGGCCGATTCAATTGATGAGATTGTGAAGAAAAACACCAAAGAAGATCCTATCCGTGTGCATGGCCAACAGCTTGCCGAATGGATTGCGATGGATTATGGTGATATAATCGTACATATATTCCTACCCGAACTCCGCAATTTCTACAATATCGACCACCTTTGGGAAGATGCCAATTCAGAACGTATTCCATCCATAGATTAAAACTTATTTCTCAAAAAATTGTTACAATAACTCAGAAGAAATAGAGAGTCACTCAAATGAACAATACGAGCAAAGAAAATAAACAGGATAAACAACCTACCCTGCGGCCTAAGATAAGTGGCAATAATAATCCCAAGAGACCATTCAATCCTTACTGGATTTATGCCGTAGTGTTGGCACTACTCATGGGAATGTGGTTTTTCGGACAAGACACCACCGTAAAAGAGGTAAAATGGTCGGAGTTTCAGGAATATGTGAGAGACAACCGGGTGAGGAGCGTGGTGGTGTACAGCAACAAAGAGACCGCGGAAGCAATCGTCCGGGAGGAGTCTGTAAATCATGTTTTCGGAGATGATGCCGGCAAAGCCATGAGAACGCCTCTGATTCTTATAAAGATTCCCTCGACCGATGCCATATCTGAGTTTATAGATACTGTAAAGGCCGAAAAAAACTATGACATTGAAGTACGCTTCGACACAACCTCGGAATTCTGGGGCGTGTTACTTACTTTTGCTCCTTTTCTTTTGATCATCGTATTTTGGGTATGGATGATGCGCAGGATGCAGGGTGGAGCCGGCGCCGGCGGAGGTGTTTTCAACGTGGGCAAATCAAAAGCCCAACTCTTCGACAAGGACTCCAGCCAGAAAGTGACTTTCAAGGATGTTGCCGGGTTGTCCGAAGCCAAGGAGGAGGTGCAGGAGATTGTGGAATTCCTGAAAAACCCCAATAATTACACCAATCTGGGTGGGAAAATTCCCAAAGGAGCGCTGCTCGTGGGCCCTCCCGGAACGGGAAAGACATTGCTGGCAAAAGCGGTGGCAGGTGAGGCCAACGTTCCCTTCTTTTCCATCTCAGGATCCGATTTTGTGGAGATGTTCGTGGGGGTGGGCGCATCCCGCGTAAGGGACCTTTTCCGCCAGGCAAAGGAAAAAGCACCCTGTATCGTATTTATCGACGAGATTGATGCCGTAGGCCGTGCCCGCGGAAAGAACAATAATTTCGGATCGAACGATGAACGGGAAAACACATTGAATCAACTTCTCACTGAAATGGATGGTTTCGGATCCAACAGCGGTGTGATCATCCTGGCAGCTACTAACCGTGCCGATGTGCTGGACAAAGCGCTGCTGCGCGCAGGCCGTTTCGACAGGCAGATCTACGTGGAGCTTCCCGACCTGAACGACCGGAAGGAGATATTCAAAGTACACCTCCGCCCCATCAAGATAGATGAATCTGTGGATGTGGAATTCCTGGCCCGTCAAACACCCGGATTTTCCGGGGCCGACATAGCCAACGTCTGCAACGAAGCAGCACTGATCGCTGCCCGGAAGAAGAAGAAATTCGTGGAGAAAGAAGACTTCATGAATGCAGTCGACCGTATTGTGGGTGGACTCGAAAAGAAGAATAAGATCATCACCCAGAATGAGAAGAAATCCATTGCCATCCATGAGGCCGGGCACGCCACGCTAAGCTGGTTCCTGGAACATGCCAACCCGTTGGTGAAGGTTACTATCGTACCCCGGGGTAAAGCATTGGGAGCGGCATGGTATTTGCCCGAGGAAAGGCAAATCACCACTAAAGAGCAGATGCTTGATGAGATGTGCGCCCTACTGGGAGGAAGGGCCGCTGAAGAATTGTTCATAGGATCGATCTCTTCAGGAGCAATGAATGATCTGGAGCGGGTGACCAAACAAGCCTACGCCATGATCACCTATATGGGGATGAGCGAAAAACTCCCCAACCTGAGTTACTATGATTCATCGGGACAAGAATACACTTTCTCAAAACCATACAGCGATGAAACGGCCAAGTTGATCGATAACGAGGTGAAAGCCATGATCAACCAGCAATATGACAGGGCCAAGCAAATCCTTATGGATAAAGCCGAGGGGCACAACCAATTGGCCGGCATCCTGCTGGAAAGGGAGATTATCTATTCTGACGACCTGGAAAAAATATTCGGCAAACGTCCCTGGATATCCCGTTCTCAGGAAATACTCGAGAATGAGAAAGGATCTTCCTCGGGCATACAACTCCCGCCCAAACATCACGGTTCCGGAGATCACATATTCATCGACACCGATGAGAAGATCCCTTTCCCCGACGCTTCCCAAGAGAACAAGGAAAGAGCGGATGATAAGGAAGGAGCGGATGATAACAGCGAGGAATAGGTAGAATCGGTATCAATGGGCGCGAACATTTCTCAGCGTGTTTTCGTTATAAACAGACCGGAAGTTGATTCACATCAAAGGTTCCACATACCGAAATAAAAAAAATAAAATAATCATATGAAAACAATTCATTATTACTTATTGACAGGATTATTTGCGTTATCGGCAATCAGTTGCAATAACTCCAATGCGAGAAACAGTGAAAACGACAATTCTAAAAACAGTGTGAATATGAAATTCGAAAAAGTAGCATTACCTTATCCAACCGATGCTTTGGAGCCGGTTATCAGCAAACAGACAGTAGAGCTTCACCATGGCAAGCACCATCAGGCCTATGTGGATAATCTGAATAAGTTGGTGGTGGGGACAAAATTTGAAAATGTCGATCTTGAAACAGTCGTAAAAGAGAGTGATGGTGCTATTTTCAACAATGCGGGACAGGTCCTCAATCACAATATCTACTTCACCTCATTCAAAAAAGACGGCGGTGGTGAGCCCAAAGGGAAACTGGCCGATGCAATCAACGAGCACTTCGGCTCGTTCGAGAAGTTTAAAGAAGAATTCAATGCAGCAGGCGTTTCCCTATTCGGTTCGGGATGGGTATGGCTGGCAAAGGACCAGGATGGTAAACTTTCCATCTTGAAAGAAAGCAATGCCGGTAATCCGGTTACAAGTGGCCTGGTTCCTATTTTGGGTTTTGATGTATGGGAACATTCATACTATCTTGACTATCAGAATCGCCGTGCCGATCACTTGAAGGAGATATGGAAGATTATAGATTGGGATGTGGTAAGCGCGCGTTATTGATTGAAAGCAATCTTCCGGCGAAGATCGCAATCGTCAACTGAACGGGAGAGAGTGAATATCAACAATTCACTCTCTCCCTTTTTTATCTCTTCATCATGATCCCGGTAAGCATTCTCCCGGAATGCACGGTTTGCCTGCGGGCAGAAAAGAAAATATCCCCCCTCTCGAAGGTGCACAAACTACTTTTCTCGATCCGACCCTCAGGTATTCCAAGCCTGATCAGTTCCCTCCTGTTGATCTCTTTCAAATTGACATGGTATCTGGAGTATAAGGTCTCTCCGGGAAAAAGGGAGGCATCGGAAAGGTCGAATCCTTCACCATGAAAACGGCTCACCACTTCATCTCCCACTTCGTAACGCGACACATCTATGGCCGGACCGATGCCGGCAATTATGTTTTCCGGCAACGAACCGAATTGTCGCTCCATCGCCACGACGGTTTTCTCAACAATCCGCCCCACAGTGCCTCTCCATCCTGCATGAATAGCTGCAATTATCCCATTCTTCCTATCATACAGGATCATTGGCACACAATCAGCGGTAGTGACACACAGGAAGACATCTTTCTCCGCGGTAACAGTGGCATCTACCCCATACAGGGTTTCAATGGCTGTAGCATGGTCGAGGTTAAAGAAATTCCTGTCAATCGTCAACACCCTGGTTCCATGCGTCTGGTGGGGGATAATGAACCGGTCTATATCCATATAGAGCATACGGGCAAGTATCTCCCGGTTCTCTCTGATATTCAACGGGCTGTCATCAGAAAAATTGCCCATATTGAAAGAGGAGAAGGCACCCTCGCTCACTCCTCCCTGCCGGGTAGTGGTAAAATGGACAATATCTTCTTCCCTGTCGAACAGGTCGAACAAGAGCAGATTGCTATACAGAGGATGTGGGTTCATTTCTCATCGTTAAAAATCCTCTTCGAAGTAGTTATCATCCTCCTCCATATCCTCTTCCAATCCGGCATCATCACCGGAAAATTCCTCTTCCGGATCAAATTCGAATAGGGAAATATCGAGATTCCTATGTATCAATGCATCCCACGAGGCTGAGATGGGCACATAATCCTCCGAATTGAGTTCACGCCAGAGCATATCTTTCAGCGCGGGAATACCATATCCCGTAATGGAAGAGATAAACAAGCAGGGGATATCGGGCAGGCCGAATGTCATTTCCTGCATCAGTTCTTCATCGAGCATATCCGCTTTGGATATTGCCAACAAATGAGTTTTATCCAACAGCTCGGGATTATATTGAGCCAGTTCGTTGAGTAAGATATTGTATTCTTTCTTTATGTCGTCCGCATCGGCAGGAATAACAAAGAGCAATAGAGAATTGCGCTCTATATGCCGCAGGAAACGTAATCCAAGTCCTCTTCCTTCACTGGCACCCTCGATAATGCCGGGAATATCGGCCATCACAAACGATTTTCCGTCGCGATATTCCACAATGCCCAAATTGGGCTGGAGCGTGGTAAAGGGATAATTGGCGATCTTCGGTTTTGCGGCTGACACCACTGAAAGCAATGTGGACTTCCCCGCATTCGGAAAACCCACTAATCCCACATCTGCCAACAGCTTCAACTCAAGGATTATCCATCGCTCCTTATACGGTTCTCCCGGCTGCGCATAACGCGGTGTCTGATTTGTAGACGACTTAAAATGGACATTGCCCAAGCCGCCACGTCCCCCTTTGAGCAAGGTCACTTCCTGTCCATGATCTGTGATATCACACAGATATTCTCCGGTATGCGCATCATAGGCTACCGTACCGCAGGGCACTTCAATGATCTTGCTCTCGCCCTTTTTCCCCGAACGTTGAGCCTTTGATCCGCTTTCGCCGTGTCCGGCAAAGATGTGTCGCTGATAACGCAGATGGAGCAATGTCCAGTAGTTACGATTACCACGCAGGATAATGCTACCGCCATCACCCCCGTCCCCGCCGTCAGGGCCACCTTTGGGGATATACTTTTCTCGTCTGAGGTGGGCCGAGCCGCGTCCACCCTTCCCCGATCTACAGAAAATCTTTACGTAATCTACAAAATTTGTTTCTGCCATTCTTATTTTCCTATCTGGTCGATCTCTCTTTCGATAGAACCAAAAATATCATCGATAGAACCGACCCCTTCAATATTTTTCAATGTCCCTTTCGTCCGGTAAAACTCCTTGAGGGGTTCAGTCTGAGAGTGGTATACCTTTAGCCTGGATTCAATAGTTTCACGGTTGTCATCTCTCCTGCCGGAGATCTGCCCCCGTTTCAGCAGGCGGTCGATCAACTCTTCCTCCTCCACTTCCAAACTGAGAACAGCATCTATTTCCTCTCCGTGCTTTTCCATCATCTTACCCAGCGCTTCGCCCTGGGCAAGCGTGCGGGGAAATCCGTCAAAGATAAATCCTTTGGCGTCTCTATGCTTGCCAATCAGATTATCCAATATATCAATCACCAACTCGTCGGGGACAAGATCTCCTTTCGACATATATGAGTCCGCCAATTTTCCCAATTCCGTGTCTGCTTCAATCTCGTTGCGCAACATATCTCCGGTAGAGAGATGCTTGAGTCCGTATTTCTCAACTAATTTCGCGCTTTGTGTTCCTTTTCCCGATCCGGGAGCTCCAAAAATTACAATATTCAACATATCCGTTTTTCGTTAAGATGCAAAGATACGATTTTTATTTTTTCCTGGGCTGTAGCTCCATCACCGTTTTTACACTATCTCATTCAATTGAGGTTGAACTAATTTGTTTGCCATCTGTTTATAAAGTAAAAGTCAACATTTTCGTTAAGCAAGAGCAGAACAAATTTATTTGTTTTGCCGAGCACAGAAAATGTCCAATGTAATTGAACATATAATACTCTTAACACTCTCTACAAATGAAAAAAGAAGAATTCAAACAAAAAACGTATGATGTACTGAACGAATTGGCTGATTACATCACCAAACTGGAAGACAAAGCAGGTGAAATTGCGGAAGATGCAAAAGAAGAATACCAGGCGCGCCTGGAGAATCTCAAAGAGATTAAAAACAACCTGTCCGCCAAATTGGAGGAATATGAGCAAGTGGCCGACTCCAAATGGGATGTGGTGAAGGATAGTGCCATCAGTTTCTTTGCTTCAGTAGCCGATGCATGGAAAGAAAATTTCGGTAAAGTGGCAGAAGCATTCAAAAAGGGAAAAAACGAAGAATGTTGCGACGACGATAATGCCGATACAACGGCCTGATACAGATTACAAGTTATATTGAAAAAGGAGCCGTCTCGATTTGGGACAGCTCCTTGTCTGTTTCAATCAGTTATATTTTCTGTGGTGGAAAAACAGAAGGAAGTTTATTTTGATATTCCAGTGAGCCTTTCGGGCTCACCAGTAAAGATATGTGTTTCTAAAAAGAAGAAGTAACTTTGTAAAAAAGTGCGACAAGAGGTCGCACAGGTAATTGTTCAGCATCATGTTTTACATTTGATATGAACACAAACAAATTTGGAATAAGATATTTTTCCCTATTCTAATTTTTACACCAAAAATAGAATAACATTTTTCTTATTCTAAAAAAGACGGATATTTTAGAATAAGGGGTATCTTTGTTCTAATTATTCTAAAGTAATTTTATATGAAACCGACATGTTTAAAATAATCATTAAACACCCGAAGGGAATGATTATTTTGAACATCAAAGGTTCCATATACCGAAATAAAAAAATAAAATAATCAAATGAAAAATTATAAGGCAGGAACTTTCATCAACCAAGGTGGATATAAAAACCGCTCCGGCTCCGGATATGATCCCGAGAAACCAAAGCATTTAGGAGGCGTGAGTTTCGGGAAAGTCCAGGCGGGAGTGTACGCAATAACCGGCCTGGACTAAAAGATAAACGGAACCGGCTATTGTCAATTTCACCGGTTCCGTGACGATGGAGGTACCTGGCGGACATTCTTTAGACCTGATTTTCTTCATATTATAAATTATTGGTTTGCAAACGGGGGACATTTCCCCGTTTTTTTAATTACGGCTCAGGTTCCGAAGCAATAGGATAAGTCCTATTTTTTTTGCTTTCCTTTAACCTTACAACCTCTTTTTTCAGTTCATTATTTTCTATTGCCAATTCTTCCACACGCTTCAGGAGCCATTCAGGGGCTACAGACGTTTCATTTCCTTCCACCCGTTGAATTGGCTCCTTCCCCAGGAGCAACCAATCCGGATTTACCCAAACAAATGTTTGCAAAATAGCGACAAGCATATCGTATTTCGGTTTATTTCTCCGCAAATCTGAGACATAACGCACTGCTTGTCCGGAAAATCCGATCATTTTTCCGAATTTATCAGCCGTACCACCTGCCTCTTTTTCAATCAAATAAGATATCCTGTCAAAAATCTCACTCATTATTAACAATCTTTAAACAAACAATTGTTTGCCAAACACAAACATTTGTTTTATATTTGCAAACGTATGTTTTGAGCGGCACAAATGTACGCTTAAAACGAACACATGTAAATAGCAAATTTAGACTATTTTTTTCAGGATATGGCAAAAAACAAAGAAAACATCCACAGTTTTAAAAAAGGATTCGGATTGATACCCTACAAGGACATCCGTAGAGCAAAAGACGAGATAATGGAAGCCCTTGGTATTTCCGCAAGATCACAATGGTATCAGCGGTTATATGGAAACATCATCCCAAATGTTGAGGAAAAAGAGGCAATTGAGAAAATATTCTCAAAGTACAAAGTTAAACAGTCCGATATCTGGGGAAGCTGATGAATGCACGTGCTCAACTAACGAAACGAGAAAAAGAGATTGGAGAGCTTATTGCATGGGGAGCGATAAAGAAAGAAGTTGCCTATCGACTATCAATCTCAGTGCATACAGTAGAAAACCATGTGAGGAATATTTTCGCAAAAACCGAGTGCCGGAGCGCCAACGAATTTTCAGCATGGTATTTCTGTACACACTTCAACATCAGCATGGAATTGTCCCCATTGAAAAACGTAGTCGCCGCTTTCTTACTCACAATATATCTGTCTGGCGACATTTCGCAAGGATTTGATCTTTTCACTCGTGGACGATATGCCAGGCAGACGAAAACTGCCGAAATACGTAGGTCCCGAATCCAGCGCGATGAGTTAGAATTCACTTTTACTTAAAAGGTATGATTGAAGCATTATTCAACCAACTATTCACGGAGGATGACCGGATAAGGATCAGATCCCGGACACGGTCTGAACCGACCGAGACGGAGCGAAAAGCATGGATCCTGTTCGCGTATATGTCGGACTACAGTATTTATGATATTGCCAGATGCACGAACAGAAAATCCAGACAGGCAAAATATCTTCTTACAAAAGCGGAAGATTTATTCAGCGTGAATGACAGGACATTACACAGTTTTATTGAAAAGTATGAAAGAGCATTGGAACAATCTGGTGGATCAGATTCAAAAAATGATTGACGACGAAGCGACCGTGATCAACGGGTTGCGAAACGGTCCGGACGTGACGAAGATCAAAAAGAATTTTGAGCGAAACGTGAAAACATTGGGCAAACAGATCGACGAGTTCAGCGTATTTGTCCCGGATCCGGAAGCGGATGAGATTGAGATGCCGTTCGACAGTGAAGAATTCGCAGGCACATGGAAAGACTATAAAGAGTTCCTGTATGACGTGTTCGGCATTATCCTGGTACCAGTAGAAGAAAGACGTAGGTTAAAGAAACTTTTCAATATCTCGAAAAAAAACGAAGAACGTGCACTGGAATTCCTGGATTTCTATATCTGCAGCCGGTACAAATCGATCTTCCTACCGAAAGATTTCCAGTTGAATAACGACCAACCCGGCGACGAACCGGCAAAAGAATCCGGATTTACTCTAAAGAAAAAAACAATATGAAATTCAAAAAGAAAACGAAAGAAGAATGGCTCGAAATTATCATCTACGGTCTACTGGCAGTAGTGTTAATTGGATTGTGTCTTTGCCTCATTTTGCTATCAGAGAAACCAGATAAATTATTCGCGACAAATTAATAGAACATGGAAATTAAGGACAAGTCAACTCATGTCTTTCTAAAAACGGAGGACAGTTTTACCAGCATTGCGAAAAAGAAATTCAAGGGAGTGCACCAGGTATTCACGACTATAAAACTAACCTCCCGGATGGCGGATCAGATCAATGACCTGTATAAGGCAAATATGGAAGTGGTAAGGATCAATTTCAAAGACGGATTCCTCCTTATCAGACTGAAGGAGAAGTCAACTTACAACCATATTGTAAAAGCAATCAAAACCGTGCTTTATGGCGAAAGTTGACCCGCGTTTGAAACGCCGGTACAATCTATGCTACCGGGCGAGAAAGAAAGGATATACAATTCACTCCCGGCGTAGAACTATCTATAGGGGGGGGGTAATTGATACGAACTTAGAAAAGAAATTATCAACATACGGTTTTGCCGTTCAATTAAAACTTTTCGAATATGAACGATTTAGAAAAACAACTATTGCAAGATTATCCCACCTGGCAGGACTTCGTAAAAGATCAGAGTCCGGAACAATTGGTGGTCAATTATGATTTTGTCAATAATTTATTTGACGTGTATGAAACATCACCCATCACGCTGTTATTCCTCACGAAGATCTATCCACGGAAGCAAAGTTATGCCGGATTCGAATATTTGGATCTTTGGCTCCGTTTCCTGAACGATTTCCTGAATATAAATAAGAGCCTCCAGACTCAATATATAAAGCAGCTCTCATATATGCTGTATGCCAAATATAATCACTTCCGATTATCAGATCTCAAATTGCTGTTCTATTATATCCTGGAAAGCCGGTACGGCACTTTTTACGGAAGTATTGATACCCAGAGGATCGTCTCCAGTTTTTTTGATTACAACCGGGAACGCGAAGAGACATTCGGAAAGATTCGAGACAGACAACGTGCGGCTGAAAAAAAAGCCGAAAATGAGAAGCCTTACACACCACCTGATCTGTCGAAGTACGAAAATATCTACGGCATCCTAAAAGGCGGAGAAAAGTATATTGAATCGCTGGCCAGAGAAAAAAGCGTATGATTTTCATCCTGTCCATATTTTCCGAGCAGGATCCTGTAAAGAGAGGGCAACACTACAAGGCCTACTCTCTACATAACCTACTCAAAGGTATTGACAATCGTATTGTAACATCATCAGAATTTTACGCAATTCTCAGATGCATGCGTGAAGATATCCTGCAACTCGATAGGTATTACAAGTGTGAAACGGTGCTCGATATCTATTGGGCGAAAGACAAAGGCCTTCACGTGATCGATATATCCACCAGATTTTATTCAGCAACATTAACAGCTAAACAAATAGATTGACATGACTTATTTCATCACAACAGCGGATATCAATCCCGTGAATCTGCTTCAGAAAGCAGTGAAAGAGATGGCCGAAAAAATAGACCATCGCACGAATTCGGATCCGGATCAGTTCGAAAAGGGTCTCAATGAACAAGTCCGAATATTGAACAAAAAGTATCCGCGCTGTACACCTGTCAAAGTCTCGGATAGTCGGCGCCACTCATTGGTCGAAGATTCGGATTTCAGTTTTTTTCTTAATGCCGGTAACTGGTACTTGTATATATATTTTCACGCAATTAAAGGAGAGGCAAAGCTATGATCAATTACATCACATTCGAAAATGTCAATGGAGTAAAACGAGAGTTTGAAAATAAGGAAGGGTTTGCCAAAATCGACGGGAGCAACGGGATTGAACTCATGACTATTTGGGGATATGAGTTTGATGAAAAGTTGTTAGATATGACCGTCATTACCGATTAATCATAAAAGACCAGCATGAAATTTAATTTGGAAGAACAATACCAGATCTACCTTCAGAAAGTATATCTTGATGAGAACAAAATGGGAGAAACCCAGAAAAAAGAAACACGACAGGCTTTTTTTGCCGGCGTTTCCCAATCCGTTTTGTTCTATCTCGCACTCGCGAATATAGAAGAGATGAAGGCTGTTGATTTACTTGACGATCTGATAATGGAAGTTTCCAACTTCTGGCTAAAATTGACGGGGACTCCTCTGAAAAGTGATAATTAGTGATATATGACAAAAATTAAACTGCCTGAGATTACCAGCAATTCGCTGGTATTCGTAGATGACCGGATCCAGGACATTGTGGACACGATTAATGAAGCTTTCATTGTCAAGACCTCATGCCTGGATCCATCTAAATTCAGTATCGAGAGCCGGGATAAAGACCGGTACCGGTATGAACCGACGGCGGACACGCTGTATCTCTATCTGAAAGGGATCGGAAAGACGATATCCCGGACGGATCTCCGGATCATCCTCCGGGACCAGAACTATTTCGACCAGGAGAACCCGGTGTTGAATTACTTCAATACCATCCGGGGATCATACAAAGGGGACAGCCATATCGACAAGCTATGCGACCACATCACGCCCAGGATCTTCGACCGGGAACCGGATTATTACCGGGAACGGATGAACACCCTTATCCGGAAATGGATGGTGGCCAGCGTGGCGCAATGGATCGACGGAACTCCCAATCCGGTGGCGCTCGGATTTATCTCCATGGAGGAATATATTGGCAAAACTTTCCTGACCAGGTTTTTCCTGCCGGCAGAATTAGAGTCGTATTACGTGCAGCCGGAGAATGACAGCCGGTTTTCCCTCTCGGATGTATTCACCCGTTACCTGATCGTCTGTTTCGACGACCTGGTGGGAATAAACAAGGGGACAGCCAGGATCGAGGAATTCAAGAAATACACCCGGTCACGCATGATCCTGGTGCAACGCCGGAATGATGAGTTTCCGGCCGAACAGCCGCGGGTGGCCGTGCCGATGTTCACAGCTAACCGTACGGCCGAGATGGGAGGGTTCCTCTCGCCTATCCATGGGACCAGCCGTTTCGGCACCATAGAGGTGGACAGGATCGATAAACGCTACTCGCAGCGGGTGAAGATCGACCAGATGTGGGCGGAGGCCCTGATGTTGTATGAGAACTCGGAATTTGATCCCCATTATAGCGATGAGGAGATCGAGGAACTGCAGGAATACAATCAGCGGTACCTGATACAGACGGACGAGGAGAAATACGTGAGACTCTATATCACGCCCCCTACCGACGAAGAGGACGAAGAGGCGGAATGGTGTACGGCCAGCGAGATACTCTCGAACCTGAGACGGAACAGGAAGATTCTCTCGAACGACATGATGCGGGTTACCCCCCAGAACATCGGCCGAGCTTTGACATCCATCGGGTTCCGGAGGGAATCGAAACGGTCCGCGTCAAAATCGTACCCCGAATACAAGTATCACATAAAGTTCAATTTTTAATGTATATACGCTATATGGGTGCATACGCATATATAATATTTATAATATATTTATTATTAATAAGTTACAATATTATATATTTTTTTTACGCACGTAAAATTATTTTTTGCAAAAAACACATACTACTTACTACATATTTTACATAACCGTTTCCCAAACGATGTTTGCAATGTAGTAGGTACGTTTATTTAAGTTACTACAAAGTTACTACAAGTTGTAGGCTTATTTTTTTGCTTACTACATATAATATATTATATTTCAGCAATATATATCCAATGTAGTTTGTAGTAGGTATTTTCATTTTTGGATTTTATTCTAAATTTTTTCGTTGTATGACAGACAATCGCCCACATATCATTATCAACTTACGTCCTATATTACAAGATTTTATGTTGCATGAATTCAATTCTTCCGATGATGGCGCCATCATCCTGCACGAACGGCACGACATCGGAAGATTCATCAACACCATGTGGTCCATATCAGACAAACCGGTCAGCAAAAAGGATTACAAATACCCGGTGAAGATGATCATCCCGGTACAACCCAACAGTGCCCATATCCTGAAGTATAATTTCATCCATGTTACTACATGGAAGCATGTGCAGATCATCAACTACATTGAAGCGGAATTCAAACGGCGTGTGAGGGATTTCTTCTCGATCGGATATGAGAAAAAGTTCAAACAGACCGATATCATCAATGCTTTTTTGCAGGCGTATAACATCAAAAATAACGCGCTGAATTTCGACCAGGTCAAGAAATTAGACTACCGGAACAGGTTCAGATTCCGGGAAGAAATTGCAAAAACAATCCAAAGCACTATTATCCAATAAATTAAAAAAAATCTCACCCTTTTGTGAAAAAAATCTCACAAATCGGTAAAACCGTTTACTCTTATGACACGAAAAAACAGCGAATTAAGAAACCGGATATGTAACATATACTATACTCCGGCAAATGAATGCTCCATGGTAGATATCCCCGGACGGGATTTTGTCCAGGTTACCACCACCTGGAAAGAACTAATCTACGCCGACGCGGAATTAAAGGAAGAAGAGCCGATAAAAGGCGAAATGATCAACCAGGAACTGACAATCCGGATCCTGGGAAAAAGCAGGGAGATGGATGCGGAATTGAACGATATCATTTCCAGACCGAATATATTCCGCCTGGCGTACTCCAACGGTGAAAACCGGATCGTGGGTACGACCGAGAACCCGGTGGTATTATCACATGAGACATCAGGCGTCCTGTCTGGAACAAACCTGACCTCAAAGCGGACATCCGCCGAAAAATCCAAAATATTGCAGTCCTTTTGACACTCCGTGTTTCGTTGTAAACTTGCACTATAAACGCGTTTACAATGAAATCGAATTATTTGATCACTACCCTGCTTCGTGGCAAATGGTTTATTGACCACAGGATTGACCTGGAAACCGGTGCGATTGTCGATAAGTTACTCGATCGGCAATTTTCGGGACAAACAGGAATTCTGTCGGACGATAAACCGTTTTCTTTTTCCATTATCTCCAGCGGTGGTGCCATACCGGTAGCCGAAGAGATCCCCGACAATATACCGGACGATACCACGGCCGTCTTCCTGGTGGAAGGTACCATGTTGAAATACGGGTCACTGAGCCATTACGGTACCACTGAAATCGCGGCGGTTATCCGGAAAGCGGCTTTGCATAAGAAAATAAGCAGCCTTGTTATACGATTCGATTCCGGTGGAGGATCCGTCGATTCCATCGCTCCACTGGCGGAAGTGATCCGGTTAGCGAAAGCCAATGGTAAACCGGTAGTAGCTTCATGCGACCTTTGCGCCAGCGCGGCTTATTTCGTGGCGACCTTTTGCGACGAGATCCATGCCGACAACGATATCTCCGCCGAATTCGGATCCATTGGTGTGATGATGTCGTTCCGGGATTATCAGAAATACTATGAGAAAAACGGGATCATCGAACATCGCATCTATTCCAACCTGAGCGAACACAAGAATGAACCCCTGGAACTGGCTCTTCAGGGAAAATACGATCTGATCAAAACCGAAATGCTGGATCCGCTGGCACGTGAATTCCAGGAAACAGTGAAAGAGAATATGCCGCAATTGAACCTCAAACAGGAAGGCATACTCTCCGGAAAGACTTTCTATGCAAAAGAGGCGCTCCAAAACGGGATGATCCACGCCATCGGTGACCTGGATTATTCAATTTCCCGGGCTCGCAAACTGAGACAAAAGAGACTTATCAACGATTATACTAACTCTTAAAATTTTCCTTTATGTTCAAACAAATCTTAGCTGTAGTCCTGTCGATGTTCACAATGAGCAAACTTCCTGTAAATAAGGAAGGAAAATCATTCCTGACCGACGACATGAAAGCAAAACTGAAAGAAGAATACGGCGACAAGTTCGTCGCCAAGTTCGAGGCCGAACTGGCGGAAGCCGAAAAGGACGGTCCGGTCGATACCGAATCGGACGAGATGGTTGCGATGAGAACGCAACTCGACAAACTGAAAACGGATCTCTCTGCCGCCCTGAACGACAAACAGAAATCCGATAAAGAAGCCGAAGAGCTGAAAAAGAAAGTGGAATTTCTCTCGAAAGAGGAAGAACCCGGCAAACCGACTGTAATTCCAATGGGTATGGGAGCAAAACAAGCGTTCAAACCGAACATGAACTACATCCACAACAAGTATGTGGATGCTTATTTCCGTGGCGACGTGGGTGCCATGTATTCTACCGATACGACCATCGATACCGCCGAACTCCAGACAGAGTTCGGCAAGTACGTCCAGACCGAGAAAGTGGATATCATCCGCAAACTCACGATGGATCTGACGGATACCAAGTACATGACCACGATCGTGACGGACAAAATGGAATGGCGTGCTTCCCAGGCCGACATCGATTCCGTGCTGCAGCAGTTCACGCCCTACTGGACTCCGACCGGAAAGGCGAAATTTACGCCCATCACCATCAAGAATTTCATTCTGAAGGTGAACCAGCCGATCAAGCCGGCCGATATCATCGACCAGTATCTCGGTTATATGTACGATGAGAACCTCACACCCGACAAGATGCCGATCGTGAAGTACATCGTGAACGAACTGATCCTGCCGAAGCTGTCGGAAGACCTAGCGCAAGCAATGGCAAAAGGTGAATTCGAGGAATTCAATCCGTCAGAAGATGGTGAAGCCGCTCCCGCCGGTCACGTGCTTGCTTCCATGGACGGATATGTGACTATTCTGGAGAGATTGAAGGAAGCCGTTGGAAATAAAGTAACCTGGCTACTTGATGGCGTGACGCTGACTCCTGCCAATATCCTGGCATCGATCGAGGGTATCGTGAACGAGATCTCGCCGAAGTACCGCTACAAAAAGTTGCCGATCCATATCGATCCCGACCTGGTACGGATGTACAATCTCGCGTATCGCGACAAGTACCCGACGACCAAGAACGAAGACAAGAATGAGAACCGTCTTGACTTCACCAATTTCTACTTCCAGCCGCTGGAGGGTTTGATCGGTACCGGTATCTTTTTCCTCACTCCGAAAGAGAACTTCAAACACCTGATGAGCAAAGATCACCGGGAAGCCAGGATCTACATCCAGGTACAGAACTACGACGTGAAGGTGTTCATGGAATTCCGTAAAGGTACAGGGTTTGCCATTCAGGAAGCGTTGTTCGCTTATCTGCCTCCCGCAGGAGAAGAAGGAGACGAAGAGCCGGAAGATCCTGAAGGTGTTTAACCACTTTTAAATTCGGGGGATTCGTTTCCCCGAATTTCTACTCAAAAGTTTTACGAACAATAAAAAAATTTCATTATGCCTCCATATACTTTAGTATCAGTCCCCAAAAAGAACGTGAATCAGGGACGGCCTACGCCCAAGAAAAAATATGTCATGATTTTCGATTGGGATGATGTGGCCGATTACGCGCGTGACGAAAAGAATGTGAGGGTTACCACCCTTGAATTCAAAGAAGGTAAAAAACCCATCGGTGTCTTTGCTACATCAAGAACGATCAACCCTTATTCCGAATCGAGCGGCGAATCCGGCCAGGCAGGGTTTCTTCAGCATGTGGACTTTGAGCATCCCGGTACCGACCTGGAATTCGACGAGTTCATCGAGAACAATATCAACCGCGAACTAGGCGCCATCGTGATCCCGTGTGACGGCGTTGATGCCCGGATTGCAGGAACTCCGTGCATCCCGTTGGTGATGACGGTTTCCTCTCAGGATAACAACGAAGCCGGCAAACATACCGTGCAGCTCGTTTCCGAAATGATCGGCAGCGTACTCGGACACATTTCGAAAGAACTGATCCCTGAGACGGATAACGCGGATATCAACGCCGCTCTCGGATTACCGTATGTACCACCTGGAGGAGATGGCGAAGGAGAAGGAGTGTGAACTCTTCAATTCGATAACATGCAAGACCGCCGGATAAGTCCCGGCGGTTTTTTTGTCCTTTTATCTGACCGTTTGCAATTGCATATTTGTATTGTATTTCAAAACACTAATTATCATATTATGACTACCAAAAAAAGTACAACAAAGAAAACGACCGGGGAGGCGGTTGAAAAGGTATCTCCAGTCGTCGAAAATTCGACGGAACAATCTTCTCCGGCTGAACAGGCGCCTCAATCCGGAGATGTGGATCCATCGACTGATGATAATCCGGGTGAAGAATCGCCTATCACGGAAGATCAGGTAAATGAGAGTCCATCTCCCATCTATGAGACAAACAATGAAGCGATCAAGCCGATTGTACTCGTTGTTACGAAAAGCGAGAAGCTGGCGGAAGTGGCATCCCGGAGTATCGCGCATTTTTTTGAAGCCGATGTAAGGGCGATTGTTGTAAATTTCGATCCCGAAATGAACCTGGTTGAGAAACTGGCCGATTGCATTTCCACATACGAAAACGAAACAGTGATCCTTTTCGATTCTATTGTGGCGGTAAATAAATTCTTTTTACAGGATGTCGGCGCCATCTATGCCGAACGGTCAAGGATTGGTTGGGATTACAACGCAAAAACTCCTGTCGTACTCGAACGATCCCGTATCGTAGATCTGTTGGAAAGCATCCCTGGTCTTTCCGGTAAAGATTTTATCCAAAGTTATTTCGAAACCTTCCATGGTGATGAATTGCCCCTTGTCACCGATTGGAGGATCGACACGTTTACATTGCCGGTAGTGAGTGTGAATCCATCACACAAGACCCTGAACGATTTGTTGCGTTTCAAGAGGTGGGTACACGTATCGGAAGCATCGGTGGATGCAATGCTTGAGTTTTTCAGTGAATAAAAACCTGGTATGAAAGAGGAAATTCAATCGTGGCTTAACTCGGGAGCGGACGCTTTTTCCGGGATCCTGTTACTGGATAAATATTGTCCTGATCAGATTTTCGTGCGTTTAATGAAATTAAACCCCACGAAAAACAGGTCAAAGATCATCCGGAAGCTGGCGGAACTGGCGAACCTGGACTATGAGATCAAGCCGAAAAAAGCCAAAAGGGAAACATTTCCCAGAACTCCGTTCAGGGAGGAGTTTCCTTTTCTCGCCTCCCCGGGTTGCCCGATTGAACTGAAAGCCCTGGTGACGGATAAATTCTCGTCATTTTACCGGTACCGGGATCTGCATGAAAAACTTTTCGACTGCACGTCAGCCGAAGAGTGTGCCGATGTGGCTGCCGCCCTTCTGGACAATTACCACGAAAACCGGATGATTTATGCGGAACTGGAATATTATAAAAAACACGGTTCACTCCTTGGAAAACATCCTGTTTTCGATCACTACCGGAAAATGAAGGCATTGCACAATCTTACCATAAAAGAACTGGTACTCAAACAGGGAAAGTTACAGCACAACATCTGGCGTATCGAATCGGAAATTAAAAGAGGGGATAAACCTCATTTGTTGGAAGACCGGGAACGAAGGTTGCAGGAAAAGAAAGCGGAACTGGCGGAAGTGAACAGGTTGCTGGAATAAAAAATCGATGGAATTATATGGCTTCAGAAATCATCGCTCAGGCGACATGGAATGAAAATACCGCTCCGGACTGGTTGGAAAAGATCAACTGGAAACATTATGAGAAACTGGCTTATATAGGATATAAACCGGAACAGATCGCCATGTTTTATGAGATCGACAAAGCGGAATTCATGTTCTACTTCATGATGATCGACAGCAAATTAAAGTGGCATTACGACCGTGGCCAGCTTTATGGTCAAGCCCGTGAAGGGATGGACATGGTGGCTGACGCCGCATACAACGTTACCCAAGCGCAGCGGCTGGACAAACTCCGTGATAAGATAGAATTCGAGAACGCGAAAAACGACGTGATCTATGGCGGATTTTAAACGGAGTTACTTCGATGAATTACAGGATCACATTCAGGGCGGTTCCAAGGATAAGATATCCGAAGAGGCTGAACAGTATCTGGATGTGCTTTACCTGCTGATCAACCTCCGGAGAAAATACGGCAAGGAAAACGCCATAGCTTTCATCCAGCGTCCGCCGTTCGGTATCAACTACCGCCGTGCCCGGTTGATGTTCGACGAAGCGGTGAACCTTTTTTATACCGATGACGGCATCGACCGCCAGGCCATGAATAACATGATTGCCGAAGATATTTTTAAAGCCGCCCAGGTTGTACTCCTGACCGCCAAGAGTGCGAAAGACATGGAGATCTACGGCAAACTGATGATGCAGGGACGGGAAGCCAAGGGCCTGGACAAAGAAGAAGCACCTAAACTTCCAGAAGAATTCTACAAAAAACCGATCAAAGTATATTCCCTGGATCCGGCGGCAATCAAACTGGAAGCGGCCGACCGTGACGCGCTGGCTGCACGGATCGACAGCATGGATATTCCGGAGGACGAGAAAACCCGCCTCCGTCGTGATGCACAAGTGGAAGATGTGGACTTTATAGAGATGTTCGATGAGCAGGAAAAGAAAACTCGATCTGAAGCGTGACGATGTAGAAGTCCGTTTCTCCAACTGGCTGGCCCAGCTGCTCGCGATCATGATGCCCAGGATCCTGACATTGATCGCCGGCCGGGGCACATCCAAGACAGTAGACGTACTGGTAGAACGGATACAAGAGGCTGCATTCGATTGTGCCGGCGCCCCGTTCGCCTTTGTGTCCGATACCTATACCAACCTACACAAGAACGTGATACCTTCCCTGCTGGAAGGGTTACGCATCAAGGGATGGGAGGAAGGCGTGCATTACGTCATCAATAAGGAACCGCCGAAAGAGTGGCGGGATAAGATGTACAACAAAATGTCGTCTTATAAGCATACCATGGTTTTCTTCACCGGATTCAATTTCACATTCATCTCCATGGACCGGCCGGCCATCGGCGCCGGTATGTCATACGTGGGTATTTTCGGAGACGAAGTGAAGTACTTTCCTCAGAAACGCATCGCCAACATCCTGAAAGCCGTCCGCGGGTATAAGGTCCGTTACGGGAATTGTGCATTCTACCGAAGCATTACCTTCACCACCGACATGCCGGATCCGAACAATATCGGAGAACACGACTGGTTACTCAACTATGCCCAGTTGAACGACAAGAAAAAGATCCTGGATCTGATACAAACCGGGTTCGTGTACAATGAGACCAAAAAGGAATATGCCACCTCATTGGATGGGAAGAATCAGCGTGCGATCGCACTGGCGGAACGAAATATGAAGCGATGGGAGGAGCGTTGGATAAAGTGCCGCCGGCAAACATCATTCTTCTGGATCGCCAGTTCATTCGTGAATGCCGATATCCTTTCCCTGGGATGGTTCGACGATGAATTCGAGGTGGGCCTGGAAGGTGTGAGCGCTTCCATCCTTTCCATTATTCC
The DNA here is from genome assembly GCF_003712195.1 of Proteiniphilum sp. X52. Classification (GTDB taxonomy): domain Bacteria; phylum Bacteroidota; class Bacteroidia; order Bacteroidales; family Dysgonomonadaceae; genus Proteiniphilum. Next base: position 100,492 of record NZ_RDSD01000005.1, on the reverse strand, counting down.
GAAACTATCCGGTGTATCAATGTTCTATGCCGGCCTGCAGGAACGCCATTTCTATTTGGACGGGATCGATTATAAATACATCGACTCCCTACCCTTTGGCCAGGATCCGGACTGCCGTGAGTTGAAGTTTCTGGATCCACGTCAACCCATCGAAGCAGGTCTTGATGTGGGTAACACTCTTTGGATGCTCTTCAGCCAAACCAAGGGTAATACCATGCGGATCATGAAGGAAATGTATACCCTTCCGCCGAAATACATCCGCCAGCTGGCAGACGAATTTCTGCGGTACTTTAAGCCGCACGGTCGCAAACGGCTAAAGCTCTATTACGACAGGGCGGCCAATTCCTACAAAAAGGTGGGACAGGATGTAGCCTCCCAGATCAAAAAGGCCATTGAGTTCGACGCCGACGGCCGGCGTACCGGTTGGTCCGTCCAGTTGATGAGCATAGGCCAGGCCAACATCGGTAGCAATGCAGAATACAACTTCATGATGGAACTGATGAGCGGCAAGAACCCCGTGCTGCCTAAACTCCTGATCGATCGCTCGACGTGCCCCAATCTTAAATCGCAGCTGGAGAAAACCAGAACCAAGACACACAACAGCCGCACCGGTGTAAAACTCATTGTCAAAGAAAAGAAAACCGACAAGTTACCCATTAACCGATTGGCGAAAGAATCCACCAATTTCACCGATGCGTTCAAGTATCTGCTATGTCGTCGTAACTACCTCCGTGCGGTGAACAACAAACAATCCCAGATAGGTACATCCATCAACGCCGGGTGATCCACGCCATCGGCAGGGCATACGGGAAAATGTTAAAATTAGAGGGTGAATCAGTGGATTTTTTCACAAAAAATCACATTTCCCCTCGAAACGGGGCGTGCAATTGCATCCACGGGGCAGAGCGGGTCGGCCACAACTCCGTGTTTTGCGATCTCCAATCGCATTTTGAACAGGTTTTTTAACTGTTTTTCAAAATGTTGCAAATTTTTCTCGTGAAAAAAGTGCCAAAAGTCGACCATTTTAAGGCGAAAATCGGCTATTTTTAGTGAAAAATCGGTGTTTTAAGGCTAAAACAAGCCTAAAACTAAACTTTTAACAGCAAAACTTTGTTTACCATATGAATAATTTGCTACTTTTGCACAAAAGAGCACATAAAGCGCAGTAACAAGACAGTAGACACAACTAAATCGTCATTTTCAATATAGTTATAACTCTTTCTCTCTCAGAGTATAAAGAATAGATATATTATGAGTAAATTACCTAAGGCTCCTCTTATAGAGGTTATATTTGAATTAACGTGGCCTATAAATAATGGGAAGGAGCAAGAAAAGTTTCAATTTTTACTTGGTGATATTTATTCGAAATTAAGAAGTGAATACCCTAATCGTCTTAGGCTTGTTCAACCTCCAAATGTAGAAATTCCGTTAGAAATTTTGGCCAATAAACCAGTTTATAGATTCAGTAAAAATGAATCATACCCTCTCTATCAAATAGGACCAGGGTTATTATCCGTCAACACAGTTGATTCGCATTATTTCTGGGAACAGTTCGAAAAAGAAATAGTGAAAATAACAAAAGTATTTAAAGAATCTTATGATTTTGAGAAGGATACATTATTGAACATGGGGTTGAAATATATTGATTTTTTTGAATTTAATTTCAATCATGACGCATTCGAGTTTTTACACAAACTGTTACATTTAGACATTAAACATAATATACGTCCCGAGAAAAACAATAATCCGGTATTTTTCACATTCGCTAGTGGCTACAACGAAGAGATAGGGTTGTTTAATGTGATAATAAACCGAGGTGGATATAACAATAAAGAAGGATTTGTTATCGAAACAAATGTTTCAAAAAAAATCAGCTCTACAGATTTTAATATCTTACCTTCATGGCTAGAGGAAGCGCATTCTTTCTTGAGTGAAAAATTCAAGAAAATGACTGAGGGAGAAATGTATAACAGCTTTAAATAATTAGTAAAATGGATTCAACTCTAGATTTAACTCCAATGTTTCCTGCTACTTCATCCGTATTAAGGAACTCCAATAATGAAGAGTCAGTTAGATCAATTAACAGCCGGAAATCATATCCTATTACTACTTTAGGATTTAGTATTCTAATCCTGTCCGCATCAATCTCCACAGGAGTTAATATTAACCCGGCATCATTGAACACGTCTTCTTCGATTATTTCATACAAAAGCGCAACTGACGATATGTTTGATATTTCTATTTTGCATGAGTTTGTTTCTAATTTGCTTACGAATAGTAGTGAGTTAGATAGAGAGATTGTAGATTTGGTTAATGAAAACTTCTGGGATTTAATTTGATATGAATATATATGAAGATATAAGATTATATCTGCCCAAATATCTATCAGAGGAATCTACAAAAAAATTACTACGAGAAATTGCAGATTTCCCAAATATCCTTGATGGTTCGCTTTATACAAATAGACTGCAAAATGACAACATAATTTTCCAAGGTGATGCCATCAAGGAATTGCCTGTTATTAATTTACCTGACACAACGATCAAAAAAACTCCATCTATAATATTGTCAAACACTTGTGATATTGATGAGGCTAATGAAAGAGCTTTCCCTTCCCACATTTGTTATGCACCAATATTCAACCTTGAAAAATATATCAATGCTGTAAAAAGAATTGATAAATATAAACAAGAAGAGAGCCTTAATCAGCATATTGAATCAATAAGAAAACAATACATTACTCAAATACTTTATTTGCCAGCAGGAGAAGGTTTGGATTATGAGGGTATTGTTTTTCTGGATCGAATCAATAATTGCAAAAACACAATAATAGAAAGAAATAATTTAAAAACAAAAAGGCTTTTCACCTTGAGTAACTACGGACATTACTTATTGCTAACAAAGATATCGATCCATTTTTCACGACTACAGGAGAAAGTTGACAGAAATGAAGGAGTAATAATAAAATAGCTCTTGATCATTCATGATAAAATTCATTTTCTCAAATATTTATTACCTTTGCCATTGCCCACGAAATTGAAAATAAAACGAAGCCTCTCAGGCGTGTAATCCGTAAAATCGGATTCCGGCAATCAATTCCGGTGGGCACACGCTTGAGAGGTTTCTCCGTTTATTACTATGAAATACGACGTATTAATTTACAATCACAACAACCCGCACGCTATTGGCCAAGTGCGAGCAAATAGTATTGAGAAGTTAAAGGGTTTGGCTCGATACTATGCTACCAATTACAACGGAAAAGGTGGACGCATCATGTTAGAAGATCAGAAAACCGGAAGAATCTGGAGAATTAATTCTTAAACTATCTATACTATGATTTTCGCTTTAATCCTTCTTGCAGTGATAATTATGGCTATTGCTATAGTTTTTACAACAGACAAAAAAAATGGAAAGAAACCGGTTCGAGATCAGAGTGTCATTGATGCCGTCGATCAGGTACTCGACAATCAGAAATCTATTGTCAACACTACAATTTATGTACCCGAAAAGAGTTCCACCAACATTGGTAAATATCTGATTCTCGACACGGAGACAACAGGCATTCCATCAAAAAGTAGAATATTCAAACCCGACAATATTGCGGACTGGCCCTATATTGTTCAGATCGCCTGGATCCTTGTGGATGAAGAGGGATTGTTAGTTGAAGGAGAGGACGTGATTTTGAAACAGGATACAACAATCCCCATATCAGCAACCAATATTCATAAAATAACAACTGAAAAGATGTTGGCTGAAGGTGAGGATCCAAAACCAATTTATGAATCTCTACTATCACAGATTCAAAACTGTGATACAATTGTTGCGCATAACGCAAAATTTGACATCGAGGTATTGAAGGCTGATCTATATAGACATGGATTTATATTCAGTGTTTTAAATGAAAAAGATGTTTATTGCACCATGGAGAATGGGAAAGAATTTTGCATCACATATGGTAAAGGACTTACAAGGAAGAATCCACGGTTGGAAGAACTGTTTGGAGAACTGTTCTACAACAATAAATACATAACTATTCAAAATGCACATTCTGCTTTTTACGACGTACTGGTTACCTATAAATGTTTTATGAAAATGAAAGACATGGAACCTCCTTATCCGATTGAGAAAAAGATCCCAGTGGTGAATGAGCATACTTATAATGAAGCATTTGTTTCAAAATGTGTAGGAAAAATAGACCCAGAAATATTTAAAGGAAAAATATTTGTGATTACCGGTGTTTTCAATAATTTCTCGAGAGACGATCTGGGCGAAATATTCACTCGGCTCGGAGGTGTAAAAAGAGGAGCAATTACTTCCAAAACGAATATTGTCATCATAGGTGAAAATGCGGGACCATCAAAATTGGAGAAAATTGAAGAGCAAAAGAGGCTGAGAGATGACATTGTGGTCTTGGAAGAACATGATTTACTTGAAATGTTGAAATAAACTGGTAAGTCCATATTTGCTATCCCCAAAAAAAATTCCGGTTTTTTTCTTTGCCGGTTAAAAAATTATCCCGATATTTGCATCGATCTACATTCTCAGGGGCGGGTAAGGCTCGCCAGTTTGCGGGCATTTTTTATGCCTATACTTTATGATATTTGGGTTCTGACCCCCGTGCCGGCTGCTAATGCACCGGCTGCCTCTGAGAGGTGTAGATCAACGGGAAAGCGGAACCCTCTTTTTATTTCCGCACTAATACTAATCATTTTTAAAGATCTACAAAAAATGAAAGAAAAAGAAAGACAAGACCGGTTTTTCGACCGGGCCCAGGCAACACTTCCCAGGGGAGCCGTCCTTATTAGTGCTTGTGGAGTTTTCAACCGTGGCAACAGCCGGGCATCATTCACTTACCGCCATTGCGGCAGAGTTTTCACCACTACCTTGCAAACGGAAGGAGGTGCGGTATGAAAGGAAATAAACCGGTAATATCCAAAAGTAAAAAAATCAACTCCAACGGAATACCTGCCCGTTATCGTGAGAGATTCAGTGACACTACACTTGGGAAGTTCAAGGAAAGAATAGAAGAGATCCTTGCCAAAATAGACAAAGTTCATGATGCGGAAACACCGGTAAGGCAATTTGAGGGACGAATCCATTGGGAGGACGCCATTGCATGCTGGACGGGAAAGTATTATATTCACTTTACGGTTACCCGGGAAAGGAGGTCGCGATGAAAGACAATTTACCTAATCCCGTAATGGCTCTCAATCCATACACGAATAAATTGGTGAACGTGGAGCCTTTTTTTGAATTCTTGAAAGAACAATCGGATGCTAAAGAAAGTATAGATTCCGTTATTCGTACACTGGTTACAATATTGAGTGATACTGACGACGATCACAGATCACGCATTCATCACAGGTTTGGATTACCCTCTGACATGTACTTTTTTCTTTACGACCTAAGCGATTTATTCCAAAAGATTGCAGAATGTGAAATATCAATGCCAAAAAGAAAAGGAGGTAATGAATGATACGAGGAGCGGCCGGCAGTTTGTCGGCCGTATCTTGTTAAACAGTATTAAATATAATACTTTTTGTTCCGGTTTTGCTTGTTTATTAGTATTAAATATACTACCTTTGTAAGGTATTAATCAAACGGACATTGACATTATGAAGTACTCAGAGATTGAAAAGAAACTGAAGAAAGCCGGCTGTTACTGGCTATGTGATGGGAAAAGACATCCGATATGGTACAGTCCGATTACCGGGAAAGAGTTCCCGCTCAGCTATCACAGATCGGAGGAAGCCAAGTTTGGAACAATGAAATCAATCAGTAAAGACTCAGGGGTTAAGCTTTAACCCCTGAGTAAAAAAACGGAGGAAAAAATATGAAAATAGATGTGATTATTGAAACCGGTCCCGACAAGCGTTTTGAAGCTGTTATAGATCCTGACAAAGAGTATGGATTATCGTTTGGGTTATTAGGTGAAGGACATTCCGTACAGGAGTGTATCGATGACTTTTATGCATCGGCCGACGAAATGAAAGCTTTATACGCCGAAAAAGGGAAAGAGTTTCCTGGGGATTTAGAATTTACGTTTAAATATGATGCCGCTTCGTTCTTAGCTCACTATTCGGATATGCTTTCGTTATCCGGATTGGAAAAAATTACCGGTATCAATCAACGCCAGTTAAGCCATTATTTGAACGGGGTAAAGAAACCGCGTCCGGAAACGATCCAGAAAATTGAAACAGGGATCCATCGTTTTGCAAATGAATTGAGTCAAGTGAATTTCGTTTGATTAATACACTTATGTAATTTCACTGACGGCCGCTCCCGATTATCGGGGGCGGTTTTTTTAATAGGCACTCACTCTTTTCGGTGGGTGCTTTTTTTGTCCTTTTTTCCCGCTGTCGATCAAACTAATTTTGATGTAAAAAAGATGGATCTGTATAAAGCGATTGCGGAAATGCGGAAATTAAGTAACAGGGGAGAGTGTTTCTCCTTTGCTTTCATGACGTTCAGCGCGACGAAAAGAAAAAGCCACGGGATCAGCGAGGTGAGGCGCGCCCGGTTGGCACCCCAGAATCGGGATGATAAACATCCGTGGAAAGATTACCTGCTCTATTTCGTCGATCTCGATACGAACGAGACGAAACGTTGCTATCAGCCGCTCCTGATGGAGTTCAATGGTGAAAAATTGGAACTGAATTAAATCACATAAATCATGAGTGAATCAAAACAGGAGGGAATGATCCCGGCAGAAAACCGCTCCGGCTCCGGATATGATCCCGAGAAACCAAAGCATTTAGGAGGAGTGAGTTTTGCGAAAGTCCAGACGGGAGTTTATGCGATAACCGGCCTTGACACGGAATATACCTTCTATGCGCCGTCGAGTAAATTTACCGGACCATGGGAACAGGAGAAGGTAATCTATGGAGGTGTGGAGATGGTGCCATACGGCTACAATAACAATATGCCGGCCGAAATGCGGGATTTGCTGGAGAAAAACAACCTCGCGCCGGGGATCCTCTCCCGGAAATTGGGATTGCAATACGGCCAGGGCCCGTTTCTCTATTCCCTGAAACTGGAGAATAACGAGATCCGGAAAGAATGGACGGAGGACAAGGAGATCCAGGCGTGGCTGGATTCATGGGATTACCGCCAATACGTGCGTGACGCGCTGATCGAGTTCAATCATTCCGGCGGTTTTTTTGCACGGTACCACTCCGCACGTAGCCGGCGGCTGGGCAAACCGTGGATCTCCCGGATAAAGGCATTGCATTCCACCGATTGCCGGATGGGTTATCCGGGGAAAGACAAGTCGCTGGATGACGTGGATACTTTTTACATTGGGAATTTCGAGAGCAATTATCCCAAGGAACTGGAGAAATACGCACGGTTCAACATGCAGGATCCGGGAAGATATCCGGTGTGCATGGATTACCATTCGCTCCGCAGTTGGGGACACAAATATTACAGCGTGGCATCGTTTCTGGGTGCCGTGCCATGGGTGAAACGGGCAAACGATCTTCCGGAGATCATACAGTATCTCACGGAGAACATGATCGCGGCAGCATACCACGTACATGTTCCACGGGAGTACTGGGAAGAGAAGTACGATAAACTGGTAGAACAGTATCCGGAGGAAAGCGAAAAAGAGATCGAGATCCGCATGCAGAAGTTGCGGGACGAACTGACCGAAACGATTGCGAAAGTGCTCTCCGGGAAAAAGAATACGGGAAAGTTCCTGGAGAGTATCGACTTTACGGATGACCAAGGCAATAGGTGCGTCTGGAAAGTAGAACAGATCGAAATGAACATCGACAAGTTTATCGAAGCGCAAAGTAAGATCTCCAATATCGCAGACAGCTCAACCACTTCCGGATTCGGATTGAATCCTGCATTGTCAAATATTATCATTGACGGTAAGGGTGACAGCGGCAGCCAAATGATTTACGCGCTGAAAATATTCTATGCGGCGGATACGCAGATCGCTGAAGATATAGTCTTTGAACCTATCAACCGTGCGTTCCGGATCAATTTCCCGGGGAAGAATATCGACATGGGGATATACCGCCTGGCAGTGAATAAGGAGAACAACGTGAGCGCCGGGGACCGGATGACAAACCAGATTTAATTTCTACGATCATGATTTTCAATAAAGACAATAAAGGGAATGAGGAGTTGCGGCGACTGACCGGCAACTACTATGCGAACAATGACTTCGCCAAGATTGAACAGGACATTGTCCTGGCGGAAGAGGAGCTGATAAAAATCATCGGTAGGAATGTTTTCAAACGTGCCGAAGATCATTATAAGAATCCGGATCAGGATCTCACTCCGGAGCAAAAAGAACTGGAGAATGATTTGTTGGAACGGGTGCAATTGCCGATTGCCATCTATGCCACGTTCATGATGTACCGGAAAAACGACGTCAGCCATGAGGATAGCGGCCGGAAAGTGAAAATGGATCCGGATAAAGAAAAGTTACCATGGCAATGGCAACTGGAACGGGATGATGAGATCCAAATGGAGAATTACTACCGTGCAGTGGATCGCTTGATTGACTGGATGGATGAAAAGGAGATCGCGGAATGGCTGGATACTCCGACGCGGAAGGCCATCAAAAAGCAGTTGATCCGGTCGGCCGAAGAGTTCGACAGCTATTATCCTATTGATAGGTCCAGCCGTTTTTTCGTGATGATATCCCCGTTCGTACGGGATGTGGAACGGAAATATATCCGTCCCACCCTGGGTAAAGAGCTGTATGAAAAATATTCAGGTCAAACCACGGATCCGGAACTCACGCCCGAAGAGGAGGAGTTGAAAGAATGGATCTATCCGGCCATCCCGTTGCTGGCCATGAGCATCGCGCTACGGCGGATGCCGCTGGCAGTCATCCCGTTCGGCGTGATCAGGAATTTCAAGGCCGAACAGCAGACGATGAACGCATCGGATCCGGCTACCATGGAAGAAATATTTGCCTTTTCGCGAGACCTGGAACAACAGGGAAAAGAGGCCATCGCCGATTTCAAGAATGAACGGAACGGGAAGGGGATCCTATTCCCGTTGCTTCCGAACAATCATCCGAGAAACAAATACATGAAGGTGTGAAAATGTTGAAAACGTAGTTATGGACGATCCTATTATTATTCTTCCGCCGCCATCGTGGTGGGGCACATTGCAAGGTCTCCCGGAAGTGAGTCTGAGCAGCATGTTCCCGGATCTTTACGCATCACCGGTATCAGACCCACGAGATTTCATCATCAAAAATGAAGCGGGGAACACGATATTGAGTGAAAGTTACAAGCCTTACAACTTCAGGTTAGAAATAAAAGGGCTGAAAGAGATCCTGTCGATGTATCTACGCAGGAAGAACCAGGAACTGGTGATCGGTGGCGAGAACACGCAAATTAAGGAGAATTTCCAGTTCATCCTGGGAGTGGATGGAACCAAAAGCTGCGATGTGATTTACAGCCGCATGAAATCGAACATCCCGGCCGAAAAATTCAAAGGAGATCTCTTCCTCACTACACAGTACCTGAAAAAAATCACCATGCCCGGAGGCAAGGAGTTTTTGACCTACTATTTTAAAAATACCGGTGTCCAGGTCAGTGCCCGGATGTACTACCTGCATAGCTCCGGCCAGATAATGAATACGCCTTATGTGTCGATAGAATCCGGTAAGACCGGATTTTTCGCATTCGACACATCTTTCAGTCGGATCAAAAGCTACTTCCCATCCATTGCGTCGGACAACTGCCTGTTCTACCGGGTAGGCAATGACAGCTACAACGTGGAATACCTGATCGATCGGAGCACCTACCCTAACCTCACCCAACTGGTATTTATGAACAGTTTCGGTGTTCCAGAAACATTGTATATCCGCGGTGAGGTGATCCAGAACGTCAATGCCTCTTTCGAAGAAGGTAAAGTGCACCATATTTCACGTAAGTGGAACCAGCGGGAGAATGAAACTTTTGAGGCCAGTACCGGCAAGATATTCCTCCGGGATGAATACCTGATGTGGCGGGATCTCTTCATGAGCCCCGATGTGTACATCTATGTGAACGGCACACCCCGGAAGGTTTTTGTGACGGAATCGAAAAACAGCATCAATCGGTTGAAAGGAATCAATAAATCACTGGTGTTTACTTTCCGTTTTGCCGACGAGAACGACACCTGGGATTATATGAGGTACCTGGAATGGATTCTGGAACACGGCGTATGGGATGACGAAGGCATCTGGATGGATAGCGGCCACTGGCTGGATGAACCGGAATAAAAAATACAGATATGGCGGAACCGACAAGAGAAGATATTGAATTCCTGTTCCAGGAAGAAGTCCTGAGCCAACATGGAGAGTTCGTGGTGGATTTGTTGCAGGATACCCTTGAGAAGAAAAAAATAATCTTTGAAGGGGATTTACATGACATCCTGGATTACGAGACTTTCAAACGCGGTATCCAAAGAGGTCTTCGTATCTCTTTCTTTGACTACGGTCGTTTCATTGAAATCCGGAAGCATAAAAAAAAGCCCTCTAAAATGGAAACGAATACCAACCAATTGATATGGGGAATTAAGGAAAATACCATGAAGAAAAAGCCAAAAGATGTGAGTTGGTATAGTAAGAACGTGTACGGAAGCTTGAACCGATTGATCGGGATTTTAATGTATGAGTTTACTGATTATGAGTTGGCACGCCTTAAGAAAATAATTACAAATAAAATTGAGACATCACTATGAGTTTGAGAATAGATCGGGCACAACTGGAGATCGTGATTGGCAACGATCAGGCACGCAAACGGATGCGTGAAATAGATGAGGAAGTAAAGGAGCTGAACAAAGAAATACGAAAACTGAAAAAGGAAGGAGAGGATACTTCCAAACAGGAACTTCAGGTTAAAAGGTTAATCCGGGAGTATGATAAATTAACTGATTCGATAGGATTAACAGGTAGTTCTATAAAAGAATTGCGTAGGCGTCAACGGGAACTGATCGCTATCCTTCAGAGCCTTCCGGGCGACAGTCCGTTATATAAACAATACCGTGAACAATTAGAAGCTATAAATGGGCGTCTTAAGGAATTAAACGTAAGCGCTCGAGATACTCAAAAGATACTGAATAATACCAGTAGTAAAGGTGGATTCCTTACCGTACTGAAAGGTGTTTTTGCCGGAAACCTGTTAACCAAAGGAGCAATGATGTTGAAAGATCTGGCAGTGAAAGCACGCGACTTTGTCCGTGAAGGTGTACAGATGGCTGCCGCATCCCAAGGCATTCAACATGCGTTTGAAAGGATTGCCGACCGGGACTACCTTGATTCGTTGCGGAGGCAGACCAAAGGGTTAGTGAGCGATCTAACTTTGATGAAATCGGCTGTTCGTGCCGAAAACTTTAATATTCCGCTCAAACAACTCGGGACATTGCTTGAATTTGCCCAGAATCGAGCCCGTGATACGGGTGAGAGCGTGGATTACTTGGTAGAGTCTATTATCAACGGTATCGGCCGAAAATCACCGCTCATTCTCGATAACCTGGGAATCTCTGCCGTTCGCCTGCAGGAAGAAGTGAAAAAGACAGGTGACTTTGTAGCAGCTGTCGGGAAAATCATTGAGGGTGAAATGGAGAAAGCGGGCCCCGCCATTGATACGGCCGCCGATGCTGCTACCCGGAAAAAAGTGGCATGGGAGAATTTACAGCTGGCGGTGGGCAATTTCTTTGTCGGATTCCGGTCAGGATGGGATGACTTCACTACTCGATTTGCAGAAGGACTGACAAAGTTGTTACAAGGCCAGGAAAAGGCATCTATTGCTTTCGATAATCAGATTAACAAAGTAGCTGATCTGAATGTGAATCTTTTCCCTCTTTTGGAACGTTACGAAGAATTGCAGGAAAAATCTATATTGTCAACCGAAGAACAAACCGAACTAAACCGGATCATGCAGACTATTTCGCAAACCATTCCGGGTGTAATATCAGAATTTGACAAATACGGTAATATACTCTCGATCAATACTGACAAGGTATATGATTTCATTGAGGCGGAGAAAGCCAAACTGGAAGTGCTTAACAGAGACCGACTCCGAGAATACCGAAAAGAGTTGGAAGAAGTGGAGAAGCAGTTGGAATTATTGAATAAACAGCAGGCAGCAGGTGGGAAAACGGTTGCGATCCCCGGTGGAGGTACATTTGCACAGCCTTCATACGTGATTGATCCAAGCACGATCGGGGAGGTAGAGGCAGAGATACAAAAGTTGGGACAGCAAAAACTGGGTCTGGAAGAACTAATTCAGGATCTATCGGGACAAACCACTGAACAAATGCTTCAGGATCTGGAGAAGAGAAAGGAAGCACAGAATAATTTCAATAAAATGGATAAGATCCAGCTAGAAACATGGATTAAAAATAATGAAGAAACTGCGAGCGAATACCTTGAAATTGCACAACGTGTCTATAATAACAGATTTGCTTCCACCACAGAAACGGTCGATGGCAATAATAAAACAACAAAAACTGACAAAAAAGAAAAAGATCCCTTTCAGGAAGAATTGAAGCTGTTGAAAGAAAATCAGAAACGAGAAATCCTCGAATTAAAACAGGGTTTATTGGAGAAAGAAGCTACCGAAGAAGAATTCAGGGATGAATCATATAAAAAGGAGTCGGCTCATCTCATTGAAATGAGAGCCCTGTATGAAAGCTATGGACAGGACACGGTTGATATCGATATGCAGATCACCGACCGGTTGATAGCTGAAGCTAACCGTCGGTACAAACTCGAACAGGAAGCCGAGAAAAAAAACCAGGAAGAGATCGCCGCAATTGAAAAGGATGCTGCTGATACCAAAGCAAAAGAAGAAGAGGACCGGTTAAAAGAAATTGAAGAGCGCCGACGTGAGATTATGGACGGTATTGGCGATGAGTACACGGATTTATATGAGTTTCTCTACGGTCTAAACGTAGAGTGGCTCAATGATTTTCTTGATAAGTGGGGTGTAGAGGCTTCAAAAATCGCCGAGACCGGAGCAAATATTATTAATGCCGCTGTCAACTTCAACAGAGCTGAAGAAATGGCTATCGAACGTCGCTACAATAAAATGATCCAGGCGGCCGGGAATAACAGTCGGAAAGTTCAGCAGTTGGAAGAAGAAAAGGAAAAGAAACTGCACGAGGTCCGGGCAAAGTATGCCGATAAGCAATTCATCCTCACCGTCGCCCAGGTAATTGCTTCTACCGCTGTGAGCGCCATGGAAGCATTCAAAGCGATGGCGGGAATCCCCGTGGTAGGTCCGGCGTTGGGTGCCGTGGCTGCCGCTGCCGCCGTGGCGTATGGTGCCAGCCAGATCGCCGTGGCAAAACAACAGCGGGATGCGGCCAAAGAAGGATATCGTACCGGAGGATATACCGGCCGGGGTGATGACCGCGACGAGGCGGGTGTGGTGCACCGCAATGAGTTCGTGAATACGGCCGATGCCGTGAGAAACCCGCATGTGAAACGTTTCCTTGACGTGTTCGATGTGGCCCAAAAGAACGGTACCATCCGGATGCTGAACACCACACAGATCCTGGAACGGGCAAAACTGGCAAACAATGCACCGGCCAGACAGGCGGCGGTTGACAATTCACCCGCTCCGTCAGCGGATTTGGAAACAATTGAAACTTTGAACCGATTACGGGATAGTGTAGACCGTTTTACAGAAAAATTGGATATTCCTATCAAAACATATACGGTGATCCACGGTACCCAAGGAGCGCGGCGACAGAATGAGCTGTATGACCGCATCATGAAAAACGCGCGTTTGTAAAGGGCATTTCCAATGTCCTTTTTTTTGTGTCCATGCCAAGCTAATTTTGAAATAAAAATGAAAATCGATTACAGCATGGATATCTTCCTCGATCGAATTAAAGAATTCTACTGGCTATTGCTCACGGCATTGTTCTCCGTATTTTCTCCGGTCAAACACGCGCTCATCTTTTTGATGATCGCTTTCATGTTCAACATCATCTCCGGGATCATTACCGATGTGCATGTGAACCGGGCGCCGTTCAGCCTGAAAAAAGCATTCAACGCTTTTACCCAACTGTTGTTCTACGCGGTATGCGTGGTGTTTCTCGACTATGGTGCGAGACTGATGGGAGATGCCGATATCGGTATTACTGCTGTCAAATGGCTTACCTATATTGTCGTTTATTTCTACCTCACTAATATCTTTCGGAATGCACGGCTGGTATATCCTAAATCTGCCGCAATCAATTTCATATACGATCTCTTGTCAACGGAGATATTCAGCCGGCTCAAAGATATGATCGGAATCAAAAATAATAAGGATTATCAAAATGATTAAACTGAGATTAGAACGATTCTTTTTTGGTGATAAGTACACCGTCGGCCGGTTATTCATCGATGATAAATATTTTTGCGATACGTTGGAGGACCGTGTGCGTGACCTGGCCAGTGAAGAAAAAGTATATGGTGAAACAGCTATTCCGGCCGGAACCTATGAGGTACGTGTTACCTGGTCGCCGAAATTCAAACGGAACCTTCCGCTGTTGATGGGTGTCCCTCACTTCACCGGGATAAGGATCCACCGGGGAAATTATCCGAAAGATACCCTCGGGTGCATCTTGGTAGGTGAGAACAAAGTTAAAGGCGGGGTGATTAATTCTACGCAATATGAACTCCTGCTCACAAAAATACTGAGTGGCAAAAAATCTGAAATCGAGATAATCAATAAAAAATGAGATATTATGCTTTTATATACTGTATTGGGATTGCTCTTTGTGTTGGTATTGGTCTTAACGGCTGTCGAGCAAAGAAAAGCCTCCAGAGAGTGGAAGAAACTGCAACACGAACTGAACGGGTTGAGAGATCTGTGGATTCATCACGAGTTGAACAAAGAGAAACAAATCGTGGAGAAGATCGGAGATCCGAAGCCGAACGATCTTACATCCGAACGACCGAATACGATTCTTCCGGGATTGTACGAAGAGTATCTGAAGAATGGCGGGACCGACGATCCGCTGACGTGGCTGTACGGGACAACATCTCCGAGACCATTTCCGTGACCGGCTCTGAAACGGTAAAAACAGAGCGGGACAGCAGCTCTGTCGTGGTGAAAGAAAAATCGCATACGCAGGCAGACAGCCGGCCGGTACAGGGCTTTGAATGGGTGTGGGTGATCGTCGGATTAGTGATAGCAGTCGCGGCTATTCTATTTATCCGGCAAAAAGTAAAATAACGGAGGCGCTTATTTAAGTTTTACCCTGAAAATTGGAATAACGATGAAGATCAATCTTTTTTTCCTGATAAAAATTGCCTGGTACTACTCCATCTTTCAATTGATGAGAAGTCTGACTGACCACATCACCGATAAGGACGCCCGTGAGTTGATCGACTACTGGGAGGTGGTATACCAAATGAAAATCCGGAAGACCTTTAAAAACAAAAGCAGAAAACTGTTTGGCGAATGAGTAAAATACTTGAAATACCGGAGATGTGGGAGGAGCTGGCACCTGATCAGTTCGCATACCTGTTGCGCCTGGTGTTCGAAGCGAAACCGGATGAAGTGACTATACACGACCTTTTGCTGAAGTTCGCCGATTATTTGCTCGGTGAAAAGCAGTTCATCGCCCCGGATAAACGCACCCAGTATTACAAACTGGTGAACGATGTGGCCGGTACCATGGACTGGATCTTTGCCAGGGATGAAGATGATAACTTCCTACTGAACTTCGAGACAACGTATAACCTGCTTCCGGAACTTGCCGGTTACCTTGGCCCTCAAAGCCATGGGAGCGACCTCACGTTTGGTGAATACAAGGCAGCCGTGGATATGATGAACCGGTACTCACAAGAAAAAGATCTCTTTTTCCTTGATGCCCTTTGCGGGATCCTGTACCGGAAGCCGGCACTGAAGAAACTCAATCCGGAGGGGATCACCATGCGGGAAAATTTTTCGAAGCACAAAATCGACCGGTACGCCCGCAACTTCGAAAAGGTTCCGGAATACCTGAAATGGGGTGTGTACCTCTGGTTTGCCTATTTCAACCGGTACCTGATAGAGGGAGGCCCTTTCATTATCGACGGTAATACGCTGAGTTTTGAATCTCTTTTTGAGCGGGACGATACCACCGATGGAGCGGAAAAGGATCAGGCCATCGGGTTGATGAGCATCGTATTTACCCTGGCTGACAGCGGCACGTTCGGCAATGTATCGCAGACGGAAGAGGCCCTGTTATTTCCCGTACTGATGAAGCTGCTGCACGACAAACAAATGTTTGAAAAATTGAAACGAAATGATCGGAATTAAAGAATTAAGAAATACGTTTAGCGAATTGGCCGCGGAGGTGAACAGCGAACTGGATGATGACCTGTTGCCGTTCGCAGTGAAACGGGTTATTGTGTCTCCCACGGAAAAGCACCTGGTCAATAAACTAAAAGACAAGCCGGGAGTGATCCTGGCATTCCGGATGCCGAGTGCCGATACCGATATTGTGAGCGGTGACAATTACGGGGAAATTAATAAAATGCTTTTTTACATCATAGAGAAAGTGGATCCGGGTTCGCAAAGCGATGAGCAGGAACTGGATCATTACAACCAGCTGCAGCTGATCACGTCGGCATTCAAACTGAAATTGCTCGACCGGTTGATGGGCAATGATTTCTGCCGTACCGACAATGAGCTGGCCAAGGCATTCCACACGGAATACGAATATCAGGAATTCGGCGGATGGAACGGCCTGAGTGTGAGTTTCGACATCAAAGATTATGAACTATGACCGAATTATTTGTCAATAATGAACAGGTGACGCTTCCGGATAAATTCAGCACGGAAGTGATCGAGGGGAATCCTTTCATCAACCCGATCGGGGAGACGTCGCTTGACATCACGTGTTCGTTACTGGAACCGGCAAACGCTTATATATTCGGGTACCTGCATCGGACCAATTCGAAAAAAGACATCTCCCAATCACTTGACTGCAAATTGCTGGTCGATGCTACTGAGTATTACGGAAAATGCATTATACTGGAGTTTTCGGACGAAGAGGTGAAGTTCCAACTGGTTTTTAAAAATAGCATCTTCACCTATGCGATAAGTGAAGATCTGGAACTCCGCCACCTAAACCTTGGAACGGCTGTCATCAATCCAGGCGAAATTATATCGAACTTCGACAAAACCTATCCGGAAGTGGATTTTCAGTTGCTGATGGTCTATAATCCGGATATTACTTACAGTTTCGCGGGATTTCAGTTGGTGGATGGCGACCTGCTGAACCGGCTCACTTATGTGTGGAACGGTACGACGCATCTGCTTACCTATGGCTTGGACGGAGAGAATGTAAATCTAAATGGCATGTTCGCGAACGGAGATCTCCGTATCAAGAAGGTATTATACAGTCCGCAACCTTATCTATCCGCGATCGTAAAAAAGATAATCAACGCGCTGGGATTCCAGTTGGGAGTAAATGAGATTACGGAACATCCGGTGTATAAATACGCCATCATCGTGAACGGCGCCACATCATTACATTACTCGGACATGCTTCCGGACTGGACTGTAAAGAAATTCATCGAACAGGTACAGATCTGGCAGAACTGCCGGTTCATCTACAATTCCATAACCGGTGTGGTAGATATCCGCTACAATCATCGCAATTCGCAGAACCCGACCTATACCGAACTGGAAGTACTCGATGATTTCTCCGGTGCCTCAGAGGAAGAAGATCCGGTGATGAACCGCCAGCGGAATATCGAATACAACCTTCCGGATACGGACGGATATAAATATACCCGCATCGATCAAAAGATCTTGGAAGAGTTCCCGAATGTAGGGATGAGCGCCGGCACATTACAAGCTGCGGTTACAGCACTGATGGCAAATGGCAATCCGTCGTGGATCTATTATTTTGATAATTCAGATCCATTGCTGATCATGCAGGGAGGGATGCCCAAAATCGTGCATGAATACCCAATGTTACAGAACAACCCCGATACCGACAGCGCCGACGAGACGCTGGATATCGTGCCGGCCGAAATGAAGCTGATCACGTTCTACGTACGCGATCGGTCGAGTAACGCCACATCCAGTTGGGTTTACACCATGGTACCGGTCAACCGGGAATCTTCCATCCTGTTGACAGATATCGATGATACCCAGCATAGCATGCCGGTAGACGACGCAATACAAGATCCGTCATCAATCACCGGAGATAAGGAGACCAGCGAAGTAATGCAAATCGTACTTTACAGCGGGTACAGGAATGCTGAAGTTAAGGGTGCTTTCGTATCGATGGAAGGACTTCCGGAACCCTATACCCGTTCGGTTTCAGATATCTACCCCGACGGAGGATTTCACACGCTTGTTTCAACCACCCCGCAGGTGGACAATCTCCTGTCGCTCGACCATCTCAACAGACACCTTTATGAGCAGGAATTAGAAATAGATCCTTCGAAGCGCTATCGTTTCCGTTTCTTCCGTCCCATGCGTGACCTAGATATCACTGATATTTTCGTGATCAATGGTGAGTATTACCGCGCCTACCAATTTCATAAAACCATCACCAGTGACGGCATGGATGAAGTCATTGAAGGGGAATTTTACAAACTAAAATAGAGTACTAACGATTAAATTACATAAGAGATATGGCAATTGAATTAGAACAAATACAACCTTGGGATGGACAATCCGGTACTGGCTCCGATGCCCGGGTTGTGATTGACGGCAATTTCGAGAAGATTAAAAACGAATTAGAAACTGTCGATTCCAAGCTGGAGGAAACTAATGAACAAATAGTTCAATTAGCGGGCGAGAAGGTGAGTTCTGAAAATATTATTCATTCTGTTTTTGAACGTGTTGATTTTTCAAATAATAGCCCAACATTGCCTGATGGATTCACTATCGAGAATGGAAGCCTTGTGTTTACAAAAGCAGCCGGAATGAGCGGTAATAAAACAGCAATTATTCCTTTAAATATCCCAAATCGATGGAAAGCAGGTAAATACATATCAATGCGTGGAGCGTCTGTTTTTGGTAATGAATCAAGTATTACTTTGACATTTCATAACTCAGCCGGAACAGCGATGATAAATCAGCTTATAGGAGCGATTCCTAAAAGTGGTTCAAGAATAAAAGCAATAGTCAATGCTTATGATTCGTCAACTAAACAGGTCAAGTTGAATGTGTCTATTAATTCGACAGCATTGTCAACAGGGGCGAAGGTTTATCTCAATGATGTAGTTTTAACAGATGTCGCGATTAATGATTTTAGGGGCTTAATCCAAGTCATATCTAATCCTGCACTTTTATCTGAAACAATACAATCGGTATCAACCGTGTCAACAGATTTGGATAAAGTAGAGAATTCGCTGGACGGGATAGAAATAATTACTGATTCAAAAGATCAAGTTAATATTCCCGATAGAGCAATTTCCAATTTTGGCGGAGGGGAAGCTGTCGTAACAGGTTATACTTCAAGCAACTATTTAGACATTAGTGGAGTTGACAGGATAGAAATGTGGGCGTCGATCACCAACTTTGCAACGGGCTATTGCCCGATTCTATTTTATAAAAATGCATCTACTGCAGGATATCTGAGCGCCTTAACTCCTATTTTTCATCGTAAAATGCCTTATGTTGGTTATCGTGAAGCATTCAAAGAAGCAACGCATATTAGAGTGAGTTGCTTGACAGCTGACATTTCAACTTTTTATCTAAGATTGATAAAAGGCAGCACCTCTTCGTTCTACGAGGTGTCAAATGAAGGCATCTTGGCTAAATCTGTCGAATGGGTTCAAAAACATAAACCGTCTGTGAAAGTGGCAAATATTGGCAGTTTTTCTGTCAGAAAAATAGTTGACAATCCGGTGAAGATTGACAATGTAAACACTTACATGAAAGATTATGAGCCGATTAATCGTGATTTAAGGCGACCGATAGGGAAAGTCGTTGTTACTGATACTTATCTGAGCAAGCCCGAAATATGGCATATCGGAAAATATACAGGAAAAATATACTGTAGTGGCTCCGATTATGGTGGACTGTATTGCGCCAACAATTGGGGTGATTTTCTTTCAGGAAACATCGTTAAAATAAGTACCAATAATGTGTATGCAGGTATTGTCGGCGTTAGAGAAATGCAAAATGGCGAATTAGTTATTATGGGAGGAAATGCTTTAACCGGTGGTGAAATAGATGCTCGGTGTGGCGTTTATGTTTCTGCAGGATGGAAGACGGCAAGCATGACCAATACGCCAGTAGCATTTACAATAAAACAGGCATGGCAAAGCAAAAGAAATGCACCTCAGGATGCTTGGGGGTTTCACGTAGTTGGGAATCAAGTTCTTGTTTCAGAATATTCTGTTTCAGGTACAACTTTTGAGAATAGTTACGTATATTATTCGAAAGATTTCGGACAAACGTTTTCAGCTATTTTCGACATTGAAACTCAATTTGGAAATTCAAATAATCGCGTTCCGGCAACTAATTATCAACACATTCACGGATGCACCATAGACCCTTATTGGAGCAGGTTATGGGTGTTTCCCGGAGAAAGCGCTGTCAATCAACAAGTAATTTCATATTCGGATGATGAAGGTGTGACGTGGACCCATCTCTCTACGACATATATGGAAAAGATGCTTACTGTCGGGAATTATCAGGCAATGAAATATTGCGCTGCTCATGCATTAGATACAGGTATTCTAATGGGAACGGACAGCCAGCCAAATGGTATGTGGAGATTCAACCGAATTAATCGTAACATGATTTCAGGCAGTCAAGCTGATTGCATTGAAGAAGCTAAACGATATGATTTGCAAATAACCAACTCAAGCACCGGTTATAGTGGTCACGAACGGACAATTACTCACATTATGGGACATATGACAAGGGTCATGGATGATAATTCAGCTTATCCGGTTATTGTGTGCTCCCCAATGGTTGGATTATACTCTAATATCGGAACCCCTGACCAATCCGGATTAGTGCATATCAGTTATGACGGCGTTAGATTCTGGGAGATTTGGCGCGAAACTGACGCCGCATTCAAAGCACCTGAAAATTTCAAGGATAATAATATGAAGGCCTTCGCATATAAAGACGGAACGATTTATATTATTGCAAAGTATTATGATGGCGGCGCTGTAAGGAATAGGATTGTAAAAGGAGTTTTGCCTGAAGCTTATTGAGAGAACAGTTGGAACCGAGGTGATTCGAAAGAAAATCCCTAAATGGGAATTGGTTTCATCGCACACAGCCCGCAGGAGTTTCGCAACAAACATGTTTCTTCAGAATATACCAACGTACCGAATAATGCTCATCACAGGCCATAAGAGTGAGAGTTCTTTTTTTAAGTACATCCGTGTCACCCGTGAAGAGAACGCAGCCACGCTGGCCGGACATTTGTTCTTTCAATGAGCAAACCCATCAAAACATTTAACCCCTTCCTGTTTACTTTCATCCAGCACGTGGGCATAGATCATTGTTTCAGAAAGCGAACTATGGCCTAATATTTTCTGCAGTGCCGTGATATCTTTTGTCTTTGCCAGAAAATAAGTGGCGAAAGTATGTCGGCCGGCTTTGTGGGTGATCGGCTTTCGGATCTCCAACTCTGCAGCAATATCTTTCAGGTACCGGTTCATGGTCTGATCGGCCGGGAGATCCTGGAAAATCTTTCCTTTCTTTCGTAGGCCAACCACATTCCGGATAATCATTTTCAATGTTTCAGATACCGGCACCAAAATGGGTTCAGGTTTCGAATTCCGGTTCTTTACGCGATAATAAACAAATGATTCCTCCGTGAATTGTTCAAGAGACAGGTTCCGGGCATCGGTGACGTGTAACGATGAAAAACACATGAACAGGAAAAATTCCAGTGTCCGGTGGTATTTCGACTCAAAAACACCGGTTTTATAGGCATCCATCAATATTTTCAATTCATCTTCCCTGAGATAGGTGTAACTTGCCTTTCCTCGTTTTATTTTGAAATTCACAAAAGGATTTTCATCCATATATCCCATCTTCCAAGCGGCTAATATGTATTTTTTGAAAATAGCCATGTTTTTACCAGTTGTGTTATCGTTGTTTCCGCAGTTCTTCCTGAGATGTATGTAATACCGGTGTAGCCAGTCCTCTGTGATATCATCGAAATGGAGATTGGGTTGCCACTCCTGCACCTTCTTTATAACAACGTTATGCGTATTGATAGTCGATAGTTCGTTCCCGAAATTGAGGTTCCGTTTATTTGCTTTGATAAAATCAAAGAATGTGGCATAGTCGGATGGACGGTTGTACGCTCGCAGAAAAGCATCACGGGTAAGTTTTTTATTCTTCAGTCGGTATGTTACGAACACATTATTGATCCGGGCACGGATGTTCTCGATAAGCTGATTCTTGTCTTCATGATCAGGATCTGATGATTTTATACGCATCTTTTTCGGATCCCAATTCTTTTTTGCACATCTTACTTTCGCGGAGAAGTGAACACGGCCACGGTTCACATAGAAGTCAAACCAAACAACACCTTCATTGCTTGTTTTGTATTCGCGCAGGTATATCTTCAGATTTACCATAGCGGTATGTTTTTGAGTAGTTTTTTTGCACCGGTGGGCAAACGGTCTACATAGTTATGACAATAATGTGTTTTTCGATTACGGGTTGAGTCCTGATTATCTAAAAGATAAACGGAACCGGCTATTGTCAATTTCACCGGTTCCGTGACGATGGAGGTACCTGGCGGATTCGAACCGCCGTCAACGGTTTTGCAGACCGGTGCCTAACCACTCGGCCAAGGTACCAATTGTCCTCAAAGAGACTGCAAAGGTAGGATATTTTTTTGACTTATAAAAAGATTCCCCCTCTTTTTCCATTCCCCGATCAATCTTTCCCGGTCAATCCGGTTTTTCAAGAAAAAAGCAGCCTGAAAGCGTCACTCACCCTTTTCACCTGCTGAATATCGATCTTCATCTTCTTATTGAATCCTTTCAGGTTGTTGAAAGGCACAAGAATACGGGAAAAGCCCAGTTTTTCGGCCTCCTGGATACGCTGT
Source organism: Proteiniphilum sp. X52 (assembly GCF_003712195.1). Classification (GTDB taxonomy): domain Bacteria; phylum Bacteroidota; class Bacteroidia; order Bacteroidales; family Dysgonomonadaceae; genus Proteiniphilum. Next base: position 77,497 of record NZ_RDSD01000005.1, on the reverse strand, counting down.
TCTATCCGATGTACAGGCCGGATCTCGCCCGACAAACCAACCTCACCACAGAGACAGGTCTGGTTTTCGATTGTCATATCAAGGCTGGAGGAGAGCACAGCACTGATCACCGCGAGATCCATACCAGGGTCGCTTACTCGCAAACCGCCGGCAATATTAAGAAACACATCTTTTTGTGCCAGTTTGAACCCTGCCCGCTTTTCCAGCACAGCCAACAGCATATTCATCCGCCGGATATCAAATCCGGTAGCGGAACGTTGTGGCGTACCGTACGCGGCACTACTTACCAAAGCCTGGGTTTCGATCAGAAAAGGACGAACACCCTCAACCGCCGCGGCGATAGCCACACCACTCAGGCCATCATGGTTCCGGGTAAGCAGCAGCTCCGACGGATTAGTCACCTCGCGCAATCCCGACCGGTTCATCTCATAAATAGCCAACTCCGCCGTACTTCCAAACCGATTCTTGACGCCGCGAAGGATACGGTACATATAATGCTGGTCGCCTTCAAACTGTAACACCGCGTCCACCATATGTTCCAGTATTTTAGGGCCGGCTATGCTGCCCTCCTTGGTGATATGGCCGATAAGTAAGACAGGCGTAGCTGATTGTTTGGCAAATTTGAGGAGCAACGAGGCACACTCGCGCACCTGTGAAATACTGCCGGGAGACGATTCCAGCGCCTCGCTGTAAATGGTCTGTACCGAGTCGATGATCAACAATTGCGGCGACACTTTCCTTACATGCTTGAAGATTTCATCGAGGTTAGTCTCACACACGATCAGACAATCATCATTTTGTATACCGATCCGGTCGGCACGCAGCTTTAACTGACCTGCGCTCTCTTCACCCGAGACATAGAGAGACTTCACGCCAGAGAGCTTCAAAACAGTTTGGAGCACCAGTGTCGATTTTCCGATGCCGGGCTCTCCCCCGATCAGCACAACGGAGGCGGGAACCAATCCTCCTCCCAGCACACGGTTCAGCTCCCCGTCGTTCATATCGATTCTCGGCAGTTCGTCGGCTTTGATCTCGCTCAGCGTCACCGGTGCGCTTTTCACTTCCCTGAAGGAACGGGTATCTTCCTGTTTGGAAGGGGTATCCTTGCGGACCAGTTCTTCTATGAAAGTAGACCATTCGCCGCAAGCGGGACATTTCCCCATCCACTTGGGAGATTCATACCCGCAACTGGAGCAAAAATAGACAGATTTCAGTTTCGCCATGCAGTTATTGTTTAGAAAGGTAAAGATAGAGAAATTTCTTGTATTTTTGTAGCGCATATAAATCGATTACAGATGTCAGTTATTCATACACTCATTTCCAAATCACTGAATATTCCTGTCAGAAATGTGGAGAACAGTATCAAACTGCTGGAAGAAGGTGCCACCATCCCTTTCATCAGCCGCTACCGCAAAGAGGTGACAGGAGGTTTGGATGAGGTGAAGATCGCCAATATCAAAGAGCTGAATGAAAAGTATACAGAACTCGAGAAACGAAAGGAATATGTACTCAAGTCGATTTCCGAGCAGGAGAAACTAACGCCCGAACTCGAAAAAAAGATCACTGATTGCTGGGACAGCGCGGAACTCGAAGATATCTACCTGCCCTATAAACCGAAACGGCAGACCCGCGCCGAGATTGCCCGCAAGAACGGGCTGGAACCCCTCGCGAAATGGCTGATGGCACAACACCCCGGTTCACCCGAAGCGAAAGCGGCACAGTATCTCAATGAGAAGGTAACCGATAGGGAAGCTGCCTTGAAAGGCGCGCGCGATATCATTGCCGAATGGGTGAACGAAGACGGGCATGCGCGTCAATTGCTGAGAAATATGTTTGCGCGTGAAGCGGTGATCACGTCAAAAGTGGTGAAGGGAAAAGAAGAGGAAGGAGAGAAATACCGGGATTATTTCGATTTTTCCGCACCCTTATCCCGCTGTCCTTCACACCGAATCTTGGCGATTCGCCGCGGTGAATCGGAAGGATTTCTGCGTGTGTCTATTTCTCCCGACGATGAGAAATGCCTCGACAGGCTGGTGCCTCGCTATGCGAAAAATGACACTGAAGCAGCCGATCAGGTGGAGGACGCGGTGACCGACAGTTACAAACGCCTGTTGAAACCTTCCATAGAGACGGAGTTTGCCAATCTTTCCAAGGCACAGGCCGATGAAGCGGCCATCGCCGTCTTCGCGGAAAACCTGCGCCAGTTACTTCTGTCTCCTCCCTTAGGGCAGAAACGTATCCTGGGTGTTGACCCCGGATACCGTACCGGCTGTAAGTTAGTCTGTTTGGATGAACAGGGAAATCTGCTGCATAACGAGACCATCTATCCGCATCCTCCACAGAACGAGTTCACCAAATCGGCAAGTAAAGTGGTGAAAATGGTTTCCACCTACCGGATCGATGCCATTGCCATAGGGAACGGCACCGCCAGCCGCGAAACGGAACGTTTTATAACCAACCTGCGTTACGAAAAAGAGGTGAAGGTATTCGTAGTAAGTGAAAGCGGCGCATCGGTCTATTCCGCTTCGAAGATAGCGCGTGAAGAGTTCCCCGAATATGATGTGACCGTAAGGGGTGCCGTCTCTATCGGGCGGCGGTTGAGTGACCCGCTGGCAGAGTTGGTGAAGATCGATCCCAAATCAATCGGGGTGGGCCAATACCAGCACGATGTAGATCAGACAAAGCTGAAAAGATCTCTCGACCAAACCGTGGAAAATTGTGTGAACCTCGTGGGAGTGAACCTCAATACGGCCAGCAAGCATCTCCTCACCTATGTGTCGGGGTTGGGTGATGTGCTGGCACAGAATATCGTGAATTGGCGCACGCAAAACGGGCCTTTCCGCTCGCGCAAGGAGCTGAAAAAAGTACCCCGCCTGGGAGAAAAAGCGTTTGAGCAATGCGCCGGATTCCTTCGCATTCCGGATGCGGAAAATCCGTTGGATAACTCCGCCGTGCATCCCGAAAGCTACACGATCGTGGAACAGATGGCCGGTGACCTGCAATGCACGGTGAAAGAATTAATCCGCAACAAACCGCTCATCGGAACCATAGATATCAACCGATATAAAACAGAAAAAGTTGGTGAAGAGACACTTACCGACATATTGCAGGAACTGGAGAAACCGGGGCGGGATCTGCGCGCCACGGTGCAGGTATTAGAGTTTGACCCCAATATCCGGGCCATTAACCACCTGAAAGAGGGAATGATACTAGCCGGTATCGTCACCAATATTACCCATTTCGGTTGTTTCGTGGATGTGGGTATTAAGGAGCACGGGCTGGTACATATCTCTGAACTGGCCGACCGTTTCGTCTCCAACCCCGCCGATGTGGTTTCCCTCCACCAGCATGTAAAAGTAAGGGTGTTGTCTGTGGATTTGGAGCGCAAGCGGATCCGGTTGAGCATGAAAAAAGTGGCGGCTGAAGGTTGAGCGGCGTGGAAAAGAGGTGAAAGGGAGTGAAAGAAGGCGAAAAGAAGGGAAGGGAGGAGAAAGGAGGAGAAGGGAAGTGCAAAGAAAGGAAGTGAAGGGAAGTGAAAAGAGGAGAAAAAGAGGCAAGAAGAAAAAAAATAAACCCCCAAAAAGTTCATTGTTCAACTTTCGGGGGTCAGATACGGCATAACACCGGAGGTTCTGCCTTCAGATCGTCAGATTTTATTTGAGATTTTTATACAACGATTTTGGGAAATAGATTTGGAAGCCTACGTTCAAAGACAATCCGTTGGAACTGCCATTTCCAAACGTCCCGTTATAAAGCAACAACGCTTCCACAGCTACATTATCGCTCAGGAAATAGGCATAACCGGGGCCAAAGTTCACATTAAAACCCAGATCAACACCTCTGGCGCCACCGACTCCTGCTCCGGCTTCTAAAAACCAACGGCCCTGCTTCAGCAGTGTGTCAAATTCGTCCGGCCCGAAATAATAACGGCCGAAAGCATTCACACTATACCCATAGGCATCTTCTCCGGGTTGTGCCGTATAGGTAAGGCCTACCTTGCCTCCAATGGCGACATTATCCTGGATAAAATATCCCACACGCGGGGTCAAAGTAATATTGAAAACATTTTCATCACCCAATCCCATACTCAAATCTGCGATGCCACCACCTACCAACGTACTCCCTTTTTGAAGTTGCGCGGTAGCCACCCCTACAGAACAGGCAAAAACCAATAAAGTACTAAACAAAAATTTTTTCATTTCTTGAAGTTTTAGTGATTCTACATAAATGTTATTTAATCTCTGAGACAATTCCATTCGGTCTCAATTTCTATATTACAACAACTACTTTTAATTTTTGTTTAAACTACTTTTTACAATTTACCTTCAAAAGGGGAGGATATGTAACGTTCCAGCAACAGGATTTTTGAATCATGGACAAGACTTTAGAATTTGACCACATAGATTTTAACCGCATAGATTGTTCATTCAAAATTTCAAATTTCAAGATTTTGTTTGGCCGATTTACTTAAAAACCAATGTCAACTGCTGCTCAGAGAGGCGAAAACTTTTCCGGTGATGGGGTGTAATTCCGTATCGGGCTATCGCCTCCCGGTGCGCCTTGGTGGGATATCCTTTATTACGGCACCACTCATACGCGGGATATTTTCCGTGGAGCTGTCGCATATATTCATCGCGGTATGTTTTTGCAAGAATCGATGCGGCGGCTATAGACCTGTATTTCATATCACCTTTTATCACGCAGCTATGGGGGATATTACCGAAGGGACGAAAACGGTTGCCGTCCACCAAAATATATTCAGGGGATGTCTGCAGCCGAGCCAATGCCCGATGCATCGCTTTTACGGAAGCCCACAGGATATTGATCTCGTCAATTTCTTCCGGGGAACAACTTTCCACGGCATAACACACCGCGTTTTCTTCGATGATCTTCCGCAATTCATCTCGTTCTTTTTCCGAAAGCTGTTTGGAATCATTCAATCCGTCACAATGAAAATCATCAGGCAAGATCACCGCGGCGGCAAAAACGGGGCCGGCCAGGCAACCACGCCCGGCTTCATCACATCCGGCCTCCAAACGACCCGGTTGCATACAAATCATCAATGGATCAAACTGTTTCATCCCATTTTCATTCACTGTCCTCCACCCCTTACGGGCACCAAACCAGCCGGGCACTTTTCCACTTTATTGAAGGGGTATCACCACCCGGTTGTCTTCCGGCGGGAAATCGAATAGGAACAATTCGGGATCGGCTTCACTTCCCATCTGCCCGGCAAAGAGGCGGATCGCTTCCTTCATCTCCGGATCCAACTTTTCATCACCCTTCATATGCATCAGGCCCAACTTCACAATCACATCTGTGAGGGCCTCGATAATCTCCTGAGGGATAGGAATAGCCAATTCTTCCAACCTGTTTTCGGCCACGCGCCGGGTTATAGCCTCCAGTTTATCACGATATATCGCTGCCAGGTCCGGATTACCCGGGAGAGAAGTCACAAAACGGGTATCGATAGAAAGGGCAGTATCGGTCAACTCCATCAGCCTGTAGGCAAAAGGATACTGTGCCAACGAAGCAGTCTCCACATCATAGATAACATTTCCGGCGGAAGAGGTATGCATGGTGATGTCATTGGCGTGAAAATGTCCTGTAAAAACTACTTTCAGGCCGGCATCGGCAAGAAGAGCGGCATTCTTTTCCCACCCATCAATCAGATACTGCGGAAAGAAGGCAGCCTGATAGGGTATATGCTCCACCAGGCCATGATGCATCATTCCCAACACCATTACCCCTTTATCTTTTGCCTGGTGGAGAATATCAATGGCCCAATCCATTGTTGCAGGAAGGAGACGACCAGCGGTAATAGATTTTGTGGTATGTTCTTCATAGCGGTTGGTGTCAAAACAGAGAAACCAAAGGGAATCGTTTATCCCGGCGAGATAACTGAGTGAGGCCTCATCCCTTTTCAATGCGTCCGAATAACCGAAGGGTGCGTATAGCTCTGTGAATTCCTCTTTTGAAATAGTTTCGGTGGGGGATGCCTTGTCACCCCGATAGGCTTTTGCGTCGGGGATATTGATATCATGATTGCCGGGAATTACCAGAACACGGGTTCCCCGGTTTTGTAACAAACGGAGTTTTTCTATAAAACCAAGATGGCTTTGCCTCTCGCCGTGATTGGTAATGTCACCCGTCACCAATAACAGGTCGGGTGACTCTTTGAGTAAATCGACCAATACCGTATCCAGCACAGCATGCAAATCGGCAATATTTCTACCGGTCGACCTCTCATATGCGGAGAGTGCTTCCCCCTCCGCGACCAGGCTTTTATCAAGAAAATGAATATCGGTTATTACGGCAACCTTTATCGTTGCGGCAATGCCGCACGATGCATAATATCCGGGAAAGAGGAGAAAAAGAATAAGAACAGCTCCTCTTTTATGAATTAAGCAAGTTTTCGATTTCATCGATATCGGATCGGAATCCTTTGTCTACTTCATAGAAATCCTTTACCGTATTGCAGGCATGAAGCACGGTTGCATGATTGCGGTTACCCACCTGGGCCCCGATCTGTGAAAGTGACAATTCTGTATGTTTCTTGATAAAATACATAGTCACCTGGCGTGCCTGCACTATTTCACGCTTGCGGGATGCGGAATGGATAAGCTCTTTTTTCACATGATAGAAGTCAGAGACTATATCCTGGATCTTCTGCACGGTAATACGTTTCTTTTCGAATTTAATACTTTGTTCTACCACCCGCCGTGCCAACGCCAGGTCAATCTCACGATTATTGATGATGGAATGCGCCATCAGGGAGACCACAATTCCTTCCAGGTCACGCACATTTTCAGTGACGTTCTCGGCAATAAATTCGATCACGTTTTCCGGGATGATGAGTCCATCGGCGAGGACTTTGTTCTGAAGGATCTTCTTTCGGAGTTCCTTGTCGGGACGCTCCAGCTTGGTAGTAAGCCCCCAGCGGAAACGGGTAAGCAACCGCTCTTCCACCCCCTGCATATCCATAGGCGGACAATCGGAAGTCATGATCAACTGCTTGTTATTCTGATGCAGGTGATTAAAAATGTGGAAAAAAGTGTTCTGCGTTTTCTCCAAACCCGCGAGCTCCTGGATATCATCGATCAAAAGCACATCAATACTCTGGTAAAAGTTGATGAAGTCATTGATCGTATTGAACCGGCGCGCATCGGTATATTGCACCTTAAAGAGATGGGCGGAAAGATAAAGCACCTTCTTATCGGGATAAAGGTCCTTCACCTTTGATCCGATGGCATGACAAAGGTGGGTCTTTCCCACGCCGGAATAACCATGCACAAACAGCGGATTGAACGCCGTCTTTGCCGGGTTCAAGGCGACCGCTTCGGCAGCTGTGCGAGCAAGGCGATTACTTTCGCCTTCAAAAAAATTGAGAAAGGTATATTTGGAATTGATCTGGGAATCGAACTCCGAAGTCTCCACCCTGTCAAAAGGGCTGGGCACTTTCGAAGACACCTTGCCGGCAGCATTCCTGTCAACTCCCCCCGCGTAAGACTTGGTCTCCCCCCGGAGTTCAACGGCTGTGTTATTTTCTGTCTCCACCAGTATACGATAATTGAGGATAGTCCCCTCTCCTATTTCACGGTAGAGTGTATGCTGGATAAGATCAAGGTATTTGTCTTCCAGATACTCATAAAAAAACTGGCTTGGAACCTGAACCGTAAACACATGATCCTGATACTTTAGCGGAATAATGGGTAAAAACCACGTATTGAAAGCCGGTTCGGGGATATTATCCCGGATGACATTCAAACAATTATTCCATAAAAGTCGGCAATCTTTATTCATTGGTAAAAATGATCTTTTTTTTTCGCAAACGGATTACAAATTTTCAAAAAAAAACCGAGATAAAAAAATAAACTTCAGGTGAGTATTTTTCTCATTCCAAAAAAACCCTATTTATCAACAAAATAGAACCAAGGTATTATATATCAGACAATTAAATAGTGAATCAATATTAAACAGGACTGATTGACAATAGGATATAAAAAGCCTGCAATTACTTTACGATTATCCAAAAAGGCACGATATTGCTGCTTAGCTTCGATCAAACCAAAGAGTTCACCTCCATTCCCGGACAAGGCATTATTTAGAATAATTCTATTTAAATTACCGGAAGGGTATCAATCCAAAACTTTCGTCCTCTAGAAAAGACGTAATCGTATGGTCAAATAACGATCCGGATTCTGCCGAATATCTTCTAACAATTTGGTTGCCGTATCAATTGTCACATTGAGGCTATCATGTAGTTTGGTATCGTTCAGCAGCAGCCCGAGAGAATTATCGTCACTATTGATTTTGGCTGTGAGTAGTTTCAGGTTGTTTACTGTCTCATCGATAGACGCGAACGTGCTCGCCATATCCATCCCGCTGAGTTCCTTGCTGACCTCTTTCAAATCTGAAGAAACAGCGGTGAGATTCCTGCTGATCTCGGGGAGTTCCCGTTCCAGGGGAGCAATCATCCTGTTGAGGCTTTGGCTTGAGTGATGGAGTTGCTCCACCGTACTGCCAATCCCTTTAATCGACTGTTCCCAGCCAGGATTGGCCGCGATTTTTTGTAGAGAATAGATCAATGAATCCACCCTTAGCAGAATGGAATCGGCCTTGGGCATCACAGTCGCCACACCGTCCATCAACCCGGCCTCTTTTCCGCCCGTAAGGGTATCTCCCTTTTGCAGATAGACATCGGATTTTGCCATTATGAGATTTACCGTAGAGGCCCCGAACAGGTCGAGACCATATTCGAGGTGGCTCCCTTTCGGGATCCGTATGTCCTCCGAGAGGTTAAGCCCCACGGAGAAACGCATCGGATCATCACTCACCATCTCGATCTTATTGATCAGCCCTATCTGATAACCTTTCACATAGATAGGTGATGAGATCAACAACTTCGACACGTCGTCAAACAGGGCATAATACTGATTCTGTTTTTTGAGAACATTCATCCCTTTCAGAAAATTGATCCCGAAATAAATCATGACAAGGCTGGCGATAAAAGCCAGTCCGATAAGAGCATTCCTGCTTAATTTGGTTCTCATATATTGAAAATCTGTTTATTTCACCCGTTCTCCGTTTTCGAACTCGATAATAAAAGCATCTTTGAAATTCTTCCGCACCTTGCGCAATAATTTCCGGCTTTCTTCAGGATCGGTTGTGCGCCCATATGTATATTTATAAGTCTTGCCATCGGTATAATAGTCGACAGGGGTTAACCCTTTGAACACCGAAGCACCGTTCTCATACTTCCTGGATGAAGTAAGAAACTGGACCCTGTATTCTTTTCCACCCACCGCCTGAGGCGGCAGGGGGCTTTCCTGGGACTGCGGATGCTGTGCTCCACCGTTAGTAAACACATAACTCTTCTTATCGTACTCCCGCTTATACTCTTTGAAGCCATTATAAATACTTGCTGCGAGCGAACTCTGGCCGCTCCCGCTCTGCAGGTATTTCTCTTCCTCCCTGTTACTGATATATCCCAACTCCACGAGCACACTTGGCATGGCCACCTGCCTCAAAACGAGAAATCCGGCCTGACGGACATTCCTGTTGATCCTCTTCGAATTGGTAACCAGCTGGTTCTGTACCATAGTGGCGAAATAAACACTCCGGTCGAGAAACTCATTGGCCATGAATTCAAAAATAATATAAGACTCCGGCTCATTCGGATTAAACCCCTCGTACTTGACTGAATAGTCCTCCTCGTACATAATCACCGAGTTCTCCGTCTTGGCAACATCCAGGTTGTCTTTGCTCCTGTGCAACCCCAACACGAAAGTCTCCACTCCCTGTGGAGATGTCCTCCTGCGGTCGAGAGCATTACAATGAAGCGATATAAACAGGTCGGCATGTGCCTTATTGGCAATCCCGGCTCTGCGATTCAGCTCCACAAACCGGTCCTCTTTTCGCGTATATACAACATTCACATCGGGATGATTATTCTCGATGAGCTTCCCCAGCTTCAGGGCTACCGAAAGTACAATATCCTTCTCTTTGGAACTCGATCCTACAGCTCCGGGGTCCTTACCCCCATGACCGGGGTCAATCACAACGGTAAATTTCCTGTTTTGAGCCGACAGCGGCTGCGCTGTAACAAACAGAGCCGGCATCAGAATCCAAAAAAGAAAAAAAAACTGCTTTCTATGTAATGCCATACGAATTGTTTTTTACAAAAGTAGATATAAATTTCGTATTGAAAACAGTTTCAGGGTATGGGCTAAGATGAATTTACCCAACTTTGAAAGAATTTAACATGAAACCGGCATGTTTAAAATAATCATTAAACACCCGAAGGGAATGAATATTTCCGTTAAGCCAAGGGTTCACCCATTCAATTTTCGCTTCTTTTTATTTCGGGATCGGCCGATTCCGTCATCGGCACTATGATGGTATCTCCCGGGTGAACTTCAAACTCTTTGGACTGCCTTTTCACGGGTACAGATTGGGGCGGTTTGTTGACATCTTTTTTCTTTTTCGAAAACAACCTGAAGATCCAACTGTCTGCTATGGTCTCGGCTGCTCTGGTAACCTCAAAAACACCCTTGTCCACCCTTGTGAGGGCCGTATCCACACTCAATCCCAATTCTTTGTCGTGAAGCAAGCGGGGTAAAACACCTTCTCCATAATTTATAGCATGCGCTGTCTGCTGCAACTCGCCAACAACTCCATCGGCTTTTACGGAGGTGGCATATAGGTTTTCCATGATGCCTGACAACTGGTCTGTAATGGCATCGTCGCTAATCAGCTTACCTAAATCTCCCTGTCCATTGCTTACTTTCCTCGTTATTTCGTTCACGTCGGACATCGAGCTATTCAACTTACGGGCGGCAATGCCCAACTGGGTAGTTAAATCATTGCCATTCAACAAACGGGCTATATCTCCGTCGCCTTCATTGATTTTATCAGTCACCGAATTAAGATTCGATACGGTTTGGGTGGCTTCCCTAAGCATCGTCTGGGCCTGGGCTATCATCCCCTGCACATCCAGTCCCTCGGCCACAGCCAGGAAGTCATTATCCTCAATTACCCCCGCTTCGGGAGTTCCGGAAGAGATCAGCACGATCTTTCCCCCCATCAAACCTTCCTGTCCGATCTGTACTTTGGAGTTCTTATAAATATACTTTGAATAATCTTCACGTATTGACATTGTCACCACAACAGAGGTATCGGATATAATGCGAATGTTTTTCACCGTACCCACATTGATGCCTGCAAACCTGACATTGTTTCCCTCCACCAGACCCCGTATATCTTTAAATGATGAAAACACATCCTTGGTAGGGCTGAACAAGTTTCCCTTGCTCCCTATTAAATATACGGCCACAACAAATAAAATCAATGCCGCTGCAACAAAAATACCTAAGCGCAAAGCTTTTTTTGTATTCTTCATAACTGTCTGTTATCTTTTTTATTACTATATAAAATAATCACGTATTTCTTTATCCGCACTCCTGCTTAGCTCATCATACGTACCCTCCACGACAAAAACCCCTTCTTGCATAATTCTGATTGTGTCGGTAGCAATTTTGGCGCATTTCATATCGTGGGTAATGATAATGGATGCAGTATTATACTCCTCCCTTATTTTGATGATAAGCTCACTGATCTCTCCTGATGTGACGGCATCCAAACCGGTGGTAGGCTCATCATATAGAATAATCTCAGGCTTTAATATCAGGGTTCTTGCCAAAGCTATTCTTTTTTTCATCCCACCCGATAATTCTGCGGGCATCTTGTCTATGGCATCCAACAACCCCACACTTCTCAAGGATTTTTCCACCAATTCGTCACTATCTTGTTTTTTATCTATAAATTGGGTTCTTCTTATCGGGAAAAGCAGGTTTTCCCTTACACTCATTGAATCATACAGCGCACCTCCTTGAAAAAGATAACCCACTTTTTTCCTTATCTCGTTCAGTTCAATAGTATCACAAGCCAGGACATCAGTTCCAAGGACCTTGATCTCACCCGCATCAGGCTCTATTAATCTCACTATACATTTTGTAAGTACCGATTTTCCCGTGCCCGATTTGCCGACAATACCCAAATTCTCACCCTTATGCAGCACCAGATCAATCCCCCGAAGGATACGCTTATCCCCGAAAGATTTACATAGCTCCTTTACCACAATTACCTCTTCCCTTTCCATACAAAATCAGAGAATATTGGTGATTAAAACAAAAATCAAGTCTATCACGAAAATAGTAAGGGAAGCCACTACCACCGCCGAATTGGCCGCGGTTCCCACCGACTCTGTTCCTATTCCCGCGTTATAACCTCTATAGCAACCTATCAGTCCGATAAAAAAACCAAAAAAGAGTGTTTTTATGGTAGCGGGGATCAGATCCCGGAAACCCAGCATGGCAAAAGCTCTGTCAATAAACAGGGTAGCGGAGGTGTCTTCGAAAACATTTACAGCAAGAAAGGCTCCCAAAAAACTGAATGCATCGGCAAAAATAACCAGGAGAGGAACAGTTACGGTTGTTGCCAACACACGGCTGGCAACCACAAAACCCAAAGGATTCGTTCCCGAAACTTCCATGGCGTCTATTTGTTCGGTTACTCTCATGGCTGCAATCTCGGCTCCAATACCGGAACTCATTTTCCCCGCACAAATAAGTCCTGTTATCACCGGGCCCAACTCACGCACCATTGCCACAGAAATAGCACTCGGCAATAAAGTTTGAGCGCCAAAATCCGCTAAAACCGGATTCATCTGCATGGTTAATACTAATCCCATTATAAAACCGGTCACACCCACCAGGGCGAAAGATTTATTCCCCAGCAGAAAGCCTTGTTTTATCAATTCCCTATGCTCAAAAGGCGGACGAAAAAATTGTTTTATTACGTTTATGGAAAAAATGACCAACTCTCCCAAATCAATAAAAATTCCATTATAAAAATTTCGGGTTTCCTCTTTTATATGGATTTTTTGTGAGGCTAATTGACGTACTTTGAGTTGTTTCATATGATTATTCTATTTTTTTATTTCGGTGTATGGAACTACTAAGCACTATTTCGATAAGCGAATAATGCAATAAAACTTGAAATAGTAAATTAAAATGCAAATATCTAACTTTAGTGGAACCATTGATATTTATAGCATATTAGAATTTCTAGAAGAACAATCATTAGAACAATAAAAAGAATACATTTGTTCCACGATGACTGCACATACATCAGCCCTTGGGTTAAACTTGAATTATAAATATAAAAAAAGCCTGCCTCAAATTAGTGAGACAGACTCTCTTCTCTGCCGGTTTCCAGCGAAGAGGCATATAGGGTTTATACCCGCTCTCTCAAGGCATCAACTCAGCCAATTTGGCATCCAGGGCTTTCCCACTCAGATTCTTTTCAATAATCTTGCCTTCTTTGTCAAGAAGTATAGTATGGGGTATTCCCTGTATAGCGTACAGATCCACTATCGGACTGTCCCAGTACTGCAGATCGGACATTTGCGGCCAGGTCATGTTCAAATCTTTGATTCCCTGTACCCAACGTGTATGTTCCTGATCAAGCGACACGCCTACCACCTCAAATCCTTTTGCTTTATATTTGTCATATGCCGCAACAACATTAGGCATCTCCTGACGACAAGGTCCGCACCAGGCAGCCCAAAAATCGACCAACACATAATTCCCTTTACCGGCATAATCGGAGAGAGAAACCTCATTCCCTTCAGTATCCTTCAAAGTAAAATCAACAAATTTCTTACCCACGGCCACATTCTCAAGATTTTCAAGTCTCTTTCTCACACGTTGAATCCTCTCTGTGGATTTGAATTCTTCGCCGGCAAGATCAAGGATCTCTTTTTGCTGTTCTGCCTCAAACATGGAAGAAGAGTTTTGAAAAACAAATTCGCCCAGTTTATTATCAATGTTATCCTTGATAAAATTGAAATTGAGATCGGTCAATTGCTTATTGATTTCTTCGTAAGATTGTTGCAATTGGGCATCCTGCTCTTCAGTCATTGTGCCTGCCGCATTTTGGCTGTTGTATTGTCCTATAATACTTCTGATATTTTGCACCAGCTCTCTTTGTTGCAACCTGAAATTGGTATAAGCATCATTTATTTTTGTGCCTTTTACCGTAACTACGGTATCGAAAGTCACTTCCAGTTTGCCCGGTTCCACCAATACCGGTATTCTGCGTTCTTGTTGCGGATCCACAGTCTCATCCAGTGCGATAAAACGAAGCACCGCGGTATCAGCCATTCCCGAGAAAGAGAAAGTCCCATTTTGGACAATAGCCGAATCGGTTGCCACCATCGCATTCTCGGTCATTTGCTGCAAATAAACGCTGGTTCCTTCATAAGCATCACCGGTTACGGTACCCTGGATTGTATATTTATTGTTATTTTGACACGAAAAAAGCGCGCTAACAGCAATAAAAAGATAAACTAGTTTTCTCATTTTCATTCTTTTTTATAATTAAATCACGACAAAGATATGTAAAAAGGTTTGATGAAAAGTGTTTTTTGCTTTTTTTTCAACCTGTTGCAATAAAAAGGTCTTTGCGAGCGTTCTAATCTTACCAAATAAGTTAGAAACTGTTTTGAATTTTTTCATCCATTGTCTTTTAACCATTTTTCGATGGATTTGGAATTTCATTTATTGCAATGTGGCGGGCTACTTGAAAGAAGTGAAAATTCGAAGGCGGGGAAAAGGGCAAAAAACAAGATGAAAGAGTGGAAAACAAGTGTGATATGATTTCTCGTGAAATTCAAAACAGTTTCTCGGAAGGCAAGTTATGCGAAACAAAAAAAAGAATCCGAACAAACCAGCAGGTATGACCGCTGAAATAAAACCATCGGCCTTATCTCTGGCTCTTATTCGCCAATTTGCCCAATGCTCTCATGTTGAAAAACGACTTCGGATTCCGGATAACACATTGTTTTTAAACTGATTCTTGGTTCTTGATTCTTGGTTCTAACAGTTAGCTCTTCCTTTTCCGACGCAAAATTAGTAAAAGAATAACAATAACCACAAGTAGCGCGGTTTTATCCCTACTTATAGGTATTTGAAATAAAAAATAGGTTTCATTTATATCCCTGCCGGTTTCTTTCTTTTTATTAGTTAAAATTTCAGGTCTTGTTTGCGGATTTGATATTTTGATTACATTTGCACAATAAATCATGGGAATGCGCTTACCATTAGGATTTTCAACTCAATACGCTGTCTGCGTTTTCAGCGGGATATCTGCTCTTTTAAAAACAGGTGTAATCTTGCTTGTCCTATTCTTAACTTTTTCATGTGCGCAAGACGATAAAAGACAACAATTTTCAGAAGAATACAAGAAGGAATGGGAAGATAAGATATCAGAGGATTTCCCTACCGACTCTATGCGTATATTGCTGGAAGAGCGTATTGCTTCTCAGGACGAAGTGGCCATTTCCATACTCTGCAGGGAGTTAGGGAAACGGATGCGGCAGATGTCCGATTTCTCGAATGCCATCTCGTATCATCAACAGGGATTGATTGCCGCCTACAATATAAAAGACACCCTCGGTATTACGGAAGCCCTGAATAATTTGGGGACCGATTTCCGGCGGATAGGAGACTTCGCGGAAGCCTCCGGGTATCATTACCAGGCACTGCAAATGGCCGAATCCTATTCCGGAAGAAATGAATACAAAGGCAGGAAAAACCGTGTGATGGCGTTGAACGGCATTGGTAACATTTATCTTTCATTCGACAATTACGATGAAGCCGAAAAGTTGCTCCGTGAAGCGCTCGCGGAAGAAAAAGCGTTGAACAGCCCGGTAGGACAAGCGATGAATTACGCCAATATCGGAGTAATTTTCCAGGAAAAACAGATGTATGATTCAGCCTTTACCTATTATCAGTATTCCATGGAGCAAAACCAGATTGCCCAATCACAGTTGGGAATCGGCTTGTGCCATATCCATTTCGGCCATATCCACGAATTGCAGGAGCACTACCATGAAGCGGAATCTGAATACCAACAGGCTTACGAAATCATGGGTAATATTTCTGACACATGGCACTGGCTGGAGGCCTGCCTGGCGATAGCACGCATCCGGTTGGCGAAAAATGACTTTGCGGCAGCCAAAAAACAGATTGATCTGGCAAAAGAAGCAGCGAACCACATTGAATCGCCGCAACATCTTTCGCAAACATATGACCTGTTGCATCAATATAACCTAAAGCAGGGCAATTTCTCCGACGCACTAAAGAATTACAAACTCAGCGAGGCTTATCAAGACAGTGTCCGTAATGCACAGAAAATGAATCATATCATCGACACACGCGTAAACTACGAGCGGGATAAAAACAGACAATACATAACCCAACTGAACATACGCAACGAGATGGAAACCCGGCAGAAAAAAATTATCCTCACGGCTTCTTTTATCATTGTCTCCCTCCTCATACTCTTGTCGGCGACTCTTTTTTATGCTTACAGGCATCGCACCAGAAGCAACAAGATACTCCAGAGGCTCACCCAGTTAAGAACCAATTTTTTCACAAACATCACCCACGAATTCCGCACGCCACTCACCGTAATCCTGGGTTTAAGCAGACATTTACAGGAAGAGAAAAATTCCACTCAGGCCGAGTCCAGCTATTACCTTAAAGCCATAGACCGACAGGGCACACACTTGCTTACATTGGTAAATCAATTGCTGAACATGGCAAAAATAAACGCGGGCATGGACAACCCTGAATGGCAAAGAGGAAATATATGCGTTTATGTGCAGATGATGGTTGATTCGTTCCGCCTGTACGCGCAAAGCAACAATATCAGGTTCTATTTTTCCTGTAGCGAACCGGTTATTGAAATGGATTTTGTGCCACACTACATCGATGATATCCTGCAAAATCTATTGTCGAATGCTTTGAAATTCAGCCTCCCGGGTGATGAGGTCTCGGTATCGCTTTCAACGGTCAAAAACAAGGAGGTCGTACTGAAAGTCACCGATACCGGTAAAGGCATTGCGAAAGAAGAGATAGAGCGGATTTTTGAACTTTTTTATCAGAGCGGTCAATCCGATAAAAAAAGAGGAAGTGGCATCGGTTTAAATTATACCCGTCAACTGGTGGAAATCATGCGCGGAAAAATAACGGCAGAGAGCGAGGAAAAAAAAGGGTCCGTATTTACCGTAACATTACCGTTGCGACAATCGGAAGAATGGATTTTGCCGGTATGGAAGCCGCAGGAGAGGCCACAACCCCTCCCAACCGAAGCCACCCGGATAGCACAACGAAACAGCCGGCTTGTAAGGTCACACGAAAAGGGAAAATCACCTAAAACAAGTGTGAAGGCGACGATCCTGCTGATTGAAGATAGTGAAGATGTGGTACTTTACATAAAAGCGCTCCTCTCGCCCAAATACAACACCATAATGGCACGGGACGGGGAGGAAGGTTTGAAATTGTCCAACGAACTGGTTCCGGATATAATTATTTCGGATATCATGATGCCGAACAAAGACGGGTTGACATTCTGCAACGACATTCGCAACTCGGAACTGCTAAACCACATCCCCATAATTCTGCTGACGGCAAGAAGTGGCATGGACGACCAACTGAAAGGGTTGAAGCATGGCGCGGATGCATATATACGAAAACCGTTCCATCCCGAGGAATTGCTGGTACAGATTGAAACGTTGCTCGAAAACCGGCGGCTACTCAAGAAAAAATACATGCGCACAATCTTCAAGGAAGATGCTCCCCCGGTAAAGGATGTCAATATGGAATTTCTCCAGAAGGCAACAGATATTATTTACCGTGAAATGCATAATCCCGACTTTTCCTCGATAGCACTTGCGGAAAAACTGTGTATAAGCCCTTCGCAACTTAACCGGAAACTGAATGCCATATCTGGACACACATCATCTCTATATATTACTAATATACGTGTCGACTACGCCAAGAAGAAATTGAGGTCAGAGGATAAATCTATTGCAGACATAGCGGCGGAATGCGGATTCTACGATGCCGCTTATTTCTCACGTTTCTTTAAAAAACACACCAAAGTAACTCCATCTCAATACCGGCGTTTAGCCACCGGCCGTGCAGCACCGGTATGACCGCGGACAACTCCCGGTGAAATTGCACTTTTTGTTTTCTCAATATCAATCATTTAAACTTATTTCCTGCACAAATAATGCAAATAGATTTTTTGTTAATGCGTGATTTGTACAAATTTTCGAATGAAAAATCCTACCATTTCAACCCCCATCCCTATTATGTTTGCGAATGCCTTTTCTTTGGTGAATGACATTTTATTAAAAATCAAGCGAAGTGAAAAAAGTAATTCTTTTTTTGAGTGCGGCAGGTGTGGGCGCATTATTTACTACCGGTGTAATTTTAGGAGAAAGTGACAGTTCGCAAAACGAACAGGATCTGCAAGGAATCCAAACGGTCAAAGGTGACCACCGAAACACTATTTACAGAGGTATGGTCGCTCCACCTGCCAGCCTCGGCAATATCGGGGATTTCTATCTTAACACATCCGAATCCAACCTCTATGGGCCTAAAACGACAGACGGATGGGGAATACCTGTCAGTCTTGATGGCGCCGATGTCACAGAAGTGGCCGGAACTCCGGTTTCAGGCAGTACGGCAAAAGCGGTAGCCAATATGAACAGGGATGTCCTAGGCGATTACTCCTTCTTTACAACCCGGTGAAAGTAAGGCCTTTGAAATTGATTTTGATTTTTTCCTTCAAGAGAAGAAAAAGACGATTTTGCCCTGTGATCATTTTTTACTAACTTTGAATCTACAAACTTTGAAACATATGGGCACAATGGTAGCGCCGTCGCTGTTGGCGGCTAATTTTATGAACCTTGAGAGAGACCTCGAAATGCTGAATCGCAGCCAGGCCGATTGGATCCACCTGGATATCATGGATGGAGTTTTCGTGCCCAACATATCCTTCGGATTTCCAGTGATCGATCTCTTGAAAAAGGCGACCCAAAAACCGCTGGATGTCCATCTGATGATCGTGCAACCTGAAAAGTTCATCAATGAAATCGCGGCCACGGGCGCGACCTACATGAATGTGCATTACGAGGCTTGTATACACCTGCACCGGGTGGTACAGGAGATAAGGAAAAAAGGGATGAAGCCGGCTGTCACACTGAATCCGCATACCCCCGTCTCGGTACTCGAGGATATCCTTCCCGACCTGGACATGGTACTTTTGATGTCAGTAAACCCCGGGTTTGGCGGGCAACAATTTATTGAGCATTCCATCAGGAAGACAGCCATGCTCAAAGAGATGATCCTGCGGCGGCAAACTTCTACCCTGGTTGAAGTGGATGGTGGAATCAATCTGGAAACAGGCAAAAAGTTGGTGGATGCGGGTGCCGATGTGTTGGTTGCCGGTAGTTTCGTATTCTCTTCTGAGCATCCCGAGGAAACCATCCACCAATTAAAAATGCTGTGAAATAGCCTTTTACCGAGAAAAAGGAGGTGTCCGGCTTTTCTTTCACGGAGCATTCACCATGGCATAATGCAGCAGAAATGTTTCCGCCTATCTATTGCCCTATCTATTGCTTAACGAACCAGCCTGATCTTTATGAATGCATTGATCGGAAAAACACCTTTTTTCCGCCTTTTGCTTCCCTTGATTGTGGGTATCATTGCGGGAGCTATTTTTCCCGGAATTCTATCCGTATCGTTACCGGTAGCGCTGGCCGGGTTGTCACTTATGCTGTTATCATTCTTTATCCGCCCGGACGACCAATTCAGGCTCAGATGGCTGTTCGGAGCCGGTGTCTGCCTCTTCATCCTTTCCCTGTCTCTATACCAGTTCCGGCAGCATGTTGAGTCCGCGGAACTCTCTCCTGCGGGTTACAACCAATATGACCTCGGTGTGGTGCTCGACATCCCGGAGGTGAAACCGCGGAGTATCGCGGTCAACGTAAGAACAGCCTCTCCCGGAGCAAAGAAGGTGATTCTTTATTTAGAGCAAACCGATGAAGCCAGAGGTTTGAATCCCGGCGATGAAATAGTCTTTCTGTCCAAAGTAGAACCATTCAGGAATTTTGGCAATCCGGATGATTTTGATTATGCCGGATATATGAGGAACAAAGGGTTTGCAGGGGCAGGCTATATTCCCGCGGTTGACTGGCGGAGGACCGGCAGGGAGACGAAAAGCATCCCGATTATGACTCAACGGTTCAGGGCCAGGGCACTCGACTTCTATCGTTCATTCGACCTGGAAAACGACGCATACGCATTTATCTGCGCACTTACCCTCGGCTACAAGGAACACCTCTCCAACGATCTGCAAGAGGCTTTCAGGGCATCGGGGACAGCCCATGTACTGGCATTAAGCGGCCTACACGTGGGAATCATGTATGCACTTCTCAACCTATTGTTCTCGTTCTTTGGAAAAAGCGGCTACGGATTCATTGTCCGTCAATGGCTGGTTATTTTAACCCTGTGGGCATTTGTGTTCACAGTGGGGATGTCGGCATCAATCGTCCGCGCGGCCGTCATGCTTACCCTGTTTGGCTTGGGAAAACTGTATCATCGTGGCGGATTTACCTATAATTCACTGGCCGCGGCAGCGTTTCTTATTCTCATTTTCCAGCCATCTTATCTGTTCGACGCGGGATTTCAGATGAGTTTTGCCGCCGTGTTCGCGATCCTCTTTTTTAATCCGTCACTAAACCGGCTCTACCGCCCCCCGAACAAAGTTGTGAAATATATATGGAATCTGTTCTGTATCACCACAGCGGCGCAGTTAGGCGTTTTTCCCCTGGTACTTTACCATTTCGGCACATTCCCCACCTGGTTTTTCATCACCAATATGCTGGTCGCGCCTCTGGTCGGCATCATTATGTATGTAACTTTTCCTCTTATTGTTTTTGGATTACTCCGTTCCTTAGAATGGGATCTCATCACGGTGTTGTATACTTTCTTTCAATGGGTGGAAAAAAACCTGATAGAACTATTATTGAGAATCGTCTACATCTCCGAGTCAATCCCTTTTGCCCAGATTGCCGGCAAAAAAATATCCTTTCTCCAACTTATACTGCTACTGCTGTTCATTTACTCTTTTACCCGGTTTCTTTTTTCACGCCATGGCCGAACGCTTATTACCTCCCTGGCAGCTTTACTGCTCTTTCAACTCACACTCACTTACAAAAACCTGACCCTCCCGCCGCGGCAACTCACCGTCTTCAATAGTCCCGGCCAAAGTGAGATCGCTATCTTTCATAATAACAAACGACATTTTACAGAGATCCCGGAAAACAGTTTCATCTCTCATCCTGAAAAGCGGATTTTCCTGCTATCGGATGCGGATTTCACTATTTATCATGCGGATAAGCAGTATCCTTTAGATATTCTGATCCTCTCAAAGCAGGCATCCTTTGATACCGGACAGTTGCTCCTCCTGTTTCGTCCCACGAAGATTGTCTTGGACAGCTCACTACCCCGTTATGCGGCCCTCAGAATAGCACAAGAGTGTGGAGCCCTGGGCATAGAGGTACACGATGTAACGGAAAAAGGCGCCTTTTCGCTAAATTTTTAGTAATTTTGTCGCCCTATCAAATGACAGAGACAAAAATGAATTCCACAGTATCGATCTCAAATGTGATTCAGCCCCAAAAAGTAGAGCAGGTGATGGATTCCATCGCCAAGGCGGAAAAGATCGTCATCACCACCCACCGCTCTCCCGACGGCGACGCATTGGGTTCTTCACTCGCACTCTACCATTTCCTGAAGAGAAGAAACAAAAACGTAAAGATCGTTGTACCCAACTCGTTTCCCTATTTCCTGAAATGGATGGCGGGAGCCAGGGAAATTGAAGTATATGAATATAACCCCGCTGCCGGCCAACATCTACTCATGCATGCCGATCTCATCTTTTCGCTGGACTACAACATATCCAAAAGAGTGGGAGATATGGCCCCTTTCCTGGATAAATCTCCCGCAAAAAAAATCCTGATTGACCATCATCTTCTTCCCGGAGAAAATTTCGACATTACAATATCACATCCCGAAATATCATCCACAAGCGAACTCCTGTTCAGATTATTTTTGCAGGCGGGAAAATATGAGGAGGTGACACAGGCAGAGGCGGAATGTATCTATTGCGGTATGATGACCGACACCGGCAGTTTCACATACAATTCAAACGATCCCGAGATTTTTGAGATCATCAGCCTGTTACTTCGAAAAAACATCAATAAGGATGCCATCTATTCACTGGTATTCGACAATTACTCCGAAGAACGCTTTCGCCTGCTTGGATTCACCTTATCGCAACGAATGGAAGTGTATCCAGAACTGCATTCGGCACTTCTTTATCTCTCCAAGGAAGACCAGGCTCAGTTTCGTTTCAGCAAGGGAGATACTGAGGGTTTCGTGAATTATCCTCTCAGTATCAAGGGTATTTTCTTCTCCACCTTTATTCGGGAAGATGATGATCTTATCAAACTCTCATTCCGCTCCCAGAAATCTTTCCCCTGTAATGAATTCGCAGCCGATTTCTTTCATGGAGGAGGTCACCTCAATGCCTCGGGAGGAGAATTCTACGGCACTTTTGAAGAAGCAATCCGGGTTTTCAAGGAAGGATTAAAGTCCTACGAAGAGAAATTAAAATGTATGGCAGACAAGCTTTAACCCATTTTTAAGAATCGATAATGTTTATTTCAGCGCAACCTCTGTTTATTTGGAGCAGATTGTGTATTTTTGTAGGCTATTGGTAAAATGAAAAATGAATGGTGAATAATGAAAAATCAGGTGGCTAATGAAGAAACACCGGACATCGCAAACATTCCTCTTTTCACTTTTAATTTTTCACTTTTAATTTTTTATTTGAAAATCATATGAAACTATTCCATTCCATAGTTCTCACCTTTGTCAGTTTAGTGATCCTGACCACCTCCTGCAATAACAGGAAAACATACGCTGACTACCTCAAAGACGAGAAAAAGGCGATTGATCTCTTAATATCGAAAAATAAATTCGAGATCCTCAGGGAATTTCCGGCAAATAGTGTATTCGATGAGAATGAATTTTATAAAGATCCGAACACAGGCGTCTATTTTAATATCATTGAGCTTGGCGACACTACTCACAGGCCTCAATGGAGGGAGAAAATATATATCCGTTTTAAAGGGTTGCATTATTTTGCAACCACCGACACGACCCGCTACTCCAATTACCAGAGCACCTCTCCCGAAGTGTTGGAATATTTTGGTCGGGTTAATTCGACAACATTGAGCGCCTATTCAAGTGCAACCGCAGGATGGGCTGTCCCCCTGTCCTATGTGGGCCATCGGGGAAAAGTAAAACTGATCATTCCTTTCGAGATGGGTTCGTCGTACGACCAATCCAATTATCAACCTACCTATTACGAACAGGTGGAATACAGATTCGAAACCCAGTGGTGATCATATTCCGGCAATCATCCCATAAACAAAAGAAACAGGTATTATCCGCGGCTGGCATCTTTAAATCAGCATCAAAATATATCATTGATAAAGGGAATCTTTTATGACATTAATCAAATCCATATCCGGGATAAGAGGAACCATCGGCGGGAGAGTCACCCAAAATCTGACCCCGCTCGATATCGTAAAATTCACAGCTGCCTATGCGGCATTTATCAAAAAATCGATCACGCTCCGTTCCGTTGAAGGTGGTTTATCAGCAAAGAAAAATCCCTGTATCGTAGTAGGGAGAGACGCGCGTGTTTCGGGGGAGATGGTACATCGTATCATCACCGGCACGTTGATAGGAATGGGATGTGATGTTACCGATATTGGAATGGCCACAACCCCCACCACAGAGATCGCCGTTGAAAAGGAAAATGCCGCGGGAGGTATCATTATTACAGCCAGCCACAACCCCAAACAGTGGAATGCCCTGAAACTGTTAAACAGCAGCGGGGAATTCCTCAGCGCGGCCGAGGGAGAAGAAATTCTCTCGATCGCCGAATCGGAAGATTTTCTATTCTCTCCTGTCGATGAGCTGGGGAAAGTCACCCAGAAGCAATACCTTCACGAACATATCCAACAAATCCTGTCACTCGATTTAGTGGATAAAAAAGCCATAGAGGCTGCCAACTTGCGGGTGGCAATAGATTGCGTGAACTCTGTCGGCGGAATGGCTGTCCCTGAATTATTATATGCCTTGGGAGTGAAGGAGATATTCAAGCTCCACTGTGCACCGCATGGCAATTTCTCACACAATCCCGAACCATTACCACAGCATCTCACTGAACTGGCATCACTCACACGCAGCTCCAAAGCATCCGTGGGCTTTGCCGTGGATCCGGATGTCGACCGGTTGGCAATCTATTGTGAAGACGGTGAGCCCTTTGGGGAAGAGTACACCCTCGTGGCCGTGTCAGATTATGTTTTGCAACACACGCCCGGCAATACAGTTTCCAACCTTAGTTCCAGCCGTGCGCTGAGAGATGTCACGCATGCCAGGAACGGAGAATATAATGCCGCGGCTGTTGGAGAGGTAAATGTGGTAACCAAAATGAAAGAGACAAAGGCGGTGATCGGCGGAGAAGGTAACGGCGGCGTCATTTATCCTGCTTTGCATTACGGCCGCGACGCGCTTGCCGGTATCGCCCTGTTCCTCACCTATCTCGCCAAATCGGGGAAAACACCTTCGGAATTAAGAAAGTCATATCCGGCCTATTTTATGGCAAAACAAAAGGTAGAACTCACACCCGGCATCGACACGGAAAGGATCCTGAATAAGGTGAAAGAGATATTCAGTGACCAGCGGATAACCGACATCGACGGAGTGAAAATCGACTTTCCCGACAAATGGGTGCATCTGAGAAGATCGAACACTGAGCCCATCATCCGTGTTTATTCGGAAGCACATTCCATGGAGGAGGCGCAAGAAATCGGCAAACAAATTATAAAACTCATTCAAGAGTTCTCATAACAAACTGAAACTGTCGACATTTTTCACTCAATTGCCACATCATCCGGGATGAAGTGGCTTTTGAATTAAATAAACCAAACAGGTGCGGAATTAATGAAAGAAACACTGATCAGCCGCGAAGAGTTGCGCAGTCTGCACCCCGTGCTCAGGGGCAAATACGGAGACAAATTGATAGACTTGGGTATAAAAATATCCGCATTGCATGTTCCGAATGAAATTTACAACCGGTCTAAACATCTTACCGGGCCCGATTTCTGTAAAGATGTGCTGGATAAACTCGGGATCATCCGTACTGTGATAAATGGAGAGCTCCTCAATGAGTTCCAGGATCGTCCTTTTATTACCGTATCCAACCATCCCTACGGACATGTCGACGGAATTGCAGCCATTGAGACAGTAGGCAGCCGGGTTCGGCGGTATAAAATGATGGTGAACGTTATTCTGGGGTTGATAGATACCATGGCTGAAAACTTTATCACTGTAAATCCGATGAGGTATGCCGAAAAAGACAGCATCACCTATGCCGGCATCAAGGAGAGTATCGCCCATGTGCGGTCAGGGTTTCCACTGGGCTTTTTCCCCGCGGGAGCAGTTTCCAATCTCCTTTTCAAGAAAGGGAGAGTGATGATTGAAGACCGGGAGTGGCAATCGGCGGCCATCAAAATCATCCAGAAATCGAAGGTGCCGGTCATTCCTATGCATATCTCCGGACATAATAGCGCCTCTTTCTACCTGTCGAGGATATTCGGTTACAAATTCCGCACCCTCAGGCTGTGTCACGAATTATATAACAAAAAAGGGAAAGAGATGGTGGTCACTCTCGGGAATCCCATCATGCCGGAGAGGATAGCATCGTTCAAAGACGATATACCACGCTTGGGGAAATACCTGAAGGAAGAAACCTACGCTTTAGGAGATAAGTAAATTCGCTCCGCGCTCGCTTAACGAAAAAGTTCATATCTTTGAATATTCAAAAAAACAGCACGCTTATGGCAAAACACTCTTTACAACAGGTGAAGCAACGTTTTGGGATCATTGGCAATGACCCCAAGCTGGACCGTGCTATCGACGTTGCTTTACAGGTGGCTCCCACCGACCTCTCGGTGCTTATCACCGGGGAAAGCGGTACCGGAAAAGAGAATTTCCCGCAAATTGTGCACCAGTACAGTAACCGGAAGCATGGCCCCTATTTTGCCATCAACTGCGGCTCGATACCCGAAGGCACCATTGATTCGGAACTGTTCGGGCATGAAAAGGGTTCGTTTACCGGTGCCACAGGCACCAGAAAAGGTTATTTTGAAGTGGCCGACGGCGGCACACTCTTTCTCGATGAAGTGGGCGAGCTTCCACTCCCGACACAGGCACGCCTGCTTCGCGTGCTGGAGAGCGGAGAGTTCATCAAAGTAGGCTCCTCGAAAGTGGAGAAAACCAACGTACGCGTGGTGGCAGCCACCAACCTCGATATGGTGCAGGCAGTAGAGAGAGGGAAATTCAGGGAAGATCTCTATTACCGTCTCAATTCAGTACCCATCCGCATTCCGCCGTTACGCGACCGGGCAGAGGATATCCCTCTATTGTTCAGGAAATTTGCGGGCGATTGTGCTGAAAAATACATGATGCCACCCATCACGCTGACCGATGACGCAAAAGAAAAACTGAAAAGCTATCGCTGGCCAGGGAATGTACGTCAACTGAAGAATATCACGGAACAGATCTCGGTCATCGAGCAGGAACGCCTCATCACAGCCGATATACTGCAAAAGTATTTGCCCAACAATGAAGTAGGAATGTTACCTGTTTCGGTACATCAGATACATGAATCGGAACAGAAATCATTCGCCAACGAACGGGAAATACTCTATCAGGTGCTGTTCGACATGAAGAAGGATATCACTGACCTGAAACGTGTGGTGAAAACCATTATGGAGGATTCGGCGCAACATTCTTCCTATGATGCATCCTCGAACGAAATGCACCATTCCTCATCTATCCTCACAAACGACCACACCCGGGTTTCCGTTCCGGTGAAATATGAGGCCATGCCCAAAAAGATCACTTTGGATCAACCCGAGACAAATAATATTCAGGAAGCTACCGAATATGAAGAAAGTGCGTTATCAATCAGTGATGTGGAGAAGGAGATGATCATCAAAGCGCTGGAAAGGCATAATGGAAAAAGAAAGTTGGCCGCTAACGATCTGGGTATTTCCGAACGTACACTTTACCGCAAAATTAAGGAGTACTCACTCTTAGGTTAAGATTATGAAGAAAAATATTTTCATCCTCCTGTTATTACTGATCGCTGTCAGTTCATGCCGTATATCCTACTCCTTCAGGGGGACCTCCATCAACTATGATCTCACCAAAACACTCCAGATAGGACACTTCGTCAATCAGGCACCATTGGTTTATCCCCCTCTTGAACAGCGGTTCAACGAGGCGATGAAGGACATGTTCACCCGCAACACGCGTCTGCAACTGGTAAACCAAAACGGAGATATGGAAATCGAAGGAGAGATTGTAGGGTATGAATTGACACCTCTGGCTGTACAGGAGGACGCGTTCGCTTCCGAAACACGACTAACCATGACGGTAAGGATGCGATTCCGGAATAATAAAACGGATGATCCCGAAATAGAGGAGAGGATATCCGCGAACCGCACCTTCTCCAGTAATGAGGTGTTTGACTCAGTACAAGACCGACTTCTCAATGAGCTCATCGATGAAATTGTAGATCAGATATTCAACGCCACCATGTCAAACTGGTAATTGTATGCAAAAGGAAGATCTATACAGATGGATGGAAAATCCGGAAAGGCTGGACGCTTCCACGCTGGAAGAATTGCGAACGGTTGTGAAAGAGTATCCTTATTTTCATACCGCCAGGCTACTATACACAAAGAATTTAAATCTGATTGACAACCAGGGGTATGAAGAGGAATTGGGCAGAACAGCCGTTTTGTGCAATGACAGAAGGAAACTGTTCTACCTTATCTACCGGGAGGAATACGGGAAATTGCTGAAGACAGACAAGGGAATTCACTTAAAAAGAGCCGACAGGACAGAAGAGTTACTTGAATCATTCCTTTCGTCGCTCGGGGAAAGAGAGATGATTGAGCCTACGGTAGAAAACGCAGCGTTGAATCTGGCCACGACGGACTATTTTTCCTATCTGAAATCGCTCGGCGGGGGGACCGCCCCTCCTGATCACAGTGGATACCAGAAATTGCAACACCATGATATTATCGATGCATTTATCGAAAAAGCGGAATCAGACATACTGTTCGTTCCCAACGATACAGCCCCCATTGAAACGAAACAGGAGACAGAGCAAAAAGAAGAAGGAGGCGAATTCCTGACGGAAACACTCGCCAGGATATATATCAAACAAAAGAAATATGAACAAGCGCTCACAATAATTAAAAGGTTAAGTTTGAATTTTCCAAAAAAAAGTGTTTACTTTGCGCACCAAATTCGTTTTCTTGAGTTGTTGATTATTAACGCAAAAAATAAAGATAAATAAGATATGTATATTTTCATCACAATCCTTATTGTACTGGCAGCGATCCTGATGATCTTTGCCGTGTTGGTGCAAAAATCCAAAGGAGGAGGACTGGCAAGCGGCTTCGCATCATCGAACCAGATCATGGGTGTCAGGAAAACCACTGACTTCCTGGAGAAGTTCACCTGGACATTGGCAGGTACGATCATTGTCCTGAGTATCCTCACGGCCAAATACACCACCTCACACTCAAAGGTTCCGCGGTCTCAGATAGAAGTTGAGCAACCGGCTCCGCTGAATCCTTCCACAGCACCGAATGTAACTCCGGAATTACCCGTTCCGTCGCAGATCCCCGCTCAACCCCAGCAGGAAGAGGGAACGCCCGAAGAGTAAAAGATGATTGGCCTGCCATGCGACTTGAGAACGATGGCCGTATGAAACGAGTGTTATTTCTTTTTTCCCTGTGGGCCGCCCTGTCAGCCGGCGCGCAGACCATTACATACGATACCATCAGGGTATCACCCGATGATGAACGGAATATCCATCTCAATCGTTCCAGGGATGTGGTGGTTTCAAGTGGGTCTTTACCCAGGGAGAACATCCATACCGCCGGGAGGCAGCCTGCCGCGTTCGACAAAAGTAAACTGCGTTTTGGCGCCAACCTGGGATTGTCGATAAGCCGCGACTACACGAATATGGGTTTTGGGCCGCAAATAGGGTACCAATTCAATGATTACCTTATGGCCGGAGCAGGAATAAAATACTATT
Source organism: Proteiniphilum sp. X52 (assembly GCF_003712195.1). Classification (GTDB taxonomy): domain Bacteria; phylum Bacteroidota; class Bacteroidia; order Bacteroidales; family Dysgonomonadaceae; genus Proteiniphilum. The sequence continues at coordinate 48,322 of NZ_RDSD01000005.1, read as the reverse complement.
ACACGAAGGCACGCGCTTCCCAATACGAAATAAGAAATAATCTACTGGGGGCAAACGTGTTTGGTTATTTCTATCCGGTAAATTTTATCGCCCTGTTCGCACAACCCGAACTCAATTATATCTGGTCGGAAATGACTTCCAGGACGACAAAGGATTCCTTAACTGACAAAGGAGTTGTACCTTCACTGGTAGTTGGGGCCGGTTTCCGTCTGGGAAGATCGCATATAACGTTGAACTACGACCTAGTGCAACACGCAAATTCTCCTCACCCTGAAGGTTTCTATTTAGGAGTCTCCGCTTTTTTCTAACGAAACACAATATCATGCACCACGGGCATCTGCGCATGGTCATTCAGTTTTTTAATCAACTCCCCTTTGATCATCATCAGTTCGGCACGCAATACCGCTGAATGAAGATGCACGTAAAGAGTATCACGGTTGAAATAAAGATTACCGGTGTATCTGGCGATCCCTTCCCCAAACAACTCACTCCATCCCCTGATGACACGTTGTTGTGCCATCTTTACTCTCAGCACGCTATTCTCATTAAAAAAATCCGAGAGTGCCTCCGATAACGATTGGGCATTTTTCCTCCGCATACAGACTAATCTCTCATCAGGGTTATCTCTCCATCCACTACGGAATAGATATGGGAGTTGTTGTGAATCCTCGCCAGTATCTTATCCAGCGATCCTCTGTTGGTATCCGATATGAATATCTGTCCGAATTCCGCGCCGGAGACCAATTTTACAATCTCCTCCACCCTTTTCGCATCCAGCCGGTCGAAAATATCATCCAGCAACATGATAGGTGTGGTTTTTCCTCTCTTGAGCAGGAAGTGAAACTGTGCCAGCTTCAGTGAAACGAAATAGGTTTTGTTCTGTCCCTGCGATCCCACCTTTTTGATGGGATAGTCTTCGAGCAGCATCTCTAATTCGTCGCGGTGAATCCCCACCGAAGTATGACCGAGATAGACATCACGTTGCCTGTTATCTTTCAACTTTCCCAGGAAATCAGCATCATTCAACTGGGAGGTATAGCTGAAAGAGACCTGCTCACCCGATTGACTGATGCTCGCATGGAATTGGTTGAAGATAGGGGTAAATTCTTCTATAAACTCTTTTCTTTTACTGTAAATAAATGTACCGGCCTCGGCCATCTGCTCCTCCCAAAGATCCAACAGGGTGAAATCGATGAGCGATTCCTCATTTTTCAACAGTACGTTCCGTTGTTGCAATGCCTTATTATATCTGAGCAACGCGCGCAGGTATTCCTTGTCGAACTGAGAAACCGCCATGTCCATAAACCTGCGACGCACCTCACTCCCACCGGTAATCAGTTCATTATCATCCGGGGATATCATCACCAACGGGATCAGTCCGATATGGTCTGAAAGCCGTTCATACTCTTTCTTATTGCGTTTGAACTGCTTTTTTTGCCGGCGACGGATAGCACAATAGATCTCCTCTTGGGTACCATCTTCGAACGCATACTTTCCCTGTAGCATGCAAACCTCTTCGCCATGCCTTATGATCTGCGAATCGACGGGATTCATATAACTCCTGCAAAAGGAGAGGTAATAGACGGCATCGAGCAGATTGGTCTTCCCCATCCCGTTGTCACCAATGAAACAATTCATCTTGGGAGACAATGTGAGATCTGCCTGAGTCAGGTTTTTATAATTAATAAGGGAAAGTTCTTTTAAAATCATAATTATTGAATGTGATAATTAGTCAATGTGCCAATGTGCCCATTAAATCAAATACATTAGTCTTATTGGCAAATCATTCACATTGGCACATTGGCATCACTCTCCCAATAACAACCGCTGGAGATCCTCGGGAGAAATATTCATTTTGAGCCGTCCCTGTGAGGCAAATGATATCTTTCCTCTCTCTTCGGAGACTATGATCACTTTCGCATCGGTCTCCTGAGATATTCCCAATCCGGCCCTGTGACGCAATCCCAGATGAGTGGGAATATTGGGATTCTGAGAGATGGGTAAAATACATCCCGCAGCCTTGATCTTCCTTCCGACAACAATCATGGCGCCGTCATGCAGCGGGCTGTTCTTGAAAAAAATATTCTCAATAAGTCGCGACGATATATCGGCATTGACAATTTCACCGGTCTGTTCGTAAAGGCCTAAATGAAGATCACCCTGAATAGCAATCAGTGCTCCAGTATTTGTCCTTGACATGTTCATGCACGCAAGCACGATAGGCGTCAGGTACGACTTATCGCTCTTCTGCTTGTCACTGGGAAAGAAAAGTTTTGTGATAAAATTCCACCCTTTTTTCGAACCGAGAGACATCAGGAAACGCCGGATCTCATCCTGAAAAAGGATTACCAACAGGAAAAGCCCCACGCTCACAAACTGGTCAAGGATGGATCCGAGCAATACCATATTAAATACCCGTGAGACCAGAATCCAGATTACCATGAAAACCAGGATTCCCAGAAAAAGGGGACGCATCCCCGAGATCTTCACCAACCGGAACAGGTAGTAAAGAAGCAGTGCCACCAGCACCACATCAATGAAATCTTTTATTCCAAAATGTGAGAACATATTTCCTTATGAGTCAAATCCTACATTCTCGATGATTTTCACACACTCCACCGCCTCTTTCACATCATGTACCCGCAGGATGTCAGCTCCTGAAAGCAACGCCACCGCGTTGAGCACGGATGTGCCGTTAAGGCTCTCTTCAGGCGTAGTTCCGAGCAGCTTGTAGATCATCGATTTTCGCGATATCCCTACCATTATAGGTTCCTCAAAGATATGAAAATATTTCAGATAAGCCATCAATTCATAATTTTGAGAGATTGTTTTACTGAACCCGAAACCGGGGTCTATGATCACATCACTTACCCCGAGCTGATTCAATTTTGCCTTACGCTCGGAGAAATAATAGAGGATATCCTCCATAAAATTGTCATAATGGGTGAACTGCTGCATTGTCTGCGGGGTACCGCGCATATGCATCAGAATATAAGGGACATTCAGTTGGGCCACAACCGGAAACATCCGATCATCTATCTGCCCTCCCGAAATATCATTGATGATATTCACTCCATACTCTTCCACAGCCGCCTTCGCCACATCGGCATAAAATGTATCCACGGAAAGGATCGTATCGGGAAATTCATTACGAATCAACTTCAGCGCAGGCATCAGCCGTTCGGTCTCCTCTTTTGCATCGAGAAACCGGGAGACCGGCGAAGTGGATTGCGCGCCCACATCGATTATTGTCCCTCCATCCCCGATTATCCGGGCACATCTCTCTATGATCTCGTGGGCGGCTTCTGTCCTGCTGCCTGAAAAGAAGGAATCCGGGGTGATATTCACAATACCCATCACACGCGGTGTGGAAAAATCAATTAGCTGACCGTTTATATTAATTGTCTTCATTTTTTCAATCATTGTGGAACTGGGAGCTTGTTTTTGCCCTTTTTCGCACCTTTGAACTTTCATTGCTTTTAAATGGCCCGCCACATTTCAATCAATGAAAATCCAAATCCATCAAAAAATGGCTAAAAAACAATGGACGAAAAAATTCAAAACAGCTTCTTAAAGCACCGAACCGGGATCCTGACCGGGATAGTCCACAGTATAATGCAATCCCCTGCTCTCTTTTCGCGCCATAGCCTGTTTAATAACCATATATCCCACCTTGATGATATTTCTCAACTCACAAATGTCACGCGATACCACAGAACGCTGGAAGAGATCCTCGGTTTCCCGGAACAGGATATTCAGCCGGTTAAGGGCTCTTTGTAAACGCAAATCCGAACGGACAATACCCACATAGGAAGACATGATCTGTCCCACTTCCCTGTAACTCTGCGTGATCAACACCATTTCTTCGGGAGAGGTTACCCCTTCGGCATTCCAGGATGGAATATCTTCCCGGAAAGGGTACTGCCTGAAGAGAGGGATAGAATGTTTCGCCGCAGCATCCGCGAAAACTACTGCCTCGATCAAGGAATTCGATGCCAGCCGGTTGGCTCCGTGAAGTCCGGTACAAGCACACTCACCGTTAGCATACAGGCGACTGATACTGGTCTCTCCATCCATATTCACTTTAATCCCTCCACACAAATAGTGGGCCGCAGGAGCCACAGGAATCATATCTTTCGTGATATCTATCCCGTAGGAAAGGCATTTGTCATAAATGGTGGGGAAATGTTTCCGGGTCTCTTCCGGGTCTTTATGGGTCACATCCAGAAAGAGGTGCTCAAAACCTTTCTCTTTCATCTCGGTGTCGATTGCACGAGCAACAATATCACGGGGAGCAAGCGATCCCCGATCATCATATTTGTGCATAAACTCCTCCCCGTCGAGTGTCTTCAACACACCTCCGTAACCGCGCATCGCCTCGGTAATAAGAAACGAAGGACGCGCGCCGGGATGATACAATGCGGTGGGATGAAATTGCACAAATTCCATCCCTTTGATCTCACCCTTGGCGCGCGCCACCATGGCAATACCGTCGCCGGTAGCGACCAGCGGGTTGGTGGTGGTCTGATAAATACAGCCTATCCCGCCCGTGGCCATCATGGTGACCCGGGCAAGAAACGTGTCGATTTCATTGGTCTCCTGGTTGAGGATGTAAGCCCCGTAACATTCAATGCCCGAAGTATGCCTGGTAACCACCTGTCCCAAATGATGCTGCGTAAGCACTTCTATGGCAAAATGGTGATCAAACACGTCAATATTGGGATGGTTTCGGACAGTCTCGATCAGGCTGTCCTGGATTTCTGCCCCGGTATTATCCTTATGATGCAAGATACGAAATTCAGAATGCCCTCCTTCCCGGTGGAGATCGAAATTGCCCTTGTCATCTTTATCGAAATCAACACCCCATCTTATCAGTTCCCCGATTTGATCGGGCGCTTCACGCACCACCTTTTCCACCACCTCCACGTCACAAAGCCCTGCTCCGGCATCCAACGTGTCGGTGATATGCTTCTCGAAATTATCCCACGGATTAGTCACGGAGGCAATCCCTCCTTGTGCATAATATGTATTGGCGTCTTCCAGTGAATTTTTCGCCGCGATGGCCACTTTCCCGTGTCTCGCCACTTTCAGGGCGTAACTCATTCCGGCAATGCCCGAACCGATCACAAGAAAATCGTATCTATAAACCATTTCCCTCTTTTTTAGGATTATTCCGATACAAATTTAGATGATTTTTTCGGAATCATCAGCCATTTCCATAAATCCTTTCCCCCTCACCGCATACCTTCATTTCTTCCACTGTATGGGTCCTATCAAGGCGCCAACATGGTTAAAAAACGTTATGCGCCCCGAAAATCTCTCCTAATTTGTTTTCTTTGTATATGTAAATGAACCGGCTGCTAAACATCACGACACCACCTGTCTCACACTCTTAATTATTTTGGTATGAACAACTTGCTCCGTCTGCTCCTATTTCTTTGTCTCCTGCCCACTTCGAGCCTGTTTTCCGGAAATACTGCCCAGCCGGATTCCACCTATCTGCTTAGGGGCAGGGTGATTGGTGGCGACACCAAAGAGCCGCTGGTCAACGCAAGTGTTTCGGTACAACAGGTGAATGTGTCAAGCGTCACTAACCAGGATGGATATTTCTCCATTCGCGTCCCCGCTTTTACAAAAAACTCACAACTGCTTATCCGTTATCTGGGATACGAGAACCGGGAGATTCCGATAATCACGCTGATCGATAATCCTAACAATCATATTACCCTAAAGCCCTCCCCCATCGAACTGAGTGAAGTTGTCGTAGTTTCGGGCGACGGAAAAGAGTTGATACGCGAGGCATTGAAACGTATTCCACAGAACTACCCCGACAATCCCCACATGATGGTTGCTTTCTATCGCGAGTCGGTAAAGAAAGGATCAAATTATATTTCATTGGTGGAGACAGTACTGGATATTTATAAAGCCACCTACAGTTCTTACAGTAATGATCAGGCCAAAATTTATATTGGACGCAAGGCCACCGATATCTCTCCCCGCGACACCATCCTTCTGAAATTTCAGGGAGGTATCAGCGATGCGTTAATGCTTGATATTGCCAAGAACCCGGAGATTGTCTTCGGAACAGATGCATCAGAGTATCAATTCCATATCGAGGGCCTGATCAATATCAACGACAAACCCCACTACATCCTTTCATTTGCACCCCTTCCGGGAATAAAAGAAATCCTGTTCAGGGGAAATATTTATCTGGATGCCGCATCCCTCGCCTTTGCCCGTATGGAATTTAACATGAATGTGGAAGACCGCAAAGATGCGGCCAACATATTTATCAGGCGAAAACCCTCGAAGATGAGGGTGGAAGTAAACAAGGCGCAATATGTGGTGGATTTTACGGAAAGTAACGGAAAGTGGTTCTTTAATTACAGCAGTACTGAAGTTTCATTCCGCGTGCGATGGACAAACCGATTCTTCGGCTTGTTTGCCACTACCTACTCTATCGGCTCGGAAATGGCCATTACCGACAGGTATGGCAACAATGTGGTGAAATTCCCCCGCAATGAACGGATCAGGTCTACCGACGTAATCGCTGAAAAGGTGGAACATTTTCTTGACCCTGGCTTCTGGGGTGAATACAACGTCATTGAACCCGATCAGGAGATAATGGATGCCGTGAAACGATTGAGCGGGAAATTACGGCGAAGAGCGGAATAACCCCGATAAATCGGCACAGGCAGTGATGATTTGATGATATAGTGATTGCAACTAAGCAAAAACCTTTGGATGTTTTTTGTGGATCCATACCTCAAAATGAACGTATAAAAGAGGAGCTGTCTGAGCGAAGCGAGTTTTACTCATTTAGCTCATAAGAGTGTAATGGGGCACAAAACATGGTGAGTGGAATGCCTTAGTGGCAATCATATGACCTAAAAGAAAATGGTAAAACTGTTTGGAATTAGCAAATTTAGACGTACCTTTGCAACCCAAAAGTTTTATACACTAAATATTATTTACAAATCGTATGTACTTAGATTCTGCTAAAAAGAAGGAAATCTTTGCCAAATACGGGAAGTCCAACACTGATACTGGCTCACCAGAAGCACAGATAGCATTGTTCTCCTACCGTATTTCGCATTTGACTGGGCATCTCAAGTCAAACAAAAAAGATTATAACACAGAAAGAGCATTGAGAATTTTAGTGGGTAAGCGCCGCCGTTTACTCGATTATCTGATTGATACCGACATCGAAAGATATCGTTCCATTATCAAGGAACTGGGCATCAGAAAATAATTTTCTCAAAGAGAGACCAAAAGAGGATGGAACAACTGTTTTTATCCTCTTTTTTTGTTATTTGCGCTTCCCTTAAATGAATTTAAGCTTTCACTCAATGACACCCAGGAGCATGGGAACACATAACAAACAAGATAACAAACATTTACATATGTGTTTTTTATTGAATATAAATGGCATCATTTAAAAATATGTTACAAAAATATGTCTTATAACATATGATTTTTTTTTGCAGATTCAAAATAGCGCTCTATCTTTGCATCGATAACCTAAAACAATCTTTTTTACCTTAAGGCTGATATCACGTTAACCGATATAAAAGAGGCCTTCTCGATCGAGGGGGCCTCTTTTTTTTAATTTTTGGTTATCTAAAAAAAATATCTATATTTGAGGCTTAAATGAGGTGTTTTTCGATTTTTGAACTTTTCCGTTAAGCGAAACGAGCAGAAGCAAATTTATTTGCTTTCTGCCGCTGTGAGAAATTGTCCACTATAATTGAACATTTAATGACCTTCCATTATGCTAAAAATACTTATTCTTATTGATTATTCCAGCGAATTCAGTCGCCGGCTGCTCAGAGGGTTGATCCAATATTCCAAGGAACACGGCCCTTGGATCTTTTATCGCCTACCCGCCTACTATAAAACACTGTACGGTAAAGAGGGGATTGTGGAGTGGGCCAAAGAATGGGCGGCCGACGCTATTGTGGCGCGCTGGGATCATGAAGGAACAAATCTACTGAAGTCGTTGAATATCCCAATTCTACTTCAGAATTACAAAGAACGGAGTCCCTACTTCTCCAATCTCACCGGAGATTATTTCGGTACAGGAGAGATGGCGGCACAATTCTTCATCAAAAGGCGTTACCGGAATTTTGCATTCTATGGAAATAAGGGAGTGGTTTGGTCACGAGAAAGAGCAGAAGGATTCAGGTCGCAAATAGAAAAAATTGGCGGGAATTATCATTATTTCGAAAGCGAAAATCTGAATGGGGAGGAATGGGGAAGCAGTCATATACAACTCGATGAATGGCTCTTGTCCCTGCCTAAACCTGTGGGTCTGTTTGCCTGCGACGATAATTTCGCATTAAGGGTATCCCAAATCTGCAAGATCAATAATATACGAATTCCCGAAGAGATTGCTTTGATGGGAGTAGATAATGACGAACTGATTTGTAATCTGTCCGACCCGCCTATCTCTTCTATTGTCACAGATGTGGAAAAAGGAGGATATGAGGCGGGAAGACTCATTGACAGGATGAGTAAAGGCGAAATCACAGAACCTTTCAATATCGTTATCCGGCCGACCAGATTCGAGCTCCGCAAGTCTACGGAGAGATACGATATTTCCAATGAATATATTTCACAAATTGTAAATTATATCGAAGATAATTTTACTTCTAATATCGTGATTGAGTCTCTAATAGAACAGGTGCCTCTATCCCGGCGTAACCTGGAAGTGAAATTCAAAGACGAAATGGGAACCTCCATTTATCAGTTTATTCTAAGTTGCAGGATCAATTATTTTGCACATTTACTGTTGACTACCGACAGAACACTGTTTGATCTCGCACTCGAGTCAGGATTCAATGATTGTAAAAACATTTCCCGTATTTTTAAAAAAATGAAAGGCTATACCCCTCTTGAGTACCGTAAAAAATATGGCGATTCTCACAAGGAATAACGTTATTTGAAAACACAATTACGTTTTTGAAGCATTTCCTCATCATATAAAAAATAATTTTGTGTTTTGAATACATTGAAGCGCTTCTATCATTTTTTTAATTTATAACAATATGAGTGACAGCCCTCAAATTAATTATGTACAAGACAGGAGCACAACAATCAAGTCGATGATAATATTGGCGTTATTGTTTTTTATTTTCGGACTGGTCTCGTGGGTAAACACTATTTTAATACCCTATTTCCAGCTAACACTCCAATTATCGAATTTCCAGTCCTATCTGGTGACATTTGCCTTTTATATCGCTTATCTGATCATGGCAATACCCTCTTCCTTCCTGCTGAACAAGGTGGGTTATAAAAAAGGGATGATGTTTGGACTATGGTGTATGTCGATAGGAGCTTTGCTTTTTGTTCCGGCTGCTTACTGGCGTATCTATCAAATCTTTCTTGTGGGATTATTCCTGTTGGGAGCGGGGTTGACTATTCTTCAGTCTGCGGCTAACCCTTATGTGACTATTGTGGGCCCCATGGAGAGCGCGGCCAAAAGGATGAGTATGGTGGGTACCGGCAATAAACTGGCAGGAGTGATTGCCAATCTGATATTCGCAGCCGTCGTTATCAGGGAATCCGACAAAGTACTTATGCGGGAGATTGAAGCGGGAAATTACACCGGGATAGCCCTGGAAACAGCTTTAGACACCTTGATAAAGGGAGTGATGACACCTTACCTCATTTTGGGTATGGCGCTTTTTATCTTCGGTATAATTGTCCGTCACTCACCTTTGCCTGATTTAGATCCCTCTATAGAAAATAAACAGTCGGCAGAAGATATAAATTCACGTAAATCCATCTTACAATATCCGGCACTTATTTTAGGGATGATCGCCATGTTCTTTCATATAGGAACCCAAATGATCGCGTTGGGCACCAGTATTCAATACGCGGGGACTATGGGGGAGAGTCTGGCGGGACCAGCCCAGAATATCCCCTCTTATACCATGTTATTGACGTTTATCGGTTATTTCTTGGGTATCGCGCTTATACCAAAATACCTGAAGCAGCGGAACGCCCTCCTGATTTGTGCCTCCATCAATTTGCTGCTATCCGTGATGATAATAACCACGTCGGGAACGGTGCGGTTTCTTGGTATCACTTCCGATATCTCCCTCTGGTATTTAGTAATGATGGGGCTTCCAAACGCGTTGCTCTATGCCGGCATCTGGCCACTGGCTATTAACGGGTTAGGCAAATACACCAATCTGGGAGCCTCATTCCTGGTGATGGCTCTGTGCGGAAGCGCCATCATGCCCATTGTGTACAATGCTTTTGTGGAATTGAATGCTTCCTTATCTCCCTTTGAAGCAATGAAGCGGGGATATTGGATCCTGATTCCCTGCTTTGCCTATATTGTTTGGTACGCTGCCAGTGGACACAAAATAAAATCATGGAGAAAACAAGATTAATGTGCAAATAAGAATAATGTGACAATAAGAATAATGTGCTAATAAGAATAATAGGCCAATATGCCAATGAGAGTAATGTGCTAATGGACCGATGTGGATAATTGGTAATCAGTAATTAGTAATTAGTAATTTTTAATTATATGAGTCGAATCATCATAAAAAACGGAAAGATCATCTTCCCTGATAGGATAGAAGAGAATCTGGCCATTGTGTGTGGGAACGGGAAAATAGTCGATATTGCAAACCCTCACGAAGTTATTTCGGAAGACGGAGATGTGGTCATCGATGCCCAAAACAAATATGTGTCGTCCGGATTCATCGATATCCACACCCATGGTGGTGGCGGACATGACTTTATGGACGGAACTGTGGAAGCGTACCTCGGTGCGGCCGAAACACATGCAAAGCACGGGACTACCGCGCTTTTACCTACAACCCTTACCAGCACATTCGAAGAGTTGATGAAAACATTCTCCACCTATAAAGAAGCGGTAAAACAGAACACCAAAGGAGCCAAATTGCTTGGACTCCACCTTGAAGGCCCCTATTTCGCCTATAACCAGCGGGGTGCTCAGGATCCCCAATACCTCAGAAATCCCGAACCGGAAGAATACAATAAGATATTGGCTGCGTCGGACGACATCGTCCGTTGGAGCCTGGCGCCGGAACTGCCCGGCGCATTGGAGTTTGGGAAAGTTCTCAGGGACAAAAATATCCTCACCTCTATCGCCCATAGCGATGCTATTTATGAAGAGGTTGTGGATGCCTACAACGCCGGATTCAACCATATTACCCATCTCTATTCGGCCATGTCGACCGTCACCCGCAGAAATGCCTTCCGGTATGCCGGTATTGTGGAAGCGGCCTACCTGATCGATGACATGAATGTGGAGATCATTGCCGATGGGGTACATCTGCCCAAGTCGTTGCTTCAGTTCGTATATAAATTCAAAGGGTCTGACAAAACCGCGCTATGTACCGACTCAATGCGGGGAGCGGGGATGCCTGACGGTGAGTCTATCCTGGGTAGCCTCGACAAGGGGCAAAAGGTGATCATCGAGGATGGTGTGGCAAAACTACCCGATCGCACCGCTTTTGCCGGAAGTGTTGCCACCACCGACCGATTAGTCAGAACCATGGTAAACATAGCCGAAGTCCCTTTGGTGGAAGCGGTAAAGATGATGACCTTAACCCCGGCCCGCATGATGAAGATAGATCGGCAGAAAGGATCTATCCAAAAAAACAAGGATGCTGATTTTGTTATTTTTGATGATAATATTAATGTTTCATACACAATCTTGGAAGGAAATGTCATACACCGAAATTAACGCGAATGTAATCACATTCACCAAAGGAATGTTGGAAGTGAAGATCTTCCACACGCGAGAGGAAATGGGTAAGGAAGCGGCGGAAAAGGTATCGGAGACCATCCGGCAATTACTCGGAGAAAAAGAGGAAATCAACATGATCTTTGCGGCCGCGCCATCGCAAAGCGATTTCATGAAAGAACTGATTGCCGACAAACGGATCCAGTGGGAAAAGATCAACGCCTTTCACATGGACGAGTATATAGGATTGGAAAAAGACGCGCCGCAAGGATTCGGTAACTTCCTGAAAGAGCGTATTTTCGCCAAAGTCCCGTTCAAAAGCATCCATTATATAAACGGCGGGGCCGAAGATCCTCACGCCGAATGCGAAAGATATGCGGGGTTGCTGAATCAGTACCCGGTAGATATTGTTTGCCTCGGGATTGGAGAAAACGGGCACATTGCATTCAACGACCCACCTGTGGCAGACTTCAATGATCCGAAACAAGTCAAAGCAGTAGAACTGGATTTGGCTTGCAGGCAACAGCAGGTAAATGAGAATCTGTTTCCCGGTATAGACAGGGTGCCTACCCATGCTATTACGGTCACCATTCCTGCCCTGCTGAAAGCTAAATATATGTTCTGCATGGTACCGGCCAAAAACAAGGCTGAGGCGGTCTACCGCACTCTAAATGAAGAGATCAGCGAGAAATGTCCTGCTACCATCTTGAGGACAAAAGAAGACACCATACTATACCTGGATGAAGAAAGCGCGTCGTTACTCAATTAAAAAAAGAAGCCAGAAGTACAGAAGTCATTTTTTTCATTTTTCATTTTTCATTTTTCATTTACAAAAGTCTTGAATTTCGCGTCTTGGTTCCTGGCTCTTGATTCTTGTATCTAAATTTCAATCATTATGAGACTAAAAATTATTTTATCAGCTATCCTGTCAGGGCTTTTATTGATAGCCCAGGCACAAATAAAGATCGGGATTATCGGGTTGGATACCTCGCACTCCATCGCATTCACCAAGTTCCTGAATGGAGAAGATAAAAAAGAAGAATTCAAGGACTTCAGGATCGTAGCCGCCTATCCTTACGGATCGAAAACCATCAAAACAAGCTACGATCGCATACCCGGTTATATGGAGCAAGTAAAGGAAATGGGTGTTGAAATTGTTCCTTCCATTGCCGAGCTTTTAGAGAAAGTAGATTGTGTAATGCTGGAAACGAATGACGGGAATCTGCACTTGGAACAGGCTCATGAGGTATTCAAATCGGGGAAGATCGTCTTTATCGATAAGCCGATAGGCGCCAACCTAGCACAAGCCATTGCTATTTTTCAGTTGGCTAAACAATATAATGTGCCTGTCTTCTCATCATCGGCTTTACGGTATGTGGATCAGAGTCAAAAACTACGTAATGGAGAATTAGGGAAAGTGCTGGGAGCCGACTGTTATTCTCCCGCACATCTCGAACCCTCGCATGCCGGTCTGGCATGGTACGGAATACATGGCGTTGAGACTTTGTTTACCGTTATGGGAACAGGCTGTGTTTCAGTAAACCGTATGTCTTCCGAAGGAACAGACCTGGTGGTTGGACTCTGGAACGATGGCAGAATTGGCACTGTGAGAGGAGCACGTACCGGAAAAGCTCCGTATGGGGGAAATGCCGTTACGGACCAGGGGGTTGTCTCCACAGGAGCATATGGGGGTTACGAACCGTTGTTAAAAGAGATACTCACTTTTTTCAAAACCCGTATCCCCCCTGTAATGGAAAAAGAAACGCTGGAAATATTCACCTTTATTGAGGCCGCGGATATCAGCAAAAGCAAAGGGGGAAAGATCATCTCCATGGATGATGCCTATAAGAAAGGCGAGAAAGAAGCAAAAAAACTGATCCGTAAATTAAAGTAACCGAAAATGAAGACGGGTTGGTTGATCATTGCAGTCGGACTGATATTGCTTTCCTGCATGCGAACAAATAATAACACTGCCGGAGACCATGCGGCATTCACGGGCGAAACGGGGGAGATAAAACTGATTGTGCTGGCTCCGGGGCATTTCCATGCCAATCTGCTTCAAAAAAGCAGCATGTGGCAAGTGAACGATTCAGTATTTGTATATGCAGCCACTGAAGATGCCGGATTAAAGCAATATCTTTCGGCCATTGAGTCGTTCAATCAAAGAGATGAAAACCCTACAAACTGGCAGACAGCGGTCTATACCGGTGACGATTTTCTGAATAAGATGGCCACTGACAAAAGGGGAAACGTGGTTGTACTGGCCGGTAACAATAAAGAGAAGACCGGATATATTCTCAGTGCGGTAGATGCCGGATTAAACGTCCTGTCGGATAAGCCAATGGCGATTAATCAAGGAGATTTTTTTCTATTGGAAGAAGCATATGCTAACGCCGAGACACAAAACGTGTTGTTATATGATATGATGACCGAGCGTTACGATATGCTGAATATCATCGAGAAAGAACTGATCAATGACCCTGATCTCTTCGGGGAACTGCAATCGGGGACACCGGAAGATCCCGCGGTTTATATGGAGAGCATACACCACTTCTATAAGGAAGTATCCGGCAGACCGTTGATTCGTCCGGCATGGTACTACGATGTGGAACAACAGGGAGAGGGGATCGCCGATGTGACCACGCACCTGATCGATTTACTATTCTGGAAATGTTTCTCCGGTCAGTCTATCGATCATACCCGGGATATCGGAAATATTTCATCCACACATTGGCCCACTGAAATTACATTGGCACAATTTACAAAATCGACCGGCGAAACCGCCCTTCCCGATTATCTGCAGAAATACCTCGACAATTCCCTGTTGAAGGTATATGCAAACGGCACCGTCTCTTTCGATGTGAAAAACCGGAATGTGGGTTTAAAAGTCATTTGGAATTACCAAGCTCCCGAAGGCAGTGGCGACACTTTCATGTCGGTCGTGAAAGGGACAAAAGCCATTCTGAAAACAGTGCAGGACAAAGAACAAGATTTTGTGAAACAACTCTACGTGCAAAAACCCGAAGGGTTGGATGAAAATGAATTTTCCGACAATCTCCAAAAAACAATCGGGAAAATCCAAACAACCTATCCCTTTGTGTCTGTCTCGCTTACATCCAACAAAGGGGAATACCTCGTCAATATTCCTACGGAAGATAGGGAAGGACACGAGTCGCACTTTAAATATGTCGCCGAAAGTTTTTTTGGTTTTTTAATCAATGGTGAGATGCCGGAATGGGAAAAAACCAATACTTTAGCAAAATATTACATTACTACTAAAGCGGTAGAAATTGCACAAGAGAGGGATTGCCACTGACAGTACCTATTATGAGGAATCAAAGATGTTCCATGGTTCATTGAAAAACATCATGGGAACACGGTTCGACATACTTATAATGGGCCAAAACAAATTGAAATCTCAAGAAATCTGGAACGATATCGTCTTCGAGCTTCGGCGGCTCCACCGAATTTTTAATCGATTCGACAATACAAGCGAAACTTCTAAGATCAATCGCGAAGCGATTCTTGCACCTGTCCGGGTAAGCCCGGAAATGTGGTCTATCCTGCAAAGTAGCCAAATGTACTATACTCGCACATTGACACTGTTTGATATCACGTTAAATGATTTTTCAAAAGTCTTGATGAACGAAAATGACCACTCCGTCTTTTTTTCTAAAAAAGATATTTCGCTCGATTTCGGAGGCTATGCCAAAGGATATGCGATAGTGAAAGTGCGGGATTTAATTTATCGGGCAGGCGTGCAACACTGTTTTATAGATTTCGGGAATAGTTCCATACTGGGAATCGGACACCATCCTTATGGAGATGCGTGGAAAGTGAGTGTGGGAAACCCGTACAACTGTGATGAAGCCATGGACGAGATTTCTTTAAAAGATCTGGCGCTCTCGGTCTCCGGAAATACCCCCTCCTATGCGGGACATATTGTGCGGCCCGATTCAGGAGAACCGGTAAAAGGACACAAGGCGGTCTCGGTAACCTCGGAAAACCCATTGGATGCCGAAGTGCTGAGTACGGTCTTCATGATAGCCACCGATACAGAAAAGAAACGAATCTCAAAAAATTTTAAAGTGCAAAATATTTCAGAATATAGATTATAGGGATTATGCCGGAAAAAGGATCTAAACAGGTAGACACAAGCCTGCGACAATTTATCAAAGACTTAGGTTTTATTTCAGGAGGAGCCGCGCTCCTGGCAACCACACCGTGGCTGCAATCGTTCACTCCTGACAAAGCCAAAGAAATAAACAAAGAAAAAGCCAGGATAGGATTTATTGGAACGGGATCCAGGGGAGTTTACAATATGCAAGCCGTAATGGCTTTGCAGCATGCCGAGATTGTGGCCCTATGCGATATATATCCGCCGAACCTGAAGGAAGCCTCCGGCCTTTGTCCCAACGCGAAAACATATACCGATTACCGAAAGATGCTGGAATCCCCGGACATCGACGGAGTTATCATATCTACCCCGCTCTACCTGCATGCCCCCATGACATTGGATGCTCTGGATGCGGGTAAACATGTATACTGCGAAAAGGCAATGGCGTTAACCATGGAGGAGTGCAAAGCAATTTACGAGGCATACCAAAAAACGGATAAAGTGCTTTATTTCTGTATGCAGCGTATGTTCGACAAAAAATATATACGGGGGATGCAGATGATCCATTCCGGAGTGATCGGTGACATCGTGGGAGAACGTTGTCACTGGTTCAGGAATCACGACTGGAGACGCCCCGTGCCTTCACCTGAACTGGAACGCCAGATCAACTGGCGTTTATATCGGGATTATTCAGGGGGGTTGATGACTGAATTGGCATCCCATCAATTGGAAGTCTGCTGCTGGGCTATGCGGAAGGTCCCTGAATCAGTAGTAGGAACAGGAGACATTGTATATTGGAAAGACGGAAGAGAAGTGTATGATAGTGTAAACCTGGTATACCACTACTCCAATGGGGTCAAAATCAATTACGAATCCCTTATTTCCAATAAATTCAATGGGATGGAAGACCAGATACTGGGGAACAAAGGAACGATGAACCTTGCCACCGGTATTTATTACCTGGAAGATGAGGCCGGCGGGAAAAAATCCGGAATTGAACAATTGATCGGCCAGATAGGAAATAAAATATACGCCTCGGTACCGGCAGCCGGCCCGAGCTGGCGCCCGGAAACGAAAGAGAAGTATTTTCCTCACCATATCCTTGAAGGCGAGTTTCATGTGAATGACGGCCTCTCCATGATTGGCGCGCTAAAAGACGGCTCCGATGAAATTCTGTCTGCTTTTTGCCAGGCCTGTATTACCGGTGAAAAAGGAAAAAATATCGTGGAAGAGGCGTATCTGGCCACCATGCTTTGTCATTTGGGGAATCAGGCGATGGCGGAGCAAAAACAAGTCACTTTCCCGGAAGAATATAAAATCCCGTATATGAAATTTTAATTTATACCTAGAATGCAAGATATCATTATTACATCAAAGAGGATAAGAAAGGAGATAACTATACTTTTGGTTTGTTTTATCACGGCATTTATTATTAACGTGGTAGCCATTGCGGTATATAAAACTTCTTGGATAGAAGTCGTCACGCAAATAGGGTATGTCATTGTCATCACGATCTTCCTTTATTTGATCGTGGCGGTTTTCCGGTTTATTTCCGCCAAGATAATTAGATTGGTAAAGAAATCGTAACGGAAGAATTCTTAGAAGCTGTTTTGAATTTTTTCATCCATTGTTTTTTAGCCATTTTTTGATGGATTTGGATTTTCATTGATTGAAATGTGGCGGGCCACTTAAAAGAAATGAAAGTTCAAAGGCGCGAAAAAGGGCAAAAAACAAAATGAAAGAGTGGAAAAATAAGCGTAAAATAATTACTCGTAAAATTCAAAACAGTTTCTTATATGCCTTTTGTTCGTCTATAAATAGTAAGTACGAGACATAAATTATTTTCATTATCCTTTTTTTATACGCGGATTTTCAATGGAGTATCCAGACAGATAGTTCAAATTAATTTTGACCGGACACTTACCAGAATTGAATCAATTCTAAATTCTAGCCTGTTATATATGATTCGACATGCTCGAATCATAAGTAATCTTATGCGTTAATTCTAACACTTTTATTCATATTAGCGTTTTTTGAAGATATAATTTCGCAAAATAAACTTTTATAAATTTTACTCTGACTTTCTTTGTGTAAAATAAAATAAACTTTAAAGACATAAACTTGCTTTCATTCCCGCTATCGGGAATTTTTAAGTATATGGCCATTTGATGACATAATATTCTGTTTACCATAAAATTAGAGAGATGACGATTATAAATGATCAAGAGAATATTTGATTTATTTAATTATAGGCAAATGAAACCGACATGTTTAAAATAATCATTAAACACCCGAAGGGAATGAATATTTCCGTTAAGCTAAATGAGCAAAGGACAAACTTGTTTGGACTATGCCATAGCGAGGAATTGAAAATCGAGGAGCGAAGGCGACTCAATTAGCAATCGAGGAGCGAAGGCGACTCAAATATCTAACTTTAGTGATTATTTTGAACATCAAAGGTTCCATATACCGAAATAAAAAAATAAAATAATCATATGAAACGAGCTTGATAATCATTATCACACAAGATCATGACTAAAGCGAGTTCCATATGACACCATTGAAAATAAATATTTTAGTCATATGAAAAATAACACAATACAATTAATAGGGTTGGTTGCATTTTTCGCCTTGCTTCCTTCCTGTTATGATCTGGATAGATTTCCGCAGGATAAATTAAGTTCAGGAACTTTCTGGCAAACGGACGAACATGCCAAACAAGCCGTTATGCCCTGTTACCAGTCAATGAAATTGGCTGAAGTATATAATCAGTTTTTTGCAATGGATTGTTTAACGGATATAGGAACGGGGTATGATTCACAGGGATACTGGGACATCTCCAGAGGAGTATGGACTCCCAGTCATCGCTATGCGCTAAACAGATGGGTCCAAACATACGAAGGTGTGGCAAGAACCAATATGGCAATTTTTAATATTTCCCAATCGGGAACAATCAGTGATGACATAAAGGCCGTTACGATAGCGGAAGCCAAGTTTATGCGAGCCCTTTATTACTTTTTCCTGATCAATCATTTTGGGGATGTTCCTATTTACGATGAAACGTGGGATTATAACGCCAATTATATGGATATGATTAATCCTCGCGATCCGATAGAAAAGGTAAGGGATTTTATATTAGAAGACCTGGAAACAGCGATCAATAACCTCCCTGTATCCTGGGCACAGATAGACTATGGACGGGCGACCAAAGGTGCGGCGTACGCGTTAAGGGGAAAGGTATACCTGTACGGACAGCAATATGATTTGGCGCTAAAAGATTTTGAAGAGATTGTGCTTGATCCCGATAAAAAGGGATACGGGTATGAATTATATTCAGATTATGCGGGATTGTTTTTGCCAGGAGGGGATGAGAGCAAAGAGATGGTTTTTGCCATTCAAAATATGTCGGGCAGCGGCACCTTTAACATGGGAATGCCTTTTGCCCATTATATGGGATCAAATGCCACCATCGGGGTTAGTTGGAATAATGCCATGCCTTCGGTGGAACTGGTAGACAGCTATGAATTAAAGGATGGACGTCCGTTCAATTGGGATGATTTCATTCCAGGATTCAATGATAGCAAGGAGGTAAGGGAAAAAACGTTTATGGCGGTTCTTTCTGAAGATAAGAAAACAGTCGTGAAATATCCTGAATACTATAAAGAGTTATTGGATATGTATGAACAACGCGACCCAAGAATGAAACAGACCATAATCCTGCCTTATACCCATTATACCGGATGGGTTGGAAATAAAAACAAGGATTGTGAATATGTAATTGCTACCGGCGTTACCACAACCAATGGATTTATTGTGGTAAACAGAGGATACAGAACATACCTGTATCGGAAATTCGTCCCTGAGGGAAATATGGATGGATTAGTTACCTCAAGGTCGCATATCCCCATTAATTTCCCGATTATCCGTTATGCGGATGTCCTGCTCATGTTAGCCGAATGCTACAATGAATTGGACCAAATAGACAAGGCGGTTGCCTGTATCAATCAGGTGCGTCAAAGGCCGTCGACCAACCTTCCAGCTCTCAATAGTGGCCCGACGTGGTTGGAAGCCCGCACGAAACAAGAGGTTTTTAAACGGATCATGCAGGAGCGTGCTGTTGAGTTTCCGGCTGAGGGTCATAGATATTATGATATAAAAAGATGGAAATTAGGAGTGGAAATGCTCAATGGTAATGAAGTAGACTTTTTAGGAAATACCATATACGTGAATAAATTTGAGGAAAAAAACTATTTATGGCCGATTCCAACCGCTGAAAGGGATCGAAATCCCAATCTCACTCAAAATCCGAACTGGTAAAACAGAATGTGACTGGTTTTAATTTCTCACCTCCCATGTTTCGGGGAGGTGGGAATTATCTTTAAACTTTATTGATGGTGAAATATACAGCTTTTATTGCGCTTGCATTGTTTGCATCTTCTTTATACGGGCAAAATGTTTCAAGTATAAAAGAGTATGGGCAGGAATATGTCACCTATTCTTTTTCTGACCCTAACCCTGTACCTGTATTCGGAAAGATATATCCATACTATAGATATGACGGATTTACCGAAAGAGCAGAAAAGAGATCATGGAAAATTGTTGAACTCGAAAACAACTTTCTTAAGATAAAGATTTTTCCCGAAATAGGAGGCAAAATATGGTCTGTCATGGACAAAACGAACGGAAAAGAGTTATTTTATGACAACGATGTCGTAAAATTCAGGGATATCTCCTTACGCGGTCCATGGACAAGCGGCGGCATTGAATTTAACTACGGAGTGGTAGGGCATGCCCCGTCCTGTTCTTTCCCTGTGGACTATATGACAAAGGTGAATGAAGATGGAAGCGCAAGTTGTTTCATAGGGGTACTGGATTTGTTGACAAGAAGCCGTTGGACCGTTGAAATAAACCTCCCTAACGATAAAGGCTGGTTCACTACCCGTTCTTTTTGGCATAACTCCACATCGGGAACCCAACCTTATTATAATTGGGTGAATACAGGCGTTCTTGCCAAAGAAGATCTCGAATTCATTTATCCGGGAAAACACAATATCCGGCATGATGGCATTGCCTTACCCTGGCCCATGGATTCTTTGAGGAACAAAAACCTGACCCGATGGATTGAAAATGACTTTATAGGCTCCAAGTCATACCATATTATGGGAACCCACAGTCCTTATTTTGGAGCTTATTGGGCTTCGGAGGATGTCGGAATGATGCAATATGCCGATAGGGATGAAAAATTGGGACGCAAAATTTTCAGTTGGGCTTTGTCTGACCAGGGTGATATCTGGAAAGAATTGCTTACCGACAGCAAGGGGCAATACGTGGAACTTCAAAGTGGAAGACTTTTTAATCAGAACATGGTAATCAGCAGCCTAACTCCGTTCAAACAAATCGGGTTTATGCCCTATGCGACCGATACATGGAAGGAATACTGGTTTCCGTATAAAGGGACGAAAGGAGTGAGCAATGTGAACCTGGAGGGAGTTATACATGTAAGTCAGGACAATGGATGGTTTTCTTTCAGATTATATCCTTTGCAAAGGACGGAAGATACGCTTCAATTTTATAATGAGAGAGGAGAATTACTTCTTGTACAACCGGTATCGCTGGAAACTGCAAAGACGTATGGGTTTCAATCGTCCCTGTTGAGATCTGATTCTGTCCATTCAATAAGGTTATGTAATAAACTATTATGGAGTCGTGAGCCCATTGATCTGGAAAGGCCTGTTGACAAGGATACTCAATTCAATTGGGATACGGCGCACGGCCAGTATCTCAGGGGAAGAGACCTTGCCGGATTAAGGCTATATGATGAAGCCGAAACATTTATTCGTAAGGCATTGGAATATGATCCCTGTTTTGTTCCCGCACTGACGGAAATGTCCCGTCTTTTTTACCATAAAATGGATTACGATTCGGCATTTCTTTATGCATATAAAGCGTTATCGGTAGATACATACGACCCTGCCGCCAATTTTGAATACGCAAGAGCGGCATTGAAACAAGAAAAGTATTACGATGCTTTGGATGGTTTTGAAGTCGCCGCTCTTTCCCTTCCATATAGGAGCGCCGCATTCACCGAACTCTCTAAAATTTATACACTCAGGAAAGAATATTCCAAAGCTATCGAATATGCGGAGAAAAGTCTGGTCAATAACCGTTACAACATCGAAAGCCTGCAGTTGCTCTGTGTATTGAACCGGTTATTGGGAAACGAAAATCAGTCAACCTATTATGCCGGTCAAATTGCATTAACAGATCCGTTAAATCATTTTGTCCGGTTCGAAGCGTACCTTCAAAATAAAATGCCTTTGCTTCAGGAAGCTTTCCAGAACAGTATAAAAAGTGAAATGCCTGAGCAGGCATATCTGGAATTGGGCTGCTGGTATAACTCTCTGGGATTAAAGCAAAGGGCTTTGGATCTTTTCAGGCTTGCCCCATCCAATCCGGAGATAAAGTATTGGGAAGCTTTTCTTAGAAACGATGCCGCGGCATTGGAAAAAGCGGAAACCCTTGAACCGGATTTTATTTTTCCTTTTCGGGAAGAAAGTGAACGGGTTTTTGAGTGGGCAATGCAAAATGGCAGTGAGTGGAAAGCAGGTTATTACCTCTCTTTACTTCATGCTTTCAGGAATAACAAGGAAAAGGCTTTCGAATTATTGGTGTCCGTGGGAGACAAGCCGGACTTCGCTCCATTCTATATTGTCAGATCCCGGCTTGCCCTGGATGGAGATGCCGAAAAAGACATACAAAAGGCCATCTCGTTAACCCCCACAGAATGGCGGTATGTGCATGAACTAACGCGGATTTATTTGAGTAAAACGGAAGCCCGCAAAGCTTTGAATGTGATCGCGCCATTCTATAAAAAGAATTCATACCATTTTCCGACAGCCACTTTATATGCAAGGACATTGATCCGGAATAAACAGTACAAGGATGCTGAAAAAGTGTTGGCGGATATTCGCATTCTACCTTTTGAAGGAGCCAGGGATGGCAGGTTGCTTTATCAGGAAACCAAGTTAATGCTAGCTGCCGAGGCTTTGAACGCCGGAAATCTGACAGCAGCTTCCAAAAGAATAGAAGAAGCCCGCCTATGGCCCCGAAATTTAGGCGTGGGCAAACCTTATGAGGATGTAATCGACACGAGAATAGAAGATTGGATGAGCGCGATACTCCATTCCCAATCAGGCAATCCGGAAATGAAGAAAAAATATCTTGAGAAGGTCGCATCTTCCACACTAAGTCAAAATTCCCCGAATACCCTTTTGCAATGCATCGCTCTTTATCAATTGGGAGAATGGCAAAAATCAGAGGAGTTATTCCTTCAATGGAAGAAGAGTCAAAAAGCGGAAAATATGCGACAGTGGGGAGATTCCTTTTATAAGGGAAGCAGAGGAAAAGAGAATCTTTTCGATTATGAACGGATAATCCGGATCATTGGGCTTATTTCAGGAACCGAAGATGCCAGATTATTTTAACAATTCACCAGCATATAAATGATTATGATTAAAAAATTGAGTCTGTTTGTTTTTTTGTTTATCTCTTCTCTATTTTATATATCGTGCAAAGATAAACATGTGTACCTTTATCAGGTAGATCCATTGATTAAGGTTCTTAAAGAAAGGAATTATTTCAGGGATGAAATAGACACCATCAGGGTGGCAAAGGGAGAAGTGGCCACTATTCAGATTGTTGTGGCAGGATTAACAGAAATAAAGAACATGCGGGCAAGCGTAACAGGTATATCATCTGATCTCTCCACGCTGGAAGGAGCATCAGCCGGCTGGGTGGGCTATGTGCACGTCGGACGCTCTTATAATCCCCCATCAAAAGACATTATCCGGTCAGCATCTGGTTATTTCCCCGATCCTATTTTACCTGATTCCGCCTTTTCCATAAAACCCGGAGAAGTGCAGCCTTTGTGGATCACCGTACCTACAGATGCGGCAACAATTCCCGGTTTGTATAAGGGGACCGTAAAAATTACAGGGGTAGTCGGCAAGAAGACAGAGACGTGGCTTAAACACTTCTATATCAGAGTATATCCCGTCACCTTGGGTAAATCTCCCTTGTATATTACGAACTGGTCTGCCCATTTTAGCACTGTGACGTTGTCTTACCTGAATAATAATGAGCCGGTAGAGGCATATTCGCCGTTATACTGGGAATTGATCGGGATGCATGCCGAAATGATGGCGGCGCACAGGCAGAATGTGCATAGGATATATCCTATCTGGCATACCCTATATACATATGATGATGGAAAGTATACTTTTGATTTCAGCAGATTTGATAAGGAAGCGGAGATTTTCGATGCTGTGGGCGCTTTGGAGCGGATAGAAGGAGGTCATCTGGCCTGGCGTTCCGGGGCATGGGACGATCCTTTTTTCGTGGAGGTGCCTCTTCCCGACAATGAAGAAACCCGCAAGTTACGCTCCTCGCCCAATCCCCAAAAAGTCGAAAACGGGATCAGGTTTACCTTGTTACCTGTCGATGATGAAAGAGCAAAAAATTTCATCACACAATTCATGCCTGCCCTGAAACAACACCTTGCACAGAAAGGGTGGCTGGATAGGTATATGCAGCACATTGCGGACGAGCCCACGGCAAAAAATGCAGCCTCTTATGTTACCATAAGCAATTATATCCATGAGTTCCTGCCTGGGGTCAAGGTGCTCGATGCGGTATTGACGTCAAAAGAGCTAGCCGGAGCAATTGATGTCTGGGTTCCCCAACTGGATATCCTTCACAAGGATTTCAACTTTTACAAAGAGTTGAAAGGGGAGGGAAAGGAAATTTGGTTCTATACCTGCGTCGGTCCCAGAGGCAATTATGCGAACAGGTTTATTGAGTTGCCTCTCAATCAGACACGATATTTACATTGGATAAATTATAAATACGATGTCACCGGATACCTGCACTGGGGGCTTAATTACTGGGTAAAAGACCAATTAAATGCAGATGCCTCGAGAGACAGGGGCCGGTTACCGGCGGGAGACAATTGCATCATATATCCCGGATACCGTAAACTGTACTCTTCCATCCGGTTTGAAGCGATGAGAGACGGCATCGACGATTACCAGTTATTGAAGATGGTGGAGCAAAAAAATCCCGGCAAAGCAAAAGAATATGTGAATGCGGTCATACTCAACTTTGACGATTATGACAATAGTGTAACTTATTTCAGAACCATTAGGAAACAAATACTTGAATTTTTAAGTAAAAACTAACCAACCCATAAAATGCATGAATAAGCGTATTTTATCATTTGTTTTAAGTTTTGCAAGCTTGGGGGCTTGTGTGGAACTTAGTGCCCAGAAATTTGACCAGATAGCCCGTACCCCTCCGATGGGATGGAACAGTTGGAATAAGTTCAATTGTGATATCAACGAGAATATAATAAGGGAAATAGCAGACGCTATGGCTTCCAATGGAATGAAAGAAGCCGGTTATGAATATGTTGTTATTGATGACTGTTGGCATGGAGAGAGGGATAGCCTGGGGTTTATTCAGCCCAATCCGAAAACATTCCCTTCCGGAATGAAGGCTTTGGCTGATTATGTCCATTCAAAAGGATTAAAATTTGGTATATATTCAAGCATAGGAGAGAAAACCTGTCAGGGGAGGTCGGGATCCGGAGGACGAGAGTACCAAGATGCCATTCAGTATGCGAAATGGGGCGTTGATTACCTGAAATATGACGGATGCTCTCCGGCCAATTGCCATCCGGAAGGAGCCATAAGGACAATCAGTAATGCTTTGAAGGAGGCAGGTCGCCCCGTGGTATTGAGTGTGAGTCCTTTTGGAGAGCCTTGGACTTGGGCAGAGAAAACAGTACATATGTGGAGAATGTCTTCAGACATTATGAACTGTTTCGATTGCCAGAAAGGATATGGCAGTTGGTTTAAACTCGGCGTTCTTCAAATTCTGGATGAAACGCCCAAGTACAGACGTTATGTCAAACCGGGGTTTTGGATGGATGTGGAAATGCTTCAGGTGGGAAATGGTCTGACAGAAAGCCAAAACAGGGCCCATTTTTCTATTTGGGCAATTTTAGCTGCCCCTCTGATGGCAGGAAATGATTTAAGGGAGATGGATGAACCGACACTGAAAATATTGACGGAAAAGGAAGTGATTTCTATTGATCAAGATCCGGCGGGAATTCCCGGTTTCAGGTATATGAAGGTAAAAGACCTGGAAACTTGGGTAAGGCCTCTTGCCAAAGGAGAATGGGCGATCTGCTTCTTGAACAGGGGATTGACTTCCCAAAAGCATGAAATAGACTGGGATGAGATGTTCAATGCGAAAATTGGAATGAAGAAAGGAACTTATTCTGTAAGAAATATCTGGGAAAAGAATAACATTGGAACCACAAAAAATAAATTAACGGTGAATGTTCAGGGGGAGGACGTTGTCCTGCTGAGAATTAAACCGGTAGGTTAATCCCTATGATAAATAAAATAATCGTATGCGAACACTTTTTAAATTTTGTTTGTTGCCTATCATTATCTTCTCCGTCTCATGCGCAAGCATGAAGCAGGACGAAGTAAAAATGATCGAATTGAAAGAACCGAAACGTCCCGCCGGACAGGAAAATGTATTGCGACTCGCCGCTGACCCCATTCCAACAGTCAGAATCGGCTTCATAGGAGTGGGTAACCGTGGAGCGGCGGCCCTTAGGAGATATATCCACATGGAAGGGGTTGAAATCAAGGCTATCTGCGACTTGAAAGAAGAACTGGTAAAAAGAGGGCAATCCTATCTCCAGAATAACAACTTTCCCCCCGCGACGGAATATGTTGGAGAAGACACCTGGAAAGAAGTCTGTGAGCGGGATGACATTGATCTGGTCTATATCTGTACCGATTGGCTGACCCACACGCCCATGGCTGTATATGCGATGAAACAGGGAAAGCATGTTGCCATAGAAGTTCCGGCAGCGGTTACCATCGAAGAATGTTGGCAATTGGTCGATACCGCGGAGAAGACAAGAAAGCACTGCATGATGCTGGAAAATTGTTGCTATGACTTCTTTGAACTTACTACCTTGCATATGGCCCAGCAAGGAGTATTCGGGGAGCTTGTCCATGGTGAAGGTGCTTATATTCACGACTTGAGGTCCCAATTGAAAAATGTGCGAGGGTGGCGCGTGAAATTTTACGAGACTTACAACGGAAATCCCTATCCCACACACGGTTTTGGCCCTATCTGCCAAGCGATGAATATACATAGGGGAGACAAAATGAACTTCCTGGTATCGGTTTCTTCCGATCAGTTTGGCATGTCGGCCTATTTAAAAGGACTATACGGAGAGGGATCCCCTGAATCACAAATAAGGCACAGACTGGGAGACATGAATACGACGATTATCCGAACAGAGAAAGGGAAAACAATCATGGTACAACACGATGTGACCAGTCCCCGCCCTTACAGCCGCCTGCATGCATTAAGCGGGACAAAAGGTTTTGCGCAAAAGTACCCTGCCCCCTATATCGCTTTAGAGCCGGATGCCCACCAATTCTTACCGGAAGATAAGTTCAAAGAGCTGGTGAAAGAATATGAACACCCTTTCATAAAGGAGATAGGAGAGAAAGCCAAGCAAGTAGGAGGCCATGGAGGAATGGATTATATGATGGATTATCGGTTGATCTATTGTTTAAGAAACGGCCTACCCCTTGATATGGACGTATACGATGCGGCAGAATGGTCATGCCTTGTGGAACTCACGCGATTATCTGCCACAAACGGCGGGAGACCGGTGAAAATTCCCGATTTCACCCGGGGAGACTGGAATAAGTTGGCGGGACTGAAATTTTTCTAGTGGAAGTTGCAAATAGGGAGAAGGAAAAAAAGCAGACCATGTCCTGGACATCGATTTAGCGGAATAAAATATAGGGTCTACTCCAAAAGGGGTAATTCTCAAAAAAGATTTTTCAAGTTGATTTGTGTTGATAATAAATAGCCATGTTTCTCAGAAAAGTAAATATCGGTTTAATTCTTGCCCTTTCACTGTCAAATTGCCTATTTGCCGACAATAAGGCCGGATACGCCCGTAAAGAGGGAGGCGTTCTCTATATCGGTAACAACAAAATTGAACGCAGTTTCCAGTGGAACAACGGTAATTTAATCACTTTGAAGATTACAGACAAGGAGAACGGAAAAGAGTGGGAAAACCTCGCGAAGCATGCGGATTTTTTTGTTCCCGGACAAAGTGACAAGAATATGAAACCCGGCACATGGGACATTCAACGCGTCGAGACACCCCTCACCGATCCCTATTCGGAAGTCATCATAGAATATGCCATGGAAAAATTGTCTGTACGGAGGGTTTTCAGGATTTATGATGATTGCCCTGCCATAGCAATAGACACTTATTTACGGGGAAGAGCCAATAATCCGTGGATTGTGCAGAACAAAGATTTGGGTGTTTGGAAATATCTGCCACAACGCAATATTTTATCACAACAGGATGAAATACCTGTATTGGATCAGGTAAGCCTTCCCGGAAAACACTGGAAATTAAACCTGATTGAGTTTTCCGATAATTCCGACTCTCACAACACATTTGTAAAACATCATTCGCAGACAGCTTATGCCGACAACGTCTATAAAGGGAACATCCTTTTTTGGGGAAATATGGAAGATGACCTGGGATTGTTCTATTTGAAGGAATCCCCATTAGCTCCCTCTCAATTGGCATATCCAGGTGCCGATTTTATCATCAAATACGGAGAGGTGAAATCGATCGGGATAGGGATAGTGGCCTCTGACTTGCAAGACAGGGAATGGACCAAAACATACAGCATCGTTTTCGGAGTGTCGGCGATTGATGAGTCAAGTCAATTAAAAGCGCTGCACAGCTATCATAAGCATAAAAGAAATCAGGAAGCCTCAAGGGAGGAAATGATCACCATGAACACCTGGGGCGACAGGGGACCCTTGGAACGATTGACGGAAGATTTCTGTTTCAGGCAAATTGATGCCTGCGCCGCCCTAGGCATAAGCCATTTCCAACTGGATTGGGGCTGGCAGGAAACCTCGGACTATATGGACGAAAAAGGTGTTCCCGTGAAAAAATGGACCCCAAAACGAGACTTATTTCCAAATGGTTTTGAGAAAGTCGTGGCCAAAGGAAAAGATGCCGGCGTGGAAGTCTGTCTATATTTTGTTCCCAATTCCAAATATGACAATGAGGAATGGGAAAAAGACGCCGATGCGATCATCTATTTATATAAAAAATATGGCGTCCGTATATTCAAAATTGACGGTCAGCAAATGCAAAGTAAAGCGGCGGAGGTCAGGACCCGGAGAATGTATGAAAAGGTGATGGAAGAGACAGACTACAATGTTATTTTCAATTACGACATAACGGCCGGACAAAGAGGAGGTTATTT
Organism: Proteiniphilum sp. X52; assembly: GCF_003712195.1. Classification (GTDB taxonomy): domain Bacteria; phylum Bacteroidota; class Bacteroidia; order Bacteroidales; family Dysgonomonadaceae; genus Proteiniphilum. The sequence goes on along the minus strand of NZ_RDSD01000005.1, from coordinate 19,077 downwards.
TTATTTAAATAATTACGGTAATATGTTCATAGAAAATCGGTATACCGATTTTATGAGTTATTATCCTTATAAAACACTTCGCAATATCTGGATGTTATCGAAGTATGTCCCGGCAGAGAAAATACAGGTTGAGTTTCTGAATAAATGGAGAAATGAGGAGAAATATGCCAATGATCTGTTTGCCCCGGCCAGTTACTCCATGGATTATCTCTTTGCGACAACCATGGCAGGGCAACCCTTGGTTTTTATGGATGTCGCCGATTTACCGGAAAATGCTTTTGAATCGCCCGATATCATCAGACAGTACAAAAAAATCCAACATGAGTTCCATAAAGGGATGATCCTTCCCATAGGAGCTGAACCCTCGGGAAAGTCATGGACGGGCTTTCAATCGACAGGTGATCATCAGGGTTTTTTCTTGATATTCAGGGAATTCAATAAACAAGAAACAGCGGAAATTGAGACATGGCTTGAAAAAGATAGCGAAGTGGAACTCACCCCGGTCTTGGGTTATGGCAAGAAGAACAGACAAACGGTAAAGAACCATGGGAATATATCCGTTCAGTTACCAAAGGAAAATAGTTTTGTTTTATATAAATACAAAATAATCAGTGGGGGAATGTGAAAAACCGGTTGGTTTCATTGTGAAGAACAAGGTAAGTTGAGAGGTATTTATGTGTAAAAAGTTACTCATATCAGGGCTTATACTATTGTCGGCAGGATTATATACCCTTTCCGCGAAAAATAATAATCCCCTGCGGGATAGCCTGGAAGCAGTGATGGGGCCGTTACCATGCCTCCTTGATCTGCCTCCAATGAATATACAATATAAAGACAGCATGAAAACAACGGATTATACCCGTTATACCATCCGTTTTACGGTCGCTGAGAATGAAGATCTTCCCGCTTATCTATACTTGCCCGCATGCAACAGCGCGGACAAACACCCGGCGATGCTTGTATTGCATTCAACGGGAGATCTGGGTAAAGGAATAGTCGACGGACAGGGAAATTTGCCAAACAGGGCGATTGCTAAAGAGTTGGCCGAAAGAGGATATGTAGTCATCGCCCCCGACTATCCGGGTTTTGGCGATCTGAAAGATTACGACTTTGAGAACGACCGGTATGAATCAGGAACAATGAAAGGAGTAGTGAATCATATCCGTTGTGTGGATTTATTGCAAAAGCTCGACCAGGTCGATCCCGACCGAATAGGTGTCATCGGCCATTCTTTAGGGGGGCATAATGCCCTATTCGTTGCTGCTTTTGATCCCCGCTTGAAAGTGGTTGTGTCCAGTTGTGGTTGGACTCAGTTTGAGTATTATGACATTGGACCCTCCGCCGAAAAATTATACGGAGGAAGATTGGGCCCTTGGGCACAAGACAGATATATGCCGTTGATCAGAACGAAGTATCAGTTGGATCAAAATAAAATTCCCTTCAATTTCCATGAAATAATCGCATTGATCGCCCCGCGTGTTTTCATTTCCAATTCTCCGTTAAATGATAAGAATTTCGAGGTCAGAGGTGTAAGAGAGGGTATCCGGAAGGCCTCCGTAGTGTATGAATCCCTTGGCGTAAAAGAAAATTTAAAGGTGTTTTATCCCGATTCAGGCCATGATTTTCCTTTGGACATAAGAAATGAAATTTATCAACTGATTGATAAAGAATTCGATCATCTATTTTTGGAATAATGTTAATCAAATGACAAATCGAAGAGAATTTATTAAACAAGTTGCAGCGGTTAGCATGTTCGTGGCTATACCCGAACAGATTTTTGCTCAAATAGAAACAAAAAACACTAACAATGAATTTATATGGGCTAATTTACTCCATTTAAGTTATAATATGTGGGAAGATAATACCCCTGTTAAGTTTCAGACAAAAACATACCAGAGTAACGAGTGTCAAGAGGTCAGAATGTGGGCCCATCACTATCAACCGGAATTGACTTTCGAAAAAGATGTTTGGGATCGGCTTCTGAAGAAAATGGTTGAAGCAGGAATGAATATGGTGATCATTGATTTGGGAGATGGTGTAAGATATGATAGCCATCCGGAGATAGCCGTTAGAGGGGCCTGGACTCCCTCTCAATTGAAAGAAGAGTTGAAAAGAATCAGGGAGATGGGATTGGAACCTATTCCCAAATTGAATTTTTCGGCTGGACATAAAGCTTGGTTAGGCCCTTATCAACGTATGATTTCTTCGGAAAAATATTATACTGTATGTAAAAATCTGATTGAAGAAGTGTGTAGCCTATTTGATACTCCCCGGTTTTTTCATTTAGGCATGGATGAAGAGACGGCAAGTCATCAAAGAAATCATGTGAATGTGGTTGTCCGTCAGGGCGAATTGTGGTGGCATGATTTTTATTATTTAGTGGATTTAGTAGAAAAAAAGAATGTAAGGTCTTGGATCTGGTCTGATTATGCATGGGATCATCCTGATCTCTTTTTTAAAAAAATGCCGAAATCTGTTTTGCAAAGTAATTGGTATTATGCATCTCAATTTGAAAAAATTGATAATCCTGTAAATGAAAAATACGTAAGGTTATACGACCAACTGGAAACTCATGGTTACGATCAGGTTCCCACGGGAAGTAACCATTCGAATAATATTAATTTTGAAAAAACAGTTGAATATTGTTCGAAAGTAATTAATTCCGATAGACTTAAGGGTTTTATGCAAACAACATGGAGACCTACATTAGCTCCTTGTTTTAAAAAACACTGTGAGGCTATAGAACAAGCAGAAAATGCTATACGTCTAAAAAACAAATAATTGTGTTACATATGCAAACAATAAACAGACGGAATTTCCTGAAAACTTCGGCGATAGCCGGAGCGGGATTAACTTTAGCACCTAACCTTACATTCGCGCAAGTAAACCAGAGCAACAACAAACCTGTGTTGTTAGGGGGAAGTAAACCGACCTATAATTTCTCCGGATGGCCTGTTCACCCGGAGGAGAAATTACGCCGGACAATTTTCAAACGAGTTACTGGCTGTTTATTCCTGCCTATTTATATATCCTATTTTATGCTTCCATTGGATACAAAATAGGACAAAAAACAATTAAAGCAATGGTTGCAAGAGGTGTAAATAAATACAAAATCATTATTTCCCTACTGGTAGGTTTTCATATAATCTGTAGCAGTAAGCTGTTCGCTTTACATAGCGAACAGTCTGAGATTGTCATTGAGAATAAAGACATGCGGTTTATACTTTATGATAATGGAAGGCCTAAAAGTTTAATTCATAAAGATACGGAACAAGAATGTCTCGATTTGGATAATACGGAAAAATCTATATTTGCTCTTATAGAATATAGGCCATATGCTACGGAATTAATGCTTACCTATTCGGCTAAACCACGTAAATACTATGCGGACAGAGTAAAAAAAGATGGAAATAAATTAATTGTCCAATTCGAAGAAATCTTATATACGGCAACTGTGGATTTAAATATAACCGATTACTATATTGGTTTTACTTTGGAAAAATTAGAATATACAATCGGAAAAATAGGTGTTGAAAAAAGAAAAACCGAGGTAGATGAATTTACCCTCTTACAATTACCCATTAAGAAGCGTTCTCATTTCGGGGAGTGGTTGAATGTGGCATGGGATGATGATATTTCCGTAAATGTATTAGCGACCGACCCGTATGCAAAAATCGATGCCTTTATAAATGGCAATACTTGCCTGATGGTTGCAGGAATGGAAAATAGTATTAAATTAGTAGGTGTGGGAGCCGCATTAATCACAACCAACACGAGTAAACTCCTTTCTTGCATTTCCCGTTTAGAAGAAGACTACAACCTTCCTTTAGGGGTTAAAAGTCGTCTTAGCAATGAATACAAATATTCATATTATGAACCTAAAGGAATAACTCCTAAAAATGTGGATGAACATATAGCCTATGCTAAGAAAGGCGGTTTTCGACAGATGTTATTATATTATGAAGATATATTTGTCAGCATGGGGCATTTTATTTGGAACGATCAATACATCAATAAAATACATGATTTAAGACAGATTGTACAAAAGATAGAAGAGGCCGGAATCATTCCCGGATTTCATATACATTATAATAAAGCCAGTAAGAACGATCCTTACGTAACTCCAATTCCCGATCCAAGATTAAATCTTACAAAAATATTCACATTAGCTTGTCCCGTAAATAAGGATGACTCAATAATAATTGTAGAGGAATCACCCCGTGAGTGTGCATTGGAGGGAGGAAGAAGGTTGTTAAAAATTGGCAATGAAATTATTTCATACGAGAATTACACAACTTCCTACCCCTATCAATTTACAGGTTGCAAGAGAGGAGAGCTCGGAACCGAAATCGCTGCAGCGGCTGAGGGACTTAAATTTGGTTTATTGGATGTGGACACCTGGCCGAAGTTTATCCGATTCGACCAAAAAACAAGTATTCAGCAGGAAGTAGCTAAACGGGTAAGTGAAATTTACAGTGAGGCAGGATTTAAATTTGTTTATTTCGACGGAGCAGAAGATGTTCATTTTCCCTATTGGTATAACGTCCCGAAAGCTCAATTGGAAGTATATAAAAATTTAAATCCTATTCCCATTTTTTCCGAGGGAGCTACAAAATCGCATTTTAGCTGGCATATCATTACAAGGGGGAATGCCTTTGACGTTTTCCCGCCTCAGGATGTGAAAGAGGCAACCGACATGTATCAGGTACAGGCAGCGAGATATATGAACGAAAGCTTTTCATCAATGAATTTCGGATGGAATGATTATTTAGCTCCTTCCAACAATACAATCGGGATGCAACCGGATATGTACGAATATATTTGCAGTCGGGCAGCCGCATGGGACTGCCCAATCGGCTTATTTGGAAGATTGGACCAGTTTAAGAAACATCCCCGTACGGAAGACAATTTTCGAGTGATGAGGATGTGGGAAGAGGTGCGCATTGGAGGATTAATGACCGATGAACAGAAACATGAGTTAAGAAACAGCAATCAGGAGCATTTCTTATTCAAAAATGTGGATGGAAAATATGAAATTATTCCATATAAAAGAGTGCAATCAGTGACGAAAAACTCTGATTCAATTCGTGCTTTTATTTTTAGTCGGGCAGGTAAAACATGGGTTGTATTATGGCATACTCGTGGGGAAGAATTACTTCGCATACCGGTATCAAAAAAGAATATTGCATTATATGACATGAATGTAATAAAAAGTAAATTGCATGAAGGGTCCAATAACTATTCAACCATCTCTGTGGGAAATTGCCGTTATGTAGTTTTTGACTTATCGGAAGAGGAAGTGGTCAATTTGTTATCAAAGAGTGAAGTGGTATAAGACTATAATTATAGACTATCAATAATGATGCAACCAACATGAAATCAACAAGAAAAAATAAAATATCAGATCGCGACTTTATGAAAAGAATTTCATTTCTCTTGCTCTTCTTGTTAATAATACAGTTACAGCTATATGCGGAATTCCGTTTGTCACCTGTTTTTGGGGATAATATGGTCATTCAGCGTGACAAGGAGGTGAAAATATGGGGTTGGGCAAATGTAATTATCCCGCATCACCCCACTGTCGGCGATTACAGCAAGTTTAACAGTTGCTCTTTCCCTAATCCGGTTTTACATGAAGGTACGCTCTTTTTGTCTCCCGAAAATAAAATGATCCAGGAACTTTTCTCTCCGCAACAACAAACGGCCTTTGTTGTAAATACAACAGCCTATAAGTCGGTGGGAAGAGGCTTTTCCATACTCATAATGGATGATACATTCACTGATGCGGAAGTTGTTGATTGTGCCGTCAATATTTTAAAGACCCAAGCGCCGGTATTTATGCGCATACATCTTCAAAGAGCAGGTCAAAGAGGCTACGATATTTCTCAAAGTATGCCGGACAAGCCTTATTACAGGAATATTTTCGCACCTAATTCTCCTTATGTGGAGGCAATAGAAGCCGCCGATGAACAGTTGGGTAGGTTCGTTGCTTTTCTTAAAGAGTCCGGAATGTGGAATGAAACAGTCCTTATTGTAACTTCAGATCACGGACAGAGCCGTATCGGATGGCATCCACTGTCTGATGAGGATAGTTGGAAAACCCCTTTGGTATTTGTTGGAAACAGTATTGCCGAAGGAAGGGAATTGAGTTATTTTGAACATACTGATTTGGCTCCCACAATAGCGGGTTTATTGGAAAAAGAATGGCAAATATCCGATAAGCAATCAGGTGTCTTCGTTAAAGAGATATTGAAAGGAACGGATATTACAGGGTATATGCCCCCTACCTATATTAAAACAATCAATAAGCAAATTAAAGAATACAATCTGCTAAAAGCAAAATTTGTCTTACTATCCGAAACAGACGGTTATTTTGCGAATTTTGCCGCATTACTCGAGAACCAGACATTTATAGAACCTTTTTACCACCAGGATCGTATCTTAAACTGGAAAGAAGCGGGCACTATAAGCCATCTGATCGAAGTAAATGAAAAAGTATTGAAGATAATGAGAAACAAACTGCCCGAATAGAGAATAATAACGCTACAATTCTATTTTTCATAAAAATGCCATTTAAAAAAAGTAAATAAACAGAGAGAAAGATTAACGCTTTTTGAGGATTTATTTTCGCAAAAACAAACTTTCCCATATTTTACTTTAATTTTCTTTGTATTATAAAATTAAAGTGGTGTTTGTGTAATCATATAACATATTTTTAAAAGATGAGAGCCTCTTTAATTCGTTTTGTTTTTTTAATAAATACCCCCCCCCCCCGATAACATTATTTAACAATAGTGTTAATAAAGCATGCTGTCGTTCGGATCTTGACCTTATCAAGCATATTAATTCCTATATATATTATCAATCTACTACTGTCGGCGAGAAAAATTATTACAATACTCTTCAATCTAATTTTATTTTACGAAGAATACTGTCCGCGGGTATCAAACATCCATTCTATCCTATGCGGACACATTTCACTCATGCATGGTTCCGTAACAGATTCAACGGATTTTTTCTTGAATTTGCGAAATTCTCCACGCGTTGGGCAGATACTTATATACGCATACAGAATAATATATTATACTAACTATTAATAGAGAGGGTACTCGGTCAACCACTCAAATTATCTTAAAAATGTAAATCTAAAACAAATGAAAGGAAAAAAAACATTGAATGTATGTCTCGTCATAATTATTATGATGATTTTCAGTCCGCTTTTTGCTCTGGGAAGTGTTGTTTCTGAAAGCAAAGAGTCGAATGTTCTCAGAGAGAATGCAACCATCAATGAAACGGAAATTGTACGGGATGTCGCACAGCAAAGAGTGAAAATTTCCGGGCGTGTAGTCGACCAAGATGGATTCCCTTTGCCAGGAGTCGCTGTTGCGATAAAGGAACGGCCGGGCGTCGGTACCATAACTGATGTGGATGGAAAGTATTCAATCGAATGTGCTGCCAATGAGACACTGGTCTATTCTTTTGTGGGTTTTGCTCCCAAAGAAGAAAAAGCCGCGGGAGCCAACAATGTGACCATTGTGTTGGAGGAAGATACGATTGCGCTGGATGAGGTGCAGGTGGTTGCTTTCGGAGTACAAAAGAAAGAAAGCGTGATCAGTTCTATTTCCGCCGTCAGACCGGAGGAGTTAAGGGTGCCTTCCAGTAATATCACCACTGCATTCGCGGGTAGAATGTCTGGGGTAATCGCTTACCAGCGCTCCGGTGAACCGGGATTGGACAATGCGGAATTTTTCATCCGCGGTATCACTTCTTTCAGCGCGAGCGGGAAAAAGGACCCGCTGATATTGATTGACGGGATAGAAATGACCTCTACCGACTTGGCACGGTTGAATGTGGACGATATCGCTTCGTTCTCGGTGATGAAAGATGCCAACGCCGCCGCCCTATACGGGGCGCGTGGAGCAAATGGCGTTATTCTGGTTTCAACCAAAGAGGGAAAAGCCGACCAGATTTCGGTAAATATAAGAGCTGAATTATCCTCTTCGGCCAATACCGACCTGGTGAAACTGGCAGACCCTATTACCTATATGAGACTCCATAACGAAGCGGTAAGAACACGCGACGCGATGGTAGAACTGCCCTATACCTCGTCCAAAATAAGGGAAACCGAATTGGGCACCAACCCCCTCATGTATCCTTCCGTGGATTGGTATAATTACATGCTCAAAGACCGTACTTTCAACCAACGGGTGAATATGAATATAACCGGGGGAGGAAAAGCGGTGCAATATTACCTTGCCGCCAACTATCAGCACGACACCGGGATCCTGAAAGAGAGCAAGGAAAATCTCCTTCATAACAACATCAATATCAATCGGATACAGGTGCGTTCCAATGTAACTATTAAACTTACCCCCACTACCACCGCGATTGTACGCGCCTACGGATCGTTCGACGACCGGACAGGTCCCAGACAGGGTATTGTAGACGGTAAAACGGTATCGGGCGGGGTATATGCTTTCCACCTTGCACGCAACGCAACGCCGGTACGGTTCCTGCCCTATTATCCCAAAGATGAAGCGAACGAGTTCACCAAACATATCCTCTTCGGGATGGGAAGCGAGTTAGGCTCATATGTCAACCCGTTGGCAGTGATCACAAGCAGGTTTCGGGAAGAAAGCTCATCCATGATGTTGATACAAATGGAAGCCAATCACAAATTCTCCGGAGGGTTAGACGGATTGTTTGCCAAAGGAGTTTTTAACGTGCAGCGAAACGCCTCTTATTCCCTGGAGCGGGGATATGTGCCGTTCTATTATCATCCGGCAACGACCTTGGACGGTTCCTATCAACTGGTCGCGTTGAATCCTGATTCAGGGACAGAGTACCTGGATTTTACAGGTGGAGGCAGCAATGTGCTCTCTACCATCTATGGCGAACTCCGGTTGGGGTATAATAAAGTTTTTAACGACATGCACGACGTGAACGCCTTGCTGGTGGGTACGATACGGAACGAGACCGGGCTGACCAACGAGGCAGAGACGCTGCTTTATGCCACCCTGCCCCGCAGGAACCTTTCGTCTGCCGGCCGGTTGGCGTACGGGTACAATTCCCGCTATTTCGCTGAATTCAACTTCGGCTACAACGGCACCGAGCGGTTTGCCAAAAAAAACAGGTTCGGTTTTTTCCCGTCGGCAGGAGTCGGCTGGGTGATAAGCAATGAAGAGTTCATGGAGGGCATGAAGGATGTTATTTCCAACCTCAAACTGAAAGCCACTTACGGTTTGGTAGGTAACGACCAGATCGGGTCAAGATACGACCGTTTCTTCTACCTGTCTCAGATAAGTATGAACGGGAGCGGATATTGGTTTGGTTATAATAGAGATTATAGATCTGGGATCACGATCGGAAGGTACGCCAACGACCAGATCACTTGGGAAATAGCCAAGAAAATGAACCTGGGGGTAGAACTCGGCCTGTTTGGCGACTTGACGATGCTGGTCGACTATTTTACGGAAACCCGCGAAAATATTTTGCAGAGCAGGACAGATATCCCCACCACGATGGGATTGCGCGCGATACCGCAGGCAAACGTGGGTATCGGGGAAGGCAAAGGGTTCGAAGTGGAATTGAAATATCAGAAGAACTTCAATAAAAACTTTTGGACCGTTGTCAACGGCAATTTCACTTATGCGACCAGCCGGTACAAGAAACTGGAAGAACCCGATTACAGCGATGCTCCCTGGAAATTACGCGTCGGATATAAAATCAACCAGTTGAGGGGATATATCGCCGAGCGCCTCTTTATCGATGAAGAAGATGTGAACAACTCTCCCAAGCAAAACCTGGGAGGCACCTATGGCGCCGGTGACATCAAGTACAAAGACATCAATAACGACGGAGTGATTAACGCGGACGACATCGTTCCCATCGGATATCCCACCGTGCCCGAAATCATTTACGGCACCGGGCTCTCCATGGGATATAAGGGATTCGACTTATCCTGTTTCTTCCAAGGTTCCGCCCGCTCGTCGTTCATGATTAATTCCGCGAGTATCACGCCGTTCATAAACAATGGACAAAGAGGATTGCTGCAGTATATTGCCGACGACCACTGGTCTGAAACCAACCGGAATATCTACGCGTTCTGGCCGCGTTTATCGGCCCACCAGGTGGCGAACAACAACGTGAATAGCACACACTGGCTGCGCAACGGCGCTTTTATCCGGTTGAAAACTGCGGAAGTCGGATATACCCTGCCCGAGAAAATGACCAAAAAGTTCCATGTAAGCATGTTCCGTGTCTATGTCAGCGGAACCAATCTTTTACATTGGTCTGCCTTTAAAATGTGGGATCCTGAAATGGCGGGTAACGGTTTGGGTTACCCTGTTCAAAGAGTTTTTAATTTGGGTATAAATATCAATCTCTAATCATGCTTAAAATGAAAAATATCATAAGAATAACAGCTTTTTTATTCCTGATGGGAATGCTGAGTTGCGACTATTTAGACGTGGTGCCGGATGATGCGCCAAGGCTTGACCATGCTTTTTCGAACCGATCGGTAGCGGAAAAGTTTTTGAGAACTTGTTATTCCCACCTCCCCGATATCACCGATCCGTTCTTTTATCCCGGCTGGTACACCAGTTTTGACGAGCTTTTTCCACGGGATTCCCGGTCGCTGAGATCAGTCGCAGCGTTGACTGCCCTCGGGCAGCAAAACACAAACAGCCCCTATCTCGATTTCTGGTCGGGAAACCAGGGCGGAAAGAACCTGTACGTCGCCATACGGGATTGCAATATTTTTCTGAACAACATCCATATCCCCCGGGATATAGAGGAGGAAGAACGTGCCCGGTGGATTGCGGAGGTAAAATTCCTGAAAGCCTATTACCATTTCTTTCTGATGCAGTTATACGGCCCCATTGTGATCGCTGACAAGGAGATGCCTCTCTCGTCGAGTCCCGAGGAGTTGCAGTCGTATCGCGAACCAATAGACGTCTGCGTGGATTATATCGTGAACTTGCTGGACGAAGCGATCGAAGGCCTGCCATTGGTGCTCCCCGACCCGTCATCCGAACTGGGACGTATTTCGCAAACCATCGCCTTGTCTGTGAAAGCAAAGGTATTGGTATGGGGGGCAAGCCCCCTGTTCAACGGAAATCCCGACTATAAAAACTGGGTTGACAACCGCGGAATACAATTGATACCCGACACGTACGATCCCTCGAAATGGGAGAGGGCGGCAACAGCCATTAAAAGCGCGATCGACGCCTGCCACGAAGGAGGATTGCAGCTCTACAAATTCAATAAATACGCCGGGGGGCCGCAAACGTATAACATGAACGACACAGTGGTGCAACTCATGACTATCCGGAAAGCCATTACCGAGGATATCAGGCTGAATACGGGGATAATCTGGGCGACCATGGAGATGCCTGCCAATGGAAAAGGAAACGCCACCGGGTTGGGATTTGCTAGTCTCGGTGATTTGCTGGCGCGTCTCTTCCCCTATATATATGCCGAAGACCAGCAGAGCTATGTGCAGTATCACGATGCCTCATGGCAGATGGTGGAAGTATTTTACAGCAACAACGGAGTGCCGATCAACGAAGACAAGGACTATAATTATTCCGGACGGTTCGGCGTGCGCCGCGCCACGCCCGGAGACAAGCACGAATCCTATATAGCCACCGGAGAGACCACGGCGGAAATCCATTTCAACCGCGAGCCGCGATTCTATGCCGACTTGGCTTTTGACCGGGGATATTACGAGCTTGCCACCACGACGACCGACGGCGGCGCTTCGTTCAATCCTTTCTTGAGATGGCGGAGCGGGGAAGTGTTCTCTAGCGGCAGTTACCTCCCCAAAAAGATCATCCCGTTCGAATCTTCCGCCAGCCAGGGTAATTCGGCATATCGCTATACCGCGCATCCTTACCACTTCCCGCTGATTCGTCTGGCCGACCTCTACCTGCTCTACAGCGAGGCGCTCAATGAGGTGAAGGAGCAACCCGACGCGGAGGTCTATTACTGGATTGACCAGGTAAGGGAACATGCCGGCTTAAAGGGAGTGGAAGAATCGTGGGCAAACGCGTCCATAAATCCCGACAAACCGTCAAATAAAGTGGGAATGAGAGATATTATCCGGCAAGAACGGGTGATTGAACTGGCTTTCGAGGCGCAGCGCTGGTGGGATGTCCGCCGCTGGAAAACAGCCGACCAGTACTGGTCGCTTCCATACATGAGGTGGACAAATACGGCAAAAGATCCGGAAGATTTTTATGTGGTGGAACATCTTCCCGCATATGACCGTCAGGTAACTTTCAGGGATTATTTGAGCCCATTGAGGATTTACGACCTGAGGATTAATCCCAACTTAGTGCAGACCTACGGGTGGTAATAACCACGATATTTCTTTTTTGATAAAACAATATAATTAGGATGAAAAAATTGAGTTATATAATAGCAGTTTTGCTGGTGGGTTCTTTCTTAGCTTGCACCGACTATATTTCCACAGCGCCGGGAGAACCGGAGGGACCGTGGAATCCCGGCCCGCTCACGGCATATTCAGTGACGCCTATCAATGGCGGGGCCACAATCACCTATACCATCCCCAACGATCCGGATATCATGTATGTGATGGCCGAGTACGAGAGAAACGGAAAGATATTTACCGAGAAATCCTCAGTGCATAAGAATTCCATTACCATCGAGGGATTTCACAGGGTGGACAGGGTAAAAGCGACCCTCTATAAAGTGAACAAGTTCGAGCAGAGATCGGAACCGTTGGAGGTGGAGTTCGAACCGTTAGAGTCGATTATCGATATCAGCATGGAATCATTGGAAATGATGCCGGGATTCGGGGGAATTGTCGCAATATGGGACAATCCGGTAGGCACCGAATTAGGGGTGCGACTGATGACATTGGATGATTCTTTATTTCATGAGTTGGTAACCCGGGAGGTCTATTACTCGACGATGGTGCGAGAGACACATTCTTTCAGGGGGCATGAAGCCAAAGAGACTACCTTCGCCTTGTCGTTCGAAGATAAATGGGGCAATATTTCGGATACGGTACAGCTTACCACCACGCCGTTTTTCGAAACAATGGTGCCGAAACCCTATGCCGATTTCCGCGGGAGCATTCCGTTTGATAACACTACGAATTTATCAGGCCGTTCCACCTCCACCCTCTGGGATAATATCGTGAACACCTCCTCTCATGGCTGGTTGACAAATCCCGGAGGCAGCGGCTTGTCGATTACCATCGATATGAAACAGGTGGTTAAACTCAGCCGCATTATTCACCATTTTTACCATCTGAATTCTCCTTACGGACAGGTAAATATCACGGCAATGGAAATATGGGGGACCAACAAGATCGATTTCAACCTACTGCAGAACCGTGCCTACTGGTTAGATTCGTTGAGCCTCGTCACCGGACATATCCTGAATGAGGATCCCACCCAACCACTTCCCGACAGGACCTTCAAAGACGATTGGCAATATTTAGGCTATCATGAAGTCCCCTATTACACTGTCGCTTCTGACATACAAGCGCTGTGTGCTAACGGTGCGGAATACGAGATACCATTTAACGCAGCTCCCGTACGGTATATCCGTATTTTTGTCCGTGAAATTGCCAGAAGCATGCGATCAGATAATTATTTCTCCATGGGCGAGATATCTTTCTTTGGCGATAATACGGTTCCACAAGAATAACAAATGATGAACAAATGAAACAGATGACAAATAAACTGATTACGGCATTATTGAGCCTGCCCGCGCTCCTCGCGTGCATCATATCCTGTGACGATATGAATGAAATTCAACGGGAATTTGCAGACCGGGAGGAACAGGTCTATTTGGGCAAAGTGGACTCCATCAAGTCGATACCCGGTTTTGGCAAAGCCAAACTCACATGGTATCTGGGCTCCGACCCGAAAATTGAACAGACCATTATCTACTGGAACCAGCGGGAGGATTCTATCGTGAAAAATGTCACCCGAACCTCTTCCAACCTGCTGAGAGATTCGATCATTATCGAAAACCTGCCCGAAGGATCTACCCTTTTCGAGTTCCGGAACGTGAACAGCAATGGCCAAACTTCGCTGTTCTCTTCTGCCACGGCAACGGTATGGGGAGAAACTTTCGCCGACGGCTTGCGGGTAAGGAGGCTGACCAAGATGATATTCAATTACGAGCAGTCGAATTATGGACTGGTTTTGTCACCGGCCATGGCGGGCGACAGCGTGGTCTATTCCCAAATTATATACACCGACAACCAGGGCACAGAAAAAACAATAAAGATCGGGAGGGAGACCAACGAGGTGGAACTGGCCGATTTCGCCGACGGAGCGGAATTCCGTTTCCGGAATGTCTTTTTCCTGCCGCAGGGGATGGATACGGTGTATGGCCGTTATCAAGAATATAAAGCCCCGAAAGCGGTATTTGAAAACGGCAAGAAAATAGCCTTCCCCGGAGACCCGGGCAGCCGCTATTCCGCGCATACCCCCACGAGCCTCTATGAATGGAATCTCCAAGGCGACCTGATCCTGTATCAACTGAATGAGAACGGAGCGTTCACCCAAAGCGAATCCTATCCGGGATTGGTTCCAAGAGCCACTTACCGCGAGTTCTTCTTTTACGACGACGACAAGTTTATAGGGGTGAATACCAACAACCAGATATTTATGTTCCAAATAGAGAATTCCCAGCTTACCTTTGTCAAATCGGGCGCCAATAACTATTTTGGCTCAGGATTTTCCTTTCCGGTATTTATACCGGCCAGGGGGTTCTTCTATGTCATCTCGGCTGCCGGCGCCATGAACGCGTGGTATGTGAACAACAAAGCCGTCCTGGGAAAACCGACCAATACCGCGGTAGCTACCAATTTCCTGTACAGCCCGGTCACGTTGTTCGATAGCAAATACATCGTGGCGGTGGATGAGGAAGGTTACCTGTGGAGTATTCCCATTTCCACGGTAGGCACTCATCGGGGGCTGAATAAAATCGGAAGCGGCTGGAATAAGTTTGTAAAACTGATTACGGTCGGCCAGAAATTGATTGCGGTGGATGGCGCAGGAGATTTTTATGAGTTCGATTTCAACGCGACCGACAATTACTGGGTGATAGAATAGATCACGGGTAATTTTTTCTTTAATTATTACAACCGCCTGATAATAAGCAAAAACTTATTATCAGGCAATTGATTCAACTTATGCAATTACGCGCGTTCCCTAACGGCCGATGTTTTAAACCAGACATTCCAGCTAAAACCGGGAAAAGTGGAGAAATATACTTGCAACTAATATTCGAACTATGAAGAAAAGGCCATATCACCAAAGGGTAATTATATCCTTGATCATTCAAATTGTACTGCTTGCCATCCTTTTTCCGGGATGTACCGGAATCTTGAATAAGGCATCCCAAGAACCTCAATTTCAAGTCCGCGCCCTCTGGGTGGATCCTCCGGGATTCAAAGACCGGGAAACCGTGGACCACTTGATTGAAAAATGCCAAACGGCGGGTATCAATACCCTTTTGCCCGACATTATGTTACGTGATGAAGTCTGGTTCAAATCGAAAAACTTTATTGGTAAGGTACATGCAGATGAACAGTATGATCCGCTCGCCTATCTGATAGAGAAAGCGCATGCGGCCGGAATAAAGGTTCAGCCATGGAGCTGTACCTATTATTCGAAACCCAAGCATCCGGACTGGATAAGTAAACCGTTTGTTGACAACAACTACGACCACGTATTCTTATCGGCGGCACACCCTGAGGTAAATCCGTATCTGTTGTCCGTATTGGAAGAATTGCTGGAATATGATATTGACGGTATCCATCTCGATTATGCCCGTTACTGGAATGCCGCCTTTGATTATTCGGAAGCGGCACGAAACCGTTTTAAAGCATCCTACGGCTTTGATCCCCAGGATTTTTTCGATCATCCCGAGCGGATTGTCCCGCCTGCCCAAGATCATTACCCGGTCAGGATGTTATGTCCTGATGCAAGTACACCTCATGTAGCAACATTAGGCACAATTGAACGAAACCTTAACCGTACGGGAGTAGGCTATGCCTATATTTCGGAAAAACCGGCCAATATTGACGCATTGAAAGCCCCCGGATTGCTTATTATGTCCTATTACAATCATATACCGCCTCAAATGGCCAAAGCATTGGACAGGTATGTGAAACGGGGTGGCGATATCATATGGATTTCCCCGGATAACAGTGTATTTGGAAAAGAGCTGTTGAGTTCGTTGACCGGAGTTACGAGAAGCCAGAATTTCAAAACTGAACGGATCAAACTTCAGGTTTCGGACAACCTGTTCGGAAAATCGATCGATACCCTGCAGGTTAAAATAGGTGGCAGTTCCCTGGTCACGGAAAAAGCGGACATCATTGTCCGCCTGGATACGGATGAGCCTGTGGTTACAATTAACCGGAAAGAGAAAGGAAAGGTGGTTGTAATTGGTTTCCAGCTAATGCACAGCGATTCACCGCAGGTAATGGAATACTTTAAGGATACGATTACCGGGCTCCGGACACAGGCCGGCGTAACAGGCCCCGACCCGATGGGAGAAAAACGCAAACAATGGATCGATTGGAGGGCAAGCCATCTTAAAGAACTTTTTCGTGAAGTAAATAAGATAGCGAAGAAGAAAGATCCCAATTTGCTGGTCACAGCCGCCTCCGGAGTAGGACCCCAGCAATACCACGGCATCTATCGCGACAGCAGGGAACTCCTGGCTGAAAATATAGTCGACTACATTTTTCCCATGAATTATACCGATAGACTGGATATCCTTCAGGATATCCTTGATGAACAGGCACTTTATACGCCCGAAGGTGTGTCGGAAAGAATATACCCCGGACTAAGACTTTACACCAAGAAAGATGACACCACTGTCCCTATGGATGCAGATATTGTTGACAAACAACTTGAAATGGTAAAACAATACGGTTATCAGGGATTTTGCTTATTCGCCTATTCCTATTTCTCCGATGAAATGGTAGAAGTGCTCCAACGATATAGCAAGTAATCACGGCTATGATATCCTGCAGAATACTTTTTTTGATTTGCCGGTAAATTTAACTAATGGACTTGACAATAATCAGCAATCAGTAAAAAATAAATATGATGAAGACAATGAACTATCGGATAATCGCCGCCTTGTTTTTTGTGTTGGGCGCCTGTTCCGTTCCTACGAAACAATCGTCTGCCGGTTTGGAATGGAAATATGACGACGGTTGGGTTTTACAAAAAGGGCTTTCCGGCGATAGGTTTGAAAAGTTTTTCGCTATCGGAACCTGGCATGTGCCAGGGTATACCTTTACCGATTCCGTGGAATCGGATGAACTGCAATATCAAAAGAACGCATCGCTTTTCCGGGAACGAACCGCTCCGATTAATATGGTTTTCATGACGCCCGGACTCCAAAAAGATTATATGTCGGAAAAAAACCATATACTCAACCCCTTTTCTCCTATCCTTCATAAATACCTGGATCAGATTCCCGGTTTGCCGGACGGAAAGGACAAAGATTATCACCGAAGTCAGTATATGAAAAAATTAGTAGACAGCCCTGAATTTGAGGAATATTTAGATGTGGAGATTCAAAAGATCCTGGAAACACTTCCCAATGACCAATATATCTACTCACATATCGATGAGATCGCGTTGGGAGGGGTGAGTAAATGGGCTGTCCCACCTTCCGTGGGAGCGAAAATCAATGAAAGGGTGAAGCATTACGACCCGAATGCGCTTGTCTTCGTCGATTTATTAGGCCACTGTAAAGGGAGCACCTATTTATTCGAGGAGAAGTATCTGCAAACCCATGACAGCCTCCCCAAAGATCCTCCTTACGAATCGATAGATCCGGGAGCCCTGGGGTCTGAAATCCCTCTATTGGGATTTTACCATGCCCATAACGGCCTTCCTGTTTATCAATTCGATAAAGGAAAATATTCCTATACAGAATATGAGCTTGATACCTTGAAGTCTGTTTGGTATGAGAATACAAGGTTGATCGCGTCAGGATATAAAGGAAGCGGGGATGTGTTCGGTATAAATGCTTTCCGTGATTATTTCGCCTATCCGGTATTATCAGGCATAACGGTAGATGCGTTGAGGGAAGGATTAGGTCCCAATACCCCCATCTGGATCTATTTTGATGGGAATGGGTATGCAAAACCTTCCAATGTGCCACCCGAAAAGTATATCGAGATAGTAAAATGTCAAATCTATACTTCCATCATCCACGGGGCAACGGGGATCCTGTTTTGGAACGACTGGAGCAAAACAGCGGAAGTATTCGATGCCTTATTACCGATGTTAGGCGAATTGAATAACAATTTGCCTATTGTTAAAATGAAAACGATGGAAAAGAATGTAGATAATAATTTGCATGTCATGATCAAAAAAGATGGGAAGAAAAAGTATATCATCGCTGCCAACACAAGTAAAACGGATAATTTGCCGCTTAATATCTCCGGTATCCGGAAAGAGATGCTATCTCCACTGGAAGTGTATATTTCGGAGTTATAGTTGAATTATGAAAAAGTCATTCATCATTTTTATCCAATGCTGAATGGAAGTCATAGCAACAAGGGTGGATAATTCATTTAAAATATTTTTGCGTTTTTTGAGTATGAGAAAACGCAAATAAAGATTATCAGTGGCGGAATATAATTTTTTTTGTGTTTTTAACTGATATTTTCTCAAGAATGAAGTTCTGGTGTGCCTCTTATATTTATTAAACTTAATAGAATAATTTTATATATTAATATATATGAATAGGGGAATCAAAATATATTGGATATGTGCATGTTTTCTGTTTTTATTGAAATCTATTGCTATGGGACAAGGGGCATTCCCTGGCCCTAAATCGATAGGACCGGCAGAGTCGTTTAAATTGACTGTCGAACCAGCTTGGATTGCTTACGGGAAACCTAACACTATGGGGAAAAGTGAAATGGAGAAAAAGCTTTTTCCTGATGATAATAAGATGGTGGGATTTTTTTTCATTGACAACGTTCTGCGTGAAAGTACTCAAAGTCAAACAAGAATGACAGAATGAGACGCTCACCTCATCCGCCCAATTTCGACT
>NZ_RDSD01000059.1 GCF_003712195.1 Proteiniphilum sp. X52 | reverse complement strand
CTTTTGAAAGTGTGAAGGAAAGTTATGACTTTTTGAATGACGCCCCTTTTGTGAAGGCACGCTATTCAAAATAACCCTCCACACGGATCCGAGGGAAAGCCCGGGCAGATATCTGTTCCGGGTTTTTTGTGCGCGGCAAGTCTTAAAAAATCCCTATCGCACTTATATGGCCTTTTTCCAAATCATTGTCCGTGAATGATTTTGCCTCCCGTGAAAGTTAAACCGCTTATACCGTGCCCATGCCTTATTCCCCGCCTGTGGTTTTCTTTTTAGCTTTGCGGCAGAATTCAGCCCCGATCATCTCGATCATTGAATTTCTCATGATGACGGAGCTGACCTCTATTTCTGATCGATTGACATGACGATCATATATTTTTCCGGATTTAAAATTAACACTCATGAAAAAAATTATCTTATTGGCGTCTTTGCTATTGCCAGTCCTTACTGTCAAAGGACAACAAAAACTGTCTTATGCCTATGACGCGGCGGGAAACCGCGTCAGCCGCACCATTGTGGTGGGCGCCCATAACATTGAGGGGGAAGCGACACGGAGTTACATTGACACTATCGACGGCAGGCAACTCGCCATCAACACCGGCAGTGGGCGGCCACAGCTCATCATCGCCGTGGAGGAATACGATTCCTCACTTACGGGAGAATACTCCATCCTGGACAAGGAAGGCACACTGCTCGCCAAAGAGGAGTTGTCCAACGGGACTACCCTCGTGGGACTTGACGGAGTTCCTTCCGGCAGTTATTCCTTTCAGATCCTTTTAAACGGCCATCCTTCCAGGTGGGAACTGGTCAAGTTATGACTTTCAATACTTACGATCATGAGAAATTTATTCCCAGTATTCATATGCATGCTGGCATGCGCGGGTATCACCCTGGCGCAGCAAAACACGCCGGCCATTACCGGTAAGAATGTCCCCGATTTGGACAAATGGACCGAAGAACAGATACAGCGATGGGAAGACTCGGTGAGGAATGCCCTGTATCCGGAACCTTCAATAGGATCCATGCGGGTTCCTGTCAAACAATCGGCCAAGGCCGCGAAAAGCGCCATGACCGCGTCTTTGGGTTTCACCAATGGCCATGTCCCCGATTCCTATCCTGTCGACCAGACTAAGGATGTGGGTGAGATACCCGTGACCTCATCGGTCACACCCGCGGGAGCCATGACGTACAACGTGCCGGTTGAAGTATCGCCCGGCAAACAGGGGGCTCAACCAAAACTGTCCATTTCCTACAACAGCTTGGCCGGAAACGGAGTGATGGGCGTGGGATGGAACATTGGAGGGCTGTCCTCGATATCGCGCATTGGAAAGAGTATCCATTATGACGGGAAATCCCAGGGCGTGGCCTTGACAAAAGATGACGCCTTCGTGCTGGATGGCACACGACTGATCAAACTGTCGGAAACCTCCACGCAGATAAACTATGAAACGGAACAGGGACTTGTAAAAGTAACAGCTTTTTTAAGCGGCAGCATCGTCCGTTATTTTGAAGTCCGCTATCCCGACGGGAACAAGGGGATTTTCGGTTACACGACCAATGTCTCCAACCGGTTGAGCTACCCGTTAACCACATTCACCGATTTGAGGGGCAATACCGTAACTTACGCCTATACCCTCTCTTATAACCGTTATTATATTACTTCAATCACTTATACCGGAGCATCGGTCATATTCCAGTATGCAACGACAAGACCGGATCCCGTAATTTTCTACGAGGGAGGTTTGAAGGCGACTGATAACAGGCTGTTACAAAAAATAGAATGCAAGTCAAACGGCGCCACTTTCCGCACATACGAATTCACGTACCAAACCTCATATCCTCAAAATACATCCACGCTTACGCAGATCGGGTGCTCGGCCTCGGGAAAATCTTTCAACCCCCTGCGGTTCTACTATGGCGAAGGCAAGACGGCGACCTCCTTCACAAAAGCGGAGACGCAACTTTTGGAATGGTACACGAATGCCCAGCCCGGGCAACTCATCGTCAGCAAGGGCAAGTTCGACTACGGGACGGACAACGAC
>NZ_RDSD01000058.1 GCF_003712195.1 Proteiniphilum sp. X52 | reverse complement strand
TTTTTCTTCATGCCAATATTAGTCGGCATGGCATGGGGAGCTTTGATTGGGGCGGCAACTTCGGCTGTGATATATACAGTACAGGTTGGAATTACCTCCGGTTTTAAAGATTTTAATTTATCCAACCTCGGTATGGCTGCTTTAATGGGAGGAGTTGGAGGTGCCATAGGAGGAGGACTCGGAGCATTAGGCTCCCAAATAGGCACATTTGGACAATCATTAGGATATAACATATTATCTAATGTGACCAGTAATTCTGCTACCACGATGGCTTTTGGGGGAGATGTCTCATGGGGTAATCTCGCAGGAATGGTTGCAGGAGGTGTTCTAGGTGCTAAAATTGGTAACTTCTCTGGAGTAAAAGGTGGTGCCTTAAAAAATATTGGTGCTGAAATGGCTTTTGGAATTGGTAAAGGTGCAGCAACCGGAGGAGTTGGAGGTGCAGTAGGTGCAGCCATTGATGGAAAAAATATTGGTAAGGGTTTGCTGCAAGGAGCTAAGAATGGGGCTATAGCAGGTGGAACTCTCGCCGGTTTAAATGTTGTATCAATGGGGGCAACTTATAAACCTGATATATCTTACGGTGAATTTGATGATTACACACCTGTTTATCGAAGAGGACACTTTCTATGGCCAAAGTCAGCGGGAATGACAGTCGGAAGAAATTTAGTGACTAGATTGACAGGAGATGATCCTGATTATGATTCTTATCTCCAAGCTCACGAAACAGGGCATCTTGACCAGCAGGCTAAAATGGGATTTGCGAATTTTTATGGCGAAATATTAAAGGAATATTTGACAGAGGGATTTTATGCTTCATACGATATTCCGAACACTTTAGAGCATGGAGCTAATTTGTATTCTTTAAATAGAATTGGATATTTTTGGTCTAATAAATACGGAAGAATAACTAAGCAAAATTATGATTACTATTATTAAACAATCATCTGCATTATTGTATGCAAGTTTGTTTTTCTTATTATCGGGATGTTGTTCCTTTCCATTAGTGGATTGTGGCCCTCTGACAACAGAACTGCAAATTAGTCCAAAAGAGACATCACTTAATGTTAAAGGAGTAGATTATATACTTACTTTTAAAGGATTTAGTTACTATAACAGAAGAAGTAAGGATTTCCTTTTCACAAATATATATGTCCATTTTAATAATAACGTTGAGGTTCTTTTGGAAGAAAGTGGAATTTACTATTTTCAAGATGGAAAAAAAATTCATGTAAAAGATATTCACAGAAATAATGAATATTATAGTATTTCACTCCCAAATCAAGTCTTCCCAAATCAAATTTACCTTAATGGAATAATTAAAGTAGATCAGGATGAAGAAAAATTTAATCTTATTCTCAATATTATTGATAATACTTTAGATTGAGATATATCAATCTTTCTCCTTTGGACAACAGTAGTTTGCAGCTACACCCATAATTACCTCTCCAACGGTTTAATACTGTTGGAGAGGTAAAATGGAGAAGATTTACATCATAGTATACCACTACTGATATTGGGTATCGGAATACGCGTGGCCTTCATCCTTATCGCAATGTATGTGCCGATGTTCAAGTTAGGACAGGCAATATACTAGATGGTTGCCTAACAAGAATATATTTAGTTAATTATATTTAATTAAAATGCCTTTTATTTACATAATAAAATATATGTTATATTTGCCATTATAACAAGACCGTAGATGTTTTTCTGATGTGACATGTTTGATCTTTCTTATTTATAATACTGTACTATAGTCATTTATTGTCTAATTAAAATTAAAAAACATCATGAAAAAGATTATCTTTCTGGCTTTTTTGCTAGCGTTTGTCCTGACTATAAAAGGGCAACAGCAATTGTCCTATACGTATGATGCGGCGGGAAACCGCATTGGCAGGACTATCGTGGTGGGCGCCCATAACATTGAGGGGGGAAGCGCCACGGAGTTACATTGACACTATCGACGGCAGGCAACTCGCCATCAACACCGGCAGTGGGCGGGTATACCGGCCATGAATACCTTCCTTGGTTCGGGTTGGTGAATATGAACGCAAGATTGTATGATCCTGCTTTA
>NZ_RDSD01000057.1 GCF_003712195.1 Proteiniphilum sp. X52 | reverse complement strand
AGCCAATGCGGATGGTTCTTTGAAACAGGAATTGAGTTACGACGCCTGGGGGCGGCTCAGGGATCCTTCCACACAGGTGGCTTACGCGCCGGGAAGCGAGCCGGCGCTGTTCTTTGGGCGCGGTTACACCGGCCATGAGCACCTGCCGTGGTTCGGCGTAATCAACATGAACGCCCGCCTCTACGACCCTGCCTTGGGACGCTTCCTAAGCCCCGACCCGCATGTGCAAAATCCATTCATGACCCAACACTACAATCGATATACTTATGCGATGAACAATCCATTGGTATATATCGATCAGGATGGGGAAATTGCATGGTTTATACCTATATTAATTGGTGGTGCTTTGTTTGGAACAGGGAATGTGGCGGCACATATTATCAAAGGAGACATCAATAATTTTGGAGATGCTTTAAAGTTTTTTGCTCAAGGAGCTGTAGCGGGGGCAATTGTCGGCGCAACATGGTCATTTGGACTTGCTTCTTTGAGTGGAACATCTTTATTGGGAGGCGGTTCTCTCATACAAGGAATGAGGTTTGCGTCGCAAGGATTTCTCCAAAAAATAGGATGGACTATTATGGGAGCAAAGGCAATAAGCGCATTGAGTACAGTTACAAGTATGATTAGAAATCCAGAAAATGCAGGTAAAATATTATTGGGGCGTACCTATACTGACAATTTCGGACAAGCTTTAAGCAGATACACATAGGAAGGACCTCAAACATGGTTAGGTTACAATGTGTCCCAGTTCAGAAATACATTTGGAGGAGTAGACAGGGTGGATTACTTTGGCGGGGCTACTTTTGCTACCGGTGAAAATCGAAATAGCAGATACGGGGTAAGTATCGGGCATAATATTAACATTAATATTAAAGACAATATTCAAGGGAAGTTTGAAGACAGAGTTATTGCCGACCCTTTATTTATGCATGAATATGGACATTATTCAGATAGCCAGATATTCGGGTTGTCGTATTTGTTTGTTATAGGAACTCCGAGCTTGTTCAGTGCTAAATTCTCAAAAGATGTAACAACGACTTATGATGGTAATTCAATAACACAAAGTAACCATAATTTTCGTTGGTATGAAAGACGGGCCAACAAGCATGCGGCAAAGTATTTTAAAAGATATGGTGTAAATTGGGATGATTATGAATCAAGATATCCAAGAAAAGACAAGAGATAAATTATGAAAAAGAATTCTTTAATTCAGTCAATGGGACTTATTATTATAATATTGTTTATTTGTTGCGGCAAGTGTGCGATGGATTATAGATATCCAATAAAATTGAAAAATAATAGTAATCATAAGATAGACGTTTTTGTGGCAGATCATAACAAAGGATATCCTGATACAACTTTGACTTCTCAAAGAGCAACTGTCAACATAGATATTCAGAAGGTGCATTATGAAGATTTTAGCCTTGAATATGAAAAGATTTTTTCATATCTACCTTCTGATACTCTTTCCATCTATATTTTTCACACCGATACGCTGAACAAGTATTCTTGGGCTATTATAAAGGAAAAGTACATGGTTCTCAAACGCTACGATTTAAGTTTGGATGATTTGAGGAAATTGGATTATACTGTGCCATATCCTCCTTCTTCTGCAATGAGCAACATGAAAATGTTTCCTCCATATAACAAAGAAGAGTAGAAAACTATTAGGCTATCCCGCAGCGGCGGGGTAGCTTTATTTCCAATCTTATTGAAAGCGTCACCATATTGCCAACAGTGACGGTTCTTTGAAATGACGAACGAGTGAGCGCAGAGCCAAGCCATGCTTGAGCTATGCCGAGCGAGGAGGAATTCTGCAAAATTGCGAAACAGGAATTGAGTTACGACGCCTGGGGGCGGCTCAGGGATCCTTCCACGCAGGCGGCTTACGCACCGGGGAGCGAGCCGGCGCTGTTCCTTGGGCGCGGTTACACCGGCCATGAGCACCTGCCTTGGTTTGGACTGGTGAATATGAATGCTCGGTTATATGACCCGGCGTTGGGTAGGTTCTTAAGCCCCGACCCATACGTGCAGATGCCGGACTTCACGCAGAACTTCAACCGGTACAGCTACTGTTTGAACAATCCGCTGGTGTATATCGACCAAGACGGGGAGTTTTGGTGGTTTTTTGTTGCCGCGTTCGTATTTTTCACTGAACCGGG
>NZ_RDSD01000056.1 GCF_003712195.1 Proteiniphilum sp. X52 | reverse complement strand
CTCATCCACCGCTTCTCACACATTCCCGCACGCTTCCCGGCCCGGACGCCTCTCCTCACCCGGCCCGGTGGAGAATAACGGATTCGAACCGTTGACCCTCTGCGTGCAAGGCAGATGCTCTAGCCAGCTGAGCTAATTCCCCGTTGTCTTCATTTCAAATCACCATTTATTTGGTTGTTTCCCATTGGCGATTCCAATCCGTAGTCCCAGGCAGAGTTGAACTGCCGACCTCTACATTATCAGTGTAGCGCTCTAACCAACTGAGCTATAGGACTGGCTGGTTCCGTGTCGGCATCCCTCTGTCTCCTGCCTCGTCCTATCCTCTTGCTTAGCCTGCAACGGGGGGATGTCTTCCCTTCCAGTGGATTATGTCATTCATTCAAATACACGTTTTCATCGATTCGAGACCCGGCGATTGAAACCGGGACCTATCCTTTTCCCACAAAGCTCGTACCTCGTTGTTGGCACCTTGTCAATATTCCTTTTTTTCAGAAAAAAATAACCGTGAACCGGAAGCTCCGTCGATGAAGCCTCTCGCCGGTTGTGTTTCCATTTGCCCCGCGCGGGGGGGCATTTCTCCAGAAAGGAGGTGTTCCAGCCGCACCTTCCGGTACGGCTACCTTGTTACGACTTAGCCCCAGTCACCGGTTTTACCCTAGGCCGCTCCTCAACGGTTACGGACTTCAGGCACCCCCGGCTTCCATGGCTTGACGGGCGGTGTGTACAAGGCCCGGGAACGTATTCACCGCGCCGTGGCTGATGCGCGATTACTAGCGAATCCAGCTTCACGGAGTCGAGTTGCAGACTCCGATCCGAACTGAGAGTGGTTTTCGGGATTGGCATCCTGTCGCCAGGTAGCGGCCCTTTGTACCACCCATTGTAACACGTGTGTCGCCCCGGACGTAAGGGCCGTGCTGATTTGACGTCATCCCCACCTTCCTCGCATCTTACGATGGCAGTCCCGTTAGAGTCCCCAGCTTCACCTGATGGCAACTAACGATGAGGGTTGCGCTCGTTATGGCACTTAAGCCGACACCTCACGGCACGAGCTGACGACAACCATGCAGCACCTACGCGGCGGCCCCGTAGGGAGGGCGGATCTCTCCGCCGGTCCGCCGAATTTCAAGCCCGGGTAAGGTTCCTCGCGTATCATCGAATTAAACCACATGTTCCTCCGCTTGTGCGGGCCCCCGTCAATTCCTTTGAGTTTCATTCTTGCGAACGTACTCCCCAGGTGGATTACTTAACGCTTTCGCTCAGCCGCTTACATTGTATCGCAAACAGCCAGTAATCATCGTTTACTGCGTGGACTACCAGGGTATCTAATCCTGTTTGATCCCCACGCCTTCGTGCTTGAGCGTCAGTTATGGCCTGGTAAGCTGCCTGCGCGATCGGAGTTCCTCGTGATATCTATGCATTTCACCGCTACACCACAAATTCCGCCTACCTCATCCACACTCAAGGCGACCAGTTTCGAAGGCACTTTTACGGTTGAGCCGCAAAATTTCACCGCCGACTTAATCGCCCGCCTGAGCACCCTTTAAACCCAATAAATCCGGATAACGCTCGGATCCTCCGTATTACCGCGGCTGCTGGCACGGAGTTAGCCGATCCTTATTCGCAAGGTACTTGCAAAAAGTCACGCGTGACTCACTTTATTCCCTTGAAAAAGAAGTTTACAACCCGTAGGGCCGTCTTCCTTCACGCGACGTGGCTGGTTCAGACTTGCGTCCATTGACCAATATTCCTCACTGCTGCCTCCCGTAGGAGTCTGGTCCGTGTCTCAGTACCAGTGTGGGGGATAAACCTCTCAGTTCCCCTATCCATCGTTGCCTTGGTGGGCCGTTACCCCGCCAACCAGCTAATGGAGCGCATGCCCATCCTCAACCGATCAATCTTTAACAAATAGCCCCATGCGGGACCCCTGTGTCATAGGGTATTAGTCCGTCTTTCAACGGGTTATCCCCTTGTTGAAGGCAGGTTGCATACGTGTTACTCACCCGTGCGCCGGTCGCCACCATCGGCATCGCTGCCTCATGTGATGCCCCTCGACTTGCATGTGTTAGGCCTATCGCTAGCGTTCATCCTGAGCCAGGATCAAACTCTTCGTTGTATGTTTGTTTTTTTATTTCCTTGAAATATCATCCCCCGCTCCCCCGGACTGATCCGGAATGCGGACAAACGAAAAATAACCACGAAAAGACTCTCTCCCGAACCCCCGGATTCACGATT
>NZ_RDSD01000055.1 GCF_003712195.1 Proteiniphilum sp. X52 | reverse complement strand
CAATATGGTATGTCAAAATAATACTGCTCTAATTTTTTTTCTTTTGTATTCATTACATGATTATAATTGACGAAGTGTGTTTGGGCAAATGTACCGGCATCTCTTTCATTGATTCCACACCTTTGCGTAGTTGCCACATTAAGCGGGAGAAACAGCATAAGACCTTTAAAGGTATTGCCCAAAAAGGACAGTGTTCCATCGGTTGGTTTTACGGCTTCAAACTGCATTTGATAATCAACGACAAAGGCGAAGTTTTGGATTTCATTCTTACTCCGGGCAATGTAGATGACCGGGAACCCTTGAAAAGTATGGATTTACACAAACGTATTTTCGGAAAACTCTTTGGGGATAAGGGTTATATCGGAAAAGACCTGTTCGAACAGCTTTTCATTGATGGTATACATTTGATTACCAAATTGAAAAAGAACATGAAAAATGCCCTAATGCTTCTTTCCGACAAAATTATGCTACGAAAAAGAGCTTTGATTGAATCGGTAAACGATGAGTTGAAAAACATGTGCCAAGTAGAACATACCCGACAATTTTGTAATCAACATGTTGGCCGCATTAGCGACATACTCCTTTCTCCCTAAAAAGCCCTCGATAAATATTTACACGGATGTTGTGGATGAAAACAGAGTTGCCGTCGCTTAGGTCGAACTCACGTTAAATTATGGATTTATGCCTCTTTGTTGAGGACTTTTATTTTACATGGTTTTACAAATTGAATTTATTCCACCGGATTTATGTTTGTTTTTTGCAAATGAAAAACATAAAATCGGATTGGCCCAAAAATGATCCGTCTTAATTCTGTTTCCTCCTTATTTTGCAATTAATTTAAATCAGGAGTTTGAGGGGATGATTTTCTTCTTCCCTTTTGACTCGAAAGGAAGTCATGTAAAAGGGGACGAAACGGATAACATGTTCATATTTATTGTTTTATGATGATGCTAACGGTACAGGAAAGCCGGTGCTTTTGCTTCACGGCGGTTCGTCGCGCGAAGAACGCGAATTATTAATGCATGAGATCAAATGAAAAAATTTTGTCGTGATCATCTTCTTTTGCCGAAATCAAAAAAATTCTATTGGTATTTTCACACACGTCGAATGTAATAAATGTTTGGTCTAATGTGTATTGAATTACCGGATTTCCCTCCCAGTCCCATACCTGTATCTCGTTTCCCATACAAGGAACATAAATATATTTCTCGGTAGATACAGGTCTTCCATAAAATATCATTCTCTTTTTCCAATTTTCCACGTTGTCAGATTGATATGGGGGAATTTTTACGTGTACTTCTTGCTCTAAAACGCCATCATACGAGTAGATTCTAAAAAATTTAAAAAAACTATAGAAAGCGGCTATTTTTCTTTTACCCTGAATCGCGGTTAGATGCTTATAATATATTTGGCATCTTTGGTCTCCTTCGTATTCTTTTGTTGTGAGGTTCGGATATGAGCTAAATTCGATTGTTTTTTTACGGGCCAAATCAATCATTTGGTATTCACAATCACTCGTACTTCCTGTAGCACAGCCAGTAAATGCACAGTATAAAGAATCGTCGAGCCTGATAAAACCATTTACGGCTAAATGATCAAAGGTTTTTACCGTATGCGTTACTTCTAAGGAACCATCGGGTTGAGGAGTAATGAATTTAAGAACATTTGCATCCAAGATTGTGAATCCTGTATGATGGATTTGTAGTGTTCTTCCAATTGGAAAAATGAAGTCGTTAGGTCCCTGTCCCTTTCTTCCGGTAGAGAAAATATGTTTGCAATCCGGCAGTTCAAATACGTCAAATAATCTCTCCTTTTTACTTTGAAATACCCATATTTGGTCATTCATGATAATCATTTCCTCTGGGGCTAATATTTCTGGGGCTGTTTTTATTACCGTGACCTTTATTTCTTTTTTTTCAGGAAACTTTGTAACATTGCTTGTTTTCTTATCCTCAACATGACATGCAGCTAAGCCTATAAGGAATATTAATAAAATAAATAAGTTAGTACGATTCATTATCCATCTTATTTTGTAATTGAAGAAGTGAAAAGGGACACAACTTATTTAAAAACCGCAATGTCCCTTTGTTCAGAATATGTTTTGGTTAAAACTTTATACGAAAATGAACCCACCAGTGGTGCAGTTCCCCGCATCCGTATATTCATAACAAGTGGCTAATTGACATCCATTGCAAAAAGTTATGGTCCATGTGGGCTCATATACATTGGGATCCCGTAGTTCCATTCTAATTGTTCCATAACAAGGAATAATATTTGGACCACCTTCACTTTGTGCCAATGCCTCCACATTTGCCAACGCCAAATCACTCAGATTAGCGTTACTTTTCAAACTTTTGTGCACTCCGAAACCTGCGGTTGCCAGGAGTGCGAGGGCGAACAGGCCCGAAAGAATTTTCTTTTTCATCTCCTTAAAAATT
The DNA here is from genome assembly GCF_003712195.1 of Proteiniphilum sp. X52. GTDB lineage: Bacteria > Bacteroidota > Bacteroidia > Bacteroidales > Dysgonomonadaceae > Proteiniphilum. The sequence goes on along the minus strand of NZ_RDSD01000055.1, from coordinate 141 downwards.
TAATTGTTAGAAACTATTGATTTCTGCCTCTTTGCAGAGGGCTTTTTATTCTATATTTCCTTTTAGCCGTATAATCAACGGCGAGTTGTCCATATTGCCGTACACCGAAACGGTTTTATTGAAATACCCCCGGTCGTCGGC
>NZ_RDSD01000054.1 GCF_003712195.1 Proteiniphilum sp. X52 | reverse complement strand
ACAAAAGCAGCTTAAAAAATTAGGAAAAACTATCTTAACTAAAAGGAAAAATAGTCCAACTAAGTGGGAGTACTATATTAATTAGAAAAAAATTTCGTGGTTCCGTTAAGTCGTGTGGTCCTATTCCCCATTCACCGATTCTTGTATTTATGCCAAAATCTTTGTTTAGCTTTATTAGTTGACGGCTTGTTCTTTCCAAGAAATAAATGTGATTTCCGGTAATTTGCATTTTTATTGCCTCTGACATGAAAGTTGAATCTGGGAGGACATCCATACTACTTTCCAAAACGCAGGGAATAATTTTAAAATCAGCATTGTCTTTTTTACAAGAACCAATGAAAATGATAAATATAAAAAAGAATAGGGGCTTGTTAGATAAATTGTTGGTCATAAGAATTGAAATTAGAAGAAGTGTCCAAATGTATTATTGGCCTATCTTAATGCATGTTGGACACTCTTTTGTTAAACTTAGCCTTGGCAATATGTATAATTATCATCACAACATACATAACCAATTGTATGGCTCTCGTCTCTTGTATACCGACAAGAAGTTCCCGAACAAGAGATTTCAGCACCATCTAGACAGGTGATTTTTACAGAACACGTCGATCCACCACCACTTTCACCTTGCGCCAACGCCTCCACATTACTCAATGCCAAATCACTAAGGTCGGCATTACTTTTCATACTTTTGTTCACTCCGAAACCTGCGGTTGCCAGGAGTGCGAGGGCGAACAGCCCTGATAAAACTCTTTTCTTCATAGACACAAATTTAAATGAATGATATGATTACTTATAGTTCCTTCCACCGAAGGAGAAGGGGTTTTTGCTTCTTCGTTTTCAATAAGTTCATTTTGTCCAGTTTACAAAGGTGGCAAAGCTCATAATGTAAACCAATTTTTTTGACTCACTTATAACTCACTTTTTCTAATCTGTTGAAAATTAGCATTTTACTTTGTGTTTATTATTATTTTTTTGTAAAGGAACAGAATAAATGATGATTGACAAAAGAATAAATTGTTAAGATTCTGTTCAAATTCTGTCGCCTATTTATTCGACCTTTATTTTACAATTTCATCTAAATCTATATATGCAAATTGCATTGCATCATCCAGGTGAAAGATAATCCTGTTTAAGTATCTATCATGATAAAGTCCCACTATATTGTATCCCACCTCCAGTGTCTTGATATAATCACCATCTACTTCAAATACTAAAATCTCACTGGGAAGCGAATTACCGGACAACCTACTTTTTCCGGAATACGATGCGATTATCATATCATTACAAATAGCTACATTTCCGAAATACCTTGTTTCATTCGACATTCTATTATCCCATTTTTTCCCATAGATATTATATTTTAGATTGCCCTCTAAATCACATATCGTGAAAAGATCATGATGATTGTAACATTCAACATATATCTCTTGCTCTTTCGAAAAAGCAAACGAAATGCGTTTCCTTTTTATTTCAGGATGCTTATATTTCATCGGGGAAATTTCACCGGAATTGATATTCCATTTAGCCGTTACTATATCAAACCCGGAGTTTGTGGGTTCCATTATTGTCCCGAAACAAATAGAGTCATTTACAAAGATATATTCGTTAGGAAATTGTTGCTCTTTAATATTTAGTTTTACGGCTGGCTTGTAAGATGAATTCATAATAACACTATCTGAATGATATGCGAATATCTTTTGCTTTCCATGATCCGTAACATAAAAGGCGTTTTCCTGTTCGTTGACAGCGATATGCCCTAAATTGGTAATTTCATTTGGCCCTTGTCCATGAGGAGCCGTTTCCGCTAACAATTTAAAATTGGTTTTATCGAACAAGTAAATATGGTTTGTCAATGATTTATAATCACTGACAATTAGGTGTTTCCGCGTCGGGTATATTTTAGCAAAATTACTGAAATATACAGAATCAAATCTAATCTCTCTCAATAAGTTTTGTATATTAATGATATTATCTCGACTTTTATGTTGTTTCTCTTTTTCAGAATACTGCTTGCAGTTAGGTAATGTCAAAAAAAATATTAATAGAAATATACAATATTCTGTCTTTATGTAATTATCGAATGTTTTATTTCCCATATGATTTAGTCTTTATATTTCCAATATAGAAAAATAGTTATAGCGCAATATTTTGTTGTTCTAAAGAAATAATTCATAAAAGGAAATAATCTCCTTCTATGAATTATTTTTTAGCTAGTTTTAAATGTTACCAAACTTTTTCTTCAAAAGGTAACCAATGCTTGCAATAACATAATCCTGGTGCATCTAAACATCCATTAGGACAGTCTGAAGACTCACTTTGCGCCAACGCCTCCACATTCGCCAACGCCAACTCACTCAGATTGGCATCACTATTCATACTTTTGTGCACTCCGAAACCTGCGGTTGCAAGGAGCGCGAGGGCGAACAGGCCCGATAAAATTTTCTTCTTCATACGAATAAAAATTTAGTTTGTTAATAAATTATTGATTAATGCCTCATTATTGAGGACTTTTTATTCAATGGTTCCCTTAAGCCGTATAATCAACGGCGAGTTGTCCATATTGCCGTACACCGAAACGGTTTTATTGAAATACCCCCGGTCGTCGGC
>NZ_RDSD01000053.1 GCF_003712195.1 Proteiniphilum sp. X52 | reverse complement strand
TGAAGAACTAAACCCTGTTTTAATTTTCTATAAAGAAAAACAGGAATGAATATAAAATATCATATTGATTTTCAATGCATTATAAAAAGTGAGTTATAAGTGAGTCAAAAAAAATGGTTTAAATTATGAACTTTGCCACCTTTGCGAAATGGACAAAATGAACTTATTGAAAACGAAGAAGCAAAAACTCCTTCTTCTTCGGAGGAAGGAATTATAAGTAATCATATCATTCATTTAAATTTTTTATTTATGAAAAAAAGAGTTTTATCGGGGCTGTTCGCCCTTGCGCTTCTGGTAGCCGCAGGCTACGGAGTGAGTCAAACAATGAAAAATGAGGCTAATCTTTCTGATTTAGCATTAATGAATGTGGAGGCGCTCGCCAATGGGGAATTTCCTGATCTACCTCACATGTGTATCCATGACTGCCAACCGTGTTGGTGTTATATTCCACCAATAGACGTTGATCCGGTAGGCCATTGGATATACCCCGCACGGTATTATTATTAATTATTGATCAAAGAGGATGTATAAAATTTATTAAGCATGATTTTATACATCCTCTTCTTAATTTTAATCCGATACTGAAATAAAAGAGTAAAATAATCGCATGAAAATGATTAATCAAATTTTAAAAAACAAAATATATATATTCATCTTATTCATTGTGTCAGCCATTTTATCCTGTAATAAGACAATCAATAACCCGATCCAGTACTTCGAGAAAAGCCGAAAACAGAGGTTAACTCACTCCAGAGTGATTGATTTGGAAGAATTTGACATATTAAGGCCAGGTCAAGTAATTCGGAAGGATGACTCATATATGGTTTGGGATCTTAAGAATGAGAAGATGTTCCACCTTGTTAATTTCGATACAAAGAAAGTAATCAAGGGTATAAAGACAGGTAATGGCCCCGGTGAAATTATATCGCCAAGCAGTCTTCAACTTAAAGACGGCAGATTTTTGATATGCGATACTGACAGAAAAAAAATAAGCCGGATCGATATATCATCCGATACAACATTAACGTTAAGAGAAGTCGAAGATATTAATTTCGATACAAGACTATTCGTAATAAACTATCAGGGCTCCCATATGATAGCTACCGGACTATTTGATGATGCCTGGTTTGCCTCTTTGAAAGGGAATGGAGAGATAATATCAAAAGTGGACTTCCCGAGTTTTGAAGAGACCAGCAATACAACCGGGATGGAATTATCGATGTTATATATCAGTACGCATATAGTAAATAAACCGGATAATAAGAAAGTGGTCGCCGCGACGCAAGACCTTGGGGTAATATCTTTTTTCAATTATATCAACGGATCGATTTTAGAAGAGTATAAGCAGATGAAATATTACGGCCCAAAATTTATTTTACTGGAGAGAGGCGGCATTGCCTGGTCTAAAGATGGTCCAATTGGATTTTGCGATTTGGACTGTGATGAAGACTACGTATATGCTTTATACTCCGGAAGGACATTTACGGAACATGGAATGGAGAGTCATCATTGTGAAAATTTACTGGTATATGACTGGGATGGTAATCCTGTCAAACATTATATTTTAGATACCCCGCTCTTTTCAATGAAATTTGACAATGAGAAAAACACAATTTACGGAATAGGATATAATCCAGAAGGGGTTTTTGTAGAGTATCAATTAGATAATTGAAAGGGAAAAGTTAATACAATGTAATTAACAGTTACTAAGAAATCATTTACAGACAAGAGTGAATCACAATCTTTGGAACTCGCGGGAAATAATCGGACTGAATTAGAGAAAGTGCTCAAACATTATGAAGATGACACTTTGAAATTACAAGCTGCCCGGTTTCTTATAATGATATGCCCGGATCTTTTGCACAGAACGAAGAGATCATCGGTATATGCACTCCATTTTATAACGATTATGTCTCATTGGCAAAGGAGTATGGGTATGAAATGAATACCGGAAGTCAAAAAACAGATAGCCTTTGGAATAACTTTTCCAATAGACATTTCAAATTGTGCAGTTTGCCTTTTCAGTCCGATCTGGAAAACATATCGGCAGAACAACTTATATCCGAAATTGATTTAACCTTTAAGGCATGGAAAGGGAATGTATATACTCAAGATTGCTCTTTTGACGAATTCTGAGAATATATTCTCTCTTATCGGCGGATAAACGGTTTGGTGATCGATGATGCAAGAAATACCTTTTATGAGCGGCATCACGATAATTATTTCACCCAACCCTGAAAGGATATGATTGACGAATCGGATTCGTTGCTGCATGAGTATAGTCACCTGACACACTCACAATTCTGGGGTACCCGGATACCGATCCTTTGTTCATAAGCGACAGGGAGGGCTGGAGATCGTTAGGCGTACAGGTTGCCTCTTCAGATTCGTTACTGTATGAGAATATTCCTTCGGGACGCTTGTACTATCTGAAAAATCATTCAGGGGGAATCCAGGAACGTGCGTTTACAATGGAAAAAGGTAAAGCCGTTTTTCTATAGGCCCGGAAAAAGAATGGTCGGTCTGGAATCGGTGAAACCTCATTCAGGAACATGCTATTGGAACAAACCCCTAAGAAGATCGAATAAATAGCCGACAGAATTTGAACAGAATCTTAACACTTTATTCTTTTGTCAATTCTCATTTATTCTGTTCCTTTACAAGAAAAACAGCAATGAATATAAAATATCACGATGATTTTCAA
>NZ_RDSD01000052.1 GCF_003712195.1 Proteiniphilum sp. X52 | reverse complement strand
CGGCTTAAAATCGGCTTAAAAAACGGAGTATTGCCGTTCAATATCGCCGAAAACGCCGAAAAACACCCCAAAAAACGGAGCATTGCCGTTCACCTGTTGGGAATGTGTGTGACAGACCACCTAAATCGCATGGAAAACGGAGCATTGCCGTTCACTCGGAAAAATGTAAGTTGCTTTCGTCAAGATGCTTGCGACCAAAAAAAACGGAGCATGTTCGTTCACTTTTTCCGTTGAATGCCAGTCCGCGTCAAAAAAAACGGAGCATGTCCGTTCACTTCTCTGCTCTTTTTTTACGTTATTGTATGTAGAAAAAATCTAACATACAACATACGACCATGGCAGGAAAGACAAAGAACATGAGCCAGATTAAACAACTACTGCTCCTGAAGAAGGAGGGCGTCTCCAACCGCAAGGCAGCCGAGATAGTCGGCATCAACAAGGAGACCGCAAACAACTACGTAAGGAAGGCCTTTGCCGACGAACTCGGTATAGAAGGTCTTCTCAAACTCGATGATCCGGTGCTGGAGCATCGCCTCAAGGGCGGTAATCCTGCATATACAGACAAGCGCTTCGAGGTGTTTAAGAAACTGCTTCCATACCTCCAGGAGGAGATGAAGCGCAAGCACGTAACGCTGAAGCTCCTGTGGGAGGAATACGTGGAGGAGCATCCCGACGACCACTACAGCCTCACCCAGTTCCGTTTCCACTATAATCAGAACACCGAAGCGAAGAAGGAATCCCCCTCGACCATCCTCGCAGACATGCGTACAGGCGGCGAGAAACTCTTCCTTGACTTTACCGGTGACACGATGGGATACATTGACATGGAGACAGGCGAGATAGTGCAATGCCAGGCTTTTGTGGCAACGCTTCCCGCAAGTGACTACGGCTACCTGCTCTTCGTCCCCTCACAGCGCACGGAGGACTTTGTATATGCCATCACGCAGTGTCTAAAGCATCTGGGAGGCGTGCCTAAGATGCTCGTACCCGACAACCTCAAGGCGGCAGTCGTCAAGACCGACAAGTACGAGCCGTCACTCAACAGAGTGCTTGAGGATATGGGCAACCACTATGGCACGGTCGTGGTACCGGCACGTCCCGTCCATCCCAGGGACAAGTCCAACGTGGAGGGCAATGTCAGGCTCGTATACATGCGTGTCTTTGCAGAGCTCCGCAACGAGACCTTTTATTCCATAGACGAGCTGAATGCCGCAGCCACGGATAAGATGCGCAAACATAATCAGAAGCGCATGCAGAAGAACCCGTACACTCGTGAGGAGCGTTTCCTTGCCATCGACCGTCCCAACCTGAAGCCGCTGCCGGCAACAGACTTTGAGATAGTCTCTTATACGGACCTCAAGGTGTCCTCCAACTGCTGCATATACCTTGGACGCGACCAGCATTACTACACCGTGCCATACCGCCATGTCTCCAAGACAGCCCATGTGGCCTACACACGCTCACTTGTAAAGATATATGTGGACGGAGAACTTGTTGCAACGCATGTAAGGGACTATGGCAAAGGCAAGTACACCATCGTGGAGGAACACCTTGCAAGCAAGTCAATCGAGTACAGGGGGCTAAGCGCCGGCAAGTACATGGAGCGTGCGGAGAAGGCATCCAAGGAACTCGCAGAGGTGATGACGCATATCTTCTACGACTCCAGCATGCCTGCGGAAACACACTACCGCACATGCGACGGCCTGCTCAACCTGCAGAGAAGCAGCGACCCGACAGTCTTCCGTACTGCATGTGAGACAGCCCTGAAACATGGACGGTATAGCTACAGGTTTATACGCTCTCTTGTGGAAAGCAAATGCGCGGGAGTAACGCAGGCTGTCAGCCTTTTCTCCCCGCCTGAGCATGATAACATAAGAGGACGCGAACAGTTTAGATAATGGAGTTAAACAACATATACATCAACCCACCCAAAACAACAAAAAGATGGACGAAATATCAAACGCCCTAAGAAGTCTGAAGATGCCAGGGATGGCTCATTACTGGACTACCATGCAGGAGACGCGTCAGCATGACTCCCTCTCCCTCAAAGATGGCCTGCAACTGCTTATACAGGCCGAGTTGGATAACCGAACAACAAGCCGGAACTCACGTCTCGTGAAGAAAGCCCGCTTCCGCTACCAGACATCCATCAGCGAGGTCATCTACGACAGCAATCGTGGAGTGGACAAGCAGAAGGTGCTAAACCTGGCCACATGCGACTATGTGCGCAAGGGAGTATCCGTACTCATCACTGGAGCTGCAGGAACAGGCAAGAGCTGGCTTGGAACAGCCCTCGGTCATCAGGCCTGCATGAACGGATATAAGGTGGCATACCACAATGTCTACCGTCTCTTCCAGGAGATAGCCCTTGCTCGCATCTCAAGTACCCTGCACCGTTTCTTTGCCAAGCTTGCCCAGACGGACCTGCTCATACTGGATGACTTTGGCATGAAGGTCCTCGATGGTCAGCAGCTGCTCGACTTTATGGAAATTATAGAGGATAGACACGGGCAGAAAGCCACCATTATGATCTCGCAGTTGCCAGTATCGGACTGGTATGATGTGATGAAGGGAAACACCACTGCAGCCGACGCCATACTCGACCGTTTGGTGCACACAAGTGTACGCTTCGAGTTGAAAGGTGCCTCGCTACGTCAAAAAAGCAACCTAAAATGTACAGAAACCGAGAGAAATGACTAATTTTACATCGCCATTAGACTAAAGAGTTAGAAAAGTGAACGGATATCCCCGTTTTGCGTGGGTGGATATCCTCCGTTTTCAGCA
>NZ_RDSD01000051.1 GCF_003712195.1 Proteiniphilum sp. X52 | reverse complement strand
GACGAATTACCAATGAAAAAGTCAGATGTCTGTCGTCTGAAATAATGCACTGGTAACGTTTCCCGAATGTTAAAATCCGGAATCCGTGCAACGTTTTGCCGTTTTTTTGCATCTATATAGAAAAGTGTTTGTTTTGCCCGAAGCGAAAAGTCGCTTATTGTTCCTTTATATTCTTGATTTTTATATCTTTAAGGCACGATTTAATACTGAAAACCGATAGCGCGATGAATCCCGATACTCCTCCTTGCTGCTGATTCCGCCGGCAAGCCTCGCTTGCGGGCGGAATAGAGATAAAGAACTATTTTATTAAAAAAACAAAAACTTCAATAAATTATGAAAAGGAAAACATTTTTATTCGCCGCCATTTCCCTACTTCTACTGTTGGGCGGAGCGGGGTGCGAGAAAGAAGGATATTCCGATTATGTAGAAGGGTACATTGTTGCTTCTTTCCAAGCCGATAAGATTGGTGAGGATGGCATTGCATCTGGAAGAACTCCTATAGGATTTTGTATATTACTTGAAAACAGTAAAAATGAAAACTCTAACTATCCAATTGATTTCTATACTTTTAACTTACCTGATGGTCTTCTTGACTTTCCCAAAGAACTTATCGTTTCGGGATGTAATGGAAATAATTGTGGTCCTATATTTTTTCCGGAAAATAAAAGAACCTCTTATAAAATCAGATTTAATTACAAAGTATTAAAAGAAAGTGAGAATATGAATTTTGTATGCGGTCCTTGTACTGCAATGGAGCATTCATTCCCTTGGAAAAATTACTCAGAAATATTATTAAAGAGCATTGTTAAACTTGAAAAATAGCGACTATGAAAAAGAATTACCTCATTTATTTGTTGTTTCTGTGTGTTTTGATTATTTTCTTAACATCATCTACAACAGAAGATACTACTTATTATTATGCGTTTGATAAAAAGATACCACTTGTTGCTAAACATAATACAGTATTGGTTAAATATGACAAAGCGATTGGAAAAGAAAAGACAATAGAGTCGTTAAGAAAATTTTCTCCGAATGCAAAAATCAAATGGCATGATTCTTCTATCGCTGAAATTACAGATAACACACGAAAATCGATAAACGGTATTATTGAAAATTTACAGACAGATGAAACCATTTATTCTTGTCAACCGTTTTATACTTTAAAAGATGGCTTGGACATGGGAGTTACCGATGAGATTTTGGTTAGTTTTTTGCCGAAAGTTACCCGAGACCAACAAGAAATGCTATATAAAAAATTTGATATACAGGTTGTTAAAACAACCAAAATTTATCAGAAATTAAAAGTGAAAAAACGGGTTAACGCATTGGAAATAGCCAACAAAATATATGAAACAGGTTTGGTTGAATTTTCTACTCCTAATTTTATTTCATATTTTAAATCTAATCAAGTAATACCCAATGATACCTATTTTAACAGACAAATCGCATGTCATAATACCGGACAGGTTTTTACAGACGGGCATTCTGGGACACCGGATGCTGATATTGATGCGCCCGAAGCATGGGAGATTACAACAGGAAAAAGTGATATTATAGTTGCTGTTTTAGATCAAGGCGTTACTCCCAATCATCCCGATTTGCCAAATACAAGACAAGTGCGATTAAATGGAAGTAATTTTGGTGATGGTAGTGTTAATGATCCATCACCAACAGGAAATATGAACCATGGTAATTCTTGCGCCGGTGTTATAGCTGCTACAATGAATAATAATCAGGGTATCGCTGGTATAGCTCCAAATTGCAAAATTATGCCAATAAGAATATTTAATAGTGATGGACTGGGTGTGTCTCCTCCATCAACAGCTGATGCGATTGAATTCGCAGTTGACAATGGTGCAAACATACTATCAAATAGTTGGGGATACGGAACATCTAATCAAAATGCACATCCTGTAATTATCTCAGCTATTAATTATGCTTTAAGGAACAATAGAGTAGTTGTGTTTGCTGCAGGCAATGAGGCTAACCAAAATCTTAATGATGAAGGATATGTAAGCTTTCCTGCCAATGCTAATATTCCAAACCTTATTACTGTAGGTGCTTCTGACAGGAATGACCGTCAGGCAAACTACAGCCCTACAAGCAATTTAATCGACATTGTAGCTCCATCAAATCGTTCTATGCCATGGCAGAACTATCGCAGGAGAGACTTATGAAATGTGGTCGATTGATATACCGGGAAATGCAGGATATAATCCGTGGTCAGGGCCTTTAATCCCACCAGCAATCGGTGAAATCAATCCAAATTTTGGAGTTAACAACCTTGATTATACAGCTCGATTTGGTGGCACCTCTCATTCTTGCTCGGTGGTAGCTGGCGTTGTAGCATTAGTGCTTTCTGTAAATCCGACGCTTACTCCGCAACAAGTCTTCGATATTTTAATATCTACAGCGAATCAGGTTGGAGGATATACCTATACTAATGGAAGGTGCAATGAAATGGGCTATGGTAGAGTAAATGCGCATCATGCCGTTGTAGCTGCAATAAGAGCATTACCCCTCTCCGGCCCCTCAAACATTTGCGGTCAAGGAACTTATACATACACTATCAATCTACCTAATAATATACCCGTCTCATGGAATGTCTCTTCGGATATCCGTATTGTTTCCGAGCAAAACAATTCTGTTACTGTAGAAAGAAATCCAAATACCTATTATATGTATACGGACTCTTATATTGTTGCAGATGTTGGGGAGCCTTATAATAGCTCTTATGAGAGAAAAGATATTATTACTTGGAAGCAAGGCTCGATTAGAACTACTGATTTAATCGATATCTCATCTTCTCCTGATGACTACGGACAACCCTACAGATATACGGCACAATTGAAAGGTGATTTGCTGTATCGATTACCAAGAGCTCCTGAATGGTCGGTTTCCGCCGGGTTAAATTTAGAATTCAACGATGGGACAATGATCCGGTTTACTTCGAACTCATTGGAAGGAGAGTA
>NZ_RDSD01000050.1 GCF_003712195.1 Proteiniphilum sp. X52 | reverse complement strand
AATTCTTAATTCTTAATTCTTAATTCTTAATTTTTAACTCTTCACTCTTAACTCTTAAAAATGACACGATGAAAAAACAAGGGCAATACTCCAAAAAGAAGATGTCCACCGACAAAAAAACGCTCCAAATGCTATTTATCAAACCCTGCAGGGACCTGACAAAACAAAGCTTACGGGCAATTAGTACTGCTCGGCTGTGACGTTACCGCCTTTACACCTGCAGCCTATCAAGGTCGTAGTCTGCGACCACCCTTATAAAGAGATCTAATCTTGGGGTAGGCTTCGCGCTTAGATGCTTTCAGCGCTTATCCTTGCCCAGACTTAGCTACCCGGCAGTGCTCCTGGCGGAACAACCGGCAAACCAGAGGTCTGTCCAACACGGTCCTCTCGTACTAGTGTCGGGGCCCCGCAAATCTCTAACGCCCACGATAGATAGAGACCGAACTGTCTCACGACGTTCTGAACCCAGCTCGCGTGCCACTTTAATGGGCGAACAGCCCAACCCTTGGGACCTTCTCCAGCCCCAGGATGTGACGAGCCGACATCGAGGTGCCAAACCATTCCGTCGATATGAGCTCTTGGGAATGATCAGCCTGTTATCCCCGGAGTACCTTTTATCCTTTGAGCGATGGCCATTCCATGCTGAAACCACCGGATCACTATGCTCTAGTTTCCTACCTGATCGACTTGTGAGTCTCCCAGTCAAGCGCGCTTGTGCCATTACACTCTCCAAAGACGGTTACCAATCGTCCCGAGCGCACCTTTAGAAGCCTCCGTTACTTTTTTGGAGGCGACCACCCCAGTCAAACTACCCACCATACAGTGTCCCCCCCCAAAGGGGGTTAGAGGTCAAACACCCGAAGGGCCGTATTTCAACGGCGGCTCCACAAGCACTGGCGTGCCTGCCTCATAGCCTCCGGCCTATCCTACACATCGGATGCCCAACATCAATGTAAAGCTATAGTAAAGGTTCACGGGGTCTTTTCGTCCCATCGCGGGTAATCGGCATCTTCACCGATACTACAATTTCACCGAGCTCACGGTCGAGACAGTGAGAAGATCGTTACACCATTCGTGCAGGTCGGAACTTACCCGACAAGGAATTTCGCTACCTTAGGACCGTTATAGTTACGGCCGCCGTTTACCGGGGCTTCAATTCAATGCTTCTCTCGCGATGACATCTCCTCTTAACCTTCCGGCACCGGGCAGGTGTCAGGCCATATACCGCGTCTTTCGACTTCGCATGGCCATGTGTTTTTGTTAAACAGTCGCCTTCTCCATTTCTCTGCGGCCGGCATCGCTGCCGGCGTCCTTTCTCCCGAAGTTACAGGACTATTTTGCCTAGTTCCTTGACCGTGAATCACTCGAGCGCCTTAGTATTCTCAACCCGACCACCTGTGTCGGTTTGCGGTACGAGTGCCATGACAATTGGCGCGTAGCGGTTTTTCTCGGCAGTCTGTTTACCCACGTTATTGGCTCATCCGAAGACTTGCCATACTTTCAGGATCGGCTCGTGGGGCGGATTTGCCTACCCCTCTCAACGCCTACCCCCTTCAACCCACTATTCCGTCAGTGGGCAGTGGTGTCACTCCTGCGTCCCCGCGTGGCTTGTCATGACAGTAACGGAATATTAACCGTTTCTTCCATCGGAATCGCCCACAGGCTTATCCTTAGGATCGACTAACCCTGATCCGATTAGCGTTGATCAGGAAACCTTGGTCTTTCGGCGAGGGGGTTTCACGCCCCCTTTGTCGTTACTTATACCTACATTTGCTTTTCCATCCGCTCCAGAACGCCTCGCGGCGCGCCTTCAACGCCATGATGGAATGCTCCCCTACCAACCATATTGGTTCCACGGCTTCGGTAATATGCTTATGCCCGATTATTATCCACGCCCCACCACTCGACTAGTGAGCTGTTACGCACTCTTTAAATGAATGGCTGCTTCCAAGCCAACATCCTAGCTGTCAAAGCGGCGGGACTTCGTTAATTGCAACTGAGCATATATTTCGGGACCTTAGCCGGTGGTCTGAGTTGTTCCTCTCTCGGACGCGGACCTTAGCACCCGCGCCCTCACTCCCGGATAGCACTTGCACGCATTCGGAGTTTGGCTGGACTTGATAGGCGGCGAAGCCCTCGCATCCAATCAGTAGCTCTACCTCATGCAAGCTCTTCGTCCGAGGCTGCACCTAAATGCATTTCGGGGAGTACGAGCTATCTCCAAGTTTGATTAGCCTTTCACCCCTACCCTCAGGTCATCCGAAAACTTTTCAACGTTTACCGGTGCGGTCCTCCATATTGTGTTACCAATACTTCAACCTGCCCAAGGGTAGATCACTTGGTTTCGCGTCTACTCCTGCTGACTGAACGCCCTGTGAAGACTCGCTTTCGCTGCGGCTGGGCGCATCTTTGCGCTTAACCTTGCCAGGCAAGAGTAACTCGTAGGTTCATTATGCAAAAGGCACGCCGTCACCCCATAAAGGGCTCCGACCGCTTGCAGGCACATGGTTTCAGGGTCTATTTCACTCCTCTGTTCGAGGTTCTTTTCACCTTTCCCTCACGGTACTGGTTCACTATCGGTCTCTGGAGAGTATTTAGCCTTGGCGGATGGTCCCGCCGGTTTCACACAGGATTTCTCGTGTCCCGCGCTACTCAGGATACTGATGGGCTTCGCCGGAAAGTCGTGTACGGGATTTTCACCCTCTCCGATCCAACTTTCCAGTTGGTTCCACTTTCCCGGTCTCTTGCCGTGTCTCAGTCCTACAACCCCGGACCTGCCGAAACAGGCCCGGTTTGGGCTCCTCCCGTTTCGCTCGCCACTACTCCGGGAATCACTTTTGTTTTCTCCTCCTATGGGTACTTAGATGTTTCAGTTCCCCACGTTCGCCTTCCACCAGCCGGTGGAATGGCGCGCTCCTCGCGCGCCGGGTTGCCCCATTCGGATATCCGCGGATCGATTCGTATTTGCCAATCCCCGCGGCTTTTCGCAGCTTATCACGTCCTTCTTCGCCTTCCAGAGCCTAGGCATCCCCCATGTGCCCTTGTTCACTTTTATTTCG
>NZ_RDSD01000004.1 GCF_003712195.1 Proteiniphilum sp. X52 | reverse complement strand
AAGATGGAATAGAAATTGAAGTTATACCCGCATGGAAGTTTATAAGAGGATGGTAGAACCACTTGATTGGGTTCATTAATTTGAATTAGTCAAGACTTAATCTGACAGCTACGCATAAAAAAGAATAATTTTGTAACAGAAAACAGATTGAGTTATGACGACAGCAGAAAAAGTCATTAAGAACAAACTGGGATTGCTTGAACTTTCCCAACAGTTAGGAAACGTATCACGAGCTTGCAAGATTATGGGCTATAGCCGTGACAGTTTTTATCGTTTTAAAGAGGTATACGAACAAGGCGGTGAAGTTGCTTGCAGGAGATTTCCCGCCGTAAACCGGTCATGAAGAACCGTGTGGAGGAACATATCGAACAGGCTGTTGTACAAATGGCAATAGACAACCCTGCATTAGGACAAGTCCGTGTATCTAATGAACTCCGTAAGAAAGGTATTCTTATTTCTCCGGGCGGGGTGCGCTCCATATGGCTACGGCATGATATGGAAACTTTCCAGAAACGCCTGAAAGCATTATCCGCTAAAGTGGAACAAGAGGGTATCATCCTTGACGAGAACCAGGTAGCAGCATTGGAAAAAGCGAAAGAAGAAAAACAAGCACATGGAGAAATCGAAACCTATTATCCCGGTTTTCTTGTCTGACAAGATACTTATTATGTGGGATATATTAAAGGTGTAGGACACATTTATCAGCAGACTGTCATAGACACTTACTCCAAAATAGGGTTTGCAAAGCTGTATGATAGGAAGAATGCGCTTGTAGCTGCTGATATGCTCAACGATAGGGTCATTCCTTTTTTCGAACAACATGACTTGAAGTTGATGCGCATGCTCACTGATAGGGGCACGGAATACTGCGGGAAGAGAGAAAACCATGAGTATGAACTGTATTTGGCTGTAGAGGATATAGACCACTCTAAAATCAAGGCAAAAAGTCCACAGACAAACGGTATCTGTGAACGGTTCAACAGAACTGTGCAGAACGAGTTCAATGCCATCGCATTCAGAAAGAAAATCTATGCCACTATTGAACAACTACAAAATGACATTGACGCATGGATGAACTCTTACAACACGGAAAGAACCCGCTCCGGGAAGTACTGTTTCGGGAAAACGCCCATGCAGACTTTTATAGAAGGTATAACAGTCGCAAAGAAATACCAACTGCAAAATCAGGAAACAATAAAACCGAATGAAGCTGATAAAACTTCATTCGGTTGTGAGAGTGAGGAAATATAATTACCCCCAAATCTTAGACAACAAGTATCATTAAAAAAAAGTATTAATTTTGTTGTCATGGTCAAGAGAAAAAGTTACAGTTCAGGCTTCAAAACGAAAGTCGTTTTAGAAGTCCTAAAAGAAAGGGAAACAGTACAGGAGATCGCCCGCAAATACGAACTCCACCCAAGTCAGACCTCAACATGGAAGAGTCAATTTCCATCCAATGCGGATTCGATTTTCGCAAGGGGAGCAAGTAAACCTGAGGAAGACAGGGAAAAGGACGCACTTTTCAAGAAAGTGGGCCAACTCCAGCTGGAGGTTGATTTCTTAAAAAAAGTATTGGGGAAATAGATAAGAAAAAGCGGATGTCACAGATCGACAAGTCTCACCCATTGAGCGTTTCCCGCCAATGTGAGGTCTTGGATGTTCCCCGCGGCAGCTTCTACTATTCTCCCCGTGAAGAGGGCTCGTACAATGAAGAGCTGATGGAGCTGACAGACAAGCAACACATGGACACCCCGTTCTATGGAGTACCCCGGATGACGGAGTATTTGCGTGGCTTGGGGCATAATGTGAACCACAAGCGCGTGCGGCGGCTATACCGCCAGATGGATTTATACGGCATGGGCCCCCGTCCGAACACCGGCAAGCCGCACAAAGGCGAAGGGCACACCGTCCACCCCTACCTGCCCAGGGGGGTGAGGGTGGATCGTGTCAACTAGGTTTGGGCGATGGAGTTATATCACAAAATAAAGGATTATATGGAATTTTATAACAGGAAAAGACCCCATCAGTCATTGGGATATAAAACGCCGGAAGAGATGTTCCGGGTGGCCGCTTAGTTTCCCGGTACCGCCCCGCGGGGCGGTACCGGGAAACTAACTTATCTGATAGTAATAACTGTCTAAGAAAGGGGAGAAGCTTAATTCACTTAAAAATTAATTTTGTTTATATTCCTCGCAAATAAAATTTAATGTCAATATGTATCAGTTGTTTTTATAGAAATCAATTTTCCATTTTTGAAAACAAGCTCTTCAAGTGGTGTCGACAGTAACCACTTTTCAATATCCTCAAACGAATCCCTGGCTCTTTTTATTAATAAAGTATCGTTAAACCAATTCGCCAGTATCATACCAATTGTATTAGTATGCCTAAAGGGATCGCTTGATAAAGGTCGTTTTGTTTTATCAATTTTCACTTTAGTCAATTTTTCCATTAATTTATATTGTTCGTTGTTTGGAAAAACTGATTTATAGTCACAAATACGGAGACTGTAAAATTTAATATCGGATAAATAAAGGACACTATCTTTTAGGTACCACATTACTTGATAAGCAGTGTGGTTAAATGGGGGTATTTGTGTTCCAAATTCAAATTTCAGCTCTACAGGGGTAATTTCTTTGTAGGCATCATACAAGTTCTTATATTTTGGAAACACCTCTAATGGTGATCTATTCATCAAATATGGGATAGAGTCGTTTAAATAGAGCAAATCGGATGTTTCCGCATTGCGTAAAAAAACGTAATATTTTTTATCTATTGATTGTGCTTTTACGAGAGCATTGAAATTACCAATCAACAATAAAATAACCACAATAAAACTAATTTTTTTCATATTTTTATATTTAATAGTTGCCACTTGGGTCATAGTTACCACTCGGATAATTGTAACCACTCGGGATATAAGAATTATATTGATACATAGTATTACTTCTATAATATTCTGAAGTGTTTTGAAAAGATGGCTGATTTATTTCATATATTAATGCTTGAAATTCAGATTGGCTTGTCCCCGCATCTTCCATAGACATTAAATGATGATTTTCGTGATGTAAAACAGATAAGAAATCGTAATAGTTATTATGTGCCATTATATTTGCATTATAATTGAAATCAACACTTCCATCTTCATGGGCTCTACCATATAGGTCTCCCCTATCGAATATAATATTAACATTCCCTGATATACCAACTGCTCTTGCCATAGTTGTCATCACCTTACCAACGGTTTCCGGCGAGGCAACATCAAACGATATACCGGAATGTAAAATAGTTGGAGCAATAATAATACCGTTTCCTTCGCCATAACTACCGACGAAATTCCCATTAGAATCAAAATACATAGCTCCTCCTATAAAGCCGTTTTGCTGCGTTTTACTTACAATAGGCATTGTTTTTGCCAATTCATCCAAACTTTTTCTTGTTAATTTTTTCATTTGATTTTGTTTTAAATTGTTTATATTTCAATTATCCATTATTTATATCGGTGGTCAGGAAAATTTCATTTTTTGTAAAAAGCACATGGAAGAATCGGATAATATCCTCTTCCGATAATAAGTTATTCGTTTTCAACTTGTAGAAAACTGTTAAAGTTTCAGATAGTTCTGTAAATAGGTTATTATTTGAGGCTATCAAAAAATCAATTATTTCTTTTTTTATCCGGATAGAGGTTTCTGTCATTTTGTACTTAAAACGATTTGTTACTTGTGATTCGGATATCCTGTAATACAATAGCGATTGCGGTTCAATATAAAATATTGCTCCTGCTTTTGCCATTTCCACCCACCACTTGTAATCTTCAGCAAAATCGTAATATTCATATTTTAATTTGTTTTTCTGACAAAATTACTACGCATCATTGATGTTGGATTAAAGAAAAGATTGTTTCGCAATAAATGAAGCAGAGGAGATTTTACGATGCCTGAAATGGTGCGGTTGACAGTTCCTTTAGGTATTCCTTCGCCGAAAGGCGATATCCATGATGTACATACTGTGATATCGGGGTTCTCTTCCAAAATGGCTTGTTCGATTCTTAACCGATCTATATGCATAATGTCATCGGCATCCATTCGGGCAATATATTTACCGGTAGCCGCCTTCATCCCTAAATTTAGTGATTCAATAAAATCATGTTTATTTTCAATCAGTTTTATCCGTTCATCTTTAAAAGAACGTATAATTGAAAGTGTATCATCGGTGAAGCCGTCATTAACGATGATAAATTCAAAATCAGAAAATGATTGTTTTAATACGCTTTCAATTGCTTCAGATACGTATTTTTCAACATTATAAGTGGACATTACCACAGATATTTTACACATGATTTATTTCTTTCGTTATATTTTTATAAACTTCTACAGTTTGTTTCATCATTCGATCTAATGTCAATTCAGTTTCATATAATCTGCGTACATTCAGACTTAATTGTTCCCTTATTTTTTTATTCTCTATTAAAAATATTATTTTCGCCGCCAATTGTACCGTATCAACCGTGAGACCGCGAGCTTTCGAAAAAAGGGTATTTACTTTAAGCGCATTTACATTGTCGGTGAAAATTTCATCCAATCCATCCACAGCAGTTGTGATTACCGGCAATCCAAACATTGCCATTTCGATGGCCACATAGCTGGATTGTTCCTGAAGGGATGCAATGACTCCTACATCGCTTTCACGATAATAAACGGACAACTCTTCAAAAGGAATCCGCCCAGTAACATTCAACAACAAGTCACGATTTTTTTCCTTTATATCAAAAGCTTGAAGAGGATGAACCTTCCCGGCTATTGTTAAAGAAATGGCATAGCCTTTTCGCTGAACTATTCGCATTGCCTCTAGAATATAACTTAATCCTTTGCTTTCAGATAAAACACCTACATAAAGCATTTTTAAAATTCCATTATTATTCTTTGTTAAATCGGATTTTTTGGATTTAAAGTCGTTTATTCCGTTAGATATTACTTTTATTTTATTTTGCCGAATACCCATTGTGTTTTGTAAAAACTCTTTGGCGCAATTGGTTACACAAATAATAATATCAGCCTCAGTATAGGACTGAAGTTCGCTGTTATTCGTTAAGAATTTATTTCGTTTTCGCGTTAAACTCTTTCCTTTTGTTAACTGTAAAGTAAATAACTCATTAAACTTATTTTTGTCTCTGTTGTATGAATCTTTCCATGGAATACAATGCAAATGTGTAATGATTTTACAGGCAATGTGTGTTTTAATATAAAGGGCTAAATCAATCAGATTGAGGGTATGAATATGTAAAATACAATTCTCTTTTTCTTCAAACAAGTGATGAGCAATACGATAAATCTGTTCATTATACTTGTTTATCCAGAATTTTTGAGATATGATTTCATGAAACTGTTGCGGTAAAGGAATAGTGATTTTAGTATAAAATTCGGTTCGTTCTTCATAGTGAAATAAAATAGTTGTATCATGTCTTAAATGAATCCAATAAACCTTGATATGTGCATAAGCTTCCAATCCTTTTAACAAAGTATGCATATACCTATCGACCCCCGATGTGTTATCGGCATGAGACATATCCATCAGATATAAATTGAAAGGTTCCATTATGTTTCTATAAAAAAGGAATATTCGCCTGTCGATTTGAGTTTTTAAATATCCAATAAAGTAAGTAACGGGATACTCCAGATTGATATCCGGCCATAAAGGTGTTAGATGAAATGTATCGCACCAAATTCTTTTCCAAAAATATATCTTTCGTATTATCAAATAAGTCTTTTTTTAACCTGATAATTTGTTGTGCATAGTTCTCCTTATGTTGATGTAGCAAATAAAGTAAATCAATTCGTTGCTATAAGGACAAAACTGTGGGATAAATATTTTGATGGGCAAATAATATATTTTGCTCCGCAACTTCTTTCAACTTTTTATCATTCCCCTTATCTGCAATCTTTTTCAAGGCACATCCAATTGAAAAATCACATACTGTTTTATTCTTAACGTGAAGATTGATGTATCCCTTTAGCACTTGTGGTGAAAGGATAAGAGATGGACATGAGAGGGTAATATCTACATAATTCTTGAAAAAAGTGAGAAAAGCAGTTTTTAAATTTCCTTCATGTTTTTTTTCTAAAATAGTAATATCCCTTTCTAATTCAATATTTACGTTTTCTGAAAAGAGACGAATGAAATAGCCTGATTTTTCAGAACCCCTGTATTCCTCTAATGCTGATAGAAAATATACAACTTTAAGATGAAATGAGAGTATTCGTTTATCAAATGGCTTCTTCTCTAAATCAGATAATTGATTGAAGATTTTATTCAAGTTTTCCCCGAATAATTCCTCAAAATCTCCATCTATAAATTTATTTCCTAGTAAATAAATTAAAACATATCCAATCCCCGACAATCCGTTTTCAAAACTTATATCTTCGTTTTTACTTAATAATGATTCTTGTAATAAATCAAATGCCTGTTCTTCGATATATTCATCTTGTAAATACCTAGAAACTTCGAACAATGTCAATGCTATTCCTGCTTTTCCGTTATACAGCCCGGAAGAATTCACGGAGCATGAATTTAGCAAGACATAATCGACCAGTCTCCTGACCGTTGACAACTCTGGCAGTATTTGTGTATTGAGTATCAAAGTTCTCGATTTAATTTTGCGAAAGTTAGTGAAAAGATTAATAGTAAAAAGATATTTGATAAAAAGTTTCTCTTAAGTTCCAACTTAGAATTCAAAAATTGTTCTTTATCTGTAATAAATTATTCGTTATTTTGCAAAGTATCAATTATTATTTTATAACGAATTAAGCATTATGTGCCTTTGCATTTGATACTTACATTTCTAATTATTTGGAATTGTTTTAAATTAAGCTCTTATACGTAGAAATAACTTTTCTCGCTTTAAATTAATGCCGTAAAAACTAAAAATTTGAATTTTTTAATTAGCTTTGTAAAAGAATTATCCGGCTTATGAAAAATGTAGCAGACGACTGTTAAAAGAACCGTTTCTAAATCGTTACCTATTAAAAAAGCCTTCTTTTCAGTGCGATGATAAAGAGATGATTAACCTTATTTGACTGCTATCTGGAGGAGGTATCTTCAGCCACTAATTTTTTAAACTCGGCAATGCGCCAATCATTGACAAAGTCATAGTAATATATAAAAATTCTTTCTGCTTGAAGAAGGACTTCAATATGTGTCCGAATAAATATATTGAAACGGTTTACAGAGATATTGGGAGAATAATCAAACAGGGGCGGCCAAACGGTCGCCCCTGATGATGAAAAAGAAGGTTTTCCTCCGGAGATCGAACTCCGCGATATAGAGTAACGGCTTTTTATACACCCCGTTAATCTGTATAAGCAATCTTATACACATTGAATGAACCGGCTTCTGCTGTCGTTTGCAATACCGTTCCGTTGACAGAAACGGAAGAGTCGACAGGTACAATGGCATCGGGATCATCCAGCCTGTTTTCTTGGTCCGCTTCCCCCTTCAACAGGAACGCCTGCGCTCGCGGTTGTATCTTCATCCCGCGGTTTAAACCCTCCAAGCTGATCCGTATCTCTTTGTTTTCTTCCGATAGGTTGCTTAACTTCACGATGATCTCTTTCTTATGGGTGTCGATCACGGCAGAGGCATACAACCCGTCTTGTCCTGTAAGGGCTTTCTTATTCGATGTAAGCGGTAATACATGGGTACCCGCATGGTGCGCGTATAGCTTCTGTACATAATAATTGGGCGTGCGCACACAACGCAGGTTGTCGAACCAGATCAGGTCGGGACGCCACTGCCACGCATCCACATGTGCCAGCAGGGGGGCATAAGTCGCCATGTGCACAATGTCGGCATTGCGTTCCAGTCCGGTCATAAATGCGGATTCGCACAATGCCGATTCAAAATTGTTCTTCCTGTTTTGCGGATGGCAGGCATACTCGCCCGCGAATACTTTTGGGCCTTTACGGTCATAGGAGTCGTAGCGCGCGGCCTGTTTGAGGAACCATTCCGGCGAACGGTAATAATGTTCATCCACCAGGTCCACTTTCAACCGTTTCATCTCCGGCCACAGATAATCGAAATCCTCACCTTCGGCTTGTGGTCCGGAACTTCCGACGATCTTTATTTCGGGATATTGCGCGCGGATGGCTTCGATAAATTTTTCCAGTCGGGCAGGGTATTCGGGTCCCCATTGCTCATTACCGATACCGATAAACTTCAGGTTAAACGGTTCGGGATGTCCCATTTCCGCCCTGACTTTACCCCAGGTGGTGGAAGTGGAACCATTGGCAAATTCGATAAGGTCTAACGCGTCCTGGATATAATCCTGCAGTTCTCCCACCGGCACATGGCAATGTTCCCCTTCGTTCTGGTATTGGCAGGATAATCCCACGTTCACTACGGGCAGCGGTTCGGCACCCATATCTTCGGAAAGCAGGAACAGTTCATAAAATCCCATTCCGTAGGTCTGGAAATAATCGGGGAATAACCGGTGTGCGAAGGTGTAATGCCAGCGATTTTCGTTCAAGGGACGGTTTTCCACCGGGCCGACCGAGTTTTTCCAGTTGTAACGCGTTTCCAGGTCGGTCCCCTCCACGATGCATCCACCGGGGAAACGGAACAGGCCGGGATTCAGTTCATTGAGCGCCTCTACCAAGTCTCTGCGTAGGCCGTTTTCCCTGCTTTTCCAGGTGTCGGTGGGGAAAAGGGAGATATGTTCCAGATCCACCGGTCCTTCCGATGTGAGGAATATACGCAGTGAAGCTTTTGGCTCTTCCTTTGGCGAGGTAAGCACAATCTCGTATTTCTTCCATTCCCCGGAATCGATTGCCAACTCTTTCCGTTCAAAAGGATCGTTATTGGCATTGATCAGTTCAATCCTGATCTTTTGTCCGGCAGCGTTGCCGGAGCGTGCCCAGACCGAGAAACGGTATGCGGCATCTTTCTTCACCCCGATGCCGCGGAAACCCTCGTTTTCCAGTCCGGTATGCTTATGGGCGTGTCCCGCGTTGTCCAGACGCACATAGTGAGGATTGCGCTCAAAGGGAGCGTCATCGCTGCGTACCTCCACTTTGCCGAAAGTGTTCCAACCCATCAACGACTGGGGAAATTCGAAAGAGCGGTTTTTGATCAGTTCGGCATACAAACCGCCGTCGGCTCCGAAATTGATATCCTCGAAGAACAACCCGTACATGGTGGGCTGTATCTCCGCTCCCGGCTTTCCCGCATTGACAACCAATTCGTAGGTTTGTTGTGCGGATAGGCTATTGATGCATATGCACGATAAAAGAATGATTAAAAAATATTTCTTCATATCCAATATGTTTTTGAGTTGCTTATGTCATTGAGTTAATTTAAAAGCCGTTTTCTTCACATATACCCTGTAATCTTTAATCATACCCGGTTTTCCCGATTCGGGACGCGGCAGGTATGAAAATCCGCTGATGACTTTGTCTTCACCCAGATCGATGACGATATGGTGCGGGTGTGTGGGATTAAGGGTGGAGTAGTCGGTATGCCAGAAGGTCGATTCCTGCAGGTCGAATACGTTGGAGGCAATATTATTGGCGTTGTTGGTCTCCTCACTATCTGCATACACCACTTTCCAATGTTGACGTGAAACGGGTTTCCCCTCTTCTCCCAGCAATTCCAGTTCCGCGATGGCGGCATAATTGTCTCCTCCGTGTGAATTGAGTGATTCAAGGCAGAAATAGCGGATCTGCTCCTGTTTCCCGAATTTCACATGCTGCCATCCGTTTCCCGGTGTGAACGAACCGGTATGGTAGGGTTGCTCGCCGCTGAGATTCAACTCTTCTCCCGCTTTCCGGTGTGCATAGGCGGAACCTTGCAGTGAGAGTTCGTCGAGAATAGGTTCAGCTAATCCGCTCAGCGTGGGCTTCTCAGGAGAAGCCATATCCAGCACGATCACCTCGTTCTTGCCCTTCTTCAGCCAGCACCCCGGCACATATAACGCTTGCTGGGGCCCGATATGCCAATAACGTCCGATAGCATAACCGTTCACCCAGGCCATCCCTTTACTCCAATTCCTCATATCGAGGAAGGTGTCGCCGGTTTCATCCAGCGTAAAGGTGCCCCGGTAATAAGCGGGATGCCCGCCACTGTTGGGCTCTTCCCTGTAGTTCTTCTCTTTTGCAAATGTATAATCTACCGGGATGTTGTATACTTCCCAGCCTTTTAACTCCGTTGTCCCGTTTTCAGCAACCAGTTCCACTTTTCCGGTAATCCCTTTCCAGTCATATATCCCCTTGCCGAAATTCATGCGTCCCATCGCTTCCACAAGAATATCCAGCAGATCACCTTCCTTCACAGGCGGCAGTACGGCAGCGCCTTCTCCTTTCAGGCGGCTGAGAGTAGCGATCCGTTCCCCATTGAGAAACAGCTGCGTCCAGTCATTGGCCTCTGTGATCACCAGCGTCTGGCGTACAGCCGATTCTTTTAGCTTGGTGCGATAAAGGATACTTCCCCATCCCTGGTCGAAATACTCCATCGACCTTACCTCTTCACTGCGTACCGGTTGGGGGAGATTGTCGAACAAAATGGCATTTTCCTTCAACTCAAATTCAGGGATCAAAATGATGGGCATTGGATCCGGAACAGGAGGCAACTGTTCTCCTTCGGGAAGATATTGTTCCAGCAGTTCGCGTACCTGGTAATATTTCTCTGTTGGCCGGCCATACTCGTTGATGGGGGCATCATAGTCGTAAGAAGTGGTCGTAGGTGAAAAATTGGGAAAATTGGCTCCGCCCCAGTGTCCGAAACTTGTTCCACCGTGCGTCATATACAGACTGAACGAAATATTCTGATCCAGCATTTCCTTCAGTCCCGCTACCAGTGCTTGCGCACTGCGTGTTTCGTGTCTGGCTCCCCAATGGTCGAACCAACCGGACCAGAATTCGCTGCACATCAGCGGGCTTTCGGGACGTAGTTCTCTCAGGCGACGGAACTGCTCTCCGATATTTGCCCCGGTGCCGAAATTGATCGTCCACAACAGGTCGTCGAGCGCGTTGTTCTCGAAGTTGGAATTCCAGTCACACTGAAAAAGAGGTACCTCATCCAACCCCGCGTCTCTTACGATATCGCGGATATTGGCCACGTATTCCTTATTGGTGCCGTATGCCCCATATTCATTTTCCACCTGAAACATGATGATATTGCCGCCTCTCGTGATTTGCAGGTCCGCGAGCTGTTTTCCAACCTCGTTCATGAACAGGCGGGTGCGTTCCAGAAAATAGGGATCGTTGTCCCGAAGCTTGATGCCGCTTTTCTTCAACAACCACCAGGGTAATCCCCCCATCTCCCATTCGGCACAGACATAGGGCCCCGGGCGCACGATCACATGCATCCCATGTTTCTGGGCTAGCCTGCAGAAGGCAGCCACATCGTTATTTCCGGTGAAATCGAATTGCCCTTCTTCCTGTTCGTGGATATTCCAGAATATGTAGAGGCAAATCGTGTTCATTCCTAACGCTTTGGTCATTTGAATGCGGTGTTCCCAATATTCCCGCGGGATACGCGGATAATGGAGTTCTGCCGCTTTTACCGCGAAAGGTTCACCATTCAGCAGGAAGACATTCTGTCCGACCTCGAATATACCTTTCTTCCTGTTATTGCAACTGCTTGCCAATATGGCCAGGAGGCCAATGAGAATTAGTGAGGTAAATTTATTCATTTGTTTAAATATTTGGAGCCAAGAATCAAGATTCAAGAATCAAGACTATTTTAGTTTTGGGATTTGGGAAATTACCAATTACTAATTACCAATTACTAATTACTAATTACCAATTACCAATTACCAATTACCAATTACCGATTTTCCATTATTCCTTCTCTTCTTGACTTTATAACTTCTTGATTTTCAGCTTCTTGATTTTCAGCTTTCCAATATCCATTGTCAATTGTCCACTGCGGTGGGCACTACCGGTTTAATACTCCCGTCCTCGTTGAATTCCATGCGGTCGATACAAACTTCACGGTGATAACCGGCAGCATCTCCCCACTTGATCCCTTCGGGACGGAAAAAACGGTGGTATACAATATACCATTCGTCTTTATCTTTTATTTTTAACGTCGAATTATGGCCAGTACCCCAAATCCCGTGGTCAGGGGACTTCGACAGGATCAAGTTATTCTCAGGAATGGCAAGTGGTCCCAGTGGCGATTTTGAGGTAGCGTAACGTACCCTGTAATTCTCGCTTCGGGTATCCTCTTCCGACCAGAGGAAATAATAGATGCCGTTGCGGTAAAAGAGATGGATCGCTTCGCGGAATGTATCATCGGGCGTCATCACTTTGATGGTGTTCTTTTTAATGGATACCATATCGTCGTTCAGCTCCGCCACGGCCATATAGCCGTTGCCCCAGAAAAGATAGTTTTTTCCCGTTACAGGATCGCGGAAGACATCCGGATCGATCTCCTGTCCGCCTCTCACTCCTTCGGGTTTAAAGTCGATCAGCGGTTTTCCGGAATCGACGAAGGGGCCGGCGGGATCATCGGCGACGGCTACGCCTATTTTCTGCGCCGCCGTGAAATAGTAATAATACTTATATCCTTCCTTTGTCTTCTTTTCAATAACACAGGGCGCCCAGGCGTTCCTGTCGGCCCAGGAGACATCTTTTTTCAGGTCGAGGATGATGCCTTCATCCTTCCAATCGGCGAGATTATCAGAGGAGAATGTCTTGAAATAGGTGCCTGACCAACCGTTATACCCGTCGCTGGTAGGATAGATATAATACCTGTTTGTATTGTTGGAATAGAGCGCATAGGGGTCGGCAAAGAACCCTTTCAGCACCGGGTTGGGGATATTTGCGGAAAATTTCTCGGGTTTACCCCACCGGGCAATCAGCTTATCCAGCTCTTTTTGGGTGACAGGAATAATGGATCCGTGCCGGGGATGGAAATCCATGGATATCTCATGGTCGATCACCTGGAAATTCATAAGGTCGGTAGTTTCGGTGAACTGGTAGGCCCCTTTCATATAGACGTCATACATCAATATATATTTGTCGGAATCGATCAGTTTGAACACACTCGATCCTTCCACGGCTTCCGGCGTCTGCTGCTTGTAATCCTCATGCTCTGTCCATTGCCCGGAGGTCAGCGAGCGGGTAGTCGCCAGTTTGATGCCGTTGCCGTCTCCTTCGGTCTTATAGAACATATGGAACAGGCCGTCTTTGAAGATAATATCTCCATCGATACACGATTTTCGGTTTTCAGGCAGGAACAACGGACGGGGTTCTCCCTCCAGGTCGGTGAAATCGTCATTGGCGTAAGCATAGTAAATGATATCAGCTCCGTCTGCGTGTTTCATCGACCAGTATACCATGTATTTCCCGGCTTCCGGATCGTAAATGGTTTGCGGCGCCCATACCCGTTTCAGATCTTCCTGCCCTTCGTATTTTTCCTGGATATTGATGACGTTCGATGTCCAGTTGACCAGGTCGGAGGACTTGAGCAGCACCATCGCGCGGTTTGAGTCCCATCCTTTGGATGAGGTCATGTCGGTCAGCACCATGTAAAAGGTCTTGCCGTCTTCTCCCCGCAGAATATGGGGATCACGCACGCCGCCGGTCGAACTGATTTTCTTGGAGTCGATCACCGGCTGGTTATCGTTCAGCGTATAATAATTGTAGCCGTTGCTGCTGATGGCATACCTCACCGCTTCTTCTTCCACCCTGTTACCGGTGAAATAGGCGAAGAGGTAAGCGACATATCCAGTTTCTCCCACACATTGAGAGAGCAGACGCGCTTCTGCGATCTTTGCCGTCATACTGCCCGGCATCGCCATGAATTTTACAGTGAGGGTTTCGCTTCGGGAAATATTCTCCGGAATGGGAACGATCAGCTTCTGCATCTCATCTCCCTTATTGCCCGTTAATGAGAGTCCCTTTACCCGTATATCATTGACAAGTATTTCGAAATTACGTGAACGATCCCTGTCGAAATACGCCAGATAAAGGTGACGGGCTTTTCTGCCGCTGTTCTTCAGTTTATAACTGAACCATCCGTTTGCTTCACGCCAGCGTGTATCCTCAAAAACACCCGTTCTCGAATTATCAGACTCGATAAAGTGATCCGATTCGGGTTGTTGTTCACCGCATACCACCTTGTCTTCGGTCACAGCATCCAGTCTCAATCTTTCTGCCTCCTGTTTTTCCTGTTCAAGACGGATCTGTTCCGCCTCCTCTTCGGTCGCCTGCGGCCAGTAAATGATATAGCGGGATTCATGCAGGCTGAAGAAGGGAACCAGCTCCATACCCTCTGCATACTGTTCCGGGTAAAGGTTGCCCAGATGGAAGGTCAGCGGCTTACCGGGCACGGGAGAGAGGTAAGAGACCAACTTGTCGGGCTCTCCCACTAACAGTGGCATATTTTTCATCGGAATGTGTTTTCCGTGTGCGATATGCCCGCCTCTGCTGTCATCGGCAAACAAACCGGCCAGGTCTTCAGTGCCGGTTTTTGCAGCAAGTACTATCGGACCATACAGGAACGAATAGTAGCCGGAACCGTCCGGCAGTTGCTCGGCTTTCAACCTCATAGGCATCTCCATCACCACTTTGTCGCCCTTTTTCCATTTTCTGTCGACAGGAATATATCCGTTTTTATTTTCTACCGGATATGGTTTCCCGTTCACTTTAATTTTTACGGTTCCTTCATTTACCCATCCAGGATAACGCAATAAGAGTGTAAACTGCTTCTGTTCACGGGGATTCACGGTAATCCGCGTGGAGGCTTCATAGGGAAAGTTGTTTTCCTGAATGATCTCCGCATCCTGCTGTTTCCACTTTAACAACGATGGAATAAAAAGATTGACATATAGCTCGTTGTCGGTATGGGCATAGATCATCTCACCGTATTTCGAATGATTCTCCATGCCTGACCCCACGCAGCACCACATGCTGGTATGCGGTTGCGAATAGACTCTGTAATGCCCGGGACGCATCTGCGTGAAATAGACGAATCCACCCGTATGCGGATGTTGGGTGGAGAGGATATGATTGTAAAGGGCACGCTCGTAATAGTCTGCATATTTCTTATCTTTCGAGGTCCGATACAACATTTTGCTTAACCGTAACATATTGTAGGTGTTACAGGTTTCAGGGCCTTCGATGCTGCTGATCATCCGTGAGAAATCGTCCACGGGGTTGAAATGTTCGGAAACACTGTTTCCCCCGATCGATACCGACCGGTTTTCCACCACGGTTTCCCAGAAGAAACGGGCTGCCTTCTCCCACGATTCATTGCCCTCGAGGTCTGCAATACGTTTAAAACCCAGTACTTTCGGTATCTGGGTGTTGGCGTGCATTCCGGTCAGTTGATCCTGACGGTGAAGCAAAGGTTCCAATATCAATTGATGGGAAAACTTTCGCGCCAGTTCGAGGTATTTTTCGTCACCCGTAATGGCTGCCACGTCGGCAAAGGTTTCGTTCAATCCGCCGTGTTCGCTGCGGAGCATATCCTGCAATTGTTCTTCCGATAATCCGGAAACAAGCGTGATTGCCCAATCGGTCATTTTTATCAACATCTCCTTCGCTTCTTCATTCCCTGCCACCAGCCAGGCATCTCTCAGTCCCGCGCAGGTCTTATGGATATTGTAGAGTGGCACCCATTTACCGTTCAAGTCGAACCCGCCGGCACGGATATTTCCTGCGGCAACCTCTTCCCAGATCGCTTTTCCACCGGGTACGCCACCGATATATCCGTTGCCGTTCGCATCCTGACACCGTTTGAGTTCAGCGAGCATGTAATCCAGCCGGCTTTTGATCCGCGCGTCTGCGGTAGATGCATACATCAGCGACAGTCCGGAAAGGTAATGCCCTCCGATGTGCCCGTCGAGCCCCGTATTCTCCCAATTGGTATAACTCTCGGTTTTCTGTGGCAGACCTGCCTCCCTCAGGAAAGGTGCAAGGAGTCGATCGGCATCCATCTCCAGCAAATATTGCTTGTTTAATTCTTCCGCGTGCTTGAAAGGACTTTCCAAAAGTCTGACATCCTGTAACCTGAAATATTCTATCTGCGGACTTATCTGAGCATTCGCAAACGAGACACAAATAAGAAAAATGATTATCCAGTTGAGTTTTTTTCTATTCATCCTGTTTCCTCTATTATTATTTTTTCTATCAAAACTCCATTTCCAAACAAAAAATATTTTCATCGGTTTATTTCCGGCCATGCTATTCTTTCGTCTTCACGCGAATACCGTTAAACCCTTCATTGACGAGTGCAACTCCTGTTTTCTGAATCTGTAAAACCGCAGGGGCGATGGCTCCATCTTCGTCATTCAGACTCCAGAGAGCATGCCATTGCCCGTCGGGAGCCTTTTTGTTATTTCGGTTTGACTTCTTTTTACCAGAAATAGATATAGAATGCCACGGTAATCCCCAGGATGACCATTGTATGGATGATATCCCACTTGTTCCAGCTCGCGCGTGTTTCGGCACGTTGCCCGGCAGTTGCCGTTCCGAATACCAATCCCTGTATCTTGGCGGGTGACGGTGCTTGGGTGAACAAGCTGACTACAATTACCACGATGATACAGAACAGGAACATCCAACCGCAGAAGAAGAGCCAGTTAATATCATAAAAAACCGCTTTAAAGAGGTTTTGGGATGGATTCGCGGCATTGCTGTAAAAGACGTTGGCGCCCAACCGGGTTAACCCGATGACCATTCCGGAAATAAGTGCCCACATACCCCCTTTGGCGCTGGCACGTTTCCAGGTGACACCCAACAGGAATGCCGCGGCAATGCCCGGTGCAAGTACCGACTGCACATCCTGCAGGTAAGCATAGAGTACGTCGCCTACACTCCTCATGATAGGAATCCAGAGCACACCTAATATGACGATCACTACCGTGGCGACCTGTCCGATGACGACTAATTTCTTTTCCGATGTATTGGGTTTGAACCGTTTGTAAAAATCGATAGTGAACAACATCGAAGAAGAATTGAATAACGATGCCAGCGAACTCATCAAAGCCGCAAGGATTCCGCACACCACCAGTCCTCTCACCCCGGCCGGCAACAATTTGGCTACCAGTGTGGGGAAAGCGGCGTCGGCATTGTGCACTCCGTTTGCCATCATGGGAAGGAAACCGCCATTGGCCAGACTCTGCTGGTGGAGGGCGTAAGCGATCATTCCCGGTATCAGGAACAAAAATACGGGAAGCAGTTTCAGATATGCGCCGAAGATGGTTCCCCGCCGGGACTCTTTCTGGTTTTTACCCGACAATACACGCTGAACGATATACTGATCTGTACACCAGTACCAGAACCCGATGATGGCCGATCCAATCAGGGCACCCAGCCAGGGGAAGTTGGCATCGCGGTTGCTGCGTATCAGGTCGGTCATGGTATCACCGTATTCGTTGACAGGCGTGGCACCCGCAATCCGCATCATTTCATCCCATCCGCCCAGTTCGCGAAGCCCCAGCACTAATATCACAAGGGATCCCAACAACAGTATAGGCGTTTGAAGCACGGAGGTGTACAACACTGATCTCATTCCACCGAAAATAGTGTAAATCGCCGTGATAAGGATCAAGCCGATGGCCGATATCCAGAAAAAATCAATTCCCCACAATTCCTGTATCCCAAACACCTGTTGAAACACAAGTCCTCCGGCATACACTGTCACGGCTACTTTCGTCAACACGTAACTCACCAATGAAATAAGCGATAATATTGTCCGTGATTGAGGATTATAGCGCTGTTCCAGAAACTCGGGCATGGTATAGACCATACTGCGTGAATAAAACGGCACAAATACCCATCCCAGTATCAGGATCATCCAACCCTGTATTTCCCAGTGGGCCATTGCCATACCACTCGACGCGCCCGCGCCCGCCAGTCCGATCAGGTGCTCCGACCCGATATTGGAGGCGAAAATGGATGCTCCGATAGCGATCCATGTGGCATCACGTCCACCCAGGAAATAATCTGCGGAACTATCCTGTTTTTGCCTCATCACCCAAACAATAATTCCTATCAGGACGAAGCAGAATAATATGATAACAATCCAATCTAATAGAGCCATGGTTTATTTTTTATCCGATTAATTGATTTGCGTTAGTTCATTCTCAGTAAAAAGAGCTATTTGTTGGTATTTCTTATACAACTCCATGTATGCGGCGTGATTTTCAGCGTTCGGGTGGTATTCGAAAGCAAATCCTTGTCCCATCGCATCCTGGGCATCCTCCACTTTCCCATATACACCTGCCGCAACGGCTGCGAACATGGCGGCTCCGAAGGCGCATGCCTGCTCGGTTTTTGCCACTTTGATGGGCATGCCCAACACATCGGATAAGGTTTGCATCACGAAAGGTGATTTTAAAGAAATACCGCCTATACCGATCACTTCTTTGATCTCCACTCCGTTTTCCAGAAAACGATCGACGATCGCCTTGGAACCGTAGGCAGTTGCTTCTACCAGTGCCCTGAAGATCAGGGGGGCGGTGCTTCCCAGCGTCAATCCGCAAATAGAGCCCGTCAACAGTTGGTTGGCATCGGGTGTGCGGCGCCCGTTCATCCAGTCGGTGGCAATGAGAGTACTTTCGCCCACCGGCACTTTTTCAGCTTCCTTGGTCAGTTCGGGGATGATCGCATCTGCAATTTCTGTAACCAGTTTTTCTTTTGTTTCCCTATCCAGCAGATTCGATTTGTTGACGAGCAGTTTGAGCGGCCACTCCAATACCTGCTTGAACCAGGCATAAATATCTCCGAAGCCCGATTGTCCGGCTTCCAGTCCGGCCATTCCGGGTATTACCGACCCGTCCACTTGTCCGCAGATACCCGGAATCAGTTTGTCGCCGATCTCCTCATAAGGCACCGCCATGATATCGCAGGTGGATGTGCCGATCACCCGTACAAAGTCTCCCGGCTTGATCTGAGCTCCCACGGCACCCATGTGGCAGTCGAACGCTCCCACGGCCACGGCCACGTGGGTGGTCAACCCCAGCCGTGCGGCCCATTCGGGAGTGAGGTGTCCCACTTTTACATTGCTGGGATAGGTCTCTTCATACAAACGTGAACGGAAGCCGGCAAGCAGCGGATCCAGCGCCATCAGGAATTCTTCGGAAGGCAGTCCGCCCCACGAAGCATGCCACATCGCTTTGTGTCCTGCGGCGCAACGGCTTCTCGGCATCGTCTCCGGTTTGGAATTCCCGGTGATGAATGCGGGCATCCAGTCACAGTGTTCCACCCATGAATAAGCTGTTCCCCGCACCTGCTCATCTTCGCGCAGGATATGCAGCATCTTGGCCCATACCCATTCGGAGGAATAAATGCCCCCTTCATAAGCGGTATAATCGATTTCCCATCTCTTTGCCAGCGCGTTGATTTGGGCCGCCTCTCTCACCGCCGTATGGTCTTTCCAGAGCACGAACATCGCATTGGGGTTTTCGGCGAACTCAGGGCGCAAGGCCAGAGGAGTGCCTTCTTCGTCGATCAGCACAGGTGTCGATCCTGTAGTATCGAATGCCATCCCCACTACATTTCCTGCTGTTCCTGCGGGGGCTTTCGTTAAAGCTTCCCGGATACTCTCTTCCAATACCTCGATATAATCGAGCGGATGCTGGCGGTAACGGTTAGTTTTCGGATCACAATACTTCCCCTGTTTCCAACGCGGATAATATTTCACGGCGGTGGATATTTCCTTACCGCTCAAAGCATCGGCAATGACGGCACGACATGAGTCCGTGCCGTAGTCTAATCCTATGACGTATTTCATAATGTGCTGATGTGTTGATATGTGCCAATTACGTTTTTCATGGGCACATGTTGCAATGATTATTTTAACGCTTTATTTAACAGGTAATACACCTCATTATCACGCAGTTTCTTCCGGAAATCACGGATAGTGGTGTCTTTATCGATGACAACCAGTTCTATGTCGGCTATTTCGGCATAGTCTTCCAACATTTCGGTGGTCACTGAAAAAGAGAAACTGGTGTGATGTGTTCCTCCGGCCAATATCCATGCACCGGCTCCTACCTCCAGGTTAGGCATTGGTTTCCATAATGCGCAGGCAACCGGCAATTTGGGTAAAGCTTGCGGTTTTACCACTTCCACTTCATTGACAATCATGCGGAATCGGTTACCCATATCCACGACAGTGGCAGCCACCCCTTTACCTTCATGCGCCTGGAATACCAAACGGGCACAGGTGCGGGCATCACCTATCCCAAGAAAATGCACTTCGATGCGTGGTTTTGTCCCTGTAATATCGGGATTGATCTCGAGCATGTGCGATTGCAGTATGGTACTGTTCTCCCCATCGAAATTCAGGGTATAATCTTCGAGGAACGATTGTCCACCGGGTAAACCTTGACCCATTACCCACATGGTACGTACAAGGGCGGCAGTTTTCCAGTCGCCTTCAGCCCCAAATCCATAACCTTCGGCCATCAGCCGTTGAGAAGCGAATCCCATCAACTGTTTCATGCCTTCCAACTCGTTGAAGCTGGTTGTAAAGGCTTTGGCACCCTTATCCTGGAGGAAACGGCGCAATCCTATTTCCTGTGCCGCGGCATCGCGTACGAATTGATGTTTTTTGGCACCTTTCCTGCAATCTTCGGCAAAGTCGTATATTTGTTCGTATTCGAAAACAAGGGCATCGATTTCGGCATCTGTGACTGCTTCCACATACGGGACCAGGGTCGCGATAGGTGCATTGTCGACATGGTATCCCAGACGTATCTCCGCTTCTACCTTGTCTCCGTCCGTTACAGCCACATTGTTCATATTATCTCCAAAGCGAATGATCAACATCCCCTGGGCGTCGGCCCAACCGGCACAAACCCGCATCCACGCCGCAATTTTCCGCAGTGTCTCCTCATCTTTCCAATAGCCGACCACCACTTTGCGGGGCATTCGCAAACGGCTTGTGATATGTCCAAATTCACGGTCGCCGTGTGCTGATTGGTTCAGGTTCATGAAATCCATGTCGATTTCATTCCAGGGTATCTCCTTGTTAAACTGGGTATGCAGATGCATTAAAGGTTTCCTGAAGCTTTGTAAACCTCTGATCCACATCTTGGCAGGAGAAAAAGTGTGCATCCAGGTGATCACACCGATACATTTCACATCGGTATTGGCTTCCTTGAATACTTTCTCCACTTCGGGCGATGAATTGGCAGTCCCTTTATAGACCACCTTTACGGGGAGTAGTCCCGCGTCATTCAGCCCTTTGACCATTTCTTCCGAATGGGCATTTACGGTAACCACCGCGTCGCCCCCGTACAGGAGTTGTGCTCCTGTAACAAACCATACTTCCTGATCTTTGAATTGCATAAGTTGATGAATTATGAATTAAAAATTAAAAGTTAAGAATTAAGAACTGAGAATTAAGAACTGAGAATTACTTGTAATAGTCGTTATTTTTGTCCGTAATATGCTGCGGGTCCGTGTTTTCTGTAGAAATGCTTTTGGATAAGCAATTCGTTCATGGTGATGTTGGGGTTGACCTGATAGGCGATAAAAGCCATTTTCGCCACCTGTTCCATTACGACGGCATTATGAACCGACTCGCGCGGATCCTTTCCCCAGGAGAAAGGTCCGTGATTTTTCACCAGCACGCCGGGCAGGTGTGCGGGGTTCAGTTCTTTGAAGCGTTCAATGATAACCGTACCGGTCTCTTTTTCATAGTCGCCATTCACCTCAGGTTCGGTCATATCCCGCGTGCAGGGTATATCTCCGCTGAAATAATCGGCATGGGTGGTCCCGATGTTGGGAATGTCACATCCGGCCTGCGCCCATGCGGTGGCATAGGTCGAATGGGTATGTGCTATCCCGCCTATGGAAGGGAATGCTTTGTATAATTCCACATGAGTAGGCGTGTCGGACGAAGGTTTCAAACTGCCCTCCACCATGTTGCCCTCCAGATCCACGACCACCATGTCTTCCGCTTTCATGTCGTCGTACGACACCCCGGAGGGTTTAATCACCACTAATCCTTTTTCCCGGTCGATACCGCTTACATTTCCCCAGGTAAAGATCACCAGACCGTGTTTTACCAGCTCCAAGTTAGCCTGGAATACCTGCTGTTTCAGTTCTTGTATATTCATTGACAATTGGTAATTGGTAATTGGTAATTAGTAATTAGTAATTAGTAATCGGTAATTGGTAATTATTCCACCTCAATCATCACCACCGATTTAGGTGGCAATACCACCGAAAGACCGCTATTGGAGAGCGAAGCGCCTTTGAAGTCGCTCACCGTTACTTTAGACGGTTGTTCGAAGCTATTGTAATCGTTTATCTTAGCGGAAGTGACCATTTTACCACTCACCTTCTTTGCCGATGCTCCAACCAACTGTGTTGAGATACGTTGTTCATTGTTCGGATCGGCATTTACCAATGTGATATGAATTTTACCTCCGGCATCTTTCGAAGCGGAAACGCTTACCGCGTCTATCTCTTTGTCTCCCTGACGGTATTTGTTCCCGGCAAAGGATATGGGCAGACGCGTGGCATCCTGATGCACCTTGAAGAGATGGAACACCCAATAGGTGGGAGTAAGTATCATCTTTTCCTCGTCGGTGAGTATCACAGCCTGCAACACGTTCACCGTCTGTGCCAGATTCGCCATCTGTACCCGCTCACTGTGGTTGTTGAAAATGTTCAGGTTGATACCCGCAACGATGGCATCGCGCAAGGTGTTCTGCTGATAGAGAAAACCAGGGTTGGTGCCGGGCTCCACATCATACCATGTGCCCCATTCATCAATAATCATTCCTACTCTCTTTTGCGGGTCGTAACGGTCCATGATATCCGAATGTTGGGTGATCAGCTCGTCCATGAACAATGTTTTTTCGATAGTAGCGAAATATTCCTTTTCATCAAAATTGGTTGCCGAACCTTTATTTGACCAGTCCCTGGGTACGGTATAGTAATGTAAGGATAAACCCTGCATATGGTGGCCGGCGTTTTTCATCACAGTTTCCGTCCAGTTATAATCACCTCCGTTAGCACCGCAGGCAATCCGGTAAAGACGATTGTCGCCGTAATTGCGGCAATAGGTGGCGTAATGGCGATACAGGTCGGAATAGTAGTCGGGAGTCATATTGCCGCCGCAGCCCCAGCTTTCGTTACCTACACCCCAGAATTTCACTTTCCAGGGCTCTTCGCGACCGTTCTTGCGCCGCAAATTAGCCATTGGGCTTTCACCATCGAAAGTGATGTATTCGATCCATTTTGACATCTCCCCCACGGTGCCGCTACCTACATTCCCGCAGATATAAGGTTCTGCGTCGAGTTGTTCGCACAGGTCGAGAAACTCGTGGGTACCGAAACTGTTATCTTCCACAACGCCTCCCCAATGGGTATTGATCATTTTAGGGCGATCTTCACGGGGACCTATACCATCCATCCAGTGATATTCGTCGGCAAAGCAACCACCCGGCCACCGCAGGTTGGGAATACGGATGTCTTTCAGCGCCTGCACCACATCGTCACGGATGCCGCGGGTATTGGGAACTGGCGAGTCTTCGCCCACCCAATATCCGCCATAAATACAGCGCCCCAGATGTTCGGAAAAATGACCGTAGATATGCCGGTTGATGGTGTTCTGTCCGCGGTCGGCTTCGATGATCAATCGGTTCTGGGCCGTGATAGACACACTACTACCGATAAGTGATAGTAGTACAACGTAGAAAGTTCTCTTTAGTTTCATGTTTCTCTTTTTTTATCTTAAGTACTTAATTTGAAATCTGTTCAAACTATGTATGTTTGTATTTTGCTGATAATATGAATATTAATGCATCTGACAATCAAAACTATTGAATGGATTGTACTTAGCTTAGATAGTGAATGTATAATGCAAAACTAAAAACCCGTTTTTATCAGGTTACCCGCAAAAGGTAAGCCGATAGATTTTCTGAACTTATTGCGGCAAAATTAATAATAAGTGTAATAAAATACACTTATTTTTGTATGTTTAAAAACATAATATTGAAAATTTTTATTCTTGATCTTGGAAATTGTTTTGCCGCAACAATCCGCCACCGGTAGAGAGCCAGATAAAATCCCTGCTGTCGGTATTTCATGTTCATTAACATACTGGTACCAGACCGGTTCTACTATACCCATAATACTCCTTTAATTTCTCAGTATTACTCCGCCTTCGGGTTGTATTTCCAATGTGATCTCCCCGTCCTTGATGATAGTCACCTGTTCCCACTGCGGTGAACGGTCTTTCCTATCGGAATACAGATCCACTTTCGTATCCCGGAACATCGGAAGTGTCACTTTCAGCTTCTTTGTTTCTTTTTCGGCGTTGATGGCCGCCACATACCATTTATGTCCGCTGCGACGGGCCATTACCACATACTTTCCGGG
Organism: Proteiniphilum sp. X52; assembly: GCF_003712195.1. GTDB lineage: Bacteria > Bacteroidota > Bacteroidia > Bacteroidales > Dysgonomonadaceae > Proteiniphilum. Next base: position 195,438 of record NZ_RDSD01000004.1, on the reverse strand, counting down.
ATAACCGTCGACAAACACAGTTTCATCCCAGAGAGTGGGCACTTCTTTCATAAAATCGATAACGAAGGAGGGATATTCGGTCAGGTTGTTGGGGGTAATGCCGAAATTCTGCACAGGCGTTTGGAACAGTACGGCTGTGGCCAACTGGAATGTTTCTGTTGTCCTACGTTCGGTTCCACCATCGTTATTGCGGTTGTGCCGTTTATTCAGCAAAACAGGGCCGAAGTCCATGGATGCCACGCTGTTCCGGATAAAGGGATGCAGCGTGGCATTGTAGGCCTCGGTGTCATTAGCATGCTGCGTGAAAATCAGGTTCTCGGAAGCAAGCACCGCCTCACTTCCCGCGAAGTTGGGATACATCCGTTCCCACCCCCGGGGCAGTGTGCATCCATGGAAGATCACTGCCAGGCCGTAATCGTTGGCATCCGACAGGATATCTTCGTATAACTTCATGGTTTCCTGCTTGTCGCCGCCGAAGAAATCCACCTTGATCCCTTTCGCCCCGATGCTTTTCAACCAGGCCATCTCTTTCTTCCGGACTACGGAAGTGTTCATCCGGTTTTTGGGTCCCTGGGGCGCATCGCTCCAAAAGCCGTTGGAATTATACCACAAGCAGATGCCCACATTTTTAGAAGCGGCATACTGTGCCAGATTTTCAATTTTTTCGCGACCGATGCGGGTATCCCACCAATTGTCAATCAATACCAATTCATATCCTAATGCAGAGGATAGATCGATAAAGGTCTTCTGGTCTTCGTAGTTGATACTTCCGTCCTGCCAGAGCAGCCAACTCCAGGTAGAGCGTCCGAACCAGTACGCTTGCGAAGGGTCATACAGCGGCTCTACCACATCGAATGCGATAGTGGTTTCGACGATCGGTTTCAGGTTGTCACCCACGGTAATGGTGCGCCAGGGTGTTTCTCCCGGTAAGGAAATCACCGGTTTGGCGCTGCCGATACCGTTATTCTCCTCCTCTTCGGGGAAAGCAATGGTGTAAAGACCCTCTTTGGAGCCTTCGCTGAGTTTTGCGCCGCAGTACAAACTTCCGACTCCCGTTTCGGAAACCAATGCCCACCCGTTGCTCCCCACATGGAACAATCCGGGAAAGGTGTACCCCGCGCCATATTTGGAGGGCGTGCCGACCGGCTCGTCGGCCACATATTCTTCTTCATAACTCGGTTTAGTGCGCATCCAACCGGTCATGGGAGTTGCCTGCGGCGTAAGGAACGTGGTCGTGTGTTGCGGGAATTTGAATCCCGTCAACTCCTTTTCAATGATACATCGGGCTGTTTCACCGTTCCGCGCCAGTGAATATTTGAACGCGATGTCGTTATTGCTTACATGGAAGGTTACACTGATCTTTTCTTTTTGGGCCGTTTCATATATGCTAACAACCTCATTTGCCAGATATTCCACACGGCTCTTCTTGATCTTAGGTTCAGTATATGTCCTACTGACAACCTGTTCTCTTTTCTCTACAAATACCAGATCCTTACTAAAATCACTTACATTGGTGATCATTCCCAAAGGCGAGTCTTCCAGAATGACTTTTCCTTTATAGTTTACGTTGTAATGCAAAGTCCCGTCTTTCAGAAAAACCGAGACCTGCAAATTCCGGTCCGGGCTCACTATGGTAAAATCGTTAGCAGAAATATACTCAAACAGGCAGGCCGTTAATAGTATAATCAATATTTTCTTCATGATGACAAAGTACTATTATTTTCTCTCGCTTAATGAAATAGATTTATTGTGACAAAGTTAACAATAAGTGTATGAGATCACACTTATAGTTGTATGTTTAAAAACATAAAATTAAAGATACTCATTTTCACCTCATATTAAGGTTGTTATATCAGGATGATCTTTTCAGGATAATCGTAGGCAGGGGTATTACATATGTCCGGATAGGGGAGTTTGGTGAAATATATTGTACCTTTGCGCAAAAAAGGAGATATTTTTAATGGCGCCGTTTTATATAGAACAAGAGAAGTTTTTACTATCGGTCGATTGTATAATACTTGGCTTTAAAAAAGGGAAATTGTATTTATTGATCTCGAAACGAAAATTCGAGCCGTTGAGAAATCAGGATACCCTGATGGGAGGATTCCTGCGTTCTGACGAAAACCTCGAGGATACTGTTTCGCGCGTACTATATGAATATACCGGCATTAAGGATGTTTATATGGAACAGGTGGGCACATATGGGAATATCCACCGTGACGAAGGTGAACGTGTGGTCTCGGTTGCTTATTATGCCCTCATAGACCTTGAATTATTTGATGATGAATTGTGCAAGATCCATAATGCCCGTTGGGAGGAACTGGATAAGGTCGGTAAATTGATCTTCGACCATAATCAGATGCTGGAGGATACTATTGAAATACTGAGAAGAAAAGCGGCTATCCTGCCATTAGGTTTTAATCTTCTCCCCGAAAAGTTCACCTTGCCGCAATTGCAATCTTTGTACGAAGCCATTTATCAGACGAAACTGGATAAACGCAATTTTCGTAAAAGGATACTGGAAATGGATATACTCGAGAAACAGGGTGACAAAGATAAGTCAACTTCTAAACGCGGAGCCTTTTATTATAAATTCAACAAGGAGAAATACGACCAGTTACTCCAAAAAGGGTACTACTTCTCCTTATAAAATGGAAGTGATAATCATTCTGCCATCACAACAAAAACTCTTCCATATTATCCGGTGCGACCACAGAGAAATACTACCCGGATAACTTTCTGAGCGCCTGTTTAGGCGCTTTGTACTTGACGGAAGGATTCCATTTGAACTCAAATGCCTGGGTTTGTCCGTCTCCTTCTTCGATATAGTCGATTTCTTTCTGGTTTGTAGTTCGCCAGAACCAACTATTGTGCCACATCTTAGTCGTATTCCAGTTTTTTCTCCCCATGAATCCAAACAAAAAAATGGCTATTGCGTAATTTAGGTTGAAATCATGATCAGAGAAAAATCAGCCTGTGCCGCTTAATATAAAAAAGAGCCGTCTCGTTTTGAGACGGCCCCATCTTTTATTATCTTGCTCAGAGAGGCAATAATAGTCACCAGCCTGGGTTCTGGAGGGATTTCTTTTGCTCTTCCGTGAGCGGTGAGCCATTATCCTGCGTTAATCCATCAATAAATGTTTGAGGTATCGGGCGGAGAATGTGCCTGTCTGAAATATTGCGGGCTGCTTCGGGATTGAATGCCTTGGTTCGTTTTAACAATAATCCGGTACGGCTTAATTCTTCCCATCGATTCCATTCCCCATTCAGTTCACGGGTACGCTCGTTAAAGATGAAGTTCAGCATACGTTCATATTCACTCGACACACCCAACTTAGAGAGGATTGCTTCATCTTCTTCGGGGAGGTTGGAAGGACTGTTTATCTGTAGAGAAGAGGGATCAGTTGTCTTGTCAATACCCGTGGAGAGATAATAGGTATTCCGGCTGAGATAAATATTGCCGGCCTCATCTTTCAGATTACCTCCGTCATATCCGGGATGGGAATTGGCGAACCAGTTTACATAATTATCTGTCTTGCCATTCTTGGAATAATTTGTAGAAGATGAATGGAGAGAATTGCTCAAAGGAAAAGCAATAGAGCCATCCACATACAGTTCCCTGTCTTCACCCGGTTTCCACTGTGCGCGTGCTCTGAGTTGATTTATAGTAGCAATAGCTTCCTGGTATTTACCTTGGCGTACTTGTGCTTCGGCTTTTACCAGATAGGTTTCACCGGTACGGGCCATGATCACGTCACGATGGGAATCCCCTCCTTCTGCCGTTCGTGTTCCATCTTGTGTTTTGTTCAATCCGCAGAACACATTAGACTTTGTGGCATCACCATTACTATTATAAGCAGGCAACACATATCTTCCTTCCAGATATAAAGGGAAAGCATTTGGGACCCATTTGTCTGTTTCAGGATTAATAAAAGTACTTCCACCTTCAACGGCACGTCCGAATCTACCATAAGATTCACCGTCGAATCGGTTATCATCTTTTTTATTCAGGATAAAAATAATTCCCTCGTCTCCTAAATCAACCGCATTTTCACCAAATGATTCATTTAATTCCTTATTTACTATGTTATTTACGCCATACACTGTCCTGAATGATTTCCACAAGCGTGCATCATTGATATTGTCGTAGGTAGAATAGTTGTATTCTGTAGGACGGCAGCGTTGGAAATCCTGTCCGCCGATATGTGGTCCGCGGCTCACCCAACCACCGCTGAATGTATTGAACTGCGGGGTGAAATAGGAGTGGGTACGGTTACCGAACCGTCCTCTGGTGGACGAGTCCGCATTATGTTGGGCCGACATCAGGATTTCGGGAAGCCCCTCGTTGGGATTATCCACTCCGGTCCAACGGGCGAAAAGATCCCAATAGTCGCCTGCCAACGGACGGGCGGTTATTACCTCATCACAAAGCTGGATACATTTGGCCAGATCCGCGTCTATATAGCTTGCATTCCAATCGCTGTTCCTTTCTGAAGCGCGGAATAGCAATGCTTTCGCCCAGAAATGGGTGGCTGCATATTTTGTCCATGTACCCATACCGCGCCAGTTGGTAGTGGGAAGGTAGTTATATGCATTTTCAAAATCAGAGATGATCTGTGCCATTGTTTCTTCTGCACTGGAACGCTCGAAATTGCGGACTACGCCTATTACGGGTTCTGTTTGGAGAACCACACCGCCATATTGGGCAAATAACCTGTAGTAGTTATATCCTCGCAGGAAGTAGGCTTCTCCCAAAGATTTATTACGGATGTCTTCGTTAGATATTTTCTCTGAATTGGCTATTATTAAATTGGCCGAGGAGATGCCATAATACATCTGATTCCATAAACCATCTACCGGAGGACAGTTGTTATTGGCAGCACCGGTACCAACGGTAGCGTTTGAAGGGTTCAGGCGATTATCGTAGGTATTCCAAGGTTCGCTGGTCAAGTCGGCGCCGTTGGTGAACTCATCCGTGCCATAAAGGGTAATACCATACGCCCATTCGTAACCGAAATGCCAGCGAATGTTACCATAGAGAGAGGTCGCAAGGGCGGCGAGCCCTTCTTCCGTTTCAAAATATTGTGTGGAATAGGCTGTGGATTGTTCCTCATGAAGGAAATCATCGCCGCAGGACCAAAGGCCGATGGCAGATAGTGCTATCAGCCCTATCGTTATTTTATTGTATAAATATTGCATACTATTGTTTCTTTTGTCTGTAAGTTGATAAATTAAAATCCTATTTCAACACCGAGGGTAATTCCCCTGTTGTAATATGTAGAAGTACCATAATCCAGATCCAGAAAATCGATGGAAGAGTAGAGATTCCCCGGGTTACGTAATTGGGTGAAAACTTTTAAGCTGCTGATCCCGATCGGTTCGCAGATATTTCTTGGGAGAAAATATCCCAAAGAGATATTTCTAAATTTAATAAAAGCAGCTTTTTTGAATCCCAATAGGCTGGAATATGCATCACCTCCCACACCCGGTGTTCCAGTATAAACCGGTTTTTGCCATTCGGCATTCCTGTTTTCAGGAGTCCAGTAGTTGATCTTACGTTGGTTGGGAATACCGTTTTGAGTTTCACCGCCGGTTGAAACCCAATAGTTCATACGTCCGTAAAGTTCAATATTCAGCTCGAGCCCTTTGTAGTTGAAGGTATTACCCCATCCCGTAGTCCAGCGGGGGTTGCGATTGCCTAAAACTACCCGGTCTTCAGATCCTATGACGTAATCGCCATTTTGATCGACAGGTCTTACGCTACCTGCTGTGAATTTTTCACCCTTTTCATTGAATTTTGCCATTTCGACGGCATCCTCTTCCTGCCACAGGCCCGCATGCTCATATCCGTAGTAAACGCTGATGGATTGTCCAATAAACCAGGAGTTATCGACCATGTCGTTCTTGCCATTGGCTAATTCCACGATCTCTTCTTTTTGCCAGGCCAGGTTGAGTGTGGAGTTCCAGTTGAAGTCTCTTGTCTGGACAGGCACAAAATTCAGTGAAATATCGAAACCTCTGTTTTTTGTCTTACCTACGTTGGCCATCATTTCATTATAACCGGTCAGTGTAGGAATAGTCATTCTCATTAACAGGTCTTTTGTGTCGGACTGGTATAAATCGATAGCACCGCCGATCCGTCCTTTCAGGAAAGTGAAATCAATACCGAAGTTCCATTGGGTAGTTTTTTCCCATTCCAACAGGGGGTTGGCCATCAATGTGGCGCTCGAAAAATAGTAAGGCTCGTTGGTTCCATAGGCCAACACATTGCCTGTGCTGCCGAAAGGCACATAGAAAGAACGGATATTTCCCAAGGTGTCGTATGGATTAACAGCGGAGTTTCCAGTCATTCCCATCCCTAAGCGTAGTTTGAGTTGTTCCAGCCATGTAATATTCTGCATAAAAGACTCTTGATCCATACGCCAACCCAACGCTGCGCTGGGAAAGAAAGCCCATTTATGTCCCGCGGCTAGTACCGATGATCCGTCATAACGTCCGGAAATAGTCAACAGATACTTGTCTCTAAAAGAATAATTGATGCGTCCCATATATGAAGCCAGTTGCGACTGGACTAAATTCGAGCCCATAGAGGCTCTTGCGTCGCTGCTGGTGATATCCACAGAACCCATGTTATTCCATTTAAAACTAGATTTGGGAATATTCTCCGCACTCATGCTGGCTTCTTCACGATCGTTCTTTGAAGCAGATTGTAGCAATGTCAAGTCAAAACTATGATCCTTCATTTTTTTATTGTAAGTGACTATATTGTCTAATACCCAAGCAAACCTTCTGTCGTAGTTCCATGAGGCGTAACTTGTCCCTCCTTGGCGTACCGCCGATGTTTTATCGATGTAAATGCCCCTGCGGTAATATCTGAAATCCGGCCCGAAATTGGTTTTGAAATTTAATCCTTCCAGTGGTTTCCATATCTCGCCCAGATTGATATTTGCATAAAAACTACCTAATGCGCGCAAAGTCTGTCTCTGTTCATCCGATTTTTTCCATTCATCTATAACGGTATATACTCCGTTCAGATTACCGGGTGTCAGCACGATCTCTTCATTATCATCATAAGGGAGTGCCATATTGAAAATTTGTTTTGCTGCAGCATAAATTTCGGTAGGTCCGGAATTGGAAGATTGTCCAGTGCGGGAAAAGCCATAACTTTGGTTACTCCAAGAGGTATTGATGGAACCCCCAATGCTAAACCATTTAGTCGGATTAATATCCGTGGACATGGTCGCATTGTATCGGTTATATGATTGCCCTTTTTGTGTCCCTTCATTATTCAGGTATCCGAGGGAGAAGAAAGATTTGATTTTATCGGTTCCACCTCTTGCACTGATAGTGTGTTCCTGCGTTATGCCTGCTTGGGTGACGAAATCGGTCCAGTCAGTGTTGGTCACTCTTGAGCCGTCCCAGCTACCGTTTGTCCAACCTTTCATCACGTTATTATAAGAAGTCTGGTCGAGAGAACCGAAAAATATTTCGTCCTGTGCTTTTGAGGGTTGATTACCCGGAGTATACTCGGACGGATTTGCATTATGATGTGCCCAACGGCGCCAAGTGATATATTCACTGGCATTCATGGTTGGCGCCAGATCATGTATGTTCTCAAATGTAAATGTACCGGAATAGTTCAGTTGAAGAGAACCCTCCCGGCCCCGTTTGGTAGTTACCAAGATTACCCCGTTGGCGCCACGTGAACCGTAAATGGCGGTAGAAGAAGCATCTTTCAGAACGTTGATGCTTTCAATATCACGCGGATTAATGCTTTCAATTCCACCGGCACTCAATACAACACCGTCCACTACATAAAGAGGATCATTGGTTGCATTCAGAGAGCGGTTTCCGCGAATACGAATGGTACCTAATTCTCCGGGTCGTTGGGCAGATGTGATATCCAGTCCTGCCACTTTACCCTGCAACGCTTCGAAAGCATTGGTTACCGGTTTTGCTGACAATTCCTTGGCTGATACAACCGCCAATGCTCCGGTCACGTCGCTCTTGCGCATTGTGCCATAACCGACCACCACCAGTTCATCCAATAATTCCGTATCCTCTGAGAGGATGATATCAATAGAAGTCCGGCCGTTTACTGGGACCGTTTCGGTGCGCATACCCACATAAGACACCTCTAATGTGGCATTGGGGGGTACATTCGGGATAGAAAAATTACCCTCTATATCGGTAATGGTTCCGGATGCGGTACCTTGTACCTGAACGGTTACCCCGATCAATGCTTCTCCTGAACTATCCACAACATTGCCTTTTACAGTGATATTCTGTGAAAAAGCAAAAAAGGAAAATGTAAACAGTAGTGTGGACAAGATTCCTAACTTCAGATTAAAAATTTTTCTTCTCATTTCATTCTCTCATTTATTTAGATTAATAATTAAAACGGTCAGATTAGTTGTAGTGAAAAACTAATACATAATGATATTTAATATTTGAAAAAATAGTTATGTTATCAGATTTATCCGTCAGAAAAATACCTTAATTATACTCTTACCTTATTACATTATATAATTTCTTTCAAAATGGATTATTTATTATCTCCGAATAAACGATTGATACTCTTTACCATTGATTCGTACATCCTTTATGAGGAAATTTGAGATATACTCTTTGTAAATATCCGGTGTTTTTGTCCGGATGTTTAGATTCTCGAATGTAAAATCAGATAGAATATACTGGTCTGATTTGCTTACGTCGAAAAATATGTCGCAATTCAGCGTGATATTGCGCATGGTTATATTATTACCATAAGAAAGTGGCATTTCTTTTTGTCCCTGTAAATCAAAAAACTGAGTCCAGGGTTTGATATACAGGAAACTGGTTACATTTCCTGTGATCTCTTCCACCCGGACATATTCATAGTTCTGGGGAGTATCGGGGCGCATTTTCAGCCAAAGAAGGCGTTTTGCCTGATCTACCCGGCAATGGCGAAGGATAATGTTGCGATTATGTAGGGATTCACTGCCGAAGGTTAAAGCACTATGGCAAAATCCGTATGTGCAATCTTCGATAATAATATTCCGGTTCCCGCCGTTATTTTCATCTTTATCGGCCAACGGTCCTTTTCCACCTTTCAATGCGACCGCATCATCGTTTACCGACATGTAGCAATCTTTAATATGAACATAAGTGCAGGCATCTATATCCACCGCGTCGGTGCTTGGCGCCTTGACCGGTTTTTCGGGGGAGAATATATGCAGATTGAGGAGTTTCACTTTTTCACATTTGTAGAGATGGGTTGTCCAGAAAGGGGAGTTCACCAGAGTTACTCCTGCAATCTGTACGTTTTTGCAATTGGATATATATACAAGACGGGGTCTCAGTTCTTCAATATTGGTGCATTGGGGATTGACTTGTCTTCGTAGCCAGAACGATTTCCAATAGCGTAATCCGTTCCCATTTATCGTGCCTTCACCGGATATGGAGAATCCATTTATGTTGTCGGCGTTGATGAGCGCAGCAAAATAATTGATGTTTTGACCTTCAATCCTTGTCGGCAGAATCGGGAAATTACTGATATCGTCACTTCCTTTTAATACAGCATCTTTTTCCAGATACAAATGGGTTGTCGGCTTGAAAAAGAGGGCACCACTCAGGAAAACACCTTTGGGAATGATTATCACACCACCACCGTTTTGATGGGCCTGATCAATAACCGATTGGATTGCTTCCGTCTGTAGCAGTGCGCTGTCGCCCACCACACCATAATCTGTAATCCGGTAATGCTTTCCCAAAGTGTTGATGTCGACAATTTCATTTTGATTGAACCAATCCGGAATCGGTGTGCCGTCGGGAAACAGGTTGTTTCCAAAAGACGACAAACTCAGAATCACACAAAATACCAATGCCCACATTTTTTTATTCATAATCCGTTCAAATTTTCTTTTCATTCTGCTATATCCTGTTTTATGTCTTTTCTCAAAACCAATATGTTTTCATTGTATATTGTTTTTTGTGGATGATTTGCTTTCATATATATCGATTTCCACTATACGCAGCTATTTTCCACTTAACCTAGGCAGGTTCAGTTCCATGATCCCTTCTGCCACAAACTGGGCCACTTGTCTGGCACCTTTCTCCACCATATGAGTATCATCTTGTAATCCTTCAGGTTTGACTGGATCAACGCCCGGTTCCACCCACCTGTAATATGGTTTTGAATCTTCGTCACCAAGCATAGTTACAAAGTCGCGGGTTTTCAGGTTAATATCGATCATAGAAACACCCTGTTCCCTGGCTACTCTTCGTGTGATTACCGGATACCCCTTCAGCCGGTCATCCGTCAGATGACCGTTGACGAATGTGCGCATTACCACGGAGGTGAGCAGCACGGGAGTAGCCTGCTTTTCACGTACGTCATTGATCATTCTTGTGAGATTTCGTTCATATTCTTCGTAGGAAGTATGCCGCTCCGGACGGGTAGAAGCATCGTTATGGCCAAATTGGATAAATACATAGTCACCGGCTTTCACCTCCGAAATAAGCCTGTCCCACCGGCCTTCCCTGATAAAGCTATTGGTACTCCGTCCGCCGACCGCGTGGTTCACAACTTCTACATTTTCGTTGAGATACAATGCCAGCATCTGGCCCCACCCTTTTATCAATCCGTCTCTCTTTTCATTATAAGTCTGGGCCGTGGAATCACCGGCTATAAATATTCTGGTCTTATTCCCGGGTGGTAGGATAAAACCCATAAGCAATGCCAGGCTTAACATCAGCATATATCGCTTCATATCTGATATTTTAAATGGTTATGAACATTGATATTGATAAATTCATTATTTTCATTATAAACTGTTCTCGTTTTATATGAATTGCGTATAGTTTTGTCATTCTACCCTGATCTCAGCAGAGGCTATTCCTTCTATCCCCTCCGCCCGGGCGGTTATTTTGATTGTTCCTTCGTCCTGGTTTGCCCTGATGATGGCGACACATTCCCCCATATGGGCAGAGCGTTCTTTCGATATATAAGGCTCGTGGCCATATTGATCCCCGCTGTCGGTTGCGATCAACTCTCCGGCGCCTTCCACGTTGAACTCTATCAGGTGGAAAGCATTCGGGCAACGCACGCTATCTTCATCCACGATCACGGCACGTACGATAGAGACATCCTCCCAGTCGTTTCCGATGGTTGTCTTGTGAGGTGTCAGTACGATCTTATAGGGGAAGCCTGCTGTCCGTTGCACATCCGTGGCAACCACCTTTTCGCCTGTCCTTGCTTCGGCACGCAATTCCCCTTTCCGGTAGTTCACCTTCACCGGAATCGGTGCATGATTGTCGGGACGTTTAAATACCCCTACAGATTCATCGTTCAGAAACAGTTCCACCTCTTCGGCATTGGTATATATTTCCAGAAAGGCTTCGTCGTATGCTACCGGGTCAAGGGGTGTCCAGTCATGTACCCACTCGCCTGCCCCTGCATTGTCGGACCTGCGCACTACTGATACGGTCGGTTCGCTGCCCCACCATGCCTTTCGCAATAATCCTTCCCGGTTCCATCCTCCGGTCTTGTCGAAAAGTGCTGTCCCGAATGATATCCTGGGCCAGACGTTTTCACCCAGATAGTCGAATCCGGTCCATAAGAATTGTCCACACATAAATTCGTGATCGCGTAGCGTCAGGTAACTCTCCAGATCGTGGATATTTTCCGTGCCAATCACAATCCTGTCCGGATTCTGTCTGTGTGCTTCCAACAATTCCCCGGGACGGTAATTTTGGCCTACCACATCCATCATATCGGCAAATCCGTTTTTATACACTCCCGACGAGTTGGGGCGGAAGAGTGCCATGGTGACCGGTCGGGTGGAATCCAATTCGTGAATCAGGTCCTGTTGTTGTTTATACTTCCGGAAACCGTCCTCGTTGTTGAGGTTATCACGTATCTCGTTTCCAACACTGTAAAGTACGATGGACGGGTGGTTTCTGTCCCGCAATACCATTGCACGGGTATCTCTTTCCCACCATTCGTTGAAATAGAGGTGATAGTCATGCGCATTCTTGGCATATTCCCAGGTATCGAAATTCTCGTTCATCACCAGGATCCCCATCCGGTCACACATATCATAAAATTCGGGAGCCATTGGATTATGTGCTACACGGATGGCATTGATACCGGCCTCTTTCAGTTTATTGAAACGGTATTCCCACACGGCAGAAGGTACAGCAGCTCCTACACCGCCTCCATCATGGTGCATACATGCACCGTACATCTTCAGCGGTTGATCGTTCAGGAAAAATCCTTTCGTGGCATTGTAGCGGATGCTCCGGATACCGAAGTCGGTCACCTGCTCGTCTAACAGTGTCTTACCGTCCAATACCCTGGTTATCATCTGGTACATGTGCGGGTCTTTTGTGTCCCAAAGCAGCGGATCGTTCACCTGCAGGTTCTGTTCAACAAGCTGAGAGGCTTTGGCGCCAATTCGTTGGGTGGAAGAAGCTGTCCGCACCGTTTTACCCTCTTTGTCGATGATAGAAGAATGCACGGTTACACTTCTGTTCCTGTCCGTAGTATTGTCTATCTGAATGGCTGCATTGACGGTAGCTCTTGATTTGCTTACTTTGGGTGTAGTAACGAACACGCCCCTATGAGCGATATGTACCGGATCCTTTACAATCATCCGTACGTGGCGGTATATCCCCGCCCCGGTATACCAGCGTGATGCCGGCTGGTCGATATTATTGGCCCGGACTGTCAGAATATTGGCCTCATTTTCCCCAAACCGTATATGTCCGGTCATATCATAGAGGAAAGAAGTGTATCCATAGGGCCATATGCCCAGCAGTTCTCCGTTTATATATACTTCACTGTTGGCCATGATTCCATCAAATTCGATAAGCACTTTTTTTCCTTTATCGCTTTCCGGCAGTGTAAATGATTTCCTGTACCACCCGTCACCTGAAGGCAGGTATCCGCCTCCGCGACCGGTAAGATTATTTCTGTTATACCGACCCTGAATACTCCAGTCGTGCGGCACATTGACCGTCTGCCAGCCTGAGTCATCGAAATTGGGATTGATAGCATCCTTGTGTGTCCCTCTGGCAAACTGCCAGCTATGGTCCATATCGATGGTTTTTCTGCCTTGTTGAGGATAGATCACGAGATGGAGAGAAATGAACAGGAGTGTAAAAATTGTTTTTTGCATGTTATTGTATTGTTTTCATTATGGATGAATAGTTGTAAGTTCCTGAATCGTGACGGGTCCCAATAAACCGGATGGTGCAATATCCCAGATATCGAATGCGGTGGGTTTGTAGGTGATGCTCACAAAATTGATCTCATGGAAAATACGCCATTCCACACCACGACGGTCATAATCGGCGATGCGGTTGGCCGGGAGGTTGGTTACGTCGATTTCTATGGTGTTCTCCCCGTCGCGCAGCAATGATCCGATCGTTGTTTCGAACGGTACGGCATAAAGGGTTCCTGCATTCTCCCCATTGATCTTTACCCGCGCACTTTCGCGTACATCCCCCAGTGAAAGGAGGTATTCGCATCCGGGTGTTTTGGTGAAATCAAATGTCAGTGAATATCGTCCCGTACCCATATTCTTTTTCAACGCCTCATTGTCGATATCAGTCCACGATCCCAGAGTCTCCAATGCAAAACTTTCGGTAACTGCCGGTTCACTTTCTTCAAACTGTAACGTCCAACCGTTGTTTAAGGTAACTTTGTTTCCTGTGAGTTGATAATAAGCCCATTCTTCCGCTTCTATTTTTTTCCTGTTGAATGTTTTCAGAATAATTGATTCACCGGGTTTCAACTGCATATGCAGTTCTGTCCTACCGTTATTCTTACGCAGTTTTGCCAACCCTTTCTCGCCGTTCATCGGGTTAAAGAACAGGGCGCTTTCGGCTTTTACCCCTAAGGGGATCCATCCGTCCACGGGATTGTTCTTCAACATGGAGAAGAAATAGATATGTCCATTGTCATGTTTTCTGCGGATCAGTTGTCCACCCAATTCCGAGACAAAGAGTTCTTCGTTCCCTTTCCATGTTGCCAGCATATCCCTGTAATTATTACCGGTGATGACCGTTCCCTTTTTCATTGTGTTGACAGATACATTTTCGAAGGAGGCGACTTCCGGAAATAACGACAGTTGATCCTGGAACAGGTTCTTCCGCTCTTCCAGATGGGATAATCCCGGCACATCGGAAGGATAGTGATCCGAAATGATCACGGTAGCTCCCTGTTCTGTCAATTTCCTGATCTGTTCCATTGTTTCGGCCGGGATATATTTCACTGCCGGTAATATCAGGGCTTTGTAGGTGGTTCCACCCTCTGTTTTCAGCAGCCCGTTTTCAACAGTGGTCGTACTTATGAAGTGGTCAGAGATATAATCGAGGTCGTAACCGCATTCCATGATCTTTTCCACCGCTTTGCGGAAATCCGGAATTCGTTCCCGCATCCCGTGGATGGCGAACGTGGCGAAATAGTTCCCGCGCAATCCTTCCCAGATATCGTAAAGAGGGAGGTAGAGCAGAAAATCGTTGTCAGGCTTTCCGGTTTGCAGGAATGACTGTACCCGCGCGATATAATCGAAGAATGCCGGTGCGTCTTTCCAGATGGGATTGGTGGGTGACATATCTACCGATGCGTAGAATTTCCATCCCGGCCATGCGGCATCCCCCGGTGAGTAGGTCGTACCGTGAAAATATACCCGGTTTACTCCGGAGGTGAACATCTGGTCTATCTCCGGCTTGGCCTGCGAGAGGGAGGTCCTGAAATGTTCGGTCAGCCAGGTAAATGTTTCGGAAGAAGTATAGGTTTTACCGGCTACATGGGCGGCCGACGAAGCATATTTGAGGATGGTGGGGTCACTGTCGTTCTCTTTGCGGATCGAGTCTTTTCGCAGGCCCGGGATATCGAAATCGGTGATGCCGAACGATTCGCATTCGGGAATATCCACAGCAGCATACAGATCCAGCAGATTTGCCGGCGATCCGTGCGCCTGATTCCTTGTCTTTACACCGTGTGAGTGCGCCCATTCGGTCCAGGGTTGGGTGAAATTTTCCATCAACAGTTCACCAATGGTTTCCCTGTAATCGGTCATAACTCGTACTGAGAGCTCCGTTGCTCCTTTGGCCAGCAACTCAGGGAAGTAATCCTGCAACTTGTATCCCCTCCTTTTTTCAAATTCGTTCAACAGTTCCGGCGTCCAGTCAGCGCCGTACACTTCATACGAATCGTTGAAGAAAGTGTTTGGGTAAGGGGCGTTTTTTTCGGCAAACGCGGTATCGAATTTTCCGAGGTAACGCATGACCGCCTCCTTATCGAAATGGTTGAGCACGTAACCCTGTCCGCCCGGCGCCGCCCTTTTTACTTCTTGCCGGGTTTTTCCTATAAACAGTGCGATCAATGTAAACTCTTTTCCTTCCGGCGCCGTCCAGTTGAGTTTTCCTTCCACCGATACTTTATCCGTAATATCCACACTCTCACCATCCGGGGTGTATGCGATAAGTTTATTTAGCCGGGCAAACGGTTTCTGGCTTTCATCCCGTACTGTGACCAGCTCATCGAGTGATTGCCCCCCTTTGAGTTGGTATTCCTGAAAAACAGCCCTGGTGGCTGCATCCTCCAGAGTCACCTCAGGTCCCCCGAAGGGCCATCCCGTACCATTATTCATATCCACTCCCATTCCCAGGCGGGCCGCTTGGGAAATGGTGAAATCCAGCAAATTCATCCATTCGGGTGAAAGGTAATTGAGATAATGCGCTTCACGCCCTTTTACGCCGTAGATAGGTGTGATTTCCACGCCCCCTATCCCGGCCTTACCCAACGCTGCCAGATTGTATGTCAGGTTTGCAGAGTCCACATCACTCCCCATCCACCACCAACGTGTCCAGGGTTTACTTTCCTGAGTTATCTGAGGCCAATCAGTGTCTCCCGCAACCCCGGCGGGGGAAGAACATCCCGAGAGGGCAAAGAGAGAGGCTATCGCTATAACCGGTATATTTTTTCTCATACAATATTTATTTTGATTAGAAGTAGGAAGTGGAGAAGTCCAAGAAGTCAGGAATTTCAAAATTTCTATGGTTTCACTTCTTGATTTTTGGCTCCCATCTTCATTCTTCACTTTTTATTCTCATTTTTCTGTTCCTTTCCCTGTGAATCCCTCCGTCCGCCTGCTCACCGGCATCGATATTTTTATTCCTTTCATTGTGTGTTGCTTAATTTCATTATTTCAACGGCAGTATTTATGATCAGTCCGAGGCCATGTTTCTCATTGTCACCGACGGGACGGTTGAAGTAAAACGGCAGATCATTACTGATGCCAGTTCCTACGCACACATTCGTGAAACGACCGTCAGGAGTTATTTCGTTGTCCTTTAGTGCGTTCCATCCGGATCTTGCGATGCTTTGGTAAGCAGGATCGATCCACCGGTTATTGATTGCTTTAGCGATACCGTATACAAACATGGCTGTAACTGACGACTCATCGTAGGAATCACTCTTGTCGAGCAACTGATTCCACATTCCGTTGGCATTCTGCCAGCGGGAAGCACCCACAATTTGTTTTTCCAGTATGGAGATCAGTTCACCTCGTTGAGCATGATCCTGCGGCATAGCTTCGATAAGGTCGACCAGCGAGATCATGATCCAGCCGTTCGCCCGTCCCCAGTACGCAACACCGTTTCTCTGCCAGTCGGTATAGTAGCAGTGATAATAGAGTTGTTTTTCGGGACACCACAAATATTCGTCCATCAGGATAAGTTGTTTGGCTGCTTCGTCGAAATAGCGGTTCTCTCCTGTGAATTTCCCCATCCGTGTCAGGAATGAGGTCCCCATGTATGCGTCGTCTGCCCAGACTGTCATATTTCTCGGAAAAGTCCGGCTGAGCGTACCATCTTCCAAGCGGTCCTGACCCTCCATGATATGGTTTGCTGCCGTATGGATATAATCGAGATATCGTTGCTCTTTTTTTAACTGGTATACTTCGATAACCGCAGCCCCCATAGCACCGCAGTCATCCAGTTCTTTCATGTTCCAGAGTTGTCCGAACGGCCAGTGCCAATGATTGCGGTCGTGTCTGAAAGTGTTCTTGAAGTATTTGTAATTGTCGAATCCGAAAGCGACATGTCTTTTGGCGTATTCTACATATTTATCCTCGTTGAGATACTCTCCCAGATTGATCATGGCCATATCCAGTACACCGTTCGAATAGTGCCATTCGGTGAGCGGACTTTTAAACCGGACATCTTTCCCTTCGGGTATCTCTGCCGTACTGTTATAGACGGTGCCGTCGTCCACACTCACAAATTGGGTTACAGGTTGGGCCAGAATATTGTCGGCCACAACTCTTACAGCTTCTTCATCCGTTTTTTTCTGTGCAAACAACGATCCTATAAAAAGGAATAAAAAACAGGGTATCAATACATTTCTCTTCATAATTTTATTTATTGTATAGTTTTAATTTCCATCGGGTTTTATTACGGAGTAAAATGGAGTGGGGGGAATAAAAAAGTTATCTATATCATCGGGTTGCGCAGGATCGAACCAGGTCCAATCCTCTGTAATGTATTCTTTCAGTGGAGAGTCGTTGTCGATCAACCCTTTCAGGACACATTTGCAGAGTAGATAGCCTCCATACGCATTAAAATGGGTATTGTCTTCCAATGTCTCGGTCTGGCCGGGAAAGGTGCCGGCCGGATAATGCACAAAAGCCTTTTTTGACTCTTCAGGCCCCCATGCTTCATATAATACTTTACTCATGCTGTTCAGCTCGATCAGCATCACATTTTCTTCTTCAGCCAGTTGTCTTATCGCATCCGGGTATTCTCCCAACGTGTTGATAACCTGTCTATTATCGTCGAATCTTCGACGGTGCATCGGCGTGATTAATATGGGGGTGGCACCCTTTCTCCTTGTTTCGTCGACCATATACTTCAGGCTCTCCTTATAACTGGTATAGGGACCTCTGTTTTCACCTTTTTGCTTTTGATCGTTATGGCCGAATTCGATCATCAGGTAATCCCCTTCCTTCATTTGAGAGAGGATCTTGGCAAAGCGCTTCGCGGAGATAAATGAATTACCCGCTTCACCCGACTCGGCATAATTGGCGACGGCTATTCCGGCTTTCAAGAATCGTGGTAGCATTTGACCCCAACCACACCAGGGTTCGTTGTCCTGATCCACTACTGTAGAGTTACCCGCTAGAAAAACGGTAGGGACCGAAACACTTTCTATGACCATTGTCTGTAGTCCATGATTTGTACCGTTCACTTCGATGGTCAGTTTATCGTCCCAGTTCAGTTTCTCTGTCTCCCGAGGTTTGATCCTTACTGAATCCTTTTCTCCGATCTTTGTATTTCGTATGTTAACGATAAATGATTTACTGACAGTTTCACCTTTTGCTACGTCGATATTTTCCAGCATCAATCTCCTCGATTCGGATTTGATGGTTGTATTGGTGGGTTGATGCCTATCACCTAACGTAAGGGTTACTTTGTAATTCCCTTCAGGCAGATTAATAGAGAAAAAGAAAGGAGCGTTGCCCTTGTGCACACTGTTCAGATCGTAACCATACGGTGAATTAACGCCGTATATGGTTTGTTCCGTAATCTTTACGAATTCTTTTTTATTCCCTTCACCGAAATAGAATTGATAATTATGGTTCTTTCCGCTGGTGCATGATAATGAAAAGAAAAGGCACAGGATACTTGTCTTCTCAATAAAAGATCTTAGTTTCATTCGTCCATTTATTTGAGTGGTTTCAATCCATGTGGAAAACTTCTTTCAACGGGATAGATACCGGAGAATTGTCAGGATTTGTCTCCATAATGTCCGCCATATGCGTCCACCATTTCTGTACGATCGGGTTGTCACCCAGATCCTGTGAAGAGGTATCTTCCTTTACTTTCTGTACGCCAAACAATATGTTCGTATCCTTATCCCAGAAGATGGAATAGTCATACACTCCCGATTCGCGCAATAATTGTGTAAGTTCGGGCCATATTTCGTCATGCCGTTTTTCATATTCAGCCTCACACCCTTTTTTCAAAAACATTTTAAATGCGTCTCGTTTCATAAAATTTAAAATTTAGACATAAGCACCAACAATCAAGACACAAGATATTTTTAGCCATGTGTTTGTGCGAGAGTTTTTCTCTTATGCGGGTTTCATAACGATTATTGGTTTATATATTGATTCAATGATAGTCCGGGAACAGTGCGGATTCCCTCAATCAGCGCTTCACAGTTCAGTATTGCTCCTTCGTAGGAAGTATGTACCCTGTCTTTAAAGAGCTCATTGGTTTTCTCTTTTCCCAAAGTTTCGCATTTTGTGGCTATCAGGTAGTTCATGTCGATAAAGAGAATCCCTTCCTGTTCAGCCACCTCCCTCGACCATTTGCCGTATGTCTCATTGTTACGAACCATTTTATTGCCATCCCATGTATTTCCAGGAGTGTGTGACAGTACAATGGGGATTGCGCCACGGGCTTTTGCCTGTCGGATATATATGCGCAAATAATGGCCGAAGGTAAACACTTCCTCGGGGTTACCGTTCCTTTCCATAACCACGGTTTGTGATTCGTCGCCAATCCCTTTCAATGAGGCTCTTGCCCGGCCGGTATTCAAGGGCCCTCCGTCGTTATGGCCGAACTGGATGAAGAGGTAATCGCCCTTTTGTAGGCCGGGTAAGACTTTGTCCCATAATCCTTCCGTATAAAATGTGCGGCTGCTTCTTCCCCCCAACGCATGATTCTCGACAGAGATACGGGTGGTATCGAAAAACTGTTCGAAGAAACTTCCCCAGCCCCACTGTCCGTCATCCCCTTTTCCCCGGCCGTTTTTCATCGTGGAATCACCTATCAGCATGACGACAGGAGCGTTTTTGCTTTTACGGGTACTCCCAGCGACGATCTGGTCGGGGCGTGTCGTATCATTGACACTGAAAAGAGGTGCGGTGGCGGTTTGTGCGGATGAATAGACACATTTCATCTCTTTTTTGTCGGGGATGCCATAGGGGATACCATAATTGCGCTGTAATAAATGAAGCGGTATGTTAAAATCATTTATCGGATCCGATTTTTTTTGAGCGTATGACGGTAATGTAATGACGCACGATATAATAAAGAGTAAAACAGTAAAATATTTTTTCTTCATACGATTAAATTTTAGACTCAAGAATCAAGACACAACATAGTTAAATTATATATTTGTGAGTGAACTTGTATTTCATGAGTGTTCATAGGATTAAAACCAATTTATTTTAAGAATACAACTTCTACATAATCTTCTAATACACATCCCCTGTAGGTGACTTCCAACTCTATCTTGTGCTTTTGTCCGGGCATTATATCACTTTTTTTGACGATTATAGTGGGGGTTGTTTCCCCACTGGACCATTTGTAGGAATCGTACTCCATCGTTGTTTCTAAAGTTACACTATCCGAAGCTGTTTCTATCGCTTTTTCCGGGAAAATTTCCATTAAGTCGCTGCCGAAATAAAAGCCGGGTTGTGTCGGTTGATTATAGCCCACATTCTGGGTAGCTACGCTGATCCTGTAAACCGGATCTTCCATAAAAGTATGGAATCGGTAAGGAGTCTCGTACGGAGAAGTATAGATGCGCAGGTTTTTGTTGTCCTTTGTCCTGAGGATGATCTCTTCCCGCCAATCACCCAGGATATCGGCACATAATGCCGGGTTTGACTTGGTTCCGTTATTTCTCAGACACTCATCGCAATCGAAGATAATATCCGCTCTGCCGCTTTGGGGATTGTATTTGGATATACGGGTGCCGTCGAGTAGTTCCCTTGTCAGATCACCGTCCCACCAGCAGCCCATATTGATGGGGACACCTCTGATAGAAGGATTGATGACTTCTCCTTTTATATTTCTTATTCCCCCGGAAGCAATCGACCACATTTCCACACCTCTGACCGTGGGATCGATATCGGCGGCCATACATCTTCCTACATCTATGTTGCTCTTGATCTGGAAAAGGACCTTTCCTGTCTCCGCATCACGGAAGGTAGATCCGTCGCGTTGGTTCTCATGGCAGTCCCATACCTGCAGTTTGCGACTCGAGGGATCGAACACCGTCATATGGATCGCATCGCCATGTCCCAAACCGGTAGAATAGAGTCCTTTCCCGTCGTTATCAATGGCACAGGATCCATAGATGATTTCATCGTATCCGTCGCCATCTACATCACCTACCCTGAGATTGTGATTCCCCTGACCGGCATATTTTTCGTTACCCGGGGTATCGGAGTCGAACACCCATCGGTTGGTGAGTTTGCCGTCCCGCCAGTCGAATGCGGCCAGGACTGTTCTCGTATAATACCCCCGGCACATTACCACGCTCGGGTATTCCCCGTCGAGATAGGCCACACAAGCCAGAAAACGATCCGACCGGTTGCCTCTCTCATCTCCCCATGATTGGGAATCGCCTCTCTCCGGGATATAATCTATTGTTTGCAGGGCTTTTCCCGTCTTACCTTCAAAAACCGTGAGGTATTCGGGCCCTGATAAGATCCGCCCTTTGTCGTTACGGTAATCGGCATTTGCATCACCGATCACACACCCTGTTCCGTCGATAGTGCCGTCGCCTGTTTTCATGACAATCTCGGCTTTATTGTCCCCATCAAGATCAAACACCATGAATTGTGTGTAATGTGCTCCTGCACGTATATTTCTTCCCAGATCAATTCTCCATAACTGTTCTCCGGAGAGTTTATAGCAATCGATATAGACATTTCCCGTATACCCGTCGTGTGCATTATCCCGCGCATTGGACGGATCCCATTTGAGGATGATCTCATATTCACCGTCTCCATCCACATCGCCTACACTCGCATCGTTGGCATGGTATGAATACAGCTGTCCGGAAGGCGTGATCCCGTCAGGAGGAATATTCAGGGGAATATTGATATATCCGTGGGGCGCATTTTTCTCCAGTGTATAGTGTGTAGTTAGCTCCTTGTGTTGGGAGCGGCCTGCAATTCGCAACTCGTAATTTAGTTCCTGTCCAGGGGCATTTGAATCTTTAAAAAAGGTTGTATTGCGGACCGGCATGCTGTTTATTTTTTCCCCATCCCTGTATAGGTCGAAAGCAATATCGATGGGGTCGGAAGAGAGGTACCGCCAGGAGAGGTTAACGGTATTCCCATCTTCCCGGACGGCAATAAACCCACGTCCCAATTTCTCTTGTTTTAGTTTCGTGAAGTCATAGCCAGGTTGAGAGCATAAGAGGTTCCCGGCCGGGATGAACAAATATAGGAAAGCAACTATATAGAGGCGATTCATTCTTATGGAATTTTGCAGGTAAGTGTGACTATACATTACTTCACATTATTTTTATGCGATAACGAAGAATGCGATCCTGTTCTCTGGATAACCCTTTGTACGATTACCTGATTACTTTAATATCCGGGGTTTTGTGTAAGATTGGGATTCTTTAACCGTTCCGCCTGCGGGATGGGGAACAAATACATTTTGTTGTCCCATATACGGTTTTGTGTACTACGGGTATAGGTATAAGAACCGTCCGCGTTTCTGGTGATCCTCATCCGGTCTATACTCTTAAACTTTTCTCCCTCTTTCCATCTTCTCACATCCCAGAAACGATGCCCTTCAAATGCCAGTTCAACCATCCTTTCATTGCTATACCTTTTCCAGAAATCATCAGGGGCAAGTCCTGTCTCCAATGGAGGCATTTGTACCCCTTGGCGGTTGCGGACCACATTGACCGCCTCACGAGCCGACAGAGGAAATTCCGCAGACGTTGCATCGGCCGATCCGAGGTAATTGAATACGGCTTCCGCATAATTCAGGTAGAATTCGCCTAGACGGAAGGTGATCCATGAATGACGACTTCTGGTAGTTGTTCCCGGACGCAGGTCAATGGACGAATCCAGCAACTTTCTTAGATAATACCCGGTAGGAGTGGCGCCAGCAATAGGTGCACCATTGGCTCCGCCGACATAGGTCTGTATCGGTCGGGTGTTGTAGGAAGGCCATCTTGTATCACCATTCTTCACAATACTCATTTCGAAACGGGGATCCCTGCCTTCATACGGATTCGCAGGATCGAAACCGCTTCCATCTTCATTCCAGAATTTACCCGTTGCTTTCATCTGGTAGGCATCGACCAATGTCTGCGTCGGGCAATTTCCGGAGTTACCGCCCTCTACACCCACCGGAAAATTACGTTGCTCCAGAACGTTTGTGCCACCTGTATCGGGTAAACGGCGTACAAATATCGCTTCCTTGCTCTGCCAGTTCTCCGCTCCCCATATATCGGTATAGTTTCCTAATACATATCCATATTTGCTACAGGAATCGAGCACCGCTTTATTGGCCATAGTGGCTTCCTTCCACAGTTCTTTACTGTTATCGGTATTGAATAGAGGGCTGGCAGCAAACAGCAGGGTACGGGCTTTCAGGGCAAGGACTGCCAATCTGTTTGCCCGTCCGTTTTCCGGGTTACCGGGTATAGCCACACTTCCCAGATTGGTATAATCAACCGGAATCTTGTTTACGATCGCATCGCACTCATCCACTATAAATTCAACGATCTCGGCGAACGGCCTGCGGTGCAGTGAATTTATCTCTTCAGTACTGATCACATGGGTAAAGAAGGGTACGTCGCCATACTGGCGTATCAGATTGAAATAGAAATAGGCTCTTAAGAAGCGTACTTCATTTTCGTAATTATTATACCTGAACATCTGCGCTGCATAGTCATCGTTGAACGATAATTCGGGAAAAGTCAATCCCAGAAACTCTTCAAGGAAAAGGTTGCAACCCTGAATAGCAGTATAACTACTGTTCCAGGTAGATGACATGGGATTGCTGGGACTCCATGCGCCGTTATAGAAGTCGTGGATCTTGTTGGAACTCCACGCATATTCGGCCTCATCGCTGGCAGAGGCCAGCATAGCCTGGTCGTAGTTGCCGAAATCATAATCCAACCGTGAATATATATCACTTACCAAACCGCCTATATTGGAAAAATTCAGTTGGACATAATCTTTCCCGTAATTCTGGTGTTCCCTGTATTCCAACTGGTCGCTGCACGATACAGTAAAGAAGGCGAAAACTATAGTGGCGATTAATAATTTTGCTATATTAAGTCTCATTGTTATTCAATTTAATTAAAAAGTGATAGATAAACCTGTTATAATGCTCTTGTTAAGAGGATTGGTGGCACCGTATGATTCAGGATCCGCAATCTTGATATTGTCAAAACAGAGAAGATCAATACCTCTGACATATAATTTCGCATTTTCCATGAAAGAGATTTTCTTCATGAGTGTTTTCGAAACATTGTAATAGAGCTCGATATGTCGTAATTTCAGGAAAGAACGGTCTTCCAACCATACGGTATTGCTTCTGAAATTATTATTGTTACTCTGTGAACTGAGAGCCGGATATTTTGCATTCTGGTTGTCGGGAGTCCAGCGGTTGTCATAATAATGTTGCGATATTGTGTTGTTGTTGATCAACGGCCAGTAAACGCTTTTGGTATTCAACATGGCCGAATAGTTGTCTGCCCCCTGAAATAATGCATTGATCCCTAAGTTTTTCCATTCTGCATTTAATTGGAATGAATAATATATCTCGGGAGTCAAAGAGTTATAGCCTATGGCAGTCATATCATTGTCATCAATCTTTCCATCGTTGTTGATATCCTTATACTTTATATCACCCGGCCTTACTTCACTGAATAGATGCGGAACACTGTTGTCTATGTCTGCCTGGTCTTTGAAATAACCGTCGGCTACCAACCCGAAGATTTGCCCTACCGGTTTACCTGTCCTTACAAGATTATCGTACAGCCTCACCTCTTCATATTGTTCCACGATCTCATTCTTGTTAAAGGTGAAGTTGGCACCTATATTGAAGATGAGATCACTCATCTTTTTGAAATAGTCGACTCCTGTCTCAAAACCCCAACTATTGACGATACCTCCGTTTTCGTAAGGAGCCTCAAAACCTAACGCAGAGGAATATTTCCCACTGGATTCTACCCAGATATCTTTTCTTTTCTGGAAGTATCCGTCAACTGTCAGGTTAAGTCCTTTCAATAGTGTTGCATCGACACCCACATTGTATTTAAGGGCTTTTTCATGTGCAGGATGCAATGTCGGCAGGCGGCCGAATCTCCAGGGTGAAAGGCCGTCGGAGCCATAGCTTGTGTCGAATAAATACTGACTGCCGCCCACATATCTTTGTTCCCAGTAACTTTCCACAGGATTGCCGCCGTTATCCACAGGAATATTGTCCCTGTTTATTATTCCGAATGAACCCCGTAGTTTCAAAAAGTGAATAATTGCCGAATTCCATAAAAAATGTTCCTGTGAAATTAGCCATGCACCGGATAAAGTGGGAGAGAATCCCCACCGGCTGGCAGGTGCCAGTTTGTTTGCCGCAGAAGCCACCAGTGTCAAGTCTGCAAAGTAACGATCTTTGTAACAGTAGTGGTTGTAGAGGGACATATTATGGCGATACCAGGTGTTATTCACTCCCTCTCTGTTCCTGTACTCATAATCCCATTTCAACTGGGAATAGATACGATGTTTGTCGAAACTCTTTGCATAATTGAGTGTACCCGCAGCATTGGCCACACGTGTCCATGCAATCAGGTCCGAACCTGTAGCCAGGCCTGTCTCCGTGCCACCTGTATATTTGCTCAGGTTTTCCAAATTGGGTTCTCCGTTGACCCATTCGGTCACCGTGTAGCTTCCGTATGCGAATTGCCTGGAATGATCTTCCCAGTAGGTGGCTATATTGTCATAGGCCAGTTTAAAGCTACCGCCAAGGCCGGGCAAAAAGACCGAAAGATCTTGTTGTAGAGTCATATCGGCAAATAGAGAGCGCTTGTGTGATTTGGAGTAACCGCTCGCCTGCGATTGTGCGACAGGATTCCTTGTTCCATCCCATGTACTGTTGCCTCCCCAAAGACCATCTTCCGTCCTTATGGGAAAAGCGGCTGCCGGAAAGGAATAGATCATATCCCACAGATTGGCGGATTGTCCTGGGCGACTCATCTCCTGCAATGTGCCTAACAGGTTTAACCTCAGTTTTGTCGTTAAGGTCAGGTCGATATCCAGATTGTTTCTCACACTGGCTTTCGAATACTTGTTCTGTGTGGAGTATCCTTCGTTTTCATTTGGATTCCTGATGAATCCATTGTCGTTTTGCAGATTCAATAAAGTAAAATAACGGAACGACGTGCCTCCGCCACGAAAACTGATGTTATAGGTTTGTGTATGGGCTGCATCCTTGAATGTTTCGTCAAGCCAATTCACATTTGGGTACAGATTCGGATAGCGGCCTGTACGGAATGCCTCAATTTCCGCACTCGAATAGCGGGGATCCCTTTTGTCATTGGCAAGGGCTTCATTCATCGCATTTGCATAGGTATATGCATCTACGAATCTGGGTTTGCGCGACATGCTATTGTAGGAGTAATCGTAAGAGAATTTCACCTCACGAGTATTGTACTTTCCCCGTTTGGTGACGATGTTCACCGCTCCGTTTGCACCCTTGTAGCCGTGGATTGCTACTGCCGCAGCATCCTTCAGTACCGTTACGCTCTCCACTTCGTCGGGAGAGACATAGGTCAAATCACGTTCGATACCGTCCACCAATATAAGGGGACTATTGCCTGAAGCGGTTAAAGTTTGCAGACCTCTTATATGAAAATTATTCTGGTAATCGGCGTAGTTGCCTGCTCCCTGGAGAACCGTTAACCCCAGTATATTACCGTAGAGAGAACTGCCGATGTCCCTTGCAGCACGTTTATTCAGTTCGTCACCATAAGCGATTGCAACCGAAGCGGTAGATTCCCTTAAACTTTGTGTTTCATCGTAACCAATATTTACCGCCCTGCTCGAGAGTCCCATCACAATGTTCATTGGTTGGGCGGTTTCCGCCTCAACGATTTGATAGCTATTGTCAGAGGTGGTTATAAGTAACTCTTCCGATCCATTTACGGTAATCTCAAATTTCCCATCCCTGTCGCTGATTGACCTCACTCCTGTATTATTTACTGAGGTGATGATTGCCCCGTACACAGGCCTGTCCAGGTGGTCTGTTACCTGCCCCGTTATTTTAGAAGGCGTATTCTGTGCATAACTGGTAATTCCCATACAAATAAGGATTGCCAGTATGAATACTATTTTCTTTACCATAGAAATAACTGATTTATATTTTTGATTATATTAAATTACCATCCCGGATTTTGTGCGAGACCATATCCTTTATTCAACTCCCCCAACGGAAAAGGAGATAAATACCATTTCGGGTCAAAGCCCTGTGTCCACCATATCCGTGCGGGACTGGTAATAGGAAGTCTCTCGTATTTGAATTCCGGCCATGGAATACCGTTGTCCTTGTCAGCTCCAAACCATTGTCCATCTTTGTCGAGACGGGTAATCTTCAGCATATGCAGTTGTTTCTCAAATTTGTCTTGCATCTTGTAACGGATCATATCGAAAAAACGGACATCTTCCATTCCCAGCTCACAAGCCCTTTCCCTCAATATTTCTTCCAGCAGGGCATCTTTGTCTGCTGTCAGGTTTTTCCCAGGATTGGATTCTACCAGCCCTTTCAGATTGACACGTGCCCGGATCCGGTCTACCAGTCTGATTGCTTCCTGCAGACGTCCGGCATGGCATAATACTTCAGCGTAATTGAGCATTACTTCCGGTAAGCGGATATAGGACCAATGAGTATCCTGGTTGCCTGCATCTTCTTCAAGGTAATACTTCATCAATGTATATCCTGTGGCGTATCTGCCGGTTTGAGTTTCCGGAGCCTGCCGCGCATCGTATCCTCCAACCCATAATTCGTAAGGGTTTCCACTCATATTACCAGTGGACCAATCCAAGGTTTTAGGAAGACCGTTGACCATTGCGGTTTCGTAGAGTCTTGGATCACGTGTTAACTCGACACCGCTGGAAGGATCGTCGGTTCTCTTCATGAACATTTCATCCAGCTTATTATCCAGCTCGGCTTTTTCCCAGTCGAAAGGAGTACCGTCCGCCCATGGAAACATTTCTACATATTCCTGTGTAGGGTTATAGGCCATGCGGTTGTTGTTCTTTTGCCATGAATGCCATGTGTAGGTTGAACTGTTGAAGCGACTTCCTTCATAGGTCTGAACCCTGGTGGAATGGAGCACTTCGGGACTGGTCAACGTGAAATATGCTTTACGGAATGCTAAACGATAATCGCTGGGACGTGTTCCCGCTGCCTGCAGCAGATGAAAACGGCCGTTCCTGTCTAATTCGGTGAAGAACTCTTCGCATGCTTTGAGGGCACGATCCCATAACTCAGGTTTGTATCCGCCATACCATACATTCAGGTTTTGCACTGCATCCTGAGGTGGTGCGATGGAGTAGGGAACGGCATCATTGAAGAGCGGGGAAGCGGCGAAAAGTAAAATGGATGTTTTCAAACCCATGGCGCCCGCTTTCGTCCATCGTCCCGTTTCATTCGCTGGTACCGTTACCTGCCACGGAAGAATTTTGGCGGCATCGTCAAGTAGCTCTATCATGAAATCCACGGTCTCTTCCACTGTGGCACGAGGTAGTTCATAATTGCTATCCGTACCGGTAAAGGTAGATCTGATGATCGGCAGCCCCCCGTAATGGCGGAATGTGTCCCAATACCGGGAAGCAATGATACATTTGGCCTGAGCCTTTAGTTGTTCTTTTTCGGAACTTTGCATATCCGGTACCTCATCGATGTTTTCGATCAACAGCCATGCGTAACGGATGGCTTCCCATACGTTCATGCGACCGATTTCGAATTTCTCTTGTCGTATTCCATAGCCGGAATTATGTTGTCCGGTGTAATACCGTTGTTGGATAGCCTGCCCGTCCCAACTGCAATGCCAGCAATCGGAAAGATTTTCAAACTTGCCTACCCATCCGGTATGCATGTATGGAAACTCATTGTTTGTTCCGAAAGGAAGACCGTAATATTGTAATGAATAAATTCCTGTAAGGAATTGCCGGGTATATTCTGCACTGTTAAAGACGGTATCTT
Organism: Proteiniphilum sp. X52; assembly: GCF_003712195.1. GTDB lineage: Bacteria > Bacteroidota > Bacteroidia > Bacteroidales > Dysgonomonadaceae > Proteiniphilum. Next base: position 166,416 of record NZ_RDSD01000004.1, on the reverse strand, counting down.
TTGTAACTGTTCCTCCGGGTGCTTTTTCAAGAAAGGCATTTCCAAATTTTAAATCATCTACACACGATATGAACAGAGAGCCCATAGCTATGATAGTGATAAAAAGCCATTGATTATATTTTTTCATACGATAATATTTAATTTTTACATTATGGTCGTATGGAACTCGCATATTATCATGCTTGTTTCGTACGATTATTTTATTTGTTTACATCATTGAATGATAGTGCCATCGATCACTGAGTAATTAATTAGAATCCGAGTTTGAGGCTCATAGAGTAAGTCTTCTGCAAAGGATAGGTAGGTGCATTGCTGGCCCTTGATTCCGGATCGCCCCAAATAAAATCGGTAAAAGTGAGAAGATTGTATCCGCTCAGTGAGACTACACAGGAGTTTAGATTGATCCTTTCCATAAACGGTAATTTAAGATTATAGGCGATCTCCATACTCTTCAGCCGTAAATAACTTGAATTTACTTCGAAAAGGGTCGATCCTCTGTAGTTATTTGTTGCAGCATCCCAAGTCGCACGTGGGTATTTTGCGTCTTGTGATGGATTCTCTGGGGTCCAAGTATTGTGCACATGGTAAGCCAACAAACCGCCTTCACTCTGGCTACTATTACTTGTAAACGGTTTTGCAAAAACATCTGATAACACGCGGCTCACTTTCCATGCACCTGTCCACTGGGTAGACAAACTAAAGTTTTTCCAGCTGAACCCCAGAATGAGCCCGGCAAGATATTCCGGATCTTCGGTATAACCATTTGCATAACTCTGATCTTCCGTGTCGATTTTGCCGTCACCATTCAAGTCTCTGAATACTGCATCACCCGGTTGGAGAACGAGTCCATGGTCAGGAAAGGGAGTGCCGAAAGTTTTTTCGTACAGTTCCGGAGTCTGTTCATCATAAAATCTCCAGAATTCATATAATCTGTTGGCTCCGATGCGGTGCCCTTTCTGATACAGCCAGTCATGATTCTGAGGTGTCTCTTTCCTTTCTATGATCTTATTCTGGTTGTTGGATAGATTCAGTCTTGCAAAATAGCGGAAATCGCTGCCTATCCTGTCTTCCCAGCGTAATGAGATCTCATATCCCCAACTTCTCACTTCCCCCAGATTGGCGTATGGGGTTGAAAACCCAATGATGTAGGGGGCTGTTCCATCACGGAGAAGAATATCAGTACGATTTTCGGTATAATAATCGAAGCTTCCGCTCAACCGCTCATTGATAATACTGATGTCGATACCGTAATTCTGTTTGAAGGCCTTTTCCCACGATACATAAGGATTGTTCCGGGCTGATTCCCGTGCACCCAGTAGCGTATTACGGTTTGTGCCAAAATAGTATCCCCAGTTGACAGGTGCTTGGTTTGAGCGGTTATGAAGTGCCTCTAAACCGATCAGATAAGGGTCATCGGTGTACATAAACCGGGTTCCTCCCACTTTATCGTTCCCTACCAATCCCCATGAAGCCCGGAGTTTCATATAATTGATGACGGGTTTAATATTTTCCCAAAAACTTTCTTCACTGGTAGTCCAGCCGACCGAACCTGCGGGGAAGAAGCCGAAACGACGCTCCGGAGCAAAGTTTTCAGAGCCATTGTACCCCATATTGAATTCCGCCATATACCGGTTTCTCCAGTCATAGGTAACACGCCCCACAAGTCCGACATAGCCGGTTGGTATATCTGAAAATTGACTGGGGTAGTAAGATTTTGACTGGTTGTAGAGAGCCAGGGCGCTGATATTGTGGCTGTTAAAGCTCCGTGCGTAGTTGAAGGCTGCTTCCATATACCAGTCACGTGCCTTTCCACGCCTTTCCACGTAGGATGGTTGGGCGTTTTCACCACTTTTCTTGTAGGCCATCGTTCCGTCAGCTTGTAATACCGGCGTATAGGTAGCTATTGCGGCGCTGACCTCTTTGTTTGCATAAAATGTACTGTTGTAAGAGCCTTTTATATTAAAGGAAAGCCCCTTGGCGATAAAATCCAGTTGTTGATTCAGCATAAGATCCGTATTCAGTACATTTCGGCTTGTAGCCATAAATCCTTTTCCGTAATAATCGGTCATCCCGTTTCCACCGATAAACGGTAAATTCACACCATCGGTATAATCTGTGGCAGCTCTCACCAGCTTGCCGTCTACCAGACCGGGGCTGGAGAAAGGGGTTGACCAATAGATACTTCTTACCATACCGCTACTTCCTTGTCCTGTAAAGGGTCTGTGCGCGTTATCCACATTTCCCCCGATATTTACCGATAGTGTGGTCGTTTCGGTGACATCGATATCGAGGTTTGACCGATAGTTGTACCGGTCGTATTGATATGACAGGTCATAGGGCAGGTCGAATTGTTTAAAAAGACCTCCTTGGGTGTGCACACCAGCTGAAACGAAATAGCGCACCGATTCTGTACCCCCGGAAATATTCACGTTATGCTGTGTTTGCAAGGTTGCATCCTTCATCACATAGTCCAACCAATTGGTGTTAGGGAAACGGATCGGATCGGAGCCATCCTGGAATTTCTTTAAGACAGCATCGGAAAATTGCGGATCCCTACCATCATTCCTTCTCATCTGATTGTGAAAAGTGGCGTACTGATATGCATCTGCCAACTCGACCATTTTAGTGGGTGTAGCCATACTAGCCGATGTACTGAAAGATATTTTGGCCTTCCCTGCTTTTCCCCTTTTGGTTGTGATCAACAGAACCCCATTTGCACCCCGTACACCGAATACAGCGGTAGCCGACGCATCTTTAAGCACGGTTATACTCTCTATTTCATTCGGATCGATGTCGTTAAAACTTCTTTCAACCCCATCTACCTGTACCAGAGGTCTGGCGTTTTCCCACGTCGCTTTTCCGCGGATAAATATTTCCGCTGCATCGGCTCCCGGTTCACCGGAGTATTGTACCGAAGTAATCCCGCTTACGAGACCAGATAATACATTGGATACCGCACTGGTAGGTGTTCTTAAAAGTTCTTCCCCCTGTACGGCCGCAATAGCACCTGTTACGGTTACTTTCTTCTGTGCCCCGTAAGCGACGATTTGCACGTCTTCCAACATAACTGAACTCTCCCGCAAGACAACCCGGATATTTCCCGGTGCAGCTTCAATAGTTTCCGATTCATACCCTATATAAGTAATCAATAACTTTGTTCCGTATGGAACGTTTAATGTAAAATTACCATCCATATCGGTGACAGTCCCGGTTTTGCCGTCTTCTGTCATGATATTAGCTCCAATAATAGTTTCGCCATGCTCATCTACTATTTTTCCGGTTACTCTATTCACCTGTTGTTGCATGCTGTTACCTCTTGCATTCACAGACGCTGTCTGTATAAATGAAAAGATAACGCAGAATAGCACAGAGAGGATCTGTACCCTCGTTTTCAGATAAAAATTCTTACTTCTCATTTCATTTTTTATTCATTTAGATAAATAATTAAAAAATCGCTCATGAAACCGCCAACAGCCATAGTCAACACTGTCTTCCTGGAAACATAAAAACGGTTAATTTCAATGAAGAGGTTATATCATATGTTTTTTATTGTTTCTAAAATTAAAATAAACAATGCAAATATAGAATGGCTGACCCCAGTTAGACTGTTTGGTATGTTGCAAACAATGTAACAAATGTTGCATTAATAAAATCTATATATTTATTAAGTTTTTGTTTATTAGGAGTTTAAATGTTCTCTGGTAAATAATACAAACACATATTTTCAATTATTCACTTCCTATTGAAATGAGATTTATTTTTCATAAGCATCCTCTGGTCTATCTATTTTTCAGATTAGATCAGTTGTAGGAGTAAAATTAGAGCCAAGGCAAAGTTCGTCCTATCCCTGTCAGGATAGTAACTCTCATGTTGGATTTTATTATATTGAAGTTCCAAAATTGACTATCATCCTTTTTTCTGATAATCGATAGGAGGCATTCCAAACATCTCCTTGAAAGATTTAGTGAAGTAGCTATGCGTGTTAAAACCGACTTTTTCTGCAATTTCTATAACAGGGTAGATACCTTCTTTAATTAATTCGGCAGCTTTCTTTAAGCGTATGCTTCGGATAAATTCTGACGGAGTAAGCCCGGTGATAGAATTAATTTTTCGATAGAGGTTTGCCCTGCTCATGCACATGTCCTGACTGAAATTTTCCACTGAATATTCTGAGTTGTCGAGATTCTTTTCGACTAAGGTTATTATTTTCGTTACAAAAAGTTCATCTGCCTTGGAAATGGTAATTTGATCCGGATTGATTTTGGTTTTCTTCCCGAAATCCTGTTTTCGTTGCAACGCCTGGTGCATCAGGTTCTCTATACGGGATAAAAGAATTTCCCAGAGGAATGGTTTTGAAATATAGGCGTCTGCACCTTCTTTATATCCCTGTTTTTTGAATTCAATATCATCATTGGCGCTGAGCAGTATGACCGGAATATGGGATATCTCGATATTGTTCTTTATTCTTTTGCAGAGTTCTACGCCGTTAATACCGGGCATCATCAGATCGGTGATAATTACATCCGGTTCTTTGTCTATCGCTTCTGACTCACCTGTAAGACCGTTGGTTGCCTCAAAGACGGTGTAATACTGGTTTAGTTCGCTTTTGAGATAAGTCCGGAATTCATCGTTATCCTCTACGATCAATATTTTTTTTGAAAGATCGGGTTGAATGATGAAAGACTGGTCTTGGTTTCCTTCTACAACAGTATGGATAGTTTCTACCGCTGGTTTCAGGTCAGTGGGTAGATAGATGGAGAAGGTGGAGCCCTTATTTATTTCACTCTCGACAGTGATCTCCCCCTCATGCATGTCGACATATTCTTTTGCCAGATGGAGCCCAATGCCACTGCCTATAGTGTTGCCATCATGATTCTCTACCTGATAGAAACGCTCGAAAATCCTTGGGATTTCCTGTGTGGGAATACCTCTGCCGGTATCTTTCACTCTAATTACCACATAATCCCGGTTATTACTCCTTTCCTTCTTTACGGACAGGATAATGGAACCGTTGACACCTGTAAACTTGAATGCATTCGAAAGCAGATTATTAATAACTTTTTTTAATTTTTCCGCATCAAAATATAGATAAAAAGAGTCGATCGCAGACTGATATTCGAAATCGATCTTTTTTTCTTCGGCCACCAACCGGAAATTTTCATAGAGTAAAAAAGTAAAATCCTTCACATCCCCTTTGGATAAGTATAGCGCCTCTCCCTCCATTTCTATCTTTCTGAAATTAAGCAGTTGATTAAAGAGTTCCAATAGATTGTGTGCATTCCGGCTGATCGACTCCAACTGTTGTTTGAGTTTTACATCTGCAACTTTCCGGATAATACTATCGAGGGGAGTAATTATCAATGTCAAAGGGGTTCGTAATTCGTGGCTTATATTGGTAAAGAAACGATATTTCATTTGTGCCATCTGATCCTCCATTTGTTTACGGTGTTTTTCGTGCCGGTATTTGAGGTATTTTTCAATAGAAAACAGAATGGTTATGGCCAGAAGCAGGAAATACAGTGTATATGAAAGGCGGGTCTCGTACCACGCCGGGAGACGATGGATAAAGAATGTGGATACAGTTTCACTCCAAATACCGTTTGAATCGGTCGCCCTTATCTCTATTTCATGCTTCCCTTTTGCCAATCTTGTCAGATAAATGCTGTTTTGCTGGGGAGGTAATTGATTCCAGCTTTCACCTGCATCTTTATACCGGAAAGCATAGCGTATCCTGTTTGTATTGAGAGGGTCGAAAGTGGAGAAAAAGAGTTCTACATTCCGCTCATTGGGTTTTAACGTTATTTTGTTGCTTTTTCCACTGGGTAGCTTGATATTGTCATTGACTTTAATAAATGTCCAACTGATTGGAATAGGTCTTTTACCAGTATCCTCACTTAGTTGTTCTTGTGGATTGAGCTCGACAATCCCTCCTATTCCGCCTGCATACATTTTGCCGTTTATCCCTTTCCTTAAAGCCAGGAAATTATTGAAAGAGATGGAGGGATTATGCGAATGTATCAGGTTGTAAGTCTGCTTTTCAGGACTATATATTATTAATTTCCGTGCAGTTAGCATCCATACATTTCCTTCGTTATCAGTCTCGACCTCAGATACAATATCACCATTTAATCCGCAGTCCAATGTTTTACAGGCTGTTTGGTTCGTTGCCGGCAAATAGCAATAGACATTCCCCGATTGTGTACAGAACCAGACATTTTTATCCGGAGTAATAGCTAAATCCAGATAATTTTCTTCAGTATTGTATTTGTAAACAACCTTTCCCTGGGATATTCTCCAAAATCCTTCCGATTCTGTGGTGAGATAGATATCCCCACTATCGGAAGTGATAATTTTGTTGATGATGCCGATATCTGCCAACTCTTTGTGTAATTTATTTGTTGTCAGATCGTATCGGTATAGGTGATAGGTTGTTCCTACCCATAAGTTACCTTTATTATCATTGTGTAAGGTGCGGATGCGTTCCCCCTCTTGTCCGGATAATGTATAGATTGGAGTTCGGAATATCTCTTTGCCGTCATGATAGGCATGTAGAATGATAGAATCATTGAGCACGATATGGAGTCCCCCGGAATCCGGACATTCTTCAAAGAAGGTGGATAATCTGTTACTTTTATAGGCTAACAGATTTTTATCTTTGGGATTATAAGCAAATAATCCTCCATCATATCTTTGTTTCAGCCAGAAATAATCCCCCTCGTTGGTTATTGCAGTAGGATATACAGGGACATTCAATTCTTTTTCCAATTCAAGTATCTGGTATCTTCCAATTCTGTTGGATAGAAAAGAGATAATCACGGAATTCAGATAAAGATCGGCCACCCAAACGTTTCCCAGGCGATCACACAGTATATTGTTCCCAGCTATTTTTCTGTGTTTTGGCAGGATCCCGGATAAGTCTATTTGGCGTAATATGTCCTTATCTATTTCATAAGCCTGTATATTATCGGCAGTAGTAATCCAGATATTATTTTTTATACTATCCTGTACAATATTATAGATTCGTTTTCCGGCAGTAGGAATATTCATGTTGGTGGCAGATTGGGCTGAAAACATCTTTTGGGGATCTTTTTCACCGGGATCGAAACGAACAATGCCGTGTCCCCATGTGCCAATCCAATAATAGGGGGTGGAGACGTCCTTTATAATGCATGTAGGGAATCCTTCATACGGCCATGACAAATAGGGAATTAGACTATCTTTTGTTGCATCGTGTCGGTACAGGTTGCCTCTCCATTGCATCATCCAGACAGTACCATTGTTATCTTCATATATATTTCTGATTTCACTGAATTCTCCCTTCCATTCTATTTCATATCTGGCGATTCTCGCTCCTGAAGAGCCGTACCTATAAAGATAATTTCCTAAAGATATCCATATTGATCCGTCACTTGTGGCTTTTATTGCTCTTATTACCCAACTCTTGATTTCCGGGTCGGGAACCGGGATGATTGAATAATCGTTTTTGTCCAGAATATAAGCCCCGCGTTTTGTGCCAAACCATATTTTTTGCTCTTTATCTTCCGTGATGCATGTAATGCTGTTGCTTTCCAAAAGTTTGGGTGTATTGATATCGGCCCGGAATGTATTTACCATGTACCCGTCGTCACGGCATAAGCCACCACCTTCCGTCCCGTACCACATATACCCTTCCGAATCATGAAAGAAACATTTTACTTCACTGTTGGGGAGTTGGTCTAAATTAGGCAGTTCGGTTACAACGATGTCTTGCGCGTTATTTTGCGTTAGAAATGACAAAAATATAAATATAAAGATACTTTTTTTCATTATGATGCCTCATAGAATCCCTGTGCAATTTGTAGAAGTAGCTACCCATACACCCTTATCACGGTAAATAGAGGGGTGGTAGGTATCATAAGAAAACAACTTACCATTTAAAACAAAGATACATAAAAATATTCGGTAAAAATAGCCGATTTTTATTAATAAAAAAATAAGCAATCAAACTCAATCATAATATTCATCTTTGTCCAAACCAATAGGTTAAGAAATGAAACAGCTCATTAGTGCGGACATAAGAAAGAGTTCTTTGACAAGAGGGATGAACGGCAGAAACGTCGCTATGCTGCCGTAGAAGCCATTAGTTTGGCTTACGGCGGATAAAGTGTCGTACACAGAGTCTTGGATATAAGCATAAGCGCTTTATGCAGAGGTATATCTGAAGTAAAGCGGGGCGATTCTGTTCCGGCAAACCGTATACGCAAGCAAGGGCATGGCAAAAAAAGGCATGAGGGCTACCCATTGGAAAGAAAAAATTAGAAGTAAAAGCTTTGTTCTCATCTCCTTTTAGTCACAATTAATTTTCAAGGCAAATGAAATTTCATTTGGTTTTACACCTTTAGGCAGATCAACCACTAATCCATCCGAAGTTTCAGTGAATGATATTTCTTCATTACTCCCCAGCATCGAGATTTTTTTGATTGACCCTTCCAGCAAAGAACTGCCCCTAGCCAATGATTTTATTGTCACTTTATCACTCTCCGGCCAGGCCAATACATGGGCATATAAAATATTCCGTTTTGTTACAAAACGGATATCTTCCGAAGTATAGGGGGCATGTCGTCCTTCGTTGAATCCTTGCGCATGGAGGGGGTTGGAGGCTTCGGCTACAGGTCCTTCACCAAATATCTTCCACACCCTGGTTCCGAATACGGCTTCTTCATTCACTTCCATCCAGGATGCCATATCTTCCAATATCTTCTGTTCCTTATCGTCTATGGTTCCATTACCCTTCATTGGCACACTTAACAACATATTACCATTTTTACTGATAATATCGATTAACATGTGCACGACAGTCTTGGCCGGTTTATACCAATCATTGTTGTAAACACTTTCATCATAATGCCAATGCCCCAGGCAAGTGCATGTTTGCCATGGTTTATCCTGCTTTTGGTCAGGAGTGCCTTTTTCCACATCCCACACTAAACACTCTTTTTGTTCATCGGTTAAAATTTTAGCGAAAACCACTGCCTCGTTTTTCCCATTGTTTTCTCTCAAGCTCTTGTTATAGAAATGGGCCACAGCACGTAACCCCTGATCACTAAAAGGCCAAAGAGGCATACTCGTGTCATCATAGTATACCAAATCTGGATTGTACTTATTGATCATATCAACATTCCGGTCAAAGAAGTTTTGAGAATATTCCTGCGAGGGGATAGAGGCTCCATTTCCCCATCCCCACTGACTATGAATCATGTGAGTGTCTTCACTATTCTTGCTTAATGGGTGATCTTGAACGTATAAATCCTGAGGGTTATACCCTTCCCACCATTTTCCTTTTCCATCTTCTTTCGTCATTTTTCCATCATAAGGAATTCCTGCCTTGGGACCCTCTTTATCTGATCTTTGAGCTGTTTCATACCAAGTCCAGGCATGAGCCGAATGTATGCTGACGCCAAAATATAAATCGTTTGCACGAGCTGCTTTTTCCCAACCCGCGACGATATCTTTCTTCGGTCCCATGTTTACGGAATTCCAAGGTTGATGCTTGCTATCCCACAAATCAAAATTATCGTGATGATTGCCTAAGGTGAAAAAGTATTTGGCTCCTGCTTTTTTGTATAATGCCATTAACTGATCAGGATTCCACTCTTCCGCTTTCCAGAGATTAATCACATCTTTAAATCCAAACTCGGACGGGTGGCCGTAATTTTGAACATGCCAGCCATATTGGTCTCCCCCTTCGTCATACATCCCACGCGCATACCAATCACCTTGTTCCGGCTGACATTGCGGGCCCCAATGTGCCCAAATACCGAACTTCGCATCCTGGAACCATTCCGGAGCTTCTCCGTATTGGGAGAGTGATTCCCAAGTAGGTTCATACTTCCCCTCCATCATTGACTCGTGTGGTGACACTTTACAAGAGATGAAAAGAACCGCAGATAAAACAATAATAAATAAACTCTTAATAGCTTTCATTTTGTATGTTGTTGATTTAGTATTAGTTTGCTCGACTATTCAAACCCTAATTATAGCCATCATTCTGTTCAAGATTCTTATTGATATTCAACTCCGAAAAAATTATGCTGCCTGCTTCCCCCTCCCCCCCTTTAAGTTGCATTGGTTAATTGAACTTACATCCTTGCCGTGCTTTGATGTTAAAAAAGCAACTCCTCGAAGAGTGATTAAAAGAGAAAGAGTTTCAATTTTCAAACAAAGTAGGGTTGTATTTTGTTCTCTAGTTCGAACAGGTGGTGGCAGTAAGGTAAATCCCGGCAAAATGCATAGATTGACAGGAATTGGGATACCAGGCACCTGCTCAATCTTATCGCGGGATATTGTATCGCAAATAATTGGAACATTGCGGCCAGATGGAGATATGCGGGAGGGGCCCCCTATTCCCCTATTGATGAATCGCTCTCATCGGATAGGGAAGCGTGGGAGGTGACAAACCAGGCTTATATTGACTACTCCCGCTTCAATACGCTAAGGCTGAGCGATTCGCATCAACTCGATGTCCGGGTTGACAAGGAGTTCTATTTTAATAGATGGCTGCTCAACCTCTATGTTGACATTCAGAATGTTTACAATTTCAAAAGTCAGAGACCTCCGATATATACAAATAGGAATCAAAACGGAGACATAATTTCCGATCCGGGAGGAGACTTTTCCAAACAGGGACTGAGAGTGCTCGAGGAGAGTAGCGGCACAATTCTTCCAACACTCGGACTGATTATCAAGATGTGACCAGGATGTGTTTTATTTTCTCTCTCATCCGATATTAATAATTACTCATCAGGTTTGGTATTACAACCCTTATGATCATTTATTATGGATAAAGTAAAGAAGAACCACCCTAAATAATTTTAGCTAATTCAGATGGTTCTTCTTTAAAAACGCTATTTGGTGAATGCCCCTTTCATGCGATAGCGGGTAGTTCCCTGCATGTAGTCATACCAGAAAGTAAAACCTTTTTCTCCAAAAGTGGCTTCACCGTCAACAATACTCATTGATTTCCAAGGATGAACGCTAAAATCGTTTGTTTCACCCATTCTTTCAAATACAACACAGAAATTATCAATTGCCCTGAAATAATCACCTCCCGGATCGTACGAGTTCGTATATTCGCTGTATGTCTCTCTTTCCTTATCATGAAAGAAACGTACGGCATTTTCCGAAACAGCTGTCAATGTGCGCTGAATGCTTACAGGGACAGGAAGCCCCATCTCAATCCATTCTCCATTCTCGTCCTGGACCAATGTGCTTTTCGTAGCTTCCAGTTGAAATCCTCCGGAATAATCATTCGTGAGGTTCAGAGTCAATATCAGTGAAGCATCCTCTTCTGATTTCATATAATCCGATACTGACTCAATCTCGAAACTGACAGCATACAAAGAATCACAATGCAATCCCGTACTTTTGATTTTGAACGGGAGGCGGGCGTATATTTCACCTGCTTTGATGGTTGTTGACCAGGAAGGGACACTCACCAACTCTGTGTCCAGAAGCTGGTATTTGACAGGCCTGTCCAGCATGAATCTGTTATTATACCATTCCACCAAGCCGTCATTTTGTTTGAACGTCACTTTTACGTCCCGGTCTATACGCTGTGAGCCACTCACTGCAACGGAAATGTATGTGTCCTCGTTATCTCCGAAGGGTAAGTCAACAGAAAAAACATTATCATAGGCTCCTACAATATATACCTCCTTGCGATACTGTTCACTTGCCAGGGGATCGACTACTTCGCATGCGCTAAATAGGATTGAGACAACCATCAACCATGGTACAAATAATTGAATTTTTCTCATAACTATCATCTTTTAAAAGTTTTACCAGCCGGGATTCTGGACCAATTTGGGATTTCTGTCAAGTACTGTTCTGGATATTGGCCAAAAGTAATTTTTATAATCAAAATACCTCCGGGCTTTATCATTTGTCAAAGTCGTGATCGTGTAGAATACTTCACGTTCCGATCTCCTTGCTTTGATGTTCATCCCCAGCACCGGACGGTTATAGGCATCGTATGCCTCTCCCCATCGGCGGAGATCAAGATAACGGTGTCCCTCGCAGTTAAATTCTATGCGGCGTTCAGCCTTGATAAGGTCACGCATCTCACCCTGAGAAGGAAGAGAGGTTAACCCCGGTAATCCAGCGCGGTAACGTACCTGATTGAAAGCGTTAAGAATTTCCTCCGCATCTCTACCGGTTACTGTAATGCCGTTTTGGGTATAGCTTCCTTCCAGTTCATTCAACGCTTCCGCATAATTGAGGAGGGTTTCAGCATAACGGAAAATCGGAAATGATTTTGGCCGGATGGAACCGTCGGTGATAATGTCTTCCGGGTTCACATATTTTTTACAGGTATAGCCTGTATGGTTGAAGTCCACAGCGAAGTTTGCGGGAGGTCCTGCATTTCCGTCTGCATAATATTCAACCTGAAGGTTTTTTAAATTGCTTGATCCGGTATAAGAGGTATTCGGCCAGATACAGTGATTGAATCCAATCGAGACGTAAAAGCGCATCTCCCGGTTATCATGCATTCTGGCGACATTGCCTGAAAGTTCATAACCGGAAAAACTTTTTCCCGATCCAATCGGCTCGTGCGCCCCAATGGGTGGGGAGTAAGGAGAACCGTCTTCCATATAGAATGCGGAAGCAAGATCATGCGTGAGGTTCAGCCCGTTCATTCCCCCCATAAGGGCCGGCATGGCAATTCCGGCAGGTGAATCCTTGCCACTCTGGGTCGGATTGCATGAATAGATCACTTCGTGATTCATGGAAAGTGACACATCACCATTGAAAACTTCCGCATACGAGCGTAACGGGTCAATATCTTCCGGTGAGAATTGAGGGATCGGCCTCGCATGATAAGTCTCCATCACTATTTCAGGTAATTCTTTGGTATCATTTCTCCTTCGGGAGGTATAGAGTTCATACAGATTCATATCCATCACACGTTTCGCGGCAACCGCAGCTTTTCCCCATTTCTCGTTATCGACGGCCTGACTGATAAAATGGGCTCCGTCACTTGCGCGTCGCCAGTCGGTATACAAACCTCCACTTCCACCATTGAACCAAGGGCTCGCGGCATACAGCCTTACACGGGATATCACCGACAGGGCAGCACCTTGGGTTGGCAGGGAGATTTGCGCCATCGACCTTTCTGTAGGCAACAATTGTGCTGCCATTTCCATATTTTCACAAATATATTCAACCGTCTCGTCATAGGTCGCCCTTTCTTTCGACATCTCCTCGATACTCGCGCCAACAGAAAATGGATCATCCGGCACAATAGGCACACCGCCATACATCAGCAGTAATTGATAATAATAATAACCTCTCAGGAAGTAACATCTTCCCATGAAATCACGCCTGTCGATATCTGAAATATCTTCGAGCTCATGGATGCGCTGCAAAACGATAGAAGCTCTTCTGATGCCTATGTAATAATTGCCCCATGGATCAAAAGCGGGCGCAAACGGGGTTACTTCATCCAGCAGAAACTTGATGGCGGCATGTCTGTTATCATTGAATGAGGTGAAGTTTTCGTCGGACACTCCCTGGAAAGGCGTGGAAGCGTTAGTCCATAGATTTCCCTCATTGGGCAGGTAAGCGGCCGCTCCATGAATATACTGTTCGGTAAGTTCCTTTCGTTGAAAGACTGAGTCTAACTGGGTTGTATGCTTAAAGTAGTCATCTACATCCAGAAAGTCTTTACAGGAAAAAAAGGCGCCACCTGCCATGAACGCAACCAGTAGTGTGGCTATATCGCGGGTGTTTATTCTGATTCTTTTCATTATTCCATTTTTTAGAATGTGGCATATAATTGGATTGTATATTTTCTCTGCAACGGATATACAGCACCGTTTTCCGACGCCTGCCCCGGATCCCAGAGTTTAACACTGTCCCATACGCGCAAGTTGTCTCCGACAAGACTGACAGACAAAGATTCAAATATCCTCAGTTTTTGCACGAAGTCTTTAGGCAACGTATAGGTAATCTCTACGTTCTTCAAACGAAGATAACTGCCATCCGCCAGCCAGAATGTTGACTGACGGTTATTATTTGGATTGTTGCCGTGCGTCAGTCGCGGAAATCTGGCATTTGGATTTTCTGTAGCAGGATCCCCTGAATAGGAGGCAGGAGTCCAGCGGTTTTCCTGTTTTGTCACTATATCCAGTATATTTCCGGTGTACCCCCAGGCAAACGGATAATAACCGGTTCCCCCCAGGAAATATTCCACACCCTGCACACCTTCCAGGAGTGCATTGATCCGGAAATTCTTATAATTAAACTCAAATGCTGCCCCGTACTGGAATTCCGGGATGTTTGAATGAGAAAGCGGAACAATATCATCATCATTGATCACACCGTCCCCATTGACATCCTTATATTTTATGTCGCCGGGCCTCACATCCGACATAAAGGTTTGTTTTGGACTACTCCGGATATCATCCTCGTCTTTGAAAAGCCCTTCCGATATCAAACCGCGCATAATGCCGTAAGGAACGCCCGACCACGACTGGTAAGGATATCTGACGCCGGCCTGTTCCCAGTTGTCGACATTATTCCTTGACATCGTGAAATTACCACGAACAGTAAAATTCATGTCATTGTTGATTTCCTGAAAATAAGACCCATGTCCGTCAAAACCCCAGGAGGTCATTTCACCTATATTGGCATAAGGGAGCGTTGAATACAAGCCGGATTCAAATGGAACACTCTCCCGTTTCTGGAAGATACCGGTTGTTTTGTTTCGGAAAAAATCGACCGAGAAATCAACTTTCTCTTTGAATATTTTCCCGTCGATCCCGAAATTGAACTTCGTGGATGTTTCCCACTCCATGTTTACCGCCCCAATCTGCGTTTCACTTATTGCCGATCCGCCCCATATCCCTGCACCGACTCCTCCAACAATAGTGAGATAGGGAAAACGTATTGGATCTCCGTTACCATCCACCAGTCGGTCGTTTCCAACCTGTCCGACAGAACCCCTGAACTTAAGAAAGTTTACAAAAGGAACTTTCTCTTTCACCCATCTATACTGAGTGGGCACCCATCCGAGTGCAATGGAAGGAAATACTCCATAACGGCTTTCCTTATTAAAGTTTTCAGAGCCGGTATATCCCACATTGAACTCGCTCACATAGGTATCCTTATACGAATAGGTCGCTCTTGCCGAGTAGGCTTGATAGCGCTCCGGAATTACGGTGAAAATTCCATCTCCCCAGTCACTGTTTTTTGTCTCTTGTCTGTAGGCATGTATCAATCCGGTGACCCGGTGATCATACTGAAAGACCTGGTTATAGTTGGCTTGAAGCTCAAGGTAGTACTGTCGGTTTGACGAAGAACTTTGTGTGGCCGTCAGATCCTCTTTTGCCATCTTCCGCGTCGTGGAAAGCGAACCGTCGGGATTCCGGCCTATTTTCGGGTCTGCAAAATAGAGATCCGGGCGCATTCTGTTATTCACGTCATGCGCCCCGTTTGAGGTTAAAGAGAAAAGCCCCTGTATCGACAAACCGTCCAGGAACATGCCCAGATCCTGTTTCAATAATAAATTGGTCTTGGTGGTGTAACGCTCCTTCGCCTTGTATCCCGTATAATTCAACTGAACGTAAGGAGACATTTCGTCCGCATTCGCTCCATATACCGGAAGCAGACCGTTGGAATAGCGGACCGGAACAAGATTGGGCGGCAGGTTGGCCTGTGCTAACCAGAGAGCCTTATTATCATCACCAAATCCCGGAGAATTCTGTGAGACCAATACACTCTCGATATTCAGCGAGAGAAGGGTCGATTGGGTCACATTGGCATCCACATTGGCCCTGAAATTCAACCGATTGTGGTTCACATTGGCTGAAAAAGGAGAGTTCTTATCCTGCTTAAAGAGCGCCTCGCTGTTTATATAGCCCAAACTCACGTAATAACGGGCAGCTTCACCTCCACCGGAGATTCCGATATGATGTTGAGTATTCCAGGAATGGCTTTTCAATATCACATCTCTCCAGCTTACATTCGGGTAGAGGTCCGGATCCAGGCCGGTACGGTACAACTCCAATTCCGTTGGTGAGTAAAGGGGTTCATTACCCCTCACCACCCTTGCCTCATTGGCGAGCAGAGCATACTGATAAGAGTCCGCGTATGCCGGCATTCTGGGAGAATAGGAGTAGGTGGCATTTGTCCTGAAATTGATACTGAGCTTTCCCGCTCTGCCTCGCTTGGTAGTCACAACTACAACCCCGTTTGCCCCCCGCACACCGTACACCGCGGTGGAGGAGGCATCTTTCAATATTGAAAAACTCTCGATATCCGCCGGATTGAGGTCGTTGAGATTTCCTTCAATACCGTCAATCAGCACCAGTGCGCCCTGTTTTGCCCCGAATGTGCCAATACCTCTGATCCAAAATTCAGAGATGTCCTCACCCGGTTCACCACTGCGTGAAACGGCAATGATACCGGGGACACGTCCTGCCAGCATATTGGAGACAGAAGTGGTGGGAACCTGCAGTTCATGCGCATTGACAGTGGTGATTGCCCCAACCACGGATACTTTTCGCTGCACACCCCTTGCTGTAACCACCAACTCGTCAAGTTCGTCCACATCCTCCGCCATCCCGATCCGAATGCGGTCGTTGCTCTCGTTATACCGCACTTCAACCGTTTGGTAACCGATATATGAGTAGACTATTGTGGAACCTGCCGGGATATTGTTAAGAACGAATCGTCCGTTGAAATCGGTGGCTATCCCTGTTTCTGTCCCTTTTACCACCACGGTAACCCCAATCAGCGGTTCCCCCTGCTGATCCATTACTATCCCGGCTATATTAATCGGATTTCTTTGAGCAAACATACCGAATGATATAGCGATTACTATAAATAATAAAAATATTTTCTTCATGTGTATAAATATAAATGTTATCATAATACGGCATATCTCCTGATGGTAGCTTCCCACCATTCCACGATAAAAAAGTTACCCGCCCCGTCATAACATATGTCGCGCGGATCCAGGAATATGGCTTCTGCCGGATCACCGTTGGTTTGAGGTGATTCCGTATCCAGTGTTCCGGCAACGGTAGACACGTAACCATCTTGCATGGAGATCATCCTGATCACATTCGAGTTATTGAACTCGCAAATGTAGAGGTTGCCATAATCATCCAGGCTCATGCCCCTCGGATCTCTAAACCGGGCGTCTGTCAGGCTTCCGTCCACAACGGCACTCTGACTGGGAGATCCGGCGAAAATTTCGGAAGTCACCCCATCTGTCCAGTTGGCTCCGCTCTTGCTGAACTTGTAGATACAATACCTTCCATGGTGTGAGAGGTAAAAGCAGTCGTTGAATTTGTCATACACGATATAGCCGACAAAATCATGTGCTGGGAATAAATCTGCTCCCAGTTCTTCCGTGAGCTGAGTATTTACATTGAATCTCAGGAAACGCCCTGTTTTATGTGCGAAATAAAGCCATTCCTGAAGGGGATCATGTGCCTTATCCATCATGGTCAAACTTTGAATACGGTCGTTACCCGAACCCATTGCCGGAATCTCTCCAATTCTGTAGGGCATCCATCCGTTGTCTTTCCTGTATTCATATACGGTATGGGTGGGATTCAGAGTGGTTGTATAGACAACGGTTCTATCCTCGTTTATGGCCGGTTTCGTCAGATATACCCCATTTTGAAGAGTGATCACACTGTTTTCAGGGACAGAGACGTAACGCACTTTATTTGCAGCCGACTCCCAGGAGCCGGTTGTAATGAATCGATCGTCCCCAAGCGCCACAATTCCCGCGATTTTGTGGAAATGGGCATCGGCTAAAGTACCATCCCGGTGAAAAGCCCCCAGACCCTCACGAGTTCCTACCCCTGCCACCCATGAGACCTGTTCCGAAGCGGTATAATGAAATTTCTTGGGTGCTACTGCCTCCACTTTATCTTCCACCACAACTCTTAGATGGTTATTACCATTCGGAAGCCGGGGAGCAATACAGTAAATCGAACTTCCGTTGACGTTTACAACAGAGGCCTCCCTGACGGAAGCTCCCTCAAAAAAATAAACTTTTACTTTCTCCTTGTCATTGCCGAAATTGGATCCGCTAATCACGACTTTTTCCGAATAACGTCCCGAGTCAGGTATAAATCCCGTGATTTCCACAGGCAAATTAGGATTGAAGGGCGTACCTTTATCCGACTCCTGCTGATGCACATACGTTTCATCTTTACAGCCAATAAAGACGAGCATTCCTAAAAATAGGGATGCCAATAAAGGAATAAACTTCTTACTTTTCATTTCACATTTGATTAGATTAATAAATTAATTAATATTGACAATGAGACAACTGCCCATATGGTTTTCTTTTATTTTTACAAATAAAAAAACATGGCGATGTTACCTCTTTTTGGAGACAGAAGAGAACACTTTTTTATAGTGAGTGATAAAATATGGATGAAAATAAATTACAACATCAGCACCACGTAAATTTAGATTTATAAAAAACTGATCGTCTCATGATAATGTAATCTTGATCGTTCTTCAAAAGGTGAAAAAATATTCAACACATCACATCTTGCTGTTTAACAGCAAGAACCGTCTTTTCAAAGTTTATTGTAATTATGACAAAATTATGATACATTCTAACAAAATAAGGATAACAAATCGTGCAAATGGGGATGGTAAATCATGCAAATAAAAAAATCCCGGCAATTTATTGTTCAATTACCGGGATTAGATAGAAGCTGTTGGCAATTTTCTGATGGATTTGGAATTTCATTTATTGAAGGGGACCCCTGTCTCTTTTTCACCTATTGAATTATGCGCCGTGCTTCATTACTTCATTTACAGCCTCTGACTCCAAATGTTCTCCCACTTTTTTGTCAAAAGTGATTTTAAATGAATAAGCGTATTTACAAGGTTTATTTTCAGGAAAAGATATCTTTAGCCCCATGTCTGTTGTTTCCCAATTGATCCTTTCGTCTGAACCCAGCAGGTTGATATCTACAATTACAGCATCTCCCATAGTTTCTTGGTTTAATGATTTGATAAGTACCCCCTCATCGTCCCAATCCAGTACAACAGCATAGAAAACATTGCCTTTGGTTGTGAAACGAATGTCACGTGCCGTATAAGGAGTTGCCTCATTGTCGGAAAAAGAGCCTTTGGCCGGTTCTGTCTCTCCCTCGCCGAATTTCTTCCATGGACGTGTACCGTAAATAGCTTCGCCATTTACTTTAAGCCATTCTCCAATGGAAAGTAATATGTTTTTCTGCTCATCAGGGATGATCCCGTCAGCCCGGGGGCCTATATTGAGTAACAGGTTTCCGTTTTTACTAACGATATCCACCAAATCATGCACTATTTGTTGAGGAGTTTTGTATTCTTCGCCTTCAATATGTGACCATGATCTTTTACCAATGGAGGTGTCGGTTTGCCAGGGAAATAGCATCATTTTACCGGATTTCCCCCGTTCAACATCCCACACATGTATATTGGTAGGATATCCTTGTTTGGTATTTACAACAACACCTTGCCCCCAATCTATGGCATTGTTGTAATAATATGCCATGAACTTATTAAAATAAGGCATCAAAACGGGATTGTTTACCGTCCAATCAAAATAGAATAATTTAGGTTCATATTTGTTGACTAATTCATAAGCATGCGTTAACCATTCGCGTGCAAAATCTTCCGTATATGACTGGTCATCGTAACGCCTCCCATAGAGGGAAATGTCCATATCTTGCACATCGGAAGCGAATTCCATTCCTCCATTAAAAAACCATGCGTTTTCGGCTCTATGCGAGGATAAGCCAAAGATAAGCCCTTCTTTCTCTACCGCATTTTTCAGGAGTCCGATGACATCCTTTTTAGGGCCCATTTTCACAGCATTCCATTCATTCAGGCTGCTGTTATACATCGAGAACCCGTCATGATGTTCTGCTACGGGGACAACATATTTCGCGCCTGATTTTTTGAATAATTCGGCCCATTGCTGTGCATTAAATTGTTCAGCTTTAAAGAGAGGTATGAAGTCTTTATAACCGAATTTGTCGTGCGGCCCCCATGTTTCAATATGATGCTTGTAAACTTTATGGTCTTTCTGGTACATGTTGCGTGAATACCATTCATTATCAAACGCCGGAACCGTGAAAACTCCCCAGTGGATGAATATGCCGAATTTTGCATCTACGTACCATTCCGGGAATTGATAATATTCGGCAATATTATCCCAATTTGGCTGAAATAGGTCCGTACCTTTAGGAGAGGCAACAGAATCGATGTTGTAAAAATCTTTTTTTGTTGACTGGCATGACAGGAGTAAAAGCAAACCTATCATAGTTACTGATATTCTTTTTTTCATGAGGATCAAATTTTTAATTATGTATGCATTCTACCTTATTCATATAAATGAAATAATCGTTCCATTTTCTTCCATTTTTTCGACAGATCATCGTCACATGATGTTTCTTGAAAACCAGACATGTATTTTTCCCATTCGGCTTGGCGGGGAAGTTCGGCCAATTTGGTAAAAGCAACTTCCCAATCAAAATCCAGGGGTGTTTCCACAATCATAAAAAGAGTGGTATTATAAAAGTATATCTCCATTTCCAAGATACCCACCGAACGGATTCCCTCTCTGATTTCCGGCCAATGGTACGCCTCGCTGTGCAGTAGGATATATTCCCTTATAAGTTCCGGATTGTCCTTTAATTCTAATGTTTGGCAATAACGTTTTGTTGGAATGGTATGATTTTTCTGTGTATATCCTTTCGCCTTTTCCATATTTGATTAATCTTGATTTACAACACGATCCGATGTCATGCTGGGTTTATGAATTTCCTGTTGAATTTTTCCTATTCGTTTGGATTATTACTCCGACATGTTTTTAATGTAAGGAAGCTGCACCCACCGTTTAAAGCCGTAAAACCGGACGGCGTTTTTGCCTAAAAACAGGGCTTTTTCTTCTTCCGTCAATAAATTGGATCTGACGATAAAGTCATAAGACATCCGATAGGTAATTGCTACAATGGTGCGCGGATAATCGGAACCCCACATTAATTTGTCTATCCCGACCAACTCAATGGCTTCCCTTATTGCCCGAATTGCACCCCTGAAAGGGTAAAACTCATCATGAAAGAGCCAGGTGATTCCCCCGGATTCAATCATCACATTTTTATGCCGCGCCAGTTTGATCTGTTCCTGCCAATCTTTGCGGGTAACCATTCCAAAATGGCCGATCGCTATTCGAAGGGATGGACATTCTTTGATCACTTCCCGCATCTCGGCTACCTGTGTGGCACCGTCAGCCAGGTCAATCGAAAGGATGAGATCTTTTCTTTCCATCAGACGAAACATTTTCATCATTTCATCAGAGGTAAGCCAAACCCTCTTGCCCGTGCTGATCAATCGTTGGGCAGGTACTTTCAATGCTTTGAAAACTTCTTGGTTGATCAATTTTTCGGCATGTGCGTAGAAACCCGGTTTGCGGGCATCCACCATTCCACAACAAAAGAAACGTTCCGGATATTTCTGCTGCACTTCCAGGAGGTAGTCGTTTTGTAATCCGTCGATATACTCCTGTGTAATGACTGCCGCCGACACTTGCGCGTAATCCATGTTTGAGAGTAAAATCTCAGCGGTATTTCGCCCTTCTATCATAAAAGGGGGAAGCATCTGCCGTATTTCTCCCATAAACTCGGATTTGCCATTCTCGAGAGTCCTTATCTTCTTACCTTCCACCACGGTATCCTGATACAGCCAGAGATGTGCGTGGGCATCGATGATCGGGAACATTTTAAAAACGAATTAATATCCGGAAAACTTCACTTGGATGAGCGGACCATTTTTCTAACGCAGTCTGCGCCTCTTCAGGGGGATGGACCGCCGTGATCAATTCTTCCACCGGCAAACCACCCTTTTTCATGTATTCCATGACCGCCTTGAAGTCGGCCGGCGTGGCATTTCGCGACCCTTTTATATTTACTTCCTTTTTGACAAAGTATTGCGTGTCGAAAGGTATCCTTTCTTTCGCATATCCGATATAAACCACCCTGCCGGTATAAGCCACTTCCGAAATGGAGGCGATATAAGTCTCGGGACGGCCTACTGCTTCTATAATCACATCCGCGCCCCGTTGTCGTGTTATTTCCTGAGCACGCTCATGCAAGTTTTCATCCACTGAATGAATAGTGTATTGTGCGCCCAGGCGTTTGGCCAGTCTCAGTTTTTTGTTATCAACGTCCACGGCGATGACTTTTGCTCCCCGGAGGGCCGCCCGCGCGATGGCTCCCATGCCAATCATACCGCAGCCAATCACCATAACGGTGTCTATGTCGGTTACTTGCGCGCGATTTACCGCATGGAAGCCTACGCTCATCGGTTCCACCAATGCAAAATCGCGGACAGAAATCGCCGGGTCTGCCATTACTTTTTCCCACGGGACAAGAATATATTCTGCCATGGCGCCATTGCGTTGAACGCCTAATGTTTGATTAAATTCACATGCGTTGGGGCGCCCGTTTTCACAAGCCGGACAATGTCCACAACTGGAATAAGGATTGACTGTGGCGTTCAAGCCCGGTTTGAAAAAAGGAGGAACGTCATGCGCCACTTCTTCTATCCGGGCACCGATTTCATGCCCTGGTACAACCGGAAGTTTTACCAAAGGGTTCAATCCTCTGAAAGTGTTGAGATCGGAACCGCAAAATCCCACGTAGCCTGTTTTCAACAATACGTGGCCGGGAATAAGCTCCGGTTTGGGTGTTTCAACAACGCGCGTTTTCCCTTGATCCGTTATTTGTATCGCTTTCATTTTTTCAGTCATTAACCCATGTGTCCCGAAACCCGGGCTCGAACATCGTTTGCACTTCTTTCAACAATTCCATGTCTAAAGGGGTATTCGCATACCGGATAGTTTTCAACACATTTTCAGGGTTGGCTGTACTGAACAATGTGGTGGAAATACGGGGATTGGACACAGAGAAGCTTACAGCCAGTTGTTCAATCGGGACGCCTTTCATCTCGCAAAAACCGATTACCTTTTTTGCAAGCCGTTTCAACGATTCCGGAGCGGGATGCCAATCGGGCACGCCCCGTTGGGTCAATAATCCCATGGCGTAGGGCGAGGCATTGATAATGCCTATCTGGTTTGATTCGAAATAATTGAAATAATCGGCCAAAGAGTCGTCGTTGAGCGTGTAATGGCAAAAAGATAAAACAGACTCAACGGTTCCCCGGGGTACATGGTCAATTACATATTTAAAATGACGCAGATTCAGATTGGTTATGCCCACGTGTCTTACCACCCCTTCGTTCCTGAGATCTGCCAAAAGTGGAAGTGTTTCATCACAAATCTGTTCCAAATCGGCAAATTCAATATCATGCACATTGATTAAGTCGATATAGTCGACATGCAGACGTTCCAAACTTTCATAAACACTTTCTTTCGCTCTTCTCGCGGAATAATCCCAAATCTTGATGCCATCCTTGCCGTAACGCCCTACCTTAGTGGAAAGATAATACTTACCGCGGTTGATGTTTTTTAATGCCTTGCCCAAGACGATTTCGGCTTTGAGATACCCGTAGTAGGGGGAGACATCGATGAGATTGATGCCATTCTCGATGGCCGCATAAACGGCCTGAATGCCCTCTTCTTCCCTGATCGGATGAAAAACACCCCCAAGGGAGGAAGCCCCGAAGCTGAGATTCGAGACTTTCATGCCGGTTTTCCCAATTTCCCTGTATTCCACAATAGTCGTGTTAATCTATTCTTCAATGATTAATAACCCGGGTTTTGTGCCCAATTGGTATTTGAGTTCATAACACCTGTGGGAATCGGGAAGATGCGCCGCCATTTCTGAGTTTTGGCGGCTGGATTTATCACATGTTTTAACCCCCAGTCATTCTCGAACTGGCCAAAACGAATCAAGTCGTTGCGGCGCCACATCTCACTGAAAAACTCACGCCCACGTTCGTCAAGAATATCTTGTAGAGTGGGAGGTGTGGTTATTGTAGGAGCTTTTACATAACTGCGAACCTGATTGAATAAGCTCATGGGAGTATCGCTATTGGTTGCTGTGGCGCCACGAAGAATAGCTTCCGCCTTCATCAGCAGAATATCCGCATAACGAAGAACAGGCACATCGTTACTTTGGTTGCGGTTATAGGTTTCATAATCAGCCACCTGGATACCCCACTTGATACAGCGGTAACCTTGATTCCAACCGTTAAAATCATCGCCCACATTCATAGAAGCATCGCCGGGTATGAGTAAAGTAATATTTTTCTTAAGCGTCACACGCTGTCCGTTATACATGTAAGGCGTTGTGGTTTTGTCAAAGGAGGAAATATTATAGGTGAATAGCGCATCTTTTAAGATAATATCATTGCGTTCGTCTCCTGCCAGAGAGAAACGATCGGCCGCTTCAGGTGTGACTGTGAAAATACCACCGGCATTCCTTGAAAGGGTTATCCCGAATAACCCGGCGCCATTCGCTCCGTCATTATTGAATTTGGGCCACAATTGGAATCGGGCGTATGTCATGCCTTGTGCCGTGGCATTATCATAAGGCATCGCGTAGATGAAATCTTTAATATGATAACCGTTATCGGGCATGAATTTTTTACGATAACTGTCGCTCAGATCAAACTTGCCACTGTTAATTATATCATCACAGTAACTCACGGCATCATTAAGTCTGGAGTTTGTCAAAGTGGGTTCATAGTCGGCGACATCAGCGCAAGAGTAAACAGCCCAATTTAGATAGAGTTTAACAAGGAGAGCCTCAGCCATCCATTTCGTGGGTTTTCCATACGTGGAAGCATCCACATTTTCGGACAAGCCGCCGGAACGGATGGCGCGAAGCAGATCCTCCTCTATAAAGGCTGCCACCTTGGCACGCGGAGAACGTTCGATCGCCTCATCACTTCCAACGACATGGTCCAAGATAGGAGCATCGCCAAACATATCCATAAAAATGAAATGATAAAAAGCGCGCATTGCCAAGGCTTGAGCGATAGACTCATCGCTTGCCTCGTCGCCTCCGAGATCCACAATAGCCTGATTACACTTGGTGATGACTCCTGTGATATCGCCAAGCCAATCGATATGCGCGTCATCCGGGTTAGTCATGTGGAGCGTTGCGTGGACATAATTGCCCCCGTCATACCAGTTGCCACCATAAGTGACCGCCGCGAATTCATCGGAAGACAACCACGCGGCTTCCGTGTAACGGCGCCCCAAAGCGCCACGGAATCCATAGTATAAATCTGCCATTTTCGCTTCGGTGGCAATGTCGGAATTCGGATAGGAAGTGTAGGTGGATTTGATATCTACATCCAAATCGGTACAGGCCATGGCTGATGATAACAGCAAACCTGCAAGTAAGGTGTTTTTGATATAGCTCTTCATTGTAAGTTCAATTTTAAGATGATTAGAAATTCACATTTACACCAAACATAAATGTGCGAGTACGAGGATAATAATTAGTACGCCTGTCAATTCCCGGTTCCAAGCCACCAAGATTAATTTCAGGATCACGGCCGGAATATCCGGTAATTGTAAACAAGTTATTGCAGGTTCCATATACTTTGAGTGAGTTAACCCAATTACCCAACTTTCCAAATGAATAACCTAAAGAAAGAGTCGACAAGCGGAAATAATCTCCATTTTCCAACCAACGATCGGAAGGAGCCTGTGACTGGACATCGGTTGGTTTTTGTTCTGTAGCCACCGATTTCAACACATTTCGGCCTTCGGTGACGAAAGCGACATTACTGTATTGTTCGCGAGTTGCATTATAAATCTTATGGCCAAAAACTCCGGTAAAGAACATATTCAAACTCCAATTCTTATATTTGAAGTCGTTTGTCCAACCCAAACTCAACTTGGGCTGCGCACAGCCTGTAATGGTGCGGTCCGAGTCAACGGGGTCCGTTGTAGTCTCACCGGTACGCTCGCCTGTTTCCGCGTCACGTTTGTAGAATACTGATATGCCGTCGTCATTATAACCAGCCCATTCAAATGTGTAGAAAGTCCCGAGCGGATGGCCTTCCATGATACGTCCAATATTTGCGGTGGAATAACCGGCGATCTCCGGATTGCCCGTTGAGATATAATCTACAGAATACTTGCTGTTGGAAATGCTTTTCACGTTATTTTTATTGTGTGAAAGGTTCAGGCTCGTATCCCAAGTGAAGTCTTTCAGTTGGACAGGCGTTGCATTGATTGTAAACTCAATTCCCTTGTTGGTGATATCACCCACATTGGCATACATCGAACCATAAGGATAGCGGTTTGTCGATACATTGTATGAATAAATCAGATCGCTTGTCTTTTTGTCATAGTATTCAATGGTGCCTCCCAGACGTCCTTTGAGAAATAAAAAATCAATGCCCGCATTCAGCATGGCCGTTCTTTCCCATTTCAAATCGGGATTTGCATTTGACTGGGCGGCTATCGTGCGATAAAGGCTGGAATTTCCCTGAGAGTCAGTATAGGTAAACCATCCCGAAGGGCCATAGGTCTGAATGGCCTGGTATGCTCCGAATCCCAAAGAGTTGCCGCTTACGCCATAACTTACCCGTAACTTCAAATCATCAAACACATTCCAATCATTGACGAATTTCTCTTCGCTTGCGCGCCATGCAAGAGATGCGGAAGGGAATGTTCCCCAACGATTATTTTTACCGAAAGCCGATGAGCCGTCGCGACGGACAGTGGCCTGGAGCATGTATTTACTATTGTATGAATAGTTTAAACGGCCATAGAAAGAAATCATACGGAGCGTTTCCAGTGCATAGGCCGTTATGCCGCTCATATCCATTTTATTGGCAAACCCAAGATTATAATAAGAAGTGGCATCGCTATAGAAATCATAAACGGTAAGGCCATAGCCATCGTTATTGTCGGTTTGCTCGTAAGAATAACCGCCCATCAGACCCAATTTATGAGCATTGGCGAATGTATGATCGTAATTGAAATAGGTTTCCAACACTTTTTTCTTATTTTCAAGCGTTCCGCGAAAAGCCTGCCCGTTCGCGGTAACTATCTGGGAGGCAGTGCTGTTGTAGTTGTTGTAATTGATTTGTTCGTTTTCATAGGAAAGGTTTAGGTTCCACAATAAATCCTTGTTGATTTGCAGAGAAGCCTTACCCGTTCCCTGAAGTACTTTCTTGATGGTTTCATAATTGTCCTCATAAATCATGGACAGCGGGTTATGATATTGGTTTACTGATGTGTAATTATACCACGAACCGTCTTCATTTTTTGTGGGGAGCAAGGGTGAATAATAGTTCATGGCATCAAACACACTTTGGCCGTCCTTACTTGATGAAACGGATTTGCCTTTGGTTTGTGCGGTATTGACATTTAAATCCAAAGTCAAACGATCGTTCAAAGATTTTGTCTGGGCATAAGCTCGACCTGAAATACGTTCAAATTCAGTACCGAGCACAATACCTTCTTTATTCAGATAATTCAAGCTGGCATTGTAGCTGGAACGTTCGCTCCCTCCGTTAATAGAAACATTGTGGCTTTGGCTGACTGCCGTGCGAAGCACTTCATCATTCCAATTGGTATTGTAGCCCTTATCATTGGGAAGTGTTATGTTATTGGCGGACGCATAAGACCGCAAATCGCTGGCCGACATCATATCCAGGCGTTTGGCTATGTTGTCAAATCCGACATAACCACTATATGAGACAGATGAACGATCTGTTTTGCTACCTTTTTTTGTGGTGATGACAATCACGCCATTGGCCGCCTTAGAACCGTAAATAGCCGTTGCAGAGGCGTCGCGAAGTACATCAATTGATTCAATGTCCTCCGGAGCTATAAGGTTCAAAGACACGTCAGGAATACCGTCAACAACATAATAAGGTTCCATAGCTTTGCCTGTACGCAGAGAAGAGGCCCCCCGGAGAGAGATGGAAGTTGTTCCATAAGTAGGATCGCTGCTCTGAACAATTGTTAACCCGGGAACCTTGCCTTGCAACAACTGCCCGGGGTCGGTATACACACCGGTATTCAGTTTGTCGGCTTTCACGGTGGTAATAGAACTGGTGACATCCTTGCGAGTCATGCTGCCGTAACCCACAACCACAATCTCATCCAACATTTTATGATCCTCCTTCATCGTAATGTTGATGACATCTTGGCCAGCCACATCCACCTCTTCACTTATAAAACCCACATAGGTAAATATTAAGGTATTGCCGGCATCGGCCGTAATCCGGTAATTACCTTCTATGTCAGTGACAGTACCAACGGAACTGCCTTTTACTTCAACGTTGACACCAATCAGCGATTCCCCATTGACATCAACCACTTTCCCGGTTATGCTCCTTTGAGCAAAAACCGAAATGCCGCTCATCAAAAAGATGAAAAAACAGACTAAATGTGTCTTGCACATAACATTGATATTTAATAGTTTATTAATTATTACACAATACAGGATGTATATATCATGACCTTTCTTGCATTTTTCCCGTAAATAGATCTTTTTTCATTCTCACATATTAGAAGCTGTTTTGAATTTTTTCATCCATTGTTTTTTAGCCATTTTTTGATGGATTTGGATTTTCATTTATTGAAATGTGGCGGGCCACTTGAAAGAAACAGTTTCTTGTTTTTCAATAAATTGCTTTGTCTTCATGCACGGAATTCTCCTTTTCACCAGTAAAATTCTCACTGTGCAAAATTAGAGATTGTTAGCATCTCATTTTTTATATGTTATCGATATAAAATTGCACTTTATCGATATTATTGCTATATTTACAGCCCAAATAGCGGTGAGAATGAATAAAGAAGGATTAAGAAGAGATTTCATTTTATTGAATGTGGGCTATGCCTATCATAATGCTGACTGGAACTGGAAGAATGTCGATAGCCCTTTCACCCGGATACATTATGTGAAAAACGGCACGGCAAAGATCATCAGGGAAGATGGCGTCTTCGAACTGAAAAAAGATCATTTATATATGACTCCTTCCTTTACAAGGCATGCCTATGAAAGCGACGGTATTTTGGAACTTTATTATATCCATATATATGAAAATCCGGGAAAGAACCTGAGTATATTTGATTTGCTTGATTTTCCGGTAGAAATCAAATCGGATCCTCTGGATATACAATTGATTGAACGTCTGATAAAAATAAATCCGGGTAGAGAATTAAAGTATTACGATCCATACCTTTATGATAATTCGGCGAATATTGAGCAAAATATGATTCTCCAAAAGCAAAGTCCCATTGCCTTTGAAATGGAGACACAGGCGATAATTAAACAAATTATATCTCGTTTTTTAGCGCAGGCGGTTCATAAAAATGAGCATATTGAAGAGCGGATACTTATGTCTCTCCGCCACATTCATAAAAATATTGACAGCATGATCGACATCAATCATTTGGCCGATATGTGTTTCTTGACCAAAGATCATTTCATCCGCCTCTTCAAAAAAGAGATGAACTGTACCCCAGGCAAATATATCAATCAAAAGAAGATTGAATACGCCCAACTGCGACTGTTAGTCGATAATGTCCATATCAAGGATGTCGCGTATGGCTTAGGTTTCGAAAATATTTCTTATTTCAACCGGCTTTTTATAAAACTCACGGGAGAAAGTCCGGGTAAATATAAGAAAAGGATGCAGGCATGAATTATTCAGCCGTCACTGTTATTTCCGCCGGTTCCAGCCAGGGAGAAGCAAACCCTATCTTTATTTCGCCCTTCTCGCCGGTTGCCTGCACATAAGCCAGGATACGTCCGTGGAACACGCGATGGCTGTTGTCGGTATAGTCGCCCATATCGGAATTGTTGCTGGCTTCCAGACCGAGAAGTTTGGCGGGACCGCTTATCCGGCAGGTAACCTCATCGTCGGAGAGCATCACCGGAACGCCGTCTTCATCCACCACCTGCAGCACGATCTGGGCCAACCCTCTCCCTTTATCTATCCGCTTTTCGCACTGAACGATCTGTAAAGCATGGGGCCGTTTCGATGATTGTATGGCATAGCCGGCAACAGGGTTGTTATCCTTATCCATACCCACCACTTCCAATTTTCCGGCCTTGTAGGGAATATCCCAGAATATAATGCCGGTATTGTCGTCATACTCTTTTGTCTCACCCGCCTCTGTGCCGTTGAGCAACAGCTTTGCCTTGGCGGCATTGGTATAGCATACCACCCGTATCAATTGGCCTTCCCGGTAGTTCCATACGGACCATGCATCCATCGAGGGTGCTCTTTCCTGATGGTTCGAAACATTCCCGGTTTCCGTCTGCGACAATACATCCTTCGACTGGATACTGCCGCCCCTGCCCGGTGTGGGATATGTTCCCAGGTAGGCCATGGGCTTGTCCGACCATAACGACTGGCGGAAATATCCCCGTGGTTTGATGAATCCACCGAAATCGAGCAAGCCGGAATAGAAACCTCTTGAAGGCCATCTGCCCGACTCCCCGAGATAATCGATCCCGGTCCAGAGGAACTGGCCGAAAATATGCTCCCTGTCGCGCGTAGCCTTCCATGCAGCCATATCGTGCCGGTTCTCGCTTCCATAGATCACCCGGTCAGGGTATTTCTCATGATCACTGTCATACTTGTCTTCGGTATAATTATATCCTGCGATGTCCAATGCGCCCGGGTATTCAGTCTCGTTCGACATGGCCACTCCGGCTAATCCCGCAGTTACCGGGCGTGACCGGTCATATTCTTTTACCACTCCTGCGAGACGCTTTGCGATATTACCCAGTTCCATTGCATCGGGCGCATCGGGATTATAACCGCCATAAGAGGCCTGCGTGAATCCTGCTTTCTCTCCCCCGAGCACCGGATGCGAATAGGGATCGTTGGGATAGTCCACCTCGTTGCCGATGCTCCATGCAAAAACAGAGATATGATTCCGGTCGCGCCGCACCAGGTCGGCCAGATCGATCTCTCCCCATTCCTTGAAGATGTCGTAAGAACCCTGAAAGCCGGGAGTGCCCACATTCCAACCTTCCATCCATTTGCGTTTGGGAAATACCCACTCGTCATACATCTCATTAAGTACCAATAGGCCCATCTCATCACAGAGACCGTAAAGATCGGTGGCCTGCGGATTGTGGCTCGTTCGCACTGCATTCACGCCGATCTCTTTCAGGGTCTGTAAACGTCTTTTCCATACTTCCCGGGGAACAGCCGCCCCCAGTACACCCGCGTCATGATGTATGCATACTCCTTTCACTTTCGTCCACTCCCCGTTCAAAGCAAATCCTTTATTGGGATCGAAGGTGTAGGTGCGGAATCCGGTACGGGTTGTGGTCCGATCGGTTTCAACTCCACCCTTCAGCACGATCGTCTTTAACTCATACAGAGTAGGATCGGACAGGGACCAGAGCGCCGGTTTGCTTACCTTCAATGAAGTGGTCAGTTTATTTTCATTGCCCGGCTTTGCCGTGAACTTCTTCGAGTCCCTTGTCACAAGCTTTCCTTCCGCGGAGTATAATTCATTCACGACTGTTAAAGAGGCATTGCTCTCTTCTTCATTATTTATTTCGACCTCCACATTCAGTTGATAGCCGTTCTTTGTTTGTTCAGGATAGGCGTATACACCCCATCGGGCAATATGTACGGGGTTGGCATATACCACCCACGCATCGCGGTAAATCCCCGAACCGGTGTACCATCGCGAATCGGCATATCGGCTGTGATCGACCCGTACTGCGATTACGTTCTCCCGACCGTATTGAATATAGGGTGTCGCATCATACATGAACGAGATATACCCGTTAGGGCGCTTGCCGAGAGGCTGCCCGTTGAGGAATACTTCGCTGCGGTTATACACTCCTTCGAAATAGAGATATACTTTCTGTCCCTGTTTGTCGGCTGGAATATCGATTGTTTTACGGTACCATCCAATGCCTCCGGGAAGGTATCCCGTGCAACTGGCAAGTGTGGGACTTAACTGCCCTTTTACGCTCCAGTCATGGGGTAACGATATCTGTTGCCACCTTGTGTCGTCCAATGTGACCGATTGTCCGTCGCGCACGTCGTTCAGGACAAATTTCCAGTTGTCATTGATTTTTTCAGGCGACCCGAAAGAGACCTGCGCCCGGAGAGATGGGGCAATGCACATAACCAGTAAAATAACGATTGACAGAGTTTTTTTTCGCATGCGATGATTAATTAATTAAAATTCATAGACGAATGTGGTAACGGACAAAGGGTCAATCACTGTTTCCTCCCCGGAAGGAGTATTTTCTCTCAGGTCTTGTGTCCGGGATGTAGTATATTGTTTCACCGATGAGTACCTTCCCAGCCCCGTAACGTTCAGATCAATGGCGATAGATTTTCCGGTCATATTGGTATATACCACCGCCAGCCGTTTTTTGTCGGGGGAGATCCAGGCGGATCCGAAAAACGAGCTCGAGGGATTCTCTATGCTCAGATCGACACGTTGGTAGCCCGGCCTGATAAACAGACTGTAATTTCCCAATACCCACAAAGTTTTGGTGGCCTCATGCCTGCCGCTTTCGGAAATATCACCGTAAATACCGCTTCCCGGAACCAGGTCGATCAGCAGAAAACGGTTCTTATGATCCCAGCGCGCCATGTCCATACTGGTCCAGAACGACCATGAACAGACATTGGCGGTGGTTAAATCGTGATAGATGACTTTTGACATGTGAAGCGCTATGTCAAGAGGAGTCGCCGACTCGTGCCCGGGATAATCCTTGTCGTTGAAATGATCTCCAAGCATGCTCCATTCGGTCTGGTATATTTTTAATCCTTTTGCCGACGCCGCTGCTCCCAGTTGACTTCTGACACTTTTCATCGTATCCCAGTTTCCGTCTGTCCAGTAACTGTGTCCCCCTATCAGGATATCCACATGCGTGAGGTCACCGATATAATTGGCTGACTCTGGCGAGAAAAACTCGGTTATTTGATCGCTGCGGGCAGCATCACCCTTTATTTTATAAAGGTACTCCCAGTCTCCTGATTCCGTAATAAGGATCCTGCTATCCAGGTTTTTCCGGCTGAGGGCGTTATCCAGTTCAATAACCAGGCGTTTTATTTCGGCATTTTGCCAGCCACTTCCCTCCTGGCCGCCTTCCCAATTGTATTGAGGTTCGTTCACCGGACTTATGTATGAGAATGTAATATTTTTATTGTTTTTGAAGTATTCTGCCACGTTGGCCATGTAAGCTGCAAAATCACCGTAGTGTTCCTCCTTCAGGTTACTCCGTGCTCCGCGTGCCGAAAATCCTTTTTCGTTGTAGGTGTAGTGAACCGGCGGCGAATTGCTGAACATCACGAACGACCCGCAGCCATAATCGCGCGCTTTTTCCAGAAAATACTGTTGCCCCCGTTGACGGCTCCAATCATAAGTCCCGTCGGCATTGAGGAAAGATTCCGCGCGGCGCGATTTGTCGTCGATACCACTATCATCACCCTGTTCTGCCGTTCCTGCTCCCAGGTTGAAACGCCACATCGACAAGCCTATTCCTTCCGGGGCACCATTATTGATATCCTGTGAAAATAACAAACGGGCTATCGATTCCTTCTGGCTCCCTTCCCAGTCTCTACCAACATAATTGGCCGTCCAGCAGTCCGAAGCACCGAATCCGTCTATCGTCTGAAACGTTTTTCCGATATCAATCGTAACCGCCTTTTCCACGTTTGTACCCGTCTGTCCGGGTTCCGGGTCTGTGCCGTGGTCGCAGGCGGAAATTACAAATATTAAAAGTAAGCAGGGATAATATTTAAATTTCATAGTGAATGTTATTTTGATATAACTGCCGCGGATAATTTTTCTGAACAACCCGCGGCAGAAATATGACTCACTTGGAGAATTATTTAGAAACTGTTTTGAATTTTACGAGTAATTATTTCACGCTTATTTTTCCACTCTTTCCTATTGTTTTTTGCCCTTTTTCGCGACTTTGAACTTTCATTTCTTTTAAGTGGCCCGCCACATTTGAATCAATGAAAACCCAAATCCATCAAAAAATGGCTAAAAAACAATGGATGAAAAAATTCAAAACAGCTTCTTAATTCCAACCCGGATTCTGTGTGATCGAACCATTGGACATGGTGATTTCATAGAGCGGAATCGGGAAGAGCAAGTCCCGGTTTTCGTTGAATGTGATCCCTTTATTACTGGGTTCATACTGATTCTCCCATTCATAAGGATCAGCGGTTGTTTCACTCGTGTTCCATTGCACAAATGATCCATTCACTCCCATGATATTGGCAATCATCTTCTTTCCATTGTCGTCGGTCCAGCGGCGGATGTCATAGAGTCGGTGGTTTTCACATGCCAGTTCAAGACGACGCTCGGCGCGGATGGCATTACGAAGTTCATTTCCACTGAGCGTTACGGCGCCAAGGTTAACACGGTCGCGTACCTGATTCAAGGCGTTACGGGCCGTGGCATCGTCGCCGGTCTCATTGCAAGCCTCAGCATACATCAGAAGGATGTCGGCATAGCGCAGGATGCGATGATTCAAAGGCACTCTGGGTTGATTATAATTTGCGGGACGTTTTGTAAAAGGCAACCAGAATTTGCGATTGACGCGGGCCGACTTATGTTTTGCGGGATCAATACAATAAGTGCCGTCACCATTCTGGTTACCCTGCGCGGTAATGAGTTGGTCGAACTGGTTTTCTCCCGCTATTTCTGTCGCGCCGTGTTTGATAATTGTCCATCTGAGTCGTTCTGTGTCCCCGGCTTCAATGAAAGCATTCTCAAGATTGGCAGTAGGCAATCCCCAGGCCCATCCATCCTGGTCGCCGCCGGAACGGTTGCCTGTCACGATAGACAAGCTGCCGCCAAGTTCATAGGTCTCGTCATACATGTTCTGCACCTCGAAGAGCGACTCTTCATTATTTTCGGCATCGATACTCCATACATCCCCGAAATCGGTCATCAGCTTATACTCACCTTCATTGATGACTGTTTTGAGGATATCCCTGGCCTCTGCAAATTTATTCTGATAAAGAAAGGCTTTCCCCAACATCCCGAGAGCGGCACCGCGGGTTGCGCGCCCCATGTCATCGGCACCATATTCACTGCGCTGAGGAAGTACGTTGGCCGCATCTGTGAGATCCTGTTCGATCAAGGCATACACATTTTCGGTACTCGAACGCGTGATGCCGCTCACTTCTTCCGGCAATAAAAATCCTTGTATAATAGGTACATCGCCAAAGTTCTTTACCAGTTCAAAATAGAAATAAGCACGCAGGAATTTGGCTTCGGCTATGAAGCGTTCTTTTTTTCTCTCATCCCGGATAGGTGCTTCAGGGATACGCTCAATAGCGATATTGCAGCGTAGGATACCTTTATAACGGTATTGCCAGAAGTTGGATATGGTGCCATTGCTTTGACCGACACCCTGGTAATGTGCCAGAGAGATGTACCCGCTTTGGTCTTGCGTGGTGTTACCCATCCAGAGGTCATCGCTACACATATCGGTCAAAATCCAGAAGTTTTCAACTTGCCACCAGCCATGGTAGGTGATCGCATTGTAGCAGCCAGTGAGAAAC
The DNA here is from genome assembly GCF_003712195.1 of Proteiniphilum sp. X52. GTDB lineage: Bacteria > Bacteroidota > Bacteroidia > Bacteroidales > Dysgonomonadaceae > Proteiniphilum. Next base: position 130,905 of record NZ_RDSD01000004.1, on the reverse strand, counting down.
GATTCCGCATCGTTTTCACTTTGAAAGTAGGTGTCGAGATTCTCTTGTCCCCTCACGTCTTCCACCAAAAAGTCGGAGCATGCCGAAAAGGATAGGGTGGCAAAGAGTGCCAATATAATAAATATCTGTTTCATAATCATTAGAATTTTAAATCAATACCGAATAAAAAAGTACGCGGGTTGGGATAAGCTATCCAGTCAATTCCGGTTTCAATGACGCTTTCACCCATCTGTGGACGTTCCGGGTCCATTCCCGAATAGCTGGTGAGGGTGAAGGGGTTTTGTGCGGAGAATGAGACACGAAGGTTTGTGCCGGGAATAATATTCTTTGGCAAGGTATAACCCAGCTGGAGCAGCTTGCAGCGGAAATACGACCCATCTTCCACATAGAAGCTGGACACGCGGGTGTAGTTTAAGTTATTGTCGTTAACCGTCAAGCGGGGAATGTCGTTACTGGTCCCTTCGCCATGCCAAACTTTGTTTAGCGTGCCGGCATACACGTTGCTACCGTTCGTGCCGGCATACAATCTCTTGGTGGTGTTGAAAACATCGTTACCAAACGTGCCGTAAAAGTTAGCATTGAAATCGAAGCTCTTATAGTTAAAAGCCAAGTTCAGACCGGCCATCAAATCGGGATAGGCATTCCCGATATAAGTCTTGTCATTTTCATCCAACACACCGTCATGGTTCAAATCCCTGAAACGGATATCACCCGGTTGCGCGTTGGGCTGGAGGATGGTTCCATGCTCATCGGTATGAGCATACACTTCACTTAAATTCTGGAACAGTCCGTCTGCCACATATCCATAGAAGCGGCCGATTTCCGCGCCATCTTCATTACGGATAATCTGATCGGAGTTGAAACCGCCGGTATTGACCGGACCGTCTCCGGAAAGTTTCACTGCTTTATTTTTCACAGCCGAAAGGTTCAGGCCGATATTATAACTAAAATCATTGGTTATCCTGTCGTTCCAGTCAAAGCTCAATTCCCAACCGGAAGCTTTCATGCTCCCGATATTCATGGTTACCTGGCTATTCCAGTCAGGATATCCTACGGCAAAGATATTCTGTTTTTTATAAAGCATGTCGTATGACTTTTTTTGATAGATGTCAAATGTCACATTCAGACGGGAATCCAGAAATGACATATCCAATCCCAAGTTATAGTCTTCCACAGTTTCCCATTTCAGCCTGTTGTTGCCGACAGAGGAGATGGTGGTACCGGTCACACGGCTGGGGTTTCTGCCAAATACGGCGTCGGCACTTGACAGAAGGGTCAGGTAAGCGGAGTTGTCGATATTCTGGTTGCCCACACGCCCCCAACCTGCGCGTAATTTCAGGTTGTTGAAAATATCCTGGTGCTGCATGAACTCTTCCCCGGTTAAACGCCAGGCCGCTGATATGGATGGGAATACTGCATATTTGTTGCCCTCAGGAAATTTGGAAGAACCATCTGTGCGGAGTGAAGCGGTCAGATAGTAACGACCATCGTAATTGTACATCACACGCCCGATATAAGAAAGTAAAGAACTGTATGCGGTATTACCTGTGGCTTGTTGATTCAGTGTGCCGGCGCTTACCTCCTGCAAATTTTCGGAATTATTGGGAGTATCGTCGCGCGCTCCCTTTACCCAGTATTCGGCAAAGCGTTCCGCGGTAAAACCCGCCATGAGGTTAAGATTATGTTTATCGTCAAAAGTGCGCATGTAATTCGCGGTATTCGTCCAGTTCCAGTCCAACCATTCTTTCATCTCCCGGGAGACATTGCTGTAAGTGGATTTCTCGAGCTGATCGATCTCGAATTCCGGAGTAAAGGCGTCCGAACGACGGATATGGGCATTGGCGCCAAACTGGGTACGCAGTGTTAATCCTTTGAACGGAGTCAATTGTAAATAGGGATTCACAATCACCCCGTACTCGCGGGAGTAAGCGTTCTGGCGCGCGAGCGACGCGACGGGGTTCCATTCCTGGTTGTTGTGAGAACGCGCGTAATTGTTATAGTGATTGTCTACCCATTCTTCCTCCGGTTTAAAAACAGGAGTAGTGGGATCCATGGCCATCGCTGCTGAAAATAAATTCGGGGTATTATCCCACGACTCTACACGTGGAGCAATATCAAAACCCATCTTTACATGCTGATTGAATGTATATTCCGTATTCAACCGCAGATTGATCTTATCCCAGTATCCCACATCGTACTGTGAATTGTTGCGGAAATAGCCCATGCTCAAGTTATACACCAGTTTGTCGTTTCCTCCTGAAACACCGAAAGCGTAGTTCTGTACCAGCGCCGTTTTGTTGACAACTTCATTCCACCAGTCGGTACCTTCGGCATCGGTGATATTGTCTTTGCTGTTCCATACGGGCGTGCGTCCGTCGTTTGTGTAACGGGCCTTGAAAACCTGTTCATATTCCGAAGCTTTCGCCATATTCGGATTGGAGATAGTCTGGAAACCGATTGAAGAAGAGAAATTGAACAAGGTCTTTCCTGCAGAACCTTTTTTAGTCGTGATCAGGATGACACCGTTAGAACCACGCGTACCGTAGATGGCGGCAGCCGAAGCATCTTTCAGCACTTCCATGGACTCGATGTCGTTGCTGTTCAGAAAATTGATGTTCGTGCCCACAGGCATTCCGTCAACCACGTACAACGGGTCGCTGCCATTCACTGTGGTGACACCGCGGATCAGTACTTTGGGAGTTGTACCCGGTCCGCCTCCACTGGTCACCTGCACCCCGTTAATCTTGCCCTGAAGGGCATCCATGGCGTTACCGGTAGTTACCTTGGTGATTTCCTCACCTTTTATGGTGGAGATGGAGCTGGTCAGGTCGCTCTTCCGCACGGTGCCGTAACCGATCACCACCAGTTCTTCAAGCAGCTCCTGTGCCTCTTTCATCACCACATTGATTGTGTTCTGATGAGCTACCCTGATCTCTTGGGTTTCATAACCTATCGAAGAGAAGACAAGAACATCGTCTTCAGCGATATTGCTCAATGAGTAATTACCATCCAGATCAGTCACAGTCCCGTTACCCGAACCTTTTATCTGTATTGTCGCGCCGATCAGCGGCTCATTGTCCGTTGCTGAAGTGACTTTACCCCTCACAGTGATCTGCGCATGGGCGCCCAGGCTTATCAAGGCAAGACACAATAATAATATCTGTTTTTTCATATGATTATTTTATTTTTTTATTTCGGTATATGGAACCTTCGATGTTCAAAATATTCACTAAAGTTAGATATTTGAGTCGCCTCCGCTCCTCGATTTTCAATTCCTCGCTATGGCATAGTCCAAACAAGTTTATCCTTTGCTCATTTAGCTTAACGGAAATAATCATTCCCTTCGGGTGTTTAATGATTATTTTAAACATGTCGGTTTCATATCAAATGTTACTTAATTAATTAGCGGGAACCAGTTTGGCCCTTTCAAGATGAGCATCAAATATAAGTTTGTAATTTCCGGTGGTGTTCACGGCCGGTTTCGCCCAGTTATCCCCTACATGGTCAGGTTTTGTCCACGCGGGATTGGTGTATTTGGCCTCTTTGCCGTAGTATCCGAAGATTTCGGGTTCAGCGGAATTGTCCACACGCCATGTGCAATAGTTCCACCAACCGTCGGAATGCCAGTTGTGGATAACGAAGTTCATCTGAGTGCCGGCTTCAAGGAATAGTGACTCTTCGAGATAGAAGAGGTTCGGGTTGGTTTTGTCCTGCGTGAATCGTTCTACTTCGCGCGGATTACTTGTCATGTAACCAAAGTAAAACTCTTGCAGCCAGGAACCGCCGTCTCCCCATGTGTCGAGACTTGTTGAGCCATATGTGTGAGGTATGGGATTAACAGCTTCGGCGATGGGGTAAGTCCTGATGCTGTAAGTACTCTTTTGGGTGTCAAATGTGATCTCATAGTAAATATTGGCCTGCTCCAGTACGATCGGTTTTGCTGTTTCAGGATCGTCTGTCAATTTACTGTTATCTTCGGGGTCGAGTCCGAAGCAAATCGGAGAGAAATCGCTCTTTTGCGGCAGGAAGAAGATTTTCGTGCCTGCCTGCTGGTTATAGTAATTGGCCTTGTATTGATAATCGCCTGTACGTTCAATACGCATCGGGACCCCGAATACGTCACTGTTCAATTCTTTCACTGTGGCGACGTCTGCCAGATACATTTTTTCGAAATCGGGCATTTCTGACACTGAGATCATACTCGCGGCCACCGATTCATTTCCCATTCTGTCCACGGCTGTAATCGTCACATTGTAGATTTGCTCGATGTTCGGCAAGGTGATTCGTTCTACGAAATCAAATGTTTTCTCTCCGTCGGCTTCCAACCGGAGTGATGTAAAACCCTCTATACCTGGAATCTCAATCGTCACATAATCTAAAGCACGATCGTCTGAAACGGAAAAACGCAGATTAAATTTAGTCTCGGCTTTAATAAGCACCGTAATATTCTTGTCCGGAGATAGTGTGAATACAGGTTTCTCAAAATCACCGTCCATTGTCACCAGTAAATCTTGCGAGACAGTGCGGCCTCCCACGTCGGTCACCGTGACTTTAATGGTAAATTGGTCTCCGGTCTCATCCCTCTGAATATTGAATTTGTAACTCAGATCATACGCTTCGAGCGGTTTTTCATAAATCTCGATCAGGTTAATGGTCTTATCGAGATGAAGATCCTCACATTCGAGTCTGATCGCTGAAATTCCGTCTTTATCGCTGACACTCCCTTCAATGGTGATTGTCCGTCCAACCCCGGACTGAATATGAGTCGTTGTCAATGTCAGCACAGGATTCTGACCGTCAACCTCTGGATATCCATCATCACCATCACATCCTGTAAACCATAAGGCTGATAATGAAAAAATCCATAGCAGGAAGGTGTTGATAAAATATTTCAACCCCCTTTTTGCAGAATAATAATAATTTTTTGTTTTCATCCTTTTATGCTTTTTTTAGATTATAACGCCATTTTTGAATTCTATGCCAATGTTCATCCGACCTCGATTCGCAACATATGAAGAGGCAAAATTATGACAAATTGCAAGCCGGGATGAGACAGAAATCATGCAAAGAAGGACGTTAAATCATGCAACGCGTCATTTAACATCACTGGAATATAAATTAGTGTTATATTTGAATCATGAAGCTGTTTTATAGTATGAAGGGTACAAAGAGAGGGATGTTTTTGATACCGATTTTAGTTGCCATGATGGCCGGAGTGCAAGCCCAGCCGTCTGTCATCGCTTCACTGGGACGGGAGCAGGGATTATCCAATAATTATGTGGTAAGTATCACACAGGATAAAGATGGGTTCCTCTGGTTTGCCACTGAAGAGGGCCTCAATAAATTCGACGGAACCCGTTTTACCAGTTACTACAAGCATACCGGAAATATCAGCGGCAATGAACTCAATTATATTTACGCCGATCCGGCTGAACCTGTCATTTGGATAGCGACTCAACGCGCCGGACTGGATGCGTACAACTATGAGCATAACACTTTAGAAGTTTTCACACATCATGATGATTCCCCTTCAAGTCTTGTCACCAATGATATCACATCGATTACTCCTGCTGCCGACGGCAACCTGTGGATCAGTACCTATTACCGGGGGGTAGAATATTTTGACAAGCGTGCAAAAGGATTTACTCACTATAATACAGAAACTTTGCCTGATCTGGTGTCGGATATGGTATGGACAATATTGGACGACCATAACGGGCATCTTTACATCGGACATGTACAGCATGGAATGAGTGTTTTGTCATTGAATGACGGACAGGTTGTCAACTTCCGGAATGACCCTTCCGACCAGGGCAGCATCCCCGGAAACGAGGTGAGATGTATATACAAAGACACGCACAACAATATCTGGGTAGGTACCGATAAGGGTTTGGCCCTTTTTCACAGTGATACGGGCAGATTTATTTCTGTGGGCAGTTCTTCCCGGGGAATACTAACTTCCCGGATATTCGATATCCGGCAGATGAACGACAATAAGTTGTGGGTGGCAACAGAACTCAACGGTATTGCCGTGATTGATCTAAAGCAACATTTTTTTATGCCGTCGGGCCAGCCTTCCATACAACATTACATGGCAGGACATAATAAACATAGCCTTTCCGTGGCGACGGTCAGGGCGATTTTTCAGGATTCATTCAGCAATATATGGTTAGCCACCTATGGTGGAGGAATCAATTTTATCGGTCACACCCAACCGCTATTCGAATCTTACGGATACTCCCCGCTACCGGACGATGTGAATAGTCTGAATAACCGTATTGCATTGAGTTTATGTTTAGATAACGATGAAAGGCTATGGATCGGTACCGACGGAAGCGGTGTCAATGTTTTTGAGAACGGACAGCGCGTCCGCATATACAACAAAGAGAGGGGCACTCTTACGCATAATACGATACAGACAATGATGAAAGACAGCCGGGGGAATATCTGGCTGGGATCTTTTCTGACGGGGATAGACTTTTACGATTGCCAGCGCAAAAGAATCCAACCTATTGTGGTGAATGGTGGTCGCAATTGGGATGTCCGCTGCTTCTTTGAGGATGCCGATGCCAATATATGGGTGGGTACTCAGGAAGGCATCTGGGTGTTGGATGGGAAAACAAAGAGAATGGTAGATCACTATAACGCAAAAAACAACCAGCTACCGGAGGATCAGGTGAGAGCGATTAATCAGGACCATCTCGGACGGATGTGGATTGGTACCTTTGGGCTGGGACTTGCCGTTTATACCAAAGATATGCAGTTATTGGCCGGCTTTAATGAATACAACAATTTCTGTTCCAATACTATAAATCAGATCTTCCGGGATTCATACGGAGAGATATGGATTGCCACAGGGGAGGGACTGGTACGTTTTGCGGAATCCCATTCGTTCAATTACGAGGTCTTTCAGCGTGACAATGGTTTACATAATACCAATATCCGGGCCATCACAGAGGATGCCGCGGGAAATATCTGGTTCAGCAGTAACGACGGAATCACTTGTTATGTAAGAGCAAAAAAACAATTCCATAATTACAACCTCCTCGATAAGTCGCCCATGGGTAGTTTCTCATCCGGTGCCGTGACAAAAGACAAAAAAGGGAGCATCTATTTCGGATATAACAAAGGGGTTTGCTATTTTAGTCCAGCCTTTGTATTGGAAGAGCGTATTGTGCCTCAGGTTGTTATAACTGACATGAAAATCTATGAATCGGGAGTGGCACCGAAGAATGACCGGCATGTCAACTCATTTGTGGAAAAAAACAGACATATCGTTCTGAATCATAAACAGAATACATTCAGTGTCTCTTTCAACATTCAGGACTATTCGTTGACCAATCACGTGGATTATGCATATATGCTGGAAGGATTGGATGAAGTATGGCATACGGTAAACGACAATACGGTCATGTTCCGTAATGTCCCTCCGGGACGTTATAAATTCCTTGTCAACACACGGATAAGAAATCAGGCGTGGTCTCCGGAAAGCATCTATCCCCTTTCCATTCATATACAGCCTCCTTTATGGCTCACCTGGTGGGCTAAAACGCTTTATGTGACGGCAGGCCTGCTCATCGTGTTCTTTTTCCTGCTGGCTTATAAAAAAAGATTGGAAATGCAGAGTTCTTATGAGTTGGAGAAGAATAACCGTGAGCAGGAGCAGGAATTGAATAATGAGCGATTGAGGTTCTACACGAATATTGCCCATGAGTTACGTACGCCGCTGACACTTATATTGGGTCCTCTGGAGGATTTACAAAAGGATGCTCAATTGTTGCCTAAACAGCAGCAGAAAATATCCGTGGTGCATCAGAGTGCGCTCCAACTATTGAACCTTATCAATCAAATACTCGAATTCAGGAAAGCGGAGACCCGGAACAGAAAACTCCGTGTGAGTAAATCCAATCTGGCTGTCCTGGTAAAAGAAGCCGGACTTAAATACATGGAGCTGAATGTGAAACAAAACATCCAATTTGGGGTAAATATTGAGGAAGAGGAGATGTTTCTCTACTTTGACAAAGAGATTGTGAATATCATATTGGATAACCTCATCTCCAATGCGATGAAATATACTGACCAAGGATCAATAACAATATCTTTATACACAACAACGCGTAATAATCTTTCCTATACCGAAATAAAGGTGGAGGATACCGGTTACGGAATATCAAAAGAAGACCAGGCCCGTATTTTTGACCGATACTACCAGGCAAAAGCTACCCGGCAGGTCCCGGGCACGGGTATAGGGCTCGCGCTTGTGAAAAATCTCGCGGATCTGCATGAGGGAGAGATCAGGGTTGAAAGTAAAATAAACGAAGGCAGTAGTTTCTATTTTTCATTGCTCACACATAATATGTATCCGAATGCATTACACAATGACCGGGACGAAGAGACTCCTGAATCATCGGAAAGTATAAATGAATCTGCCGAGGAGACAAAGTCGAACGGGAAACCTATTTTGCTGGTGGTTGAGGATAACCCGCAGATCCGTGAATATATACTTGACTCTTTGTCTGACTCATTCCATGTGATTACCGCGGGTGAAGGCGAAGAGGGATGCGATGCGGCCTTCACCCATATTCCTGATATCATTGTGAGCGACATCATGATGCCCGGTATGGATGGGATCACTTTTTGCCAGAAGATAAAGGCGGACGTAAGAACCAGTCATATCCCGGTTGTCCTGCTCACGGCCAAAGATTCAATACAGGATAAAGAAGAGGGTTACAGATCAGGGGCCGATTCTTATCTGACAAAACCATTCAGCGCGTCTCTTCTTCACAGCCGCATCAATAACCTGCTGGAGACCCGAAAAAGACTGGCCACACAGTTCGTGCTCGACTCGGGGAAAGATGAAAAAAGCGCCCTCTTTAAAGAGTCACTCAACAAACTTGACAATGAGTTTTTGGAGAACCTGACACGCCTGATCGAGGAAAATATCCAATCGGAAAAAGTCGACATAAGCTATTTGTCCGGTAAGCTCTTTATGAGTAATTCCACCCTCTATAGAAAAGTGAAAGCGCTGACGGGTATTTCCACCAATGAGTTTGTGCGCAAAGTAAAGATGAATAATGCGGAGCGCCTCCTGTTAACAGGAAAATACAATATCTCGGAAGTCTCCTTCAGGGTCGGCATGAGCAGTCCTGTTTATTTCAGGCAATGCTTCAAAGAAGAATTCGGCCTGTCTCCTTCGGAATACCTTAAAAAGATCAAAACGGAATAAAGGATATATATGATCCCCTTTAAAATTCTCTAGTATCGACGAAAACCAGATGAAACGGGAAAAACGGCAAAGAAGAAATACCGTTTCCAGCCCCAAGTAGTAAATGGTTATTTGAAATGTGTGAAAGCTTTACAAAAAGGGCAATACGGATGGAAGATTTATTTTTGATCAAGTCTTTGAATTACGAGAAATTGAAAGGTGATAAAAAAGGTCTTTCTTTTTTGCGCGTTAACGATAAATATATTTTCAATTTTATGTTTAAAAACATATAAATAATAAGTGTATGTTTGTACACTTATTATTACCTTTGTTTCGATAAGTCTATATAACATGTCTGGTACATTGCACAGTCCGAGATAGTCGATTGGGTAGTGTGTGAAAACGTATTTTGTGTTTTTTTTATTCAAATTTTTAATCAGGTGAAGACAATGAAAATCATTAAATCTTTTCGATGGGGAAGGTTTTCCTTGCCCATCCATTGGGTTGCTGTTTTTGTATTATTGGGTACACTTAACAGTTTTGCGATCGACCATGTTGTTGAAACAAAGGCCTCTTTGAGAGAGCAACAGCAAAAAAGAGAAATTTCCGGAACCGTAACGGATGTAAATGGAGAAGCTATTATCGGAGCCAATGTTATGGAAAAAGGCACCACAAACGGGACTGTGACCGATTTGGACGGACAGTTTTCCATTACGATAGAAAGCGATGCTGTACTTCAGATTTCCTATATTGGTTATCTGACACAGGAAGTTAACACCTCGGGAAGCACATCTTTCAATATAATCTTGGAGGAAGATGCCATGGCGCTGGAGGAGGTCGTCGTGATAGGCTACGGCACACAGAGAAGAGGGGACATTACCAGTTCCGTGGCGACTGTCCGGGCGGATGATTTCAATAAAGGAATGGTTCAGGATGTTGGACAGTTGATCCAGGGAAAGGTTGCCGGTTTGACGATTTCCCTGCCCTCGGGTGATCCTACTGCAAGTACCCAGATGTTACTTCGCGGACGCTCTACTATTAACGGGACCAGTACAAACCCATTGGTAATTATTGATGGTGTGCCGGGGAGTTTCAGTTTGATCTCCCCTGAAGATATTGAAACCATTGATGTTTTAAAAGATGGTTCTGCCGCGGCAATTTATGGGACACGGGGTACCAATGGCGTCATTATTATTACTACCAAAAGGGCAAAAGAAACAAATTTCAACACTGTGGAGTATAATACGTATGTTTACACTCAGGCGATAAGTCGAAAGATGGAAATGCTCACGGCCGAGGATTATCGGAGGCAAATCGCCGAAGAATATAGACCTGCAAGCTGGGATAAAGGATACGATACGGATTGGTTGAAACAAATAACCCGTACCCCTGTGAGCCATGTGCATAATGTGACTTTTACCGGGGGGACCAATAAAACGAATTATTTACTGAATGTGAATTACAGGAACACGCAAGGCATATTTAAAAAGTCAGACAATGAAAATATGAATGTAAGGGCAAAAGTCAATCATAGCTTGTTTGATGATAAAGTGAGGGCCAACCTCGAAATCATCAGCAGGAATAATACCTTTACAACAACCGGCGACGGGTATAGCTTCAACGGTTACACCTATCGGCAAGCCCAGATCATGAATCCCACCGCGCCTGTAAAAAATGAAGACGGTTCATGGTATGAAGAGCCGGGGCTCTTCAATTATGAAAATCCCGTTTCAAGATTAGAGGAAAGTGATGGACGCAACAAGGTGCAATTTTCCAGATTGAATGCGAACGTTGTTTACAATCCCGTCAAAGATCTTACCATAAACGGTGTTTTCTCTTTGAGTAAATATAATCAGACGAGAGGATATTCGGAGACAAAGAAACATATATCCAATATTAGGGATTCCAGAAATGGTTTTGCTTCCAACGGGCAAGATGAGTCGATTGACCGCTTGCTGGATCTCACCGCACAATATAATAAGAGCATTGGGAAGCATCAGTTCTCTCTGTTGGGCGGTTATAGTTATCAGGAAAATGAATATTTCAATTTTTGGATCAATAATGAAGATTTTCCCACCGATATATTCGGCTATTCACAGATACAATTGGGAGAAGGGCTGGCCAATAAACGCAGTAGTTTCAGCAGTGACCGGGGTGTCAGTAATCTTATTGCTTTTTTTGGCAGGACGACCTATTCTTTCAAAGACCGTTATTTATTTATGGCAAGCCTTCGCTATGAGGGTGCAAGTCAATTGGTTGGCACCAACAACGAGTGGGGGTTGTTTCCTGCTGTTTCGGTAGGATGGCGTTTAAGCGAGGAGGAATTTTTAAAATCCACGGGATTTTTTGACGACCTGAAACTGCGTGCCGGCTACGGAGTTACAGGCAGCCAGCCCCAGGATCCCTTTATCGGTCTGGCCACGTTGTCTTACAGTGGATATTATTATTCAGATGGGAAATGGATACGGACGTTGCTTCCTTCGAGGAATACCAACAGGCATATTAAGTGGGAAGAAAAGCACGAATGGAATATCGGTCTCGATTTTGGCATCCTCAATAACCGGATCAATGGGTCCATTGATTTCTATAACAGGGATGTGAAAGACCTCATTTATAATTTTTCCGTACCTGTTCCTCCTAATCTTGTGAATAATACAACAGCCAATGTCGGTAAATTGCGCAATAGGGGCATTGAAGTTTTGGTTAATTTCGTTCCTGTCAAAACAGGGGATTTCACATGGCAGTCAAGCGTTAATTTCTCGACAAATAGTGATAAGCTCGTGAGTTTGTCAAACGATCTTTATCAGGTCTCATCCAATTATATTTATCCCGGTTCAACCGGTGAACCGATACAGACCTATACACATAGAATTGAAATAGGCGACAAAATCGGTAATTTCTTCGGTTATAAAGTGGTCGATGTGGATGAAGAAGGAAAATGGATCTATATCGACGGAGAGGGTAACACGGTCAGTTACGATGATTTCAACGGCAAACGCAATACCGACAACAAACACATCTTGGGAAACGGGCTTCCTAAATATTACGCGGGTTGGAATAATTCATTCGCGTTTAAAAACTGGGATCTGAATGTCACGATGCGGGGCGCGTTCAAGTACCAGATACTCAACTTCCAGAGAATGTATTATGAAAACACGAGCATCATGAATTATAACCGTTTAAAGTCTTCCGAGCATAAAGTTTTTGGTAAAGCCGTGTTGAATAAGGAAGTTCCTTTGGAATTCAACAGTTATTATGTGGAAGACGGTGATTTCTGGAAAATTGACAATGTGACTATTGGATACACATTCACCAAGACACCATCCAGGTATGTCAAAGCGCTCAGGCTTTACGGTTCCTGTGCGAACGCGTTGACGATAACGGGATACAAGGGTATCGACCCGGAAGTAAACAGGATCGGCCTTGATCCCGGTAATGACAACCGTGACAAGTATCCTCAAACAAGAACATTTACGTTAGGTGCAAATATCACTTTCTAATTTAATATTTTAGTCGTATGAAAACAAAAATAACAATCATACTGATAGCTGTCCTATCGTTCATTTGTACGAACTGTACTAAATTGCATGATACCAGCTATTCTTTGATAATATCCGAACAGTTTGAACCCACATCCGAAGATCTGGCCTCCATTGTCGGAACCACGTATGTGAACTGGCGGCAAGGACTTTTATTTTGGAACAGTATCCTGAGGATCATGGAAGTATCTTCCGACCAGTCGGTGATACCTGCCCGTCCCAATGGATGGGTGGATGGGGGTGTGCACCGGCTCATTTTCGAACACCAGTGGAGTACCGACCATGAAGTGGTGGAAAACTGTTGGAATCATTTGTATGCGGGGGTAAATAATTGTAACCGGGTATTGTTCCAGATTGAATCCGGAAGCATTCCGGTAACGGAAGGAAAAGAGGAGACGATCGCCGAATTGAAAGTCCTGCGCGCTTCTTATTATTATATGTTGTGTGACCTTTATGGGAATGTTCCCATTATGACCAAATACGACATTCCTGAAGGGTTTATACCCGAACAGTCGACACGTCAGGACGTTTTTGACTTTGTTATAAAGGAAGTAACAGAGAATATGCCTTTATTAAGTGAAGAAAAGGGTGGCATTATGTATGGCCGCTTCAACCAATGGGCAGCCTGGGCACTTTTAGCCAAAATGTATCTCAACGCTGAAGTATATACCGGCACGTCACATTGGCAGGAGTGTGTTGAAGCATGTGATAAAGTGATTGAAAGTGGTCTTTTTGAGTTGGATGCCAATCAAAGGGATGTCTTTGCGACCAATAATGAAAATGCGAAAGAAATTATTCTGGCTCTTCCCTTTGATGATCAATACGTGACGGACTGGAATGCGTTTGATATCCACATGCAGACCTTGCAACCTGCGAACCAGGCAACCTATAAATTGGCGTCAAGTCCATGGGGGGGAATCTGTGCTGTTCCCCAATTCATCGATACGTTTGATCCCGACGATATACGTTTAAAGGAAAATTGGATCCAGGGCGATCAATATTCCGCAGAAGGAGATATGCTGCTATGTACCATGGGCAACCTTTCCGGTCAACCGCTATCCTATATAAACGAAGTTCCCAGTATTGCTTCATCAGAGGAAATACATGGTTTCCGCCATGGGAAATTTGAAATCGCCATAGGAGCACGTGTGCAATTAAGCAATGATTGGCCACTTTTCAGATATGCGGATGTACTGATGATGAAAGCCGAGTCTCTTCTGCGGACTGGTTCTCGCAACGAGGCGGCTGAAATAGTAACCCGGGTGAGGGAACGTAATTTCAAAGCAACTCCGGAAAAGGCGGTAGTTACTGGGGACCAATTGTTGCAAGGGAGTGTATACGATTATGGACGTCGAGATGACCTTGTTCCTCACACTTTTGAAGGAGGTGGGGATGTGCCGTTCGGACGCATGCTGGACGAATTGGGTTGGGAGTTTAATCAAGAAGGACGCAGACGGCAAGATATGATACGCTTTGGTGTTTATACACGCAAGTCATGGTTCTCTCACTCTCCCAATGGAGATTACCATTCAATCTTACCGATACCCAGGTCGCAATTGGAAAAGAATGCGAATTTAAAACAGAATCCGGGGTATTAATTGGCAATATTTATAATGGAGGCTGTACAAAAAAGCAGCCTCCATTATAAATGGACAGTTTTGATATACAGGTTTTCACTGTTTGGGAAAAAATTGACAAGTGTTTTGCTACTACATGACTGTTACTAAACATTTTCCAGTAAACAGCCGGAGTTTCATATGACCGGGATATGAAATCACTGCTGAGTAGAGCGATAGTATTTCACCATTTCCGAGGCAGCCAACAGGAAAGCGCCCACACCGAAGTCGGCGGTGGTTTCCGCGTTTACATTATGTTGGTCGGCCCGCTCACCGATAGGCTGTACATAGCCGACCTTGCCGTCATCCTGTAAAGCGGTATTCGTCAGGTAACTCCAACCTTCATCCACCACTGTGCTGTAGTCGTCTTTATCAAAGAAACCGTTGTTTATCCCCCATAAATAGCCGTAAATGAAAAATGCCGTCCCACTGGTCTCATATCCGGCAGCATGGCCGGCATCGAGCAGGCTTCTCGTCCAGAATCCCTCTTCCTGCTGGCAACCGGCAAGCGCCTTCGCCATATCCCGGTACACATTTATATATTCATCTCTATGGGGATTGTCTTCGGGCAGATCCTGTAATACTTTGGCCAGTCCGGCGAATACCCATCCGTTACCACGCGCCCAGAAGTCTTTCTTCCCATTGTTCGTCTTGTGGGCAGGATATATGTATTTGGCATCCCTGTAAAACAAACCGCTCTCCTCATCATGCATCAGCTCTTTCGCAAAGGTGAAATATTCATGAAGTTTACTCAGATACAGTTCGTTTCCGGTTATATTGTACAGTTTCGTCATCACCGGCATCACCATATAGAGCCCGTCAGCCCACCACCAGTAATCATTCCGGGGTGTGCTCATCTGGTATTCCATCACCTCTTTCGCGCGTGCAATCTTTCTTTCGTCTTTTGCCTCATCCAGATTATACAGGTCGGCATACACCTGGAAACAGATCTGCCAATCTCCGAAAAGCACAAAATCGTCAGACTCCCCATATGAATACCTCCAGTTCTCCTTATCGTCTGATTTGGCACCCTTCCACTCATTGTGTTCTGCCCAGGCTTCGGAATATGCCTTGTATGCCTGGTTTCCGGTCACTTCATACGCGGCCATGTTTCCGGCATGATAGGCCGCGGTGTGCCAGAATGCATTGCCCTGTTCCGGATGATTGGCCTGCCAGTAATTGTTTATTTTGTGGATAATATCCATCACTTCTTTCACATCTGTTTTATTATTATCCTTATTTGGACCGCATGCCGTAAAACAGGCGATCGTTAGCGGGAAGAATAGCATTACAGACCAATCATAAAACTTGTGGTGCATAATTCAGGGAGCTTGTTTGTTAAAATAAAGTGCGAGTATCTCATTCATTTGGGTGTTATCAGTATCTTATAGCATGGTCTTTGGGGAAAGAATTTCCCTGCCATGCTTTTTTAGTTGTCCAGTCTTCGGCGGGAGAGATCCAGAACGAATGATCCACCGGCAATCCCAACGGGAGAAACACCTCTGATGTGAGGTACATGCTGCCGTTGTTGGTATACCAGTCGGACAGGTCGGGCTGATGGCCGGCAAATCCTAATTGAAGGAATCCTCCTTCATTGAAATTGCCTTCGTTTGTGAACATTCGTTTCATGGCGGCAGTGAGCGCGCTCCTGACCTGTCCTTCTGACAATTCTTCCGGTAGGAATTCCTTCCACGAAAGCAAGGAGAGGGGTTGGAATACGCCTAAGCGGTAGGTCATGGAACGTCCGAACAAGGGGAAGGTTCCTTCGGGAGAAATAAAGCGCTCCAATATGATCCCGAAGCGTTGCATCCGTTTTTTCGCGATATCCAAATCGTCGCGTATCGATTCCGGGCTTTTGTCCCGTAATGGTGCTTTCCTGTCCACAAGCACCTGAAGGACCTGTATATACATCGGTTGTATCACATAACTGTTATAGTAGTCGAAGGCGAAATGCTCCCCGTCGGAATACCATCCGTCGCCAACGTACCATTCATCGACCTTCCTGATAGCGCTGTGAATGCGGTACATATCATACTGCGCCCCTGCCTCCATCAGGAAAGTTTCTACCATTGCCGAGAACAAGAGCCAGTTGGTGTAAGGAGGATCTATGCGGCGTAGTTGCTGGAATTCCTTGATATATCTCTCTTTGGTTAATTCATCGAGCGGCTCCCATAACTGTTCGGGTGCCCGGAGAAAACTGCTTGCGATATAAGCGGCATCCACCAACGGCTGCCCTTCATTTCTCCACAACAGGTAGTCGGGACTTTCGGGGTTGACCGCATGCGCGTAACTCTTCAATGCCCATTCGCGGAGTTGTTTCCTTTGCCTGCCTTCCGCCGTATCGTCGTCCGGCAGGCTGAGCCAGGGAGCTATCCCCGACATAAGCCTTCCGAAACATTCCATGTAGCTAACATCTTTATCGCGTCCATCCCATGTGGGGCTGACTTCCACCTGCATATTCTTTTTCAGTTCACCTTTACTCATATTTTCCAGCACAGGCGCGGCGATCCGGTATGCTAACGCGGCCCAGTATCCGCGGTCACCATCTACCGGTACGGCGGGGGAACCTTCCACAGTCTCCATCGGATAGACAAACATGGCTGCCAGGAAAGAAGACACCATCAATGATATTATTTGTTTCATATGACTAAAATTATTATTTTCAAAGGTGTCATATGGAACTCGCTTTAGTCATGATCTTGTGTGATAATGATTATCATGCTCGTTTCATACGATTATTTTATTGTTTTTCAGTTTACATATTTCACCATTTCAGATGGTGCCAGCAATCCTTTTTCCGCTATTTAAGAAACCCGTCAAAAACCTTTATCTGGAATTATGTCTTTTTAGTAACCCGGATTCTGTCTCAGTTCAGCCTCCTTGTTGCGCTGTATCTCTGAGAGAGGAATCGGCAGCAGTGTATGCTTGTTGGCATCAAAACCGGTGATGGGCTTGTAAAGGTCATCGTTCAAAGGAATACGTGAAGCCAACATGCCTGTACGGTGCAACGTCATGCGGCGATTCTCCTCCCCGATCAGTTCGCGGGCGCGTTCATCCAATATGAAGTCCATATTGATATCCGAGGCCGACACTTTACCCGCGTCGGGTACAAGCTGGCGATACTCCTTGAAAGCGCGGTCGCGCAATACGTTGATATCGTCGGTAGCACCGGCAGTGTTGCCTTGCCGGAAGCGGGCTTCCGCGCGCAGCAGGTAGGTTTCGCCCAGACGCATCATCGGCCAGTCTTTTACGACAGCATAACCGAAGTCATCCGTCGGGTCATAACCACCCCACTTGGTACAATAAGTGTACATCGTTTCTATGCTGTCGGTAGCGTATAAGATGATGGGATCACCCAACTCAACATGCACTTTCCTCACACCGGTTCCCGCAGCCACCCGCCAACCATTGGCGTCCACATCAATATCCGCGCCGGTAAAACCCGGTTTGTTATAATAAATTGTCCGGCGGATGTTGAAGTTGGAATTGCGGATGTCGCCCTGCATACCGTTCCACACATAATACTTCATGAAGTTGCTCAGGCGCAGGCGTCCGTTGCCGCGGCCCCCGAGGGAATCGCAGTTGGCATAACCTATGTCAATCTTATGCAGCGCGGGTTGCCACACGCGGCGCTGTTGCGGATAGTCGATAGTCCCGCCCGTAACATTCACATTATATTCCATCTCAAATGTCCAGATGGCTTCGGTATTACCCTCCGAACGGCGCTGATTCCCGAAACGGAACATATCGCGATAATAATCGCCGCCTTCTCCCAGGTACTTGCCGTAACGGGCTTCAATCAGCTTGTACTTGCCACCATCAATAATCTGGGTGGCCATTTGTTCCGCCTTGGCGTAGTAACTGTTATCGCGCATCCCCATACGAAGGTATGCCTGGGCGCCCAATTGACGTGCCATATCCTTATTGCAACGGCTTGGTTTGGCCGCGGCGCCCACTTCAGGCAGATTGGCAACCGCATAGGTGATGTCTTGTTCGATGAGGGCATCCACTTCGGCAACCGGCTGGCGGGTGAAGTTGAATGTCGGCACAGTTACCGGAGCGCTCAACAGGGGCACATCACCCCAAAGGGTGACCAACTGGTCATAGGCATACGCGCGGAAGAAGCGTGCTTCGGCACTTGCGGCCGGATTCACTTCGTCAACAGCCGCGATAATCAGGTTGGCATTGTTAATGAACTCATACAGCTTGCCCCAAAGATAGGAAACACCCGCATTTTCGGAATTCAGGTCGGCATACTGGTAGAATGGGTTCTCTACGCCTTGCGTTGCGCCGGCAGAACAAACGTCAGTACCTATCTGCCAGATACCACAATAACCCTGATTGCTTGAATAACCGCCGATTTCGGCAACGATGCGGTGCAAGCCCGCCAACTGTGCATCCACGGTGGCATTGTCTGTCGCGCCGGTGGCATCAAAACTATACGGATTTTCTTTCAAATAGTCGCTGCCACATGAAAGGAGGGTCATGCCCAGGGCAACCAATGAAATGATGAATAATTTATTTCTCATTTTAATCATTTTTATCAGGTGAATACTTTAGAAAGTGACATTAAGGCCAAATACGACGTCGCGCGTGAGGGGGTAGTTCACATCCCAATTTTCTGATCCGCGCGTGATATACCTGGCTTCCGGATCCCAACCAATCCAGTTGGTAAACGTGTAGAGGTTACGTCCGCTTACATAGAGCTGGACATCGCTCAAACCGGCTTTATTCAACAGGGATTTGGGCAAACGGTAGCTCAACGTGACATCCTTGACACGGGTGTAGCTGGCATCGCTCGGGAATCCGTAACCGTGTGAGTTGGAGTGGTTGCCAAGTGATCGCCATTGGTTGCTCCTGTTCTCGGGTGTCCAGAAACCGACCTCGGCCGGACCGTTGCGACGGCCAAGCTCGTCCGAAGCCGTGGCGAGCACGCCGTTGTTGCTCATGATCCCCTGAACAGTTTGAATGAAGATACTCAAAGAAAAGTTCTTGTATGTGAAGGTGTTTGTCAGACCTCCTGTCCACTTGGGCTGTGTGGTGCCAAGGACCCGTCTGTCATTATTGTCAATTTTACCGTCGGGCCCGTCTTCGGGAAGACCGTCGCCGTCCGCATCGGGACTGCCAATATCGGCCAACTTCAAGTCACCGGCCACAGCGGAGTCATCCCAACCGATGTTGCCGCCTTCGGAAACAGGTTTGCCAATCTCATCTTCTTGCCATATACCGACCTTCGTATAGTCATAAATCACGCCGAAAGGTTTTCCGATAAACCAACGGTTACTGAGGTCACTTTTCCCGTCTCCATATACATCCACCCATTTGCTGGCATTCTTTGAGAACACGAGTGTGGTGTTCCAACGGAAGTCTCTCGTATCAATATTGGTGGAGTTCAGGGTAAGCTCTATACCTTTATTGTTCAGTACGCCAATATTGTCCCACACATCGGCAAAACCGGAGATGGTGTTCAGGCTTTGAAGCAGCAATACACCGTCGGTCGTGCGGTCGTACCATTCGATAGTACCATTGAGGCGATTGTTCCAGAGCCCGAAGTCGGCAGCGATGTTGAGCGACTTGGTGCGCTCCCACTGGATACTGGAGTTACCCATACGCGTACCTACCTTCATGGTGGTGGTGGTAGTGCCATCCATGGCCAAGGTGTTCGAGGTCAGCTTGAAGAATGAGCTGTATACAGGCAGCGAGGCATTCCCGGAATATCCATAGGAAGTGCGGAGCTTCAAGCTGTTGAGTACATGGGTGATGGGTTGGGCAAACTCTTCGCGGGTTACATTCCAGCCGATGGCGAAAGAGGGGAAAGTTCCCCACTTGGTATCGTCTCCGAAAACAGAAGAAGCGTCGCGACGGACTGTCGCGGTAAACAGGTAGCGGCTCTCATAGTTGTAATTCAGACGACCCATAAGGGATTGAAGGCGACGCAGGTCGGCCTCGGATGAGACAGATTGCGTGGAACCGGTCTCCAGGTTTCCCCAGCCCAGGTTGTCGTTCGGGAACATGCGGGAGTAGGCATACGCCTCCTGCCAATACTTGCTCGAGGCGGAGAACAGGCCTGTAAAGTCGAAGTGGTGCCTGTGAATGTCCTTCGCGTAAGAAACAATGTTCTCTATCAGGTAATACTGCGACTCGGAGTTGTAGATGTATCCATAGCCGTTTTCGTTGTAGACGGATTCACCCTCATAGTAATTGTTGCGGGTAGGTATATAGGTAAAACCGCCGTTCAAACGATACTTCAGGCCGTCAAGCGGTTTCAGCAGATTGCCAAAGTCTATTTCGCCATAACCGTTGACGGAGATGTTGAACGAACGGCGTTCGGGGTTCAACGTGGTATTCAGCAGGGGGTTTGCCCACAATGTCTCGGCGTACATCGGATAGTGGGTGTAGGTCACGCCGTCGTCTTCATACATCCTGGCATAGGGAGACATGGCGGCGGCATTCAGCAAATTGGCGCGGCCGCCGTCGCGGTTGTGAGCCGTAATGGAAAGACTTGAGCCGATGGTGGCGTATTTCGTGGGCTTCACGTCGATGTTGCTGCGGACGGCATAACGCTTGTAGTTATACCCTTTCACAACACCTTGCTGATCCATAAAGTCCCCGGCCACATAATATCTGGCCGTTTCGTCGCCTCCGGTTATACTCAGGTTGTGGTTCTGGATGATACCCTGCCGGGTTACTTCGTCGATCCAGTCAATGGTCTTACCAGCCTTGAAGTTATCCGCCTCGTAAGCATACTGCACACCACCGTAATCGGGATTTAACGGTTTATTCTGGATACGCGCATATTCGGCATAACGTTCAAGCAGCTGGTCGGTGGAACCCGGTTCAAGCACGTGGGCAATTTCGGAGAACCCCACCCAACCGCCGTAGCGGACGGTCGGTTTGGCAGAAGCCCCACGCTTGGTGGTGATAAGGATTACACCGTTGGCACCCTGCACGCCATAGATGGCTACGGAGGAAGCATCCTTCAGAATCTCGATAGATTCAATATCGTTGGGATTGACATCGTTGAGCGAGGCATCCACCGACATGGCCACACCATCCACCACAATCAGCGGGGAATTGCTCAGGTTCACCGAACTCCTGCCGCGGGTAACGATGCTCGCGGCATCGCCCGGCACCGATGAAGTCTGCGTGATGTTCACACCGGCAGCCACACCCTGGATGGATTGTGCAATGTTTTGCACGGGCAAGTTGCTCAAGCGTTCTTTCGGCACGGAGGTAACCGAACCGGTGATGTCCGAACGCTTCTGGGTACCGTAACCTACAACTACCACTTCATCGAGGGTTTGGGTGTCTTCTTCAAGGATAATGGTCAGTGACCGGCCGGTTACAGGTACCTCCTGTGTTACATAACCGATATAGCTGATCTGAAGGGTGGCTCCCTGGGATACGTTCAGGGTAAAATTACCATCGATATCGGTTATGGTACCATTGGTAGTGCCTTTCTCCAGTATGCTCGCGCCAATAACCGCTTCGCCGTTCACGTCGGAAACATTACCGGTTACGCTGGTTTGTGAAAACGCCGTCATGCCGCCTAAACATAAGGCGATGCATGTGATAAATGTTTTTAGCTTGTACATAGATTGATAATTTAGTGATGATATTGCATTAAAGTTTATGTGAATTAGGTTTTCAGATGCCTGATCATCGGCATTTTTACTCTTAAATCGATATGATCTAGAGTAGGCTCTTGAACTTTTTCCGCTTTCAAGGTTGATCTTTACAATAAAATCAATGCCTCTCTATAAAATCAAATTTCTCTAAAAGCTCTCAATTTTTTTCATAGGCAAAATTCATTTAATTATATTAAAATATTATTTAAAACTCACAGTGTCCAAAGGTAGGCTGGCGGGATATAAATTAACTCGAATTATCACTCAAAAAGGTGGAAAAATATGAAGACAACTTTATTTTAACATGGCGTCTTATCGTCAATCCTTTAATAATTAACCGTATTTAGTGACAGATTCCTTTTCTGATAAGCCATCTTTTTACATAAAATTTTTCCGGACCAGATTTAGTTTTCTTATATTTGTAGAGTATAAGATGCGTGTCGGGCAAGCTCAAGCAAGCTTGGCTTACCTGTCAACTTTCATTATTTTTGTAAAAAACTGATTTTAATGAAGAAGTGGTCGCCAGATATTCTACCCAATCATTTAACATTCATTACCGTCGTTTTCATTTTGCTGTTCGGCTCTACAGATTGTATGTATTCCCGACAGGGCAGCGTTGGGTTGGATTTTGATATCCTGAGCACGACGGATGGTTTTCCCACCAATGAAATACAGAAAGTATATCAGGATCGGGAGGGATTTATGTGGTTTGCCACGAGAAACGGACTATGCAAATACGACGGGTACCAGATGACGGTTTATAATTTGTTGACAAGCAATAATATTCATTGTCTGGCGGATGATGACCGGGGAAATCTCTGGGTAGGAACCTACAGCGGGATGAACCGATTCGATAAGAGGTCGGGGACATTTGAACCTGTCGAGATCCGGAACACAACCAATAAGGTGGTTTCCTGTATTCTGGTGACAAAAAATAATGAGGTGTGGATCGGATTGGATGACGGACTCTTCAGATACGATTCGCGTGAGAACGCCTTTACCCATCATAGTCTGCAAAAAGTTGGCGACATATCCATCACTGCTTCACTCAAATCCATCATTCAGGATACCTCCGGTGAGATATGGATCGGCACATGGGATAACGGATTATACCGTTATGCTCCCTCTAAGAATATCTTTTACGTTTACCCGCGACTGAACCCGCGTAACTCGGCGCATGTGATCTATGAAGACAGCAGGAAGAATATCTGGATAGGAACATGGGGCGAAGGTCTTCATCTGCTCGAAAACCCGCGTGATACGGCGAACCTCCGGTTGAAGACATACCGGCATGATGACGACGATCCGGAAAGTCTCTCGGACAACCTTGTCTATGATATCTGTGAAGATATCCATACCAATACCTTGTGGATAGGTACCCGTAGCGGTCTTAGTATGCTGGAATATGATAACCCTTCCGGATTTATCAATTGGAGTACAACACATAAGACCAATAAGCTTCCCTCCAACGAGATCAATTCCATTATCCGGGATAACAAGGAAAATATCTGGATCGGCACTATCGGCGGTGGTGTCTTGTTTGCAAATACGGAAAAGCCGAAGTTCGGTTTTTTTGATCTGGATCTTCCGGAGATACCTACCGGTGCGATACGGTCGGTTTTTTTAGACAATGACGATAATATGTGGATGGGGATAGGCACATACGGAGTTGTCTTGTATGATAAAAAATCGGGAAACACCTTCTCGCAACTGGCCTTACAGGAATTCGACGGGTTAGGACAAGTCACAATTTACGATATCAGGCAGCGCAATGCCGGCGAAATACTTTTCGGCACCTATGGTGGCGGACTATGGGTTTATGAAAAGGGAAAACCGGTGAGGAGCTATACTGACACCAATTGCTCTTTCATCACTGATAACCGGATACGAAGTATCCATATTGACCGGCAAGGCAACACCTGGATCGGCACGCAATACGGTTTGGGTGTGTGGCTCAACGATAACAGAGGATTTGCTTTTGACGAGATCGTAGTTGACGGAAAACGCCTGGAGCCGTCAAGTATGATCGATATAACAGAAGACGGCACAGGTAAAATATGGATCGCAACGATCAATAAGGGTGTGATATCGTTGGAAGGTAATCTCCGGAATAAGGAAGGGCTGGTTTTCAAAAACTATGCTGTTGAAAACGGAAAGATATCCGCGCGCACTATCCATGTGCTGTATTATGATACTTCCGGACGTTTGTGGGCCGGCAGTGAGGGCGGAAGGTTGTATCTGTATGACGAAATATCCGACTCTTTTATCGATAAATCGCCTCAATTCTCTATTCTGGGAACTCTGATAAGCTCCATCAAAGAAGACCGCCAGGGAAATCTCTGGGTCGGCACAAGCAATGGACTTGCCAGACTCTCTTTCAATGAAACGGCAGAATTGACAAGTTATCGGATTTATACTACAGCCGATGGCTTATGCGATAACTTCTTTATACCGAAATCATCCTGTAATCATAAGGGAGAGCTGTTTTTTGGAGGGTATAAGGGATTGGTGCGGTTTAACCCGGATAATATAGAGGCAGAAATCAATCCTACACCGTTTTATATAACCGATATAAGGGTATTGAACACCTCTTTCTATAATCTGGGCGGGGAAATAACCGGTAAAATATCTGAAAAGGTGCCCTCTTTCTCTGACCGGATTACGATCCCGCATAAGTATAATAATTTCAGCATCCATTTTGCCACCCTCAATTACAAAAATCCTGAACTCAACAGGTATGCCTATAAACTGGCGGGGTTTAATCAGGACTGGACATATGCCGATTCGAAACAGAATGTGGCTTATTACAACAATCTTTCACCGGGACAGTATGTTTTTCAATTAAAGGCGACTACACAGAACGGCGTGTGGAACGATGAAATCAAGGAGATGCGGATCCATGTGCTGCCGCCATTCTGGCTTTCATGGTGGGCTTTTATCATCTATTTTTGCCTTTTGACACTGATCGGTTATGTAATATACCGAAATATCCTGAATCGGATACAACTGCGTAATCAGCTTCGATATAAAGAAATAGAACAGGAAAAGGCCGAGGAACTCAATCATGCCAAACTACAGTTCTTCACCAATATCACCCATGAATTTCTGACCCCGCTCACCATTATTTCGGCCACAGTGGATGAGTTACAACAAATATCACCCGGGAATGACGACCTTTACGCCACTATGGGGCGTAATGTGAATCGGCTTACCCGGTTGTTACAACAAATCCTGGAATTCAGGAAAGCTGAAACCGGGAATTTACAATTGCGTGTGGCATACGGTAATATCTCCGAGTTTATAAGAAATGCCACCGAATCGTTCTATCCGCTGATCAGGAAGAAGAAACTTCATTTTTCCTATGTGAGTGATCCGGAAAATATTCAGGGTTTATTTGATATTGATAAGCTGGATAAGATACTCTACAACCTGGTCTCAAATGCTGCCAAATATGTAACGGAAGATGGCTACGTGCAGCTGACACTCTCGTATCGCGATGAAGATAAAGACCATATCCGCATTTCGGTAAAAGACAACGGCGCGGGAATCTCAAAAGACGACCAGCAAACATTGTTCAAGCGGTTCTACGAGGGAGATTACCGCCGCCACAAAACTACCGGCACCGGCATCGGATTATCATTGGTAAAAGACCTTGTCCACCTCCATCACGGGACGATACAGGTGGAAAGCGAGATCGGTAAAGGTGCTGAATTCACGGTCATCCTTCCCATCGACGTCTCTTGTTTCGAGGATTCAGAAATCGATACCAATAAATTTGAAACCGTCGGGGAGCCGACTGTCGCGGAGGAGAACCCGATAACGGAAGAAAACGTGCCTGCGACGAAAAATCAAAAAGCATCATCCGTACTGGTTGTGGAAGACAGTGCGGAGATATTGCAACTTATTCATCGGTTGTTAAACAGGGATTATCATGTATTGACTGCTACAAACGGAAAAGAGGCGACGCTTATTCTCGAACATGAAAAAATAGATATTATTGTTTCCGATATCATGATGCCGGAGATGGATGGCGTGGAACTGTGCAGATCGCTGAAGAACAATATCGAATATAGTCATATTCCTATTATCTTACTGACGGCCAAAACCGATGAGAAAGACCGCGCTGATGCCTATGAGTCGGGAGCCGATGCATTTATCAGTAAGCCTTTTAACCTGACCGTGCTGCATGCGCGTATCAAAAATCTGTTAAAAAACCGGGAACGCATGGCACGGGATTTTAAGAATCAGTTGGTATTTGAATTGAAAGATCTGGAATTCACCAATCTCGACGAAGCATTCATACGAAAAGCGATCGATTGCGTGAACCGGCATTTGGATAACACGGAATTTGACCAGCAACAGTTCTCTGAAGAGATGAACGTAAGCAAGTCCACGCTGTATAATAAACTGAAAACCCTTACTGGATTGAATACTTCGGCATTTATCACGAACATCAGGCTAAAAGCGGCTTGCCGGATCATGGATCAAAACCGGAATATCCGGATATCGGATCTGGCTTATGCCGTGGGGTTCAACGATCCTAAGTATTTCAGTTCCTGCTTCAAGAAGGAATTCAATATGCGTCCGAGTGAATATATGGAACGATTTTCGGGTACATTGGGTGAATAAGCCAATTTGCCAATGAGAATAATATGCCAGTGGGAAAACAGGAAAGATGAGAGGAGCAAGGTTAATTATTAGTATAAAAACGGGGCGACCGTTTTGGTCGCCCCTGATGTTGAAAAGTGTGGGTGGTTATTATTCCTCCTTTTCCTGCGCCTCATAGGCTTTCAACAGTTTTTCCTGCACATCGGAAGGAACCAGTTCATAGCTCGAGAATTTCATGGAAAAAGAAGCCCTTCCGCCGGAGATGGAGCTCAGTGATGTGGAGTAGGAACTCATTTCTTTCAGGGGCACTTTCGCCTTGAGTTTTTCGAATCCTTTTTCACTTTCCATCCCCATGATCATGGCACGGCGTCCCTGCAGGTCACTCATCACATCGCCCATATACTCACCCGGTACCGATACCGTCACATCATAGACAGGTTCGAGGATCTTGGGCCCCGCATTTTTGAATGCGGTGCTAAACGCATTACGTCCCGCGAGCATAAAAGAGATTTCATTGGAATCCACAGGGTGCATCTTGCCGTCGTACACAATCACGCGTACGTCGCGGGCATACGATCCGGTAAGGGGACCCTGCTCCATACGGGCCATGATCCCTTTCAGGATAGCAGGCAGGAAGCGGGTATCAATGGCTCCCCCCACGATACTGTTCACAAATACCAGTTTACCGCCCCATTCCAGGTTGATCTCCTGGGTGTCGCGGTTCTGCACTTTGTATTCCTGGCCGTTGAATCGGTAGACTTCCGGCACGGGCATGCCTTCGGTATAAGGCTCTACGATAAGATGCACCTCTCCGAACTGGCCCGCGCCACCCGATTGCTTCTTGTGACGGTAATCGGCGCGTGCTGCCTTCGTGATGGTCTCACGGTATGGTATCTTGGGTTCCAGGAATTCAATTTCGATCTTGTCGTTGTTCTCCAACCGCCATTTCAATGTCCTGAGGTGAAACTCGCCCTGTCCCGAGACGATCATCTGTTTCAACTCTTTGGAGTTTTCCACCAACCATGTGGGATCTTCCTCTTTCATCCGGGTGAGCGCTTCGCTCAGCTTTTCGGAGTTCGACTCGTTGACAGCCTTGATCGCCCGGCGGTAACGGGGTTCCGGATAACGGATGAAATCAAACTTGTGCCCGCTATCTTTTGCGTTGAGTGTATTCCCTGTACGCGCGTCTTTGAGTTTTACCGCCGCGCCGATACTGCCTGCCTGTAACTCTTCCGCTTTGTTGCGGATCTGTCCGGCCACGGTATAAAGCTGTACGAGACGCTCTTTTGAGCCGCGGTTGGCATTGACGAGGTCGTCGCCTTCTTTCACCGAGCCCGACATCACCTTAAAATAGGAAACTTCCCCGATATGGGGCTCGACCGTTGTTTTAAAGAAAAACAAGCTTGTGGGGGCTGACGCGTCGGGTTTCACTTCTTCCCCTTCGCTGTTGAGCGGGGCGGGCACTTCGAGCGGAGAGGGCGCCACCATACTCAGGAAGTTCATGATGCGGTGCACCGCCATATTTTTTTCTGCCGAGGCGCAGAAGAGCGGGTAGAGGCTGCGGCTGACCATGCCCTTGTGGATACCGTCGCGCATCTCTTCTTCGGTAAGGGAGCCTTGGTCGAAATATTTTTCCATCAGACCCTCGTCATTTTCGGCCGCTGCTTCCAATAAAGTCTGATAATATTCTCCCGCTTTATCCTTCTCACTGTCGGGGATTTCCAATACGTCGGGGGCTGTGGCACCCGGTTTCCATTTATACAGTTTTTGCTTCAACACATCCACGATCCCGTCGAAAGAGCTGCCGCTGCCAATAGGATATTGTACCGGTACGACTTTGTTACCGTATTGTTCTTTCAGGCTTGCAAGGGTGTTGTCGTAATCTGCTTTCTCATGGTCCATCTGATTCATCAAGAAAACGAGCGGTTTATTCAGGTCGTCCACATAGCGGAGCTGATTGACGGTGCCCACTTCCACCCCGTTGGCTGCATCGATCAGCATCAGTGCCATATCCGTAACATTGAGGGCTGAAACAACGCCTCCCACAAAATCATCCGAGCCGGGACAATCGATAAAGTTCATCAGTCTCTCTTTCCACTCGTATGAAAAAACAGTGGAGAAGACGGAATATCCATATTCCTTCTCTACAGGGAAGTAGTCACTCACGGTATTCTTTCCCTCTACCGTGCCGCGTCGTTTTATAAGACCACACTCGAAAAGCATGGCTTCCGCGAGAGTGGTCTTACCTGAGCCTGCATTGCCAATGAGGGCAATGTTCCTGATTTCGTTTGTCTTGTAAACTTTCATACGCTTTTTTTATTTTTTTTGTTGATGTGAATGGAATATTCGCGTTAAGCCAAATGGGCAGAGCCAAGTTTATTCGAGCTATGCCAAAATCTTGCATCTTGAGTTTCCAAGTTCTTGATTCCAATTTTATATTGTATGAAAAAAGACTTTGCCGTGGCATAAATACCGGCAAAGTCATGCTATCTTAAATAGCGTCGCAATATATAAAAAACGCATGACAAAGGAAAGTGTTACGATTATGTTATAAAACATATCCGGGCGGAGCTGGCGCCGGGAGAGGAGTCGTCCCCGGTGCGCAAAAGGTATTCCCACCATGGGTAAAGTTCTGTCTGTGATCCTTTGCGGTGAAACGGTGTAAACATTTCTCCCTACTGTTTGTTTATTTCGCATATGCTTCAGGAGGTTTACTCCAGCCATGGAGACGCACGTTTATATTTAAAAGATTAAAGAATGAAAGATCGCCATTACAATCAACCGGTTGAAGAGATATTGCAACAATTGGAAGTTTCATCCGATAAGGGGCTTTCGGAAGATGAAGCGAAAGAACGGCTTGCCCGGTATGGCCCCAATCAACTCCAATCCCAAAAACAGAAAACGCTCCTGATGATGTTCTTTGAACAATTCAAGAGCATCATGGTAGTTATTTTACTTATCGCTGCCGCCGTGTCGGGAGTGATCGGCGTGATGGAAGGCGAAGGATTGGTGGAGGCTTTTGTGATAATGGCGATATTGGTGGTCAACGCGGTAATCGGCACGGTACAGGAAAAAAAGGCGCAATCGTCGTTGGATGCGCTGAACAAGATGAGTTCACCTCATTCGAAAGTATTACGGGAAGGGGAGGTGACGGAGATCACGTCCACCGAAATTGTGCCCGGCGATATAGTGGTGTTGGATACCGGCGACATTATCCCTGCCGATTTGCGTCTGATAGAGGTGGTGAATATGAAAGTACAGGAATCGGCCCTTACCGGCGAGTCGGTGCCTGTGGAAAAGAGTGGGGGAGTGTTGGAGGCGGAAGATCTTCCTTTGGGCGACCGGGATAACATGGCTTTTTCCACCGGTACCGTGACCTATGGACGCGGGAAAGGAGTGGTGGTCGGCACCGGCATGGAAACCGAAGTGGGCAAGATAGCCCAAATGCTCCAAAATACGCGGGATACGGAAACGCCGATGAGTAAACGTCTCGGACAACTCGGTAAAGTGTTGGGTTATGTGGCGCTGGGAATCTGTGTCTTTATATTTATGATAGGCGTCTTGTACGGAAACCACTGGTTGGAGATGCTGATGATGGCTGTCAGCTTGGCAGTAGCGGCTATTCCCGAAGGGTTACAGATAGTCTCTACCATTGTGTTGGCTATTGGCGTGCAGCGGCTGGTGAAACTGAACGCCATCGTGCGCACATTGCCTTCTGTGGAAACCTTGGGAAGTGTCACGGTGATCTGCTCCGATAAGACAGGTACGCTTACACAGAATAAAATGACCGTCGTGGAAGCATGGACGAGCGGTAACCGCATCGATTTCCGCCATCCACCGCTTGCCGAAGAACTCGGTGACGATGAGCGGATGTTGCTGCAATCATCTTTGCTCTGTACCGACGCGCACCTGAAAAAGTTGCCAGGCGGAGAACATGAGGTTGCCGGGGATCCCACGGAAACTGCCATTGTGGATGCTGCTCTCAGGCTGAAAATGGACAAGAAGGAACTGGACAACCGCTTTCCCCGGGTGGCGGAGATACCGTTCGACTCTGAAAGGAAAAGAATGTCGACCATTCACCGCATGGAAGAGGGGATATTTCGCGTAAACCTGAAAGGGGGAGTGGATGAGGTGCTCGCGGTCTCCACCCGGATGCTTGTCCGGGGAAAGGTGCGTCCTGTTACCCAAGAAGATATTGAGACCATCAAAGAGGAGAATCAGCGGATGGCACAATCGGCATTACGTGTGCTTGCCGTCGCATACAAAGATATGGATACCCTGCCTGATGAAGTAAGTACGGAAACGATCGAGAAGGATCTCGTCTTCGCGGGGCTGCTCGGCATGATCGATCCGGCCCGTCCCGAAGTGGTAGAAGCCGTGAAAAAGTGTAAGACGGCCGGGATTCGTCCGGTGATGATCACCGGCGACCACAAGGTGACGGCAGTTGCTATTGCCGATGAGATAGGGATTTACAATGAAGGGGATCAAGCCGTTACCGGCACCGACGTGGAAGAGATGGACGATGATACGCTTTATCGCGACGTGGAGGCCTATTCGGTATATGCGCGTGTGGCTCCTGAACACAAAGTAAGGATAGTGAAAGCCTGGCAGTCGCATGATGATATCGTGGCGATGACCGGCGACGGGGTGAATGACGCGCCGGCACTCAAACAGGCAGATATCGGTGTGTCGATGGGGATGGTGGGCACCGAAGTAGCCAAGGAAGCATCGGATGTGATCCTGACGGACGATAATTTTGCCACTATCGTGAGCGCTGTGGAAGAGGGACGCCGTATTTATGACAATATACTAAAGGTTATACAGTTTCTACTGTCAGCCAATGTGGGGGAGGTGTTGCTGATCTTTATCGCTTCCATTGCCAATATCGGCAATCCGTTAACCCCTATCCTTATATTATGGATTAACCTGGTCACAGACAGTCTTCCCGCGTTGGCATTGAGTATGGACCCTGCCGATAAGGATGTGATGACCCGCAAACCGCGGGATCCCAAACAGGGTTTCTTCACCAGAGGAATGGTCCGGAGAATAGGCTACCAGGGAGCTACCATCGGCTTTATCTCATTGGTTGCTTATATGATCGGCTTTAAGGATGGCGGTCAACCTTTAGGACAGACCATGGCTTTTGCCGTGCTGGGTTTCTCGCAATTGTTGCATGTGCGAAATCTGCATTCCAACAGACGTTCGTCTTTCCAAACAAGTATATTCAGTAACCGGTCATTGCTAGGCGCGATCTTCCTGTCGGCCCTGCTGCTATTGGCCGTGCTGGTGATACCCGGCGTAATGGAGATCTTTGGTGTAACGCCCATGGATGCTGCTCACTGGCTTTACGCGGGTCTTCTTTCCCTGGTGCCTATTGTGGTGGTGGAACTGGTGAAACTGATGAAGATCAATCACAGTAAAGAGGAGTATTGAAAGGAATGTGCCGATATGGCAATGTCCCGGTTTTGGCAGCATGCATATGCCCCGGTTGTATGCTCCTTGAGGATATGAAATCACGTTAAACAATCCTTAAATTGCGCAAATTGCAGCTTTTTGTGCAATAAATCAGATATTTTTTGTATTTTTGAGGTCCGAAATTTACATTCTTGTGTTAAATCTGCCCTAATCCTTTCAATTTTATTTTGTTAGGTTGTCATCTTTTGGGTTAAAAAAAGGATATATGGAAAATCTGAATACGGCATTAGGCCTATTGGTGGTGGGAATGGTGACTGTTTTTATCATTCTTTGTCTGGTTGTGGTGATCGGCAATCTGGTGATTCGTCTTACCAACCGTTTTATTCCGGTGGCCGGTCCGGCGGCGGGTACATCAGGAAACGGAGATGCCGCGGGAAAGAGAACGCATTCCAAAAAGCTTGCAGTCATAGTGGCCGCCGTGGATGTGGTGACACACGGGCAGGGTAATGTGGAATCCATAGAGAGGAAATAATCAAAAAATATATTTTATATGGGAAGAGAGATTAAGTTCAGTCTTATGTACAGGGACATGTGGCAATCGTCCGGTAAATATGTTCCCACTGTAGAGCAGCTCAGGGAGGTAGCTCCCGCCATTATTGATATGGGTTGTTTTGCCAGGGTGGAGACCAACGGCGGTGGCTTTGAGCAGATTAACCTGCTGTTCGGGGAGGACCCTAACAAAGCCGTGCGTGAGTGGACGCAGCCCTTTAATGATGCGGGTATACAAACCCATATGCTGGAGCGGGGATTGAATGGAATACGTATGAGCCCGGTGCCGGCCGATGTGCGCAGGCTGATGTTCCGGGTGAAGAAGAAACAGGGAACCGACATAGCCCGTTCATTCGACGGACTGAATGATCCCCGCAACTTAGAGAATTCCATTCAATTTGCCAAAGAGGCAGGGATGATTGCCCAGGCTGCGCTCAGCCTGACGGTATCACCTATCCATACGGTGGAATATTACACTGAGTTGGCTGATACCCTGATCGGGATGGGTGCGGATGAGATCTGTGTCAAGGATATGGCCGGCGTGGGGCGTCCCGCAAGCATCGGCAAGATCATCAAAAAAATCAAAGAGAAACATCCCGGCATACCGGTCCAGTACCACGGCCATGCCGGTCCCGGTTTCCAGATGGCTTCCATTCTCGAAGCTGCCTATGCCGGTGCCGAATATATCGATGTGGGTATGGAGCCGCTGGCCTGGGGGACAGGACATGCTGACGTGCTGGCAGTACAGGCGATGCTTAAGGATGCTGGTTTCAATGTGCCGGAGATCAATATGAAAGCATATATGAAAGTGCGTTCTCTCACGCAGAAGTATATTGACGATTTTCTCGGTTATTACATCAACCCGAAAAACCGGTTGAACAACTCACTGCTGATCGCACCCGGATTACCCGGTGGCATGATGGGCAGCCTGATGGCCGATCTGGAGAACAATCTTTCTTCTCTCAACAAGTGGAAGAAGAAGCATGGACAGCCAAAACTCACGCAGGACGATCTGTTAATCAAACTGTTTGATGAAGTGACGTATGTATGGCCCAAGATAGGATACCCTCCGCTTGTCACGCCGTTCAGCCAGTATGTCAAGAACCTGGCGCTGATGAACGTGTTACAGCTTGAAAAAGGCAAAGAACGCTGGACGATGATCGCGGATAATATCTGGGACATGATCCTGGGTAAGTCGGGTAAACTCCCTGGCGAGCTGGCTCCGGAAATAGTGGAGATGGCCAAACAGCAGGGGCGTGAGTTCTATGCCGGCGATCCGCAGGCATTCTATCCTGACCAGTTGGATGAGTTCCGTGCGGAGATGAAGAGGAATAATTGGGATTTTGGACAAGACGACGAAGAGTTGTTTGAATTAGCCATGCATCCGGAACAATACAGAGCCTATAAGTCGGGTGATGCCAAGAAGTCTTTCGAGGCCGAATTGGCTGAGAAAAAAGCGGAAAAAGAAGCGTCGGCGGCTCCGGCACCTCCAAAAGCGGAGGCAACCCATGTCAATAGTTTCCAGCCCAGGACACTGGTCGTCAATATTGATAATGAAGAGTATGTGGTGAATATATCCTATCCCGGAAACGGGGAGGGAACGTCTCTGCCGCAACCGAAACCCGCTGTTCAGTCAACCGCTCCTGTAAAGCAACCAACCGCGGTAAATGCCACACCACCCTCTTCCGGCGGACAGGTAAAAGAGGTGGTTTCGCCCTTGGAAGGGAAATTCTTTCTTACCAAAGATTCTTCGGAAACTGCGGTGAAGGTAGGGGATAGTGTGCGGGCAGGTGATATTATCGGTTATATCGAGTCGATGAAGACTTATAATGCCGTGGCTGCTGAAGAGAGCGGTAAGGTGACGGAGATTTGCTTCGCTAACGGTGCCGCGGTAGACGAAGATGACGTACTCATTAAAATGGTGTGAGAAATGAGTGAAATCTTTGCCAGTCTGACAGAAATGATGGGATTCAGCATGATCGGTTGGGAGACTGTTTTGATGTGGGTGATCGCATTTGTCTTGTTGTATCTCGGTATCTTTAAAGAGTATGAACCGCTTCTGCTCGTTCCCATTGGCTTTGGCGTACTACTGGCCAACCTGCCCGGGGCGGGGCTGGGGATAGTGGATAACAGCCTGGTGCAACATGCCGACGGTAGCTATAAAAGTCTGCTTGATATCGCCAATGAGCATGGAATCATGAATTTTCTCTATTACGCGCTGATCAAGACCGGTATTCTGCCGCCTATTATATTTATGGGAGTGGGTGCGCTTACCGATTTCGGGCCAATGTTGCGTAACCTCAAGCTTGCATTGTTCGGAGGTGCGGCGCAGATCGGTATCTTCTCGGTATTGCTTGCTGCCGTTATCATGGGCTTTACACTGCCGGAAGCCGCTTCCCTCGGAATTATCGGGGGTGCCGACGGGCCCACGGCCATCTACACCACCATTAAGCTGGCACCCCATTTGTTAGGTCCTATTGCCATTGCTGCCTATTCTTATATGGCGTTGGTACCGGTGATCATCCCGGCAGTGGCCAAACTGCTCATGAAAGAGAAGGAGTTCAAGATCCATATGAAGAAGATGGATAAGCAGTATCCGCCCAAGCATGATATCAAGCATCTGAAGACTGTAAAGATCATTTTCCCGATCGTGCTGGGAGTAATTGTGGCGGTTTTCGTGCCTTCTTCGGCGCCCTTGTTGGGGATGTTGCTGTTCGGTAATTTAGTGAAAGAGATCGGCCCCAATACGGGCCGGCTTGCCGAGGCGGCTTCCGGCCCCATCATGAACACGGCCACCATCTTTCTGGGGCTGACCGTGGGGGCTACCATGACATCGGAAGTATTCCTCTCAGGCCAGACTCTGGGCATTATTGTGGGGGGATTCCTTGCTTTTGCCGTTTCGGTAGCCGGCGGGATCTTTTTCGTGAAGCTATACAACTTGTTTGCGAAGAAAAAAATCAATCCCCTTGTGGGTGCCACGGGACTGAGTGCCGTTCCCATGGCCTCTCGCGTGGCCAATGATTTGGCATTGAAATACGATAAGTCGAATCATATCCTGCAATATTGTATGGCCAGCAATGTGTCCGGCGTGATCGGATCGGCCGTTGCGGCAGGTGTATTGATCTCGTTCTTAGGTTGATAAAAAACGGGGCCCGAGTGTGAATGATAGGGTGTGCGGCTCATGGGCCGCACATTTCTTTAATGGCCTGCGCAATCAGTGGGACACCCCGCCGGATGGTGTCCACATTGGTATTGCAGAATGATACCCGCATACAATCATTCTTGATGCCCGCGGGATCGAAAGTTTTTCCCGTGACAAAGACTACCCCTTTCCCAATCGCTTTTTTCAGGATGGCGGTAGCATTGCTGCCTTCGGGCAACTGCAGCCAGGCATAGAATCCCCCGCGTGGCTTTTCGAATGTCACATAGGCCGGCAGGAATTCCTCCAGCGCCCCGATCATGGCCAGTCCCCGCTTTTTATATTCTTCCCTTATGTTTGCCGTATAATTGTAGAGATCTCCCCGCCGGATAAATTTGTCGGCGAGCATTTGTGATATGCTGGGTGAACAGGCATCGATTGACTGTTTAATCAGCTCACATTTCCGGTAGATCTCATCCGGCACCAGCATCCACCCCAGGCGTAGTCCCGGGCCCAATATCTTGGAAAACGACCCGGTGTGGCAGACATCGATTCCCTCCGGATCGGTCACCTTCATCAGCCGCATCTCCGGCAGATCTTCGTCGTAAAAATAGAGCTCGCTGTAAGCGTCATCCTCGATCACAGCGATTTGCCTTTCTTTTAACAGAGCCATCATTTCCTGTTTCACCTTCCGTGAGTAAATGATTCCGGCGGGATTATGGAAATTAGGCGTGTAGTAAAGGAATTTTGGAGCGGGCAGGGTGCTCTCGAGCCTCTTTTTGAGCTGGTCGACATCCATTCCGTCCTCTTTCAGCGGTATGGATACCAAGTTTGCCTGACAAGCACGGAAGGCGGAGAGCGCTCCGATAAAGCCGGGGTTTTCTACCAAAACCGGATCCCCAGGGTCGATAAATGCCTTTGCAAGGATGTGTATGGCCTGTAGTGAACCGGTGGTGATCATCAACCGGTTGCTCTTTACCGGTAACCCCTTTTTTTCGAGGTAGTCCGACAGCGACTCCAGCAACGAAGGCAGCCCCGTGGTAGGGCCATACTGTAACGCCGTCTGTTTTTCCTTTTCCGTGAGGGATTGATAGATCCGGTCAAGGGTTTCGAGGGGGAACAGCTCATTTCCCGGCATGCCGCCGGCAAAAGAGATCATATCGGGAGCCGTAGCGAGGCTCATCAGGTCGCGTATTTCCGAAGAACGGAGATTTGTGATACTGCTTGCGAATCGGGGCATAATTTGGAACTTGGAACTTGGAACTTGGAATTTGGAACTTAGAACTTGGAACTTAGAACTTGGAACTTGGAACTTGGAACTTGGAACTTAGAATTTGGAACTTAGAAATGGGAACTTAGAAATGGGAGCCGGGAATTGACAGTTGATAATCACAAATATGTTGAGGTTTCATCTTGAATCTGAAATTTGATCAAAGTTGATAAATGTCACGCTGCGACAATAGCTTCACCCCTCTCTTTTCCAATATCCCCGCTACCCCGGATATATCCGCGGTTCGGATCACTGCCAGGGCCACATCCCTGTTTGAGAAAGCATACATATAGTCTACATTGATATTCTCCTCGGTCAGTATTTTCAGGACCCGGTACAACGAGCCCGGCTCATCGGGTATGTTCACGCAGGCCACGTCGGTGAGTCTGATCGAAAATCCTGCTTTTTCCAGTACTTCCTTAGCCAGTGCAGGTCTTCCCACCACCATGCGCACAATACCATAGTCGGTTGTCTCGGCCAGGTTGAGCGCGGTGATGTTTATATCATGTTCGGCCAGAATACGGGTTAGCTCGGTAAGCCTCCCCGACCGGTCTTCCAGAAAAATAGATAATTGTTGAATATGCATCCTGTTGATTATTTTGGTGATTGGGTAATGAATTCAAAAATGGTTGATAATTTATCTCACACACCCTTCTTCCTGTGGTCGATGATCCGTTTTGCTTTTCCTTCGGAACGCTCTATGCTGTTAGGTTCCACTAATCTGATGATTGCGCTGATCCCCAGCAGGCTTTTGATGTTATGGTCGATGCGCCGCCGGATCCCTTCCAGTTCGCGGATGCTGTCCGACCAGTTCTTCTCATCGATCTCCACCAGCACTTCCAACGTGTCGAGATTGTTTTCCCTGCGGACGATCAGTTGATAGTGTGGCGATGTTTCGGACATCTCCATCAGCACAGATTCCACCTGCGAGGGAAAAACGTTCACGCCGCGGATGATCAGCATGTCGTCGGTACGTCCCAGGCATTTTTCCATGCGTACCAGCGTTCGTCCGCAATCGCATTTCTCCCGGTGCAACCGTGTAAGGTCGCGTGTCCGGTAACGCAGCAGCGGCATTGCCTCTTTACTCACCGTGGTGAATACCAGTTCACCTATTTCCCCGTCCGGCAGCACCTCCAGTGTTTCGGGATGGATGATCTCCGGGATGAAATGATCTTCGAAGACATGGTTCCCACACTGGCACTCGCACTCCATGGAGACGCCCGGTCCGATCACTTCGCTCAGGCCGTAAATGTCGTATGCTTTTATGTGGAGTAACTTTTCTATCTCCCTGCGCATCTCGTTCGACCACGGCTCCGCACCGAAGACACCTGCCCGCAGTTTGATATCCTTCGGTGAGATTCCCTCTTTCAGGATGCTTTCACCCAAGTGCGCCGCGTACGATGGAGTACATGCCAGAATGGTGGCATTGAAATCGGTCATGAACTGCAACTGTTTCCGGGTATTGCCGCTCGATATGGGAATGACCGTTGCTCCCACTTTCTCGGCGCCGTAGTGCAGTCCCAGGCCTCCTGTGAAGGGGCCATAGCCGTAGGCTATCTGGATGGTATCCCCGCTGTGGATGTCTGCCATGGTCAGGCTGCGCGCCACCATTTCCGCCCAGATATCGATATCCTGTCGGGTGTAACCTACCACCGTCGGTTTTCCCGTTGTCCCGCTTGAGGCGTGTATCCGTACTACGTCATTCTGGCGTACGGTAAAGAGACCGAACGGATAGTTATCCCTCAGATCGGCCTTGGTGGTGAACGGAAGCGATTTCAACTGATCCACGCTTCGAATATCACCCGGTTCAATTCCTCTCTCTTTCAGCCGGTCTCTGTAAAACGGCACGTGGTCACACATCCGTTGTATCATGGCGGAGAGTTGCCTGCTTTGCAGTGCGCGCATCTGTTCTCTTTCCGCACATTCTCTTTCGGGGTTCCAAATCATCTTATTCCGACACATATTCTTTTCCAAGCCTGAACGCTTTCATATTCATATCGATTATTTCTTCTCCTTTTCTCTCAAAAAACAATCCGATCGCTTTTTCCAGTTCCTTTTCTTCTATCCCCAGATAAGGCGAAGCGGCTCCCAGCATAACCACATTGAAAGTTTTCGGGCTTCCTGCCTTTCCGGCCAGAGACGCTGCTTCTACGGGCAGGTGTGCGGCCGATTTCCTGATGGTCTCGATCAGTTGCTCCTCATCCGGATAGCCGGGAATATTCTTATAAGGTTCGGTTGCGGTGACGATAATGCCCGCGGGCGACAGGAAAGGGAGATAACGGAGCGCCTCCATGGGTTCGATCGACAGGATCAGGTCTGCTTTGCCGAGCGGGATCAGATCCGAAAAGATTTCTTCCGACGAGATACGCAGGTGGGATTCCACCGCACCGCCGCGCTGGCTCATGCCGTGTACCTCAGCTTGTTTTACGTTCAATCCCAGGTTCATGGCCGCCAAGTCGATGATCGACGCGATGGTAAGTATCCCCTGGCCTCCGACACCTGCGATAATGATATTCTTATGCATATACTTTTTTAAATACAAGATTCAAAAACCAAGACTATGGAAATTCAATATGCAAAATTTGAGTCCCCTCCAAAAAGTCTTTTTTTACCCAAATTTCCCTCAAAACGACTATTGATTTTCAATGAGTTGGAAACCTTTGAAATCGGTTTTTTGGGATTTCGGAGCAGACTCAGATTTTCGAACTTCTTGACTTCTTCATTATCTTTTTTGATTATTCACTCCTTCCCGAAGAATCGGGACAAGTTACCCCGCTTTTCCTTTTCTCCTGTTTTCCTGTTTTCCAGTTCTCCGATTCTCCGGTTCTCTGGTTCTCCAGTTTTCTGGTTCTCCAGTTTTCTGGTTTTCTGGTTTTCCGGTTTTCTGGTTTTCCGGTTTTCCGTTTCTCCTGCTTTCCGGTTCTAAGGTTTTCCGGTTTCCCGCTTTTTTCGCTGTCTGCACACATTCCCGTTGGGCGATGATCACGGAAACACCTTCATGGTCGAGTTCCTGTTTTAGGATGGTCACGTTGTTTTCGAGGTTTTTCTTCAACGGTACTATCCTCCGGATGTGTTCTTCCTCCACGCCGATCCCTCTGCAAATATCATAGAATCGGCCTGTTCCCGCCGAGTCCTGCCCACCTGTCATTGCCGTAGTGCCGTTGTCCGATATGATGATGGTCATGGGCGACCGGTCGTTCACCGCGTCGAGCAACCCCGTCATTCCCGAATGGGTAAAGGTGGAGTCCCCTATCACACAAAGGGCGGGTCGCATTCCCGCGTCGGCAGCCCCTTTTGCCATGGTAATGGCCGCTCCCATGTCCACGCAAGTGCTGATGGCATTGTAGGGTGGCAATGCCCCCAGCGTGTAACACCCGATATCGCCGAAGAGATGATGCTCCGGATAATTTTCCATTACCCGGTTGATGGCGTCGAACAAATCCCTGTGGCTACACCCTTTGCATAGCATAGGCGGCCGTTCCGTTACAATTCCGGGCACAGTTTTTATTTCTCCGGTATCCACTTTGAGCGCTTGAGCCAGCAGGTTGGGAGAGAGTTCTCCGGTACGGGGCAACGCGCCATCCAGCCGTCCGCGGAATTTCCCGTTTCCGAAATATCCTTTCAGTAGTTCTTCATAGACGGGATACCCTTCTTCGGCAATAAGCAGGGAGGAATATCTGTCTGTGAATTCTTTTATTTTCTTTTCAGGGAGAGGATATTGTGATATTTTAAGCACCGGGATACGGAGCCGGTAAGAACGGATCACTTCCATGGCGTAATTGTAGGCGATGCCGAAAGCGATGACGGCCGTGTGGCCTTCCCCTTCTGTGATCCGGTTAAAATCCGATAATTCCGAAGAAGCTGCCAGTTCCTGTTGCTTTTCGAGCAGGCGTTGGTAGTTTTTCCGGGCATTTGCAGGCAGGAGGATCCATTTGCCCTTATCCCGGGAAGGGCGCAATCCGTTTTGTCCCCGCGGTTGCCCGCGCATGATGGCCGCGCGTGAGTGGGAGAGTCGCGTGGGGATACGCAGCATCACCGGCAATTCCGTTCTTTCCGACAGGTCGAATCCGTAACGTACCATATCGTAGGCTTCCTGTTGGTTGGCAGGTTCGAGTACCGGGATCATGGCGAATTTGGCATACACTCGGCTATCCTGTTCGTTTTGTGACGAGTGCATCGAAGGATCGTCCGCCACGGCTATTACCAGTCCCCCGTGTATGCCGGTAATGGCGGCGTTCATGAATGCGTCGGCAGCCACGTTCAACCCTACATGCTTCATGCAGGTCAGACTTCGTTTTCCCGCGTACGACATTCCCAGTGCGGCTTCGAAAGCTGTTTTCTCGTTCGTCGCCCATGCCGACCGCACCTCTGCTCCGTTGGTCTGTGCCGACTGTTGTATAAATTCCGTAATTTCCGTGGAAGGAGTGCCCGGGTAGGCGTATACCCCCGATATTCCTGCGTCCAGCGCTGCCTGCGCAATGGCTTCGGCTCCCAGTAATAGTTGTTTGTACATATTTTAAAGCAGGTTCCCGTAGATTGTGAATCATACAAAAACCCTCCTGATAGTGTGTTTTTATTCAAAAAATAAAGATTCAGGTTGCAAATGTACAAAAAATAAGCCCATAAAGTTTTAAATTCTCAAAATAGAATGATTCTAAATATGCCTCATTTTGACCGAAACAATACTTTATGGAGGTTCTCCCTCTCAATCAGGGTTTTGTTTTCGAGCACCCGGAATATCGTAGGAAGCCATCTTTATTGAGGTTCCACATCCGGATGTTTCCAATTGATTTTATCATGGAGGATGCTAAAATCTATCCATTATGCCATAATTTCCCGAGATATGGAATACAATATTCCATGTTTATATCGCCGTTTGCCTTCCGGATTGATTTGTTTTACGGTTTTCCACGCGGAATGAGGTAAGACTCCGGTGGATATAATCTTCTAAGTCACTAAAAAAAGTATCCAGTGTGACACAATTGTTTGGGGAAACATAAAAAAAGCGGACCTGGAAAAGGCCCGCTTTTACTATGAATATGTTGCCTGTTTAATACTCCATACCCTGGTTGCCGCTTTTTTCGGGGCGTTCGGTCCTTTCGGGACGGGGCAGTAATACTTTACGTGACAGTTTGAATTTACCGGTTCTGGGGTCGATATCCATCAGTTTCACCTGAATCTTGTCGCCTTCCTTGATACCCGCATCTTCCACTTTCTCTAACCGTCTCCATTCGATTTCGGAGATATGGAGGAGTCCGTCTTTTCCGGGAAGGAACTCGACGAAAACACCGTATGGCATTACCGAGCGGACAGTCCCTTCGTAGATTTCCCCGATCTCGGGAATGGCCACAATACCTTTGATCTTCGCCATGGCGGCATCGATAGAGGCTTTGTTGTTGGCAGATATTTCCACTCGTCCCTTGTTGTCGATTTCCTCGATGGTGATGACGGTGCCGGTCTCTTCCTGCATCCCCTGGATAATTTTTCCACCCGGGCCGATTACGGCTCCGATAAAATCTTTCGGGATCTCGATCACTTCAATCCGCGGAGCATGCGGTTTCAGGTCGGCGCGGGGTTCTGAGAGGGTTTCCATCATTTTCCCCATGATGTGTTCGCGTCCTGCTTTGGCCTGCGCCAGCGCTTTTTCAAGGATCTCGTAGGAGAGCCCGTCCACTTTGATGTCCATTTGCGTGGCGGTAATGCCGTCTCTGGTGCCGCACACCTTAAAGTCCATATCGCCCAAGTGGTCTTCGTCACCTAAGATATCGGAAAGGACGGCAAAATTTTCTCCTTTGTTTTCCGAGATCAATCCCATGGCGATGCCGCTCACCGGTTTTTTGAGGTTCACTCCGGCATCCATCAGTGCCAATGTGCCGGCACAAACGGTAGCCATGGATGAAGAACCGTTCGACTCCAGGATATCCGACACCACACGCACCACATAAGGGTAGCCTTGCGGGATCATCCGTTTGAGGGCGCGGTGCGCCAGGTTGCCGTGTCCTATCTCGCGACGACCGGTAGCACGTTGCGGACGGGCTTCTCCGGTGGAGAAAGGCGGGAAATTATAGTGCAACAGGAAGCGGTCGGTACCATGTACCAACACATCGTCTACAATCTTTTCATCGAGTTTGGTGCCCAGGGTGACGGTTGTCAACGACTGTGTTTCGCCGCGGGTGAAGAGCGCTGAACCATGAGGTCCGGGAACGAAATCCACTTCGCTCCAGATCGGACGAATTTCGGTAGAGCTGCGACCGTCGAGACGTTTTCCCTCATCGAGGATGCAGCGGCGCATTGCCTCTTTCTCCACAGCGTGATAGTAGCGGGCTACCAATGGTTTTTTCTCTTCTCTTTCTTCTTCGGGGATCGATTCCAGGAATTCTTCCAGGATGGATTCGAAAGCTTCTATCCGCTCATGTTTGTTGGGATTCCGGGAAGAGGCTACCGCATAAGCTTTTTGGTAACATTTGTCCCATACCTGTTTGCGGAGTTCTTCGTCGTTCTCTTCGTGGCAGTAGGTGCGTTTTACCGTTTTTCCAGCCAATTCGGCTAGTTCCATCTGCGCGCGGCAATGCTTTTTGATCTCTTCATGGGCAAATTTGATGGCATCGAGCATTTCCGCTTCTGACACTTCATTCATCTCACCTTCCACCATCATGATGTTGTCGATGGTGGCACCCACCATGATATCCATGTCAGCTTCCTGCAATTGCTTGAAAGTGGGGTTGATCACGAACTGACCATTGATACGCGCTACCCGTACCTCGGAGATCGGTCCGTTGAAAGGTATGTCTGAAACGGCCAATGCCGCTGAAGCGGCCAGTCCGGCCAGCGCGTCGGGCATATCTTCACCGTTGGAGGAGTAGAGGATGACGTTTACAAAAACATCGGCATGGTAATCGTCGGGAAAGAGGGGACGCAGCGCGCGGTCGATCAACCGGCTGGTCAGCACCTCAGAATCGGAAGGTTTTCCTTCTCGTTTCATGAAACCACCCGGAAAACGTCCGGATGAGGCGAATTTTTCTCTGTATTCAACCTGTAAGGGCATAAAATCGGTTCCGGGGGTTGCGTCTTTGGCGGCACAAACGGTGGCCAGCAACATGGTGTCACCCATACGAAGGGTGACGGATCCATCGGCCTGTTTTGCCAGTTTCCCCGTCTCCAGCGTAATCGCGCGTCCGTCTGACAGCTCGATCTGCTTTACAATTGGATTCGTCATAAATGATAAGTTATTATTTTCTTTGCATAAAATCCCCCAAAGGTACATAAAGTTTTGGTTTCTTGGAGCATTCGGCACAATAAAAAACAGGAACTGCCTTAATCTGGCATCCCTGTTTCCCGGAGAAGAGTGTAATTTGTTACTTTTTATTCATATTTTTTAAACGATGATTGAGTTATTGTAACAAAATAATCTGCTTCTTTTCCGTTATCTCTCCTTTTCCTTAGTAGTAGACAATACCGTATTCGCGATTTCTGGCGAGTTTTTTCTCGGGGGGTAAACCGGTATTGTGCTTTTCCACCTCTTCCCATATTTCGATAATAATCTTATCCACTTTTTCACGGTAGGCGGCTACCTCCTGCAAGACGCACGCGGTAGCCTTCTGATGCAGTTTCTGTGTCTGATAGCCATCTTTGAAGAGGGTGAACATTACATTCACTTTGGCGATGGAAGGATTATAGATTGGCACACCTCCGCGTGAGATACGCTCATATTCCCCCCGGATGGTCTTTTCTCCCCATTCCAGCAGTTGCTCATCAGAAGTCAGATCAGGAACGACTAAGCGGGTGTCTCTCAAACCGTATATATCCAGTTG
Organism: Proteiniphilum sp. X52; assembly: GCF_003712195.1. Lineage (GTDB taxonomy): Bacteria > Bacteroidota > Bacteroidia > Bacteroidales > Dysgonomonadaceae > Proteiniphilum. The sequence goes on along the minus strand of NZ_RDSD01000004.1, from coordinate 86,125 downwards.
TTCTTCTTTGATTTCGGAACGTACCACACACAGATACAATACCTGAATGAAATGAGAGATATAGATACGGGCGTTCTGGGTGGTTTTAGCGAAAGAGTGGCCGGCATTCACCTCTATATCGTACAACTGCCGGTAACGGGCCGATAACTGTTCGAACACTGTCAACACACTTTTGGCTTCATCAAGAATATCCGCTGAGAACGAGAGTTCCGGAAAATCGGTATTGGATGCTTTTTCAATTGCCGATTTCAAGGCCCTGATACGGGCACTGTCTGTATTTGGTAATCTGCGATAGGGCATGTGATGTAGAACTGAGAACTGAGAATTCATCGCTAAAAGTCACTTATTCCACTTTTTGGCTCGTTGTCGTAATTCTTCGATAGACTCTTTCCTCTGCGGAATAGTATGTTGGGTGTCGACTTCGTCTATTACACTCTTCTTATCTCCTTCCTGCGACCGGCGAAGCGGCGGTGATGCCCGTTCAGGAACAGCCTCCGGAATAATCGCTAAGAAATTAGTATATGCTTTTCTCAACAAAACGGCTTCCTGAGGATTGAGGTCGATAGTTTGGTAACCCTGCGCATATTGCACGACAAATTTCTTCACCAATCTATTGGCTAAGAAAGAAAGATCTCCCTCGAACACGACCTTCATATCCGCGATCTTCTGTGCCACGGTATTCATTCTGCGGGCTTTCGCATACCGGGCGGCTCTTAATTCGTATTTGCCGCTTTCTGTCTCGACTACAAGCTTTTCGTTTTTTAAATATTCCACTGGGACAGCTTCTTCAAACACGGCATCTGTGAACATATACTTCAAAGAGAGGTTCATAAATTGCGCTTGATTCTCATATATAAATCTTACCGTAATCATCGGGTCTCTGAATCGAGGGTTTTTCTGTAATTTTCCCTGAGAAACTATCTCCCATTCGGACGTTATTGCTTCGGGTGGATGTTGTGAAAAGCCGTTGAAAGACATGAATATGCATGTCGTTAGCAATAAATGCCTGATCGTTTCCATAATTGTTGTTTTATAAATAATATGTATCAAATTCTGACTTCTTAGTTCTGATTATTCAGCGTATCCCATAAATTGAGTTCATCGGCCAATTCCCTTACTTCAGAATCCAATCTGGTGCGGGAATATAATTCCGGACTCAGCTGACATGCTTTTTGAAGATGCTTCGCGGCTTCATTCTTATTATCTTTTCTTGCTTTGATAATGGCAAGCAAGTACTCGTTCCTACCGGTTTCAGGCAATGCTTCCAGTACTTCCTGCGCTTTATCGTTATATCCCAGACAAACTAATGCTAACGCGGTATTGTAATCGGCATATTTGGCCAATTTCTCTAAAGCAAGCATATACTCCTTTTCTCTTAACAGCTTTATTCCTTCGGCATAATCTTCACGATGAGTTTCCTGCAAGGTGTTTTCTTCTATACCTGGACGATTAATATGGAGTGTCACATCAAAACGTACGAGCTTAGGATATATCTCCTGTCTGATAATCTTGTAATCATCCGGGTAATCCCTTTTAATATTTTCTTCGGTCATATCGGGGTATATGGCACTGGTAAGGGAGTCCAATATGGCTTGCCGGTACAGCAAACTTCTGTGTGATTGTACTTGCCTTGCCAATGTAGGCCAATCTTCTCCCGCCGCTTTGGGCACCGGATTTCTCACCCCTTTTTGTCTTAAATAATCAGCCACCTCTTTTGCTCTTTCAAGTGAAAGTTCGTAGTTTTCATGCCATAACCCCTCGAGATCGGTATAAGCGCGAATGGATATGCTGTCGACAACCAGGTCCGCTTCATTATTATAAATCTGATATGCTTCCACTATCTTGTCAAATATCTCCGGATTTCTGATATCCCTGAATCTATGGGATTTTTTCGTCCGGTAATCCGGATAAAGGCTTTGATTATCCACCATGTTCTTATGAAGCATCTTTCGTTCGATTACCAGCGATTCATCAGCCAGTTGAGCCAACGAAGCGATGAAGTATGTCAGGGTGTCCGACAGCGGAAAGACGAAAGTGGACTTGTCTACCCCTTCCACCATCGCGGCTAAAACGACCTCCAATTTTTTGGTGCTCTTCTCAATTTTCCACGGTTGTTTATAGGGATACCTGAAATCGTACTCCGCGGTAATAACCGTATCCAGTCTCAATCCGGTCATTTCCTCCCCAGGGATAGGGAATTCGACCACTTCTTTAAATATCTCACCTTTTCGCTCTATATTCATATCATTGAGCACTATGTCATCGATCAGATAGTGATGTTTGGCTATTTTTGCCGAATCTTCCTTCGTAAACGGTTTCGCTTTAATATCCCTCAGGGTTAATCCTTTTTGATGGATTTCCCGGTATTTCCGGGGAATATAACTCCGGCTCATTATACTGTCTTTCTGGGCGTGAATATTTATATCAGGGGTGATCGAAGGAAGCCAGTCAAAAGAAAATTGCTTTTTAAGGTAATCTGTATAATCTTTTTCATATTTACCCATATATCGATGATAGATGCCCAGCGTATCGGTATTCTTTTGTAAATAACGCAATGCTTTTTTTTCTGATTGCCGCCAATAGCGTTCCTGCACATGTCTTTTATGCCTTCTTGCGATCGCTTGCGCGCGGAGAAATTCCATTTCATTCATTTTCCTCCAATTATCATAGTCCATCATCAGGTCATAGGCGCGCTTGTAATCGGAGTAGTTGCGTTTTTGCACCTTCAATATCTCCTTGTTCAGGCTCTTCCAGTCCACAAATAAGGAATCGTAGGCCGACGGGTCCACGATAGTATTCAGAAAATCCTCATATGCTTCGTAATCGCCCATCTGTTTATCCCTGAATCCTTCGCCCGTCACATACACAGTATCCAAGGGAGTTATGCTGTCGCCGTCTATCAACATGGGAGCCAACGTTAACCGCCAGTACGGGTCGAGCACGTCGGTCGGGGCAATAATATCAAAATCCACATGCACCCTGCCGTCTCTTTCTGTAGCGAAATTAGACTTTGCTCTCACCACTACGCCGGATAACCGATAAGTCTTAGTGGTATCCAAACGGTCCATTTCATTGGCGAGCACCTCATTGTTATCAAGTTCACTACGGGTAGACTGGGTAAACGTTACTTCTTCCGATACGGAGCGGGAGCCGTTCATTCCTTCCAGGCCTCCCGAATTCGTAAAGGTGATTTCCGGTTTCGTGGTTTGCATGAATAGCCGTTCTATATCTAATTTCCGATGATTTTTCTTTGTCGAACACGACGGCGAAATCGTAATTATAAAAACAAATGTTGCTACAACAAATAACAGACTACAATTAAGCGGGGTATATTTTTTCATACGATTATTCTCTTGAATTTTAGAAGTTAGAAGTCTTGCTTCTTGTTTCTTGGCTCTTGTTCCTTTATTGTTTATTTACAATGGGTTCATGCTCAGCCGTAAACGAGGGATCTTTATATGCAAATGCTCTCCTCTCGAGGTTCCGGGATAGCCTAACTGCACTTCTTTGATTTGAGGGGTTGCGTCCCGGTATGTATAATCCGGATCGCACAGGTATTGCTCCAGAACAGCCCATTGCTGCTCACCTTTTCTTAAATCCCTGATGAGGTCGTCAGATTCTTTCATCTGGTAAAGCGTATATTTTCCTTTCATTTCCCCTTTCTCATTGACCGATCCCATGGCCTCGTATTTGTAGTTTCCCAATGCAAAATTAAACGAACCGGTTAAGGTGTCGTTTTTGACCTCTAATTTCAAATTACGGGCCACATAAGCTTCTACCGGCACCATGGTGACCTGCCTTCCTTTCCCTCTTATGAATTCGCTTTTTCGTTTCCATTTGAACTTTTCACAATTGATCTCAACCGTTCCATTGATTTTGTCATCAACGAATGTGGCTGTAATGTTTTCCGAGCCTGACCACAGATTCCGATCGTTTTTCTCCAACGACCATTTCCGGGTGAATTTTCCATGTTTGATTTTATTGCCGTTAGCGTCTCTATAATATTCGTAGCGTATTTTGCAACCTGTATTCCGGTCGTGAAATTCTTCTACCTGGATCTTTTGTTTGGCACTCCCTCTTTCTTTCTTTTGCTTATCCTGTATATTCCCCGGATAACAGAGATGGGTAAATAAAACACATGCTGTCAATAAAATCAATCTGGTTCTCATATTTTATATTGTTAAATCATCAAATCAAATATTCCGCATCCCAAGGCCCACATCATTCCTCTCCCATTATCTTTTTTACTTTCACTGTCCCTGAAATCGTTTTTACCCGGACCAGGAAAAGCTTTCCCCGTAATGATACAGGATGGCTATATTGGGACAGATTGATTGAGTGGGCCGAAAACACCAGGCGTCCATACAAGTCGTACACGGAAACGGCGCCGATATTTTCGTCTGAGGTGATCTTCAATATTCCCGAACGGTACATTACATTTATTCCGTTTTCAGGATCGTCCTCTTCGATTGTCCCGCTTTCACCGCTTAATTGTAAGACAAAGCGATTCTTGTCGACATATTGCCTGTCCAAACCCGATGCCTGTTGTGTGAAGACATAGACCGGGTTACGCGCAAGATCCTGCCTCACATTCAGTTGTTTGTCCACTAAGATCGCTTTTGCGCCTGTGGATGCGGTAAACGCGTATATATTCCGGAATTCGAGAGATAAACGAGAACGCACATCGGAGGTTTTTACGCCTATGGGAATCTCTTTTTCGTCTGGTGCGAGATTTCTGATCAAATAGGAAAGATCCCGTCCGGAAGACATGAAAAATATTTCCGGCGCTTCGTGTCCTTCCGGCAGGATCATTTTCCTTATTTCGGGATTGTTCGTATTCCGATTATTCTGTAATATGGCGCAATCGCCCGACTGAATGCCGTTTTTCAGTATCTGCATATAAAGGGCGTTATCTGCCTGGTTCGCCTTATAAGACGTGCGGGTGATGCTGGAGGCCGCGGTTGCTCTAAGTGTATTAGCTTCCAGGGGAAATGATATGGTTGAGACCGATGGCCGCAGAGTAACTATAAACGCTTTCCATGCGGGAATTGCATTACCCTCCGTAAAAGAGTTCTGCTCCCATATTGATCCGTCCTCCGACAGGAGTTTATACCCCTGTCCGACATCTATTTTATCCGTATTCGCATTGGCAAAGGCCATGGCATCGATGGGAGCAAGAAGCGGGTTGCCGACCATTATTTCACGAGTGCTCCCCAGTCCCTCTGTATTCAGCGGCATTTCATATCTCCCGTTTGCAGGCGGTTCATTCTGGTCCGTCTCATATATGAACCGGTAAGCTTCACCGGCCCTGCCCATCGACCCCACGGGTGAATTGATGATTTTCAGCGTCTTTGTGTCGAAATAGTAGAAATAACTCTTTCTGGAAAGTGCGTCGTAGTTGTGCGTTGGGTAATAGGGGATCACGGTTTTGTTTTCGAAATAGGGGATTTCGACCACCCCCTTCAGTCCCTCCAGGTTCTCCTGACGATAACCTGTCTGGTTTTGGTATCCTGCCATTTTTACCGCGATCGCATTGTTTGTGCCCGCCAGTGGCATGTCGTTTGTCGCGAATGCCCGGGAAAAATCTCCCTCCGCCACATTTCCGGGAATAGTCGTTACCTCAAACTGTTTTTGCCAGGAAAAGGGATATCCGGCCAAGGAAAAATCGCCCGAGGCCATGCTTTTCAAGGGTGCGGCAAGGATATGCCAGGTATCTCGCGCCAGTTTCTTCGCGTTTTCCCACGAATAAGGGGGCTGTTGGCCGTTTGCAAACACATTGTTGTAATACCCCCAGTTGTAATTCACATACGCTTTCTCGTATTTCAGTTTGTGTTGGTGGTGGAGTTCGCTTCCGTACCGGAAAACGATCTCACCCGTTTCGGGTTGACCGTAGTGTGACCAGTCGGTATGCTGATCCTTATCGTCTTTCAATGAAGGATATTTCGCCGCGTTTCCCGGCAGGTACACCTTGGTGTAGGCCGAAGGCACAATTGAGAGAGGTTCTCCCGCAGCGTTTACCCAGTTGTCTTCATTATTCCAGTTGCGGTCTTCCGCGTCGGTTTTCCAATACATCTCTTCCGGTGCAACAAGCACTTCTATTGTCCGGGTAATCGTAGTATCGCAAAGCGCGTCCTTATTCCATATTTTTAATGAAACCGTTTTGGTGCCGGGTGTCGAATAGAACACTTCGGCCGCGGGATCGGTTGACGTCCCGATCGAAGCGCCCTCTCCGAATGTCCATTCATATTCCGTTTTAAAATAGTTATCGGGATCCTTTTGCGGATTCAACTCTATTGTGAATCTGTATGACTTGCGCTCAAGTAATTTGGACGGCGCGTTAAGCGTATGGCTGAAATTCTGGAGCTTGAGGTAAGTTTCGTCTGTTATCTGATAGGGATCCTGATTGACTTTTAAAACATAGGACCCGCTCTTTTTTGCTTCGAGCCTGCTGTCGGTTGATATGCTATTGTCGGGTAACGTCCACTCATAGGAGAGTGCGTACGGCGCATCGAACAGATAACTGTTCCCGCAATGATATATGGTGTCGCTACCGAAAGAGAATGTCCCGAAAGCCGATAAATAGCCGTACAATGATGTCCCCGTACTGCTTCCGTTGAAATAACCCAAAGCAAAGGATCCATCCGGATTAGCAATTGTGCAAACCGGCTCCATACCCGAGATTGATTTGAGATCTACCTTGGCATACATCCAATCGTCAAAACCTGCCGTTTGGGCATTTAAAGTCAGGGGGGTACCGTCTAGCGTAAACCCGTCCTTGGCTGAATCCCGGAACACCAGGAACATTGAGCTGACTGGAAGACTGTTATTCTTTATAAAAGTGATGCGGCGCCCCGATATGGAATAGAGGCTGGGCAATAAAGCCCCGCCAATTTCAGTAGCTGCGGCGGACTGATGCATGCAATACACCGGTTGACTCGTATTTACGTAATAACCCTGTTTGCCTTGTATGCCCGGGCCCAAATCATAAGACCAATGATCACCGGCATTGAGAGTTGTTTGCAGGCTATTATCCAAATACACCTTGGTGTCATTTTCCACCGCCACCACAACCACATTGTCGGTCACCGAATTACTGCCATTCGAATACCCCTTGATAACAATATAATGTTTTCCCAGATTCCCTGTCGGCACAAGTTGGTCCCCGATCGGATCAATACTGCCGGCAGTCCCTTGCAAACAATCTTCAAAAAGAGTCACGGCAATCGGTTTGTCAGCAGTGACCCGGGTACCGGTCAAGCCGGTAGTGGTTCTCCTGTAAGCCCGCCAGAGAAGGGTTTCTCCCTTCATCAGTTTTTTTCTCCTGTATTGCAAATTGGAGGTATTGTCAATATACCCCCTCGGATCATCCGGAGAAGCCAATTGTCCCTTGGGATCAACAGTAACCCATGTGTCATCTTCGGTGGCCACAATCTGTATCTGCCGGAAAGCATCTTCATTATATGTCGCACTCACACCGTATTTGGTTTGGAAAGGTATATAAAAGTCATCTCCAAACGCTTTTTTCCCCTTAAGCGTGAATATTTCTTTCTGGTTGACTTTTACCCCATCGATCTGATAGTATGCGGAAACCGGCGATGTGGAGGTGATTTGTATTCCTTTGTTGGTCACCCTGCCCGATTTCGTGTAATCATTCTCTACAATATCCACCTGATCGCCTTCAAACTCAAATTTCCAATAGGAGTATGCCCCAAGGGTACGTACGGTATCTGTGAAGTTTTGTTTGAATTCCGGGTTCTTCGGCATGCTGATCGTGACCGTCGCGGGCTTGTCCCCTGTGGTGATCATCAAGAACGTGGGGCGGTCATCATGCTTTTTAGAGGCGTCGGGCGCGACGAACCAGAATTCCTGGTTGTCCGCATCCTGTGCCTGCACTGAAAAGGAAAACACCGCAAGGAAACCGATAAAAAGCGTCTTGAAAAAAACATGTTTCCTCCCGTTCGCGTAATCCCTCCTGCTTGTATTTTTACACTTCATCATTGTTATCTCTCCTTTGTTTGCCATATCAAATTCTGAATACTCTTGTCGTATCTTGCCGTCAAAATCCAGCGGTTAAAATTCTTCCTCCTGGATTATCCAGTCTTCCCAAGGTTTCACGCCGACCTTGATATCCAGGGAGGTTGTGCCGTAAAACGTCACGTTAATCCGTATAATGCCATTGACTTTCGGCACATAAGGTATCTCGATGCCATTTGCGCTTTTCCCAAAATACTCCTTGTTGTCCAGGGGCATGGAGACACGCAACTTCAATTTGTGTGTCGACGTGTCCGCGGGCGCCGGATTCTGGATCAACACCCCATCGCTGATTATGAAAGCATCATTGCCTCTATGGGCCGGGACAAAGAAATTCAATGTGTCGGCGACACCGTTTCCTTTAAAAGTGAAATTTTCCCGCATGGGTTTTTCCGAAACATCGGGTTGCCCCCCATTGGGGTATAACTTGCCGTTCCATGCCAGCGTGGTAGGAACCTCCAAGAGTTCCGCATAGGCCATAGCCTTGTTCGCGTCCGTGATCTCGTCGAAACCACCGTAATGTTTCAGGATAACCTGTAATTTCGCCACATTGCGGTACAATAAGGTGCTCACCTGCTTTACTACGTCTTTTTCTATTGTCACATTCGGCAGCGACACGTACCGGAGTTCCGAAGGGGTTTGAGGTAAAAAATTCCCCACCGTTTTGGTTTGCCACATGGTTGTGGTTCCCATTGGTGATGTGGGCGGCGGCACGGAAATGTTTTCCGATATGTCCCGGTCGCAGGTTAATAATACGATGTTCCAGGTACCTACCGCCACATTGGTGGAAAGCTTATTCCCTTGGCGCGTCACGTTCAATTTTTTTTCAACAAAGCGGTTGGTGGCATCGAACATATAAATAGAGGTATTGTCGATGAGTGTTTCTGCCTTGTCTGACCTTAATTGTATCGACAGGCTCGACTCCACGCGGTCTTCCGTATCGAACCCGTTGCGGTCGTTGCATGAATAAGACAAGAGGGCAAACAGCAGAAAGGCTATTCCATAAAAATAATGCGTTCTTGTTTTGAATGTGCTTGTATTCATCGTTTCCTTATTATTTGTATACGTTGCCCGTCCACGGGAAAAGATCCGTACCGACCGTTTCCTCGATTTCCACGGCTCCTGCCGCGTCCCAAAGAGAATTCATTGGCGGGAGCGCGACGCTTCTCACTTCTGGATAATTGGCTACAAAACTTCCCAATCCCTTTATCGTTACCTTGATGCCATATTGGTTGTTCCGTTTTATATACCTGTGATTATTACCCCTACTACCGCCACCGGTCGAGTTGACAACAACCGGATAGTATACTTTTTTTCTTTTCAGTTCGTTACCCGGTCCCTTGTATTGATACTTCACGCCGATCACAAAACCGGTCGGGGATGATGCGCTGTCCTTATTTTCAAAGGCATAGAACCATAAGGGTACCTGATTTTGGGTTATGTCATATTCCTTGAAATTGATTGGTTTGTACAAATATGCGGCGTAGGTGCTTCCGTCGGCAACACTTGAGGATTGATTTTTCAGGAATTCATACCCTATTGTATTTCCATGCCCGAAAAAACCTTCAGGATTCGGGAATGTGCCATCTTCCGGGAAATAGGAGGATACGGTCTTGGCATTGATCATAAAAACCGTATCCACATAGTGGTTGTATTCTCTTGTTGAATATCCGTCAAATGCCAGCATTTCCGGAAGATCGAATGCTATTTTCTGGATAGCCACCCTTGCCACAAGACGCACCAATTCAACAGGGTTTGTCCCGTTAAGAGGGGTGCCTGTAGTCTCGCCATCGGGTAACCCGCCGTTTCCGGTGTAGCCCAGGTAGTGTTTTTTCGCACCGCTATTTACAGGAAGCCCTGTAAAGGATTGGGTCATCACGAGATTGGTATGCCTGTCGTCCGGCTCTTCACCTCCGATGGGAATATCGCCGGAGGATGTTCCGGCGCCTTCCGGATGATCATAAACTCCCTGTGCGCTTAACTCTTCCAGTTTCTCCCTGAAAGAGAGCCGGTCTGTGACATTGCTGAAGTGCCCGTCCGGGGCGTTTGCTATGATATACACATCCCGTATGCCGGACGTAAGCTCGATTCCCTTTATTTCGTCCAGTTCCTTGTAATCTTTATAGCCGCTCCCCGGTATCTCTATGATTTCACGATCAATGAATTTCTTTCCATCCAGTTCATTGTTCCCGTTCTTGAAAACCAATACCGCCAGGCTGTAAATCGCACTTTCCCGTTCGATCACATCCTCCCCAATTTCATTTGATCTTAGGCCGTTTCCAACCCTTGTCTGTTGGGCGGAATGAAAGGATATGGACAGGGATGTCTTGTCATTTGGGTGATCGGGATCTCCCAGTCCGTTCCTGTCGGTGCAGGAGGAAATCAAGGCGGCGGTCGTAAACAAGCTGAGAAGCAGGTATACAATATATTTACCGGTTTTATTCATTTTCTTAGCCATGCGTAAAACTTATGAATTCTTCAATCGAACGTTTTCGTCAAGCTCAATGAGCAGAGTCAAACTTGTTTGAACTTTGTCGTTGCGAGAAAAACGACCCATGTTTATATTGAACAATTGTATGGCAAAGCTTGCATCCTCTTATTCAATAATTGAGAATTCGGCAGAAGCCATTTGGGGTGCCACAATGATGTCGGGGGCATTGCCGGGCTTGGTTATGGAATCTACCCCGATCACAATTTTTTTGGATCCTTCACTTTCCCGGTTGAACAGCACGATGCCATCCAGATTGACGGCGCTACGGTTTCCGTCGCCCAGGATCCTCAAATTATGCATATTGGTCAGTACGAAATCTTTTCCTTCCGCGGCAGTGGTTTGCGGCAAGATGGAGCATGCGATGCCAATATCTCCTCCGGTGACATTGATCAGGGGTTGCCCGTCGGATGCCCGCAAGAGGGAGAGTTTGAAAAATCCCGAAACGATATTGTTCATCCGTCCATGATCTCCCAAGGCTGTGATACCAACGGTGGCAGGCTGGTCGATAATCGATCCCTTGCAACTGAGTACCGAGCCTTCAAAGCCAATCGTTGCGTCATTGATCGTCAATATTTTGTTGAAATCGACCACCACTGTCTTGGGTAATTCAAACCGGGTGTCCACCAGCGTGTTTACTTTAAAGGTGCCGCTTGAAGCGCCTTTTTCGACAACAAGCCTCGGAGCGATACCCATGTCGTAGTCTAACTTGTCAGCCGTCCCCTTGCCATAGTAACCCTCTATGATGATATCGGATCCGGTGGCATTGATCAACTTCTCTCCGTTGGTTTTGAAAATCCCCAGCTCATACACGATATCTCTTTGTCCTTCCAGCCCGTTTTGCGTGTTGATATGTTTTACCAGTACCTCCTGGTCTTCTATGGTTCCCGTACCGACACGTTTAACCAGATAACTGTGTTCCACATTTGCCAAATTTAACTCGAAAATCTTTTGCCCTTCAAACAGGTTGTTCGTTTTGATGGGCACCTCAACATCCTGTTTGATCATATAGCGTCCGGCCCCGTCGCTTGCCGGGATGAAAGAGAGGCTCCCCTTCACAGGGCTGTAATTTTCACTTTGATTGGCCGTTCCGTCCTTGGTGAAATACTCGACCCGTACCGGCATTGGAGCCCCCTCTTCCGAAGTGGGGAAACCCGTGAGGGTTACGCTGAACAGCGCTGTGATGTATCCGTCTATAGGTTTATTGACTTTTACGTCGGATACGTATAACCCGTGGCTCATTTTGACAAGCCTGTTTTTTCCTCCTTTAAAGAGAATATCTCCGTTGGGGACAAACAAGACCTCATCAAAGTTGGTTTTTCCCCCATCCGTGGCATAACGGTCGAATAACAGTTCACCTGTCGGTGATAACATGCAAAGGCGCCCGGTGTGACTTTCCGCCAGGTAAATACCGTTGGAGGTCACGTGTATTTCATTGAAATTACCGTCCGAGCTTTTTTGGTATATCTGCCGCCCGTCTTTCGCCAAACCGGTAATTGTTCCCCGCGAACGTTCATTGTCGAAACTGGCGATGACCGATTCTCCTGTGACGGGATTGATCCCCATGCCGGAAATATATCCGGAAACGACATATTTCTGCAGTTCCGTGCCGTCATTGCGCAAAAGTGAATAATAGCTTTTGCCATCGCCTCCGTTACCTCCGACCAGTAAGTTGCCGTCGTTTGTAAGGAACAAATGGTCGATCATCGTGTTCGACGAGGGAGGAACAATTTCCTTGTTGAAAACAATATCGCCTTCCGGCCGTATCTTAATGACACGCCCGTCACCTGCGTGGCTTTTCCCGATAAGAAAGAGGAAATCGTCCTGGGTTGTGAGCATTTTGTTAATTGAAAACCCTTCGTCGGTGAATTTCGTGATGAATGCCACCCGGCCTTTACTGTCGAGGCTTATCACCGATGATGCCGTATTTTCGGAGGATGTGAAGGCGGCGTGGACATACTCGATCATGCTACCCAGAACTTCAAAGCCTATACATGGCCCGCTTTCTTCGGAAACATATTTGTAAATTGACCGGCCTGTCTTATCAATCTTGGTCAACATCCCCAAGTGGGAGCCAGCCGCGCTCAGTTCGTATCCGCCTAAAATAAGATTTCCGTCTTTTAACTGCCCTCCGCAAAAGAACTCGCTGCCGTTATCACCGGCGTAGACATCATTCAGGACCGTGCCGGTGTTATCTACAATAACGGCCCTTCCGCAGGTATTCTTTTCGGTTTTGCGCGACGACCAATTTTGGGATTGACCTATGATAAGCAATTTCCGGTCGCCGATATGGTAAACGTTGTTCACCACGGCAAATCGATGGGACAAGGCTTGGGAGAACAGGATCTCGCCGTCTCTTTTTACCCAGGTGACAATCGTTTGCCGGTCGTTGTTCCCCACAAGAGCTACTTCTCCTTGCGAAATAGGACAAGTATGCTGATACACCATATCGTTGCCATATGTTCTGTCATAAACTATCGGCATTATTTGCGCTTTGGCATTTCCGCAGAGAAACAGAAACAGGATCCCCCAAAACGCTCCTCTGATCACATTCTTTTTGTAGTTCATTATTTTATTTCTTTTTTATTTTATTGTTGCTATTATATCCACACGCCTAGCTTCCTTGGTCAACCATACAGGTTTATTCCCTGTGGCCGGCCAGGAGGTGTCTAAGACTACGCCTTTTCGCCGTAAGTCGTTCAGTATTAGCTGCATGCCTTTTCCTATGGTCTTTATCTCGACATCTATCCCGGCCGAATTCAAGTAGTCACCCACAGTATGCGCCCTTTTTTCCGACAATTCTACATTGTATTCTTCTTCCCCGAACTCATCGGCATATCCTTCTATTAAAAAGGATTCTATACGGCTGGTATCGACATCGGTGATCCAGGAACGGAGTTGCTCGAGGGCCTTGCTGTTTAGCTCGGAAGAATCAAAATCGAAGAACAGGCTTAATACTCGCTCGGAAAAAGTATGATTGGGTAATTCCTCGACACGAGGCACACCCGAAGTCAATTCTTTGCCGGGGAAATTGATCAGATTGCTGAAAATAAATTGATTGCCTGACATTCCGAAAGGCTGGGTTGTTATCCCGGAATTGAGATTCCGCTCAAAATAATAAATATCGTCTTTGTTCGTCAAATTACGGTCGGAAATGATATAACCCTTGTTTTCATCGATCGGGAGCATATTGAAGTCGTTGAAAACGGTATTGATCGGATAGCCGAAGTGCAATAAGCTGCCTACGGTGACCTTTCCCTCCAAAAATTCCACTCCATAGAGGTCGTATCCGCCAAATCCGATGTGTCCGTTAGATGCGAAGATGAGGGTATTCCGGAAGATATAAGGTGTGATTTCATCTCCCGCGGTATTCACGTAAGCTCCCAGATTTACCGGCAATCCCCAATTGTTTTTTTCTTCGTCCCAATGGATAACGTAGATATCGTATCCGCCGAATCCTCCCGGCATATCGGAGGCAAACAAAAGGGATTTGTCGTTATTGAACAGGAAAGGATGCGAATAGGAATATCCCCTGTTACCGCGGAAGAGTTCCGAAAATGACGACCAACCCTTGCGTTGGGTGTTGTAACGGGATGAATATAGTTTTGTCCGGTAGGCGTTGATGCCTTCATCGGTTATGACGACACTTTCTCCTTTTTCGTAATGAACGCCCGTGATGATCATGTTCGACAAGTCATTCGACACGGTAAGGGGGCCATTTTGCATGACCTGGGGAATTTTGTTAAGCAGGAAGCCCTCACTTTTTCCCGGAGTAGCAATCGGAAGATATTCGCAACGGTGGTAAAATTTCTTGTGAGGATCATGAAAACGGCTGTTGCTGGCGGCATAGAAATAATTGCCCTGTATCTCGCCGACCCAGAATTCGGAATTGATCGTATTGAATTCTTCCAACGCATATATATTGAATTCAGGAGCGCCGATTGGCAAGATACCCTCTTCGTAGTTGAGCGCGTGCAAGATGTTTTGGAAACGACGGTCGGAATTATATGCATCGCGGTAAGCGTATTTCCTGGCCAAGGCGATAGCTTTTATCTTTGATCCGGAAAAGCGCAAGGCGTCCAGGTAATTGCATATGTCGGACGTGTTGAATAAATCGTCGTTCAGAGCCATCGCGGCGTCGTAGTGCGGTATTGCCGATGTATATTCGAGCAAAGTCAGGTAAAGCCGGGCTATTTTCAAATGCAATTTGGCCGAATAGGTAGGGCTTGCTACCACGTTGTTTTTGAATGCCGCTTCATAGATTTCCATCGCCTTGTCGAAATCTTGCCGGACAAATCTGCGATCGGCTTTGGCTTCAATGCCTCGAATGCTCCTGTCTCCCTCTGCCATCACTCTTTCGTCCTGTGATTGTGCCTCAGGGATAAGGATGATCATAAGGAGCACCGTCAGAACAGTATTGAAGGATATTTTTGTGTAATGCATAAGCATGCGGCTTTTTTCACTTAAAAATATTGTAAATTATATGTACGCCGGCCTTGGTGGGGCCAACATAACTTTTTGTGTTTTTTATTTCAAGGGGAAAGTCGGCAAATTCTCCGCCCAATTGGAACTTATCATATTGAAGATGCGCATAACCCGCTCCCAGGTTAACATCGACCCTGAACCGGCTGGAAAGATAGAATTTATATCCGAAAGTCACCCCGCTGGATATTCCCCATCCCCTGTGGCGATAACTGGTTTTGGTCTCATCCCTGTTTTTCAGGCCGATATTGAAATTGCCCACCATGGCATAGGGCCCGACATAAAATCCATCCCACAGGTCGTTCGTGTAATAATACCTGGGATTGATGTAATACCTGAAATCGATGCTGCCTATCAATGCCCGAAAAACTTCTTCGTGTTTTTTAAACAGATAAGGCATCCACAAGGCATCGGCATTTATAGTAAATTGCCGTCCTACGGACCACTCCAGTCCTATGTTTGGATTACCGGTCAGGATGAGCGGAACGTTGGTTTTGATAGCTTGCGCGTGGATACTTTGACCGGCAAAAAGCGGAAGCAGGAAGAGAATTGATAAAAAAGCGTATCGCAATAAATGTTTCATCTTCAAGAGTATAATGTTTGGTTTGTGATTTGTTGTTTAAACACCCATTCCTTCATCACCTCCGGACTGATTTCCTCCGGACACTATTTCGGAATTCCATTGTTCGGGATCGCTTATATTCAATACCATGGTTGTGAAACCGTCTGTCCCCACATAAATCGTTTGATTCATATGGAGCGTTTCCGTAACGTCCATGTAAACAACCTGTATCGAATTCCCGTTGTGGTCGATAAAATCCATCGTCAATGAAATGGGGAGGCCTTCGGCGTCACTCAGCGACGGGAAAAAGTACCCGTCTATACCGAAAGAATAATCTTCATACGGATTTTCATAGGGGATACAATCCATGATCACCTTGTCCGATGAGGTATAACTGCTGGAGCGCGTGTGAACGGAATCTGTCAGCAAGGACATGCGTTGATAGGTTCCTGTGCCGGTGGCCGCTATCTTTACATTTTTTATGTTACTATAACTCAGTAACGGGTTTATCTTTGTCAATTTCTTGAATGCCACGCAAATTCTTCCACTGTAACGTTTATTGAAATAGGCGGTATCTACCACCAAAGGGCCGGGATAATTGATTTTCGGATTTGTGATTTCCACTGAGAACCGGGGAAGAGAACCGGGATAACGATACTCCATGTTATCCGACTCGGGTAATCCGAATGTGGCGTCTTGCCGGGATGCCATTTGGTGGAAATTTATTTCCCCTGTATTGGCGAAACAGTAAGTGGAATATGATCCCGGGAACAATCTGAAATTGAAATTCCCCAATTTCATCCTTGCATTCTCCTGGAAAGGGAACGAAGCTGATTTTTGTTTCTCGAGCGTCTCACTATTGTAGATATAGATGTGTATGTCCTCGATCCTGTACTCATCGGTTATCAGTTCGGCATTCGCCTTCGGGACGTATATCACGTAATTGGTCTCATCCTCGAAATAGTCATAGGTGCACGACACGGAGAAAATCAGACAGAAAGAGAAGATCATCCGGAGAAAGAATATATGAACGCTATATCTTTTTATCATATTCATTCCTGTATTTTATTTGCAAACAGATCAGGCGTCGGTAAAAGCCTTTTCTTTTGTCATACTCACCCCTCGGGGTGAGTATGACAAAAGAAAAGGGGAATTTTAAATTCAGTTATTTCCAAGTCTCTGCTGATTAGTAGATTATGCTTCAATATCCGTGTTGACTATTACGGAATCCCAGTTTTCCGGCAATCCGATGGTTATTTCCAGTCCGCCTTCATCTTCCGGTTCCGGAATAATGGGATACCCCGGCGTTTTAAGAGTCATATTGACTTCACGGATCACGTTCTTGGTAAATACGCCGTTGATAGTACCGGCCCAATAAACTGCCTTATTTTCACTAGCGACTGTCCCGTCGGCAAATTTATATCCGGCGTCAACCCAAGCACCGATGATGATAAAATATCTTCTGCTACTCGAAGCATCGGCTTCCTTGTCAAGGTTTTCACTTAGCGAAGCATTGGGGAGCACCCGGATATCGTGCCACAAGGTGAAATTGCTGTCGATAATTTTATTGGGATTATAACCCGTGGCAGGATCGGTATTTTTATACGTGTCCGCACCGACTGAACCGACCAACACCCTGTCCACATCCGAGGCGGCCATAACTCCTCCTGCGAAGGTACCCACTTTTAAACCGAAACCGACCGGGAGCCGTTGAATGGCGATAAAATTGGATTCCGAATTATCGAAATGCACCGTTTTTGTAGGATCGGGTTGAACGGGAATTTCCTTGATATTGAAACGGGCGCGCAGTAACGAAATTTCACGCTTGAGTTGCAATTCCGGGACTACGGTTGTTTCTCCCACCTTGATTTCGACATCCTCGCTGTAGGCTGTAAATATCTCCGAAGGGGCGGCGTAACCTCTCAGACTTGTACCCCACACATGAGGAATTGTAGGGCTAGTGGGAAGGGATTTCTCTTTCAGGTCGATTTGCAACCCCTGGGTCGTGTTGAAACTGGCATTGAAGACCTTTCCTATGACATTATAGTTGGTAAATTCTTCCTTTGTGCCATTCACCCATGTTACAATGTCATCGGTGTTACTTTTCACATTGGCCAGCAAGGCAAGGCGGTAGGTTCCTGCCGGAACGTTGGTCCATGAAAATTTCTGCTGGGCGGACGTTGGCGTGACCGTATGAGAAAATTTGACTTCACCGGAAGCTTTATCATACAAAAACAATTGTACCTGTTTTACATTAGCCCAACTAACTGTGGGGATCGCGGTTGATGAAGCAGCTCTTAACGTTTTGGCGTCGAAAGAGATCTTTGCCTCCAAACTTCCTCCTTCGGTCACTTCCTGATTACCCGGCACGTCATTGGTGCAGGCCGCGAATAACAATATACCTATTGTTATCAGACTAAAATAGATTTTTTTCATTTTGTAATGTTGTTTATGAATTTTAACTTTAAAAAGTGTTGAACGTGATTCAAAAGATAGTAAGAACCCATTATTGGGAAACTTCTCTGTTTTGATTAATTGGAGAATTTCTCGGTTTTGATTGATTTTCTCCTTCCCTGATCGGTCGAGAAACGGCAAATTATTAATGATGCCCCAGACTATTGCCTGCCACGGCAATGGATGGTCTGATGAGCCATTTTCTTTTTTTTCAGGACTTCGTGTCGAATCATACTCGGGGATATAATTTAGCTCCACCGATCCGATCCCGACCATGTCATCGCTACTGGCAAAATTAAGAAATACCTTCAGGAGGATCTCTCTTGTTCATCTATATGGGTGGTCTCTTTATTACTTTTTTCTTTCCCTTATGAGCGACATGCTTATTTTATTCCGCCCTTTCGTATTCCACGCTCGACAGAGTCCGTTTAAATTTAGGTGAGGGTGTAAAAATCACGCGGACACTCTTGATGTTATCGGATGAGAATTCTTCAGGATCATTCACCCCTTCGTTTGAAAACGAAAGCCGCAATGTGCCGAGATCGTTCAGATTCACACTGTAACCTTCTATCAAGTAATGAGGTATTTCTTTCACCATGTTTTCGAGCACATACATCACCGTGCTGCGTGTGATAGACGACTTGGCGGCAATATTTTTGCTCAACTGATAATGATTTATCGTACCCTCTTTTACAGGGCTGGCATACCACTTGCGTTGAGATTTAAGTTCACGTGGATTGGGTTTTTGAATTAATTTGTACTTCATATATCTCTTTTTTTTTATTGTTTGGTTATATTTTATTTACTGTCCTTTGACGGGGTGGTAAATTCTTAATTGGGTGTGCAACACTTTCGCTTTGTTTCTTTGAAAAAGTATTTAAAAACTAAGAAAAACCTTGCTTTCTCGCCGCTTTCTCGCCCTAAAAAGATTGTATCCACCCCTATTTTAACGCATGTTGCATTTTAGCTGCGTTTGAAACTTCTCCCTGTCTGATAGCGCTCTTTTATTGGACATCGATTTTTTATGCTCCAAACATTGGGAAATATCAAGATGTCTTTTGACCGCGCTTTGATATTTTGGTAGCAAACTTACGCTTTTTCACAACTGATGATTAGGATTAATTTTGTCAAATATAGGACCAGACACGCATTAACATTTGCTGTTATTAGCATAATTTGCGCACAGTTAAATATAAATGTGTTGAAAAATAAAAAGATAAAAGTGCGAATCATTATTTTGAGCGGAGAAGAATTTTCTCACTACATAGAGTAATTTCTTTGTCAATTTTATGATCGTTGGACATAAGACCTGGGGGATGTTTTTGGCGGGAGGCGCTTAAATTGTGTGGGGGTGATGCCATTATGCTTTTTGAATACACGGGAGAAATAATTCACATCGTAAATGCCACATTCTGCTGCAACCTCTCCGATGGTTTTGTTCTGGGTGGAAAGGATTTTTTTTGCGTAATCCAGTTTCACCCGCAAGATATAGATGGAGGTGGGATAACCTGTGGCGACATTCAGTTTTTTATTCAGTTGAGAAGCACTGATAGCCAGTTCCTGTGCCAATTTTGCGGGAGTGAAGTCAGGGTTTTTCATTTCACGATAAATAATATCGGTGGCACGACGCAGGAAGTTTGTATGAATATTGTCGCTGTATCTTGCTTTTTCTTCTTTTAGTACAGTTCTGTGATATTTTTCCTTTAACAATTGACGGCTTCCTAATAAATTTTCCACCCGTACTTGCAGTTCCTCCGGTTGAAACGGCTTTCGGATATAACTGTCAGCGCCGCTTTTTAGACCTTCAATCAGATCGGCTTTTCTGTTTTTCGCGGAGATAATGATAACGGGGATATGATTAAGCAGCGGCGACGCCTTAATTTCTTTGCATAATTCGATGCCGCTTTTTTTCGGCATGATTACATCGGTGATTACGATATCGGGGAGTTGCTTGTGGTTTATAATATCCCATGCTTTTTCCCCATTGGGGGCATATATGATGTTGTATTGTTCCGGATGAAATATGGAACGGATATAAAGCGCGATATCCTTATTGTCTTCCGCCAATAAAATGATCGTACGCTGGTCGTTTTCATTGACCTCTGATGAGAAAAGTTCGTCGTATTTTACTTTTTCCGGAGTATTTACCATGGTTTGTAAAGTACTTTTTTCGGGCTTCCAGTGAGGGAATAACAGTTTTTCATTTTTCCGGACAGGTAATTCAATCGTGGATGTCGATCCCTTTCCTTCTTCACTTTCCAGATAGATGGTTCCACCCAAGATTTCTGTCAATTGTTTGGCGAGTGTAAGCCCTATTCCATTATCGGCAGGTGTTTCGGTATCTCCGTACGGAGATTTGTAAAATAAATTGAAGATATGGGGTAGGATCTCCTTGTTGATCCCTTTTCCATGATCAATCACTTTGATAATTATCTTTTTCCGATCTTTTTTGCTCCTTTCCAGGATAAGATAGATACGGCCACCTTCGTAGCTGTACTTGATGGCATTAGTGAGAAGGTTGTACAGTATCTTATCGAGGTAATCGGGCACAAAATCGGTTTCAATCTTCTTTTCATCGCTAAAAAAGTATAGATCGATCTCCTTTTGTTGTGCATGGAAACGAAAGGTTTCCGATATCATTTCCACAAAAGCAACAATATTACCGGTTTTCCATTCCATGGTTTTGTCGGCCCTATACAGATTAGCAATATCGAGCGACTGGTTGACCAACTCTGAAAGATATCTTCCTTGTCGTTCAATCGCGCTAAGATAGGTGAGTGAGCTGTTGGTGGAGAGATCTTTCTGTTTCCGGAGCTGTTTGCTTAAACCGAGGATAATGGTGAGCGGAGTCCGGAATTCATGGGTGATCTTTGTGAAAATATCATTACGTAGTTGTTCCGCTCGTTGCAGCGTACGCCTGTTCTTCATCCGTTCAAAAGAGATAACGGTAACAACGATGACTATCAGCAACAGAATCATTCCGATATACATATCCATTTTTTCGGGATAAGCATCAGATGACAGTATCTTCAATGTCGGTGGGATAACAGCCGTGCCCGGAGCCTTGAATAATAAAAAGTTACCCGATAATACACCGGATAAATGCAGGTAAAATATATCCATAAGCTTAATTTACTTTTTATAAGGAATAAAAAATCTACAACTTTGACTTTTGAATATACCCCGTAATATAAAAATAATACGATGATAAGAATTTTTGTATATAGAATTACGCTTTTTATGTTGAAAATAAAGAAGTTGCTCCGATAGTATTCACGACTGTTTAGTTGTGGATCTTAGGATTTTCTGTTCTCTGAATGAGTCTGATTGGCCGGTTTGCCGGCAGAATGCCGGATTTCAATATGATCCGTTGCCCCCGGTCCCCGGCGATAAAGTTGAAGAATCCCGAGGGCAAGCCGCCGGAGGCATCCGTGATAATGATATATATGTCGCGTATCAACGGGTATCCGCCTGTTGGGAATTCAAGCGGGGATTCCCGGTGAGCCAGCTCCAAGGCCAACTGGTAAGGATATGGCTTGTGGCTGTTGTTGGGAGTGGCCTGTGTCACACTACTCACGGCCACAATGTTCACGTTGTCGATAAAACTGAGATTTGTGGTGTCGACGGGATTGGCAATCCAGTTCAGGCCTACAAATCCCAGTGCATTTGGATGTGAAGCGACATATTCAATCACTTTGCCATGGGAGTTCACCCGTGTTATGTCGACTGACGAGCTGTCGGAAGAAAGAGCTTTTACATTTTTTCCAAAAGGGAGCTTATTACAGAGCGAATCCTGTATATGGCGGACCATGCTCGAGCTGGGCGTGTCGAACACAACGGTCAGGCTGTCCAGCGGGGAGTCGGGATTGATCTGTTTCCAACTTTCTGTTTTACCTGACACTATATCCCTTATCTGGTTTATAGTCAAGAGGGTGTCTTTGTTTTGTTTGTGGGTAACCAGCGCGATACCGTCGATGGCGATTTTTTGGCTGCGGACGCGTTGCTTGCGCTCTTTGATGACGGCTTGTTCCTGGTCCGTTAATAAACGGGTTCCGATAAGTAGGCGTATACTGTCTTCCATCAGTAAATTGTAGGCATTTTGCCCGGAAGTATAGACAGGGATGATGGCCGCATCGGGGTTGAGCGATTCAAACACATTGATCCCTGCCTCGATGATAGGCGCGAAACTTTCATCCACGGCCATCTGGGCAATGCCAGATGTCACTGTGTCTGAGCGGATCTTCCTTTGATGACAGGAAGGCAGAAGACACACCCCCAGGATGATCAAAAATAAAAACGGCGGCATGGTATATTTCATTATTCTTTCCATAATCTATAGCCTCTTAATATCCCATAAACAGTGAAGATTACGCCAAAGGTAATCCTTATTCCTGCTGGAATATTTCCCCGGAATAAAGGCGTAAAAACCAATAAATATGCGACCGATATGTAGATAACGACCATCATTATACCCCACGTTAGTTTTAAGCCTCTTTTATAATTGCCGGCTTGTACTCTTCCTTTCATTGTTTCTCGCTTTATTTTTACCCTGTGATACTTTTTATATTATTCTCTCTTTTGTTTCTTTTGGGAGACACACTGGCTGTTTTATATTTTAGTGATTGAGCAATAGAGAATTGCTCAATCACCTTCTTAAACAGTTGAACAGTTTCTAAGAGTGTAACCTGAATTCAACCGGAAGAGTAAAATAGACGGAAACCGCTTTTCCTTTCTGTTTGCCCGGTATCCATCTTGGCATCGATTGCACTACCCGGACTGCTTCTTTGTCGAGCGAAGCATCCACGCCGCGTATAACCTGAACATCCATTATATCGCCAGTTCTGGATACCACGAATTTGATGACCACCCTGCCCTGGATACCACTCTCCTGAGCAATGATCGGATAGTGAATGTTCTCCGATAAGAATTTGTTCAGTGCATCCACTCCACCCGGGAATGAGGGTGCCTGCTCCGCATTCTCGAGCGGCTTATCCTCCTCTATCTTTTCTTCCACTACCACTTTGGGTCTGCTTAACTCGCTGATATCTATTCCGTGCTGCTCATCCGTCCCCATGACATCCGCGATGGATATCTGAAGTGTGGATGCTTGTATTTCCTGCTGGGTCTTCATGAAATCGTTCCCGGTAACCTCTTCGTCTTTCGCGATTACCGGGGGGATGAACTGAATGGAGGATTTCAAAGCAGGAGGTGGCGGGGGAATCTCTCCCTGTTTTATAATATCTTCTTTAATAATCTCCTCAGGAACCTGCTTCTCAATCGGAAGAATCGACAACTCGACCGTCTGTTCCATGGGACCGAGATCCTTTTGTGTCAGGTTCTCCACCACTCCGTACAATTGGGGCAGCACAGCAACAATAGCTGTGAAAACCACCATTATAAGGAATGCAACAAGGTATCTTCTGGATGAAGTCTGACGCAACTTATATGCCCCGTATTTTTTGTTTCTCCCCTCGAATACCAGGTCGCACCATCCTGGAGAGTTTAAGTTTATAAATTTATCCATATCGTATCTTTTTGTTTATTGGCCGAGAGGTGTTATTTCACAGAACTATAAGCTCCCTGTGCCTTATAGTTCTCCACAAGGAAAAGATCTCCTTCCGTGACATCTACAATAGCGTATTTCCCGACACTGCATATTTGCATCTCATCGAGGGCATCCACCAGGTTTTTATAATTGGAGTTAGCCATCGGCTTGATGATCACCGTGAGGGCATCTACATCGCCTTTTATCTCCCTGGAACGTTCATTGAACTCTTCCTCCGACATCCTGTTACCTTTTTCAGCCCTTTCGAGTTTCAGGTCTCGCATCTGGTTGACGGCTTCCGCGTTTCGTTCCAGAAGAATACTCCGCAGACCTTCATTCGAAGTGTTGGAAGAGTAGGTCGTTTCCTTCAAAACAGTATAATCGCTATAAGCGCTTTCGTCGAGTTTACCCAGATAATAATAGACCTTGTCGTCTTCTCCTAATAAAAGGGTGATTGCTCTCGACTCTTTCACCTTGGGTGCCAGCGCGTCTTCAATTTTCTGGTCTGAAGGCATTGCGATGTCCATTACCTGTGGTTTGGATAGCGTTGTGACGAGCATAAAGAAGGTGATAAGCAGCATGTTCATGTCCACCATAGGGGTGAAATCCACGCGCAGGGTTTCCTGTTTGGGTTTTCCTTTCTTCACTTCGTCTCCGCCTGTGTCAATATTTGCCATATTCTGTCAATTAATTCAATAAATTTAGACTATTTGAGTCGCCTTCGCTCCTGGATTTTCAATGGAACGTTCGGCAAAGCGAATAAATTTCCTCTGCCCTCCACTTAATGAAAACGTTCATTAAAACCCTTCCGGTGCGCCTTTGAGTACGGTTACCAAACTATAACGGTTCGCCTTTATCTTTACCAGATCCTTCATCACGCTTTCAATAAGCGGATAGGGTGTGGATTGATCTGCTTTCAACGTTATTTTCATTTCATTGTCAATCTCTCTTGCCTTCTGTATCCAGCCGATAAACTGATTGTTGATGCTGTCACTTGGGATGCCATGCTGCCGCATTGCCTCGTCCTGTTCCCGGAGAGGTAAATCCAGAAAAGCGGGAAGACGATTCATCGGCACACCAATAAAAGGCTGCTCCATGAAAACTTTCTTTTGCCTGTCATTCAGCGTTACTCCGTATTCTTCAGACATCTTTTCCAATGCTTCCATGCGCACCTCGGGACGATCGATGTTCAAAAATATCTTTCCCTGCAAATCGACCAGGATATTCATTACATTGTATTCCGGCACCTTGATCTCCATTACGGATGCCGGGGCGGTGACCCTGACAGGTTCCTGGGGCAGGAAGGTGGAAGTGAGCATAAAGAATGTAAGCAACAGTACCGTCACATCGCTCATGGCGGTCATGTCGATAAAGATGCTATGTTTTTTTATTTTGGCCATGTTTTTCTTTGATATGAATAAGTACCATAATTATTTCACAAGGCCGCCATGGCGTTTTACGAATGACTGTCCGATGGCAAATCCGATCTCATCGACGGCATTGGTCATTGTCTGGATTCTTCCGGAAAAATAGGTGTAGGTGATGATAGCCAAAGCACCGGTACCGATACCCAAAGCCGTGTTCATCAAGGCTTCCGAGATACCTACGGCCAAAGCGGTGGAGTCGGGCGCGCCTTCATGTCCCATGGCCGAGAAGGCCCGGATCATCCCCAGCACTGTGCCGAAAAGCCCGAATAATGTGCCCAAAGTAGAAATGGCTGCAATAATGTTCAGGTTCTTTTCAAGGTAGGGCAATTCCAGCGTAGTGGCTTCATCGACCTCTTTCTGGATCAGTTCGGCCTTATCGGCATTGGTGATGTTCGGAATGTCTTCCACATCTTTATAGCGTACCAAACCCTCCCTTACAATATTGGCTATAGAGCCTTTCTGTTCGTCGCAGAGTTTAGTCGCTTCGTTGATATCGCCTTCGTCTATTTTCCGTTTTACTTTCAAGACAAATCGTTCGTTCTTTTCTATACCGCTGGCCCTGTTCAATGCAAACAAACGTTCAATGGAAAGTGTTATAACCGTTAATAATAATGTGATAACTACTGGGATTACATATCCTCCCTGATAAAGGGTGCCGAAAACGTCGCCCGGCAGAGGATGACCTTTATCGTCGAAATGGCTTGGATGACCACATACACCGAAAAAGAAAATAGCTGCGAGAGCTAAACATCCGAGGATTATTAAACCGGCTGAAACTCCTTTACTTTTTGTTTGTTTTTTTGTCTCCATAATGCAATTTGATTTAGTTTTGTTTCAAATGTGAATTTAATTTATATTTAATAGTCTGATTATACTCCTCACTTGCGGATTGTATGATTTTAGTATAATTGGGAAATACCTCTTTTGGCGAGAGGTAATTTGCTTGCAATTACGCCATTTACGAGCTTGGAGTTTATGTAATTTTGTCGAGTATAGTGTCACAATAGAATGCAATGATAAGACTTTTTTATTTTTAGAGCAATGCTTTTTTTTTGTTGAAAATTCACAAAAAAACGCTGATAGGTTAGAGAGCGTTTTTTTTATTTATTTTTAACTATACGGTGGTATTTGTTGTCCTCTATCTACATTATTGTGCCTATTGCGTTTTATAAGGCGTTTTTAGTTTATTTTATTCAAGATTTTATTCAAGGTAAGTTGAGTAAGTGGACTCTTTAATGATTCAAACAATTATCAGATGTCTGAAGGTAATAAATATTCCAAACCTTCCTGTTTCAAAAGAAAATCATGTAAATTTGCAATTAGTTACAGGTTAATTCAATTCTATTGTTCTCAGCTACGCCGCTATTCGCTTAGCGTTATTCAGCTACGCTGTTATTCGGCTTTGCCGTTGTTCGCACTTCGCGCCTTGTTCACCACGTGTTATTTCCCGCCCCTTGCGGGATTATTTTCAAGCACCAATTGAGCAATGACCGAATACGAGCAACAACTGGACAACAATTGAACAACAACCGAATACGAATCACAATTGGATAATAACTAAATAGATATGAAGAAATTATTGGCTGGATTTTTGTCGCTCTTGTGGATGGGCACGGTGTTTTTTTCGTGTCAACAGGCAAAGACTTTTAAAGTGACAGGGAATATCGGATCTGCGGAAGGAGATACTTTATACCTGGAACATCGTGGACTCGCCGGGGTCAGGGTACTCGACTCGACGGTATTGAAAAATGACGGGGCGTTTGCTTTCAAGCAATCCGCTCCGGAAAATCCGGAATTCTATCAATTACGTATTGGGAAGCGGATTGCCGCTTTTGCCGTGGATTCCACAGAGACGCTCCGTATCAGCGCCAACACGTCGGATTGGTATGATTCTTTTACTGTGGAGGACTCGCCCACCAACGACCAGATGAAAGAGGTAGATCTCCTTACCAGATCGGCGGCTCGTAAGATTGACGAGTTGGAGAAGAACCACCAATCCGGATTAATTGATGAAATGGCTTTTATCGAACAACTGGATAGCGCGTTGCGGGACTATAAGAGAGAGGTGTCACGGTTGATCCTTGGAAATCCTGCCGGTGCGACGGCTTATTATGCGGTTTTCCAAAAAATAAAAAATTATCTGATTTTTGATCCCTATGACCGGCAGGATTATGCGATGTTCGGTGCCGTGGCCACTTCATGGAACCGTTATTATCCTGATACGGAAAGAACAAAACATCTGTACGAGTTTACTATGAATGCGCTGAAGACAAGGAGGCAGAAGGAACAACAGGCGAAGCTGTTAGAGAAGATACCGGTGGAAGAGGGGGCGGGTTTACCCGATATAGTCTTGTCAGGAGTGGACGGACGCAAAATGGCGTTGTCATCACTTGCCGGGAAGGTGGTATTGCTCGACTTTGTGGTGTATGGTGCCGATTTCTCTCCGAAGCACAATATGGACCTGAATACCCTATATGCCCGTTATCAATCGAGAGGGTTTGAAATATATCAGATATCGTTCGATTCGGATGAACATTTCTGGAAAACATCGGCCGCCAACCTCCCCTGGCTTACCGTCAGGGATCCGCGATCGGTTAACTCCACATTGTTAGCCACATATAATGTGCGGCAGATACCGACGGCATTCCTTGTGAACCGTGCGGGAGACATTGTGGCCCGGATCGAGAACTATGCCCAGTTGAGCGGCGAGTTGGATAAGGTGTTGTAAAACATACCTGAAAATTTTGCATAATTGGAATAAAGCATTACTTTTGTGAAAAGATGAACATGGAAAAAAGGGTTCCGGTCTTGTGGTAAAGGCCGGAATTCTTTTTCTTTACGTCGAGTTTAAAGTATAAAAAAAGAGACTATGGCTGTAACGTATATGACCGAAGAAGGTCTTCGGAAATTGAAAGAAGAACTGGTAGAGTTGGAATCTGTGCAGAGACCTGAGATATCTCGCCAGATTGCTGAGGCAAGAGACAAGGGCGACTTGTCGGAAAATGCGGAATATGACGCGGCGAAAGAGGCGCAAGGAATGCTGGAAGCGAAGATTTCCCAGTTGAAAAACCTTATCGCCAATGCCCGCCTTATCGATGAGAGTGCTATTGGTACGGATGAAGTGCAGATTATGAACAAGGTGACGATCAGGAATCTACAAACGAAAAAGTTGATGACCTATCTGCTCGTGTCGGAAAGCGAAGCTGATCTGAAGAGCGGTAAAATTGCGGTCAATACTCCCATCGCCCAGGGTTTAATGGGTAAGAAGGTAGGCGATATAGCCGAAATAAAAGTACCCTCAGGCACGATGACCTTTGAGGTGGTTGAGATATCGGTTTGATTTTTCACTTTTAAATTTTCACTAAAAGATGACTATTTTCAGCAAAATTATCGCGGGTGAGATCCCTTCTTACAAGATCGCCGAAAACGACCGGTTTTACGCCTTTCTCGATATCCGTCCGATGTCGAAAGGGCACACCTTGGTTATTCCCAAGCAGGAGATTGATTATCTCTTTGATCTGGACGATACCCTTTTGGGTGATATGGCTGTTTTTGCCAAAAAAGTGGCAAAGGCGATAGAGAACGCGGTTTCCTGTAAAAGGGTAGGGATGATGGCAATCGGCCTGGAAGTGCCTCACGCGCATATTCACCTGATTCCTATCCAAAAAGAGGGTGACATGAGCCTTGCCAATCCGAAATTGCAACTCTCGGCAGAGGAATTCGAGGAAATCGCGGAAAAGATCCGCGCGGCATTTTGATCTGAAGCGTGAATTTGCACTACAATGATATAAGATGGACTTCTGCGGGGGTTCATCTTTTTCGATTCTAATAGGTGGGTTGTTTTATATTTTCCTGATACGGACACCTCTGACAAAATGACATTCTCCCTTCTCAAGAATGAGGTCGGCCCGGAAACGGGTGGGAAGAATATTTTGCAGCAGATTGGGTAAGTTGATCTCATCCCATACCTGGTTGGCAAATCTAAGCAATTTTTTTTCCGAATAAGAGGCATATTGATGAAAATAGGAATCCGGGTCCCGAAAGGCAGTCTGTTGTAGTTTTTTAAATCGTTCGATATACCATTCCCGCAAATCTTTCTCGCTCGCGTCCACATAAATAGAGAAATCGAAGAAATCGGAGACAAAGACCCTCTTGCGTATTTTTTTGCCGGTGGAAACTTGCAGCACGTTGATCCCTTCCACGATAAGGATATCAGGCCGTTCAATGATTTGCGTCTCTCCCTTGATCACATCATAATAGAGGTGCGAATAGACCGGTATCTCCAATATGTCACGTCCCGATTTCACACTTGCCAGGAATGCCAACAATTGTTTGGCATCATAACTCTCGGGGAATCCTTTTTTGTTCAGCAGCCCCCGTTTCCGCAACTCATCATTGGAATAGAGGAATCCGTCGGTGGTGATCAATTCCACTTTTGGCTGCTCAGGCGTCATCGAGAGCAGTTTCTGTAATACCCGGGCAGTGGTGCTTTTACCGACTGCCACACTTCCGGCAATACCGATAATATAGGGGATCGGTTTGCTTTTATTGGAGAAAAACTGATCCCGCTCATTGTGCAGGTTGCGGTAGTGGGTGAGATGGATCTGGAGTAGCCGGATCAAAGGAATATAGATGTCTTCGACTTCTGCGATGGTAAGTGGCTCATTGAGTGCCTGCAGTTTGGTGAGATCAATATCGGAAACAGGAAACATAGGGTGTTCCTCCAACTTACTCCACTCCTCACGGGTGAAGGAACGAAAAGGGGAAAAGGTCACCTCGTAGGCTTTGTTCATTGCGCAACTTTTTGCTGCAAAGATAAAGTAAAAACCGGTAAACAGGAGTTGTTTGCCGGTTTTTTACTCGATTGATCTCTGACTATGCGGGACGGGGGAGACGAGATGAAATGGAGATAACTGAATTAAATCATTTCGAAACTTCTTTTCACGAAGTTATTCAATGCTTCCCCTTTGAGCATCCCGTTGGAGAGCAGGGCCAGATCGATCAACTGCTTTAAACGGTTGTCGGAAGCCACTTGTGCGATAAGCGCTTCCTTATCTTTATGCTCACTCTCATCGATAAGTGCTTTGACAAACGGATGCTGCACATTCAGTACGATCTGGTATGTGTCGGGCATCTCACCATAGAACGCCATTTGTTGCTGCATGGCAGCCATCTCTTTCATCCTTCTGGAGAATTCGTTTTGGGTGATTTGAATCGGCCGGGTAGTTTCTCCAAGCGCTTTGAAATCGACGCTGAATTCCGTTTTTTCCATCGCCGGGAGTTGTGATTTCACCGCCTCCGACACCTTTTCCTTCTGTGGGTCGGTCAATTCCACTTTCGTCGTCTCTTCTTTCTCGATGATATGTTCAATGGTGTCGCTGTCCACTCTCACAAACCGGGTCTTGTCGGATTTTTGTTCCAGAAGTCCCATCCAGTGAGTGTCGAGTTGTCCGTCCATCAGAAGCACATCATAACCCTTCTCTTTCGCCGCCTCGATGTGGGTGTATTGCTCCTGTCTGTCGTTGGCATAGAGGTGGACAAGGCTTCCATTCTTGTCGGTTTGTGCCGACTCGATGAGCGTTTTGTATTCTTCCGGAGTGAAATATTTGCCCTCCATATTTTTCAACAAGGCAAATTTGAGCGCTCTGTCACAGAATTTTTCGTCGGAAAGCATTCCGTATTCAATGAACAGTTTCAGACTGTCCCACTTCTCTTCATACCGGGCACGCTCTTTTTTGAACAGTTCTTCCAGCTTATCGGCCACTTTTTTGGTGATGTGGTTCGATATTTTCTTCACGTTTTGGTCGCTTTGCAGATAGGAGCGGGAGACGTTCAGCGGGATATCGGGCGAATCGATTACACCGTGCAGCAATGTGAGAAATTCAGGCACTATGCCTTCCACTGAGTCGGTCACAAAAACCTGGTTGCTGTAAAGCTGTATCTTATTGCGTTGCAGATCGAGGTTGTTCTTTATTTTCGGGAAATAGAGGATACCGGTGAGATGGAAAGGATAATCCACGTTCAAATGGATCCAGAACATGGGCTCGTCGCTTATGGAGAATGGATATAGCTCGCGGTAGAATTTCAGGTAATCTTCCTCTTTTAATCCCGCCGGCTTCTGTCGCCATAGCGGATTGGTGTCATTGACAACATTATCTTCCTCCGTAGCCACGTATTTACCCTCTTTCCATTCCTGTTTCTTTCCGAAAACGATCGGCACGGCAAGGAATCTGCAATATTTTTTGAGTAATGATTCAATCTTATCCTTTTCTAAAAATTCCTTGTTGTCTTCATCTATATGGAGAATGATATCGGTACCACGATCTTCCTTGGCAGTCTCTTCCATGGTGAATTCAGGCGTGCCGTCGCAAGACCATTTCACGGCTGGTGTATCCTCTTTATAAGATTTGGTGATAATCTCCACTTTTTTGGATACCATAAAGGAAGAGTAGAATCCTAAACCGAAATGGCCGATAATGGCGTTTGCATTTTCTTTGTATTTATCCAGAAAATCGTTGGCCGAGGAGAGTGCTATCTGATTGATGTACTTATCCACCTCTTCGGCGGTCATCCCGACACCTCGGTCGGATACGGTAAGCGTTTTATTCTTCTTGTCAATCGAGACATGTACCGATAAATCTCCCAGCTCACCTTTAAAATCACCCACATCGGCTAAGGTTTTCATTTTCTGTGTGGCATCCACCGCATTCGATACGATCTCACGGATAAAAATCTCATGATCGCTGTAGAGAAACTTCTTGATAATGGGGAAAATATTGTCAGTTGTTACCCCTATCTGTCCTTTTTGTATCATATGTATTGTAAATTAAAAATTAAGAATTAAAAATTAAGAATTAAGAGTGAAGAATTAAGAATTAAAAATTAGCTCTTCCCTCTTCATTCTTCATTCTTCACTTTTCATTCTTCATTCTTCACTTTTCACTCTTCATTCTTCACTTTTCACTCTTCATTCTTCACTTTTCATTCTTCATTCTTCACTTTTCACTCTTCATTCTTCACTTTTCACTCTTCATTCTTCAATGCAAATTGTATGCCATAAAGTCCGATTGTCAGGATCCGGGAATGGTAATTTTCTTTCTTTCCCGATAATTAACCGGTTGTGTTAAACCGGGCGATTAACATATGGAATAGTTGTTTGTCATCTCAAAAAATTGCCGGTCTAAAAAATCCACGCCTTCAATTTTATTGTAATCATTTATTCAATGATTTAAGATATAAATTTTTTTTATCAGTTATCGAGGGTTTGAGGTGTATTTTTTTGATGTTTATTTGTCTGTTTATCAGCATATTTTTGACAATTCTTTATTTGTTAACACTAATTAATCGTTTTTGGGTGCATAAAAGGAGTGTTTTTAAATATATCTCTTTATATTTGCAAGGACAACGATCAATTAACACAACTAAAGCACATCGCTTATGAAAACAAAGATTTCTTTCGAAAAACAGTTATTAGGACTACAGGACAACATGTTCAATTTCGCATTGACATTGACAGCCGACAGGGAAGAAGCTAAAGATCTGTTGCAGGAAACAACTCTCCGCGTACTGGATAACAAGGAGAAGTATTATGAGAATGTCAATTTTAAAGGATGGGTTTTCACCATCATGCATAATATTTTCGTGAATAATTATCGTAAGATCGTCCGCAGCCAGACTATCATTGACAAGACAGAGAATCTGTATCATCTGAATTTACCGCAGGATTCCGGTTTTGACACGCCTAACGGAGCTTATACGATCAAAGAGATCAACAAGGCGATCAATAGTTTTACCGATGAATATAAGGTGCCTTTTTCAATGCACGTGTCGGGATATAAATATGAAGAGATAGCAAAACATCTTGGATTGCCGATCGGTACTGTAAAGAGCAGGATATTTTTTGCCAGGAAACGGCTTCAGGAGTTACTCAAGGATTTCAGATTTTATGCTGAATAATCTTGGAAGAATAAAGAGTAAGTAACAAACACCCCTTTTTCACAAAGGGGTTTTTTTATGGGTCGCTACAATATTTACGGGATGAGAGAACGATATCTGTATCCCAATTGAGGAAAAGACAGGGTGAGATGATGGAGATTGTTGGGTTGTTGATTTCGCTGGTTATTTTGTATTTTAGTGCGGAAGGTTTGGTTTCCGGAGCGTCGTCGTTGGCGAAGCGTGTCGGAATCAGTCCGTTGGTGATCGGGCTGACCATTGTTTCAGTAGGCACCAGCGCGCCGGAATTGGTGGTGAGCATAAAAGCAGCTTTGCACGGGCAAAGCGCGCTTTCAATTGGAAATGTATTGGGTTCGAATTTTTTCAATATAGGTCTTATTCTTGGACTGGCAGCCATAATTTACCCGTTGGCGGTAAAGAGGCAGTTGCTGAAACTGGATGTGCCGGTGATGATATTGACAACGTTGTTGTTTTTTCTGTTTTTTCTCGATTCCGTAATTTCGAGGGTTGAGGCCTTCATCTTTATTGTGATGCTTGTCTCCTATATGGCATATCTTTTGGTTTCTTCAAAAAAGAAAAATATGAAAACACAGGATAGCGACAGTGAAAAAGAGACACATTTGGAGGAAGGGATACGTTTAAATAAACACTGGACCTTGGATATTTTGTTGATTGGAGTGGGGTTGCTGGGTTTGGTATATGGTTCCGACCTGCTGGTTGAGAACGCGGTGATTATTGCGGCGCGGCTGGGAATGTCGGAATCAATGATAGGGCTTACTATTGTGGCGGCAGGAACCAGTATGCCGGAGTTGGCCACCTCGGTGGTGGCGGCCGTCAAAAAGCGGGCAGACATAGCGATAGGGAATGTGGTGGGGTCGAACATCCTCAATATTCTGTTAATTCTGGGTGTGGCGGGGTTCATCCAGCCGATCAGCGCGCCCGATATCAATTATATCGACAGCCTCTTTGTGATTGGGATCAGCCTGTTATTATGGATCTTTATGAAACGAGGCATCCGCATCACCCGATGGCAGGGAGTGGCGTTTCTCCTGTTCTATCTGGTTTACTTTTCCTTCAAGCTCTCCCCGGTGTGAGAGATGAAAAACAGCGTATCCGAAGAGGCCTCCATGCCAATGGGATACGCTGATGTCATCAAAAAATTGAAAATCGCGATTTACTTTTGAGATTTCTCCTGTATGATTGAAAAGTTTTTCGGCTGATCCACCTTCTCGTTCATAAGCGCCAAATCCAGCACTTCTTTCACGTCACTTACGTAGTGAAAGATGAGTCCTTCCACATATCGCGGA
This sequence comes from Proteiniphilum sp. X52, assembly GCF_003712195.1. Taxonomy (GTDB): domain Bacteria; phylum Bacteroidota; class Bacteroidia; order Bacteroidales; family Dysgonomonadaceae; genus Proteiniphilum. The sequence continues at coordinate 51,876 of NZ_RDSD01000004.1, read as the reverse complement.
TTGATCTCATCGATATCTTTCTTATTCTCCTTGCAAAGGACAATCTCTTTGATACCCGCCCGTTTGGCGGCCAGTATCTTTTCGCGGATCCCGCCAACGGGGAGCACCTTCCCTCGTAGGGTGATCTCGCCGGTCATGGCCAGGTTGGGTCGTACCTTCCGTTGTGTATAGGCGGACGCCAGTGAAGTGATCATTGTGATACCTGCCGAAGGTCCGTCTTTGGGCATGGCACCTTCCGGTACGTGGATATGAGTATTCCAGGTTTCAAAAATTTCCGGATCAATATTCAAATCCTGGGCATGTGAATGTATATATTCCATGGCAAGCATGGCCGATTCTTTCATCACATCACCCAGATTTCCGGTAAGGGTAAGCTTGGAGCCTTTTCCCCTGCTGAGTGAGCTTTCCACAAAAAGGATCTCGCCACCTACGGCAGTCCATGCCAATCCGGTGACTACCCCGGCGTACTGGTTGCCCTGATAGCTGTCCCTGCTGTATTCTTCAACACCTAAATACTCTTTCAGATCGGATATCCTGAGCGTTCTCGGATAAGGTTCTTCCGCCGCAATTCTTCGAGCTACTTTCCGCATGATCTTGGCGATTTTCTTGTTCAGTTCACGTACACCCGACTCTCTTGTGTAATTTTCAATAATCTTCTGCAAGGCAGACTTGGAGATGGAGAAAGCACCTTTCTTGATACCGTGGTTCTGAAGTTCTTTGGGTATAAGATGGCGATGGGCGATCTCGATTTTCTCTTCCGTGATATAGCCACCCACGTTGATTAACTCCATTCGGTCGAGCAGCGGTTGAGGGACGGAGTTCAGGTTGTTTGCGGTGGCAATGAAAAGTACTTTCGACAGATCATAATCGATCGAGAGATAGTTGTCGTGAAATGCGGAATTCTGTTCCGGATCCAGTACTTCGAGCAATGCCGAGGAGGGATCGCCCCGGAAATCATTCCCTATCTTGTCCACTTCATCCAGTACGAAAACAGGATTGGATGAGCCGGCTTTCTGTATGTTTTGTATGATCCTGCCCGGGATAGCGCCGATATAGGTGCGGCGGTGTCCGCGGATCTCGGCTTCATCATGCAGCCCGCCGAGCGAAACACGCACGTATTTGCGGTTGAGCGCCTCGGCAACGGATTTGCCCAATGAGGTCTTTCCTACACCCGGAGGGCCATAAAGGCAGAGGATGGGAGATTTCAGGTCGCCTTTGAGTTTCAGCACGGCCAGGTGTTCAATGATACGCTCCTTTACTTTTTCCATGCCGAAGTGGTCTTTGTCGAGCACCTTTTGGGCATTCTTCAAATTGAAATTGTCTTTGGTATACACTCCCCACGGTAGCTCGAGAATGGTCTGAAGGTATCCGAACTGTACCGAATAGTCCGGTGACTGCGGGTTCAATCGCTCCAACTTCTGCACCTCTTTCTCGAATGTTTTCGCCACCTCGTCGCTCCATTTTTTCTCTTTTGCTTTTTTCCTGAATTCGTCAATCTCTATCTGTTGGGTATTTCCTCCCAGTTCTTCCTGGATGGTTTTAATCTGCTGCTGGAGAAAATATTCTTTCTGTTGTTGATTCAAATCTTCCCGGGTTTTCATCTGGATATTCATTTTTAGCTCCAGCACCTGGGACTCGCGGTTCAGGATCATCAGCAGGCGATAGGCTTGCTCTTTCTCGTCGTTGATGCTAAGCAGTTCCTGCTTTTCATGTCCTTCGATGGGCAGGTTGGTGCCACTATAGCTGATCAGCATATCGGAGAACGATTCACTGTTAAGGGTCTGTATCAACTCCCGGGGAGGTTCACCCAGCATGTGAAGCATATGGAGCAGGGAATCCCGGATAGAATCCAGGATTGCCTTGAATTCTTTGTCATCTTTTGATGCCCTCACATATTCCCTCAGCTTGAAGGTTGCCCTCATATAGGGTTCGGTCTGTGTGATCTGTTGCCACTCGAACCGTTTCCTTGCCTGTACGATGATACTGAGATTATTATCTCCCAATTCAATGACACGGATCACTTCGGCAATCACACCGACAGGATAAAGATCACCTTCTTGTGGATCGTCGATAGCAGCATCTTTCTGACATACCAATCCGATGTACTTTTGTTTCTTGCCAAGCGATCTGATCAGATCCAGCGATTTTTTCCGACCTACCGATATGGGCAGGGTGCTTCCCGGGAAAACAATTGTGTTCCGTAAGGGAAGGAGGGGAAGGGTCTCTTCCAGCTGGGATTCGTCGATCTCCTGGTTCCCGTCGACGAAGTCACTGGTAATAAAAGATATTACATTTGTCTCGGGATACTCCTCAGGGGCCATATGTTTTTTGAATGGATTCATCATTGTATTTGTTTCTGTTATCAGAACAGAAAAATGTTTACTTTTGTTTTTGGTTTTCTATTGAATGATAGTGATCAAAATCCGTGCCAAAGTTGGAGAGATATGAGTAATCCTTATTTCCGGTTCAAGCAATTCACGGTCTTTCACGATCAATGTGCGATGAAAGTCGGAACAGATGGCGTGCTGCTTGGCGCGTGGGCCGGCGTGGATAACGCGGCAGAAGTGCTGGACGTGGGAACAGGCACCGGACTCATTGCGTTGATGGTGGCACAACGCAATCCGCAGGCAAAGGTGATGGCTATTGATGTGGATGAACAAGCGGTGGAGCAGGCGAAAGAGAACATAGGGAATTCCCCTTTTTCTGACAGAATTGATGTGGAATTGGTGGCTTTCCGGCAGTTTGCCCAAGATAGTCCGAAACGTTTCGATCTGATTGTTTCCAATCCACCTTATTTTTCCGATTCTCTTTTGCCGCCGGAGAAAGGACGGGCAAGAGCAAGACATTCCGTTTCGCTTACATTGGATGATTTGTTGCTTTCCGCCCGGCGCTGCCTTAAAAACCGCGGAACACTCTCCCTTATCCTCCCTTACGGCAAGGGGGATGAGTTGGACTGCTTGTGTGAAAAACATAGGTTTTACATGAAACGGAAAACCATTGTATATCCTTTGCCGGATACCGAACCGAAACGGCTCCTGGTTGAGTTGACGATGCGACCGGCTGATCATACAGAAATAAGTTCGCTCATCATTGAAAACAGCCGGCATCGATACACTGAAGGTTTTTCCGACTTGGTAAGCAGTTTTTATATTCACCTCTGACATCTTTGTCAGGTTTTCCTCGAAAATTTTTTCAGACAATTGCATTGGATCGGTTGATTTCCCGGACCGGTTATCCGGGAATTATCCATGATAAATACTGAAAAAGCTATTTTCATTTTTGTAAAATCATAAAAAGTAGTAATTTTGACGCTTTAAAAAAATCCGGAATAGTGAAAGAAGTCATAACCATCAAGGATAAACAGTTTGAATTGTTTATTGAACAAGAGATCATTGAACAGGGAATAAAACGGATTGCCGAACGTATAAACTCCGACCTGGGAGGAAAAGATCCGATCTTTCTGGCTGTGCTCAACGGTGCTTTTATGTTTGCCGGAGAGTTAATGAAGCAGGTCTCCATCCCCAGTGAGATCACTTTTGTGCGTCTTGCCTCCTATCATGGAACCTCTACCACAAACAAGATCCAAGAAGTGCTAGGCCTGAATGAAAGCATCCAAGGCCGTAATGTGGTGGTTGTGGAAGATATTGTAGATAGCGGGAATACCATGGTGGCGCTCAAAAAGGAGTTGGAGAAATATAATCCATTGGAGGTGAAGGTGGCTACTTTGCTGTTTAAACCTGCCGCGTTGCGGCAGAAGCTTCATATCGATTATGTGGCATTGGAAATTCCCAATGACTTTATTGTCGGTTACGGGCTGGATTATGATGGATACGGCAGAAACCTGAAAGATATTTATAAAGTAAAATAAACGCTTTTCGTTAAACCTTGGCCCGATTATAGTGTCTTATTTTTAAAGATGATGCCGGCAGGGGAGCGAAAACTGTGATAATCGCATAAAAGAAATTAAAAAGTTCTTTTTTTCGGATTTTTCTTTATAAATTGCGCTACGGAATAAAAAAATAGCTATTTTTGTATTTAAACAGAGTGATAAAAACAAGCAGTAGATAAAAAAGATTCACAATGAACAAAGATGAAGTAAAAAAATCGCCGAAAGCGAATCTGGAAAGACATCGAGGCACATATATCCTGATGGGTATGGTGCTTGGTGTTTCCCTCCTTTTCTTCGCTTTTGAATGGTCGACCGAAACCCGAAAACTGGATGAGACTGTCCTTGTTCAGGATGTTTTGGCCGAAGAGGAAATCGAGATCACTCGTCATGAACCGCCTCCACCACCTCCTCCACCACCACCAGAACCGCAAGCTCCCGAGATCATCGAGGTGGTAGACGATAAAGTGGAAACCAGAATGGAGATCAAGGTTGAAGACGACCAGACCAAGCGACAGACCGATGTGTATATTCCACCCCCACCACCTAAACCGAAACAGGAAGAGGTGACCGAAGAGATTTTCGTAGTGGTGGAAGAACAGCCGGAATTCCCCGGTGGGAACGCAGCCATGATGAAGTTCCTGAGTGATAATATCAGGTATCCGGTCATCGCGCAGGAAAATGGTATCTCCGGACGTGTAATCTGTAACTTCGTGGTTGAGAGAGATGGCAGCATCACCGACGTGCAGGTGGTGCGCGGCGTAGACCCGTCACTCGACAGGGAGGCTATCCGTGTAATCCAGCAGATGCCCAAATGGAAGCCCGGAAAACAACGCGGCTCCGCGGTGCGTGTTCGATTTACACTGCCTGTGGTATTCCGCTTACAGAATTAAATGATTATAAAAGGTGAAGGTGAAGAAGCTGCTTTTGAATCCCAAGAGCAGCTTTTTTACTTAAGTCAATCGCGATGATGCATAAAATATCTGTTTTCGAGAAACTGATCGATAAGGCGGCCAGGGAGGTGTTGAAAGATTGTCAACCCCGCACACTTTTCGCTCCCGCCGAATATATATTGTCGATGGGAGGAAAGCGGCTCAGACCCCTATTGACATTGATGGCAGCGGACCTTTTCGGGAAAAATGCCGAAGAGGTCATAGATCCCGCGTTGGCCGTGGAAATATTCCATAATTTCTCCCTTGTGCATGACGATTTGATGGACAATGCCGATTTGAGGCGCGGATATCCGACTGTGCACAAAAAATGGAATGAAAACAGTGCGATCCTCTCAGGTGACGCTTTGGTGATAGAAGCTTATAAATATATCGCCAAAGTTCCTGCCGGTGTGCTTCCCGACATTTTGGAGCTGTTCACAACCACAGCCATGGAGATATGCAAGGGACAACAATACGATATGGATTTTGAACAGCGTCTCGATGTGACAGAAGAGGAATATGTCGAGATGATACGCCTGAAAACGGCGGTACTCATCGCTTGTGCCTTGAAAATCGGCGCCATCATAGCCGGAGCCCCGGCTGAGGATGCCGATTTGCTTTATGAATTCGGGATCAATATGGGGCTGGCATTTCAGTTAAAGGACGACCTGCTGGATGTATATGGCAATCCCAAGACCTTTGGAAAGAAAATAGGGGGAGATATCTTATGCAATAAAAAAACCTTCCTGCTCATCAGGGCGTTGAAGAATGCGAACGATAGGCAGAGGGAGGAGTTGGACAGATGGTTGACAGCCACCGAATATGATCCCGACGAAAAAATCAAGTTTGTTAAAAATATTTATGATGAATTAAATTTGAAATTTGCCGTTGAAAATCTTATCGAAAAGTATTATCTTGCGTCGCTTGATTATCTCTCATCCATCAATATTGCCGATGATCATAAAGGGGATCTGATCACTTTGGCGGAAAATCTGATGTACAGAGAGAAGTGATAAAAAAGAAAAAAGAAGAGGCTTATCGATGAAGCATAGCCGTTAGTCACATGCCCTACCGCAGATTACCAAATACAGACAGTGCCCGTATCAGGGCCTTGAGATCGGCAGTTGAAAAAGCGGCCGATACTGATTTTCAGGAACTCTCGTTCTCCGCGGGAACTCTTGACGAGGCTAGGAGTGTATTGACCCATTTCGAACATTTGTTGGCCCGCTACCAGCAGTTGTACGACACACAGGTGAAAGCCGGGAAATCCTTCGCCGGGAAGACGAAAAATGCCCGTATGTATATTTCCCATTTTATACAGGTGCTATATATGTGTGTGATGCGCTCCGAGATTAAGGAAGCACAGCTGTCTCTGTATGGATTGGAAGAAACCAATATGGTTGTTCCCGATTTGACCTCTAACGAGCAACTATTGGAATGGGGCCAAAGAATCATTGACGGGGAGCACCAACGTACCATACAGGGTGGAGTCCCCATCTATAACCCCTCCATTGCCAAGGTGAAGGTCATGTTCACCCTTTTTAAAGAAGGATACCAGACCCAGAAACTGCATCGGAAGGCCACGGCCCGCGTCTTGGAGGAGGTGGCCGCCTACCGGGAAAAAGTGGATAAGATTATTTTTGAGATATGGGAAGAGGTGGAAAAACACAACAGTGGTTTACCTCCCGAAAAACGGCTTGCCCGTAATAGGGAGTATGGTATCGTTTATTACTATAGAAAAGGGGAAATCGCGGAATGAACCTCATTGACACGCACGCTCATCTGTTTGTCGAAGAATTTAAGGATGATCTTTCTGAAGTGGTGATTCGCGCGAAAGAGGCGGGGGTAGAGAAAGTATTGCTGCCCAATATCGATGAAACCTCTATCGTGCCTCTCAAGCAATGCGTGTTGGATTACCCCGGCTTTTTTTATCCGATGATGGGACTTCATCCCACCAGTGTGGCCGGAAACTGGGAAAAGCAGCTGGATGTTATTTACCGGGAATTAAACTCCGGAGATTATACAGCCGTGGGAGAGATAGGGATCGATCTCTATTGGGATACTTCGCTGCGGGAAGTTCAGACACATGCCTTTGAAGAACAGTTGAAGTGGAGCATTGAGAAAGATTTGCCTGTCTCCATCCATTTCAGGAATGCGACCGAGGAGGTGATACGAAGCATTCGAAGGGTGGGAGCCTCATCATTGAAAGGTGTGTTTCACAGTTTTGGAGGTGGAAAAGCAGAGTTGGAAGCCATATTGGAGTTGGACAATTTCCTGATAGGGATCAATGGAGTGGTGAGTTTCAGGAACTCCGGTTTGTCTGAAACGCTGAAACATTGTCCTTCCAACCGGGTGGTACTCGAAACCGACTCTCCTTATCTGGCACCAGTCCCTTACAGGGGAAAGAGAAACGAGCCAGCCTACCTGTCGCGTGTTATTACCCAACTGGCCGGTATATGGAATGAGAGTCAGGAGTCAGTCGCACGCATCACCAGCCGGAATGCCCGTAAATTGTTCAAATTGGGCGAATAAACGGGCGCTCATATATCAACCTGAGGTGGGAAAAAGGTTTTTTATTAAAATTATTGGGATAGAAGTGGTATATATTTGATAAATTCTGTAATTTTGTTTCCTGAATGGAGCGGGAATGAAATATTTTTTGTAATTTGCACCCGTTTTCAGAAAAATCTCTTTCAGAAGAGATCTCCATTCTCTTTAGGGAGAGATGCTCGAGTGGTTGAAGAGGCACGCCTGGAAAGCGTGTATACGCCAAAAGTGTATCGCGGGTTCGAATCCCGCTCTCTCCGCTCCCCAATAAAAGAAAAAAGTCATTATAAATATAAGGATAGACAGAAAAACTGGAATTTAAATATTAAAAACAAACAAGTAAAGATCATTAATCAAAAAATTGAACACACAATGAAAAAGTTATTTGCAATTTTAGCGATCTTCGGAATGATGTCCGTGGGATTGTCATCGGTTCTTTTGGCGCAAGATACTGCTGGAGAGACAGAACAAGTTGCCGCAACTTCGGTTGAGACAACACAGGCTGCCGTTCAGGAAACATCAGGAGGGTTTCATCAGGCGCTGAAAGTGAAATTTATTGAGGGTGGCGCCAGTTTTATGAGTACAATTGCCATCGCTTTGATTTTGGGATTGGCTTTTTGTCTCGAAAGAATCATTTATCTGAGTTTGGCTGACGTGGATCCGGATCCGTTTCTGAATAAAGTCGGCGATGCGCTCGACAGGGGTGACGTGGAAGCCGCAAAAGACATAGCCCGTAATACCAGAGGCCCTGTTGCTTCGATTGTTTATCAGGGATTGCTCCGTCTGGACCAGGGACCCGATGCCGTGGAACGCTCCATTGTTTCTTACGGTGGTGTACAAGCGGGCCTGCTCGAAAGAAACTTCTCATGGATCACTCTCTTTATCGCGATTGCCCCCTCTCTCGGATTCTTGGGAACGGTAGTGGGTATGGTACGGGCATTCGATGATATCCAGAGAGCGGGGGATATGAGTCCGACGATCGTTGCCGGCGGTATGAAAGTAGCTTTGATCACCACTGTGGGTGGTTTGATCGTGGCCCTTATCCTTCAGGTAATTTATAACTTCATCCTTTCCAAGATGGAAGGTATCCTTGGCAAAATGGAAGATGCTTCCATCACTTTCCTGGATCAGGTAATCAAATATAACGTTAAATACAAAAACTTGTAATAACTATGGCTGTAACGAAAATACACAGAACTTCCAGAACGGTTCTCCTGATTGGGATTGTCATCTCACTCGTGGTGTTGGGACTGTTTTATCTGGGAGGTCAGGTACCGGCGCATCAAAAAATTGCCGCCGATATGAGCCAGCCTAAGTTTACGGATATAGTATTGTACTGGGCTTATGTGCTCCTGGCGGTTACGCTAATTGTGCTTCTATTGTTTGCTATCGTGGCCTTCTTCAAACAGATGAAAGAGAGCCCCAAGAAAGCGATGGGGGGACTTCTGATCCTTGTGGGACTGGCTGCGTTGCTGATAGTCACCTATGTGATCGGTGACGGCACATTGCTGAACATCCCCGGCTATGATGGAAATGATAATAGGCCTCCAACGCTGAAAATGACAGACATGTGGCTCTACAGCGCATATTTCATGTTTACCATGACAATATTGGCAATGGTTATTTTGCCACTGTTCAAAAAGAGAAAATAATCGACTCGTTGAAGAGATCAAATTAAAGAAAGGTAAATTTTATGGCAAAATCTCAAAGAAAGGTTCCGGCACTTAACGCGAGTTCAATGGCTGACATTTCTTTCCTGTTGCTGACCTTCTTCCTGCTTGTTTCGAATATGGACGTCGATTCCGGATTGGCGCGCCGGCTTCCGCCGCCACCACAGACAGAAGATCAGACCTCGGTAAACGTGCAACGCAGAAATCTGCTGATTGTTTTGGTAAATGCGCAAAATGAGACCATGGTGCAGAACCAGCAAGGAGTGGAGATGTACGCTAATGAGGATGAGTTGAGGGGTGTGGGAGGAAAGCCCGCATTGAAAGATAAGGTGAAAGAGTTTGTTTTGAATACGTCTAACAGTTCCGATTTGCCCGAACTGGAGGAACAGGATTTCGGGAACCCGATAGGTGTTGTGCCCGTTACCGCTTCTCATGTGGTTTCCATTCAGAACGACGCCACGACCAGTTATAAGGCATACATCGCCGTGCAGAACGAAGTGGTGAGGGCATACAATGAGTTGAGAGAAGAGGGAGCCAGGAAATATTTCAATACCTCTTACGGAGAGTTGACGGAAGAACAGAAGAACCAAATCAACGAACTCTATCCTCAACGTATCTCTGAGGCGGAACCAAAAAATTATGGAGGAGGAGAATAATTATGGGAAAATTCAATAAGAGTGGAAAGAAGCAAATGCCGGGTTTAAACTCATCTTCTATGCCTGATATTGTATTTGCTATTCTTTTCTTCTTTATGGTTACGACCACTATGCGTTCGGAAGAATTACTGGTTAGGGTGAAAGTGCCTACCGCATCGGAAGTACAGAAGTTAGAAAAGAAGTCACTGGTGACCTATATTAATATTGGTCCTCCGCTGGATATGAGACTGGGTACCGGTACACAGATGCAGTTGAACGACAGGTTCGCTCATGTGACTGAGATTCAGGATTATATTGCTCAGGAGAAAGCCAGTATGAATGAAGCGGATCAACCGTTAATGACTGTTTCCATCAAAGCGGACGAAGATACGCGGATGCAGTATATCACAGAAGTGAAGCAGGCGTTGAGACAGGCTTATGCATTAAAGATCAGTTATTCCGCCCGCACGGGAGAGAATTAATGACTGAAAAGAATATTTTAAAAAACCGGATCATTTCAAGTGATCCGGTTTTTTCACATTCCACCTTTTCACCTTCCCCTTTTCCATGTTCCTACCTTCCCGCTTTTGCGTCTCTATGCCGTGCCCATTCCATCACGTTGGCGGGTGGGCGTTTTGCCAGCAGCTCACCTTTCATGAAATCCATATAGGGGGCCACATGCGATAAAAACTTGTAATATCCTTTACAAAGGTAGTTTAACCCTTCATTACCGTATTTATCCTTCATGAACCTGTTCTTGGGGCACTCGCCATGACAGGCAAAAAGCATGTCACATTCACGGCATTGTCGCGGAAGCTTGTCGAATTTGTCATTTCCGAAATTCAGTTGTTCTTCCGAATACATCATCGAAGTGAGTGTTCTACTGTAAATGTTTCCCAACTTATATTCCGGAAAAACGAAATGATCGCATGAATAGACATCCCCGTTGAATTCCATTACCCCCGCATGCCCGCATGTCTTGGCCATGGTGCATACGCCCGGTTGCTCTCCTACCCAGTTGGCAAGTGTGGAGTCGAATAGCTGAATAAACACTTTGCCCACATCCTGCTTAACCCATTCATCAAAAATGGCGCAGAGGAAATCACCCCATTTTTCAGCATCCACAGTGAAAGGAGCCAGTTCCACCTCTTCCTCTTTTTCTTGTGCTGTGGCCAGTTTCATTTCACGATTATTCTTCCGTAAACGCTCTACGATAGGTGTGAACTGTACAAATTGACATCCTATTTCTTTGAAAAACCGGTAAAACTCCAAAGGATAATCTACATTATAATCATTGACTACCGCCATGCAGTTAAACTCCACACCCTGTTTCTGAAGGAGTTGTATCCCCTTCATCACGCGGTGAAATGAAGGCCTCCCCATTTTATCGCGGCGGTATTCATCATGGAAGTCCTGTGGCCCGTCGATCGATATTCCCACCAGGAAATTATTCTCTTTGAAGAAAGCGCACCATTCGTCGTTGAGTAATGTGCCGTTGGTTTGAATGGAGTTATCGATCTGCCGTCCGCCCGCATATTTTTTTTGTAACTCTACCGCTTTTTTATAGAACGAGAGGGGCCGCATCAGCGTTTCACCACCATGCCATGTGAACATTACCTGGGGCATGGTCTGCGATTCGATATATTGTTGAATAAACCGTTCGAGAAGCTCTTCGCTCATTACTTGGTTCTTCCTGCCGTATAGGACAGCCTTTTCCAGATAGTAACAGTAATCGCAATCGAGATTACACTTCGAGCCTACTGGCTTGAGCATTACGTACATCGGTTTGGCAAAGGGCGCAAAAGTCGACATATTGATATTATTTATAAAGCAAAGATAAACAATTCATAAGATTAGGAGGTTTAAAGAGAGAAATTTTGGATTCTAATAAAAAATCATATGAAGAAAGAAGATTTATCACAGTGGGGTTGGTTCATATTAAGGGTAGGTATAGGTTTATCGATTTTTCTACATGGTTTTCCCAAAATTACCGGTGGAACGGAGATGTGGACAGCTATAGGCGGTAGTATGGGAATATTCGGCATTCATTTTGCCCCCACTTTTTGGGGATTTTTAGCGGCCGTGGCTGAATCGGTTGGTGGACTTCTTTTTGCCCTTGGACTATTCTTCCGTCCGGCTGCCATTATGCTTGGCGTGACGATGATAGTTGCTTTGGCTACTCATCTGGCTGCGGGTGACGATTTTATGCGATTCGGGCATGCCCTTGATCTGCTGATTGTGTTTGTCGCGTCAATTCTGATCGGTGCCGGTAAATATTCTTTTGACGCGAAATTTTTGCCCAAAATCGCGTAGAAAAGAAGTGGCACCGGTCGTTCGCATCCCCGCGCACGCTCCGCCATTGCCAGAGCGGCGGACTTGTATTCCGCTTCGGCACCATTTTTAACCATCTCGTATCGGGATTTCGCTGCCGCGGCTTGTGCAATTGCTGCCTGAAAGAAATGAAAATTGCCTTTTCGGGTATTTGATCGCGATAGGACATGAAAAAAGGGTAAGCTTACTATATCGCGCCGCTACAACCAAATACCCTTGCTTCGATCAAGACCTGGGGGATTCAATGGGAGCTGGCCGTATAGGACTTACCCGACCACAAAGATAAGGCTTTTTTTTGAGTTGCAAAATGGTGGGACTGATTTTTACCGTTCAGTCCCCTTTTTTATTTTTAAAGAAGATGGGATGCATCTCGACAATTTTTAGAGAGTAAACTCTCACCATTGCTCTCGATTTTTCATATCTTTGCAGAATATAAGATGCGTCTCGGGCAAGCTCAAGCAAGCTTGTCTTGCCTCTCGACTTTCATTATATTTGTAGAATATAAGATGCGTCTCGGGCAAGTTCAAGCAAGCTTGTCTTGCCTCTCGACTTTCATTATATTTGTAGAATATAAGATGCGTCTCGGGCAAGCTCAAGCAAGCTTGTCTTGCCTCTCGACTTTCATTATATTTGTAGGACAAGTGCGATTTTAACTATACAATGAATATTACCAAATACAAATAAATCATGGATATTGTAGATAGGTTTATAAAGTATGCCCGCATCGATACACAATCGGATGAGAACAATACGCAAACTCCGAGTACGCAGAAGCAATTCAACCTTGCCAAGGAGGTGGAGCAGGAAGCGCTGGAAATGGGGTTGACAGACGTAAGTCTCGATAACAATTGCTACCTGATGGCCACTCTACCGGCCAATACACAGAAGAAACTGCCGACGATCGGTTTTATCGCTCATTTCGATACCAGTCCCGACATGAGTGGCAAGAATGTGAATCCGAGAATTGTAAAGAATTATGACGGAAAGGAAATCATATTGAATGAACCCAAGGAGGTGGTGTTGTCGCCTACCGATTTCCCCGAGCTGCTCGATCATGTGGGTGAAGATATTATCGTAACCGATGGGACGACACTGTTGGGAGCTGACGATAAGGCTGGTATTGCGGCGATCATGAACGCGATGCAGTATCTGATTGATCATCCTGAAATAGAACATGGTAAGATCCGTGTCGGTTTCACACCGGATGAGGAAATTGGCCGGGGAGCTGATAAATTCGATGTCGCCAAATTCGGTGCCGATTGGGCATATACCATAGATGGAAGTGAGGTGGGAGAGTTGGAGTATGAGAACTTTAACGCTGCTTCGGCCAAGGTTGATATACAAGGAAGAAATGTACATCCCGGCTATGCAAAAGGCAAGATGGTCAATGCATTGCATCTGGCCAACGAATTGATAGGGCTTCTTCCCGAGAACGAACGCCCCGAACATACAGTGGGTTATGAAGGATTTTTCCATCTGATTTCCTTGGGAGGCACAGTAGAGGAAGCCAGCCTGTCGTTCATTATCCGTGATCATGACCGGGAGAAATTTCAAGAGCGTAAGCGGTTAATGGAGCGCGCTGTGGAAACGTTGAACAAAAAATATGACGACCGGCTTGCGCTGCAGATGAAAGACCAGTATTATAACATGCGGGAAAAAGTGGAGCCGGTGAAATACATAGTGGATTATGCCTACCAGGCCATGGAAGAAGTGGGCGTGAAACCTAATGTGAAACCTATTCGTGGGGGAACCGACGGCGCCCGTTTGTCATTTATGGGGCTTCCTTGTCCCAATATCTTTGCCGGAGGGATGAATTTCCACGGCAAATATGAGTTTTTACCTGTTCCTTCCATGAAAAAAGCATCGGAAGTGATTGTGAAGATAGCCGAAATAGTAGCCAGAGAGGAAAAATTTATTTAATATGAAGACAACTCCATTTACAGATTTGCATGTCGGGCTGGGAGCCAGGATGCATGAGTTTGCCGGATATAATATGCCCATTGAATATTCCGGAATTATAGATGAACACCTGGCGGTAGTCAATTCCGTGGGGGTATTCGATGTGTCGCATATGGGTGAGTTTTGGGTGAAAGGCCCAAAGGCCTTGGAATTTTTACAGCGTGTAACCAGTAACGACGTTTCCGTGCTAAAACAGGGAAAAGCCCAATACACCTGTTTCGTGAATGAAAAGGGCGGGATAGTGGATGATTTTATCGTTTACCATTACGAACCGGAGAAATACCTTTTAGTGGTAAATGCCGCCAATATCGAAAAGGACTGGGCCTGGTGCCGACAATGGAACACTATGGGCGCCGAATTGGAGAACGCCTCGGATCATATGGCCCAATTGGCAATCCAGGGCCCCAAGGCTACAGGGACGCTGCAGAAGCTCACGGGCCAGGATCTGTCGGACATCCCCTTTTATGCTTTTACAACCGGCAGATTGGCAGGAGTGGACGATGTGATCATTTCCAATACCGGATACACCGGAGCCGGAGGTTTTGAACTTTATTTCTATCCGGAATATGGCAGGAAAATCTGGGATGCCATTTTTGAAGCGGGTGCGGAATATGGCATCAAACCTGTCGGGCTGGGGGCGCGCGACACGTTGCGGTTAGAGATGGGATATTGTCTTTACGGGAATGATCTGGATGATACCACCACGCCGTTACAGGCCGGATTGGGGTGGATCACCAAGTTTGCGGATAATAAACCTTTTATAGGCCGTGAGGTGCTGGAAAAAGAGAAAGCAGAGGGTGTGTCCCGTAAGCTCTGTTGTTTTGAACTGGCAGATAAAGGAATTCCCCGCCACGGGTACGAAATCGTAAACGCGGAGGATGAGGTGATCGGCAATGTCACTTCCGGTACTATCTCACCCGTATTGAAAATAGGTGTCGGTATGGGATATGTGAAACCGGAGTTGGCCAAACCCGGCACCGAAATCTATATAAAAGTACGTAACAGAAATCTGAGAGCGAATGTAGTAAAGCCGCCTTTCAGAAAGTGACTCTCTCAGTGAGCCTGGGCTGGATATCACTTCTCTCAGCCGGATATCACTTCTCTCATTTGTAAATCTCCTTTTTCCCTGCCAGAAGGGTGTTCTTTAGCAAAGAGACGATGGTCATTGGTCCCACGCCGCCGGGAACGGGAGTGATATAGGAGCACTTGGGTGCTACCTCGTCGAATAGTACGTCTCCTGTGAGCTTGAAGCCTGATTGGGTCTTGTCACTGGGAACACGGGTGGTGCCCACATCGATCACCACCACCCCTTCTTTTACCATGTCGCCTTTCAGGAATTCGGGCACACCCAATGCCGCGATGATGATATCTGCCCGCAATGTGATCTCTTTGATATGGGGAGTACGGCTATGGCAGACAGTGACGGTACAGTCGCCGGGATAAGCTTTCTGCAACATCAGCATGGATGCCGGCTTACCGACAATATTGCTGCGACCCAGCACCACACAATGTTTTCCCCTGGTTTCTATTTCATACCTTCTGAGCAACTCCACGATGCCGGAAGGCGTGGCGGAAAGGAAACAGGGCATGCCGAGCGACATGCGGCCCACGTTTACGGGGTGGAAGCCATCCACGTCTTTGCGATAATCGATTGCTTCCGTGACTTTTGTTTCAGAGATATGTTTCGGGAGAGGTAATTGCACGATAAATCCGTCGATATCGGCATCATTGTTCAGCCGCTCCACACAGGCCAGTAATTCTTCTTCGGTGACATCCTCTTCGTAACGGGTCAGTGAGGAGCGGAATCCAACCTCTTCACAAGCTTTTACTTTGTTGGCCACGTAGGTCTCACTTCCTCCGTCGTGACCGACCAACACTGCCGCCAAGTGAGGTGTTTTGCCGCCGTTGGCTTTTATCTCCGCCACCTCTTGGGCGATCTCTTTTTTTATCTGTGCGGCTACCGCTTTACCATCAATTAGTTGCATGTCCGTGGTTGATTTGCTGACTCATTGGTTTATCTGCGTCTCATATTGCGCATTGCCTGACGGCCTCCGCCGGTGGTCATCATGCGCATCATCTTGCGGGTCTCGTCGAACTGCTTGAGAAGTTTGTTCACTTCCTGTACGTTGGTCCCGCTGCCCTTGGCAATACGGGCGCGGCGGCTTCCGTTCAGTATCTCCGGATTGGTGCGTTCCTGGGGAGTCATGGAGCGGATGATGGCTTCGATACCCTTGAAGGCGTCGTCGTCGATATCCAGGTCCTTGATTTGTTTGCCTACCCCCGGGATCATTGATGCCAGGTCTTTCAGGTTGCCCATCTTCTTGATCTGCTGGATCTGGGCAATGAAATCGTTGAAATCAAACTGGTTCTTGGCGATTTTCTTTTGCAGGCGGCGCGCCTCTTCTTCGTCGTATTGCTCCTGTGCCTTCTCTACGAGCGAGACGATATCACCCATGCCGAGGATACGGTCTGCCATACGCTCGGGATGGAATACGTCGATAGCATCGAGTTTCTCGCCGGTTCCGACGAATTTGATCGGTTTATCCACTATCGAGCGGATAGATAATGCGGCGCCGCCCCGGGTATCCCCATCGAGTTTTGTCAGCACCACCCCATCGAAATCGAGCCGTTGGTTGAACTCTTTGGCCGTATTCACCGCGTCCTGCCCGGTCATGGAGTCTACCACGAAGAGGATTTCCTGCGGATTGACCGCTTTCTTGATCGACTCAATCTCGTTCATCATCTCCTCGTCGATGGCAAGACGTCCCGCGGTGTCGATGATGATCAGGTCTTTTCCGTGCTGGCGGGCATATTGAATGGCGTTCTGCGCGATCTTGACAGGATTCTTGTTGTCTTCTTCGGCATACACCGATACTCCGATCTGTTCGCCCAATACTTTTAACTGTTCAATTGCGGCGGGCCGGTAGACGTCGCCGGCGACCAACAAGGGATTTTTTCCCCGTTTGGTTTTAAGCATGTTGGCCAGTTTGCCGGAGAAGGTGGTTTTACCCGATCCCTGCAGACCGGACATGAGGATAACGGCGGGATTTCCCTTGATATTGAATTCGGCGGCGCCTCCACCCATCAGCGCGGCAAGTTCGTCGTGGACGATCTTCACCATCATCTGCTCGGGCTTCACCGCGTTGAGCACATCCTGTCCCAGCGCTTTCTCCTTTACCGTTTCGGTGAATTCCTTCGCGGTTTTATAATTGACGTCGGCATCCAACAATGCGCGGCGCACATCCTTTAATGTCTCGGCCACGTTGATCTCGGTGATCTTGCCCTGGCCTTTCAGTATCTTGAATGACTTCTCCAGTCTTTCACTTAAATTTTCAAACATAATTCTTCACTTTGTTTTTTATTCCGCATTTCTGGCAAACAGCATGCGAACGCCTGGTTCCGCCATATAGGCACGGTATGGAATCAGTTCATTATCCGTACTCATCCTTTGGCGCATACGCAGTCCTGCTTGGAGGATACAAAAGTACATGAAAATCGATGTATTTCCAAGTAAGTGAAATGAAAACTACGTCGCGCCTTTTGTCCACGCTCGGCATAGCTCAATCGGGGCTTGGCTCAATCATTCCGTTGCCATTGGCGGAGCCAAAAAATGTCGTATTGTAAAAGAACACTTTCGATGCCGCAACTGCGGTTTTGACGATTTAGTCATGCTTATTGCTTGCGGATTGCATGATTTCAGAATGTCAATGAGTTTGAAAAGGAGGTCAGACCATCTGATCAAAGTGAGCTTTGTTTCTGCTCTCATTTATCGGAATAGTTCATTTTAATTGATTATTTTTGCTGTCTCTAAGCATGGTTGCAATGAAAAAAAATCTACTCCGTAAATTTATATATCTATCTATTGCCGCCGCAATGGTGACCATTTTACTGAAATTTTACGCTTACTTTATTACCGGTTCTATGGGCTTCCTTTCGGATGTGTTAGAGTCGTTTGTGAATCTGTTCGCGGCGATCTTTGCCCTGATCATGTTCAACATATCGCTGAAACCGGCCGATAAAGAACATGAATTCGGGCATAGTAAAGCGGAATACTTCTCCAGTGCGGCGGAGGGTGCCCTTATCCTGATAGCAGCGTTCACTATTATCTGGTCTGCCGTTCCGCGACTGATCGATCCCCATCCCATTGAGAATATCAACACAGGTCTGCTTTTTTCGTTGGCGGCGTCGCTTGTTAATCTGGCTGTGGGTATGACGTTGGTGCGCAACGGCAAAAAAAAGAGATCTCTCCTGCTGGAGGCAGACGGAAAACATCTGATGGCGGATGTGTGGACTTCGGCAGGTGTGATTGTGGCGATCGTGATGGTGAAGTTCACCGGTTGGTTAATCGTCGACCCCATCATTGCCATCTTAGTGGCACTCCATATTATCTATACGGGATACCGACTGATCAGCCGTTCCGCCAGCGGTTTGATGGATGCTTCCATTCCCGCCGAAGATTTAGAGAAGATTACTAACTATCTTGATTCACTGAATGACCAAAAGATTGAATATCATTCGCTGTTGACCCGTGTGGCCGGACGCCGTAAATTTATCACCATGCATGTACTGGTTCCGGGTAAGTGGACAGTGAAAGAGGCACATGACTATGCGGACGAGATTGAGGAGACCATTGTGGATATGTTCGATGAGCCGGTGACAGTGCATACACACCTTGAACCGGTGGAGGATCCTGCTTCGATGAAAGATATCGGTCTCGACCGGCAGGAGATCGATTATCATTTATAGATTGCTTTACTCTTTTACGGTATCGCCCCTTTCACAATCAAAAAAAGCTGCCGCGGTACGCGACAGCTTCGTGGAAATTACTTTTCTTATTCGTTCTCCCCAGTTTATCATCCAACGGCAGAGCCGATCAGGAACACACCGGCTAACGCCACAATGGCGTACAATTCCGGGAATACGGCAAGGATAAGGGTGTTTCCGAATACATCATTTCCCTGGCCGATAGAGGCGATACCATTGGCGCAGACCTGTCCCTGACGGATGGAGGAGAGCAGCCCCACCAATCCCATGGCGATACCTGCCGCGAAAGCCGCGGCGGCCTGGATGGCGGTGATATCAGGGGTTAGAATATTGAAGATACTCTGGAACATGAAGTATCCGGCGAAGCCGTATAACCCCTGTGTGCCGGGTAACGCCGTCAACACGAGGAAATTCCCGAATTTGCTGCTGTCTTTTTTGAGCGCGCCGATAGCCGCATTCCCGGCAATGGTGACCCCATAGGCGCTGCCGATACCCGAAAGTGCGATCATAAGTCCGATGCCTGAATAGGCGATTAATAAATTGGTGTCCATAATGTTTTATTGTTTGTTATTGATTTGAATTTTTCCGTTTATTTCTTCCCTCTTCCCTCTTCATTCTTCATTCTTCATTCTTCATTTTTCATTCTTCATTTTTCATTTTTCATTCTTCCTGAAAGGATTATATTTTTTTCCTCCTCCTTCAAATTCCGCATTCTTATAGAATTCCACAAAGGTAAGACGCAGTGGGTGGACAAAAGCGCCAAGCACGTTCATGAACATATTGATGGCATGTCCGAAGAGGAAGATAAGCAGGAAGACAACCGCCCCCCCGACCATGTTGTCGGGACGCAGACCCAACGCCAGGCTGTTGAACACGCTGGCCAGGATACCTCCGGAGAGACCCAACGCAAAGAGCCGCACATACGACAATACATCACCCAGTAGTCCCGTGGCCATATTATAAGTATCCCATAAGCCGAGTCCCACATTCATGAACAGATTCTTTCCGGGAGAGTTCAGGAAGAAGATCAATAGGGCCGAGAGCCCCATCACGATAAGGTGTGCGGTGCCTCCCATCGGCATAAAACCAGGGAACAGATAGGCCACGATCACGCTCAGGAGCAACACGAACCAACCGATAGTTGAGAGTGTCTGCATCCATCCGAACTGCTTGAGGCGGTTGACGATCTTCAGGGACATGGCGAACATGATCTGCACGACCCCCAATATAAGGGAAAGCATGAACATTTGTTCATTGTCAAAATAGACCTGATCCTTCATATTCCGGAAGAAGGGGATATTGGCCTCGTAGATGCTGAAGCCGAAAAATCCGCCGGTAAGCAGGCCGCACACCATCGTCGAGATCCCCAGTATCTGTACCAATGCGAGGATGCCCCGCATCGAGCCGGCTATCTTTTCTTTTCCGAAAATTCTTGCCGCTGTGGCCCCTATCAACAAAAAGGCCCCGTAACCAATATCCCCGAGTGATAATCCGAAGAAGATCATATAGAAAGGAGCGAAGAAAGGGGTGAGGTCTATCTCGTTATATTTGGGCAGCATATAGAGTTCGGCGATCGGTTCAAAGAGCCGCATAAAACGGTTATTCTTGAATTTGATCGGCACGTCGTCTTCAGGTGTGGGGTCGGATACCCGGAAATAGACATCCTGCGATTCCAGGTAACGGGTGATCTCTGTCACATTCTCTTCCGGCGCCCAGCCTTGCAGGAGCATGAGCTTGTCTTCGGCCGCGGGTGTGGCGCTGCGGGCTACCCTTGTGAAGAAGATATCCGATTCCAATGATCTCAATGCCGCCTCTGCTGACGGGATCTCGGCCGAGAGCGCTTTTAGCGCGTCTTCTTTCTCATGGATCTTTTCCCGTAGTGAGTCGATAAGTTTGTCAAGCGCGTCTAACGATACCTCGGGGAGTTTCATCTCCTCTAATTGCAGTTCGTCGACTGCTTGGGCTCCTTTCGTTACCGTAACAAAGTAGGTTTTGGATGCTTCCTTCCGGATAACAATGGCGTTATATAGGGTTTCCCACTCAGGATGATAGTCCTTGTCAGGAACGATGAAGAACCGCACATGGTGTCCTGCTTCTTTCAGCCGGTGGATATTCTCCGGATCAAAATTTCCCCAGGGGCGCAAGGTTTCGTGTTCCTTGACGCTCACCTGTAACTGCTGGTTGAGGGCCGACTTTTTGTTTTCGATCTTCTCTATCTCCGCCGGGATATCCATTCCCCTTTCCACATCGGCTGCGTGAAGGGGAACGACTGTGGTCTTGTCCCGCAGTTGCTTGAGCTTTTTGATCGACTCATTCAGCCGTTTTGATGCCGAGAGATAGTCCTGTAATTTCTCATCATCTACCCTCCTGTTATCCTGCTCTGCCACGTGTATCATGCCCAGGTCGCGCAGCGCATGAAGGAACCGGTCATAGTCCTTATGGAAAGAGATGAAAACAAATTTCTTCATTGTAGCTACCATACGCTTCCCTCCTGTTGTCTACGTTGTTCCTGATGGGCCCGCATGATTTTCTGCGACGATTTGGAGAGATTCTCCTCATCTTCCAGATAGCGCTTTATTTTCAGGATGGCTTCCTGATAGCCCGGTATCTGTACTTTCTCGAAGAGGTTGACCTTTTGGGTGGTTTTCTTCCTCGCGTATTCGAGCCGGGAGAGCCTTATCTCCTGGAAATCGCGGCGAATCCCTAGCTCAGCCAGTCCTTCGAGGGTTTTTACCCCATCGAGAAACCATTTTGGGCGGTTGAAAAGGCTGAACGGCCGGATCTCGAAATCCACCTTGTCAAGCATGGGCAGGAGCACCCCTGCAATCTTTCTCTTTGAAAGGTGCACATCCTTTACACGGAGAAGGGTAGGGTCGAATTCCGTCCACATACTGACCATCTTGTCGTATGACTTGATCTTTGCTTCGAGTTCCTTGTCGAGCTCTTCTATCTCCGCTTTGGTCTTTTTCACTTCCATCCGCAATGCGGATTCTTTGTTCTGCAGCGTGGGAAGTGCCCGTTCACGTACCGCCAGTTGTTTTTCCAACTGCTGGCGTGAGGTTTTGTTATATTGAAATCGGATAGCCATTATTGTTGCCAGTAGGTATCTATCAATTCCTGTTTCATATTCACCTCGGCCGGTTTGAAATGCCTTGACAGCAGCTTCCATGTGTTGTCCAGCATCTCGGTGGTATCGAGGTTCACATCGATAGCGAGTATCTTTTCCGAATAATCCAGGGCAAACGAGAGCGCCCGGGTATCATAGTCGGTCAGGTCGAACCCGTTTTCCATTTTTGTTTTCGCATTGGCGGCATCGGCATAGAGGCGTACGGCAGCGTTCATCACCTGTGGATGGTCTTCGCGGGTCTTCTTGCCCTGCACCAGTTGTTTGAGGCGGGAGAGCGAGCGGAACGGATCCACCACCACTTTCCCCACATCGCTGTCGCGGCGCAGGAAGAGCTGACCTTCCGTAATATATCCCGTATTATCAGGTACGGCATGGGTGATGTCGCCTCCTGAAAGGGTCGTCACCGCCACAATGGTGATGGAGCCACCCGAGGGGAATTGAGCCGCTTTCTCGTAGATCTTGGCCAGGTCGGAATAAAGAGAACCGGGCATCGAGTCTTTCGACGGGATCTGATCCATACGGTTAGATACGATGGAGAGCGCGTCGGCATAAGAGGTCATGTCGGTGAGCAATACCAGCACCTTTTCGTTTTTATCCACCGCGAAATATTCGGCGGCCGTCAGCGCCATATCGGGTATCAGCAGACGTTCCACTGCCGGGTCTTCGGTGGTGTTCATAAAGCTGATGATCCTGTCCAGCGCCCCCGCGTTGCTGAATACATTCTTAAAGTAGAGGTAGTCGTCGTGGGTCATCCCCATACCTCCCAGGATGATCTTGTCGGTCTGCGCCCGAAGCGCCACCGTAGCCATCACCTGGTTGAACGGCTGGTCCGGGTCGGCAAAGAAAGGGATCTTTTGTCCCGACACCAGGGTATTATTCAGGTCGATACCCGAGATACCGGTGGCAATCAGTTCCGAGGGTTGTTTGCGGCGTACCGGATTGACGGATGGTCCGCCGATGGGGCGTTCCTCCCCTTCGGGTACAGGGCCGCCGTCAATGGGATCGCCATAGGCGTTGAAAAAGCGACCCGCCAGTTGGTCACTCACCTTCAATGAAGGAGATTTCCCCATGAAGATTACTTCGGCGTTGGTGGGAATACCCTCAGTGCCTTCGAAAATCTGGAGAGTCACCTCATCGCCGATGATCCTTACCACCTGTGCCAGACGACCTTCCACCTGTGCCAGTTCATCGTACCCTACATTGGTGGCCTTTACCGAACAGGTGGCTTTGGTGATCTGGGTAATTTTTGTATATATTTTCTGAAATGCTTTTGCCATAAAATTGATTTGTTGATTTGTTGATTTACTGATGTGATGATTGAGTCATCACTACATGTCCCGACTTGTCGGGAGTATCACATCGGCACATGATCACATTAGGCAGATACTTTTTTCCGGGATATCAATTCGTCTAATTGTGTCCTGTATTTATGAAACCTTTCTGACTGGAATTCCGAGTAGTTCATCTGCCTTCCTATATTGATTAACTCCTTGAAAAAGTCGGCAACTTTGTTAAAGTTATCGAACTCGAAATCGGTGCGGCAAATATCCGTCACCATATCCAGGATATATTTCTGCCGCTCGATGGGAGTTACCGCGTCGATATCGTCGAAAGCGTCCTGTTGTAATACGATAAAATCGATCAACTCAGATTTCCAGAAAGTAATATGATATTCGGTCGGTACCCCGTCGTCGCCCAGGATATTGATCTGCTCCGCGATCTCCTTCCCGCGTAATAGCCGGGTTTTGGCTTCATTCACCTTTTCTGTCCAGTCGTCCGATATATGTTCCGAGATATACTCTTCAAACTCGGGGTATTCGATATATTTAGAATAGGAGTCGATCGGATTGATGGCCGGATAGCGTTTTTTATCGGCACGATCCTGTTCCAGCGCGTAGAAGCAACGAGCCACCTTCTTGGTGTTTTCGGTTACGGGCTCCTTGAGATTTCCCCCCGCGGGTGATACTGTCCCGATAAAGGTGATAGAGCCCTCTTTTCCATTGTTCAGGGTCACATGTCCCGCGCGGCCGTAGAAATTGGAAATGATGGCCGACAGGTCCATCGGGAACGCATCGGGACCAGGGAGTTCTTCGAGACGATTACTCATCTCACGCAGTGCCTGTGCCCAGCGTGAGGTGGAATCGGCCATCAGCAGCACTTTCAGTCCCATGGAGCGGTAATATTCTCCGATCGTCATGGCAGTATATACCGATGCCTCGCGGGCGGCTACCGGCATGTTGGAAGTATTGGCAACGATGATGGTACGCTCCATGAGTTTGCGGCCGGTATGGGGATCGATGAGTTCCGGAAATTCGGTGAAGATTTCCACAACTTCGTTGGCGCGTTCACCGCAGGCGGCAATAATCACAATATCTGCTTCGGCCTGTTTGGAGATGGCATGCTGTAATACCGTCTTACCCGTGCCGAATGCTCCCGGGATAAATCCTGTTCCTCCTTCCACGATGGGATTCAGGGTATCGATAGAGCGTACTCCCGTTTCCAATAATTTGAAAGGACGGGGTTTCTCTTTGTAAGCCGTAAGCGGCATCTTTACCGGCCAACGCTGGATCATGTTTAGTTCGGTTTCCTGACCGTTATGGTCTTCCACTACGGCGATGGTTTTGTAAATATTGTAATCACCCTCTTGGGTAATGCTTTTCACAGTATATTCCCCCTTCATGATGAAGGGCACCATGATCTTGTGGGGCTGGAAATTCTCATCCACTTCTCCCAGCCATGATCCGGCGGTGACTTTATCGCCGGGCTGGGCTATCGGTTTAAAATGCCATAATTTCTCTTCGTCGAGGGGGAAAGTGTAGTCACCCCGTTTAAGAAAGATGCCATCCATCTTGTCGAGATCGTTCTCTAACCCGTCGAGGTTGCGTTGCAGCAGTCCCGGTCCCAGCACCACCTCGAGCATATGTCCCTGGAACTCCACCTCCGTGCCGACGGTCAATCCGCGGGTACTTTCGAATACCTGCACGTAAACATTGTTTCCCACCACCTTGATAACTTCCGACATGAGACGGGTGCCATTGAGATCGATATAGGCGATCTCATTCTGGGCCACCGCGCCGTCCACTTCCACAATAACGAGATTGGATATAATCCCTTTAACTGTTCCTTTTGTTAGCATATATGATTGTTTATTTTTTCTTCTTCAATGTCAGATATCTTCCGGTTTCTGTATCTCATTTTTCAACTGTGTGATCAGTTCCCGGAAAACACGCTCCCCTTCTTGGGCGTTCAGGCTTACCCACCGTTCCAATATCCTGAGTTTGCAAAGATAAGCGAAGATATATTCGATATTGAAATAGTCGAACAGGGTGTTGTCGTCTAACCAGTCCCAGCGGAATTTATCGATCTTGCGTTCCCTCTCGTAAATATCGGGCTCTTCGGCTATCCGCAGGATGTCATCGTAATAATCGAGTTCGCGGCTGATGCCGAAATCGCGTGCATTGGCATTTTCTCTGATGAGGTTGGCGATTTCGTTGTTTCCGACAACCACCTGGCTGACATCCATTCCGTATTTCCTGGCGAAGATTGCGGCAAGGATATTGCCGATGTTGAGATTCATTTCGAACCATGCGGCGATCAGGCTGTTCCTCACCTCCATCCCGTAGTCCGCATATAAAGAACTGATAAGATCCTCCAGCGTTTTCAGGTGTCCGGGTATCTCTTCATCGAGCCAAGCCCTGACGGCCTTTTCGAAATAGGGCGGTACCTGCTCGTTCTCTGTGGTATCTCCCTGTTTCACCTGCCGGATCACCTCTTCCAGCTCGGCACGTGAGAGTATTCCCTTCTTTTCCAAGTCACTTTCCTTCTTTTCCAGCAACCGGAAAAGATTGTCGTTGTCGTAAGAGAGAAAATAACTGTGTAAGAGCTTTTTATCTTCCGGTTCAAGGGCTTCGTCGAGCATCTCCCTGAACTCCTCCACGGAGAGGGGTAGTTTCATGCTGTCGAAAGAAAAGTCGGGTAACCCGGATATGAAATAGTAATATTGATTCTTGAAAATCATAGGCAAAGCCAATCTCCTGAAAGAGATCGATGAAAATTTTCAGTTTCTAAAAAAGAAGTTGCTGGATCTGGGGCCGTAAAAATTCCCTGAAATAGTTGACAAACTCTTCTTCCCCGAATTTTACTTTGTAGGAGCCATCTTCGGGTGCGAGGGTGAACCCGGTTTTGATGCCGTTCACCGATTCGATCTTTAACCCTTTGTCCAGTAGGTTTTTCGCATGTGAGGCGATATAGGATTTCAGTTCTTCCGGATTTTCCACACCAACGGTCAGTGTGTCGTTCTTCGACCAGTTTTGTACCAGTTCCACAATTAATTGTTGCATGAAAGTTTTGTCTTCCACGGCTGTTTTTACCTGGGTTGTGGATAACTTGTCGGTCATCAGGTTGATGATTTCCGTTTTGAGTGCTTGGGAAGATTGGGTAGCATAGAGTTTCAGTTCCGCTTCGGTGTTTTTTTTCAGTTCCGCGCTCTCCTTTTGGGCCGAAGAAAGCATTTCTTCCGCTTTAGCACGCGCGGCACCCAGTATTTGTTGCTCCTGAACCCGTGCCGCGGCAATAATTCTTTCGGCTTCTTCTTTGCCTTTTTCCACGCCTTCCGCGTAAAGTTTTGAGGTAAGTTCCTGAATCTTATCCATATATTAGTTTGTAAAGAGTTCTTCAAAAAACGAAACACCTTATTTATATCAATAGGGTGTTGATTATCAATAATTTTACTATTCAAGTAAAGTGAATTCACAAATTTACAAAAAAGAATGTATAATTACTGCTTTATCATTTCAAAAAAAATAGAATCTTTTATTAAAAATGGAATTTAGCTTGTTTTCTGAAATGAAAATGATACCGTTGCTACTGTTTTGGATCTTTTGACAAAGATATGACATGAAGAGATTTCCTGTCACATTAACTTCCCGAAACGAAAGATTTGCATCCTGAACCGCATAAAGCCACTACCCGGCTGTTCCAATTTAGCTTAACGGAAATATTCATTCCCTTCGGGTGTGTAATGATTATTTTAAACATGTCGGTTTCATCTTGTTTTTTGCCCTTTTCCGCGCCTTCGAATTTTCGTGGACAGGGTAAAAATGATAATGGCCGGTAAAATTGGGGAATATCGTCTTTTTGACGTATTTTTGCGCCAATGGACAAAAGAATCTTCAGGCTTGCCCTTCCCAATATCATTACCAATATCACTGTTCCCTTGCTGGGGATGATTGATATTGCCATTGCCGGCCGGCTTGGGTCGGCTGTATATATCGGAGCCATCGCACTGGGTGGCAATATCTTTAATATGATCTACTGGAACTTTGGCTTTCTGCGGATGAGTTCCAGCGGTTTTGCCTCCCAGGCGTTGGGAGCCCGGAATTTCCCGGAGGTGATGAATGCGTTTGTCCGTTCGCTGGCGATCGGCCTGGGGGCAGGTTTGCTGATCATATTGTTGCAATATCCTATCGGGTTGTTGGCTTCAAGCCTGATACAGTCCGGGCCCGAATCCACGGGACATGTGATGACCTATTTCCGTATCGTGGTATGGGGCGCGCCGGCAGTGCTGGGGATGTATGCCTTCAAGGGTTGGTTTATCGGTATGCAGAACGCAAGGATCCCGATGGTCATCGCCATATTGAACAACCTTCTGAATATTGTCCTGAGCATCCTTTTCGTGTTCGGCTTCGGGATGAAGATCGAAGGGATCGCATTAGGAACAACACTTTCACAAGTTATCTCGCTGATGGTGGCGGCCGGTTTCTGGTGGAACTACTATCGCCGGTTACGAAAATACATCCGCAAAGAGACTATTTGGGACAGGCAAGCCATACGGGAGTATTTCAGGGTGAACAGCGATATTTTTGTCCGTACTTTTTTGTTGACCATGGTGACTACCTTTTTCACCTTCGCCTCTTCAGGAATGGGAGAGACCATATTGGCTGTGAATGCTTTGCTGATGCAGTTCTTTATGCTGTTCTCCTATTTCATGGATGGCTTTGCCTATGCGGGTGAAGCGTTGACCGGACGGTTTTATGGGGCAAAGAACCGGGAGTACCTGCAATGGATGATCCGCAGGGTCTTTTTCTGGGGATTGGTAGTGAGCCTGGCTGCCGTATTGATCTATATGCTCTTTCCCGATCCGATATTGCGAGTCATGACCAATGACCTTTACATTATCGAGCGCACCAAAGATTTCATGTTCTGGACGGTGCTTATTCCCGTTGTCGGTTTTGCCGCATTCCTGTGGGACGGCATCTTTATCGGGGCGACCGCTTCGGCCGAGATGCGCAACGCGATGATCCTTTCGTCTATTGTCTTTTTCGCCTCCTATTTTGTCATGACTCCATTATGGGGAAATAACGGTCTTTGGCTGGCGTTTATCCTCTACCTTTTCGCGCGAGGCGCCACGCAAACATTGTGGGCGAAGAAAGCGCTACGATTTGAAAATTAGAAATTAAGAGTGAAAAACGAATAGTGATTTGATGATCTGGCCCTGTCGATGGTCAGGTGCTGACAGGTAAACTCGACAACGGACTGACTTACTACATCCGTGAGAACAAACTACCTGAAAACAGGGCTGATTCCCACATCGTACAGAAGGTCGGCTCCATTTTGGAGGAGGAAAACCAGCGCGGACTGGCGAAAGCCACTATGTGAAATCGAATATGATTGAAGAAGAACTGGCAAAAGCAGATTTATCCTGTAAAAACAACTGGTTGGATTTCAGTTTCTTGTCGTTGGTCAGAAAATAGTCGGCATTGCAATAAATAGATGATGCAATTTGGATAGCATCAGGAGTCCGCAGGGAATAGTCTGCCCTAAGGTATGGAATGAAAAAATCGTTTTTACATACCTTCTCCTTATTGAAAAAAATGATAAATATTGACTCTCTGACCGGAATTATGGAGTAGAAACATTATTTTCGTGCTGCATAATTTTGAGTATCTATCATTTTAACAATGGAAAATTTTGACAATTACGAAAAAGAGAAGAAAACGATCAATATATATACCGCAAATGGAGTGGCCCTGGCGATTACCGGTATGGCCGCGGCACTGTTTGGTATTCCTTTTTACTTTATCTGGGGCTCGGCATTCTCTCTCTCGCTACAGCAAAGCCTGTTATTCATGCTGTTGCTTGTGGTGGGTATTATCATTCATGAACTGATCCACGGTTTTTTCTTCGGGTTGTTTGCCAAAAACGGGTTTAAAAGCATCCGTTTCGGGGTGATGTGGCAGACGCTTACACCCTATTGCCACTGCAAAGAACCGCTAAAGATAAAGCATTACTTCCTTGGGGCGTTGATGCCGGCGTTGCTGCTCGGGGTTGTCCCGGTTGTTATCTCCCTTTTCAACGGCAGCGGACTGCTGCTGATATTAGGCGTTTTTTTTACGGGCGCCGCGGCGGGTGATTTTATGGTGGTGTGGATTCTGAGAAAGGAGCATCCGGAAACTTACGTGCAGGATCACCCGTCGGAAGCCGGTTGTCATGTCTACCGGAAGAGGTAGTTTGTGCAGGGTCAGTTGTGGATTTAATTCCTCTTTATTCTTTCCCGATTCTGTGTCAATTCTGAATATATTCGACAATGATATATAGAGTTTTAGAAAAAGAGCCGTATTTTTGATAATATGATTTCAAAACATGGATATAAAGTGCAGAAGCGGCAATTCGCGCTTTTGCTGATAATTTCAGTTGCATTGTTCGCGATCATCTTTCTGTTCAGCCTCAGCGCGACACTTTCGGAATGGTATATGCGTGGGGTTTATCCTATTCTGGCTGCAATACTGTCCTTTATTTCGAACCTTTTTCCCTTTTCATTGTACGATATATTCCTGGTCGTGGCGGTGCTGCTGCTGATAAAGCTGGTCGTGTTCACCATTATACGCAAAACCTCTTTTTTGAAGTTCCTTTTTTTGTTGATCCGGTTCGTTACGGTCATCGTCGCCTGGTTCTATTTCAGCTGGGGGATTGCTTATTTCCGGGAAGATTTCTACGATCGGACCGACATAACGGAAATGACATTCGATCCGGAAATTTTCAGGGATTTTGCCGTCCGGTTTATTGCCCGGGCGAACCTTTGCTATACCGATTGTGCAGATTTGGACAGGCAAGAAGCACGGCGAGAAATCGAGTTGTCGTATCGTAGGATGCATGGGATGTTAAGAATAACTTATCCCAACGGGAAAAGGAAACCCAAGCCGATGATGTTCGAATCGGTCTATTCGAAAATGGGTGTTTCCGGCTATTTCGGCCCCTTCTTTAATGAAATCCATGTGAATGACTATGGCCTTAATTTTGCCTATCCGTTTACTTTAGCGCATGAAATGGCGCATCAGTTCGGCATTGCCGCCGAATCGGAGGCGAATCTGTACGCATTTGTGGTCTGTAGCCTTAGCGGTGACGAAAAGATCCGATACAGTGCGTACCTCTCCACGCTCCGGTATGTATTGAGCGATACACGCAAGTTCCTTCCTGATGAATATGAGTCGCTGGTTTCATCCATCCGGCCGGAGATCATTGCAGACCTGCGACGAAACCGGGAACATTGGCTCGCGGCGAGAGACGAAGCCTTGTCAGAGGTTCAGGACAGGGTATATGATGCTTATCTGAAAACTAACAAAGTCAGCGCAGGGCAGGATAATTATTCTCAAGTAGTCGGCTTACTTATTTCTGTTGATGATATTTTCACCGAGTGGCCGCTATAATCATTCTCTCCCAATCTCCCCGGTCAACACTCAAATGGGGCTGACTTCAAATAAATCGATGAACGTTGTTTGGAATCAGCCATTAAATAATTATTTTTGACATTCGAAAACGGGATTCAATACA
Organism: Proteiniphilum sp. X52; assembly: GCF_003712195.1. GTDB lineage: Bacteria > Bacteroidota > Bacteroidia > Bacteroidales > Dysgonomonadaceae > Proteiniphilum. Next base: position 21,196 of record NZ_RDSD01000004.1, on the reverse strand, counting down.
ATTAAAAATATAAACAGGATGAATGTGAAAAAATTGTTTCTTGCATTGTTATTTGTGATGAATGGTATATTGTGTGCGGAAGCCCAGGACTGGGCGAACTTGGAGCGGTTCAGGGAAGATAATGCGAAGCTGGGACCCGCGAAAGCATGTGACGACCGGGTGGTCTTTATGGGTAATTCCATTACACAGGGGTGGAAAGAAAGGGTACCTGAATTTTTTGAGGGTCGCCCCTATGTCAACCGGGGGATTAGCGGGCAGACCACACCGCAGATGTTGCTCCGTTTCCGTCAGGACGTGCTTAATTTATGGCCTAAAGTGGTGGTGATCCTGGCCGGAACCAATGATATTGCCGGCAATACTGGCCCGTCGACACTGGAAATGATCGAAGACAATATCCATTCCATGACGGAATTGGCACAAGCGCATGGCATACAGGTGGTGTTGTGCTCGGTTCTCCCCGCATACGACTATCCCTGGCGCCCCGGTTTGGAGCCGGCTCCCAAAATTGTGGAATTAAACAAACGTGTCAAGCAGTATGCCGGCACACGCGGGGCTGTCTATTGCGATTTCTTCTCCGCCATGGCCGATGAACGGGACGGCCTGCCTAAAGAACTCTCCGAAGACGGTGTCCATCCAAACAAGGAGGGATATGCCATGATGGGGCCTTTGGTAGAGAATGCCATTGCACGGGCGTTATTGATGTGGAAAGAATTCAAATAATCACAATTTCACTTCTGCACACCCGTGATTTACGGTTCTGGACCGACCCATTGGTAGTCTTTGATATCCCTTAACCCTGGCACACGATAGTAGGTTTCAAGGTCTCCTCTGATCTTTACCTTTTTATTGAGATTATCGGGATTTTCCCTTAGATTTACCGCTGCTCTGATATTTCCCGATCCCAATTCCACCGGAATCATTTTATCGGTATCGGTCTCATCAGGGGCGTCCGCCAGGACGATGTTGCTGTTTGACGCTTCAGAAACATCGGGAGTAAAGTGGTTCATACTATTGCCCGATGTGGATCCTGCAATGAAACCTTCTACCCATACTCCTGTCTTGCCCTGATTTGTTTGTGCCTCTGCCACAGTGAAAGGTTTTTTCTTCGACCCCTTGATAATGGGGGGCGTTTCACTGGTACGCTCTGTTCTCACATTTGCGGACGGTCCCTCAATCCATGCCGTGATATTGCTTTCCGTGACTGCTACTATTCTTTCGGTGAAAAGTGTGACGTTATAGGTGTATATGGTGGAACTCTCGAAAGCATTGATCTCGAAGACATCAGCCAAAGGAAACTTATAGACTTCGGTTTCCTCTTCATCGAGAACAAACCACAGATTCATTCCTGATAAGTCGGGCTCCGGTAACAGGATCGCCTCGGCAACCGAACCATTGCTGTGAATGTTGACTTTGATATCACCGCGTTCCAAAGCTGAGGAGAGATTGCCGCTAACCAGATCGAAGGTTGCTCGTGTAGCCGCGTTGGAAATGATTACCGAGAGTTCGCTTAGATCGATAGATTGCTCATGGACGATATTCAGCACAATTTTGGATAGTTGATGGGTGAATTGCATTCGTACATTCGGATTTTTCGAATCAAACCCTTTGGCGTTGTCAGAATACATCAGGTCAATGCCTGCCTGTACCGACTGGTCAGTCAGATCAATAGGGAAGGAGAAGTTGTTGATATCCGCGCGATAAGGATAATAGCTAATAAAATCGACAGTAGAACCGTCGAATGGAAGAATAATTTCTTCTGTTTCGTCGGCCGGTTTGAAGGTAGAGGAACCCGCAGTTACATATTTCACATTTTGGCTGATGGCTGAGGAGTTGAGTGGTTGCCCCGCTTTGATCATATAAACGCCAATGGCATCCTCGTTTTCCCATGAAGAATGGGTGGCGCGGGTTTTCAATCCCTCGATTTCCGCGTGTAGTTGAAGGGATCTTCCGGCCTTATCGGGATCTATCGTTTCTCCTTCACACGAATAAAGAATGATGCAGAGTAATGATAACAGTAATAACGAAAAAGAGGGGCGGATCTTTTTTGGCTTTCGATGGAACTTGCCTATTGCGATGTCCCGGTGCGTGAATAAGCTTGATACTCGTTTCATGATGAATACAATTTAAAGATGCAACTTAACTAAGGTAAGATGGTGGTGTGGAATAGATAGAATTAAATAATCAGCAGAGAGGCCAATAATTTGCGATAAGGGAAACAAATTACGCGAAGCGAATAATCCGAATGATACTCAAACGCCGTATCTAAATACCTTACGGCGAAAAAAGACAACCTGCCCGGGCGGGCATGCATATGTAAATCTATCCGTTAATCAGATAAAAGAGAATAACAGTGCAAATTTAGGGAATGCCGGAAAAGGGGCAACTGTTTTAACCAAAAAAATCAAAACAGTTCACCCCTCCCGGTAATTTATATCAATTCTGAATGCGGACGATCAGTCATTTCATCCCATCCATTATGGATTGGTTTGGCGGACAGAGTCGATCATAAAATCGATTTATATACTTGAGAGCCAATTTAAATGCTTGAGAGCCGGTAACTTCCGGAACCTAATTCTATCTCGATGCCGGTTTCGGTTTCCATAACATTCCTTACGCCTTTCCCGGCCGGTGCGGTCACATTCAACTCTTTGGGCAACCGGATGATGGCCGAACTGTTTCCGGGAATGGTGATGTCCCAATGGAATCTCCCGTTTTCTTTCTCCCATTCGCTTTTAATTTCTCCGTATACCGATTTGTAGGAGGCTTTCACATGCGATAATCCTTCGGGGAATTTCGGCTCCATCAGCAGTTTTTTATAAGCCGCACTTTCCGGGTGGTTTTTGATCCCTGCCAGATCCTCATAAAACCAGACAAGCAGATCGCCCAGCAGCATCACGTGATTGGCGGAATTCATCGCCGGATCGGCCGTATCCCCGTTCCACAGCTCCCAGATGGTGGTCGCCCCTTTTTCAATCATGTATCCCCAACTGGGATAGGTGCGGTTGGTGGCGATCCTGTAGGCCAGGTCTACGTTTCCCTGTTCCGTCAGACCGCGCATCAGGTGCTGGATTCCCAATACTCCTGTGCTGACATGACCGTTGAAATCCACCTCTGTCTTGCGTACGATATTGTCGAATAGTTTTTGCTCATATCCTTCGGGAACCAATCCCAAACGAAGCGAAAGGATATTGGCTGTGACGGTATTATTGTCATACAAAGCTGAATCGGCATTGAAAAAACGGGCATTATATGCTTCTTTGATTTTTGACGCCAGCTCCCGGTATCCGGCAATATCTTTCTCATTTGCGGTGAGCAGGGCAAATTCGCTCATCAGCTCCAACAGGCTGTAATACATGGTGGTGCTGAGCACTGCTCCGGCGGTTTTCCTGGCGGGGTCTTGCGAGTGGATGAGTTCCTGCGATTCGGGCGGCATGCACCAGTCGCCGTAGGTGTCTTTGGTGAGGATATAATCCTGCATCGATACCTGTTGAACGCGTTCCAGATAGCGTTTCATGGATGGGTAGTGCCTTCTTATGGGTTCGGTGTCGCCATAGTTCTGCCACAACATCTTTGCCCCGTAGAAATAGGCGGCCGGCCAGGTCACGTCGTCGTTGTAGATTGTCCAGTAGCGCGGGGAGACCACCGAAATGCTTCCTTCCGGGCTTTGGGAGTCATTGATATCCTGTAGCCATTTACTATAGAGGAGCGCATTATTGAATACGAACGCCTCTCCGAAACAGCCGGTCACCCGGTCGCCCAGCCATCCCTGACGCTCGTCGCGTTGCGGGCAGTCGGTGGGCATACCCCTGTAGTTCCCGCGGATACCCCAATAGGCATTTTTGAATATTTGGTTGATGGTTTCGTCGGATGTCTCAAATTGGCCGGTCGTTTCCATTTGGTCATAAATAACCCTGCCGGTGAAGTCAGAGAGCGCCGGCTGATAATCCAGCCCCGATATTTCCACGAACCGGAATCCGTGATAAACGAAGGAAGGCTCCCAGCTGAATTCCCCGTCTTTCACGGGGGTATAGATATCGGTCACCTTGGCACCCCTGAGGTTTGCCATATAGAGTGTCCCGTCGGGATTGAGCATTTCCGCAAACCGCATTGTGACAGGCTGATCCTTTTTCCCGTTTAACCGGTTGATCTTTATCCAGCCTACCATATTCTGTCCCATATCCAGGATAAATTTCCCGTCGGTCAGTGTTGTAATGGCTACCGGTGTGAGTTCTTCCTGTACCCGGATATTCGGATTGGGTTGTGCGGTAAGTGTCCCTCCGGGTGCAGACATTATATCGACCGGTTTCCATGTCGTATCGTCGTAACCGATCTTATCCCATCCGGGAAGCTCCATCCGGGCGTCGTATTCTTCCCCGTCGAATTCGTTATTGGCGATGATGGGGCCCTTGGAGGTGACTTTCCACGACTCGTCGCTGACAATGACATCTGTTGAACCGTCACTGTACTCAATTTCCAACTGTGCCAGTAGTCGAGGCAAACCGAACACCTGGGTTGTAGACTCGCGCATACCGAAGTAACGGCCGTTGCCTAATTTTACGGCCAGCAGATTGCTTTTTCGCTGTATCAGGGAGGTGACATCATATGTGTTGTAATACACTTTTTCGGGATACCATGAAACCGTGGGGGCAAGAACGTCATCCGATACTCGCTTGCCGTTTATATAAGCCTCATAGGCGCCCAACCCGGAGATATAGAGGACGGCGTGTTCCACCTTCTGTTTACTGCCAAAGGGTTTGCGTAGATAACGCACAGCCAGACGGGTATTTCCCTTATCCGTTTCACCCGGATTTGAAAGCGCATTTTCGCCAATCCATTTGGCCTGCCAGCCGGCAATATCGGGTAGGGCCATCGACCAATGGTTGATCTTGCTCCAGGCTGTTTCTCCCTGATTGGTGGTCACTTTTACCCGCCAGTAATATACTTCTCTGGGAGAAAGTGTTTCTCCCGTATAAGGGATAAGGATGGATTCATCGTCAGTAACAACCCCCGAATCCCATGACAAGTTGTTTCCTTTTTGCAGATCCAGCTCCGATCGGGCCACCTGAATCTGATAGCTTGCCTGCTGCAAATCTCGATGATTTGAGGTGATCTGCCATGAGAATCGGGGCGTCGATGTGCTCACTCCCCGGGGATTCTCCTGCATTTCTACTTTCAGGGAATCCACCTTGACCGTTCTTCCCTGACATCCGGCCATGAATATGGCCAGGCTAACTGCAATTAAAAAATAAATGTGTTTCATATTGATTAAGAAATTAGAAATTAGAACTTAGAACTTGGAACTTAGGACTTAGAACTTAGAACTGGGAAGTTAGGAATTACCAATTCCAATTACCAATTACCAACATCTGCTTATCCGTTATTCAAATCACATGATTACTTCACAGGTACTTTGCCCAATCCCTCTGTTTGTGTAACAGAAAAACTGCCGATTGTAAAAAAATACAAAACAGGAAGTAATATAAGTGCGCCTAATGCCCAATACCAAGCCCTGTGTACTTTCTGCTTGTTTTTTGTTTTAATATATATCATTATCAATACCCATAGGAGCAATAACGAATATATGCTGAGTATAGCTATCTTCATATTTTAATAAGTTAAAGGGTGAATAAGTTAAAGGGTGAGTGTGGGTTCCCTGACAGGTTATTTTTCTCCGATCGCAGACTGTCGGGCCTTAGTGACAGCATTCTAATGGTATCTTGAACCTTGGTGTCGAAGAGTGTTGATGCCCCATTGCTCGGTTTATTTTTATTGAAACGTTTTTTTAAAAAGCTCTCGCAGTTGCTCAAATTACCCATAAAGATTTTTCTTGAATGATCATCCACTATGATAATGGTTGGATAGGCTTTTATCCCCAACTTTTCCGCATCCTTTCCTCTGATAACGAAAGATGGCAGATTAATGTTCCTCTTGTTTAAAACGTCAAATAGGTTTACGGAGTCATTAAAAGTAACACCCAATGTATAAAATTGGAGATTAGGGATCCCCTTATAGTTATCAAACAATTCCTGAAAGCGGGGTAATTGTTTAAAACATGGACCACATCCATCGTGCCAGCAATCTAAAACCAGTATTTTCCCTCTATTTTGGGATAATAAGGTCTCATTTCCGTTTATATCGGTCATATAAACATCCTCCGGTTATAAATGGATCTTTCGTGTCAATATCTTTATCTTTGTCGTATTTCTTCAGGTAGGCAGGAGCGCCCTTGGCGTTGGGTGTTCCAAAAGGCAATCCTGCCCTAAGAAATAAGAACAAAGTTTTCTTAGTTTTTCCTATTATGCTTCCGTTGACTATTCCTATGAAAGAGTGAAACCTGAAAGTAATAAATGGAAACCCCAAGAATTGGAAAAAGAATAATGACCACTATCCATAAAATCTTCATTCCATGCGAATATTGTTTCTTATTTATTAAATCCCAAATAGCTAAACCATCAATGATAATCACCAAAGGAATGAGAAGTAAACTCCAATCTGTCATAATAATTTTATTAAACTTTTTATTTCATACGATCCGATCGAACTACTTGTCCGTCTTTATTCTTTCAGACATAGAATATTTTAGAAGAAAGTTAATTCTCCACTGTTTGAGGATAAATCGTAATACCCGCGCATTGTGACAGAATAAGAGGTGATGATAAAGAATACGGCTGCAAGCGTCAAAAAACACTTTACCCATCCATTCAAAAAAAGTCATCCGCCGATGCTGTATTTCACCCCTCCCGTCACCCGGAATCCAGGCTGGGGAAGGTTTCCGAAATCCGCATGCGTGGCATGGAAGATTCATCTAATACCGGATACAATATCGGTCAATCATTGAACCGGTACTTTCCTGCCGGAATTTCAAACAAGATATATCCGTCTTTCCTGCTGGTTTCTTTCACATGCTCAGCATTCACCTGTACGCTTTTCCCTTTGTTATCAGGAAACAGGACTGTGGCTATACAATTTGGCGGCACAGTCACATTTAGTGTTGTCTTTCCGTTTTCCCGCTTCCATGCCGACTCAATCCATCCTGCGGGGGAGTCGAACGAGGCTTTTGCATTGGAAATTTGTGTTTCGGTGAGCTGGGGTATCCGTATCATAAACTTTCTGAATCCGGGTACCGCGGGATCCCTTCGGATGCCGGCCACACCGTCGATATACCACGCACCGGGATAGAGATAAGAGCTGTGCAGCAGTGAATGCCCCGGAAGGTCTTTTTCCCACATTTCCCAAATAGTCGTGGCGCCGCTCTCACGCATAAGCCCCCAACTCGGGTAGGTGGTCTGGGAGGTCATGGAGTAGATGAGGTCGTCTCGCCCCTCATCGCGCAATACTTTAAAGAGCATCGCTCCTCCGGTGATCCCCACGTCGATATGTCCGTTCTTATGAACGAGAATTTCTTCAGCCAGCCTCTCCATCACTTTCGGGCGTAATTCAGCCGGCATGATGTTGCCATACAGGGCCGCTGAAAGGCTCCGCATCGATCTGTCCGAATAATTATGATCGTCCGGGTGATAATATTTGGCATGGATGGCTTTAGACGACCGTTCCGCCTGACGCGACCAGCGTGCTGCCTCTTCAGTTCTTCCGGACACACTGGCTATTTGTGCTGCAGTTTTCAGGTTATACACCCAATAACAATTATTGAAAAACAGGTTTTCATCGGAATCGTTATTCATCCCTTGCGACGTAGCTCCCGGCCAAAGCCAGTCACCCAGAAAATCCCACCGGCCGCCGTATCGTTTGAGCATATCGTTTTCCACATGGGTATCGAGAAAATCCAACCAGCCTTTGATCATCTCGAAATTATCTTCGAGCACCCGCATATCACCATGATGTTGGTATATGAACCAGGGGAGGGTGACCACTATTCCGCCCCACGCAGGGCCGCCTCCGCCATGGTAGGTGGGCGCCGTCTGAGGCAGCACGCCTCCACCCAGTATCCTGCCGCTTCCTTCGCGTTTGCGCGCCCACTCCGGATCGTTCATATTGCCTGTCATCGGTTCCGTTCCCTGTACGTCGCGCCAGTCTTCCAGCCATTTGGTGTAAAAAGCGCCCAGCTTATAGTTAAACAGCCCGGTTTCGGAAGTGGCATGTGCATCGCCGCCATAGCCGAACCGCTCGCGTTGGGGACAGTCGACGATAAATCCGCCGAGAGACAGATTCTCAAAAGTCCACTTTACCGTATTATAGATCCAGTTCTGCAACGGATCGGAACACTCGAAACGGGATGCATTATCGAAAGCGGTACGTACCATCCATCCCTTGATTTCCTCTTTTTTCGGAGCCGATTGCAAGCCTTTGATCGTGATCCATCTTCCCGAACTGTAATTGAATCGGTTTTCAAAGGTGCCTTTCCCTGAAGCACCGATCACGTAAGCGTTCATCAATCCGAAGGTGATATCATCCTGTTCCCGTTCTGAAAAAAGGAAATGAATGGTATCTCCGGGGTGACCCTGTACGGAAATTTGTGTCCATCCTGCGAAATTCACGCCCATATCCACACGATAAGTGCCATCGGGGCGGGAATCGATGGAGAGGGGACGGATTTCGTCAAACCGGATATTGGTCTCCACCTGCTGAGCCGACAGTTTCAGCGCCGGCGTGTACACTGTGGCGTTTTTCCAGTTACGGTCATCAAGGGTTGCCAGATTCCATCCTTTCACCTCTTTGCCGGCATCCCAGATCTCGCCCCCATAGCCGCCTACACCGAATCCCCAATTGCCAGTCAGCATATTGGGGCTGGGATGCGTTTTCCATGACTTATCGGTGGTAATCCTTAGTGGTGATCGGTTGTCTTTGCCATAAATATCTGCCTGGGCAATCACGAGGGGAGCACGGGGTTTGTCGGGGGTCGCATAAGGCCCGAAGATAGACCATGAGGTTCCCAGCCACAACACAATGACATTTGTGCCGGCGGTGAGTGCGGGCGCAATATCGTAGGCAATATAACGGGCCCGTTGGGTGTGATCCGTCACTGCCGGTGCAAGCACATGGTCGTCCATTTTTTCCCCGTTCACATAGACTTCATGATATCCCACCGAAGCGACAAACAGAGTCGCTTTAGAAGGCTTTTCCTTTAAATCGAAAGTTTTACGGAACCAGGGATCCTGCATCTTATTGGGGCCTTTTGCCGGATCATACGCTTCGTCCGTGCCGATCCAACTGGCTGTCCACTCATCCTGTGAGAACAATCCCGTACTCCACTCGGCTGCCTCGCTGTAACCCGATTCATTGCCTTTTTCATCCTTTACGGCCACTTTCCAGAAATACTTCTCGTCAGACCGCAGCGGTTTGCCGTTGTATTCTATCAGTTGCATATTGTCCGAGTCGATCCATCCGCTGTCCCACATGTCGCCGAATTTGTCGGCTTTTTTTTGCTGCGAACGTCCGACCAATATGCGGTACGCCGTCTGTTGCTGTCCGTAAGCGGATTCGTCCGTCGGTTGGAGTGTCCAACTGAAACGGGGGCGGGTTACATCCAAACCGGCCGGATTGATCAGGTATTCACAGGTGAGATTGACAGGCACCACCGAGGATTGTTTGTTCCCCAAAACGGTTATAACGCTAAGGATAAGAAAAGTCAGAAAAAAGATTATTCGTTTCATTTTTTTAGTTTTTTGAACTTGGAACTTAGAACTTAGAACTTAGAACTGAGAACTTAGAAGTTGGAACTTAGAAGTGAATAAGGGCCGGGTATCAGTCGATTATAAAATCGTTGAATCGCCCCATCAACCTTCAACCACTTATCGTAAATGTAAAGTGATGCGTTCCCGCATCCAGTTCCAATAATTTGTTCCCTTCCACATAATCGGGAAGATACAAAGTGGCACCGCTGTTTGCAGGTATCACAACCCGATAGTTTATCTTTCTTTTCTTCCACTCCCATTGAGAGTGGATCAAACCATAAGGTGAATGAAACTGTGCGTCGAATCTCTCCAGATCTTTCTCAAAGTGTGGGCGCAGGATAATATGCTTGAACCCGGGTTGTGCGGCATCGGGGTAGATGCCTCCCAGTCCTTTGAAGAACCATGCGCCGATCTCGCCGAACATCATGTGATTGTCGGAAATATCCCGGTCGGCATCCAGATCCCAGTTCTCGAGCAGGGTAGTGGCTCCATTCACGATCCACCAGCCCCAAGAAGGGTAAGTGTCTTGTACCGCCACCTTGTATGCCACATCGGGATAACCGTTTTCACTTAATGCGTTCAGAATAGCTTTGGCACCTAATACACCCACATCCAGGTGAAATCCTGCTTCTTCCACTTTCTTCGCGAGATTATGTGCCACTTTGGGTATCATATCTTCCGGAACCACCTTCCATTGAAGCGGCACGCTTAGTTCGGTTTGAGTACCACTGGCATAAATGCCGGTTTCACGATCCAGGTATTTATTGTTGATGGCATTTTTGATTTTCTCCGCCAATGCGGAGTAATACCGGTGATCGTCTTCTTTTCCGAATAGGTTCGCCGCTTGGGCCAGTATTTTTGCATCTACATAGAAATAGACGGAGGAAGTCAACTCCAGGTTCGAACGGGATTTCACCGGTACCCAGTCGCCGCGTCCCCAAGAGGTCAGCCCTCCGGGACTTGTACGATCCACATAATCCACATACCGTTTGATATTATCGTAACAATCTGCCAATAGTTTGCTGTCGCCATAGAATTTATATATTTCCCAGGGTATAATGGCAATTGTACTGGTCCAGTCCAATCCGTTGGCCGTGCCATAGCCCCAACCGCCCGTGGGGATAATATCGGGTAGCACGCCATTGGGTTGTTGTTCGTCCCGGTGGTCGGCCAGCCATTTCTCATATACCGTGATACCGTCGAAATTGTACAATGCGGTTTCGATGGCAAAATGGCCGTCGCCGGTCCAGCCGTTTTTTTCGCGTTGCGGGCAGTCAGTAGGATAACCCATCAGATTTGACCGATAGGCATTATTGGTTGCCCGCCATAATTTGTTGATGAGGTCATTTGAAGTCTCAATTTTCCCGATCGGCGGCACATCGCTATGCATGAAATAAGCAGTCAGGTTGTTTTTATCCAGTTCAACCGGTTTACTGCTCGTTACTTCCACATAACGGAATCCCTTGTAATTGAAACGCGCCATAAACTCATCCTCTCCTTTCCCGCTCAATATTAATATATCCGTTTGGAAAGGATCTTTTTCCCTGTCTCCCCGGTAATATACATCAATATTGGACATATCGATCCGTCCGTTGTCATAGAGCCGTTCACCATGTTTTATCCGCAGCTCGGTACCTTCTTCACCCGAGACTTTTATCCTGGTCACCCCCGACATATTTTGCCCGAAGTCGTATACATAAGTCTTTTCATCTATCTTATCGACTGATTTGGCAGCGATCGTCAATACATTCCGTATCGGTCTCAATTGTTGCGCGGTAATATTCTGGGAAGGAGCAGGGCGTAACCCCACCCCCTGCCATTGTGAATCGTCAAACTCCGGCTTGCTCCATCCATCCTGTTCGAGCCGGGCATCGTAATGCTCGGCCGTGTAGATACTGTTAAAGATTACCGGGCTGTCCGATTTTTTCCAACTCAGGTCAGAGGGGATGGTCTCCACAGTACCGTCTACGTAAGTAATCCGCAGGTCGAGGCAAAAAGTGGGACGGTTGCGCCAGGGCGCCCGGTGAAAATCCCATACGGCCATGGACTGATGGTTATACCATCCGTTGCCGAGGATAACCCCTATGGCATTCTCTCCCCTTTGCAGATGAGCAGTCACGTTGTGGGTGACATAGAGGTTTCTTCTGTCGAAGCGGGTGTACATCGGATCGAGGCGATGGTTGCCGATTTTTTCTCCGTTAATATGGAGTTCATACAATCCGGCGACGGCTATATATACACGGGCCGATGCGATCTCTTTGCCGGTCTCGAATTTTTTACGGAACCAGGGAGCGGATGCATGATGTATATCCCTTCCGTCACTGATCCAGTTCCCTTGCCAATTGCTGATGTCCATCATCCCGGTTTCAAAGCACCGGATATCGGATTTGCTTTCATTTTGCCATGCATCCCATACCATCACCTTCCAGTAATATTTTGTGAAAGGGGCAAGGCTGTTTCCTGCGTAAGTGACTAACTGCCGGTCTGAGTTCATCTTTCCGGAATCCCATATGCCTCCTTCCCCGTTAAGGACTTTCAGGGAATCGGTTCCGACAATGACCCGGTAGGCGGACTGCCGCGCTCCCTCCCTGTTGTCTTCAATTCTCCATGTCAATCTGGGATTAGGGTTGTCTATGCCGATAGGATTTTCGAGATGATCGGTTTTCAGACCGACCGGTAAAGGAGATGATGCCCCTTTCAGAAAATAACCCGACAGAAGTAGTATAACCAGAATGGTATATCTGTATAATTTCACCATAAATAATTTATTAATGTGCCAATATGCCAATGTGCTAATGTGCCAATGTGCCAAACAGCTGTTGGGTACGCCAATGTTGACTACGTCGATTGTTAATTCAATTCAGGATTTCATCATTAAATCACCAAACTAATGAATTGACACATTGGTACATTATCACATTAGCTCATTATTAGTGTTGTTGTAAACGAGTGATGTCCGCTCCCCACGGAGGTGTGGTCACCTTGTTGCGGAAGATATACTTTGGCCGTGCAATTGTGGGGGACGAACAAATCCATTTTAAATTGGTTGCCCTCGATTCTCCAGTTGACGGAGATGGTGCCATACAAAGTATCGTGGGATGCTTCCACGAACTTCAGATCTCCCACCGGTTCAGGTGCAATCACTATGTTTTGGAACCCGCTGTAGTCTTCTGTCGTTATTCCAGCCAGCGATTTATAGAACCACTCTTCAATCTGACCCATCATGAAATGGTTCCACGATGCCCCGTCTCTCGGATCCCATAACTCAGTCAGGGTTGTGGTGCCGAATTGCAGTTGGAACCCATATCCGGGCACTTCCCTGTGATTATGCATTTTGTACATGACCTCGTTCAATCCGTTATCGGCCAATGCTTGGAACAGGTATCTATTCCCGACATCCCCCGTAGAAAGCCTATACCCCTTTTCTTCTATATCTTTCACTAAATTATCCAGCACAGCCTGTTTGTATTCGGGTTCCACAATACCGGCAAACAACGGCAAGGCATTGGATGCCTGGCTCCCCGTACCGTATTGCCGACTGTTTTCATCAAAGAACTCTTTATTAAATGCCTCTTTTATCTTCTCTCTGAGGTTTGCATAATGGGTGTGATCGTTGACATTGCCTGTTATTCCGGCAGCCTGTGCCAGATAATCGACCACCATATAATAATGGGTGGACGCGGACAAAGGTACCGGGGTGTTTTGGGAGGGGCCATAGGGTTGGTCTTTGCGGTAATCACACCAGTCACCCAGTCCGTGGGAAACAATATGGTCGGTCGCGGTAGTAGAAAGGTAATCGACGTATCTTTTCATTACGTCATAATATTCCGTGATCAGTGATTTGTCGCCGTAGAACCGGTAATAGATGAACGGCAGGAAAACGGCGGTACTTCCCCATTCGGGAGAATCGCGGAATCCTCCTTCGAAAATAACATATTCGGGAGCTATATCGGGAACCAGACCGTTGGGCAACTGCGCGTCGCGTATGTCACGCATGATCTTGGGGGCGAATGTGGTCAGGTCAAAATTGTAAAACAATCCCGGACCATTCAGATGTACCTGTTCCAGCCATCCGAGTTTTTCGCGGTGGGGGCAATCGGTAAACACTGCGTGCATATTACTTTTGATCGCGTTGACAATAAGCCGGTGAGCCTCATTGAATATCTCATTGGAACAGCGAAAACGACCTGTTTGAACGCTCGAATTATATACGAAATGAGACTGTACCTCTTCCGGTTTAACACCATCTGCCTGAATATATTTATAACCGTAGTAGGAGAAACGGGGACGCCATGTCTCTTCCTTGTCTCCTCTTAAAGTGTATTCATAATAATAGGGCGATCCCGATTGTGATTGATTTACAGAGCCGTCCTGGTGAATGTTTTCACCTACTGTTAACCTGACTTTGTCCCCTGATTTTCCCGAGACTTTGATCATTGGAAAACCCGACAGGTTTTGTCCCATATCGAAGACATATGCATCACCCACCTTTCTCACCGACTTCGGTGTGTATGTTTCCATTATTTTAACGGAAGCAGTGACCTGTGGAGTCAGGCGGCCATTGGGGGCGTTTTGCACGACTACCGGCAGCCAATCCGACTCATCGAATCCATAACTATCCCATCCTTTCCGCTCCAGCCTTGCATCGTAATCCTCTCCACCATACATATCATTGAAAACAAGGGGGCTTAAGGAGTATTTCCAACTTTCGTCCGAAGGGATTTCCTGCTTTGTCCCATCCGTATAAGTTATATGTAGTTTGAAAAACAGGGTGGGAGGACCAAAACTCACCTGCATTTTTATGTACCGGCCACCCTGCTGATTAAAGAATCCGTTTCCCAACAGTACTCCGATAGCATTATCCTGTTGCAGGGAATGAGTCACATCATAGGCATTATAATAGATAGTCTTGTCGTAATCGCTCCACATCGGATCAAACTGGGAGTCACCCACTTTTTTCCCGTTTAGCGACAGTTCGTAATGCCCTAATCCACTGACATAGATAATTGCCTCATTTATTTTCTTGTCGACGGAAAATTCTTTTCTCAGATAGATGCTTCTTTTGGAAAGGGGATGGGTATTCCGCCATTTTTCCGCCGCTTCCGATGAGGCAGCCAGCGCATGATAGGTTCTTCCTTCCGGGATATGGGCATCTTTCTTGTCGATCGCTCCGATCCATTCGGCTTTTAATTCCGTCTCCGAAGGAGCCATCCGGAAGCTGTTCATATCACTCCATTCCGAAGAGTTATTCCGGGTATCCCAGGCTTTGACTCTCCACCGGTACACCCTTCCCCTTTCCAATGTTTCCAAGCCATGGTATTTTACCCGTTGGCTTTGACCGGATTGGACTTTTCCGGAATCCCATATTTTTGCTTCTTTGCCTTTGATACGGGTATAAATCTCTATGGTGTAGGCAGATTGAGCTGCTTCCTGTTGATCCGATTGCAACTGCCATCCGAAAAGAGGGGTGTCTGAAACAACCAGGAGCGGATTTTGTTGGTACTCGCAGCTGAGTTTTGTGATCCTGAGCGGATGAATGTCATTTCCATAGGCTGTATTGTGACCACAGAATAGAAAGGTTGACAGAATAATTAAAATTCCGGGCCTTTGAAACTTGTGTGAAGCAGTTAGTCGGTTTAATAAGAACATGTTGTTGTCTTTTGTATGGTGGCATTATTGCTTAATTCCGGCACAAGAAACTATATCTCACAAAAATAAAACATTATTTCGATTTTGTAAATCATTCGAAATGATATAAATACTAAGCGATTTGACATGGGGGGAGATTATCGTAAACCCCAGTGACCTGAAGTTGTCTCCACCTTCACTTTCTAAAGCGGTTAAAACCGTTCAGGAGACCATTGGCGAAGTCAGTGAAAATTCTACTCAATTTTGTCTTCTCAAGACTTCTTCAACTTCAACCCAACTGCTATATACAGCATCATTCTCTTCAGTTGCCGGAGTTTCTAATGTGCGATAACGATAAGATAAATAAAAACGTGTCAAATCTTTAATTTCCAATCTGTTGTCTTCAGGGTCTCCTAATTGTTCGATTTCAATTGTACCATAAGGTTCTATCGTTACAGTATTGTCACTATTCACTGTAAGTTTGATACTATACTTATTAATCAAATCCAGGTTTACACGACTATTGCCGTCTAATTCCGTATACTTCTCCACCGTGATTCTTATCTGATTGGCGGCTAATGGATAGGCATTTTTTGAACCTGTTATTTCAACACCATTTCGTTTTCCCCGCAAACCATAAATTGTCTGTGTCATAGTTCCGGCATATTTATTCTCAACAAAAGGTCTATACAGCAGTTTATTCATTTCAGGATTCACATCATATCCATCAGTAATGCTTTTTATCTTCAAAGGGATAAAAAATATGGTGTCGGGAGTGATACCTTCTGTGAAAATTCTTATCGGAATTGTTACATAAGGATCTTCTTGACCCGCCTTCATTGTTGCAGAGAATGTTTGTATTTCATATTTAGACTGATCAAGCCACTTGGCGTACCGCGAAACATCAAGATCAAATGTAAGTTCATTATATTCTTGTATGCTTTCCAAATCGTATTCCAATTCAATAGTCACGTCGTTTGTTACCGGATTAGTACCGCCACAATAGATAGATACAAAACCTTCATAAACCTCGTCATCAAACGGAATAGATACTGAATAAATATTGTCTGAACCTGAAACAAGACAAAACACATTCTTATACAACTCTTCTTTGAACTGTTCGTAGATATTACATGCCGACATTAAAAAGCATGAAATCAATATAACTATCTTTATTAAATGCTTCATTTTCACATTATTTAAAGAATTACCAACCCGGATTCTGAGATATTGTGGGTACCTTTTTAATTTCTGTTGTACTTATAGGCAGCCAAATCATTTTTTTGTCTGTAACACGGCTTCTCGCCCTAAGGTTATTTAACCTTACACGGTGATAATATGTGCCGTCGCTTCGTTTACCTTCGATATCCATTCCCTCTATTGGCTCGGAATCCCTATTCAGGTAAATCCCCCAACGCCTGATATCGTAATACCGTCTATTCTCATGCAGGAACTCTATCATACGTTCCCTTTCAATAGCATTAAACATAAGCTCTTTACTCGCGAGCTGAGCAGCGGTTAAACCGGGTAACCCCGCTCTATATCGGACCAGATTGAAAGCTTTGGCTATTTCGTTTTCATCCCGTGAAAAAACATATTCCACCCCGTCACTCCCCTCAATAGTCCAGGTCTGAGTCAAATTATTCAAAGCCTCTGCATAAGAAAGCAGAATCTCAGCATACCTGATAATTCCAAATGGTTTATTCAAGCGTGCCGCATTAGTCCCTGAAAAAGCATCGTCACGATGAATATACTTTTTTGAAACATATCCCGTTGTAGTGTAATCTTCGACATTCCCCACAGACTGGTATTTTCCGGCGTTATCGTCAGCGGCGTATCCGAAATATTGATTGTATTTTCCTGATTCGGTAGTTGACGACATGGGCCAAAAACATTGACTGAAGCCCACACAGGCATAAAACCGCGCTTCTCTGTTTACATACATGTTAAAAACCGGGGGGCCTCCGCCTAACTGATATCCTGAAAAAGATTTAATTCCTGTCATAAAACCTGTTTCGTCGTAAGGGCAATCGGCCGTTCCCGGTGCGACCGGATCGCTTCCATCAGCCATATAAAAAGCATCCACCACCTTTTGAGTTAATGCCATTCCTCCATAACCTCCAAATTCTTTAGGAAAACTGTGACGGGTGTATTCTCTCACAGAAGCATCCATTCTTCCCCACACAAATTCGGGATTATTGGCAGCAAGACTTTCTCCGGTAAACATATCGGAATAAGACCGATATGGATCAATACCTCCGGGGCCATTGGGATAATTCTCCTTATTCGGCATATTGGCAGGTAAATCGGGAGTAAACAGGTCTGCTTCATAAATATGCAACGAATAGGTATTCATATCCATTACTCTCTTGGCGGCATAAGCTGCTAATGCCCATCGGCGCTCATCATATTCCTGATTTACATAATGTTTCCCGTCAGATGCTCTTGTCCAGGTGTTAAAATATAGTCTTGCGGAATTTCCGGCATCTCCTGAAGCTCCGCCCCCTCCGTTAAATAACGGACTCGCGTGTTGCAAACGTATTCGGGCAATCATACCGTAAACAGAGCCTCTTGTGGGTCTTCCAAAATATGATATAGGAACGGAAACCGGAATAAAAGGCGCCGCACTTTCCATCTCAGAGCAGATATATTCAACCGACTCGTCATAAGTAGCCCTTTCAATTACATAATAGTCAGGCGTCATATTCGTTTCATATACCTGATCGCCGACCAAAATTACAGGTCCGTGCACCGATAAAATATGCCAATAAGCATATGCTCTAAGAAAACGGGCATATCCTAAGTATTCATTCCGCTGAAGTGTAGTAAGCCCCTCGCATAAATGGATATTAGCAATAAGTATGTTGACCTTGCGAATAATCTTATACATCTGATCCCATATATACATATTGGTACCGGCCACGTTGTCCGCGTTAATCATACCTTGTATTAATTGGCCTGACTGCCATCCCGCGGAAATCCATTGTATAAAACCTTCGTCGGAGCACGCTATTCCGGGAAAAGACTTTCCCTGAGCAGAACCATTACCCCAAATGGCGCCTTCCAGAGGAAGTTGGGCCGCGGCTCCCCATAGATATGCTTCTAAATTGTCTTTATTGGAAAAGATGGAATCGTATGTCAATAAGTCGCGGGAATACTCACTAATATCTAAGAAATCCTTACATGACTGAGATATTAGAATCAGACAAAAAAACGGTATAATTAAAAATAAGTTTATAAGTGTTTTTTTCATTTTGTCTTTTTTATAAATGAATATATAATTGGAAAGAATATTGAGCGGGTATTGGATAAATAATACCATTCCGCCAAGCCTGTTCTGGGTGATAAATTCCTACTTTATCCCATGTATACAGGTTGGATCCTACTAGTTGAAATTCAATAGATGATATACCTATTTTTTTCAATTTTTGAAGTTTCATTTTATACGATGCCGATACTTCCTGTAATCTTAAATACCTGCCATCGCGTTTCCAGAAATCAGATAATTTGGAGTTATTTTCATTATAACCATAGGTTAAACGAGGAAACATTGCATTCGGATTTTCAGTGGCGGGATTACCCGAGTAAGACGCGGGAGTCCAACGATTAGATTGATCAGCTACGATGGACAGCACATTACCCATTTCCTGGTCATGAAAAGGTATATATCCTATGCCATTATTGCCCCCTAATCTGGAGTCATGAATTCCCACATGATAATATTCCATTTTTCCTGTCCCTTTGAAAAGAAAACCAAAAGTCCAATCTTTATACGATATTTCCCCTCCAAATCCATACATTAACGAAGGAAAATTATTTTGCAAAGAGAGAGGTATTTTGTCATAATCATCAATCTTACCATCAGCGTTGATATCTTTATATTTTATGTCACCGGGCAAAACCGTTCCAAATTGAGTCGCACTCGCGGCGACGTCCGCCTCATCGCGGAAAAGCCCCAATGACTTGAACCCTCTTACAGTCCCATTGGGCCAACCATTATTGTACTGATAGTCATATTTTTGCACCACTTGTTCCCAGTTTTTCACTTCGTTGCGAGAATAGGTGAAATTACCTCTTACGGTAAAACTGAGATTATCAGTAACCGGCTGCAGGTATGTTATATTTCCATCTGAACCATAACTGACCATACTTCCCACATTTCCATAAGGCATATTGACTGCTCCGATATAACCCGGCACTTGCGTACGCTGTTGGAATATACCGTCACGCTTATCATTAAAGAAATCCACTGTAAAAGACAATCTTTGTTTAAAAAGTTGAGACTCAATCCCTAAATCGCTTTTAATGGCTTTTTCCCATTCCAGATTATCGGCACCGACAAGATTTTCATTTATACCGGTGGTGCCTCCCCATCCGGCACCGGTATAATCGAAAGTTGTCAGATATGCAAATCTTCTATTGCCTGTGATACGATCATTGCCAACACTACCATGTGAAAATCTTACTTTGAAAAAATTCAGCCAAGGCACTCCATTTTTGACGAAATCGTATTGTGTGGGTATCCAGCCTATAGCCATAGAAGGGAAAAACCCATATTGTCTGCCGGGTTGAAAATTTTCCGAACCGGTATAACCAAAATTCAAGTCTAACAAATATGTGTCGCGATAGCCGTAAGTTATCCTTCCGGACAAGCCCTGATATCTTATAGGCAGAGCGGCCAAACTGGAAGGCAAGGTCTGCGCATAGGTAGGTATCGATGATACTTGCTTATGGTCGCTAATGTAATAATAAAGCAAGCCGGAAAGCCGGTGGTTTTCATCAAATACATTTTCATAAGTAATATTCGATTCGAGAAAGAACTTTCGATATTGGTCTTGACCACTGCTATACATAGTCTGCACTGCTTGAAATGTTCTCAACATCCTTAAGGAACCATCCACATTTCTTCCGGTTGCGTAATACATTTCCGGGATTGTGCGTCTAAGCTCATCAAAATAACTTGTTGCCGTATAAGCTCCCTGTGCCCGCATTTTCAGGCCTTTGATAAGTGGGGAAAAATCCTGCTCAATGGCAATGGTGCCCTGCAGATTACCCTGCTCTTTCGTGTAAATACCTGTATGATTCAATGCGACAAAAGGAGAAAAATTATTAAATCCTCCGGCATAACCCGCTGTAGAGTTGAAAGAAGGAATATGTCCTGTAGAATATACTTTTGGTATAGTTAGAGGCGTTAAAAGCGCCAGCGCCTGCCATAAATTATCCGTGTTAGATATCCCAGGCATGGTGTTTTTTGAATAGAAACCTTCTATACCAAAATAGACTTTGGAGGACTCGGTCAAATTTATATCAATATTGGAACGGAATGTGTACTTATTATAACCGATATTTTTATTAAATGATTATCCGCAGTTATTCCTAAAGAATTTAACGGGAAAAAGTTATAAATAAGTTTCAAAAACACTTGTACAATTCACTGATATTCATTATATTTACATCGCTAACGATATAAAGATTCAAACTATGAATATCCTGGATTTTGCTATAAATTACCCCGATGAGGAATCCTGTCGGAAAAAATTCAAAGAACAAAGAGACCAAATGGGAGTAACCTGTCGTCATTGTAATTGTAAAGAACATTATTGGCTGGAAAACAAGCAGGCCTATGAATGCAAGCGTTGTCGCGCACGCCAAACCTTGCGTTCAGGCACCGTCATGCAGCACTCCAACCTGCCTTACCGTTACTGGTTCGTGGCCATGCACCTGCTCACGGCGACCAAGGGCTCCTTTTCCGCGGCGGAGCTGCAGCGCCAGCTGGGGCACAAGCGTTACCAGCCCATATGGGAAATGGTCAATAAACTGCGTGACGTGATGGGCAAACGCGACGACGAGTACACCCTTGAGGGAGCCATCGAGTTGGACGACGCCTTCTTTTCCACCGAAATATCCCTTGAAGAGAGGGACAAACCGTTGAAGCG